>NZ_BCTO01000059.1 GCF_001571325.1 Delftia tsuruhatensis NBRC 16741
TTCCTCGGTGCCCCCACTTCCAGGGCGTGCCTGCTTCCCGGCCAGTGGGTAGTGCGCTGCACCGTGAAAGCACGACTTCCAAAGACGACAGAACCCAAGATCGCAACGAGAGACAACCATGCATGCATATCCATCCCCCGCATCTCGCAGATGCCTGCTTTCGGCCTTCTGCGCGGCAGCGCTGGCGGCCGCAGCCGGCGCCCCGGCGCTGGCCCAGGGCACGGACGCGTTTCCCGAGCGGGAACTGACCCTGATCATCAATTACGGCGCAGGCGGCAATACCGACGTGGCCTCGCGCGCCATCGGCAATGCCATGGAGGGCCTGCTCAAAAAGCCCGTGGTGCCCAACAACCGCGCGGGAGCGCAGGGCACGCTGGGCGTCTCGTCGCTGGCCCGGCAAAAGCCCGACGGCTATACGCTGGGCGTGGTGACGTTTTCGACCATCGCCATCACGCCCCACCTCATGAAGGTGGACTACAAGGTCGATGACTTCGACTTCATCGCAGGCGTGGCCCGCTACCGCTATGGCGTGGCCGTGCGCGCGGACTCGCCCTACAAGACCATGGCCGACCTGGTGGCCGCGTCCCGCCAGGGCAAGGGCATCTTCTTCGGCGCGCCGTCCGCGCCCAACAACCTGGCCATGTACGAGCTGGGGCGCAAGACGGGCGGCAGGTTCGAGGAGATCAACTACAAGTCCGGCGCGGAGACCGTGGCCGGCCTGATCGGCGGGCAGGTCGATGTCATCGTGCAGAACCCCTCGGACATCGTCCAGCACGTCAAGGCCGGAAAAATGCGCCTGCTCGCCAGCGCCAGCCCCATGCGCTGGAAGGAGTTGCCCGAGGTGCCCACGCTCAGGGAGCAGGGCTACGACGTGGAGATCGACTCCTGGATCGGCCTGGCCTACCCCAAGGGCGTGCCCCCGGCCCTGCGCGACAGGCTGGAGCGCGTCGCCATGGCCGCAGCCGAAGGTCCCCAGGTCGCGCGTGTCTTCGAGTCGGCGGGCGTGGACCCGGCAGCTCTCACCGGAGCCGAATACCGCAGGAAGCTGGTCCAGGGCCATGAGTCCATGGGCGCGGCCATCAAGGCAGCGAATCTGCCGCGCATGAACTGAGGGCGGTCCGGCGGCCTGCCGGCCTTGATGCACGGGTGCTGCTGCAGCATGTGCCGAAAGACCATGAAAGGCCGCTCGTCGGCGGGGGAGCGCTCGCGCCCGCTCCCTGCGTTCGCTGTATCGGTCCACCAGGTAGCCTGTGCAGTCAAGCCGGTGCAGTCCGGTGCAGTCTCGCGCGTCAGCTGGGTGAACTTGACCAGTTCCCCCAATCACGTACACCGCGCGCAGGGGGCGAGTGCCTGCATCTCAGCGCGGCGCCAGGAACAGCTCCATGCGCTGCAGCTCCTCATCCAGCGCGCTGCGAAAGGCGGCATCGCCGGGCGCCGCGCCGGCCACATAGCCGAATGACGGCTCCAGCCGGCCGTCGCGCGCCTGCAGGTTGGCCCAGCCGATCACATGGCCGCGCCAGAGCATGGGCAGGGCGTAGTAGCCCAGCTGACGCTGAGCTGGTGGCGTATAGGCCTCGAACTTGTAGGTCCAGCCCCAGAGCAGCGTGAAGCGGCGCCGGTCCCAGACCACGGGATCGAAGGGCGCGAGCAGGCGCAGCCGCTCGTCGAAGGCATGGCGGCGCGAGCGCGGGTTCTCGTCGGCGGGCCAGTACCAAGTGGTTCCGTCGATGCGGCAGCTGGCCAGTTGCTCGCGCGCCAGCCGCAGCGCCACCTGGGTCTGCTGCGCCAGGTGGGGCGCGCCATAGCCCAGCAGGCGCACCAGGTAGGTGAGGCTGGGGGCTGGCAGCGGTGCGTATTTGCGCACCACCAGGTCGATCAGCGCGGCGGCGCGCCGGGCGCTGGCGGCGGGGCTGTCGTCGGCCGGCGGGTGGGCGATGGCCTCGTAGACGCGCGTGCCGCTGTCGCGGCGCTTGACCCGCAGCAGGCCGCGATAGTGCATGCCGTCGAGCAACTGCGTGCTGGCGCTGCCCGAGCCGCCCCAGTAGTTCTTCACGCTTCCGTGCGAGAAATGCTGCTCCACCTCGCGCGGATGCACGGCGCCGCGCTCGCGCACGAAGGCCAGCACCTCGGCGGCCTTGCGCTGTGTCTCGGCATCCCAGGCCTTGCGGGCCTGGCGCGGGTGCATCAGCGCCAGGTGCTCACTGGGCAGAAAGCCGTAGTTGACCAGGCAGTCCTCGTCGATCGCCAGGCGCGCGTAGCGGCGTTCCAGGTCGCCGGCGCGGTAGTCCTTGACGCGGTGGCGCAGCGTCAGGTCCTGCGCCCGGGCCGGCGCGCGGATCGGGTCTGCCTGCACAAAGCCCAGGCGCTGTATGGCCGCAGGCAGGGTGGTCGGCGTGAACAGGGTGCGCGCCACGGCATGGCGGCGCAGGTCGTCAAGGCTCGGTTCGGTGGGCATGGCTTGATTGGAGCACGGACGGGCCGCCGGGCTGGCTGGTCGCCGTGCCGCCGTACCTCCTGACCCTGCCGTGCCGCTCAGGCCTTCCTGGCACGCCTGCGCCGCCACAGCGCGCGCAGCACCCAGCCCAGCGGCAGCACCACCAGCACCAGCCAGGGCAGCACGGCCGCCACGAAGGTGATCAGCGCGGCCATGCTCTCGCCCAGCACATGGCCGGCATCGCGCAGCGCGCGGCCTATGGGGCTGTAGCTGGTGCCGCCCTGCACCAGGGCGCGGGTGGGCGTGAACTGGATCTGTATGTGCTGCTTGCTCGTCTGCTGCTCCAGCACCTTGCGCTGGGCGGCCATGGCGTCCAGCTCGGCCTGCGTGTCCGACAGCGTGCGCTGTATCTCCAGCAGGTCGGACATGGTGCGCTTGGTCGTGGTGTCGCGCAGCATCAGGCGCAGGCTGTCGCGGAACTCGGTGCGGTTCCTGATGCGCGCCTCCACGTCGATCACCTCGGCCGTCTTGTCCTCGCTGATGGTGTTCTGCGACACGATGGTGGCCACGCCGGCCAGCGTGCCCAGCAGCCGCTGCACATCGGCCGGCGCCACGCGCATCTCCAGCATGGCGTTGCCGGGCTGCTGGGGCGTCTCGCGCAGCAGCGATGCCGACAGCAGCTCGCAGCGCAGCGTGGCACACAGGTCGCGCACCTGGCCCCAGGCATCGGCCAGCTGCGCCTGCGGCACTTCCACGTTCAGCTCCTGGCGCACGGCCAGGAAACGCTGGGCCATCTCGTCCTGCGCCGACGTCTCTGGTGCGGCTGCTGCCGCATCCTCGGCCTGCACGGTGGCGGCGCGGCCTTGCTTCATGCCGGCGCCGCCCGCCATGGGCGCGGGGGCGGGCGCAGATTCCAGGGCTGCCGTGTCATGCCGCTGGTTGCAGCCCGCAAGGGCCAGCGTGGCAGCCAGTGCCAGCACGGCCGGCAATGCCATGCGGGAGGGCAGAGTGGAAGGCCGGGGATGCGTCATGAATTTCCTCTTGAAAACAGGCAAGAACAGGCCGCTGTCAGGACTCAAAGCTCAAGGCTCAAGGCTCAGGGCTCAGGGCTCAGGGCTCAGGGCCTGCCGCCGGGGCCGAACATGGTGTCCACCTCGGACTGCAGCTCGAAGATGTCGGACACCGTGTAGAGCCAGTCGCCCTTTTGCAGATGGCCCGGGTCCGGCGGCGTCTCCACGCAGGCCTTGACCAGGGTGAACTGGCCGGCCGGGTCGGGCAGGAACTTCAGGCCCGATATGGAAAACCGCGCCACCCGCCCCACGCCATCGTTGTAGCGCCGGCCCCGGGCGCGCACGTCGGCCAGCTCCGCCATCTGAGGCACGTGGTCGTACACCGCGTCATAGAACTCGACGATGGGGCTCTGGTTGGTCCGGGCGCAGCCGTGCACGTACAGGGCGTAAAAGCGCCCGTCCAGCTCCATGGCCACCACGTCGGCTGCGCGGTAGAAAGTCAGGCTGTCGGGCAGGCCCGGCGAGCGCTTGGGCGGCGCGGGCGGCGTGTCCAGGAAGTCCTGGCGGATCTGCGCCGACTTGCGAAAGAAGTCATCGCTGAGCGCCACCTCGGCATTGAGCACATCGATGGCCGTGCGCGCGGCCGCGTTCAGGCCCGCGTCGGCCAGGCCGTTCCTGTGCAGCACGATGGCCAGGGCCAGCGCTGTCTTGTGCCGGTACAGCGCCGTTGCCTTGGCGTCATCTGCCTGCAGCACGCAGCTCCAGCGCCGCAGCAGGGGCGGCAGGGCATGGCCGCCGTAGTTGGCCGCGATAGCGGCATCGTGCCGGCCCAGCGCAAACGTGCGCGCCATCACGCGCGCCACGTCTTCCTCCAGGGTCTGCACCAGGGTGTCGGCTGCCAGCTTGGACAGCGCCTGGGTATGGGTCATGGCCATGGCGTCACTGGCTCCAGTTCGATGGCAGGTTCCTGAAATCCGGCCGGCCGTGGCCGCCAGTGCTGCGTTGTTCGTTGCGGTGCTCGATGCAGTGTTCGATGCTCAGGTCATGGACTTGCATGGGTCTGTCGCTGGCGCCTTCGCGCCGGGGCAGTTGGAACGCCGGCCAGTGTGCCCCAAGCCGGGCCGCTGGCGGGGTGCGGGCACCATCGGGTCTGTATCGATCCGCTACCGGCGCGGGCTGCCGTGCTGACGTCTTGCCGTCACATGAAGCGGCAAGACTCGTCATTTGCTTTTCATGCGGTTCATGCGGTTCATGCGGGTCATGTCAAAAGGGGGGGCGCTGCCAGCCCCGGGGAGATGCACGATGTTCTGGGACAAGAAGCTCAGGCGCTGGGCCGAGGCCGTGCGTGCGCGGGCCGATCTGCCGGCGCGGCTGGTGCTGTGGAATGGCGAGCAGTTCGACTTCGGCCGCTTCGAGCAGCCGCGGGTCACGCTTACCGTGCGCAGCGCCTCGGCCCTGCCGCTGCTGCTGGACCCCAGCCTGGACCACCTGGGCCAGGCCTATGTGAAGGGCCAGATCGACATCGACGGGCGCCTGCCCGACATCATCGACTTCGGCTATGCGCTGGCGCGCCGCATGTCCAAGACCCAGGGCGCGGGCAAGGGGCCGGGGCGGCTGGCGCTTGCAGCGCGCGCGGCAAGGCGCTTTCGGCACAGCCGCAGCACGGACCGCGAATCCATCCAGTACCACTACGACGTGTCCGACGACTTCTACCGGCTCTGGCTGGACGAGGGCATGGTCTACTCCTGCGCCTACTTCGAGAACGGCGACGAGGACCTGACCACCGCCCAGCGCAAGAAGCTGGACCACATCCTCACCAAGATCCGCCTGCAGCCCGGCCAGCGCCTGCTGGACATCGGTTGCGGCTGGGGCGCCCTGGTGCTGCGCGCGGCCCAGCACTTTGGCGCGCACTGCGTGGGCGTGACGCTGTCGCGCAACCAGTTCGAAGCGGCCACCGAGCGCGTGCGCGCCGCAGGCCTGGCCGACCGCATCGAGATCCGCCTGCAGGACTACCGCGACGTGCAGGGGCGCTTCGACCGCATCACCAGCGTCGGCATGTTCGAGCATGTGGGCCGCCGCAACCTGCCCATGTACTTCGCGCACATGCGCGAGCTGCTGGCCGATGACGGCCTGGCGCTGAACCACGGCATCACCTCCACCGATGCGGACGTGGGCGCCACGGCCCTGGGCGGCGGTGCGTTCATCGACCGGTATGTGTTTCCTGATGGCGAGCTGCCCCACCTGAGCCTGGCGCTGGAGGCCATGCAGCGTGGGGGGCTGGAGGTGCTGGATGTGGAGGGGTTGCGGCGTCATTACGTGCGCACGTTGCAGTTGTGGCTGGAGCGGTTTGAGGCTTGTGTGCCGGAGATTCGGGCGTTGGTGGATGAGGAGAGGTTTCGGATCTGGAGGGTGTATCTGGCGGGGTGTGCTTATGCGTTTGAGCATGACGATGTGTCTATCTTTCAGGTGGTTTGTCGGAGGGCGGGGCAGGGGGCTGCTTCGTTGCCTTGGTCGCGGCGGTATATGTACGAGCGGACCTTGTCGTGAGGCTTGTCTTATTCGTCTGGCGTGACGCGGGTTTGGCTTTTTGACCCTGCCGGGTGGTGTTTTTTCGAGGCCGGGTCTCGGCCCGGCGGTCGACCTACTTTCCTTTGTTTCGCCACCGGTACGCCGGCCGAAGGAAAGTAGGCAAAGCAAAGGCGACCCGAATGCCCACGACCCCTTCGCTGCGCTGCGGGGCAACCTGCGTCGGGTCGCCTGCGGGGTTCGCCGTGAAACTCACTTCGCGCTGCGCGCTACGTTCAGACAATCACGGCGAGTCAGATGACGAAGCAGTCCTGTCCTTCGGCAGGACTGCAACCCCGCAGGCGGCCCGACGCAGGCGCGGGCATACGGGAGGGGGAGCGGAGCGGGCTGCCGGGGGCAGGAGCCGCTGGCGCGGCTGATTGTTCTGGTTTTCTGGATGATCCATCCCGGCTGCGCGGGTTTATCGCGGGGGGCTGGCTGCCTAAGCTGGGTGCTTCATCCAAGCACAAGGAGCGTTTCCATGGCAGACCATTCCATTCGCGGCAAGGTGGCGCTGATTGCAGGCGGCGGCAAGAATCTGGGCGGGCTGATTGCCCGTGATCTGGCGGGGCACGGCGCGCGGGCCGTGGTGGTGCACTACAACAGCGAGTCTTCCCGGGCCGAGGCAGAGACCACGGTGGCCGCAGTGCGTGCGCTGGGCGCAGAGGCCGTGGCGCTGCAGGGCGACCTCACGCATGCTGGCGCTGTCGAGCGGCTTTTTGCAGAGGCCGTGGACGCCGTGGGCCGGCCGGACATTGCCATCAACACCGTGGGCAAGGTGCTCAAGAAGCCGCTGATGGAGATCAGCGAGGCGGAGTACGACGAGATGGCTGCCGTCAACGGCAAGTCGGCGTTTTTCTTCCTCAAGGAGGCGGGGCGCCATGTCAACGACCACGGCAAGATCGTGACCCTGGTGACCTCGCTGCTGGGCGCGTTCACGCCGTTCTATTCCTCCTACGCGGGCACCAAGGCGCCGGTGGAGCATTTCACGCGGGCGGCGGCCAAGGAGTTCGGGGCGCGGGGCATCTCGGTCACGGCCGTGGGGCCGGGGCCCATGGACACGCCGTTCTTCTACGGCCAGGAAGGCGCGGACGCCGTGGCCTATCACAAGAGCGCGGCGGCGCTGTCGCCGTTCTCGCCTTCGGGGCTGACGCATATCGAGGACGTGGTGCCCTTCATCCGCCACCTGGTCAGCGACGGCTGGTGGATCACCGGGCAGACCATCCTCATCAACGGCGGCTACACCACCAAGTAGGCCAAGTGGAAGGACCGCTGCACGGACTATGCTGCGTCCCATGGACCGACTCGACCGATACCGGATCTTCATGCAGGTGGCCGAGATGGGCAGCTTCATCAAGGCCGCCCATGCGCTGGACCTGCCGCGCGCCACGGTGTCCGCCGCCGTGCAGCAGCTGGAAGAGCAGGTGGGCGCAAGACTCCTGCACCGCACCACGCGCCAGGTCAGCCTCACGGCCGATGGCGCCCAGTTGCTGGAGCGTGTGCGCCCGCTGCTGTCAGAGGCCGAGGACGTGGAGCAGATGTTCCAGGCCCGCACGCGCCAGGCCACGGGCCGGCTGCATGTGGACGTGCCCAGCCGCATCGCGCGCCGCCTGCTGGCGCCCGCGCTGCCGGGGCTCATGCGCCGGCACCCGGGGCTGCAACTGGTGCTGGGTTCGTCAGACCGCGCCATTGACCTGGTGCAGGAAGGCGTGGACTGCGCCGTGCGCGTGGGCACGCTGCATGACAGCAGCCTGGTCGTGCGCCCGCAGGGCTGCATTGCCCTCATCAACTGCGCCAGCCCCGCCTACCTGCGCGAGCACGGCCTGCCCGAGCAACCGCAGGACCTGCTGCACGGCCACTGGAGCGTGGGCTATGCCTCGCCGCGCACGGGGCGGGAACTGCCGTGGGAATGGAGTGGGGCGAGCGATGTGGATGGAGTGAATGGAGTGGATGGGCCGCAGACCCTGGCCGTGCCCAGCCGCGTGGTCACCAACAATGCAGAAAGCTACATCGCCTGTTGCCGCGCCGGCCTGGGGCTGATCCAGATCCCGCGCTATGACGTGCAGCACCTGCTGGACACGGGCGAGCTGGTGGAGGTGCTGCCCGCCCACCGCGCAGCGCCCATGCCCGTGGCGCTGCTGTACCCGCACCGCCGCCAGCGCTCGCGCCGGCTGGCGGTTTTCATCGACTGGTTCGAGGCGCTGATGCGGCCGAACCTGGAGCCGTAGGCGCAACCCCGGCCGCCCCAGTCACCGCAGCCGCCCCTGCCGCAGGATGGGGCTGGGCCCCGTCGTCGTCATGAATGGGCCGGTAGCCGGGCCCGAAGGACACATCGCCCAGCCGCCAGCCCTCGCGTCGGCGAAACGCCCCCCAGAACCGCTTGAGCGTATGCCACTGCATGGCGACCAGCCCGCGCTCGTTGTCGGCATCCACCTCGGGGTCGCTCACGCCCGTGGGGCGCACGGGCTCGTCGGTGTACAGCGCCGTGCCAAACAGCATGTCCCACCAGGGCAGCACCTGCCCAAAATTGCAGTTGTGGCGCGTGGGCCGCTCGGGGTCGCGCAGCATGTGGTGGTGGCGGTGGAACAGCGGGCCCACCAGCACCCGCTCGCCCACGCGGCCCAGCCAGCCCAGGCGCAGCCGCACATTGGCGTGCGAGAAGTTCTGCACCAGCTCGCTGAGCAGCCCCAGTAGCGCAAACTCCGAAGGCTCCACGCCCATCGCCAGCCCCACCGTGGCCAGGATGAAGGACTGCAGCATGCCGTCCAGGTAATGGCTGCGGTCATTGCTCCAGCAGCTCATCTGGCGCTGGCTGTGGTGCATGCTGTGCATGGCCCACCACCAGGGAATCACGTGCTGGGCGCGGTGCATCCAGTAATACACCAGGTCGTAGACCACGTAGTACACCAGGAACAGCGCCACCGGATGGTCCGCAAACCACGGCACCCAGTGCTTGAGCCCCGTCGCCTCCTCGGCCGCCGGCCCGCCGCCCAGCATGCTGGCAAACGGCATCAGCACCAGAAAACTGAACAGCGGAAACAGCCCCAGCAGCATCAGCAGCGTGTAGTTGCGGTCCACCGTGGTCAGCCGCCGGTCGCTCCAGCGCTCGGCCGGAAACAGACTCTCCAGCGGCCGCATCACCCCCGCGATCAGGAACAACTGCAGCCCGGCAATCAGCACCGCCTCGGCAATCTCACGCGGATCACCGGTCGCCTGGGCGATGTCCAGCCAGTGAACGGTGGGGGTTACGGCGTGGGTGGCGAGCCAGGTGATGGCTGCCTGCCACAGCTCGGTCAGTGAAGTCATGTCTTGTGCCTGCAAGAAGGGCCGGGGGAGGGCTGGGGGTTGCGGGCGGGATTATGGGGTGGGGGTGTGGAGGGAGTGTGTGGGGGCGGCGCGTATGGTGATGCCAATGGAAGTGGGCAGCAACCTCTTGCCCCTGCTACAGACATCAGATGTCTGTTGTGCAGCGATTACTGATGTTCATGTCTGAATGCTACTTGGCGGGCACTGCTCCATATCAGTCGTCCAGGAACTGATGGTTGTAGCTGCGGGAACATTTCTGCATGAAAGTCAACATACGTGGGTTGGCTGTGCCCTTTGGCCCTCACGAAGAGGTGACACAACGGGCCGCCTAGGCGAAGGCGTCTGGGGGGCGCTACACTCGTAACAAAATACTATGGAGCACCCATGGCACAAGCGCAGTGGAAAACTCAAAATTTTAATCCTAAGAAACTCCAACTTGACCCGCATAATCCGCGTATTGAAGTTGAAAAAAGTGTTACTCAAGATCAAATTCGTTTGAAACTGCTTGAGCTTGAAGATGTGCTGGATTTGGCTCGGGGTATTGAGCGTAATAAGGGGCTTTTTTATGGCGAGCGTATTATCGTGGCCGAAGAAGCTGGGAAATTTTTTGTTCTTGAAGGTAATCGGCGAGTGACAGCTTGTCAGATGCTACTTAGTCCTGCACTTGTTCCTGAACACTACAAAACACGTTTTCCCAAGGCCTCCGCAGAAACGAAAGCTGGTATCAGCTCCATTCAGGCGGATGTCGCTCCAAATCGAGCGATGGCTGAGCCTATCCTGACAAAGCGACACACTGAGCGAAGCGCGAAACCTTGGTCACCAGTGGCCAAGATGCGCCGGGCCGTGCGCTTATTGGACACCCATTCAGTAGAGGAGGTCGCACAGCTGCTTGGTACATCCGTCGGGCAGGTCCGAAAACTTATCAGGCCCTATCGACTCTTAAAGCTGGCACTTGAACTTGACACATGGACTCCTGATGAAAGGCGTGTTCTTGAAGATGAGAAACTAAAAACAAATCCATACACCCGCTTGTTCACTCTTACTGCTACTAAGGATGCTCTACGAGTTCATTTTGATGAAGATCAAAATATTGTTAGCGCACTCGCTCCGGAGAAATTTCAGAGTGAGCTAGAACGCATTTCTCGTGATTTCTTGCTTCCAGATCCTGCAAATGGTGGTAAGCCCAAGTGCGATACCCGCACTGATGCTACAGAGTATTTTGCGGATCTTCTTGCTGAAAATAAAGCTCAAGGTTGGAATCCGAATATGGCACCGGTTAGGACAACCAGGGGTGCATCTGGGGAAGCCGGTAGTAGTAAGCCTGCAGCCGTACCGATGACGTCACTGCCGATCGCGAAGCCTCCAGGAGTTAGCCAAAGTGCTGCGTCCCAACCTCAAGCTCCGAGGGCATCGGTGTTCTTCGAGAATCTGCAATGCCATGTCCAAGACGATATATTGATAAAGCTTTCAGGCGAGTTGAGGAGTGTGAACCATGTCAAGATGCCCGTCGCTGCATCCCTGCTTTTGCGAGCCATGTTTGAAGCTGCCCTTGTCTACCGCATACGGAAGGCTAAAAAGTGGGGGCACGTGATGGCCGCCTATACACGAGGGAAGCAGCCCGGTCGTGACCCAGGTCTTAGTGACTTGATTACATTTGCATCTGTGCATGCTAACGGCGTTTTCCTGGAGCAGAACATGTGCAAGACCTTGGCAGCCGGGACCACAAAAAGTGCCAAAATTTACTTGGATTCCATGACACATATGAAATTTCAAGAGGCTGATCCGCTGACCTTGGCTTCTGTTGCAAATAATATTCGTGCAATTATTCAGTACATTCTCAATGGCAACTAAAAAAGCACGACCTAAGATTGCGAGCCTCTTTTCAGCAGCTCGCATAAGTCCTCTCAGATATCCTGGAGGTAAGTCACTCTTGTCTTCCTATGTTGGTGGTGTGTTGGAAGAGAACCTTCTCGCTGGCTGTACCTTTTATGAGCCTTATGCAGGAGGGGCATCCGTCTCTCTAGACCTCTTGCGTATGGGTTTCGTGGATAAGGCGGTTCTGATTGAGCGAGATCCGTTGGTATATGCATTCTGGTATTCGGTTTTCAATAATACAGAAGCTTTATGTAAAGCAATTGAAGCGTGCGACATAACACTTGAGACGTGGCACCTTCTTCAAGATACCAAATTGGTGGACGATCCAGCAAAGTCAACCTATACGCTTTTGGAGCTCGGACTTTCCGGATTATTCTTCAATAGAACCAATTTCTCTGGAATTATTGGAGCTGGTCCAATCGGGGGGCAAACACAGCAATCGGCTTATAAGATTGATTGCCGCTTTAACAAGGTGGCGCTGATTAAGCAAATTAAGATATTATCTCTTCTGGCATCTCAGGTATCCGTTGTTTTTGGTGATGCATTGACTTACTTGCGTAAGAATACTGAAAATATTTCTGCAGGATTTTCATTTGTATATATAGATCCGCCCTATTACATACAAGGCAGAAGGCTCTACCGTCATAATTATACTGATTCGGACCATGAGATGCTGGCTACGTATATAACATCGCAGGGCTATCCGTGGCTTGTTAGCTATGACGATCATCCTCGTATTCGAGAGCTTTATGCATCGAAGCAGGTGCAACCAATTTACTTGGATTATAAGGTTAAGACGTCTAGAACCGCGCAGGAATTACTCATATCGAATTTGGTTATTCCTCCGCCTGTCTATGCAGGTTCTCCCAATTTGGAGCCATTGATGGTGCCGATGGAGTAAATATCTCAGCCAGACGATCCTGTATAGCCAGCTTGGTCGGAGTGACGTAGCTTCATATTTGATAACGTCGCTTGGGATCCAATCACGTCATCAGGCGCAAGCTACCCTGATTATCTACTTCATGAAGGTCTACTCCGCCTGTTCAGCACCACAGTGAGATGGTGCCGATGAACTATAAGCGGCTTGGCTCTTTTCCTATGCCTCGCACATCGCTCAAAATGGTGTTTCCACCTCAGCGCCTTCAAGTGCTTGCCGAAGTTGAATTCCTGGACATGCTCCCTTAGCTGCTCCAAACCCTCGTACTCATACTCCTTTATGGCCCGCTTCATGCGCTCGAGCATGCCGTTCGTCCAGTGATGGTAGGGCTTGGAATGCCTTTTCTCGACGCTATTGAACTTCCAGATTGACCGATGCATGTGTCGGTAACTGACGTCGCCTCTGAAGCGCTCTTGCCCTGTAAAGGCCATGCTGCTGTCCGTCAGAACGGAATGTATGTGGTACGGAAAGGTCACAAACACTTGTCGAAGGAACTGTGCTGCATTGGCTTCGTGGTCCTACCAAAGAACGCGACGTGCGTGAATTTTGTCACGCGGTCTATGGCGACAAACAACATGTGCTGTTTGCCGCTGGAGATCTTCATTTCGGCGCTGTCGATGTGCACGAAGCCCAGCGTCGTTTCTTCAAACTTTCCGTGCCTTCGTGGCAGGTGCGTTGCGGGCTGTCGGCTGATTTCGTGACGCTGCAGGCATCGATGCAAGGCGCTAAGGCTGAGCTCGGGTGCTGCTGTTTCCAGGAGTCGCCCCATGAGATCGTCCAGCGACAGATGCCCTTGCTTGCATAACGCAATTGCCAGGTGTTCTTGCTCTTGGGATAGCTGGCTTGCTCTGTCCTGAGGATCCATGAGCTCATCGAGCACAGAGGCTCACACACGCCACTTGGCCAAGGTCTTGGGTTTGAGGCCGTAGAGCTTGGCCAAGGACCGATGGGAGCCGTTCGCTAGTTGGAGTTCTGCGCGGATATGCGGCACCGTACTGGCGCTGCCATTCAGGCGGATTGCCATAGTGCTTTCTCCTGTTCCAAGCTGAAGAATGCACTGCCTGGGACCGGGCATCAAAAAATGTAACATAATTGACAAGATGTTGTATCTGTTGGTACAAATAGGTCGAACAGTATCCATGCTTCAAAAAATGGTTTTACTCAACGACCTTTGCCCAGACCCATAGCTTGTGGAGCAATTTATGAAGTCCTCTTTGATAGGTGCTTCCATCTCTATCTGCTGGAGTGGGCTGGGCTTTAGCAAAGCTGTAAGATTTAAGATCCAATTTGGAACTTCGAAGGGCAATAGCTTGACTACGACTAACTTCAAGCCATGAGAAAACCAAATCTTAGCTTCTTGAAAGAGATTTATTTATATTTCCGATTGAATCAGGCGAATACGTTTATTTGATCTGATTTTATCGATGCCTAGTTGCTTGAATCTACCTTTGTATATATGAAAATTCGATCACTTATTGCCACAAAAGTACACGGTTATCTACCGATAAGAATTAACTTTCATGAAGACTGTACTTTTTTAATTGGGCTGAATGGTGCTGGAAAAACATCCGCACTCAGGTTATTGACAGCAATGATGACTCCGAGTTTGGAGGAGCTGGCATCTATAGACTTTGAGTATGCGGAGGTTAAAGTAACTCATGGTGAAAAAACGCTAAATATAATCGCCAAAAAACACAGCGGCGAGATGACCTTGTCGTTGAGTGATGTCGCCGATGAATTGAAATTAACTGCAGCTCATCTGCAGTTCCTTGTTGATAGCAAATACCGAGAGGTAGGCCTCTCTCCAATCAAAGAATTAATTCAAGCGAACTTGGTCTATAAAATACTGAGATCTTTGCCAACGCCCATTTTTCTAGGGATTGAACGTCGGACAGCGTGGAGCGCCAATGCCGAAGAACTTGATGATCGGCAAAATCGATCAGCAATTAATCGCTGGATTTCTGTTGATTACCCTGGTTCCCATTTGAATGTGGGCTTAGGTGGATTTGGCGAAGTTAATCAGTTGGTTCGGAGTAAGGTTGCAGAAATACGGGCTGCTCAGGTCAAACTCGATGACGCACTACGTATTAAGTTTTTTACAAAAGCATTTGAATATAAGCCGACAAAAATGTTTGATGGCAAGGTTCAACTGCCGTCACGAGAAGATCTATCGAAGTACAGAAGTCAGCTTGGCACCATTGAGCGCGTCGCTGAAAATCTAAAGTTGCCGGCGCCAGAGATGACTGCAACATTAACTCAATTCTTTGATCAGATGAGTCGCGTCGTAAGCACGATGGAAACGCAAATGAATGCGAGACGGCCTGTGATAAAGACTCGCGGACCTTTAGGCCGGAAAAAATGGGAAAATCCTCCAGTACGCACTAGTGAACCGATTCCCGATAAGGACTTCGTTGAATGGCTGGTTAATAGTCCTCAAGCGGATAGAGTTATTGATAGTCTGGAGTTGTTCAATAGTCACGAACAAGAAAGAATAAAGTTGAATGCTCCCATTAATGGATTTCTCGATCTGTTGAACGGGTTTTTTTCGCAAACAAATAAAATAGTGGAAATTTCAGACACGGGAAATCTTGTTATATACCAAAAGCTCAAAAATTCTCCACGCACGCTGAGTGCATTGGCGTCGGGGGAGCGTCAGCTGCTAAATATTATTGGTCATTTGATTCTCAATCCTGATCTGATAAATAGCGGAGTATTTATGGTGGATGAGCCGGAGTTGTCGCTACATATTGCATGGCAAGAGCGGTTTGTTGACGCCATCACTGCGGCCAATCCTAAGATTCAGTTTATTATGGCAACGCATTCGCCTGCAATTGTATTGGATCGTGACGAGAAATGTATTGAGTCTTTAAATAATTTTGATCTATGAAGTTAGCCTGGCCAACCCGTGCATTCGGGACAATTAGGAAAATGTTTGAACCACTTCAGGATGTTGATATTTATGTTGAGGATAAAGGAGATGAGACATTTTATAAGAATCTCCTCACTCGAATTTTTGGAGAAGAAGTGAAGATTGCAAAGATTTTTGCAAGAAATGGTCGCGCTAATGTAATTTCTGCATTGATGGAGCACGATCACAACGCGCGCCGCGCTCTATTTATTATTGATGGCGACTTGGAATTTGTGAAGGCGCTGCCAAAACCACATAGTTCTCCTGCATTGCACAGGCTAGATGCTTATTGCATTGAGAATTTTTTAATATGCCAGCAAGCAATTGTGAGAATTATGATGGAGGAAATCGATGCAGACCAAGAGTTGGCAAATAAACAGGCTTCGTTTGCCGAGTGGATAAGTGAGATAGAGAAAAATTTGACAGGTCTATTTGCTGCATTCGCAGTCCTTCATAATGTTGATCCGACAAAAGCTACCGTATCTATGGGTGTTGGACCATTGTGCAAGCAGGTCGGAAGGAATTCGGTGCTTTGCGAAGTGAAAGTCCAGGCAAAGATTAATGAAATCTTGGGACTCGCATATCAAGTGGCCGAAAAAGAAGATGTTGATAATTTATATATCGAGATGCTAGTAAATATTAGATCTCAACAACATCCCCATAGATCTGTGTCGGGTAAAGATTTTCTCCTTCCACTATTGATGTTCAAGTTGCATTCGATGAATTGCAAAGTGTCCTATAAAGTGCTGCGGCGCAGGCTGGCGCTCTCATGTGATCTGAATTCCTTTCATAGACTTAAGGCCGACGCGTTGCACATTGCCAGTGGTCATGCAATTCTTTAATGGAAATATGATCTGCTGATTCAATCACTAACGTCTTCTCAGATTATGCGAGAACTCCCCAGTCGCAGAGTAGAGGTAATTTATTATCGCCAACTGTTTCGAGGGTGGGAGAATCACCACGTCAGTCGCCCTGCAAGCTGGGTGCCTAGCTGCCAGTCCCCAACATCCCCTCAGCCCTCCCCATCACCTCCGCCGCACCACACCCCAGCCCCCGCGCAATCTTGAACACGATGACCAGCGTGGGCATGTGCTCCCCACGCTCCATCTTGCCCATGTGAGAACGCTCGATGTCGGCGAGGTTGGCTAATGACGGCTGGCTTTTGAAGCCTGTGCTGATCGTTTGCCCCCCGGCTATGAGTTAAAGAAAACGTGGCCCAGTTCTCCCCGCGAACCAAGAATTGTGAGCCATGACTCACGCTCAACCAGGTTCGATGGGGCCAGCAACCTTCGCCACCACTCCCAAACCCAACCTCGACGACCTGGCCATCGACGCCGTCCTGCACCTGGGCGCTGCCCTCGAAGTGCTGGAGCTGCACGCTAGCCACAAGGTCACAGCCATCAACTGCGTCTGCCGTGACCTGCTGCGCATCTACTACGCCAAGGCAGATCAGGCGCAGTCGCTTGAGCCGCAGGACAAGGAGCTACTGGGCCTGCTGCACGACACGGCGGTGGATTTAGGCTATGCCGTCGTGGTGGTGGACCATCTGAATGGCGATGAGGCCGATGACCCCATCCTCTATGCCGTGAGCTATCTGCTCAAGGCGGCCAAGCGGTTTGCGGATGAGGGCGTTGCTGCGGCGCTTGCCGTGAAGGGGTAGGGCGCGGGGCTGCCGCCTGCGTTGCAGGGGCGGGGTTTCAAGGGCAGGGTTTGAGGTGCGCTGCTGTGGTCTGTTCGGTGAGCGGGTCTTCGGCCACGGCCTGCAGCAGCGCGTCCAGCAGGCCGGGAAAGCGCGCATCCAGGTCTTCGCGGCGCAGGGAGAGCAGGTTTTCGCGCCCGTCCGGGCGCTGCCAGATCACGCCGCTGTCGCGCAGCACGCGCCAGTGGTGGGTCATGGTGGATTTGGACTGGCCTTGCAAGAGCGAGCCGCAGGCGCGCTCATGGCCTGCGGCCAGCGCGCGCACCACGGCCAGGCGCAGGGGGTTGCCCAGGGCGTTGAGCAGGTTTTCCAGGCGTATCTGTTCGCGGTCGGGGTGGTTGGCAAGCATGAATCGTCCAGTCGATGGGGCGCCACTGTGCCATGGAAGCAATGCCGCACGTCGCTGATGCGGCGTGGCGCGGGCAGTTATCTGGCAGACAGGGGCATGGCGTGGTGAAAACATGAATCGTTCTGCAAGAAGTTGCGGAAGATAGTACGATTGTCTTCGTACATTCCAATTGTCATCAACCCTCATTCAACCCCCGCGAGAATCCGACCCTTCGAACCGGCAGATCACGCACTTACGCTTTCGCAGCACCCAGGAGTCCTTTCATGGCCCGCCATACCCCCATAGAACGCTATCGCAACATTGGTATCTCCGCGCACATCGATGCCGGCAAGACGACCACGACCGAGCGCATCCTGTTCTACACCGGGGTGAGCCACAAGCTGGGCGAGGTGCACGAGGGCGCCGCCATCATGGACTGGATGGAGCAGGAGCAGGAGCGCGGCATCACCATCACCTCGGCGGCGACTACCTGCTTCTGGAAGGGCATGGACGGCCGCTTTGACCAGCACCGCATCAACATCATCGACACCCCGGGCCACGTGGACTTCACCATCGAGGTGGAGCGTTCCATGCGCGTGCTCGACGGCGCCGTGATGGTCTATGACGCCGTGGGCGGCGTGCAGCCGCAGTCCGAGACGGTCTGGCGCCAGGCCAACAAGTACAAGGTGCCGCGCCTGGCCTTCGTCAACAAGATGGACCGCACGGGCGCGGATTTTCTGCGCGTGCGGCAGATGATGATCGACCGCCTCAAGGCCAACCCGGTGCCCATCGTGCTGCCCATTGGCGCAGAGCAGCAGTTCACCGGCGTGGTGGACCTGCTCAAGATGAAGGCCATCATCTGGGACGAGGCCACGCAGGGCATGAAGTTCGAGTACCAGGACATTCCCGCAGCCATGGTGGCAGACGCCAGGAAGTGGCGCGAGTCCATGGTGGAGGCGGCTGCCGAGGCCAGCGAAGACCTGATGAACCGCTACCTGGAAGAGGGCGACCTGCTCGAGGCCGACATCCTGCGCGGCCTGCGCCTGCGCACCATTGCGGGCGAGATCCAGCCCATGCTGTGCGGCTCGGCCTTCAAGAACAAGGGTGTGCAGCGCCTGCTGGACGCCGTGGTCGAGCTCATGCCTTCCCCGCTGGAGGTGCCACCCGTGGAAGGCCATGCGGAAGACGGCTCCATCATCGTGCGCCATGCCGATGACAGCGAGAAATTCTCTGCCCTGGCCTTCAAGCTGATGACCGACCCCTTCGTGGGCCAGCTCACCTTTGTGCGCGTGTACTCGGGCGTGCTCAACAAGGGCGACAGCGTGCTCAACTCCGTCAAGGACAAGAAGGAGCGCATTGGCCGCATCGTGCAGATGCATGCCAATGAACGCCTGGAGGTCGATGAAATCCACGCCGGCGACATCGCCGCCTGCGTGGGCCTGAAGGACGTGACCACGGGCGAGACCCTGTGCGACCCGTCCGCGCCCATCGTGCTGGAGAAGATGGTCTTCCCCGAGCCCGTGATCGCCCAGGCCGTGGAGCCCAAGTCCAAGGCCGACCAGGAAAAGATGGGCATTGCCCTGTCGCGCCTGGCGGCCGAAGACCCGTCCTTCCGCGTGCGCACCGATGAGGAATCGGGCCAGACCATCATTGCCGGCATGGGCGAGCTGCACCTGGAAATCATCGTGGACCGCATGAAGCGCGAGTTCAACGTGGAAGCCAACGTGGGCAAGCCCCAGGTGGCCTACCGCGAGACCATCCGCAAGAAAGTCACCGACGTGGACGGCAAGTTCGTGCGCCAGTCAGGCGGCAAGGGCCAGTACGGCCACGTGGTCTTCACGGTGGAGCCGCAGGAACCCGGCAAGGGCTTCGAGTTTGTCGACGCCATCAAGGGCGGCGTGGTGCCGCGCGAGTACATCCCTGCGGTGGAAAAGGGCGTGGTAGAGGCATTGACCAGCGGCGTGCTGGCCGGCTACCCCGTGGTGGACGTCAAGGTCACGCTGACCTTCGGCTCGTACCACGACGTGGACTCCAACGAAATGGCCTTCAAGATGGCGGCCATCTTCGGCTTCAAGGAAGCTGCCAAGAAGGCCAGCCCCGTCATCCTGGAGCCCATGATGGCCGTGGAAGTCGAGACGCCGGAGGACTACGCCGGCACCGTCATGGGCGACCTGTCCTCGCGGCGCGGCATGGTGCAGGGCATGGACGACATGGCCGGCGGCGGCAAGTCCATCAAGGCCGAAGTACCCCTGTCCGAAATGTTCGGCTACGCCACCTCCCTGCGCTCGCAAACGCAAGGCCGTGCCACCTACTCCATGGAGTTCAAGCACTACGCCGAAGCACCGCGCAACGTGGCCGAGGCGGTGATCAACTCCAGGGCGAAGTAACAGGCCAGAAGGGCGGCAGGCAGCGGGCAGCATGCTGCCCCTGACCCTGGCCCCCTCTCACCCCTCCCGTATGTCCACGCCTGCGTCGGGCCGCCTGCGGGGTTGCAGTCCTGCCGAAGGACAGGGCTGCCTCGTCAACTGACTCGCCGCAGTTGTTTGAACGGAGCGCGCAGCGCGCAGTGAGTTCTGCGGCGAACCCCGCAGGTGGCACGACGCAGGTTGCCCGCAGCGCAGCGAAGGGACGTGGACATTCGGGTCGTCTTTCTTTGGCCTACGTTTCTTTGACGAATCAAAGAAAGGTAGGTCGGCCGCCGGGCCGAGACCCGGCCTCGAAAAACAACCCCCCGGCAGGGACAAAAACAAGCGCCCCGTCCCAAATCCAAAGGCTCAACGAAAAACAGCTCCTTGAAGGAGCTGTTTCAAAGAGAGCCAGGAGAAGCCGAAATCAGGCCTCAGGCTGCTGCTCAGACTCAGCAGCCTCCACATCAGCAGCCGGAGCCGCCTCACCAGAATCCGCCAAAGCCTGCCGCACACCAGCCTTCTCACCAGCCGAAGCAAACTTGCTGTACTTGCCAACGATGCCGACCAGCGCACCATAGATGCGCGGATTGCCCGCCAGGCATTCCTTCTGCTCCAGGAAATCCGCCTCACCCGTGAAGTTGCCGACCAGGCCACCAGCCTCGGTCACCAGCAGGCTGCCGGCGGCCACGTCCCAGATCTGCAGGCCGCTTTCAAAGAAGCCGTCGGCAAAGCCGGCTGCCACGTAGGCCAGGTCCAGCGCGGCGGCGCCGGGGCGGCGCACGCCTGCGGTTTCCTGCATCACGTCGCCCAGCATGTTCATGTACTGCTTGAAGTTGTCGCCACGGCGGAAGGGGAAGCCGGTGGAGATCAGGCTGTCCTTGAGCTGGATGCGCTTGGACACGCGGATGCGGCGGTCATTCAGGTAGGCGCCGCGGCCGCGCGTGGCGGTGAACAGGTCGTTGCGCGAGGGGTCGTACACCACGGCATGCTCCACCTTGCCCTTGAAGGACAGGGCAATGCTCACGCAGTACACGGGGAAGCCGTGGATGAAGTTGGTGGTGCCGTCCAGCGGATCGATGATCCAGACGTAGTCGGAGTTCTTGGCGCCGAACTCGTTGCCCGATTCCTCGGCCAGGATGCCGTGGCCCGGGTAGGCGCCCAGCAAGGTTTCGATGATGGCCTGCTCGGCCGCCTTGTCCACCTCGGTCACAAAGTCGTTGACCTGCTTTTGTGCGACACGCACGGATTCCACGTCAAGAGCCGCGCGGTTGATGATGGCGCCGGCGGCGCGTGCGGCCTTGATGGCCACGTTGAGCATGGGATGCAGGTTGGTCGACATAGATTGTGAGGCGTTGGCGGAGCAGCGGCTGTGCAAGGAGAGGACGGTCCTCTCTGGCAAAAGCAGGCTGTTTGACGCGGGTAAGAACGGAAAAAGCCGCGTCCGGCGATGCGGGGCGGCGACAATAGCGCGCAATTTTACCCGCCTTGTCCGTTTTGTGCTGCGCAACCTGTCCCGTCTTGGGGGCTCTGCCGGCGCCGGCAGGCCAGCGACGCAATGAAAACCCGATTCGTACTGATAGAAACCAGCCACGCCGGCAATGTGGGCGCCGCCGCCCGCGCCCTGAAGACCATGGGCTTTGACGACCTGGTGCTGGTGCGCCCGCGCTGGCCCAACGTGCTGCGCAAGGAAGAGACCATCCAGCGGGCCAGCGGCGCGCTGGACGTGCTGGGCAATGCGCGCGTGGTGGAGACGCTGGAGGAGGCGCTGGACGGCATCAGCCACCTGTGCGCCACGGCCATGACGCCGCGCGACTTCGGCCCGCCCACGCGCACGCCGCGCCAGCATTTCGAGCTGCTGCTCAGCGGGGCGCTGGATGTGCTGGCTGCGCCCGATGAAGCGGCGCCGACCACCGATGCATCCGTGTCGGCACCGGCTCCCGCGCCGCGCTGCAACCAGTCGGGCGTGGCCTTCCTGTTCGGCTGCGAGCGCTTCGGCATGAGCAACGACGATGTCTACCGCAGCGATGTGGCGCTGTCGATTCCGTCCAATCCGCAGTTCGGCTCGCTGAACCTGGGGGCGGCCATCCAGGTCGTGGCCTATGAGTGGCGCCAGGCGCTGGGCGGCTTTCCCGTGGTGGAGCACACGCCTGCGCCGCAGCGTGCCGACGCGGCCCAGGTGGCCGGCATGCTGGGCCACTGGGAGCAGGCGCTGGCGCATATTGGCTTTCTCGATCCGGCTGCGCCCAAGAAGCTGATGCCGCGCCTCAACCAGCTTTTCAACCGCTCGCAACTGACCGCCGAGGAAATCCACATCCTGCGCGGTGTTGCGAAGGCCATGCTGCAGAGCACCCCACCGAAACGCTAGACTGAGCGGTCTTGTCAACAATAACCAGCCCCTAGATGCTTGACCGCCTGCGCTCCGATATCCAGTGCATCCTCGACCGCGACCCTGCGGCACGCAGCACCTGGGAGGTCATCACCTGTTACCCGGGTCTGCATGCGATCTGGCTGCAGCGCCCGGCGCACTGGTGCTGGAACCATGGCCTCAAGTGGCTGGGGCGCTTCATCTCGCACATCGGCCGCTGGCTCACGGGCATCGAGATCCACCCCGGCGCCGTCATCGGCGAGCGCGTGTTCATCGACCACGGCATGGGTGTCGTCATCGGCGAGACGGCCGTGGTCGGCGACGGCTGCACCATCTACCACGGCGTGACCCTGGGCGGTACCTCGCTGTACAAGGGCGCCAAGCGCCATCCCACGCTGGGCCGCGACGTGGTGGTCAGCGCGGGCGCCAAGGTGCTGGGCGGCTTCGAAGTGGGCGACGGTGCCAAGATCGGCAGTAATGCCGTGGTCATCAAGCCCGTGCCCGCAGGCGCCACGGCCGTGGGCATTCCGGCGCGCATCATCGCCAGCAAGAACGGCCACAGCGCCGATGTGACCGAGCACGACCCGGCATCGGCCAAGGCCGAGTCCATCAAGGTCCCGTCGGCCGCCGCGCCCCAGCCTTTCACGGCCTACGGCATCACCCAGGAAATGGACCCCGTGGCCCAGGCCATGCGCGGCCTGAGCGACGGCGCGGCCGCGCACGAGCAGCAGATCGCGCTGCTGTGGGAGGCCATTGCCAAGCTCTCGGCCGGCAGCAAGGTGGGCGACTGCGTGCCCTGCGAATCCGAGCGCCCGCAGGCGTTCCAGAAGGACAAGATCGACCAGATCATGGGCAAGTAGGCCTGCACAAGATCACCAAAGATCCCCAAGATCCCCCAAGAAGACCGGAGACTCCGACCAGCATGAACGTTGAACAGGCCTTGCATGCGCGCCGCTCCGTGCGCGCCTTCCTGCCCCAGTCGCCCGATGCAGCGCTGGTGCGCACCCTGATGGAACAGTCGGCCAATGCGGCCTCGGGCGGCAACCTGCAGCCCTGGCGCGTGCTGGCGCTGACGGGCGAGCCGCTGCAGCAGTTGCTGACCGCCGTTGCCGAAGCCGAGCCCCAGGACGCCCAGCCCGGCCTGTCCTACCCGCCCAACCTCTGGGAGCCCTACCGCAGCCGGCGCTTTGCCAATGGCGAAGAGCTGTACCAGTCGCTGGGCATTCCGCGCGACGACAAGCCCGCGCGGCTGGAGCAGCTGGCGCGCAACGGCCAGTTCTTCGGCGCGCCCGTGGGCCTGATCGTGGCGGTGGACGAGCGCATGGGCCTGCCGCAATGGGTGGACCTGGGCATCTACCTGCAGTCCTTCATGCTGCTGGCCTGCGCCAATGGCCTGGCCACCTGCGCCCAGGGCTTCTGGCGCCGCTACAACGACGCCGTGACCCAGGCGCTGGCGCTGCCCGAGGGCTATCACGTGGCCTTCGGCATTGCGCTGGGCTACGAGGACAAGAACGCCCCCATCAACGGCTGGCGCGCCACGCGCGCTCCGCTGGCCGAATGGGGTGCTCTGCGCGGCTTCGACTGACGGCGGCGCATGGCCCCTGGGCAAACCCGCAGGCGATGGGCCGCCAACCATCCCCTATACTTGCCGCTGCTCCGGGGTGTGCTGATGCACTGAGATGCCAACCGGTCCATGCGCTGCATGGGCCAGGCGGCGAACCCGACGAACTTGATCCGGTTGATACCGGCGGAAGAAGAGCGGGACCCTGAAGCGGGGCCGAAGTCAGAGGATGGAAATCCGCCACGGCGGATACACGCAGGGCCGCAACGGCCAGGCAGGCCACCATCCAACGCACATCGGCTCTTGCCAACCAAGGCTGCTCGTGCGCCTTGGCGTGCGTGGCAACCAGGGGCCAAGGCCATACGGCCCTGGCAGGCCCACACTGGCATAGCCCGGTGCGCGGCCTTTGGCACAGCCCAAGGAGTGTCCGGTTCCCGGAGCGTTGTTGATCGACGCTTTGAACGCAAGGAACCCGACATGAACGCTCCCGATTCCATCTTCACCCCCGCAGCCGGCGAAGCTCCCGACGCACAGCGTTTTTCCGACCTGCTGGCGCAGTCGCGCAAGCCGTTCCCGGCCTCCACCAAGAGCTATCTGCAAGGCAGCCTGCATGCCGGCCTGAGCGTGCCCGTGCGCGATATCCAGCTGACCAATGGCGAGCAGGTCAGCGTCTATGACACCTCGGGCCCCTACACCGATCCGGCCGTGGCCATCGACGTGCGCAGCGGCCTGCCCGGCGTTCGCAATGCCTGGATCGAGTCGCGCGGCGACAGCGAGTACTACGCCGGCCGCCTGCGCCAGGCCCTGGACGACGGCGGCAAGCGCGGCGAGGAGGACGAGCGCGTGGCCCGCCTGCGGGCCGAGGCCGCATCGCTGCAGCGCCAGCCGCGCCGCGCCAAGAGCGGCGGCAACGTCACCCAGATGCACTACGCGCGCAAGGGCATCATCACGCCCGAGATGGAGTACGTGGCCCTGCGCGAGAACGGCCGCCGCGAATGGATGGCCGAGTACCAGCAGGATGCCGCGCGCGAGGCGCGCCTGGCCGGCAACGGCCTGGGCGCCGCCATCCCCAAGATCATCACGCCCGAATTCGTGCGCGACGAAGTGGCGCGCGGCCGCGCCATCATCCCGGCCAACATCAACCACCCCGAGATCGAGCCCATGGCCATCGGGCGCAACTTCAAGGTCAAGATCAACGCCAACATCGGCAACTCGGCCGTCACCTCCAGCATCGAGGAAGAGGTCGAGAAACTGGTCTGGGCCATCCGCTGGGGCGCGGACAACGTGATGGACCTGTCCACCGGCAAGAACATCCACACCACGCGCGACTGGATCATCCGCAACTCGCCCGTGCCCATCGGCACCGTGCCCATCTACCAGGCGCTGGAGAAAGTGGGCGGCATCGCCGAGGACCTGACCTGGCCCATCTTCCGCGA
Source organism: Delftia tsuruhatensis NBRC 16741 (assembly GCF_001571325.1). Classification (GTDB taxonomy): domain Bacteria; phylum Pseudomonadota; class Gammaproteobacteria; order Burkholderiales; family Burkholderiaceae_C; genus Comamonas; species Comamonas tsuruhatensis. The sequence continues at coordinate 24,833 of NZ_BCTO01000059.1, forward strand.
CACCCTGATCGAGCAGGCCGAGCAAGGCGTGGACTACTTCACCATCCACGCCGGCGTGCGCCTGGCCTACATCCACCTCACGGCCCAGCGCCGCACGGGCATCGTCTCGCGCGGCGGCTCCATCATGGCCAAGTGGTGCATGGCCCACCACCGCGAGAGCTTCCTGTACGAGCACTTCGAGGACATCTGCGACATCATGAAGCAGTACGACGTCAGCTTCTCGCTGGGCGACGGCCTGCGCCCCGGCAGCGCCTCGGACGCCAATGACGAGGCCCAGTTCGCCGAACTCAAGACCCTGGGCGAGCTGACCCAGCTGGCCTGGAAGCACGACGTGCAGACCATGATCGAAGGCCCCGGCCACGTGCCCATGCACATGATCCAGGCCAACATGACCGAGCAGCTCAAGCACTGCCACGAGGCGCCGTTCTACACCCTGGGCCCGCTGACCATCGACATCGCCCCCGGCTACGACCACATCGCCAGCGCCATCGGCGCGGCCATGATCGGCTGGTTCGGCACCGCCATGCTGTGCTACGTCACGCCCAAGGAACACCTGGGCCTGCCCGACCGCGACGACGTCAAGCAGGGCATCATCGCGTACAAGATCGCGGCCCACGCCGCTGACGTCGCCAAGGGCCACCCCGGCGCCCGCGCCCGCGACGACGCGCTGAGCCAGGCCCGCTTCGACTTCCGCTGGCAGGACCAGTTCAACCTGGGCCTGGACCCCGACACCGCCCAGGCCTACCACGACGAAACCCTGCCCAAGGACAGCGCCAAGGTGGCGCACTTCTGCTCCATGTGCGGCCCCAAGTTCTGCTCCATGAAGATCACCCAGGAAGTGCGCGAATTCGCCGCTGCCAAGGGCGTGGCCGAGCAGGAAGGCATTGCCGCCGGAATGCAGGCCAAGGCCGAGGAATTCAACCGCGCGGGCGGGGAGTTCTATATCCCCATCGTGGCGGCCAGCAGCGATACGACGGCGCGTTGAAATCTGCTGACTCCTGATCGGGAATGCGCCATGTAGGCTGATATTTCCCCTATAGTCGATCCAGCCTTGGACTGGTCAAATAAACACCGCAGGCGCTTTGGTGCCTGCGGTGTTTTTTCTTAGGACTATTCCTGTTTTTACCGAGAAATAGACGGAAGAATCTGAATTGTCTTATGGGTGACTTCTTTGCGCATTCCACAGCCAATGTTTCAAAGGCCGATTGGCAATCCCTGCCGGATCACCTGAAGGGTGTGGGCACACTGGCTCGACAGTTCGCACAGGCCTTCGGTGCCGGTGAGCTGGCTGAGATACAGGGCTGGTTGCATGACCTGGGCAAGTACACCGAGCCCTACCAACTTCGGCTGCAAGGCGGCGCACTGCGCGTGGACCACTCCACCTGGGGCGCGCGCATTGCAGCCAGACACTATCCCGGAATAGGCCATTTGCTGGCCTATGGCATTGCCGGGCACCATGCGGGATTGGCCAATGGGGATGGGCAAGGGGAAAGATCCGCATTGCGCCAGCGGCTCGATGACGGGTATGAATTGCCGGCGCTCGATTCCGCCTGGAAGCGAGACATCGCATTGCCCGCCAAGCTGCCCATGGTCGATCTCAAGCCCTGTGACGGCAAACGCAAGAATTTCCAGTTGGCATTTTTCACACGCATGATGTTTTCATGCTTGGTCGATGCCGATTTTCTCGATACGGAGCGCTTTTATCTGAAGACGGAAAGCCGTCCCGATCATCGCAGCGCGGGTAAGCCGGTGCCCAGCCTGCAGGCCTTGCGCGAGCAGCTCGATCACTTCCTGGCAGGTCTGCCGGCGGGGGGCGATGTCAACTCCATTCGCTCAGGCATCCTGCAGCATGTGCGTGCGCAGGCGGAACTGGCGCCGGGGCTGTTTTCCCTGACGGTGCCCACGGGCGGGGGCAAGACGCTGGCCTCGCTGGCCTTCGCGCTGGACCACGCCATACGCCATGGCCTGCGTCGCGTGATCTTCGTGATTCCGTTCACCAGCATCGTCGAGCAGAACGCCGCCGTATTCCGCAATGCCCTGGGCCCGCTGGGCGACGCCGCCGTGCTGGAGCACCACAGCGCTTTCGTGCAGACCGAGCCGCCGCGCGACGACCCTGAAAAATACCAGGCGCAGAAGAAGCTGCAGCTGGCCATGGAGAACTGGGACGCGCCCATCATCGTCACCACGGCCGTGCAGTTCTTCGAAAGCCTGTTTGCCGCCCGGCCATCGCAATGCCGCAAGCTGCACCGCATCGCGGGCAGCGTGGTCGTGCTGGACGAGGCCCAGACCATGCCCCTCAAGCTGCTGCGGCCCTGCGTGGCGGCCATCGACGAACTGGCGCGCAACTACCGCGCGAGCGTGGTGCTATGCACCGCGACCCAGCCTGCACTGGTGGCGCCAGATTTCGAGGGCGGCCTGAACGAAATGAGGGAGCTGGCGCCCGACCCGGACCGGCTGTTCACGCAACTGGAGCGCGTGCGCGTGCGGCACCTGGGCGTGCTGGACGACGAGGCGCTGGCCGGGCACATGCGCTCGCGCGAACAGGTGCTGTGCATCGTCAACAACCGCCGCCATGCGCGGGCCGTCTACCAGGCCATGGCCGATCTGCCCGGCGCACGCCATCTGACCACGCTGATGTGTGCCCGGCACCGCAGCGAGGTGCTGGCCGAAGTGCGGCAGATGCTCAAGGAAGGCAAACCCTGCCGGCTGGTATCGACGAGCCTGATCGAGGCCGGAGTTGACGTGGACTTTCCCACCGTGCTGCGTGCCGAGGCGGGCCTGGACTCCATCGCCCAGGCCGCTGGCCGCTGCAACCGGGAGGGACGGCGCGCCAGGGATGCCAGCGAGCTGCTTGTGTTTCTGCCGGGCAATCCGGATTGGGCACCGCCACCTGAACTCAAGCAGTACGCGGAGAAGGCGCGAGAAGTGCTCAGGCAGTTCGAGGCGCAGCCTCTGGCCCCCGAGGCCATCCAGCGCTACTTCTCGCTGCTGTACTGGCAAAAGGGCTCGCAGGCCCTGGATGTGCCGGATCTGCTGGGGCAACTGACGGCAAGCCGCTTCGACAGCCTGCCGATGGAAACCCTGGCGGCGAAGTTCCGGCTCATCGACAGCGTGCAGATGCCGGTGATCGTGCCGTATGACGACAAGGCCAGGGACGCGCTGCGGGCGCTGGAGCATGCGCAAGGCAGCGTGGGCCTGGCGCGCAGCCTGCAGCCCTACCTGGTGCAACTGCCGCGACAAGGCTTTGATGCACTGCGCAAGGCCGGGGCCATTACGCCCGTGAACCCGGATAAGTGGGGTGAGCAGTTCATGGTTCTGACTCATGGCGACCTATACAACAAACGCTACGGCTTGACATGGGATGACCCGACGTTCATGGAGGTGTCTAGTACGATCATTTAAAAGAATACGACAGTCTTTTTTTGTAGAAGCTTTGCTGTTATGCTTAGCTCCACCAACATGGCAGGAACGTGCAATGGATGATCACGGCAAGCAACAAAACGATTTCGCTCTGGAGCTCAAGCTGCGCATCCGGCGTCGCAGGGCCTTATTGCCATGGGTGGTGGTCGCTGGGTTGGCGCTAGTCAATTCGTCCAAATTTTGGGATGTGCTTGACAAGCTTCTGCTTGGCGTGGGTTGAAACTACAAGAAAAGTCTGTCGGTTAGTCAGAGTAGGTGCCTCGAAGGTTCGCCTTCGGGGCATCCATTTGGGAGGATTTACCTATGGCTTTTGGTATTCGTCTGTTTGTGAAAGGCGAGCGCGCCTGCTTCACCAGACCCGAGATGAAGGGTGAGCGTGTCAGCTACGACGTCATCACGCCTTCGGCCGCGCGCGGCATTCTGGAGGCCATCCACTGGAAGCCGGCCATACGTTGGAGCGTAGACCGCATCCACGTTCTGAAGCCGATCCGCTTTGAATCGATACGGCGCAACGAGGTCGGCAGCAAGATCTCTCCGGCCAGTGTGTCCAAGGCGATGAAGGCCGGCTCCACGGAAGGCTTGGTCACACATGTGGACCAGGACCGCCAGCAGCGTGCGGCCACGGTGCTGCGCGACGTGGCCTATGTGATCGAGGCGCATTTCGAGCTCACGCCCAAGGCAGGCGCCGACGACTCGGTGGGCAAGCACCTGGACATCTTCAACCGCCGAGCGCGCAAGGGCCAGTGCTTTCAGATGCCCTGCCTGGGCGTGCGCGAGTTTCCGGCGGACTTCGGCCTGCTCGAAGACGGCGAGGCATTGCCCACGCCGCACGAAAGCCTGCTGCCCGAGCGGGACCTGGGCTGGATGCTGCACGACATCGACTTTGCCAACGGCATGGCCCCGCGCTTTTTCCGCGCCAGCATGTCCGGTGGCGTGATCGCCGTGCCGCCCTGGAACAGCGAGGAACTCAAGTCATGATCCTGCAGGCGCTTGCCACCTACTACCAACGGCTGCTGGAACGCCGTGAGCAGGGCCTGGCGCCCTTTGGCTACAGCCCCGAGAAGATCAGCTACGAGATCCTGCTGGCCACCGATGGCCGTGTGGTGCAGGTCAACGACATCCGAGACACCACGGGCAAGAAGCCGCTGCCGTGCGTGATGAACGTGCCCCAGCCTGAGAAAAGGACGGTGGGCATCAAGTCCAACTTCCTCTGGGACAAGACCAGCTATGTGCTGGGCGTGAGCGCCACCAGCAAGCGCGCGGACAAGGAGCATGAAGCCTTCAAGGCCTTGCACCGCGAGCATCTGGCCGGCACGCAGGACGCGGGCCTGAAGGCCTTGCTGGGCTTTCTCGATGCCTGGACGCCGCAGCAATTCGAAGCGCCCCATTTCACCCCGGACATGCTCGATGCCAACATGGTGTTCCGCATGGATGGCGAAAAGGCCTATCTGCACGTACGCCCGGCCGCTCAGGCCCTGCGTGCCCGGCTTCTGGACAGCGACGACGGTGGACAAAGCGGTCAGGAATCGGTGGCGACCTGTCTTGTGAGCGGCGAAAGCCTGCCCGTGGCGCGCCTGCACCCGGTCATCAAGGGCGTCAGTGGTGCCCAGAGCTCCGGCGCCTCCATCGTCTCCTTCAACCAGGAGTCATTCACCTCCTACGGCAAAAGCCAGGGCGACAACGCACCTGTCTCGGAGCAGGCCGCCTTTGCCTACACCACCGTGCTCAACCACCTGCTGCGGCGCGGCGAGCATAACCGCCAGCGCCTGCAGATCGGCGATACCAGCATCGTCTTCTGGGCCGAGGCCGCAGATGGCCAGGAGGCCGAACAGGCCGTACGGGCCGAGTCGCTGCTGGCCGACCTGCTCGATGACCGTCCCTCGGACGACCAGGAGGCCGCGCGCATCCGCATCGAACTGGAGAAGGTGCAGAAAGGCCGGCCGCTCAGCGACATCGACCCCAGGCTTGAGGAAGACACGCGCATGTACGTGCTGGGCCTGGCGCCCAATGCCTCGCGCATCTCCATCCGTTTCTGGGAGGTCGGCACGCTGGGCCTGTTTGCGCGCCGCCTGGCGGAGCATGTCCATGACTTCGCGCTGGAGCCACAGCCCTGGAAGACGGCCCCGTCGGCCTACCGCGTGGTCTTGGCCACGGCACCGCACCGTGAGGGCAGCGCACCCAAGATGGATGACGCCATGAGCAATCTCGTGGGCGAGTTCATGCGCGCCGTGCTCACCGGCCGCCCCTATCCACGCAGTCTGCTGGCCAACGTGCTGATGCGCATGCGCAGCGACGGCCATCTGTCGGGGCTGCGCGTGGGTATCTGCAAAGGCATTCTGGCGCGTGAGCGCCGCCTCGGAATCAACAGTGACAAGGAGGAGATCCCCGTGAGTCTGGACAAGGAATCCACCAACGCGGCCTACCGGCTGGGCCGCCTTTTCGCCGTGCTGGAAAGCGCGCAGCGCCAGGCGTTGGGCGGGCAGGTCAACGCGACCATCCGCGACCGCTACTACGGCGCCGCTTCGGCCACGCCGGCATCGGTATTTCCCATGCTGCTGCGCAATGCGCAAAACCATCTGGGGCGCCTGCGCAAGGACAGGCCGGGCGCTGCCGTGGGGCTGGAAAAGGACATTGGCGAGATTGTCGGCGGCCTCACCGACAGCTTCCCCCGCAGCCTGCGCATCGAAGACCAGGGCCGTTTCGCCATCGGCTACTACCACCAGTCGCAAAGCCGCTTCAACAAGTCTGCCGCCAACGACGACAGCACCGATTCCACCGAAGACCGCACTGACGGAGATCCCGCATGACCGCCATCGCCCACCGCTACGAATTCGTCTACCTGTTCGACATCACCAATGGCAATCCCAATGGCGATCCCGATGCCGGCAACCTGCCGCGCCTGGACCCCGAGACCAATCGAGGCCTGGTCACCGATGTCTGCCTCAAGCGCAAGATCCGCAACTTCGTGAGCCTGGACAAGGAAGATGCGCCTGGCCATGCCATCTACATGCAGGAAAAGGCCATCCTGAACCACCAGCACCGCAAGGCCTACGAGGCCATCGGCCTCAAGCCCGAAGACAAGAAACTGCCCAAGGACGAAGCCAAGGCCCGCGAGATCACGGCCTGGATGTGCGCCAACTTCTTCGACATCCGCACCTTCGGCGCTGTCATGACCACGGGCGTCAATGCGGGCCAGGTGCGCGGACCCATACAGATGGCCTTCGCCACCTCCATCGACCCCGTGGTGCCGCTGGAAATCTCCATCACGCGCATGGCCGTCACCACGGAAAAAGAGGCCGAAGCCCAGAGTGGCGACAACCGCACCATGGGCCGCAAGCACATCATTCCCTACGGCCTGTACCGTGCCCATGGCTTCATCTCGGCCAAGCTGGCCGAGCGCACCGGGTTTTCCAACGAGGACCTGGACCTGTTCTGGCGCGCGCTGATCAACATGTTCGAGCATGACCGCTCCGCCGCACGCGGCGAGATGGCGGCGCGCAAACTCATCGTCTTCGAACATGAAAGCGCCATGGGCAACGCGCCTGCGCATGTGCTGTTTGACGCCGTCAAGGTGGAGTCCGCACAGTCGGCCGATGCGGGCGCTCCCCGGCGCTTTGCTGACTACCGTGTGCACATCGACACTGCGGCCGTGCCTTCGGGCGTGACCCTGCGGGAACTGATCTGAGACGGGTGGCAAAGCCGCCGACGCACCATGAGCGAAGACGACGCCATTGCCCTGTCGGCATTGCAACACTACTTGTACTGCCCAAGGCAATGCGCCCTCATCCATGTCGAGCAACTGTGGGCCGAAAGCCGGCATACGGCTGAAGGCCGGCTGCTGCACGAAAAGGCCGACAAGCCCAAGGCCGAGCGGCGCAAGGGTGTGCGCACTGTCACGGCCATGCCGCTGGCCGATACGCGCCTGGGCATCACCGGCATTGCCGACGTGGTGGAATTCCACCAGGGCCCACAGGGCGAGCGAGCGTTTCCCGTGGAGTACAAGCGCGGCCGGCCCAAGGCCCATCGTGCCGATGAAGTCCAGCTCTGCGCCCAGGCGCTGTGCCTGGAGTCCATGCTGGGCCAGCCGGTAGAGGCGGGCGCCCTTTACTACGGTGAGGCCCGCAGGCGCACCGATGTGCGCTTCGACAACGAACTGCGCCAGCTCACCTGCGGCACCATTGCCGCGGTGCGCTCCATGTTGGACTCGGGCACCACGCCAACGGCGCGCTACAGCCCCCGGCTGTGCGATGCCTGTTCGCTGCTGGACCTGTGCCAGCCCAGGCTGTTGGGGCGCACCCAGAGTGTCAATGCCTGGCTGTCAGCGCAATGGAGCCAGCAGATGGAAGAAGGTCCATGCGACGGCAACTGAACACCCTGTACGTGACCACCGAAGGCGCCTGGCTGCGCAAGGACGGTGCCAACATCGTGATGGAGGTCGAGCAGCGCGAGCGTGCCCGGCTGCCGGTGCACATGCTCGAGAGCCTGGTTTGCTTCGGACGCGTGCTGGTGTCTCCACCGCTGATGGGCTATTGCGCCGAGCAGGGCATCTGCACCAGCTTTCTCACGCCCAACGGGCGCTTTCTTGCGCGGGTGGAGGGGCCTGTTTCCGGCAACGTGCTGCTGCGCCGTCAGCAGTACCGGGTCAGCGATGATCCGGGCCGTTGCGCCGCCATCGTCCACAACATCCTGCTGGGCAAGCTGCACAACCAGCGCGCGGTCCTGGGCCGGGCACTGCGTGACCACGGCGACAAGCTGGAGCCCGAAGCCGAGGCAGCACTGACGCACGCCTACAGGCGGCTGGGGCGCATTGCGGACAAACTGCCCGGAGAAACCAGCCTGGACATGCTGCGCGGCTACGAGGGCGAGGCGGCGCAGGCCTATTTCGGCGTGTTCGACATGCTCATTCGCGTGGACAGCCCCGCCATGCGCTTTCAGGGGCGCAGCCGGCGCCCACCGCGCGACGCGGTCAATGCCTTGCTGTCTTTTCTCTACACCCTCGTCACGCACGACTGCCGCTCCGCGCTCGAAAGCGTGGGCCTGGACCCCGCCGTGGGCTTCCTGCACCGTGACAGGCCCGGGCGCCCCAGCCTGGCGCTGGACCTGCTGGAGGAATTCCGCCCCCTGCTGGCGGACCGGTTGGCGCTGTCGCTGATCAACCGCAAGCAACTGGGTGAGCGCGACTTCCAGACCATGGACAACGGCGCGGTTCTGCTGAACGAAGCATCACGCAAGACCGTGCTGACCGCCTACCAGGAACGCAAGCGCGAAGAACTGCGCCACGCCTTCATCGAAGAAAAAGCCGCCATCGGACTGTTCCCCTTCATCCAGGCGCAACTGCTGGCCCGACACCTGCGCGGTGATCTCGATGCCTATCCGCCATTCCTTTGGAAATGAAACATGGCCCCCACGCTCCCTTTGCTGCGCAAGGTCCGCTGCCCCCCGAGGGAGCCGCTTTTTCATCTTGGGACGGCCCGGCGATGAGAAATGAGGTGTGCCGATGATGGTCCTGGTGAGCTATGACGTCCGTACCCAGGACCCGGATGGTGCCCGCCGCCTGCGGCGCATCGCCAAGGCCTGCCGGGACTTCGGCCAGCGCGCGCAATACTCCGTCTTCGAAATAGAAGTGGACGCCGCGCAATGGGTCGCCCTCAAGGCGCGGCTGATGCAAATCATCGACCCCGCCCAGGACAGCCTCAGGTTCTACTACCTGGGCCAACACTGGCGAAGCAAGGTCGAACACATCGGCGCAAAGCCCGTGCTGGACCTCGACGCCCCCCTCGTCTTCTAAGCCTCCGCGCGAACCCCAAGTGACCGCCGCCTGCCCTTGAGGTTCGCAGCCGCGCAAGCTGTTGTTTTCAAAAGGGGGTGGGCGAGCGAATGGCTGAACGCCGATCCCGCAGCATGACAGTGCCGCCTGGTTCGCGGAAGCCTGGCTTTTTTCATAGCGGTGAAATTGCTCTATAAGTACCCCGTCGCGCCCCGTGCGGGCGCGTGGATTGAAACCCTGAGTAGGAGTACGCCCAACTCCACCAGTCCCGGTCGCGCCCCGTGCGGGCGCGTGGATTGAAACACATCGGCGATGGCTGTCGTGAAAGGGTCGGTCGTCGCGCCCCGTGCGGGCGCGTGGATTGAAACACTGCCTGCGACCGAGCTGGATAGCTCCTGTGAGTCGCGCCCCGTGCGGGCGCGTGGATTGAAACTACAGCGAAGCCGAGCGCGCGGAGATCCTGCAGCGTCGCGCCCCGTGCGGGCGCGTGGATTGAAACCACTTGAAGACCAGCACGCCCTCGGGCTCCAGCACGTCGCGCCCCGTGCGGGCGCGTGGATTGAAACTGAGGCCGCGATGAAAGCCACCGACACCCCTCCGTCGCGCCCCGTGCGGGCGCGTGGATTGAAACAGCGAGTTGCTTTCGAGCGAATCGCCTGCTTGTGGTCGCGCCCCGTGCGGGCGCGTGGATTGAAACTCGAGCTCAAGCGCATCCAGACCTTGATGGACAAGGTCGCGCCCCGTGCGGGCGCGTGGATTGAAACCTTGGCCTGGGCTGCGTCGTGGGCCTTGCGGGCTGTCGCGCCCCGTGCGGGCGCGTGGATTGAAACGATACAACTGACTAGGTCAGCGCCGAAGGTGCGGTCGCGTGGGCTGCTGCCGGT
>NZ_BCTO01000060.1 GCF_001571325.1 Delftia tsuruhatensis NBRC 16741
GGCGATCTCGCCGGGAAAGTCCGAGGGCAGCCACGAGGGCGCATAGGGCGCGGCCGTGATGATCAGGGGCTGCTGGTTTTCGGGGAACAGGTGGCCGTCGAGAAAGTTCATGGCATGTCTCCTTGTGTCGTGATCGTGGTTCAGAAGGTCGGCGTGCCGACGATGCCCGCGCGCTCCATCTTCCGGTGGCTGGGCGGGTAGTCCATGGCCGCGTAGTGCTGGGTGGCGCGGTTGTCCCAGATCGCCACGCTGCCCGCCCGCCAGCGCCAGCGCACCTGGTACTCGGGGATGGCAGCCTGGCCGATCAGGTACTGCAGCAGGCCGGAGGCGCCCTGCGTGAAGTCCTGGCCCACGCGCACATTGGCGGGCGTATGGAAATTGGTGAAATGCGTGGTGAAGCCGTTCACGAACAGCACCTTCTCACCGGTCTCGGGATGGGTGCGCACCACGGGATGCTCGGCATCGGGGTACTGGGCCTTGAGCGCCAGCCGCCTTTCGATGGGCATGGCCGCACCGAACGTGCATTCGATGCTGTGGCGCGCGCGCAGCGGCGCGATCAGCGCCTTGACGGCGTCCGGCAGGCGTTCGTAGGCCAGCGCCATGTTGGCCCACAGGGTGTCGCCGCCCACGGGCGGGCATTCCACGCAGTGCAGCACGCAGCCCATGGGCGGCGCCTCGCGCCAGGTGGCGTCGCAGTGCCAGGAATTCTCGTAGCGGTCGTTGGGCTGCTCGGGCGTCCTGTAGATGCGCACCAGGCCCGGATGCTCGGGGTCGCTGCCGGCCACCGGATGGTCCTCCAGCTCGCCGAAGCGCCGCGCAAAGGCCACGTGCTCGGCGCGCGCCAGGCCCTGGTCGCGCAGGAACAGCACCTTGTGGCGCAGCAGCGCCGCCCGGATCTCCGAGAAAAGCGCGTCGTCGCGCACCGCGTCGGCCAGCCGCACGCCGAGCAATTCGGCGCCGATGGCGCATGTCATGGGCTCTATGCGCATGCCTGTCTCCTGTCATTGTTGTGAAGGCCCGTGGCGGCACGGTCCGCCCGGCGTGGGGCCGGTCTCTGCAATGTAGGAAAACCCGGTTCCGCGGACTATGCAAGCCATGCCATCCTCTTTGCATTTCGTGCCACCAGGCCACGGACTGACAGGAGGGCAAGCATGGTCACCATGGTGCGCGCGGCGGCCTTGACCCATTTTTCGGACGTCATGCGCGAACTGGGCTGCGACCCCGACAAGGCACTGCGCCAGGCCGGCCTGCGGCCCGCGCTGCTGCGCGAGCAGGACCAGCTGATCGACGTGGCCATCGTCGCGCGCCTGCTGGAAGACGCGGCCCAGTCCACGGGCTGTGAGTCCCTGGGCCTGCGCATGGCCCGGCACCGCCAGCTGTCGAGCTTCGGCGCCGTGAGCCTGCTGCTGCAGCACCAGCCCACGCTGCGCCATGCGCTGGACACGCTGGTCGCGCACATGCACCTGGTCAACGAATCGCTGCTGATCCACCTGGAGGATGCAGGGGACATCGTCATCCTGCGCGAGGACTTCGTCCTGCACGGCGCCATGCGCCAGTCCGTGGAACTGGCCATGGGCGTGCTGTGGCGCATGTGCGAGGCATTGCTGCGCGAGCGCTGGCGGCCGCAGGGCGTCAGCTTCAGCCACGCGCCACCGGCCGACCTGTCCGAGCACCGCCGCATGTTCCGCTGCCGCATCACGTTCGGCGCCGAGTTCAACGGCATCGCCTGCCGCGCCGCCGACCTGGACGAGCCCAACCCGCTGGCCGACCCCGCGCTGGCGCGCTATGCGCTGCGGCTGGTGGAGGCCATGCCGGCCCACCGTGCCGCCTCCGTGGGGCACCAGGCGCGCCGGGTCATCTACCTGCTGCTGCCCTCGGGCAACGCCACCTGCGCAGGCGTGGCGCAGGGCATGGGGCGCAGCCTGCGCACGCTGCAGCGCGAACTGGACCGCGAGGGCCTGAGCTTCAGCGAGCTGCTGACCGAAGTGCGCCACGAACTGGCCCTGCGCTACCTGGACCATCCCCACTACAGCGTGGGCCAGATCGCGTCCATGCTCGGCTATGCCAGCCACAGCGCCTTCACGCGCTGGTTCGCTGCGCAATTCGGTTGCGCGCCCGAGGCCTGGCGCAGCCGCGCGCAGGGACTGCCTCGCGCCTGACGCACCCAGCGTTCCTGGCGCACCTGGCGGACCTGGCGCACTTGATCGCACTTGACGCACCACCACGGCGCACCCCGCCCCTGCACGGTGCGGCGGGCGCATTGCGGTGCACGCTGTCTGCGCACCAGACAGCGTGCACCACGGGCAGGCACCGCGCCGCGGTGCTGGCACGGCACTTGCATTGGCAGCCCTGACCCGCCGGCCCTGGCCTGCGGCCCGCAAAACACTGGATGCGCAACGCAGGACGCCAGATGAACATCGTTGTGATCGGCCACGGCATGGTGGGCCACAAATTTCTCGAGCAGCTGCATGCCCTGGGCGTGGCAGATGCGAACGTCACCGTGCTGTGCGAGGAGCCGCGCGCCGCCTACGACCGTGTTCACCTGTCGGAATTCTTCTCCGGCAAGAGCGCCGAGGACCTGAGCCTGGTGGCGCCCGGCTTCTTCGAGGCCAGCGGCTTCACGCTGCGCCTGGCGGCCAAGGCGGCAGCCGTGGAGCGGCGCGAGCGCACCGTGACCACGGCCGATGGCGAAGTCATCTCCTACGACAGGCTGGTGCTGGCCACGGGCTCGGCGCCCTTCGTGCCGCCCGTGCCGGGGCGCGACCGGCCGCACTGCTTTGTCTACCGCACCATCGAGGACCTGGAGGCCATGCAGGCCTCGGCCGCGAAATCACGCGTCGGCGTGGTGGTGGGCGGCGGCCTGCTGGGCCTGGAATGCGCCAAGGCCCTGCGCGACCTGGGCCTGGAGACCCATGTGGTCGAGTTCGCCCCGCGCCTGATGGCCGTACAGGTGGACGACGGCGGCGGCCGCGTGCTGCGCAGCAAGATCGAGGACCTGGGCGTGCAGGTGCACACGGGCCGCAATACGCTGGAGATCACCGACGGCGCCACGGCACGCCACCGCATGGTGTTTGCCGACGGCACGCACCTGGAGACGGACATGATCGTCTTCTCCGCCGGCATACGCCCGCGCGACGAGATCGCCCGCCAATGCGCCCTGGCCATAGGCCCGCGCGGCGGCGTGGCCGTGGACGACCATTGCCGCACCAGCGACCGCAGCGTCTACGCCATTGGCGAATGCGCCTCCTGGCGCGAGCAGACCTTCGGCCTGGTGGCACCCGGCTACGACATGGCGCGCGTGGCGGCACGCCACATTGCGGGCGAGGCCGAGGCCGCCTTCGGTGGGGCCGATCTCAGCACCAAGCTCAAGCTCATGGGCGTGGATGTGGCCAGCATCGGCGACGCACAGGGCAAGACGCCGCGCAGCCGCAACTACCAGTTCATCGACGAGCGCAAGCAGGTCTACAAGAAGATCGTGGTCAGCGAGGACGGCCGCCAGCTGCTGGGCGCCGTGCTGGTGGGCAATGCCGATGAGTACGGCACGCTGCTGCAGATGACGCTCAACAGCATCGCGCTGCCCGAGGAGCCGGAGTTCCTCATCCTGCCCTCCAGCGACGGCAAGGCCAGGCCCGGCCTGGGCGTGGACGCCCTGCCCGACACGGCGCAGATCTGCTCGTGCAACAACGTCACCAAGGCGCAGATCTGCGCGGCTGTGGGCGAAGGCGCCTGCACCATGGCCGAGCTCAAGTCCTGCACCCAGGCCGGCGCCACCTGCGGCGGCTGCGTGCCGCTGGCCACCCAGGTCATGAAGGCCGAGATGGCCCGGCGCGGCATGGCCGTCAACAACCATGTCTGCGAGCATTTCCCGCACTCGCGCCAGGAGCTGTACCACTTGGTGCGTGTGGGCGGCATCAAGACCTTCGACGAGCTGCTGCACCGACACGGCAAGGGCCTGGGCTGCGATGTCTGCAAGCCGCTGGCCGCCAGCATCCTGGCCTCGTGCTGGAACGAGTTCGTGCTGCAGCCCCAGCTGGCCAGCCTGCAGGACAGCAACGACTACTACCTGGGCAACATCCAGAAGGACGGCAGCTACTCCGTGGTGCCGCGCATGCCCGGCGGCGAAGTCACGCCGGACGGCCTGATCGCCGTCGGCCAGGTGGCCAAGAAATACGGCCTGTACACCAAGCTCACGGGCGGCGCCCGCGTGGACCTGTTCGGCGCGCGCGTGGAGCAGTTGCCACTGATCTGGGAGGAGCTGATCGCGGCCGGCTTCGAGTCCGGCCATGCCTACGGCAAGTCGCTGCGCACTGTCAAAAGCTGCGTGGGCTCCACCTGGTGCCGCTACGGCGTGGACGACAGCGTGGGCCTGGCCGTGCAGCTGGAAAACCGCTACAAGGGCCTGCGCGCGCCGCACAAGATCAAGTTCGGCGTCTCGGGCTGCACGCGCGAATGCGCCGAGGCCCAGGGCAAGGACGTGGGCGTGATCGCCACCGACAAGGGCTGGAACCTCTACGTCTGCGGCAACGGCGGCATGAAGCCGCGCCATGCCGAGCTGATCGCCTCCGACCTGTCCAAGGACAGGCTGCTGCAGCTCATCGACCGCTTCCTGATGTTCTACGTGCGCACGGCCGACCGCCTGCAGCGCACCAGCACCTGGCGCGAAAACCTGGAAGGCGGCCTGGACTACCTCAAGGACGTGGTGGTCAACGACAGCCTGGGCCTGGGCGCCGAACTCGAGGCCCAGATGCAGCATGTGGTGGACACCTACCAGTGCGAGTGGAAGACCGCCGTCACCACGCCCGAAGTGCGCCAGCGCTTTCGCAGCTTCATCAACAGCGACCAGCCCGACGAGCACATCGTCTTCGTGCAGGAGCGCGGCCAGATCCGCCCGGCGCGCGCCGAGGAGCGCAGCGAGGCCACGGCCTGACACCCCCTAGAGACCCGCGACAAGGACCCGCCATGGCACATGCCTCCCAAGAACACTGGCTGCCCGTTTGCGCCACCCAGGACATCGTCCCCGACACGGGCGTCTGCGCCCTCGTCCAGGGCCGCCATGTGGCGGTCTTTCGCATCGGCGACGACCGCTTCTACGCCATAGACAACGTGGACCCGCGCTGCGGCGCCAGCGTGCTCGCGCGCGGCCTGGTCGGCAGCCTGGGCGAGCGCGTCGTCGTCGCCTCGCCTATCTACAAGCACCACTTCGACCTGTCCACCGGCGAATGCCTGGAAGCGCCCGAGCACTCCGTGCGCGTGCATGCGGTGCGCAATGAGAACGGGCAGTTGATGGTGGCGCTGCACTGAGATTCGTGCGGAGCACAGCCGCGCAGGAAGGTCCTGCGTGCCTAGCTTCCCACACCATCCCTGCGCCGTTGCCACGCTGCAAGACCGGCCACGCCGCCCATCAGCGCCAGCAGCGCAGGCCACCCCAGCAGCGGCACCGCCACCGGGCCGGGCTGCGGGGGAATGTAGGGTTGCATGCTCCAACTGCCTTGGGCAGGCGAAAAAGTGAATCCTGTACCACCAGCAAGCACCTGCCTGCACACATTGCCATTCAACAAGACGCATGTGGTGTCCGAATGGTCACCAGCGATGTCCCCCGAGCCTGAGGCGATATTGAAAACGTCCACCGGCTGGCCTGGGACATGGGGCGCAGCAGGTGAAACCATCGCCAGGTTCCAGGCAGTGATATTGCCGCTGCCATCGGTAGAAACCTTGAAGCGCGGCGGATCACCGATCGAAATACCAGCCAGGATCTGTGCATTGGCCTGCGTATAGGTATTCACGCCGTCGCTGAACGACCAACTGCTGATCGGGTAGGACGTTCCCGGGCCGATGACGATGTCCGTCTGGCTGGCCGGCAGGGACGCAGGCAGGACCATCGAGCCGCTGATGCCCATGGCGGTGGTGTAAGGCGCATGGGCATCGTTGTAGTTGACGCCCGCATAGGTGTACTGGGTATCTGCCCATGCAGATCCAAGGCCTGAGAAGGAAAGGCATACGCTGGCAACTAAAGGCCTTATTCTCATCAATCTTTCCTTCAGTGGCTGAATGAAGATAAAAACAGAATCAATGAAGCAACTATTCCAATCCATTGCCTCGAGAAGTCACGTCAAAAATATATCCTGGAAATTTCAGGGATCTCAATTGATTTAATCAATAAAAAGCCATGGCCAATTAATGACTGGCGAGCGTTTATGTCTGGAGCATGTCGTCCACTTTTGCGTGCCCGAGACATTCGGGGGTGCCGAGCCGGGAAAGCGGCCGCCCATGTTTGATGCCTCGCCTGCGCCGTGATCTAAGCATCCGCACTGGAATGCGAGATGGCGCTGCATTGGGTTCGTCAGCTGCCCATGGCGCGGACCCCTGACAACCGGCCCGACGGTACCCGGGACTGCGGGCTCAGGCGTAAAAGGACAGCAACGCCAGGCACACGATGACCACGATGGCCGCCGTGATGACCATCACCCTGAAGCCGCCGTCGCTGCTGCGCAGCAACCGCAACTCCAGCAGGGCCGCACCCACCCGGGCCATCCAGAAACAAAGCAGTTCCACCATGGGCGCAGCATAAGCGGCCCGGCAGATCAGGTGCGGGGCGTGGAAAATGCCGGCGAGCGCCTGGGCATCGCAGGCCATCCAGATGTCGTGAAGCCCGTTACCCACAGGGAGATTTATGGAACAGATTCGGGAACAGTCAGCTGGCAGCAGGCCAGCCACCAAGAGGAAAAGAATCCTCATGGTCTGCACAGGGAACATCTGCCGCAGCCCCACGGCCCACGGCGTGCTCGAGAAAATGGTGGCCGACGCGGGCCTGGCGGGCCACATCGAAGTGGACTCCGCAGGCACGCACGGCTACCACGTGGGCGAGGCACCCGACCGCCGCTCCCAGGCCCATGCCGCGCGGCGCGGCTATGACCTTTCGCAGCAGCGCGCGCGGCAGCTGCGGGCCGAGGACTTCATGGCATTCGACCAGGTGCTGGTGATGGATGGCGCCAACGAATCCGCCGCGCGCAGGATCTGCCCCGAGTCCGAATGGCACCGCGTGCAGCGGCTGACGGACTTCTGCACCGAGCACACCGCGCGCGAAGTGCCCGACCCCTACTACGGCGGCGACCTGGGTTTCGAGGACGTGCTGGACCTGGTGGAGGACGGCTGCAGGGGGCTGCTGGCCACGCTGGGCATGGCGCCGCGCAAACATCGCACTGGCTGATTGCAAGACTGGCCTGGCGCCTCTACTCCTCCGCCACCACCACCCTCCCCTTGCCCGCGCGCTTGGCCGCATACATGGCCTCGTCGGCGCGCTGCAGCAGCTGGGTGGTGTTTTCCCGGGCGGCATTGAGGGCGATGCCGATGCTGGCGCCGACCTGGACGGTGGCACCGTTTTCCAGGCGGATGGGCTGGCAGATGGAGGCCAGGCAGCGCTGCATGGCCTGAAGGGCGTCGTTGGCCGAGGCCAGTTCGCCCAGCAGCAGCACGAATTCGTCTCCACCCATGCGGGCCACGCAGTCGGTTTCGCGGGCCTGGGTGGTGAGGCGGCGGGCGACGATGCGCAGCACTTCGTCGCCGGCATCGTGGCCTTCGGTATCGTTGATCTGCTTGAAGCCGTCCAGGTCCATGAAGCAGACGGCCAGTTGCCCCGGTCCGCAGGCCTGGGCCAGTTCGCGCTGCAGCCGGGCCTGCAGTGCGCGGCGGTTGGCCAGGCCGGTCAGCACGTCGTGCAGCGCCTGGTGCTGTGCGGCTTGCTCGTCACGCTTGAGCGCGTCTATGTCCACGAAGACCCAGATCGATTCGCCGTCGGCCAGGCCTGCGCCGCTGACATCGACCCACAGCAGGCTGCCATCGCTGGTCTTCAGCTGCATCTGGGCATGGCATTTGCCGCTGGAGCGCAGTGCGCCATAGGCCAGCTCGCCGGAGCGTTCATAGGTTTCCTCATCCGGGTAGAGGATGCGCGCCGAGGTGCCCTGCAGCTCGCCGGCCGGGCGCTTGAGCATGCGCTGCAGGGCCTGGTTGGTCCACAGCAGCCGGCGCTCGCGCAGGCGGGCGATGCCGATGAGGTCGTTGTCCATGAACAGTTCCTGCTGGCGCAGCAGCTCGGCAAGCCGGATGCGCGCCACGCGCTCGCGCTGCTGCAGCAGGTAGAGGCTGACCGAGCCCAGCGCGATCAGTGCCATGCTGAGACCCGTGAGTGCCCAGGCGCGCCAGGCCGATGCACGCCATGCGGCCAGGTAGCTTTGTGTGCCCAGGCCCGTGAAGACGGTCAGGGGATAGCCGGCCAGCCGCTGGTAGGCCGTGATGCGCTCCACGTCGTCCATCACCGTGGGCGTGATGTACCAGCCGCTGTCCCGGTTGCCGGCCAGGGCATGGTGGTACTCGCTGGAGACCGCAGAGCCGCCAATGCCGGCCACCGACCACGGATCGGCCGCCGAGTAGCGGGCCACCAGCAGGTCCTTGTCCGAGCGCAGCGCAATGGCGCTGTCGGGCCCGAAGGCCTGGCGACGAAACAGCGACTGGAAATGCGTGGCCGAGACCACGGCATAGACGATGCCCTTGAAATCCCCGTCCCCGGACTGCAGCCGGCGTGCCATCACGATGGCCCATTTGTTGAAGGAATGGCTGACCAGCGGATCGGAGATCACCATGCGGTCGGAGTGGCGCGCGCGCTCGAAGTAGCTGCGGTCGGCCACGGAAAACGGGGGCTCTTCCTCGTTGGCCGTCAGCAGCACCTGGCCCTTGGCGTCGGTCACGCGCAGCGCGGTGACAAAGGGCAGCAGGGCACGCTGCTCCTGCAGGATTTCATAGAGGGCGAGGGCCGCCACATCGTCGCCGTCCAGGCCCCGGCTGCGGTAGCGGCCTGCCACGGTGGCCAGTGCGTTGTCCACCAGCCGCATCTCGGCCGTCAGCTCCAGGCTCAGGCTGCGGGCCTGGTTCTGGGTGACAGCCACGCCCAGGTCCAGGTCGGCCTGGTGGTTGGCGCGCAGGCTCAGCCAGGTGGCCAGGCCCAGCAGGCCGGCGACCAGCAGGTTGCCAAGCACCAGGCGCCGCAGCACCTTGTCAGAAAGAAGCGTCTTCATGGCGCCGGGTGTCCCTTTCCGTCTGGCTGGATGAGCGTCCGGGTGGATGGAGCCGCACATTTTTAGCACAAGGACGGGACGATCCAGACAAGGTTTTGACCGATGGCAACGGCGCTCGCGCCGCTGGCGTACCTTCACCTCCGCAAGAATGGTCGCTGCCTGGGCCAGGGCGGGGGCCGCTGCGCAAAGGCCTGTTGCGCCGGCCTCCTGAGAAAGTGCAGAGCCGTCATGCAGCCTGCAGGATCTGCCGCAGGTCGGCCGCGCAGTCCTGCGCGTCCTGCTCATGGCGGAACGCCACGCGCAGCCGGCCCTCGGGATCGAAGACATAGGTGATGGCCGAGTGGTCCATGGTGTAGGACGCACCCGTGGGCACCTTCTTGTAGAAGACCTTGAATTCCCTGGCGACCTCGGCCGTCTGCGCCTCGTCACCGCGCAGCGCGACAAAGCCGGGATCGAAGGCGCCCACATAGGCCTTGAGCACGTCGGGCGTATCGCGCTCGGGGTCGATAGTGATGAAGGCCACGGCCAGGCGCTGGCCATCGGGTCCCAGCAGCTGGCGTATTTCCAGGGCGCGCGTCAGCGCCGTGGGGCAGACATCGGGGCATTGGGTGAAGCCGAAAAAGACCATCAGGGCCTGGCCCTTGAAGTCGGCCAGCGTGCGCTCGCGGCCATCGGCATCGCGCAGGCGGAAGTCCCGGCCGTACTGGGCGCCGGTCAGGTCTATGCCCTTGAACGGTACGGCGGCGGGCTTGCAGCCGGCCAGCAGCGCCAGTGCGGCCAGGCCGCCGCCAAGGCAGGCACGGCGAGACAGGGCGACGGAAGCAACGGATGGGAGGGTCGAAGAAAAATCGGCGGCGCGCTGCGGCGCCGCATGGCAATCGAAACGGAACATGGCATCCCTGCGTGGAATCTTGGCGAAGCCGCACCGCCAAGGCTGCGCCCGGCCGGTGCGGCAATGTTCTGAGACAGGCCAGCGGCCAGACAGCGCGGGACAGCGCTGCAAGCAGCCAAGGGCTCAGGCGATCAACAGCAACAAGGGAGGCCCGCGCGGCGGCAGCGGCGCGCCGACCAGGGAGGCAATGCGGGCAGAGACGATGGGCTGCAGCGCGCGGCCCATCGGCTGCAGTTGCGCCCAGGAGGGAGGGACATGCGCGGGCGGCGGCGTCACCGCCAGGCACAGCGGGCAGTCCAGCGAATGCTGGGCAGACACCGCCTGTCCTTCTTCACCGTTGACCACGACCAGCCTGACGCTGCCGCCAGCCGTGCAGACCAGCTCCATGGCCTGGGGGTGGACCAGGGGCGATGCAATGGCCAGGCCCAGCGTCAGCGCGAACCACGCCATGACCAGGCGGGCCAGTGGGACGGAGTTGCGCAGGGCTTGCATGGCTGGGGATTATGGGGGCAGGCCATCACAGGGCCACGCCGACCTCGTCGCAGGCGGCCCAAAACCGGGCCGGGTCGCGCACCTGAAAGCGCTGTCCGCCGCGACGCGCCTGCACGATGCGGTCCAGCCGGAAGGTGCGCACGCCCTCGCGCTCGCAGTCCCAGGCCAGCAGGTACCAGAACGGCCAGGCCAGCAGCAGACATTGCGGCTCCACCACGCGCTCGCTGCGGCGCTGGCGTCCGTCCAGGTAGGTCAAGGCCAGCATCCATTGCTGTGCAAATGCCTGGTAGACGCTGGCGCGCGCCTCCACGCCCTGCGCACGCTCGCGCAGCGAAGCCTGGACTTCGACGGACACCGGCGAGGCCACGCGGATGCGCTGGCGCAGTTGCGCGATATCTGCGCGATCGGCCGGCGCAAAGCAGCGCGCGAACTGGCGGCGCAGTTCGCCATGACGCCCCGCCAGCGACAGGCCCAGGGCTTCCGACAGCGCCAGGGACATTAGCAGCTCCAGCGCGTCGTCACCCCGTAGCGTCACGCGGCCGGAGGGCCAGCGATGGACCACGCGGACACCGCCGCCCCTGCCCGAGGAGCTGTCCAGCTCCCAGCCCTGCTGCCTGAGCAACGACAGGTCGCGCGCCAGCGTGCGCTGGCTGACGCCCAGTTCCTCGGACAGCGCCGCCACGCCGTGCACGGCGCCATCGGACAGGCGCTGGGAAAGGGCTTCAAGCCGGGACAGACGGGCGGGCAGCGTGCGCGGTTTCATGGCCGGCATCATGGCGCAATTGACCGCCATTGAATGGCAGCGATGCAGGGACCATGGGCGGCATGTTCAATCCACGGAGAAATGCCATGCAAGTCATCGAATGGGCAGCGTTCAGCCTGCTGCCCGGTGTGACGGAAAACACCCTGCTGCAAGCCGCCAGCGCCATGCAGCACCAGTTCCTGGATGTGCAGGGCGGATGCCTGTCACGCCATCTGGTCCAGCTGGGCCAGGGGCGCTATGCGGATGTCGTCACCTGGCAATCACAGGAGGCGGCCCGTGCCGCCCTGGCGCAGGCCGGCCGGTCGGCTGCCTGCGCGGCCTACTTCGGGCTGATGCGCGTGGAGCATCCTCCCTTGCTGGGCGCCAGCGTGTTCAGCCACGGCGGGGAACATGGGCTGCCGCAAGGCATGGAGTTCTCGTTGTTCCGGCTGCGCCCCGGCGCCGATTCCCATGCCTTGGCCGCCGCCGCGCACCGCATGGCCGATGGCCTGTACCGGAATGAGCCCGGCTTCACGGCCCATGGCGTGATGCGCAGCGCCCACGACCCCGGCCTGTATGCCGACGTGGTGCTGGCCGACAGCGCCGGCCGCGCCCACCAGCTGTGCAGCAAGTGGGGCCAGGGACCGTTCGATCCGGCCTGCCAGGACTATCTGGAACTGATCGCGCCGGGGTCGGCACAGCTGCAGTTCTGGGACAGGGTGGCCTGAGCGCTGCCATCGCCGCGCCTTGGCCGGATGCCGGATATGCGTGGTATCCGTATCCGCCAGCCTGCACCGGCCATCCCATAATCGCCTTTTCCCCAAGCAGTGACCGCCATGTCGAAACTCCATGTTGTGCAGCAGGGCCAAGGCCCGGCCCTCGTTCTGAGCCACGCGCTCGGTTGTGACCTCCAGATGTGGGACGGCGTGGCCCAGGCCCTGCAAGACCGCTTCACCGTGGTGCGCTACGACCACCGGGGCCATGGCCGCTCGCCCGCCATCGGCGAGGCCTTCGACATGAACGACCTGGCAGACGACGCCGCTGGCGTGATCGAGGCGCTGGGCCAGGGGCCGGTGCACTTCGTGGGCCTGTCCATGGGCGGCATGACGGCCCAGGCCCTGGCAGCGCGTCATCCGGCGCTGGTGCGCAGCATCACCATCGCCAATTCGGCCAGCTACTACGACGAGGCCGCGCGCGCAGGCTGGCAGGCGCGCATTGCCACGGTGCGCGCCCAGGGCGTGGCCGCGATTGCCGATGGCGCCATGCAGCGCTGGTTCACGCCCGAATTCCGCGCCGGGCAGGCCGCCCGAGTGGCAGCCTTGCGCGCCGGGTTGGAGGCCACGGCGGCCGCGCCCTATGCGGCGGCCTGTGCGGCCGTGGGCGGCATCGATCTGCGCGAGAGCAACCGGCGCATCGCCTGCCCCGCGCTGGTCATTGCAGGCAGCCGCGACGAGGCCACGCCCCCTTCCCTGTCCGAAGACATGCAGGCGCAGATTCCGGGAGCGCAGCTGGTGTCGTTGCCCGCCGCGCATTTGAGTGCCGTGGAAATGCCGGTGGAATTTGCGCAGTTGGTGAGCGACTTTGTCGCGCAGGTCCGCTAGATCTGCAGTTCCACCCGGGCGGGACGGGGACTGAGCGAAGTCGCTATCGTGGAGGGCACCACGGCCGGCATCACGGCCGGCAGATCAACTCCGCCACGTCCATCAGCAGGGCTTCATCGATCTGCTCGCGCAGGTCCACCGCCAGCCTGCGCCGGTAGAACACGCCCAGGTCCAGCCCCACGCCCAGCGCGCGGATCTGCACGTCGCCCGCGCGCTCGTGCCGGGCGATGACCTGGCGCAGGTGCTGGTCCAGGTAGTGCTCGTCGTTGGCCTGGTGCGTGGCCGTATCCATGGGGCAGCCGTCCGAGATGACGAGCAGGATGCGGCGCTGCGCGGGCCGCGCCAGCAGCCGCTCGCAGGCCCATTCCACGGCCTCGCCGTCCACGCCCTCGCGAAACAGGTCGGGCCTGCGCAGCGCGGCAATGCCGTGGCGGGCGTGGCGCCAGGGTCTGGCGGCATCCTTGAAGACGATATGCAGCCGCTCGTTGAGCCGGCCCGGGATGTGGGGCTGGCCCGCGCGCTGCCAGTCGCGGCGGGCGCGGCCGCCGTTCCAGGCCTGGGTGGAAAAGCCCAGCACGTCCACCGGCACGCCGGCCATGGACAGCGCGCGGCCCAGCAGGTCCACCAGCAGGGACAGCGGGCGCGCATGCGCCTTCATCGAGCCCGAGCAGTCCAGCAGGAGGGCCACGGCCGCATCGCTGACGAGGCGCGGCAGCTCGTTCCTGAAGATGGCGCGCTGCTGCGGATCGCTGATCAGTTGCGCCAGCCGGCTGGCATCCAGGTGCCCATCCTCCAGGCCGAACTGCCAGCCGTCGTGGCGCGGCACGGCCAGGCGCTGCTGCAGGTGGCGGGCCAGCCGGCCTGCGTGCAAGCCGCTGCGTGCCAACTCTTCGTCCATCTGCTCGCGGAACTCGGCCAGTTGCGCGGCGCGGATCAGCTCGGCCGCCTGCGCCTCGCGGTCATAGGCGCGCGTGAACACGCGGTAGCTGTGGGCCGAGCCGGCCCAGGCGCGGCTGTCGCCGCTGAGCGCCACGGGCGGCGCATCCAGGCTTTGCGATTCAAAGTGCAGCGGCAGCGCGAAGCTGCCCCGCCGGCGCGGCCCGCCAGCGCCGCGCGGCGCCTCCTCCTGGGCTGACCGCACGGCCTGGCCCACCCAGCGGCTGATGGCCAGGGCCGGCGCAATGAAGGCCTGCTGGTCCTGCCGGTGGCGGCGCAGCAGGGCCCACTGCGCGCCCAGTTGCGCCGACAGGCCGGCGCGCGTGGCCTCGGCCAGGTCGGCCAGGGCATCGGGCGGCTCATGGCCGCCCAGGCGGCTCCAGGCGGTCAGCGCCACGGTGAACAGCAGGATGCCCAGGCTGCTTTCGGTCAGGCCCGAATCGGCAAAGGCCTGGCTCCAGTGCACAAAGCGCGCATGCAGGTTGGCGCGTGCGCCGGGCCATTCCTCGGGCGCCAGGCTTTCCACGCGCAACTGCTCCAGCAGTTCGAACACCAGCCGCTCGACCGGGTCGCCGGGCAGGTGGCGCGCGTGCAGCGCGGCATCGCTCAGGCGCAGGCGCAGGCTGGCACCGTCGAGCAGGCCGCGCTGGTCGGCCAATCGGGCCGGCACATCGGATTGGTGGGCCGCTGCCAGCACCACGGGCGCCGTGCCCCGGTACAGCGTCTGCCCGCTCCATTGCAGCGAGGCATCGCCCGCCATGGCGCGCAGCAGCGCGCCGCCCCAGGCCTCCATGCGCGCCAGCGAGGGGGATGCCTCAGCAGGCATGGGCGGGCTCGTCGCGCAGCGCCAGTTCCTGGCCGAAGCAGCGCTGGAAGTACTCGGCCACGATGGCCCGCTCGGCCGGCTCGCACTTGTTGAGGAAGGACAGCTCGAAGGCCAGCCGCAGGTCATGGAAGATCTGCGCGTTCTCGGCCCAGGTGATGACGGTGCGCGGCGACATCAGCAGCGACAGGTCGCCCACGGCAAAGCCCTTGCGCGTGAGCGCGGCCAGCGCCACCATGGCGGTCACCTGCTCGCGCCCCTGCGGCGTGGCCAACTGCGGCACGCGCGCCAGCACGATGGCGGCTTCCTCGGCCGGTGCCAGGTAGTCCAGGCTGGTGACCAGGTTCCAGCGGTCGAGCTGGGCGTGGTTGAGCATCTGCGTGCCGTGGTACAGGCCGCTGAGGTTGCCCTGGCCCAGGGTGTTCATGGTGGCGAAGAGGCGGAACTGCGCATGCGGCTGGAGCACGCGCTTTTGGTCCAACAGGGTGAAGCTGCCCTCGCGTTCGAGCACGCGCTGGATGACGAACATCACGTCGGGCCGGCCCGCGTCGTATTCATCGAAGACCAGGGCCACGGGCCGCTGCAGCGCCCAGGGCAGGATGCCTTCCTGGAACTGCGTGACCTGGCGGCCCTCCTGCAGCACGATGGCGTCCTTGCCCACCAGGTCCAGCCGGCTGATGTGGCCGTCGAGGTTGACGCGCACGCAGGGCCAGTTCAGCCGCGCCGCCACCTGCTCGATATGGGTGGACTTGCCCGTGCCGTGCAGCCCCTGGATGACCACGCGCCGGTTGTGTGCAAAGCCGGCCAGGATGGCCAGCGTGGCCTGCGGGTTGAAGCGGTAGGCCGGGTCCACGGCCGGCACATGCTCGCTGCGCTCGGCAAAGGCCGGCACCTGCATGTCGGTGTCCAGGCCGAAGGTCTCGCGCACGCCAAGCGTGCGCGTGGGATGCATCAGGGTCAGCTCAGTCATCGTCAGGGGCTCCCGGGGGGACTTCGTCGTTGATGCGCGCAATCGCCTCGGCCGCCGCGCGCAGTTGGGGAAGAAAGGACAGCGCCCGTTCGCGCGTGAAACGCATGATGGGCGCCTGCACGGCCAGCCCCATGTTCGAGGGGCCGCCCTGGATGGAGGGCACGAGCACGCCCAGGCACAGCAGGCCGGGCAGGAATTCCTCGTTGTCGAAGGCATGGCCCTGGGCGCGCACCTGGTCCAGCTCGGCGTCCAGCGCGTCAAAGGCCGTCAGCGTGTTGGCCGTGAAGCCTTCCAGCGGCACGGCCGACAGCAGCCGCCTGCGCTGCGCGGGCGCCATCTGGCTCAGGAACAGCTTGCCCGTGGCCGAGCAATGGGCCGGCACGCGCGAGCCCGGGTGCAGATAAAAGCGCAGCGGCGCGGGCGTTTCCACCCGGTCCAGGTAGAGCACCTCGCTGCCCGAGAAGGCGGTGATGTTGCAGCTCTCGCCGATGTCGCGCACCAGTTGCGCCAGCACCGCGTGGCGCGCGCCATGCGTGGTGTTGTTGAGCAGCACGCTTTCGGCCAGCCGCATCAGGCGCCGGCCCGTGCCGTAGTGCCGTCCGTTGCCCTCGCGCTGCAGGATGCCCGCGCCTTCGAGCTGCTGGAGCATGCGGTGCATGGTGGGCTTGGGCAGGCCTGTCTCCTCGACCATGGTCTGCAGCGTGAAGGGCTCGTTCTTCTGCGCAATGGCCTCCAGCAGCGCGAACAGCCGCAGGTTGGGGGTATCGCCATCGATACGGGCAGGGACAGGGTCTCGGGTGTTCATGGTGTTGGCCATCATATGTTTTTCAATTTTTCGAGTCAATTTGTTCCGAAAAAAGAAATTTGTTTGACATCCAGGCGAAATCACACCTAGACTTGCGCCGTAATTTCTTTTTTCGGAACTTAAAGTTCCATTTTCAAGGAGACAACATGACTGCAGCCAACAATCGTACGGTGGTCGAAGGCGTCCAGAAGATGACCCCTTCCGAAGCCTTTGTGGAGACCTGCGTGGCCAACGGCGTCACGGAGATGTTCGGCATCATGGGCTCGGCCTTCATGGATGCCATGGACATCTTCGCGCCCGCCGGCATCCGCCTGATCCCCGTGGTGCACGAGCAGGGCGCGGCCCACATGGCCGACGGCTATGCGC
Source organism: Delftia tsuruhatensis NBRC 16741 (assembly GCF_001571325.1). Taxonomy (GTDB): domain Bacteria; phylum Pseudomonadota; class Gammaproteobacteria; order Burkholderiales; family Burkholderiaceae_C; genus Comamonas; species Comamonas tsuruhatensis. The sequence continues at coordinate 16,696 of NZ_BCTO01000060.1, forward strand.
GCGTCTCGGGCCGCCACGGCGTGGTGATCGGCCAGAACGGCCCCGGCATCAGCAACTGCGTGACCGCCATCGCGGCCGCCTACTGGGCCCACAGCCCCGTGGTCATGATCACGCCCGAGACCGGCACCATGGGCATGGGCCTGGGGGGCTTCCAGGAAGCCAACCAGCTGCCCATGTTCCAGGAGTTCACCAAGTACCAGGGCCATGTCTGCAACCCCAAGCGCATGGCCGAGTTCACGGCCCGCTGCTTTGACCGCGCCATCTCCGAGATGGGCCCTACCCAGCTGAACATTCCGCGCGACTACTTCTATGGCGAAGTGCAATGCGAAATCCCCAAGCCCATGCGCGTGGAACGCGGCTCGGGCGGCGAAAACAGCCTGCAGGCCGCCACGGAACTGCTGGCCACGGCCAAGTTCCCCGTGATCCTGGCCGGCGGCGGCGTGGTCATGGGCGATGCGGTCGAGGAGTGCAGGCAGCTGGCCGAGCGCCTGGGCGCCCCCGTGGTCACGGGCTACCTGCGCAATGACGCCTTCCCCGCCAAGCACCCGCTGTGGGCCGGCCCGCTGGGCTACCAGGGCTCCAAGGCCGCGATGAAGCTCATCGCCCAGGCCGACGTGGTGATCGCGCTGGGCTCGCGCATGGGCCCCTTCGGCACCCTGCCCCAGCACGGCATGGACTACTGGCCCAAGAACGCCAAGATCATCCAGGTCGAGGCCGACCACACCAACCTGGGCCTGGTCAAGAAGATCTCGGTGGGCATCCACGGCGACGCCAAGGCCGTGGCACGCGAGCTGGGCCGCCGCCTGCAGGGCCAGACCCTGGCCTGCGACGCCACCAAGGCCGCGCGCGCCGACACCATCGCCACCGAGAAGGCGGCCTGGGAAAAGGAGCTGGACGAGTGGACGCATGAGCGCGACCCCTACAGCCTGGACATGATCGAAGAGGCCAAGGGCGAGCGCACGCCCACGGGCGGCCAGTACCTGCATCCGCGCCAGGTGCTGCGCGAGCTGGAAAAGGCCATGCCGCCGCGCGTGATGGTCTCCACCGACATCGGCAACATCAACTCCGTGGCCAACAGCTACCTGCGCTTCGACGAGCCGCGCAGCTTCTTCGCGCCCATGAGCTTCGGCAACTGCGGCTATGCCCTGCCCACCATCATCGGTGCCAAGTGCGCGGCGCCCGACCGCCCGGCCATCGCCTACGCCGGCGACGGCGCCTGGGGCATGAGCATGGTGGAGATCATGACCGCCGTGCGCCATGACATTCCCGTCACGGCCGTGGTCTTCCACAACCGCCAGTGGGGCGCCGAGAAGAAGAACCAGGTGGACTTCTACAACCGCCGCTTCGTGGCCGGCGAACTGGAAAGCGAGAGCTTCGCAGCCATTGCCAGCGCCATGGGCGCCGAGAGCATCGTGGTCGACCAGATCGAGGACGTGGGCCCGGCGCTGAAGAAGGCCATCGACCTGCAGATGAACCACGGCAAGACCTGCGTGATCGAGGTGATGTGCACGCGCGAACTGGGTGACCCGTTCCGCCGCGATGCGCTCTCCAAGCCCGTGCGCTTCCTCGAAAAGTACAAGGACTTTGTCTAACCCCCTGAGGCGCTGACGCGCCTTCCCCC
>NZ_BCTO01000061.1 GCF_001571325.1 Delftia tsuruhatensis NBRC 16741
TTCCTCGGTGTCCCTGGGATGGGCCGCGCCGGTTTCATGCGCCTGGGTGAAGCGCAAGGCCCTCGAAAGCCGATTCCCAGATTCCCTGCGTTGCTCGCGCCGGGCCCTGTACTTTCCCGCAGGAGCTTTCATGGTCCCCCCACTTTCACTTGCCGTGGCCGCCGATGATGCGCCCGCCACGCCCCGTCCCCATCTCCAGCACTTGCTCGACCAGGCCAAGGCGCAAGGCCCCATTCCTGTGGCCGTGGCCTATCCCTGCGATGCAGGCTCGCTGCAGGCCGCCATGCAAGCCGCGCAGGCGGGCCTGATCACGCCGCTGCTGGTCGGCCCCGAGGCACGCATCCGGGCGGCGGCCCAGGCGGCCGGGCTGGACCTGGCGGGCGCGTCCATCCACTCCACCGCCGACGATCCACGCGCGGCGGCTGCCCAGGCGGCGGCGCTGTGCGGCAGCGGCCAGGCGCGCGCGCTGATGAAGGGCAGCCTGCACAGCGACGAGTTGCTGGGCGCTGCCGTGGCGCGCGAGGCCGGCCTGCGCGGCAGCCGCCGCGCCAGCCATGTGTTCGTGATGGACCTGCCGGGCTTCGAGCGCCCGCTGCTGATGACCGATTGCGTGGTCAACATCTTCCCCACGCTGATGGACAAGCGCGACATTGCGCAGAACGCCATCGACCTGGCCCGTGCCATCGGCATTGCCCGGCCGCGCGTGGCCGTGCTCTCGGCGGTGGAGACGGTCAACCCCGCCATTCCCGGCACCATCGACGCGGCCGCGCTGTGCAAGATGGCCGACCGGGGGCAGATCAGCGGCGCCATCCTTGACGGGCCGCTGGCCTACGACAACGCCATCTCGCTGCGCTCGGCGCACCACAAGGGCATCGTCTCCGACGTGGCGGGACAGCCCGACGTGCTGCTGGTGCCCAGCCTGGAGGCCGGCAACATGATCTACAAGCAGCTGGTCTACATGGCCGACGCCGAATGCGCGGGCCTGGTGCTGGGCATGCGCGTGCCCATCGTGCTGACCAGCCGTTCGGACTCCGTGGCCAGCCGCATCGCGTCCTGCGCGCTGGCCGTGCTGGCCAGCGCGGCGGGCGGCAAGGAGCAGCCATGAGCCAGGTCCAAGCACAGGTGGCTGCGCAGGCGCCCGTGCCGCGCATGCTGCAGTGGCTCAGGCTCCTGCCCGGCACGGGCCTGTCGGGCGTGATCGCGCTGGCGGCGACCTTCGTCTCCACGCTGCATGGCGGGCCGCAGCTGCTGTTCGCGCTGTTCTTCGGCGTGGCCTTCCACTTCCTGAGCCAGGACGCGCGCGCCAAGCCGGGCATCGAGTTCTGCGCGCGCGGCGTGCTGCGCCTGGGCGTGGGCCTGCTGGGTGCGCGCATCACGGCCACGCAGATCGCGGGCCTGGGCTGGACCACGGCGCTGATCGTTATCGCCGCCGTGGTCACCACGCTGCTGTGCGGCACGCTGCTGGGCCGGCGCCTGGGCCTGACGCGCCCGCAGGGCGTGCTGTCGGGCGGCGCGGTGGCCATCTGCGGCGCCTCGGCGGCGCTGGCCATCTCGTCGGTGCTGCCGCGCGACAAGGACAGCGACCGCTTCACGCTCACCGTGGTGGTCACGGTCACCGTGCTGTCCACGGCCGCCATGGTGCTGTACCCGCTGGTGGCGCGCGCCCTGCATCTGCCGCCCGAGCTGGCCGGCCTGTTCATCGGCGGCACCATCCACGATGTGGCCCAGGTGGTGGGCGCGGGCTACACCATCGACCAGGCCACGGGGGACTACGCCACCATCGTCAAGCTGTTCCGCGTGTCCATGCTGGCCGTGGTGGTGGTCATGGTCTCGGCCCTGTTCAAGCGCCAGCGCGAGGCAGCGGCCGAGCAGCACCACGGCAAGAAGCCGGGCCTGGTGCCCTGGTTCCTGTGGGTGTTCGTCGCGCTGGTGGCCATCAACTCGCTGGGCTGGGTACCGCCGGGTCTGCAGCACCAGTTGAGCGACCTGTCGCGCAACTGCCTGGTGCTGGCCATTGCGGCCCTGGGCCTGAAGACCTCGTTCCAGCAACTGGCCCAGGCCGGCTGGCGGCCTTTTGCACTGCTGGTGGTGGAGACGCTGTGGATGGCAGCCTTCGTGCTGATCGCCATCGAGATCGAGATGCGCTGACGCCTGCACAGGCATTGCCGCAAGAGGCCCGCCCTGCGCGGGCCTTTGTCATGGCGCCACACATCGCTTGATGGGCATGCACCAAGATGATACATTTGCACACAAATTTTTGATCCACATCAACGCCCTTCCGCGCCGTGAACGTTTTTCGCAAGCAAGCCGGCAGATTCCGCAGGCTGACCGCCACCCAAATCCTCACCCTGCTGCGCAATCAGCAACCCCGGCAAGCCGCCCTGCTGCGGCTGCTGCCCTGCCTGTCGATGCTGGCCGTGTGCGCGGTGCTGCTCGATTCCCTGCTGCCCATTCCGCTGTGGGCCATCGCCAGCCTGACCGTGGTCATGGCCGCCTACATCGCCCACAACTGCCAGTCCTTTGTCGCCACCCAGCGCAGAAAGTCCACGCTGCGCCATCTCGCGCGCTCCTGCCTGCTGCACGCCGGCTGAAGCACAAGTGCCCCTGGGTGCCGGGCGTCAGGCACCGCCTCTGGCATAGGCCGTCAGCGCCTGGGCCACGGCCTTGAAGACCACGGCGCAGCGCTCGCTCTTGCGCAGGTCCTCGTGCATGGCCACCCAGGTATCGAGCTTCCATGAAAACGCCTGGGGCAGCACCCGCACCAGGCCCGGCTCCCGGGCCGCCAATGCCGACTGGCACACGCCAATGCCAAAGCCCGCGCGGATGGCGCCCAACTGGGCCAGGTCGCTGTCCGAGCGCAGCGCCATGCCTTCGCGCGTGAGCATGGGAAACTGCTGCTGCATCTTTCGGATCAGGGCGCTTTCATGGTCGAAGCCGATGAGCGAATGCCCGGCCAGGTCCTCCAGCGATTCCGGCACGCCGCGTGCGGACAGATAGCTTTCATGGGCATGCAGCCCCAGCTCGATGGCGCCGATATGGCGTGCCACCAGCGCCTCCTGCTGCGGCCGGAACATGCGCACGGCCACGTCGGCCTCGCGGCGCAACAGGTCGTCCACCGCGTTGGACAGCACCAGCTCGATGCCCAGTTCAGGGTGTGCCGCGCGCAATTGCGCAAGCACAGGCGGCAGCACCTCCACGCCCACCACCTCGCTGGCCGTCAGCCGCACCGTGCCGCGCACGCCCGAGCCATGGCTGGCCGCCACGCGGCGCAGCGCGGCCGCCGTCGCGGCCATGCTGGCTGCATAGGGCTGAAGCTCGTAGGCCGCCTCCGTGGGCGCGAAGCCATCGGATGAGCGGGTGAACAGTTGCAGGCCCAGCGCCGACTCCAGCCCGTCGATGTGCCGGCCCACGGTCGGCTGCGCCACACCCATGGCCCGGCCCGCCGCTGACAGCGACCCGGACTCCAGCACCTGCAAAAAACTGCGATACCACTCCCAGTGGGGTTCCGACATCACTCATCCATTCATTTATGCATGGACACCAGAGAATTCTAGGCAATTTTCTTTTTGCAGCGGGTTGCTGACACTGAGGCTGTCACCACAGGACCCAGCCCATGCCATCCATTGCACTCTTCGGCGCCGCAGGCGCCATCGGCCAGAGCCTGGCCGCCGCGCTCAGACAACAGGGCCGCGCCTACCGCGTGGTCGGCCGCAGCGAAGCCAGCCTGCGCCAGACCTTCGGCGCCGACCCGCTGGCCGAGATCGTCCCCTGGAACCCGGACAGCACCGGCTCCGTCGAGGCTGCCGCCCACGGCGTGGACACGCTGGTCTACCTGGTGGGCGTGAACTACTGGCAGTTCGCATTGCATCCCGAGCTCATGCGCAGGACGCTGGACGGCGCCATTGCCGCCGGCGTGCGCCGCATCGTACTGATCGGCACCGTCTATCCCTATGGAAAGGCGCAGGCCCATGCCGTGAAGGAAGACCATCCACGCAACCCGCATACCTTCAAGGGCCGCATGCGCAAGGCGCAGGAAGACCTGCTGCTGCAGGCCCACGCACAGGGCCGCATCGAGGCCGCCGTACTGCGCCTGCCCGACTTCTACGGCCCGGGCGTGCACAACAGCCTGCTGCACGGAGCCTTCGAGGCGGCGGCCCGTGGCGGCCGGGCCGACATGGTCGGCCCGCTGGACCGGCCGCATGAGTTTGTCTATGTGCCCGATGTGGGCCCCGTCGTGGCGCGCCTGATCGGCACGCCGCAGGCTTTCGGCAAGGTCTGGCACCTCGCCGGCGCGGGGGCGATCACGCAGCGCGACGTCGTCTCCGAGATCGAACGCCTGAGCGGCAGGCCGTTGAAACTGCGCGTTGCAGGCAAGACCGCGCTGCGCCTGACCGGCCTGTTCAACCCCTTCATGCGCGAGCTGGCCGAGATGCACTACCTGCTGACCGATCCGCTGATCATGGAGGACTCCGCGCTGCACGCCCTGCTGGGCCCCATCGCCAAGACGCCCTATGCGCAGGGCATACGCGCAACGCTCAACGCCGCCATGGCAAGTGCCGACTCACACTTGGCCGCGGCCTGAGCCTGGCCTGCAGCCCGAAAACAAAAAAGCCCTGACAGCAAAACTGTCAGGGCCTTTGTCTATCTGGCAGGGGAGGAAGGACTCGAACCCTCGCATGCCGGAATCAAAATCCGGTGCCTTTACCAACTTGGCGACTCCCCTAGAAGACCTAAATTCTAATACGTTTTTTTGGCCCGAAATCCAAAATTCCAAAAATTTCGACACCGCCAAAGTTGTCTTCATGGCGCGGCCAGGGCTCCCTCAAGACAGCGGAGTATCGCCTCCCGCCCCATCGCCGTGAAACAGCCAATGAAGACAAACACGGACTCCGAGACCCTGGCCCCATGCAGGCTGGCAATGCGCAAGCGCCCACCCACCACGTGGACTTCCTGGACGCTGTCCTGCCCGCCCAGCCGCACGATGCCCTTGGCCCGCAACAGGGGGACAGGCAGCGTACGCAGCGCCTGCCGCAACCGCTGCCGGTCAAAGCAGCGGCGCGTTGCGTAGGAAAAGCTGCCCACTTCGGCCATGCCGGCCATGTTCCCGGCCTGGCTTTTCCAGGAGCCGCCCGCTTGCAGCAGGCCTTGCGGGCGGCGTGGCGAGGCAGCCGCATCAATGAACACGGCCAGCGGTATCTCGCCATGTCGGGCCGCCAGCACCACGGCACCGGGCGCCATGCCGGCCACGCGCGCGGCCACCTTTTCGGTGGCACATGCGCCGGCCAGATCGGCCTTGGTCAGCACCAGCGCCGTCGCGCCCGAGATCTGGCGGCGGACCATGTCGCCGACCAGCGGGTCGCACAGTTGCTCATCGACGTCCTGGACATCCACCGCCACCAGGATGGCGTTGAGCTGCAGCGCGGGGTCGAGCATGCCGACCTGGGCGATGCGCACGGGGTCGGAGACGCCGCTGGCCTCGATGACCAGCAGGTCCGGGCGGTCGGGCCGCGCGCCCACGGCAGCCAGGGCCTCGGCCAGCCGCCCGCCGATGGAGCAGCAGATGCAGCCGTTTTCCAGCTGCAGCACGTCGCTGCTGCGTGTGCGGATCAGGGCGGCGTCGATGTTGATCTCGCCGAAGTCGTTGACCAGCACGGCCACGCGCAGGCCATCGGCACGCTCCAGCAGCCGGTTGAGCAAGGTGGTCTTGCCCGCGCCCAGGTAGCCGCCCACGACGACCATGGGAACGGGCGCCCGCTGCGCCGCGGCGGCCGGCGTGCTCATGGCGCTGACCCGGGCGCGGGGAAGATGCGGCCGCCCAGCACGGTGCCCCAGACCTTCACGTCCTTGAGGGCCGCTGGCGCCACCGCGCGGGGATCGTCCTCCAGCACGGCGAAGTCCGCCAGCTTGCCGGGCTCGATGCTGCCCACGCGCTGCTCCAGTTTCAGGGTACGGGCCGCGCCCATGGTGATGGCGTGCAGGGCATCGTCCACCGACAGGCGCTCGGCCTCGCCCAGCACGCGGCCTGAAGCGGTTTTGCGCTGCACGGCGCACCAGGCGGTGAACAAGGGGTTGATGGGGGTGATGGGCGCATCGGAGTGCATGGAAAAGTCCATGCCCAGGCGCCGTGCCGTGCCCGCCGCATTCATGCGTGACGCCCACTCCATGCCCACGGTCTGCCCGGCGTGCGCATCGCCCCAGTAATAGAGGTGGTTGGAGAAGAAGTTGACACACATTCCCAGGCGCGCGGCGCGCTGCAGCTGGGCGATGCTGGCCAGCTGGCAGTGCTGCAGGGTGTGGCGATGGTCGGCGCGCGGGTGCCTGGCCAGCAGGTCCTCGATCACATCCAGCACCACCTCGGTGGCCTCGTCTCCGTTGGTGTGGATGTGCAGTTGCAGACCGGCCAGGTGGAAGGGCTCGAACAGCGCGGGCAGCTGCGACGGGGGAATCAGCCACAGGCCGTTGGGCTGCCCGCCCGCGTAGCCGGGAGCGCGCAGGCGCGCGGTGAAGCCCTGGATGGAGCCGTCCACGATGAACTTGACGGGGCCGAACTGCAGCTTGTCGCTGGCCGAGGACGCCGCTGCAGCATGCACGCGCGCGGCACCGCCTTCCGGGTTGCGCTGCGGCGCGAAGGCCGGGACGATGCGCAGCGGATAGGCCGCGTCGCCCGTGACTTCGCGCAGCGCGGCCAGGCCCTGGGGCGAGAGATCGCTGACCAGGTCGGTGGCCGTGGTCACGCCCGCGAGCTGGGCCACGCGGCCGAACTTCCAGATCGCCTCGCGCTGCTCGGCAGCGGCCAGCGACAGCGCGCTGCCGATCACCTTCTGCACCGGATACATGGCAGCGAATTCCTGCAGCTCGCCGGTGGGCTGGCCCTCGGCGTCCTTGTGGATGCCGTCGATGTCGGTGTCCTCGTCGATGCCGGCCAGCGCCAGCATGGCCGAGTTCACATTCATCAGGTGCACGCTGGCGTGCAGGATGACGATGGGCCGCGTGGCGGAGACACGGTCCAGCTCGCGCACCGACAGCCGGCTGCTGCCGAAGAGGATGGGATCGAAGCCCCAGGCCAGCAGCGTGGCCTGCGCATCGGGCAGGGCACGCTCGGCCTCGGCCAGGCGCGCCAGCACGGCGTCCAGCGTGCGCAGGCCGGGCCACAGGCGGCCCTCGGGATCGCGCCGATCGAAGTAGCCCAGGTACACGGCCTCCCACATGGCGCCTTCCATCAGGTGGCTGTGCGCCTCGATCAGGCCGGGCATGAGCACCTTGCCGCGCAGGTGGTCGATGCGTTCGGCCTCGGGCCAGGCAGCCATGTCGGCCTCCTGGCCAACGGCCAAGATGCGGCCGCCCTGCACGGCCACATGGGTGGCCTGCGGCTGGGCCGGGTTCATGGTGAGGATGGTGCGCGCCACAAAGACCTGCGTGCGCGCGTTCTCGTCGTGGTTCATGGTGGTGGTCTTTTTCAGGCGGCCTTGACGCGCGCGGCACCCGGCAGATAGTGGACGATGGCCGTGACCAGCAGGTTCAGCGCCAGGCTGATGAAGCCCAGGTTGATGCCGCCGAAGTCCGGTTGCTGCAGGTACAGCACGATGGCCAGCGCCTGCCCGCAGACGATGCCCAGGGCAACGGCCATGGGCCGGATGCGCCAGCCGAAGAGGATGGCCATCATTCCGGGGAAGAACTGCGTCACGCCGTAGTAGGTGGTGTTGATCAGCGTCAGCATCAGATTGGGCGTGAGCAGCGTCATCACGATGGACAGCACCAGGTAGATGACGATCACCACCTTGGCGCCCTGCTTTTGCTTGGCCTCGGGCAGGCCGGGCAACAGGTTGCGGGCCACGATGGGGCCGATGGCCAGGCAGATGCCCGCCAGCACCAGCAAGCCCGACAGCGCGGCGCCTGCGGCCACCAGGCCCAGCAGCCAGTCGGGCAGCAGTCGCACGGCAGCCGCGAAGAAGGCCTCGTTGGGCGATGCCAGCTGCAGGTTCTGGCTGATGGCGTAGTACGAGGCCAGCACCAGGAAGGGGTACATCAGCATGTACAGCGGCATGGCGATCTGCGTGCGGCGGATGGTGTGCGAACTCTTGGCCGTGAAGAAGTTCTGAACCGCGAACGGCATCATGTAGAAGCCCAGCGCCTGGAACAGCATGGTGCTCATGGAAAAGCGCAGCTGCGTATCGGTCATGTGGTTGCTGACCTTGGCGCTGGCGGCGGTGAACACATCGCCCACACCCGCATGCCAGCCCACGGCCACGCCCGTGGCGATGATGGCCACCACCATCAGGATGTCCTTGAGGATGGCGATATAGGCCGAGGCGCGCACCCCCGAGATGGCGATGTAGGTGAAGGCCAGGCCCGCAGAGATCAGCAGCAGGTGCAGCGGCTGGAAATTCCATCCCAGGCCCTTGAGCGCGGCCACCAGCCCCGTGAACTGCAGCTGGCCCCAGGGCAGCAGGAACAGGATGGCCGAGCCGGCCACGATCAGCTCCAGCGCACGGCTGCCGAAGTGGCCCTTGAACAGGTCCGGCAGCGTGATGGCGTTGTGCCGCAGCCCCGCCTTCCAGATCATGGGGCCGAGGAAGTAGCCCAGCGGATAGGCCAGCAGGATGTAGCCCAGGAACCAGACGCCATAGGTCGGCCCCTTGGCGTAGATGCCGCCCGGAAAGCCGACCATGGTGCCGATGCTGTAGATCTCGCCGGCGGCCAGGAAGAACACCAGGTAGGCGCCGAACTGGCGGGAGGCGACGAAGAAGTCATGCACGCTCTGCGCACCCTTGCCCGTGCGCGAGCGGATGGCCAGGTACAGGGACAGCGCGATGAAGCCCAGAAAGACTGCGGTGGTCATGGCGGTGCTCCCTTCAGGCGGACTGCGCGTCGTCGGCTTCGTGGCGGTCGAACATCAGCCAGCACACGAGCATGCACAGCGACGTCAGCACGAACCACATGAAGATCCACAGGTAGATGAAGGGCACGCCCAACACGAAGCGATCGACGGACGCGACCCAGGGAAGCAGGCCGATCACCGCGATGTACGGGATGCCTATGCCGATGAACAGCTTGAGCATGGTTTGTCTCCTTTTGCTCCGATGAAAGAGTTGGCGGTTGTGGCCGCTCTATAGAACATTTCAATGTCCCTGGATGCGATCTTAGGAAGCGCCTACCTATAATTCAAATGAAAAATTTGCCAACAAACCATGAGGACTCCGCATGGATACACAGAAGCTGCGGCACCTGCTGGCCATCGTCGAGCACGGCACCTTTTCCGACGCAGCGCGCGCCGTGCATCTCACCCAGCCGGCGCTCAGCCGCAGCATCCGCGCGCTGGAAGATGAACTCAGGGCGCAGTTGTTCGACCGGGGCGCGCGGCGCGCCCGGCTGACAGTGTTTGGCGAGCTCGTGGCCGAGCGTGCACGCCGCATGCGGCTGGAGGAAACCCAGTTGCGGCGTGACCTGGAGCTGCTGCGCGGCGGCCAGGAAGGCGCGCTCGCCATTGGCGTGGCGCCCGCGCCCGCGGCGCTGCTGCTCAAGCCCTTTCTGATCCACATGGCGCAGGCGCATCCGCGCGTGAAGGTGCGCGCCGAAATGGGTGCCACCAGCGCATTGCTGCAGCTGCTGCGCAACGAATCCATCGATGCCATCGTCGGCGACGCCTACGTGCTGCGCGCCGCCGATGACGTGGAGATGGAACTGCTGGGCGAGCTGCCGGCCGGCCTGGTCTGCCGCGCGGGCCACCCCGTGCTGCAAAACCCCGGCATGGACGAGATCCGCCGCTACCCGCTGGCCACCACCACGTTGAGCACGGCCATGGCGCGGCAGCTGGCCGAGCTGTGGGGCGAAGGCGCCGAGCCCGACAAGCTGTTCACCCTGCACTGCAACGACCTGGACCTGCTGCGCGGCGTGACCCTGGCCACGGACACCTTGCTGTTCGGCGTGCTGTCCATCACCCGCAAGGAGCGCGCCAGCGGCGCCATGGCCGAAGTGCCCCTGCCCGCCGATCCCCGCCGATGCGGCCGCTACGGCATGGCGCGCATGGCCGCGCGCAGCCTGTCACCGGCGCTGGAAACCGTCTATGCATTCACCCGCACGCACTGGCGGGAGCTGTCCGAGCACGACCAGTGAAGCCGGGCAGGCGCAAGTCATGCATCGGCCCGCGCCAGCGGCAATGTCTGCGTGCGCAGCCACTCCAGCACCAGGGCGAAGCGGGCCTCGTCATGCACCGGCCTGGGTGACATGAGCACGTAGTGCGAGCCATCGGCCACGAAGCCGCGCGGCGCGCACAGCGTGCCGCTGGCCAGGTCATCGGCCACCAGTGCCAGCGGGCCGATGGCGACGCCGGCCCCGGCCACGGCGGCCTGCAGGCTCAGGTAGAAATGCTCGAAGCGCACCTCGCGACCGGCCCGCAGCGGCACGCCGGTCAGTTCGCTCCAATGCCGCCATGCGTCCGGCCGCGACTGCGTATGCAGCAGCACCCCGCCCAGCGGCCCTGAGCGTGCCAGCGCCTTGGCAAGCGCGGGCTTGCAGACGGGCCCCACGCGCTCTTGCAGAAAGGGCTCGGCCACCACATCGGCGCCCATGTCGAAATCCGCGCGGCGTATGGCCAGATCAATGCCCTCGCGCGCAAAGGGCACGGAGCCGCCGGCCGATACCAGGCGCAGCTCGCGCTGCGTGCCGATCGCTTCCTGCAAACCACCCAGACGCGGAATCAGCCAGCGCATCAAAAACGTGGGCTCGCACGACAGCACCAGCGGACGGTCCGGCCCTGCCGCCTGCCGCGCGCGGCCCAGCGCACCGCGCAGGCGCTCCAGCGCCAGGGCCACCTCCTCGGCCAGCACGCGGGCCGTGGGCGTGGCAATGATGCTGCGGTTGCTGCGCTGGAACAGCGCAAAGCCCAGCGCCTCCTCCATGTCGCGCACGGCACGGCTCACGGCGCCATCGGTCAGGTGCAGCTCGCGCGCGGCCTTGGAGACACTGCCATGGCGCACCGTGGCCTCGAAGGCGCGCAGGGCAGACAGCGGCGGCATGTGGACGGGTGCGGGCATGGCAATGGCGGCTCTAGACAGGTGGAACAGCGGACTTTCAGTTGAACATTGCTCAATTGAATGATGAGTCTATATCGATTTATTACTGGAGCATCTTCATGCAAAGTAAGCCCATCGATTGAGGTTTCAGCAAGAACCATGAAGCACTCCAGCCCCAACTCCGCCAACCCCTCGGCCAGCACCCCGGCCAGCGCGCCCCTGGCCATCACCATGGGCGATCCATTGGGCATCGGGCCCGAGATCATCGTCAAGCTGGCAATGGACCCTGCGCGGCCCTGCACGCCGTTTCTCGTCATCGGCGACATCGCCCGGCTGCAGCGGGCGGCCGATGGGCTGGGCGTCCATCCGCAGATCCGGGCCATCGAGACACCGGCCCAGGTCCCTGCCCTGGTGCCGCCCGCCACGCTCTTCGTGCTGCAGGCCGGCGAGGACCTGCCGCCGGACCTGCCCTGGGGCTGCGTCGATGCACGCGCCGGCGCGGCCTGCCATGCCTATATCCAGCGCGGCATCGACCTGGCCCTGGCTGGCGACGTCTCGGGCCTGGTGACCGCCCCCATCCACAAGGAAGCGCTGCGCGCGGCAGGCTGCCCGCATCCGGGCCATACCGAGATGCTGGCCGAGCGTTCCGGCACACGCGACTTCGCCATGATGCTCGCCAATGATGAGCTGCGGGTGCTGCTGGTCTCCATCCATGTGCCGCTGCAGCAGGCCATCGCCTCCGTGACCATGGACAACGAGCTGCGCGCCATTCGCCTCGCGCACCAGGCCTGCCGCGCGTTCGGCATCACCCGGCCCCGGGTGGCCGTGGCAGGGCTCAATCCGCATGCCGGTGAAAACGGTCTGTTCGGGGACGAGGACCGCTCGGTGATCATCCCCGCCATTGCCGCCGCGCGCGCCGAAGGCATCGACGCCAGCGGCCCCTGGCCCGGCGACACGGTCTTCATGCGGGCGCGCCGGGGCGAGTTCGACGTGGTGGTCGCCCAGTTCCATGACCAGGGGCTGATTCCCGTGAAATACCTGGGTGTGGAGCAAGGCGTGAACATCACCGTGGGCCTGCCCTTTGTGCGCACCTCGGTGGACCATGGCACGGCCTTCGACATCGCGGGCACGGGCCGCGCCGACCACGCCAGCCTGGCCTGCGCGCTGCGCCAGGCGGCAGCCATGGTGCAGGCCACCCGTACCGGTACCAGCGCACGAACGCAGCGCCCGGACTTCATCTTCATGCTCACGCAGCAGGACAGGACCATTGCCGATGCGCGCGAGCGGCTGCGCGAGGTGCTGGCCCAGGGCGTTCGCCATGTGGGCTTCAAGGACATCGGCCTGCCCCTGCCCGAGCTGCATGCCCTGGCCCGGGACATCCGGGCGGGCGGCGCCAGGGTCTATCTGGAGGTTGTCAGCCTGGACGAGGCCAGCGAAGTGGCCTCGGCCCGCGCGGCGGTCGACATCGGGGTGGACGTGCTCATGGGTGGCACACGGCCCGAGGCGGTGCTGCCCGTGCTGCGCGGCAGCGGCATTGCGTACTACCCGTTTCCCGGCCAGGTGAGCGGGCATCCGAGCGTGCTTTCAGGCCCGGTACAGGACATCGTGGCCAGCGCCCGCCGCATGGCGGGGCTGGACGGCGTGCATGGCCTGGACCTGCTGGCCTACCGCTTCCACGGCGATGTGCCGGCCCTGATCAAGGCCGTCTGCGATGCGGTGGACAAACCCGTGGTCGTGGCCGGCTCCATTGATCGCAGTGAACGCATCGCGGCCGTGCTGGCCGGCGGCGCAGCGGGCTTCACGATAGGCACTGCCGCCTTCGAGGAGACTTTCCCGGCCGCGCGGCCCGGGCTGGCGGCGCAATTGCAGGCCATACAGGCGCTGGTGGACTGACGCCGGCCATGTCGGCTATGCCGGCCCGCGCCTCGCACGCCGGGGTCACGGTCCAGCAGCAGCTGCAGCGGTTTCGCCCACCGGTGCCCGGGCGTTCTCACAGCCCCAGGTACAGGGCCAGCAGCGAAACGGCGGCCGGCACGGCCTGCACCCAGAGGATCTTGCGGCTGGCCGTGGCGGCGCCATACAGGCCTGCCACCAGCACGCACAGGAGAAAAAAGTACTTGAACGCCAGGCCGTCGGCGCCCTGCGCCAGCCCCCAGATCAGCCCGGCGGCGAGAAAGCCGTTGTAAAGCCCCTGGTTGGCGGCCAGCGTCCTGGTCTGCTGCGCAAATTCCGGCGTCAGCCCAAAGGCCTTCCTGCCAGCCGGCCGGTCCCAGAGAAACATCTCCAGCACGAGGATGTAGACATGGATTGCGGCGACGATGCCTATGAGAACGTTAGCCATCTGGGTGGATAGGAAAGTGGACAGGCCCCTGTATACGGGATGCATCCGCCGCCGTCCATGCCCGCCGCGCCACACATGGCCTGCAACGGCCTGCCCGTGTCACCCGGAAGACTTGCTGCCGGGTGGCACGGGCTTTTCCACTGGCTTTTGCGCACTCTCTGCCGGCGCCACGGCACCTGCGGCCGCGCCGCCCAGCGCACCGGCCACGCTGCCTACCGTGCCGCCCACCACCACGCCCACCGGGCCTGCAATGACCGCACCGGCGGCAGCGCCGGCAGCGGCTCCGGCCAGTACGCCGCCGCCGATGAACACCGAGCGTGACTCGCGCTGCGCATCCTGCGGCGACAGCTGGTACTGGGCAGCTGCCTCGGGGTCCTGGGAAGGTACGCCGTGGCCCGGTCGTGCCTGTTCGGCCAGGTCTTCGTCCTCCACCGCATCTGCAGACACCGGCGGGATGGATGGCTTGTTACTTGCATTCATGGGAATCTCCTTCGGGGATGGACCGTGGACGCGGGACTGCATCCGCTGCATCCCTCTTGCAGTTTTCGTTGTACGCCTGTGCCCGCCAGGCCGACGCCGGCCCAGGCTGCGCTGCCGCGTCAGCAAAGGGCCGCAGCTGCGCAGAACTTGACTACAAGGGCTCGTAGGACCTGGCCTCCGGCGTCCAAGGACCCTCCTACGCCGGTCGCGGCGCACCGACTACCCGGAGCACTTCATTGCGGTCCTAAGCTGGAACCCAGAAGCACACAGGCTTCGACTTCGCCAGGCGATGCACGGGCTTTGAAGGGGCCGCCTCCCCGCGCCTTTTCCCATGCCGCATCGCCCAGCCGCCAGATGCACAGCGTCGGCGTGCCAGCACCAACCCACTCAATGGAGAGCCTCATGGTCACACCCAACACCGTATCGAGCGTCATTTCTTCCGAAACCGTCAGCGGCACCAATGTCTACAACCCCGCGGGCGACAAGCTGGGCAGCATAGACACGCTGATGATCGACAAGCTGTCCGGCAAGGTGCGCTACGCCGTCATGGAATTCGGCGGCTTTCTGGGCATCGGCACGGACCGCTATCCGCTGCCCTGGGAATCCCTCAAGTACGAGCCCGACATGAACGGCTACGTGGTGTCGCTCACGCGCGAGCAGCTGGACAACGCGCCCCGCTATGAGCGCGACACGGCACCGGCCTACACCGATGAATATGGACGCCGCGTGAACGATTACTACGGCGTGCCCTACCTGTAAATCCCGACCCTTGCGGTCTTTGACACAGCCCCGTTCGCGGGGCGTTTTCTTTGGTGCGGATAGCTGGCCAAGGAAGAACGCCTTGCGCGACTTCACTCCCTCATTCCAGGAGAACTCCCATGAATACCACCCCACCGGCCATCGACTACAAGGCCTGCATGGATGCCTGCCAGGCCTGCATCATTGCCTGCAATACCTGTGCCGCCGCCTGCCTGAAGGAAACAGACGTCCAGATGATGGCCGCCTGCATTGCCCAGGATCTTGAATGCGCGCAGGTCTGCGAACTGGCCGTGGCCTCAATGGCGCGCCAAAGTCCGCATGTCTCAGACATCTGCCGCCTGTGCGCCCGGATCTGCCAGGCCTGCGCCGACGAATGCGGCAAGCATTCCCACGACCATTGCCAGACCTGCGCGGCAGCCTGCCAGCAATGCGCCATGTCCTGCAATCTCATGGGCATGCAATCGCACTGACGCCGCTGGCCTTTGTCACGACAGCCGGCCAAGCACCCATCCTGCAAACCGGCAGGAAAAAAAGCCACCGGCGCTGTCGTCATCCGCCCTATATCGGCAGCCTTCGACGCTGCCTACACTTTGATGCATATCCACGCACAAAGGAGATGGGCATGGCACTGAACATCAGCATAGAACAGCGGTTCCTTGCCCTCCTGGGCCAGTTGAAGCACATGCCTCCCTGCTCATCCCGCCAGGAAGCGCACGACATGCTCCTGCTGCTGTGGATGCGCATCTGCGAAGGCGCAGGCGCGCGCAGGCAATTGCTCAACAGCATGCGCCAGCGCACGCTGTGCGCAGAGCACGGCTGGAAAAACCTCGACAAAAGCCCCTGCTACTGGGATTCGGAGACCACGCCGGGCATCCGAATCTATCTGCATGCCAATGGCACCATCGTCATTCAAAGACAGGGCGGAGCGCAGGATTCCGAAATCCTGCACTTCAGCAGCCACCGGGAGTTTGTCGAGGCGTAGACAAAGGCCTCGCGCTCAATCCCGAACAATGGCGGAATATTGAAAAACCTAGGTGCAAACACCGACGATGTCCCACATGCGACATCGACCCTGTCTCCATAAAATGCGTCATTGTGTAGCACACTATCCATGAGGAACATATGACAGCAGATTACAAAACCCTGCTCAAGCAAAAGAGCGAGCTTGAGGCACGGATTGCCGAAACGCTGAAGGCGGAGAAAGGCGGAGTCATCGCCAAGGTCCGAGAACTCGTCCATGAGTTCGGATTGACCCACGACGACATCTTCAGCGCCCGCAAATCCAAGTCCGCCAACATTGGCGTGCCGAAATACCGGGACCCCGCCACCGGAGCCACCTGGACGGGACGGGGCAAGCCGCCGCGCTGGATCGAAGGCAAGGACCGCAAGGCCCTCGAGATCTGAGCATGGCCCGCCAACGCGGGCATTTTTTATGGCGACCCCAATCGCCCGGACTCTCGCCAGGCAATGCCAGAAACAGAAAAACCCAGTGCTATTCACATAGCACTGGGTTTCATTTTTCTGGCGGAGAGGGAGGGATTCGAACCCTCGGTACGTTCGCACGTACGCCTGATTTCGAGTCAGGTACAATCGACCACTCTGCCACCTCTCCGCAGCGTCGAAGCTGAAATTATAGCCTAAAAATTCAGGCCTTCAGCAAAGTCTGTCCGCCCATGTAAGGGCGCAGTGCTTCGGGAATGGTCACCGAGCCGTCGGCGTTCTGGTAGTTCTCCAGCACCGCCACCAGCGTGCGGCCCACGGCCAGGCCGGAACCGTTGAGCGTGTGCACCAGCTCGTTCTTACCCTGGGCATTCTTGAAGCGTGCCTGCAGGCGGCGCGCCTGGAAGGCCTCGCAGTTGGAGACCGAGCTGATCTCGCGGTAAGTGTTCTGCGCAGGCAGCCAGACTTCCAGGTCATAGGTCTTGGCCGAGCCAAAGCCCATGTCGCCCGTGCACAGGCTCATCACGCGGTAGGGCAGGCCCAGCTTCTGCAGCACGGCCTCGGCGTGGCCGGTCATCTCTTCCAGCGCCTCGTAGCTCTTTTCCGGATGCACGATCTGCACCATCTCGACCTTGTCGAACTGGTGCTGGCGGATCATGCCGCGCGTGTCGCGGCCGTAGCTGCCGGCCTCGGAACGGAAGCAGGGGCTGTGGGCCGTGAGCTTGATGGGCAGCTGGTCCTCGGCCACGACCACGTCACGCACGAAGTTGGTCAGCGGCACCTCGGCCGTGGGAATCAGGTAGAGCGCCGCGTTGTCGGGCACGGGCTCGCCGTCCTGGCCGCCCTTCTTGGCGGCGAACAGGTCGCCCTCGAACTTGGGCAACTGGCCCGTGCCCTTGAGCGAGTCGGCATTGACGGCGTAGGGCACATAGCACTCGGTGTAGCCATGCGAGTCGGTCTGCAGGTCGATCATGAACTGCGCCAGGGCGCGGTGCAGGCGGGCGATGGGGCCCTTCATCACGGTGAAGCGCGAGCCCGACAGCTTGACGCCCATGTCGAAATCCAGGCCCAGCGGCTGGCCCACGTCCACATGGTCCTTGACCTCGAAATCAAAGGTCTTGGGCGTGCCCCAGCGGCGCGCCTCCACATTGCCGCTTTCGTCCGCACCGACGGGCACGCTTTCGTGCGGAAGGTTGGGCACGGCCAGCAGCATGGCGTGCAGCTCGCCCTGGATCTGCTCCAGGCGCGTGGCCGACTGGTCCAGCTCGGTCTTGAGGCTGCCGACTTCGGCCTTGGCGGCCTCGGCAGCGTCCTTCTCGCCCTTGCCCATCAGCATGCCGATCTGCTTGGACAGCTGGTTGCGCTTGGACTGCAGCTCCTCGGTCCGTGTCTGCAGGGACTTGCGCTCTGCTTCCAGGGACTGGAAGGCCTCCACGTTCAGGAAGGCCTGGGGCTTTTTGCGGGTCTCCAGCCGTGCGACGGCCGAGTCAAGGTCTTTGCGAAGAAGAAGGATATCGAGCATAGCCGGCAATTTTAGGCGGTATCGCCATGGCAGCGCCCGCCCCTGGGCGTTGGGGGTCTTGCCGCTACAGAAATCCCGCGCCGGCGCCGATACTTCCAATATGCCGCCCACAGCGGTTTGCGCACCCGGGAGCACCCATGTTTTTTGTCTTCGGTCCCAACGGACAGATGTTTCGCGGTCCCGCCGAGCGGCTGGGCCAGGTGGCGCCCGTGCGCCGCGTACAACGCCCGCAGGCCCTGCGCACGCGCTCGGCCGATGTGATGGCCGACGATGCAGCCGCCTCGTTCCCCGCCATCCTGGCCGACCTCGCGGGCCAGCCTGCCGGCGCGCCGGAGCCCGCCCCGCGCAGCCGTGGCGCGGTCGATGCCTACCTTTCCACGGAAAAAGGCCCCAGCCAGCCACGCCAGCCCCTGCAGACCGTGGCCGACGTGATGAGCCACGAGGCCGTGACGGTGTCGCCCGAGGCCGGTGTCAACGACGCCTGGCGCGTGCTGGCCGAGCACGGCGTGGCCCAGGCGCCCGTGCTGGATGCCGGTGGCCGCGTGGTCGGGCTGCTGCTGCGTGCCGACATGGCGCCGCTGGACCTGCTGCCCGAGCCCGGTGCGATCAAGGACGCCATTGCCCTGGCGCGCCGGCCCGTGAACGAGGTCATGATCTCCCCCATACCCACGGTGGCCACCACCACCGACCTGCGCCGCGTGGCCGGCGTGCTGCTGGAGACCGGCCTGCCGGGCCTGCCCGTGACCGATGAGCAGGGCCTGCTGGCCGGCTTCATCAGCCGCACCGACATCCTGCGCGCCGTGGCCTCCGATCCGCCGCTGGATCTGTGGAGCTGAGGCTTTCGGCCCCACCATGCAAAACGGGCGCCAGGCGCCCGTTTGCTTTTTGGCCAATGCCCGCTGCGCCTGCGGCTCAGCCGCCCGTCTCGGGCTGCTTGCCCACGGAGATCTCCAGCCCCGTGGCCGCGTCGATCTTCAGGCCCTTGGGCAGCGGGAACTTCACGGTTTCTTCGATGCCATCCATCTTGCGCACCGACAGCGCGCCCAGCTGGCGCAGGCGCTGGATGACCTCGTCCACCAGCACCTCGGGGGCGGAGGCGCCGGCCGTCAGGCCCACGCGCCCGGCATTGGCAAACCATTCCTCGCACAGCTCGCCCGCGTTGTCCACCATGTAGGCGGGCGTTCCCAGGCGCGCGGCCAGCTCGCGCAGGCGGTTGCTGTTGGAACTGGTGGGACTGCCCACGACGATGAGCACATCCACCTGCGGCGCCAGCACCTTGACGGCGTCCTGGCGGTTTTGCGTGGCGTAGCAGATGTCCTGCTGCTTGGGCTCGCGCACCTGCGGAAAGCGCGCGCGGATGGCCGCCGTGATGCCTGCGGCGTCGTCCACCGACAGCGTGGTCTGCGTGACCACGGCCAGCTTCTCAGTCTGGCGGGGGGTGACACGGGCCACATCGGCCTCGTCCTCGACCAGGTGGATGCCCTCGGACAGCTGGCCCATGGTGCCCTCGACCTCGGGATGCCCCTTGTGGCCGATCATCAGGAACTCGTAGCCTTCCTTGGCCAGCTTGGCCACTTCCACATGCACCTTGGTCACCAGCGGGCAGGTGGCGTCGAAGATGGAGAAACCGCGCCGCCGCGCCTCTTCCTGCACTGCCCGGCTCACGCCGTGGGCGCTGAACACCAGGGTGGCGCCGGGCGGCACGTCGTCCAGCTCCTCGATGAAGATCGCTCCCTTGGCCTTGAGATCGTTGACCACGAAGGTGTTGTGCACGATCTCGTGGCGCACGTAGATGGGCGCGCCGAACTTGGCCAGCGCACGCTCCACGATCTCGATGGCGCGGTCCACGCCGGCACAGAAGCCCCGGGGCTCGGCCAGCAGGATTTCCTGGGGCGAGGTCGTATCCGGCACCTCAGAGCACCCCGATGATCTGCACTTCGAAGGTCACCGGCTGGCCGGCCAGCGGGTGGTTGAAGTCGAACAGCACGGCGCCGTCCTCGCGCACCTGCACCACGGCGCCCGCGTAGCTGCCCAGGCCGTCGGGCGTGGGGAACTGCACCACGTCGCCGGGCGCGTACTGCTCGTGCGGGTCGCCCAGCTCGTTCATCAGCTTGCGCGCCACCCACTGCATCATGTCGCCGTTGCGCTCGCCGAAGGCTTCGCCGGCCGGCATCTCGAACGTGGTGCGCGTGCCTTCGGCCAGGCCCAGCAGGCGCTGCTCGACGGCGGGCGACAGCTCGCCCGCGCCCAGGGACAGCGTGGCGGGCTTGTCGTTGAAGGTGTTGATCACATCGCCTGCAGGCCCGGACAGGCGGTAGTGCAGCGTGAGGAACGAGCCGGCCTGGACCGTGGGGTGGGCCGGGGAAGAAGCGCTAGAGGTCATGGAAGTCCCGATAAACTGGCCCGTATTGTAGAAAAACATCCATGTCCCCACGCCCCGTGCAACGGTGCCCCTGCGGCGCCCCTCACCTGGCTGAACCATGGCTCTCAAAGACCTGCCCGCCCAGGCCCAGCCGCGCGAAAGGCTCGCGGCACACGGCCCCTCGGCGCTTTCCGACATCGAACTGCTGGCCATCGTGCTGCGCACCGGCATGGCCGGCAAGGGCGTGCTGCAGCTGGCCCAGGAACTGCTGCAGCTGCCCGGCCGGCCCGGCCTGTCCGGGCTGCTGCAGGCCCGGCATGCCGACCTGAAGGCCATCAAGGGGCTGGGGCCTTCCAAGAGCGCACAACTCCTGGCCGTGCTCGAACTGGCGCGCCGCGCCACGGCCGAGCAACTGCGCGAGCGCCCTGCCCTGGCCTCGCCCGAGGCCGTGGCGCGCTACCTGCAGCTGCACCTGGCGGCACGCCAGCACGAGGTGTTCGCCGTGCTGTTCCTGGACAGCCAGCACCGGCTGATCGCGCTGGAGGAGATGTTCCGCGGCACGCTCACGCGCACCAGCGTCTACCCCCGGGAAGTGGTGCTGCGCGCCCTGCACCACCACGCGGGTGCCGTCATCCTGGCCCACAACCACCCCAGCGGCCATGTCCAGGCCAGCGCTGCGGACAGGGCCGTCACGCAGAGCCTGCAGGCTGCCCTGGGCCTGATGGACATCCAGGTGCTGGACCATGTGATCGTCGCGCCGGGCGCCGCGCTGTCCATGGCGGGCCAGGGGATGCTGTAGGACCCCGGCTGGGCCCGCCATGGCCGCCGGGGTGCTGAAATTGCGGTACAACCGGCGTCACCATGACTTTGAAAGCCACCAGCCTGCAGGACCTCGCGCCAGTGCGCCGCGCACTGGCCGAAGCCGCCGCCCAAGAGGCCCTGCTCCAGCAGCAGCGCGCCGAGGCGGCGCGCCGCCTCCTGGCCGAGCAAAAGCTGTTCGAAAACACCGTGGGCCCGGTGCATGCGCTCAAGTCCGCGCACGCCCGCCACCTCCATGCCCCCGAGCCCCCCGAGCCGCTGCCCCTGCAGCTGGAGCTGGACGAGCAGCGCGTGCTGCAGGAGGCCATGAGCGACGAGTTCGACGTCAGCACCCTGCTGGACACCGACGACCAGCTCAGCTTCCGGCGCCCCGGCATCGGCCTGGACGTGACGCACAAGCTGCGCGCCGGGCAGTGGAGCATCCAGCGCCAGCTGGACCTGCACGGCCTGCGCGTGGACGAGGCGCGCGAGGCGCTGGGTCAGTTCATCCGCCTGTCGCACCGCACCGGCATACGCTGCGTGCGCGTGGTGCACGGCAAGGGCCTGGGCTCGCCGGGCAAGACCCCCGTGCTCAAGGGCCGCGTGCTGCGCTGGCTGGTGCAGAAAAAGGAAGTGCTGGCCTTTGTGCAGGCCCGCCCGGCCGAAGGTGGCGCGGGCGCCCTGGTCGTCCTGCTGCAGCCGGGCAGGCGCCAGCTGTACTGAGGGCGTGGATGGCGTGAGCGGTGATGGGGCTCAGGCCGCGGCCACCGCCGCCGCCTTGCGCGCCCGCCCTATCACCAGCGCCATCACCGCCGCCACCAGGCAGGCCAGGCCGGCCGCATACAGCGCGGGCGTATAGGTCAGCAGCAAAGTGCGCGTCAGGCCTGCGCCCCAGGCAGCGGCGGCCGCGCCCAGCTGGTGGGCCGCGAAGATCCAGCCGAACACCAGCCCCACCTTCTGCGGCCCGAAATGCTGGGCCGTGAGCTTGACCGTGGGCGGCACCGTGGCGATCCAGTCCAGCCCGTAGAACATGGCGAACAGGCCCAGGCCGTAGAAGGTGAACTCCGAATGCGGCAGCCAGAACAGCGACAGGCCGCGCAGCCCGTAGTACCAGAACAGCAGCTTGCGGTTGTCGTAGCGGTCCGACAGCCAGCCCGACAGCACGGTGCCCACGAAGTCGAAGGCCCCCATCATGGCCAGCACCGACGCGGCGGGCACCGCGCCCATGCCGTTGTCGCCGCACAGCGAGATGAAGTGCGTCTGCACCAGGCCGTTGGTGGACAGGCCGCAGATGAAGAAGGTGCCCGCCAGCAGCCAGAAGGTGCGGTTGCGCGCGGCCTCGGCCAGCACCTTGAAGGGCGTGCCGAAGTTCATGGCCATGGCCGGCGGCGGCGGGGCCGAGGCATCGCCGCCAAAGGGCACCAGGCCCAGGTCCGAAGGCCGGTCCCTCACGAACAGCAGGGCCAGCACGGCAATCAAGGCGCTGGCCACGAACACCGGCACCGTGGCCGAGCGCCAGCCCCAGTGCTCGATCATCCAGGCGGCCAGCGGCAGGAAGGCCAGCTGCCCCGTGGCCGCACTGGCCGTGAGCACGCCGATGACCAGGCCCCGCCGCGCCGCAAACCAGCGGTTGGCCACCACGGCGCCCAGCACCAGCGCCGTCAGGCCCGTGCCCATGCCCAGCAGCAGGCTCCACAGCAAAAACAGATGCCACAGCTGCGTGGCCTGCGTCACCATCGCCATGGCGCCGCCCACCAGGGCCAGGCCCATGCACATCACGGCACGCAGGCCGAAGCGCTCCATCATCACCGCCGCAAACGGCCCCAGCAAGCCGAACAGCGCAAAGCGCAGCGCCAGGCTGCTCGATATCTGCTCCGTACTCCAGCCGAACTCGCGCGACAGCGGCTGCAGCATGGCGCCCGGCAGGCCCAGCGCCGCCGACATGGTCAGCATGGTGAGGAAAGTGATGGCCGCGACCAGCCAGCCGTAGTGGATGCCGCGCCGCTGCAGCCAGCGCGCCGTGGAGTTGGAGAGCATGGGAGTCTCTTCGGGGGTTGGGAATTCGGTAGGGCCTATGCCTGCGGGCCGTCTGCAGCGTGGCCATCGCCATCGAGCAGCACCAGGCATTCGTCGATCAGCGCATGCAGGGCCGCCACGCGCTCAAGGCCCAGGCGGGCGTTGAGCTCGTTCTGTGCGGTCTTCCAGCTTTGCTTGGCCTCTTCGCGCTTGGCCTGGCCCGCGTCGGTGATGTGCACCAGGCGGCTGCGCTGGTCCTCGCCCTGGCCCATGCGCACCCAGCCGGCGTCGATCAGCGGCTTGAGGTTGCGCGTCAGCGTCGAGGCGTCCATGCGCATGCGCCGCGCCAGGTCCGAGGGCCGCACCGGACTGGCGGCCAGCACATGGCTGAGCAGCGAGTACTGGGTGATGCGCAGCCCCGTCTCGTTCAGATGGGCGTCGTACACCTGGCCCACGCTGCGCATGAGCTGGCGCACGCGGTGGTTGGTGCAGCCCTGGGGCACGGCGAGGATGTCTGGATTCACTGGCATGGCGCAGATTATTGCATATACAACTGTTGTAGATACAATAATATCCACGCCGCCATCCCAGACAGCCTGGCGCCCGCACTTTTCCCAATGAAAGAGAGACATTCCATGGACACCCGCACCCACTCCCCGGAGCAGGCCGCCCACAGCCTCACCTCCAGCGCCACCACCGGTGCCATCTCCCCTGCCCTGCAAGCCTGGCTGGACGAGGAACAGGCGGTCACCCTCCGGCTGGACGCCGGCCCCGGCGCAGGCGTGTCGCGCCCCGACCAGGTCGCAGGCCGCAGCGGGCTGGAGCTGATGCAGGCCATGCTGCGCGGCGAACTGCCCTACCCGCCCATTGCACGCACGCTGGACTTCATGCTGATTTCCGTGGGCGAAGGCAGCGCCGTCTTCCAGGGCCGCCCCGGCGCCAACCATCTCAACCCCATGGGCACGGTGCACGGCGGCTGGTTCGCCACCCTGCTGGACTCGGCGCTGGGCTGCGCCGTCCACACCTGCATGCCGCCGGGCCGGGGCTACACCACGGCCGAGCTGGGGGTGAACCTGGTCAAGGCCCTGACCCCGCGCGTGCCGCGCGTGCGCGCCGAAGGCCGCGTGCTGCACTGCGGCCGCCAGCTGGCCACGGCCGAGGCGCGCCTGGTCGGCCCCGATGGCACGCTCTACGCCCATGCCACGACCACCTGCCTGGTGTTCGAGATGCCGCCTGCGCGCTGAAGCCCGTTCGGCACAAGCAAAAAAGCCCCGTGCCAGATGCACGGGGCTTTTTTGTTGCTTGCCTGCCAGAACTTACTTCGACAGATCCAGGCGGTACTTGGACGTGCCCTTGCCCGAGCCGTCATCGGCCGCCACCAGCGAGATGTTGGCCAGGCCCGCCGCCTGCGCCACCGGCAGCGCGTTGGCGCCGGAGCTGAACACCACGTTGGCCGAGGTGGCCACCTTGGTGAAGCGCCAGCTCTTGGCCGCGCCATTGGCGGCGCGCGTGATGCTGCCCTTCTTGCGCACGTAGCCGATCACCACGTCGCGGTTGGCGTCCGGCGAGGCCCAGATGGCGCTGGAGCCGTCGAGCTTGGCGATGAAGCTCTTGCCGCTGGTGGCGCGGTAGTTGTTCGTGGCGATCACGAACTCCTGCGCCGGGTCGATGGCCTTGCCCAGGTACTGCAGGTTCCTGATGCGGCTGCCCACGGGCTGGGTCACGTCGATCTCGTACTGCACATCGGCCGTGGTGAACATGTCGAAGTTGTAGCCCGGGAAGGTGCTGATCAGCTGCTGCTCACCCGTCTTGGCCGGATCGATCTGGTTGAAGCGCTTGGCAGCGGCCTCCAGCCAGTCCTTGATGTCGGCGCCATTCACCTTCACCGCATACACGGTGTTGGGGTACAGGTACAGGTCGGCCGCGTTGTAGATGGCCAGCGGGCCCACGGCCACGTCGGTGTAGTCGGCGCCGCCCTGGAAGCCCGACTTGAACGGCGCGCTCACCGACAGCACGGGCAGCTGCGCGTACTGCGGCAGGCTGGCCTTCACATAGTCGGCCACATAGTCGCGCTGCGCCTGGTTGACGATCTGGATGGCGCCCGGGTCGCCCACATCGGCGAACAGCGTGCTCATGCGGAAATCCGTGCTGCCGATGGGCGTCTTCACGTACTGGATGGCGGCCTGGTGCTGGCTCTCGATCAGCGGCGCCACCGTCGGGTCCACGGCCACGTAGGTGGCCTTGCCTGCGGCATCCTTGCCGGTCTGGATATTGCGCAGCTCGCTCTTGCCCGCGCTCTTGTCCACGCTCCACTGCTTGCCGTCCCACTTGAGCGCCAGTTGGATCACGCCCAGCGCCTTGCCCCAGGAACTGGCCATCACCGACTGCACGCCGTTGATGGTGCCCGCCTTGTTGTCCACGCCCGCCTGCGTGAACGCCGGCGTGGCCGCCGTATCGGGGAACACGCCGTGCTGGTGGCCCATGACCATGGCGTCGATGCCGGCCACCTTGCTCAGGTGCAGGCCGGGGTTCTCCATCGTCGGCGAGTAGGCCGCGCCGTCCAGGCCGCCGTGCAGCATGGCCACCACCACGTCGGCGCCCTTGGCGCGCATCTCGGGCAGGTACTTCTGGGCGGACTCCACGGCACCTTCGGTGTAGAGCTTGCCCTCCAGATAGCGCTTGTCCCAGTTCATGATGCCCGGCGTGGTGAAGCCGATCACGCCGATCTTGATGGGCAGTTCCACCGCCTTGCCATCCTTGTCCTTGGCCGCGATCTTGCGCTCCAGAATCACGTAGGGCTGCACCAGCGGCTGCTTGGTCTTGCTGCTGTAGACATTCGACAGCGCCATGGGAAAGCCATTGCCCGCGCACTTGACCGACTTGTCCACGCCGTCCACGTCCAGGCCGCCGCCCAGCACCTGGTTCAGGAAGGGCAGGCCGTAGTTGAACTCATGGTTGCCCAGCGTGCCCGCATCGAAGCCCAGCGCGCCCATGGCCTTGTACATGGACAGCTGCTGCGTGCAGGGGATCTTGGCCACCTCGGCCTCGTAATCGGCCAGGGCCGTGCCCTGGATGGTGTCGCCGTTGTCCACCAGCAGCGTATTGGCAAACTCCTTGCGCGCCGCGCGCACCAGCGTGGCCGTGCGCTCGAAGCCGTAGGAGGCATCCTCGGCCAGCTTGAAATAGTCATAGCTGCGCACATTGAAGTGCAGATCCGTGGTCTCCAGCACGGCCAGCGTGGCCGTCGCGGGCTGGCTGGCCACCGGGGGCGTCGTGCTGTCGTTGCTGTCGCTGCCACCGCAGGCGGCCACCAGCGCGGCGCTGGCCAGGACGCTCAGCGCCAGGCGGCGGGACAGGAGCAGGGATTGCAATGTGGGGAGGTTGCTCAGCGGCATGTGGTTTTTGTGGGGGTGGTGAAGGGGGGGAGTTTGTTGGTGGGGGTTTACAGGGGTGTGACAGGTGAGGGGGGTCTTGGTCTGGTCTTGGTCTGGTGCTGTTTTTTGTCCCTGCCGGGGGGTTTCTTTTCGAGGCCGGGTCTCGGCCCGGCAGCCGACCTACTTTCCTTTGTTTCGCCACCGGTACGCCGGCCGAAGGAAAGTAGGCAAAGCAAAGGCGACCCGAATGTCCGCGACCCCTTCGCTTCGCTGCGGGGCAACCTGCGTCGGGCCACCTGCGGGGTTCGCTGCGGAACTCGCTGCGTTCACTGCGTGAACTCCGCTCAGACAACCGCAGCGAGTCAGATCACGAAGCAGTCCTGTCCTTCGGCAGGCTTGCAACCCCACAACCGCCACGACGCAGGCGCTGACATACGGGGAGCTTGCTCGGGCCTTCGCTGCGCTCGGCCTGGTTTCTTGATACGCAGCCGTTAAACTTGCGGCGAGCCGAAAGGCTTGGTGTGTCGTAACACCAAACACGTAGAGGTGCAGCCCCCACCTTAAAGGGGGCTTTGTCATGTCCAGATACCTGGGGCGGGTGCGTCAGCACGCATTCGCTTCGATCGGTTTTGGACGGGATGGGCCTACCCGCAAGGATGGCCGCACGTCTGCGTGCGTGTTACGAACATCCCGTCCACCCGTCGCCTGTCGTAGGGTAGCGAGTGGTTCTCTTGATTCACGCAGGAACCAAGATATGCACCCCCTCATCGCCGCTCAGGCGGCCCCTCCCCAACCACCTTTTCTTCCCACCTGGCGGCAGGCCATGCACGCCTCGCTGGGCCTGGTGCAGAGCACGCTGCAGCAGTTGATCGAACTGATGGTCGACGATCCCGACAGGGACGACAGCGAAGTCGATGTGGACTGCGCCGTGGAGCTGGCGCTGGAGCACATCAAGCGCATGAGTTTCCAGCAGCACGCGGACCGCCATGCCTTCGAGGTGGAGTGGATCAAGGCAACGGCGGCGCTGCGGCTGGCGCAGGGCGCTTTCGGGCGGCCTCAGTCACGCTTCGGCCTGCGGCTCAAGGACGCCATCCAGCAGCTGGAGATGCTGCCGGAGCTGGTGGAGTTCGTGGACCAGGACGACGGCGAGTGAACTGTGCGGCGCGCCCGTATCTCTGTGAGAAACTGGCCCGCCGAACACCCCCTTGCCTTCACCCATGGAACTGCGCCAGCTGCGCTACTTTGTCGATATCGCCAAGACCGAGCACCTGACGACATCGGCCAGGAACCTCTATGTCACGCAGTCCACGCTCTCGCATGGGCTGCGGCAGTTGGAGGAGGAGTTGGGCATGGCGCTGTTCGAGCGCATTGGCCGGGGGCTGAAGCTGTCGCAGGCCGGCGTGGTGTTCCGCAACTATGCGGAGCGTGCGCTGCATGAGGTGGAGGCCGGGCGCATGGCGCTGGCCGACCTCAGCGAGCTGCAGACCGGCACGCTGACCATCGGCGTGATTCCCACCTTCCTCAACACCCTGGTCGCCCCGGCCGTGGCGGCTTTCATGCGCGCCTATCCCAAGGTCAACGTGGTGGTGATCGAGCTGCTGGCCCCGCCCGTGGAGCAGGGATTGCTGGACGGCAGCCTGGACCTGGGCGTGAGCTTTCACCCGCCCCAGCGCGCCGAGCTGGACGCGCTGCCGCTGTTCGACGAACGCATGATGCTGCTGGTCAACCCATCGCATCCGCTGGCCGGGCGCCGCACGCTGTCCGTCAAGTCGCTGGCCGGCGTGCCCCTGGCCCTGCTGCCGCGCACGTTCTACACGCGCAGCCTGATCGAGGACGGGCTGCGCACCGCAGGCGTCACGCCCTTGCTGCGCGCGGAAATGGGATCGGTGGAATCGCTGATCGCGCTGTGCCGCTGGGGCGACATGGCCACCATCGTCCCCGAACGCGCCGCCCAGCAGGCCACGGACATGGTGGCCATCCACCTGGTCGCCCCCCAGCTCATCCGCACGGCAGGCCTGCTGTGGCGCCGAGGCGCCAGCTACAGTGCGGCCGCGCGCGAGTTCGCGGCGCAACTGGCCCCCGCCACAAGAACCAACATGCCCCGCTAAAAAAACACCAGGCCGAGCGAAGCAAAGGCCCGAGCAAACTCCCCGTATGTCAGCGCCTGCGTCGGGCCGCCTGCGGGGTTGCAGTCCTGCCGAAGGACAGGACTGCTTCGTCAACTGACTCGCCGCAGTTGTCTGAACGGAGCGCGCAGCGCGCAGTGAGTTCTGCGGCGAACCCCGCAGGCGGCCCGACGCAGGTTGCCCCGCAGCGCAGCGAAGGGGTCGCGGACATCCGGGTCGTCTTTCTTTTGCATCCTTTTCTTCGGCCGGCGTACCGGTGACGAATCAAAGAAAAGGAGGTCGGCTGCCGGGCCGAGACCCGGCCTCGAAAAAACACCACCCGGCAGGGTCAAAAACCCGCTCACTGCAAAGAAGGCCGCTGCCTCTCAGGCACCCGAGCCCCCAACGCAGCCGGCACATAAGCCGCATCAAAACTACACCCCACCCCAAACTTGGCCTCATTCCCTACACAAGCAGCAGCAATCCCCGCCGCAGTCGGCTTCACCCCCGCCTCCACCCACTGCATCAACGCAGTCATCAAGGTGGGATAGGTCGCATCGCTGATATAGCTGTGCGTCCCCTGCCGCGTAAAGGTCTGCACCAGCCGGTCCCCACTGCCGCCCTGCTGCATCACCGCACGAAACCGCGCATCCAGCTCCACGAAGGCCGTGGGGTCGCTGATCCACTTGGCCGAGAGGACCGGCACGCCAATCCTGCCCACGGGGTCGGTGTCATCGGCGAACTTGCGGTAGGCCGCAGGGTCGGCGCGGTAGCGCAGCACGCCGGCATTGAGTGCGGCATCGTCGGCCGAGCCGGCATAGACCGCACCCTCGTTGCCGAAGGGGCTGGCGCCGCCCGTGCGCTTGGCCGAGATGTCCTGGAAGTGCATGGTGCCCCAGTTCATGTGCGACTGGATGGCGCTTTCGGGGATCTTGATGACCTTGGTGATGGTGTCGATCTTCGCCTGCTGCGCGGCCGTGCGCTGGGCGGCGGGCTTGTCCAGCGCCAGGCATTCGTTCACGCGCAGGGCCACGTCGGCCTGGCGCATCTTGGCGTCTGCGGGCAGGCCCAGGTTGAGCGCGTACTGCGGCTCATTGGGGCGCGGGTGGTTGGCGCACAGGTACTGGTAGACCACGCGCAGGTCGGTGCGGAAGTCATAGGCATGGGTGCCGCCGCCCAGCACGCCGCTGGTGAGCAGCACGCCGTCGTAGGGGCGCTCGCCCACGGTCTGCTCGTTGAACATTTCCGCGCCCTTGGCGGCCACGCCCGCCCCCCAGGACTGGCCGTGCAGGATGGTGCGCTGCGGCTTGGCCACATGCTGGCGGAAGATGCCGCGCAGGCGCTCCGTGTCCTCTGCGGCGGCCCGCACTTCCACGCCGCCCTGGCGGTAGGTGGAGCCTGCCCAGGCGTAGCCTGCGCGCACCATGATGGACCAGCGCACCAGGTCTTCGGCCGCACGGGCGGCGGTGGGCGCGGCCAGGTCCGGGCCGCCGTGGGCGTGCAGCACCAGGGTGCCGTTCCACTGCGCGGGCTTGGCGATCAGGTAGTAGGCGCCCTTGGAGTCCTGCCCGGCCCAGCAGCTGACACCCGCAGGAATCTCGGCAGGGCAGGCCGTGCTCTTGGGCGCGGTCTCGATGGAGGTGACCGGCCCGTGCAGCACGGCCGAGCCGCCGCCGCAGCCGGCCAGGGCGAGCGCGGCCAGCAGCGAGGCGCTGGCGGGACGCAGGGGGAAATACGCGGATGCTTGCATGCCTTGTCTCCTGTCTTGGCTTCTTGTTGGAAGTCACCTGCCGCGCCGCGGCAAGCGGTCTCATCGGTGACTGGATGGGATTCTGTAGAGGCTTGTCCAATATTTCAAAGATTTTTAGGATATCGGCTGGATACTTTTCACATATATGGAACTGCGCCATCTCCGTTACTTCCTGGCCGTTGCCGATACCGGCCACATCACGCGCGCGGCCGAGCTGCTGGGCATGCAGCAGCCGCCGCTGTCGCAGCAGATCCGCGCGCTGGAGGAGGAGCTGGGCATTGCCCTGTTCCGGCGCCACCCCAAGGGCGTGGACCTGACCGACGCGGGCCTGGAGCTGCAGGGCGAGGCCACGCGGCTGCTGGCCGACTTCACCGCCATGCGCGACCGCATGCAGGCCTTTGCGCGCGGCGAGCGCGGGCGCATCCATGTGGGCTTCACCAGCTCGGCGGCGGCCCATGCCTTCACGCCCGAGGTGCTGCGCCTGTGCCGTGGCCGCCATCCCGACATTGCGCTGGATGTGAGCGAGAACAATGCCGCCGAGATCACCGAGGCCGTGCAGGCCGGGCGCATGCACTGCGGCTTTCTGCGCGTGCCGGTGGCCCGGCCCGAAGGCCTGGTGTTCGAGACGCTGCTGCAGGAGCCCGCGCTGCTGGCCATTCCCGTGGACCACCGGCTGGCGCGCGATGCATCGCGGCCCGTGGCGCTCAGGCAGCTCGATGGCGAGCGCCTGATCCTTGTGCGGCGCACGGGCGCGCCGGGGCTGTACGCGAACCTGCTGGCGCTGTGCGCCCGGCACAAGGTACAGGTGGAGGTGGCCGCCGAGGTGGAACGCATGATGACCAATGTGAACCTGGTGGCGGCGGGCGTGGGCCTGTCCATCGTGCCGGCCTCGGTGCGCGGCGCCCATCCCGAGGCCGTGGTCTACCGCGCCTTCGAGCCCGCCGTGCGGCTGAGCGCCCCGCTCACCCTGGTGCACCGCGAGGCCGGCACGGAAACCGGCGGCGCAGGACCCGCGGCCACCTTCATCGCCCTGGCGCGCGAGCTGGCGCAGCGCCACCAGGCGCCGGGCGGCTGAGGCATGCGGGCACCGCAAGG
This sequence comes from Delftia tsuruhatensis NBRC 16741, assembly GCF_001571325.1. GTDB lineage: Bacteria > Pseudomonadota > Gammaproteobacteria > Burkholderiales > Burkholderiaceae_C > Comamonas > Comamonas tsuruhatensis. The sequence goes on from NZ_BCTO01000061.1 coordinate 31,055, forward strand.
CACCGATACCGGCCGGCGCGCCCTGCTGGCGGCGGCTGCCTGCGCGCTGGCCTGGCCCGCCCAGGCATTGCCGGCCCGGCCCGCCTGGCCGGGCGCCAGCGTGCGGATCGTGGTGGCCTACCCCGCAGGCGGTGTCAGCGACATGGTGGCCCGCGCCCTGGCCGAGCAACTGGCGCAGCAATGGGGCACGGCCGTGATCGTGGACAACCGCCCCGGCGCCAGCGGCACCGTGGCGCTGGAGCTGCTGGCGCGCAGCGCGCCCGACGGCCGCACCCTGGTCTTTGCCGCCGCCACCGCCGTGGGCCTGGCCGCAGCCTCCGTGACGCCCGTGGCCGGCGCGATGCGCACGCCCATGCTGCTGGTGGGCACGCCGGCGCTGAAGGCCGCAGATTTCGAGGGCATGCTGGCCGAGGCGCGCGGCATGCCCGGCGGCATACGCTGGGCCACCACGGGCGAGGGCACGACGGGCCACGCCGTGCTGCAGCGCATAGAGCAGGCCACGCGCATTCCCATCGTGCATGTGCCCTACAAGGGCGGGGGCCAGCAGCTCAACGATGCGCTGGCCGGGCATTTCGAGCTGCTGTCCACCAATGTGGCGCCGCTGCAGCTGCAGGCGCTGCGCGCGGGCCGCCTCAAGGCCCTGGCCGTGGGCGCGCCGCAGCGGCTGGCAGCCCTGCCCGATGTGCCCACGCTGGCGCAGCTGGGCCATGCGCAGGCCAATCTGGATTCGCTGTTCGGCCTGTTCGCGCCGCCGCAGATGGCGCCAGCGCTGGCCCAGCGCATCAATGCCGCGGTGGCCCAGGCGCTGCGCGCGCCGGCCATCCGCAGCCGGCTGGAGGCGGCCAGCAACCAGCCGTTCGAGGGTTCGGCCGCAGAGTTCGCGCAGCAGGTGATGCGCGAGGCCGGGCGCTGACCGCCCTGCATCGCTCCCCCCGCACCACGCTCCCGCACCACGCCCTGCACCACGCCGGACGGGCTCAGCGCGCGTACTTCTTGGCCCCGGCCACGCAGACCACGGCGGCCATGGTGACCAGAACCATGCCCCAGCTCACCTGTTCATGCAGCAGCAGGGCCGCCAGGCCCAGGCCCATGAAGGGCTGCAGCAGCTGGATCTGGCCCACGGCCGCAATGCCGCCCTGGGCCAGGCCCCGGTACCAGAACACGAAGCCGATGAGCATGCTGAACAGCGAGACATAGGCCAGGCCCAGCCATGCGGGCCGGCCCACATCGGCCAGCGATGCCGGCATGCTGAGCAGGGCGGCGGGCAGCATGACGGGCAGGGCCAGCACCAGCGACCAGCTGATGACCTGCCAGCCGCCCAGCGTGCGCGACAGGCGCGCGCCCTCGGCATAGCCCAGGCCGCAGACGATGATGGCAGCCAGCATCAGCAGGTCGCCGCGCAGCGAGCCCCCGGCCCCGCCCACGGCCGCATAGCCGGCCACGAAGGCCGCGCCCGCCAGCGAGAACAGCCAGAACGCCGGGCGCGGGCGCTCGCCGCCGCGCAGCACCGCGAACACGGCCGTGGACAGGGGCAGCAGGCCCACGAAGACGATGGAATGCGCCGAGGTGACGTACTGCAGCGCCAGCGCGGTCAGCAGCGGAAAGCCCACCACGCCGCCCAGCGCACTCAGCGCCAGCGAAGGCATGTCGGCACGCGCGGGCCGGGGCTGGCGCAGCGCCAGCAGCATGGCCAGGGCCAGCAATGCCGCGATGCTGGCGCGCGCACAGGTCAGGAAGGTGGGGTCCAGGTCGGCGACCGCCACGCGGGTGGCCGGCAGCGATCCCGCAAAGATCGCCACGCCGATGAATCCGTTGATCCACCCGCTGCTTGTCTTGTCCATCAAAAAGCTCCTTGGTTTGCAGCAGGCAGTGGGCCATCGCACGGCCGGATCTTCCATAGACAGTCCAATACAATTCAAAAGAACTGTTATGCACACAAATCCACTACAGAAGAGAGAGCAGCCATGCGCAGCGGCACACGCATCCAGGCGGTGATGGAGGACATCCAGTCGCGCATTGCCGCGCGCACCTACCTGCCCGGCACGCGCCTGCCCTCGGTGCGCGCGCAGGCGCAGGCCATGCAGGTGTCGGTGTCCACGGTGGTGGAGGCCTATGAGCGGCTGGCGGCCGAGGGGGTGATCGCCTCGCGCCCGGGCTCGGGCTTTTATGTGGCGGGGCCGGTGGCGCCGCTGGCGCTGGGCGGTATCGGGCCGCGCGTGGACAGGGAGGTCGACCCCCTGTGGCTGGCCCGCCAGTCGCTGCAGGCAGATGCCCACGCGCTCAAGCCGGGCTGCGGCTGGCTGCCGCCTTCATGGCTGTACGAGGAAGGCGTGCGCCGCGCGCTGCGCTCCCTGGCGCGCTCGGGCACGCTGGAGCTGACGGAGTACGCAACGCCGCTGGGCCACCCGGCACTGCGCCGCCTGCTGGCGCGGCGCATGGCCGCCATGGGGCTGGAGACCTCGCCAGAGCAGATCCTGCTGACGGAGTCGGGCACGCACTCCATCGACCTGGTCTGCCGTTTCCTGCTGGAGCCCGGCGATACGGTGCTGATCGACGACCCCTGCTATTTCAATTTCCATGCGCTGCTCAAGGCGCACCGCGTGCAGGCCGTGAGCGTGCCCTACACGCCGCAGGGGCCCGACGTGGCCCGGTTCGCCGACGCGCTGCAGGCGCATTCGCCACGCCTGTACATCACCAATTCGGCCATCCACAACCCGACGGGCGCCACGCTGTCGCCACTGGTGGCGCACCGCATCCTGAAGCTGGCCGACAGCTCGGACCTGGTGATCGTGGAGGACGACATCTTCTGCGACCTGGAGACCCATGCGGCGCCCCGGCTGGCGGCCTTCGACGGCCTGTCGCGCGTGATCCAGATCGGCAGCTTCTCCAAGACGGTGTCGGCCTCGCTGCGCTGCGGCTTCATCGCGGCGCGGCCCGACTGGACGCAGGACCTGGCGGACCTGAAGATCGCCACCAACTTCGGCGGCGGGCGCATGGCCGCCGACATCGTGCTGCGCACGCTGACCGACAGCGGCTACCGCAGGCACATGGAGTCCGTGCGGCTGCGGCTGGCGCAGGAGATGGAACGCACGGCCGCGCGGCTGCAGGCCCTGGGCATGAAGCCCTGGCTGGTGCCGCAGGCCGGCATGTTCCTGTGGTGCCAGTTGCCCGGGGGCATGGATGCCACGGCGCTTGCGCGCACCTGCCTGGAGGATGGCGTGGTGCTGGCGCCCGGCAATGCCTTCAGCCAGTCGCAGAGCGCGGGCGACTTCCTGCGCTTCAATGTGGCGCAGTGCTCGGATGCGCGGATCTTCGAGGTGCTGGCGCGGGCGCTGACGGGCTAGGCCGTTTCAGCCTGCAGCAGGCCGCGCACCCGCGCCTGCACGTGTTCCAGGGACGGCGGCAGGTCGAACAGCACGCGGTAGACGATGGGCGCGGCCAGCGCGTCTATCAGGGTGTCCGCAGCGGGCATCGCCTCGCCACGCCGCGCTGCGCGCTCGCCGATGTGCGCCAGTTGCCCGCGCAGGATTTCCACGCAGGCGCAGGGCGTGTGCTCGTTGCCCGCTGCGGCGGCCATGTCGCGCAGCATGGTGCGGCCCAGCGGCGAGGCCGATTCCTCCAGGAACTGCTCGGCCCAGGCCAGCAGGTCGCCCTCCAGCGTGCCCGTGTCCAGCGGCGGCGCCGTGGGCCGGATGATTTCCACGGCCACATCGGCCAGCAGCTGCTGTATGTCGCCCCAGCGCCGGTAGAGGGTGGACGGCGTCACGCCCGCCTGGGCGGCGATGAGCGGAAAGCTCAATTCCTCGCGCGGCATGGTTTCCAGCAGGCCCTTGACGGTCTGGTAGACCGTGGCCTGGATGCGCGCGCTGCGTCCGCCGGGACGGGCGGGACCGCCTGTTTTGGAAAGGGATGGGACTTGCGTGCTCATGGTTATTAAAGCTAAAAATTTGCGTTAGCAGCGCACAAGCGCAGAATTCGCTAACGCAAAAACTTTGCATTAATTGTGCAGCAGGGCTCTTAACCATGTCGGTACTGCAACCATCCAACTCCACTCCCGCTGCCCGGCCCGGCCTCAGCCTGGCCGTCCTGGCCTTCGGCCTGGGCAGCTTCTTCGCGGCCTCCAGCGCGCCCACGCCGCTGTACCGGCTCTACCAGCAGGACTGGGGCTTTTCCTCGGGCATGCTGACCCTGGTCTTCGCGGTCTATGCGCTGAGCCTGCTGCTGGCCCTGCTCACCACGGGCGCGCTGTCGGACCACCTGGGCCGCAAGCCCGTGATCCTGGCGGCGCTGCTGCTGGAGATCGTCTCGCTGGCGGTGTTCGCCCGCGCGGGCGACGTGCAGGCCCTGGTGCTGGCGCGCGTGCTGCAGGGCTTTGCCACCGGCATGGCCAGTGCGGCCATGGGCGCGGCGCTGCTGGACCTGCACCGCGAGCGCGGCACGCTGGTGAGCACCATGGCGCCCATGGTCGGCATGGCGGCGGGCATTGTCGTGGCGGGCGAGTTCGCGCAGCTGTGGCGCCAGCAGCTGGGCCTGGTGTTCTGGCTCATGGCGCTGATCTTCGTGGCCGTGGCCGCCGCCATGGCCGTGCTGTCCGAGACGGGCGCGCGCCGCCCCGGCGCACTGGCCGCCATGCGCCCCCGCGTGCGTATTCCGGGCCAGGCCCGGGCCGACTTCATGCGCGTGCTGCCCATGAGCATCACGGTGTGGGCGCTGGGGGGCTTTTACCTGTCGCTGGGCCCGTCGATGATCCGCTCGGTCACGGGCTCGGAAATCGCCGCCAGCTTTGCCGTGTGCATCAACACGCTGAGCGCCGCCGCCGCCATCTGGACGCTGCGCAGCCGCGCGCCGCGCGCCATGCTGCAGTTCGGCGGCAGCGGCCTGCTGGCCGGGGTGGCCCTGTTGCTGGTCGGCGCCCATCTGCAAAGCCTGCCCCTGGTGCTGGGGGCATCAGTGGTGGCGGGCGCGGGCTTCGGCGTGGGCTTCCAGGGCGCGCTGCGCAGCGTGATCCCGCTGGCCGAGCCGCACGAGCGCGGCGCCCTGATCTCGGCCATCTACATCGCCAGCTACCTGGCGTTCAGCATGCCGGCCATCGCGGCGGGCATGGCCGCCGCGCGCTTCGGCCTGTTGCCGGTCACCTATGCCTACGGCCTGATGCTGATGCTGTTCGCTGGCCTGGCGCTGGCGGGAACGCGCCAGCCCAGGCCGGTGGTGGTGTCCTAATGCGTTGGCTGGAAAAATAAAACCATAGCAATCCAGCCTTACTCCACCTGGTGATCAGCGGGAAATAAGGGAGAAAATCTCAGCAGCAGCGCAAAAAAAGTCCAGCCGAACTTGCAGGATGGGCATGGCTTGTTCGGCATACGGGGAGTCACGCCACTTTTCCCAGCCACCATGCCACGCCCGCACTCCCGACAGCCCCAGCACGGCTGCCCCGCCGCCCCGGAGTGGCGTGCGTCCAGGGGCAGCGCCGTGCTGCTGGCAATCGCGCTGCTGCTGGCCGCTGCGGCGCCGGCACCCTCCCGGGCGGCGTCGTCAGCCCAGGCGGCGCAGCGCAGCTTTTCCGTTGCGGCCGGACCTCTCGCGCATGTGATCGCCCAGTACGCCAACCAGGCCGGTGTGGCGCTGTCGTTCGATGCGGCCCAACTGGGTCGGCGGCAGTCGCCGGGCCTGCAGGGCAGCTATGCCGTGGACGATGGTTTTGCGAGGCTGCTGCAGGGCACGGCGCTGCAGGCCGTGCGCGAGTCCGGCGGCGTCTATACGCTGCGGCCCCTGCCAGCGGCCGCCTCGGGCACGGGCGGCCAGATGCTGGGCACCGTCAACGTCCGGGCCACGGCGCCGGCAAGTGCAACGACCGAAACCTCGGACAGCTATGCCGCCAGCCTGGTCACGGGCTACAAGGGGCTTCAGTCGGTGCGCGACATCCCGCAGCCCGTGACCGTGCTCACGCGCCAGTGGCTGGACGAGCAGGCCCTGCCCGACCTGCATGCCGTGCTGCAGCACACGCCGGGCGTGACGGTGGAGTACATCGACAGCGAGCGCATCGCCTATTACTCGCGCGGCTACCAGATCGATTCGCTGCAGGTGGACGGGCTCAATGTGAACCAGGTGGCCTCGGCCTCCACCTTCATCCAGCCCGACATGGCCATGCTGGACCGCGTGGAGGTGCTGCGCGGCGCCACGGGCCTGCTGCGTGGCGCGGGCTCGCCCTCGGCCATGGTGAACATGGTGCGCAAGCGGCCCACGGCGCAATGGCAGGGCTCGGCCGCGCTGACGCTGGGTTCCTGGGACCGCCAGCGCATGGAGGCCGACCTGTCCGGCCCTCTGAACGCAGCCGGCACGCTGCGCGGCCGGCTGGTGGCGCTGGCGGACGACAAGGCATCGTTCCAGACCGCGCGCAAGGAAAAGCGCCTGGGCCTGTACGGCGTGCTGGAGGCGGACCTGGGGCCCCGCACCACGCTCACGGCCGGCCTGCAGCACACGGACCTGCAGGCCACGGGCTCCTGGGGCGGCCTGCCCGCCGCCGCCGACGGCAGCCAGCTCGGACTGCCGCGCAGCACCTACCTGGGCACGCCCTGGAATACCTGGGACCGCCACAACCAGCAGGCCTTTGCCGAGCTGGAGCACCGGATGGACAGCGGCTGGCAACTGAAGGCCCAGGCGGCGCACACGCGCTTTCGGTCGGACGGGTTCAAGCAGACCTCGTTTTCCAGGGCCAGCGACAGCAATCCCTACCTGTTCGACGTGAGCACCTCCATCTATGGCGGCGACGGCAGCACGCAGAACGCGCTGAGCCTGCTGGCCAGCGGCCCCTTCGAGGCCCTGGGCCGCAGGCACGAGCTGTCGCTGGGCGCCGACCTGCAGCGCATCCGCAGCACGGGCGCCACGGGCTACTGGGGCGTGAGCCCGCTGCGCAATGTGGACATCCGCGGCTGGAATCCGTACACCAGCTACCCCGAGCCCTTCTACAGCGAGGGCAACGGCAACGCCTATTCATCGCCCGTGTCCCACATCCACCAGTACGGCGGATTCGCGCGGGCCCGGCTGTCGCTGACCGACTCGCTCACCGCCATTGCCGGTGCGCGCCTGAGCTGGTGGAGCTATCTCGAACCCGGCAATGCCCAAAGCGGCTACAGCGTGCGCCGCGAGCTGACGCCCTATGCGGGCCTGGTGCATGCGCTGTCGGACACGCTCGACGCCTATGCCAGCTACAGCGAGATCTTCAGCCCCCAGGACAAGAAGGCCGCCGACGGCAGCATCCTGGCGCCCGCCCGGGGCGAGGACCTGGAGGCCGGGCTCAAGGGCAGTTTCATGGACGGCCGGCTGCAGGCCAGCGTGTCGTTGTTCCGCATCCAGCGCGTGGGCAGCGCCATGCAGGACACGGCATCGGCCATGCCATGCCTGCCGTACTACCCGACCAGCCACTGCTTCATGGCCGGCGGCAAGAGCCGCAGCCAGGGCTGGGAGCTGGAGCTGTCCGGCGAGCCCGCGCCAGGCTGGCAGGTGCTGGCCGGCTACACCTACACCCAGGCCAGGTACCTGCGCGACGCTTCCGAGGCCAACGTGGGCCAGCCGCTGCGGCCCGTGGACCCGCGCCATGCGCTGCGCCTGTTTGCCAGCCACCGCTTCAAGGGGCCCTTGCAGGGATGGACCGCAGGCGCCGGCGTGCGGCTGCAAAGCGATGCCTACGCCAGCGTGGGCGATGTCACCACCCGCCAGGGTGGCTACGCGCTTTTTGACGCGCTGCTGGCCTACCGCCTGGACGACACCTACTCGCTGCAGCTGAACGTGAGCAACCTGCTGGACAAGCGCTACTACGCCAAGTTCTCGCCCAACAGCACCTACTTCAACAACTACTACGGCGATCCGCGCAACGTGACGGTGTCGCTGCGCGCGCGCTTCTAGGGCCACGGCCGGCCCGCCCTCCTTTCCCGGCTTTTTCTTCACGGTTTTTCCAACCTTTGCACATGACTGCCATGACGCACCCCAGCACTCCTGCGGACTTCCGCTTCGCTCCCCATCCCCTCACGCGCCTGATCCGCCAATGCCTGGGCGCCGGCCTGGCCCTGGCCGCCGTGGGCGTGGCGGCCCAGACGGCCGAGGGCCCGGCCCTCAAGGAGGTGACGGTGAGCGACCAGGCCGAGGCCATTGGCGGACTGCAAAAGACCTATGCCGGCGGCCAGATCGCGCGCGGCGGCGACCTGGGCATCCTGGGCAAGACCGACCAGATGAACGTGCCCTTCAGCACGACCAACTACACCTCGGAGCTGATCGAGAACCAGCAGGCGCTGACCATCGCCGACGTGGTGATGAACGACGCCTCGGTGCGCACGCTGCAGGCGCGCGGCGGCTATGGCGATGACTTCCAGGTGCGGGGCTTTTCCCTGTCCATGCGCGATGTGTCGGTGAACGGCCTGTACGGCCTGTCGCCCTCCACGCGACTGCCGCTGGAGGTGATCGAGCGCGTGGAAGTGCTCAAGGGCCCCGGCTCGCTGACCAATGGCGTGGGTCCCAGCGGCAGCATCGGCGGCAGCATCAACGTGGTGACCAAGCGCGCGGGCGACGTGCCGTTGAACCGCCTGACCGCCACCTACATGGGCAAGGCCCAGTTCGGCACCCACCTGGACGTGGGCCGCCGCTTTGGCGAAGACAACCAGTGGGGCGTGCGGGTGAACGGCGTGTGGCGCAACGGCGAAGGCAACATCGACGGCGGCCGCCAGCGCCTGGGCCTGGCCTCGGTGGGGCTGGACTACGAAGGCCAGGGCCTGCGCTGGTCGCTGGACGCGCTGACCACCAGCGGCAAGACCACGGAGTTCCGCCCGCAAAGCGCCTTCCTGGCCGGCATCACCCAGGTGCCCGCCGTGCCCGACAGCCGCACCAACTTCAACCCGGGCACGGAACTGCTGGACAAGGCCAAGACCGTGATCTCGCGCGTGGAATACGACATCAACGCCAACACCTCCGTCTACGGCGGCGTGGGCTACAGCGATGTGTCCAGCGACCAGAGCTTCCCCACGGCCGTGCAGCGCATCGACTCGCTGGGCAACTTCACCGTGCGCAACGGCTTCTACGACGAGTTCAACAAGACCACCTCGGCCGACGTGGGCCTGCGCACACGCTTCAAGACCGGCGCCATCGGCCACACCGTGGTGGCAGCGGCCAACTACATGGACCGCGAGAGCGGCTACTTCTACCAGCTGACCACCAAAGCCGTCCCCTCCAACATCTACAACCCGTCGCCCCTGCCTGCCATCGACTTCGTGCGCGGCGCGCCCACCAAGAACGCCGAGCTGACGCAGCACAGCCTGGCGCTGGCCGACACCATGGCGCTGTTCAGCGACCGCCTGCTGGTGACCGTGGGCCTGCGCGACCAGACCATCGACCAGAAGAACGCCAGCGGCACCACGCTGTACAAGGCCAGCGCCGTGACGCCGCTGGCCGGCGTGGTGTTCAAGCCGCAGAACCATGTCGCGGTCTACGCCAACTACACGGCAGGCCTGTCGGCAGGCGGCACGGCCGGGCCCAACACGGCCAATGCCGGCCAGGTGTTCGCGCCGCAGAAATCCAAGCAGTACGAGGTCGGCGTGAAGGTGGACTGGGGCCGCATGACCACGCAGGCCGCGCTCTACCAGATCCAGCGCCCGGGCTCCATGACGGACCCGGTGACCAATGTCTACAGCTTCGGCGGCGAGACGCGCAACCGCGGCCTGGAGCTGACCGCCTACGGCGAGATCCACAAGGGCCTGCGCCTGCTGGCCAGCGCGGCCTTCAACAACGCCAGGCTCTCGCGCACGGCAGGCGGCGTGAACCAGGGCAACGATGCCAACGGCGTGCCCGATCGCACCTTCAACCTGGGCCTGGACTGGGATACCCCCTGGGTGGAGGGCCTGAGCCTGAACGGCCGCGTGATCCACACCTCGTCCATGTACTACGACGCGGCCAACATCCTGCGCATGCCCGGCTGGACACGCCTGGACCTGGGCGCACGCCTGCGCACCCACGTGGCCGGCAAGCCGGTGGTGCTGCGCGCCAGCCTGGAGAACGTCAGCAACAAGAGCTACTGGGTGACTGCCGCCGGCTACACCACCACGGGCGCGCCGCGCACGCTGATGCTGTCGGCACAAGTGGACTTCTAAGCCACCGGCCACCGGCAACCGCCCCGCCCCCGGCATGGCGCCGGGGCGCGGTGATGGCGGGGGCCCCAGGCCCCCTTCTGTCAGAGAAAAGAACACCCCATGCAAAGCCACACGATCAAGACCTGGGCCTGGTTGCACAAATGGAGCAGCCTGGTCTGCACCGTCTTCATGCTGCTGCTGTGCCTGACCGGCCTTCCGCTGATCTTCCACCACGAAATCGGCCACCTGCTGGGCACCGAGGTGGAGGCCCCGCCCATGCCCCAGGGCACGCCCCATGCCAGCCTGGACAAGGTGCTGGAGGTGGCCCGCGCCCAGCACCCGGACCGCGTGGTGCAGTTCGTCTCCAAGTCCGACGACACCGCCGACCTCTGGTTCGTCACCATGACGCCCACGCCGGCGCCCACGGACGATTTCCGCTCCGTGGTCATCGATGCGCGCACGGCCGAGCTGCTGGCCCAGCCGCGCTTCGACCAGGGCTTCATGTGGGTCATGTTCAAGCTGCACGTGGACCTGTTCGCGGGGCTGCCGGGCAAGCTGTTCCTGGGCTTCATGGGGCTGCTGCTGCTGATCGCCATCGTCAGCGGCGTGGTGCTGTACGCGCCCTTCATGCGCAAGCTCGATTTCGGCACCGTGCGCCGCACGCGCCAGCCGCGCCTGAAGTGGCTGGACCTGCACAACCTGCTGGGCATCGTCACCCTGGTATGGCTGTTCGTGGTGGGCGCCACCGGCATGATCAATACCTGGGCCGACCTGCTGATCAAGTACTGGCAGCATGACCAGCTCAGCAGCGTGCTGGCGCCCTACCAGGGCCAGGACACGGTGCCGGTGGCGGAGCGCGCCTCGCTGCAGCAATCGCTGCAGGCCGCCCAGCAGCAGGTGCCGGGCACCAGGCTGTACTTCATCGCCTTCCCCGGCACCACGTTCTCCAGCCCCCACCACCACACCTTCTTCCTGCGCGGCAACGAGCCCCTGACCTCGCGCCTGTTCCTGCCCGTGCTGGTGGACGCCAGGACCGCCCAGGTCACGGCCGCGCCCGCCCTGCCCTGGTATCTGACGGCGCTGCTGGTGTCCCAGCCGCTGCACTTCGGCGACTACGGCGGGCGGGCCATGCAGATCCTCTGGGCGCTGCTGGACATCGCCAGCATCATCGTGCTGGGCACCGGCCTGTACTTGTGGGTCAACAAGGGCAAGAGCGTGCCGGCCCCGCAGCCCGCGCCGCGCGGCAAGGAGGTCTCGGCATGAGCGGCGCGCGACACCGGGGCTTTCTCGCACTCTGGGGCTGGCCCATCGCGCTGGGCGTGCTGACGGCCATCGGCCTGGTCTCGGCCCTGTTCAGCGACGGCGGCCTTGGCGACATGCTGGCCGGCGTCTGCCTGGCCGTTCCCACGGCGGCAGGGATCTGGCATGGATGGCTGCGGCGCAGGCCGCCGGGCTGAAGCCGGGGCAGGCCGGCACGGCGCTCAGTCGCGCGGGTCGCGCTGGCCTGCGCTTTCCAGCAGCTGCTGCAAGGCTGCGCCCAGTGGCCGCCAGACATCGGTGACACCGGCCCAGTCGCCGGCCAGGCAGGCCTGCTCCAGGCTCCTGGTCAGTCCGCTGGCCCGCTCCTGTCCCAGCAGGCGCAACACGCTCTGCAGGCTGTGCGCCTGCCTGCGCAGGGCCATGGCGTTCTGCTCCGCGATAAGGACCTCCATCCGGGCGATATCGTCGGGCAAGTGTGCAAGGCAGATGTCACGGTAGCTGTGGAACAGGCCTGCGTCGCCACCAAAGAAATTGGCGATGGCGAGCGCGTCCGACGGCGCCTCCGGTTGCACATCCGGTTGCACATCCGGTCGCACATCCGGCTGCGCATCGGCGCCCTCGCCCGTCCCGGCCTCCTGCCTGGGAGGGGGAGGCGGCGCATGCTGCTGGAGCACCGACTCCACGCAGTCCACCAGTTGCGCCACCGACACCGGCTTGAGCAGCACGCGCCACACCTTCAACTGCTCCAGCTGCAGCGCAACATCGGCCCGCACGCCCGCACTGAAGACCACGGCGCAGCAGCCCGCCTGCGGCGAGCGGCGCAGCCACTCGATCAGCTCCACGCCGGAGGCGCCGGGCAGCATCAGATCGGTGATCAGCAGGGCAAAGGACTGGGTTTGCAGCAGTTGCTGGGCCTGCTCCGCACTCGTGCAGGACACCAGCGTGAGGGGCAGGCCCTCCAGCGCCAGCGCAACGAACCGCGCAATCGAGGCATCGTCCTCGACCAGCAGGACCGCAGGAAGGGGCGCGTTCACGCCGCCGGCCCGCCCAGCAGCCCGCCCAGCGCTTCGGGCAGTTCCTGCACCAGCTGGGGCTTGTGGATCACGCGCACGCCGCCCAATGCGAAGGCATAGGCCTCGCGCTCTGACGCCTCCAGCGAGGTGACCACCAGCAGCTTGCAGCGCGCGAACTGCTCATGGGTGCGCAAGGTGGTGATCAGGGCGGCGCCGTCGATGTCGGGCAGCAGGATGTCCACCAGCAGCACATCGGGCTGGATCTGGCCGTACAGCGCCATGCCCGTGATCCCGTCGTTCGCCACATGCAGCTGGACGTCGGGAAAGTGACGCTGCACCAGCATGCGCACCAGATTCTGGAAGTGCACGGAGTCCTCGATCAGCAGCACCCGCTGCCCGGTGCCCGATCCCGCCTGGGCAGGGGCCGGCGCCTGTGCCACCGCTGGTGCGCCGGGCACCCCGGGCGCTGCGCGCTCGCCCTGCCTGCTGCGCCAGCGCTCCACGGAAGCGCGCGTAATGCGGCGATGGCCTCCGGGCGTCTTCCAGGCCTCCAGCTCGCCGCGATCGACCATGAGCTGGACCGATCGCACGGCCATGCCCAGCAGCTTTGCCACCTCGGCAGTCGTGTAGTGCGGAATTTGGCCTGATGGGGTGCTGTTCTCGGACATGGCAGCAATTTTGCATCAAATACGATTGAAAAATTCAATATAAATTTGATGAATTTGATATTTATGATTTAACCTCGCGCAGCCCCCTTCAACTGCGTTGTGAAAGGTCCGCCATGAAGAAGATACTGATCGTCGAAGACCAGGCCGACATCCGCAAACTGCTGCGCATGACGCTGGAGTCCGGCGCCTACGAGGTCATGGAGGTGCCCACCGCCGACGAAGCCTGGGCCGTGGCCCAGCGCAACAAGCCCGATATCGTGCTGCTGGACATGATGATGCCCGGCACGCTGGACGGCCTGGAGGTGTGCTGTCGCATCAAGACCTCCTACGATCTGCGGCATACCCTGGTGGTGCTGCTCACCGCCCGGGACAGCGCAGAGGACCGCGAGGCGGGCTTCAATGCGGGCGCCGACGAATACCTGGTCAAGCCCTTCAGCCCGACCCGGCTGCTGCAGATCCTGGCCAGCCTTGAAAGGAGCGACTGATGATGATGCGCGCACGGGAGACCGGCCGCGTGGACCTATCCATGGCAGACGGCCCGTCCAGCCGCAGGCTGGCGGGCGGCTGGCACTGGACGCAGGCGTTCGCGCCGGCCCGGCCCGTTCCTGTGCCGCACGACGGGTTGACCGCCATCGTCGCGCCCCGGAATTTCTGATGGAGCATCTTCATCATGTCTGATCGAGCTACCGCGCATCATTTCCTGGGTGCCGGACGCAGCGCCCACATCAAGGCACTGGTGCTGACCTTTGCCCTGTGCGTGCTTGCCGGGCTGGTGCTCTTCGTCTGGAGCCAGCTGCACGCCGAGGCCGACCAGAGCAAGTCCCAGGCCGCACTGCTGGCGCGCGTGCTGGAGGACCAGACGGCCAAGACCTTCGAGAACACAGAAATGGCCCTGTCCAGCCTGGCGCACCACCCCGCCATCCTGGCCGCCGGCAACACGCGCAGCACGCGCGAGGCCGCCATGGCCCAGCTGATCGCCCAGCTGCCCTACCTGCGCAGCATGGCCCTGCTCGACGACAAGGGACTCATACTGGCCAGCACCCAGGCGGGCGAGGCCGGCCAGCAGATCGACATGCAGGAGCTGCTGCACGACAAGAGCGCCGTCGTCGTGCCCGGCAAGCCCCTGCTGGGCCGGCTGGTGCCCGGCCGTGGCCTGTCGGCCCTGGCGCCCCGCGCGCACCCGTCGCCGCGCGGCGTGTCGTTTCTGCCGCAGCTGCTGGGCTTTCACCAGGACAACGGGATGCCCGCCGTGCTGGTGGCCCTGATCAACCCCGACGCCGTGGCCAACTTCTACCAGGCCACGCTGGAGATCCTCAGCTACGAGGCCGTGCTGCTGACCTACGACGGCCGGCCGCTGGCCAGCACGAATGCGGGCACCGGCGTGCAGGCGACCGCCGTGCTGCAGACACCGCTGTTCCGGCAATGGCTGCCGCACAGCGAATTCGGCTCCTACATCGGCGCGGGCATGCTCGGCTCCCATGAGATCGTGTCGTTTCGCACCGTGCGCAACTGGCCCCTGCTGCTGGTGGTGGAGGAGCCCTACGCAGCCCTGGTGGCGCGCTGGAGGGATGACGCCTTCGCCTTCTTCGTGGCCGGCGTGGCCCTGCTGGCCCTGGTGCTGGGCCTGAGCTGGTCGGTGCTCAAGACGCGCAGGGAGCAGAAGACGGCACAGCAGGCCATGGAGCAGGCCCAGGCACGCCTGGCGCGCAGCGAGCATGAGATGGCCGTGCTCATGCGCAGCGTGCAGGAGCTGATCTTTCGCACCGACAGCGAGGGTCTGCTGACCTTCGTGAACGCACGCTGGGAACAGCTGACCGGCCAGCCCAGCTCCGAGGCCGTAGGGCAGCCGCTGGAGAACATCGTGGACGGCCCGTACCGCGCGCAGATCCAGGCCCTGCTCGATCCCCTGGCCCGGCTGGCGCCGCGCAACTGCCAGGCCATGTTCCAGCTGCCGGGCCACCGGGAAATACTCTGCGACATCGCCGTCGTCCCCTT
>NZ_BCTO01000062.1 GCF_001571325.1 Delftia tsuruhatensis NBRC 16741
TGCAGCAAAAGGTGGAATACAAGAAACTGCCAAGATTGGAGACTTATTCGCAACTCATGGACAGACAATGAGTAATAGGCAGTTGGATAGATTGATTAAAGATATTCGGGTTAATGGAATATCTAATCCGTTGGTGGTGACTGCGCATGATGGGCGGTTGTATATTCTGGATGGTCATCATCGAGCGTTGGCGGCTCCTAGGGCTGGAGTTTTAGATGTTCCGATAAAAAGGGTGGATTTGCCATACGGTGCTTACAGAGGACCCGCAGATCTTGAATTCACATGGGGAGGTTATTAAAAATGGAACTAAGAAAAATCAATGAAATCATCATTTCTAGTAGAAATATTTTATTTAATAATAGGGTGAATGATACAGTTATTTCTTCATTGGAAGAGGTGTTGAGCTGCTGGCGAGAAATTGAGGTGGATAGTTCGCGTAATATATTGAAGTACTGCATTGGTGAGGCTTTGCAGCAGATTAAACAATCTAAATTAACTAGTGCTGGGCGTGTGTTGAATTTAATTCATAACTTGCCTTTGTCATTGGAGGGTTTAAATAATTGGGATTTGGACTATTTTATCTCTATGGAACTGCCGAATTTTCTAGAGCATTTTGAAGAAATACATAATTCCAGAGATATCTCTCTTTATGTGTTTCAACAAATTTCCAATCAGTATTTCAACAGTGCTTTATTGAATAGATAGAATTCTTCTCTGAAAATCGATTGGATTTTAATGCTTGGCCAAGCCGCAGGAGCAGGAGCAGGAGCAGGAGCAGGAGCAGGAGCAGGAGCAGGAGCAGGAGCAGGAGCAGGAGCAGGTGGCTTGGCAATGGCTGATCTCAGGCTTTGGTGAAGTGCGGCCCACCACGGGCGCCTGGGGCGAAGGCCAGACGGTCAGCGGCTTCAGCTATGCGCAGACGACTAGGTTCGACCTGCGGTATCCGAGCTTTGACCGTTACAACAACTATCGTGCCTTGCCAAAAACGACCAGCACAACCGCTGCCCTCGTTTCGACTTGGGCAATGGTGTTCTTCATGATGCGGATGGCAGTGTCTTCATTGAAGCCTCCAGATCCGCAACCGATGAGGGGAAAGGCTACGGATTTGAAGCCGTGATCGTTGACAAGTTGCAGGGCCGAGTGGATGGACCTCTCAATGGAGAGTTCTGACGCCCTCCAAAGAAGATTGATGCCCGCCACGTTGATGATGCCTTTGAAAGGCAGTCTGCCGGCAGATGTCAGTACGGCATCGCCCAGAGGAATGGGGCCGGCCCGCGCAACCTCCAGGAATGGCTGCAGTCCCCCCTTGCGCTTGATTGCGCCGGACACGCCTTGGGGGATCAACAGCCACCAGGGAATGATGTTTCTATTCCATGAGTTGACGATGACTTCAACGTCCTGGTCCAGAAGGTCGCCGTTGACTATGCGGATATTCATTGAGTGAGGGGCGATGCTCGCAGGTGCGGAAACTGCACAGTATCTCGCGCCTCGCGTCACCCCAACGCTCACTTGTCTTGAGCCACCGCATGCCCTTTCTCCAGTCTGGTCACGGCCTCGCGGTAAGCCGGACTGGCGCGCAGCTGTTGGTAACGCTCCAGGCCGCGCTGGTATTCGGTGGAGCGGACATCGATCTCGCGGTCCGAGACATAGGTGAGTCCGGCGCGGTGCCACATTTCCAGGTCGGCCAGCACCTGGGCGCGGCTGAGGTCGGTGGGGGCAGCAGTGGAGGAGGGCGTGGCGTCCTGGGCGAGGGCGGTGCCGGCCAGGCCCAGGCTGAGGGCGGCCAGGGCGATGAAGCGGGTGAAGTGGGAAGTGCGCATGGGGAACCTTTCAGGTGAAGCGAAGTGATGAGGGCTTCATGGTCCCGCTGCCGCCCTGGCCGGCACAGCCGTTTGCGACGCACTGCAGCATGGCGGGAGCCAATGGCCGTTGGGTTTCGTGAAATGCCTGGAGGGCAGGCGCGGCCATCCGAGGAGCGCCGCCAGCCATGGAAATGCTTTGATCAGCCTGTGTGCGGCAGATTATTTCCAGTTGTTCGAATAAATCGGCATAAACATCTGTAAAATGGCTGGTGGAAGCATGAATCGGCAGCAAATTCCAGCGACACAGGCCGACAATCGCCGCTCTCCATGTCTTCATCCATTCCACTTTCCCCCGCTGCCGTTTCGGCAGATTCCGTCTCCCGCAGTTCCGAGGCCTTTCGCGGCTTCAGGGATGCGATTCCCGTGATGCTGGGTTTCGTGCCCTTTGCCCTGGTGCTGGGCGCCCAGGCCGTGCAAAAGGGGCTTGCACCGCTGGAAGTTCCTCTCATGACCGGGATGAACTTCGGCGGCGGCTCGGAGTTCACGGCCATACGGCTGTGGACCTCGCCGCCGCATGTGCTGCTGATCGTCGCCATGTCCTTCCTGGTCAATTGCCGGCACATCCTGATGGGTGCGGCACTGGCGCCCTATCTGCGCCATCTGCCCAGGCGCCGTGCGCTGCCGGCCCTGTTCTTCATGTGCGACGAAAGCTGGGCGCTGGCCCTGGCCGACGCCCAGCGCAGTGCCGCGCGGCGCGTGAGCCTGCCTTACTACATGGGCGTGTCGGCAGGCCTGTACATGGCCTGGGTGTCGTGCACGGCGGCCGGTGCCTTTCTGGGGCCGCGCATTGGCGACCTGGAGCAGTACGGCTTCGACATGGCGTTCACCGCCGTGTTTCTGGTGCTGCTGCGCGGCATGTGGAAGGGCGTCAGGCCTTGCCGGCCCTGGCTGGTGAGCCTGCTGACGGCGGCCCTGGTCTACAAGCTGGTGCCTGGCGCCTGGTATGTGGCGGCCGGCGCCGTTTCGGGCCTGATCTGCGCGGCCTTGCTGGCGCCCAGGAGCTGAGCGATGGAAGCCACAACCGTGCTGACGCTGGTGCTCATGGCGTGCAGCACGTATTTCACGCGGGTGATCGGCTACCTGCTGCTGCGCGGGCGCACGCTGAGCCCGCGCATGCAGTACGTGATGGAAAGCCTGCCGGGCTGCGTGCTGATCTCGGTGATTGCCCCGGCGTTTGTGTCCGAGCGTCCGGCCGATCTGCTGGCCCTGGTGGTGACGCTGGTGGCGGCCAGCCGGCTGCCCATTCTGCCGACGGTGCTGATCGGCATTGCGTCGGCGGGTGCGCTGCGGCACTGGCTGGGGTGATGGCGGCCGGGGGTGGGGTGTTTTGGGCCTTCAGTTCGCCCGCCAGTGGTCGATGTAGGAGGCATGCAAGTCTCATCCTCCACCTCGGCTTCCGCCTCGGGAGCCGCTTCATCCTCCGGCGGCAATGACATCGCTGCGTTGCAGCGCAAGCTCAAGGAGCTGCAGCAGGCGCTCAAGGAAGTGGCCTCCGAGAACATCGACGCCAAGGCCAAGCAACAGAAGTCCAAGCTGTTGCAGACGCAGATCATGATGGTGCAAAACCAGATCGAGGCGCTGATGCGCGCCAGGCAGCAGGCCCAGCTCGACAAGCAGCGCGAGCAGCAGCAGGCCGCCGAGGCGCCATCGCAATCCCCATCGAAGGGCGGGAAGGCGCCCGGGCTGGGCGGCGTGGTCGACGTCTACGTCTGATCCAGTGAGATGGCCCGTGTTTTCACGGGCCGTTTTTCAAGGCGTTCAATGTAACTTACATGAAAATGCTGTTCGGACTTTGAGAGGGTTGGCTCTGCAACACGGATGGGGAAGGGGCTTGCCTGCGGGGCGGTAGCCGCGAGCGTCGCAACTCCTATGGAACTTATTGATTTTTGACTCTCAAGAAACCGGCGGTTGCTACCGATAAGGCAAGCAATGTGACTGCCGGGATGCGATAGCGATGGCCTATACCGATGGCGTCACGGGGACAGAGGGATCTGCGATGAAAAAACTCGGCGATGTGCGTATCGGTACCCGGCTTACCGGTGTTTTTCTTGTTCTGCTGATCTGCCTGATGGCCGTGGGCGCCGTCGGCGCAAGGGCGCTGGGCCATGTGTTCTCGGGCACGCAGACCATGTACCAGGACCGCGTGGTTCCGCTCAAGCAGCTCAAGCAGATTGCGGACGCCTACGCCGTCAACGTCATAGATACGGTCAACAAGGCGAATGCCGGCCTGATCACGGCGCAGGAGGCAGCGGCGAGCATTTCCGGCACGCTGCCCGCGATCGACGCGGCCTGGCGCAGCTATTCGTCCACACAGCTGACCTCGCAGGAGGCCGTGCTGGCCAGCCAGGCGCAGGCGCTGTTCGCACCTGCCAACCAGAGCATCGACCGGCTGCTGCAGCGGCTCAAGACGCTGGATGGAAAAAGGGCCGGCAGCCTGGACGAGTTCGATGGCGCGCTGTATGCCAGCGTAGACCCCATCAGCGCCAAGATCGGCGAACTGGTGGAGCTGCAGCTCAAGGCATCCGAGGATGTGTATGCGGACTCCCGCCAGGTCCTGGCGCAGTCGCAGATGCTGATCTACGGCTTTGTCGCGGCCGCTGTCATCCTCGCCGTGGCGCTGGGCTATGTGGTCACGCGCTCCATCACCGTTCCCCTGAAGTCCGCCGTGGAGGTGGCCAGGCACATCGAGCAGGGCGATCTGGCTTCCGAGATCCAGGCCACGGGGCGCGACGAAGTCGGCGACCTGCTGCGCTCCATGAGTGCTATGCGCGAATCGCTGGCCAGCATCGTTGGCGATGTGCGGCGCGGGGTGGAGTCGGTGACCACGGCATCCAGCCAGATCGCGGCAGGCAACCAGGACCTGAGCAGCCGCACCGAACACCAGGCCTCCAGCCTGCAGGAGACGGCGGCCTCCATGGAGCAGCTGGCAGGCAATGTGGGCCAGAGTTCGGAGAATGCGCGGCAGGCCAGCGCCCTGGCCGTGCGTGCCAAGGAGGTGGCGGGCGTGGGCGGTGGCGCTGTCGCCAGGGTCGTGGGCACCATGGACGAAATCTCGGCCAGCAGCGGAAAGATTGCCGAGATCACGGGCGTCATCGATTCCATCGCCTTCCAGACGAACATCCTGGCGCTCAACGCAGCGGTCGAGGCCGCGCGGGCGGGCGAGCAGGGCAGGGGGTTTGCCGTGGTGGCCGGAGAAGTGCGCTCCCTGGCCCAACGCAGCGCCGCAGCGGCGCGTGAAATCAAGGCGCTGATCACGGCCTCCACCGAGACGGTGCGAATGGGCGGCAACCAGGTCCGGGAAGCCGGCAAGGCCATGGACGCCATCGAATCCCAGGTGCGCGAAGTGGCGTCGTTGATCGAGGCCATCTCGGCCGCCAGCGTGGAGCAAAGCGGCGGCCTGGGACAGATCAGCGAGGCGGTCTCCCAGATGGACCAGGTCACGCAGCAAAACGCTGCCCTAGTGGAAGAGTCTGCCGCTGCAGCTGCCAGCCTGGAGCGACAGGCCCGCGTGTTGGCCCAGGCGGTGGCCACGTTCAGGATCAGCGAGTTCAAGGAGATCGGCATGGCGCCCGCCGGCAGGGCATTGGCCGTTGCCTGAAGCGGGCAAGGCAAGAGCGCGGACAGGGCGCTCTTGCCTTCCTTCTTATCAATTCAATGTAACTTACATAAATTAATTCTCAAATCAGAGGTAAGGAAAGCCGCCGTTTTCCGGCGGCGGCTTGTCAAGGGCTGGGGGTCACCCCGCGCTGTTGCGGCCTTGCCAGCGCTCGGCGGGCTTGGTGTACATGGCGGCAATCTGCGATTCAAACCGCGCCATGAGGTTGTTGCGCTTGAGCTTGAGGGTGGGCGTCATCAGCCCGTTCTCAATGGTCCAGGGCTCCAGTTCCAGGTGCACGGCACGGGGGACCGCATAGCGGGCAAAACTGGCCACCTGTTTCTCGATGCGGGCCAGCGCTTCACGCTCGGCGGCGGCGTGGTTCAGGCTCTTGGGATCTTCGGGATCCAGGCCCAGGCGCTGGGCCATGGCCTGCCATTCACCACGCTCGATGACGGCCACGGCGGCGATGAAGGGGCGGTCTTCGCCCACGACAAACACCTGGGTGAAGAACGGGTCGCCGGTGATGGCCAGCTCCAGGTCGGCCGGTGGAATCTTCTCGCCGGTGGAGGTGACGATGATTTCCTTGATGCGGCCCTGGATGCGCACGCGCCCATCCTCGATCACGGCCTGGTCGCCGGTGCGCAGCCAGCCGTCGTCTGTGAAGGTCTTGGCGGTGTCTTCGGGGCGTTGCCAGTAGCCCCGCATCACGCAGGGCCCGCGCACCTGCAGTTCCCGATTCTCGCCAATGCGCACTTCCACGCCCGGCAGGGCGCGGCCCACGGTGGCCGGGTGGTTGTCCTCCAGCGTGTTGGCGCAGACCACGGGCGAGGTCTCGGTCATTCCGTAGCCCTGGATCAGCGGCAGGCCCAGGCCGAGAAAACAGCGCGCAATCGTGGGCGACAGCGGCGCGCCACCGCTCACGGCCACGCGCACACGCCCGCCAAACTGGGCCAGCAGCGGCTTGGCCACCAGATGGTTGAGCACGGGCCAGGGCAGCCATTGCATCCAGCCCGGCACGTCGGGCTGGGGCGCCTGCGCATCGGCAATGCCTTGTGTTTCACAAAAGCGTTGCCAGCCCCTGGCCTGGGCCAGTTCGAACAGCTGGGCCTTGAGCGGTGCGCGCGCCAGCGCCTCCATGACCTTGGCGTGCACGCGCTCGTAGATGCGCGGCACGGAGACCAGCACAGTGGGACGCTGGGTCTTGAGATCCTCGGCCAGCTGAGCCACGGAGCGCGCATAGGCCACGCAGGCGCCCACGGCCATCGCCAGGTAGTAGCCTGCCGTGCGCTCGAAGGTGTGCGACAGCGGCAGGAAGGACAGGAAAACATCATCGCTGCGCGGCTGCAGCCGCTGCATCACGGCCTGTACGTTGGAGACCACGTTGCGGTGCGTGAGCATCACGCCCTTGGGCTTGCCCGTGGTGCCCGAGGTGTAGACGACGGCGGCCAGGTCCCCGGCAGAGGGAGGCGGGGGCAGGGGGACTGCGCCGCCCTCAGCCAGCCATTGGGCCAGCGGTTGCACGGGGATCTGCCCCAGGGCCTCCAGGACGGCGGCATCGCCTTCGGTTTCAGGCTCTGCGGCCCGGGAAGCCGGCTTGGCCGATGCCACGACCACCTTGCGCAGCGCGGGCAGGGCCTGGCCCGTGGCGCAGATCTTGTCCCAGGTGGATTGCTGTGCCACGAACAGCATGGACACCTGGGCATTGGCCAGGATGTAGGCAATGCTGCCTGCGTTGTCTATGGAATGCAGGGGCACCGGCACATGGCCGCAGCGCAGGCTGGCCAGGTCGATGGACATGGCATCCAGCCCGTTGGGCAAAAGAATGGCAATGCGCGAGCCCGGTGCCAGCTCCTGCGCGGCCAGGGCCTGCGCCCACAGGGCCACGCGCTCGCCGGTCTGCGCCCAGTTCAGGGACTTCCAGCTGCGCGCATCCTCGTCATAGGCCCGATAGGCCTCGCCTGCGGGCGTCTGCTGCACGCGCAGGGCCAGCATTTCCACCAGGGTGGCGGCCGTGGCCATGCTGGCATCGGCAGGCAGGCTCATGGCCAGGGAAGGGGCGCGGGCTGGATCTTGGATGCTCATGCGAAGAGGTGCGGACCGAAGTGGATGGTGCCGCTGATGATAGCTGCCGGTTACCGCAGGCCCCGGCGTCAGCTTCGGACATGTGCGGAGTTGGCGGCGAGGTTTATGCTGCACTGCAGCGTTCTCGGGCGATGCGCCTGAAGCGAACCAGGAGCCGCATGCCCGCCTACGTCGCCACTGTTGCCCAGCCAGCCAGGGTTCAGATGAACCCGAGTTCAGGACGCTGCAGCCAGACCGTTTCTGAAGTGCTGACGCATGGCCTGCGCGGCGGCCGCGCCATCGCGGCGCAGCAGGGCCTGCATGACGGTCTCGTGCTCGGCCAGCGAGTCCTCGATGCGGCCCTGCTTGAACAGCGACTTGTGGCGGTTGAGCTTCATGACCTTGCGCAGGTCGGCCACCAGCTGGTTGCGCCAGCGGTTGTCGGCGATCTGCAGCAGCTGCATGTGAAAGCTCTCGTTGAGCTCGAAGAAGCGGTCTGCATCGCGCATCTGCGCCTTGAGTTCCTCATGGGTCTGCTGCAGGGCGGCAAGTTCCTCATCGCTGCCCGATTCGGCCACGACCTGCACGGCATCGGATTCCAGCAGGCTCAGCAGGTGGTAGACATCGGCAATGTCCTTGGACGACACCTCGGTCACATAGGCGCCACGGCGCACCTTCATGGTCACCAGGCCCTCGGCGGCCAGCACCTTCAGGGCCTCGCGCAGCGGGGTGCGGCTGATGCCGTATTCCTCGGCAATCTTCAGTTCGTCGATCCAGTCACCAGGCGCCAGTTCGTGCGCGAAGATGCGCAGGCGCAGCTTCTCTGCCACCTGTTCGTAGAGCGCGCGGGGAGTGAGGGTGTTTGTCGACATGTGGCCCGGATTGTATCGGCAAAGATATTTTGAATGAATAATTATGAATGATGTAAACTGCGGCAGCTCTGGGGCATGCCCTCAAGGGCACCTGTCATTCACGAGCCTGAGAACATGAGACAAGACCATCCGACAGCGCAGAACGGCCAGGAATTCGCAACTGCCGACCTGCAGAAATGGGCCCAGGCGGCCGCCAAGGCCGCTCCAGGGGGCGACATCCAGGCACTGCACTGGACCACGCCCGACGGCATCGACGTCAAGCCGCTGTACACGGCGGCCGACACGGCGGATCTGCCCCATACGGATAGCCTGCCAGGCTTCGAGCCCTACATCCGCGGCCCGCAGGCCACCATGTACGCGGGCCGGCCCTGGACCATTCGCCAGTACGCGGGCTTTTCCACGGCCGAGGAATCCAACGCCTTCTACCGCAAGGCGCTGGCCGCCGGCGGGCAGGGCGTGTCGGTGGCCTTCGACCTGGCCACGCACCGGGGCTACGACAGCGACCATCCGCGTGTGACGGGCGACGTGGGCAAGGCCGGCGTGGCCATCGATTCGGTCGAGGACATGAAGGTGCTGTTCGACCAGATCCCGCTGGACAAGATCAGCGTGTCCATGACCATGAACGGCGCCGTGCTGCCCGTGCTGGCCGGCTACGTGGTGGCGGCCGAGGAGCAGGGCGTGGCCCAGGACCAGCTGTCGGGGACCATACAGAACGACATCCTCAAGGAGTTCATGGTCCGCAACACGTATATCTACCCGCCCCAGCCGTCGATGCGCATCATCGGCGACATCATCGAGTACACGAGCAAGAACATGCCCAAGTTCAACTCGATCTCGATCTCGGGCTATCACATGCAGGAGGCGGGCGCCAACCAGGCGCTGGAACTGGCCTTCACGCTGGCCGACGGCAAGGAGTACGTGAAGACCGCCACGGCCAAGGGCATGGATGTGGACGATTTCGCGGGCCGGCTGTCCTTCTTCTGGGCCATCGGCATGAATTTCTACCTGGAAATCGCCAAGATGCGCGCGGCCCGCCTGCTGTGGTGCCGCATCATGAAGGGTTTTGGCGCCAAGAAGGCCAAGAGCCTGATGCTGCGCACGCACTGCCAAACTTCGGGCTGGTCGCTGACCGAGCAGGACCCCTACAACAACGTGGTTCGCACGACCATCGAGGCCATGGCCGCCGTCTTCGGCGGCACGCAGAGCCTGCACACCAACAGCTTTGACGAAGCCATCGCGCTGCCCACCGAGTTCTCGGCCCGCATTGCGCGCAACACGCAGCTGATCATCCAGGAAGAGACCCACATCACCAATGTGATCGACCCCTGGGCCGGCAGCTACATGATGGAAAAGCTGACCCAGGACATGGCCGACGCCGCCTGGAAGATCATCGAGGAGGTCGAGGCCATGGGCGGCATGACCGCCGCCGTGGATTCGGGCTGGGCCAAGCTCAAGATCGAGGCCGCCGCCGCCGAGAAGCAGGCGCGCATCGACTCGGGCAAGGACGTCATCGTCGGCGTCAACAAGTACAAGCTGGCCAAGGAAGACGCCATCGACATCCTTGAGGTGGACAACGTCAAGGTGCGCGACAGCCAGATCGCGCGCCTGAACCAGATCAAGGCCAGCCGCGATGCCGCCAAGGTCGAGGCCGCCCTTCAGGCCCTGACCCAGGCCGCCGAAAGCGGCGAGGGCAACCTGCTGGACCTGTCCATCCAGGCCGTGCGCCTGCGCGCCACGGTGGGCGAGGTCTCGGATGCACTGGAGAAGGTTTTCGGGCGCCACCGCGCCGATACGCAAAAGGTGACCGGCGTGTATGCAGCAGCCTACGACTCGGCCGAGGGCTGGGAAAAGCTCAAGGGCGAAATCGACGCATCGTCCGAGCAACTGGGCCGACGCCCGCGCGTGATGATCGCCAAGCTCGGCCAGGACGGCCATGACCGCGGCGCCAAGGTGGTGGCCACGGCCTTTGCCGACCTGGGCTTCGACGTGGACATGGGCCCGCTGTTCCAGACGCCCGAGGAATGCGCGCGCCAGGCCATCGAGAACGACGTGCACGCCGTGGGCGTGTCCACGCTGGCGGCAGGCCACAAGACCCTGGTGCCGGCCATCATCGAGGAGCTGCGCCGCCAGGGCGCGGACGACATCATCGTCTTCGTGGGCGGCGTGATTCCCGCGCAGGACTACGACTTCCTCTACAACGCCGGCGTCAAGGGCGTCTATGGACCGGGCACACCCATCCCGGCCAGCGCCAAGGACGTGCTCGAGCAGATCCGCCAGGCCAACAGCCTCTGAGCCCGCCGCAGTGACTCCCGAGCAAATGCAAGACGGCATCCTGAACGGCAACCCTGCCGTTCAGCGCCGGGCGATGGCCAAGGCCATCACCCTTTTGGAATCCACGCGCACGGATCACCGCGCTGCGGCCGATGGGCTGCTCACGGCCCTGCTGCCGCATACGGGCGGATCTTTCCGCCTGGGCATCAGCGGCGTGCCGGGCGTGGGCAAGAGCACCTTCATCGAGACGCTGGGCCTGTTCCTGATTGCGCGCGGCCTTCGCGTGGCGGTGCTGGCCATCGACCCATCGTCCACCGTGTCGGGCGGCTCCATCCTGGGCGACAAGACGCGCATGGAGCAGTTGTCCGTTCATCCGGATGCCTACATCCGCCCCAGCCCCAGCAGCGGCACACTGGGCGGCGTGGCCGAGAAAACCCGCGAGGCCATGCTGGTCTGCGAGGCGGCTGGCTACGATGTGGTCATCGTCGAGACCGTGGGCGTGGGCCAGAGCGAGATCGCCGTGCAGGGCATGTGCGACATGTTCTGCCTGCTGCAACTGCCCAATGCGGGCGACGACCTGCAGGCCATCAAGAGGGGCGTGATGGAGCTGGCCGACCTGGTGGTCATCAACAAGGCCGACATCGACCCGCATGCCGCCACGCGCGCCCAGGCCCAGATCACCTCCAGCCTGCGCCTGCTGGGCATGCACGGCAACCCCGAGCATGCCCACCACGACGAGCGCCTTTGGCAGCCCCAGGTCATCACCATCAGCGCGCTCAAGAAGGAGGGCGTTGAAGGTTTCTGGGGTGCGGTGGAGGAATTCCGCCGCCTGCAGCAGGCCAACGGGCGCCTGGCGCTGCGCCGCGAACGCCAGGCGCTGTCCTGGATGTGGGAGCGCATCGACTCCGGCCTCAAGCAGGCCTTCCGGCAGCATCCGCAGGTGCGGGCGCTGCTGCCCCAGCTGCAGGCCGACGTGGCAGCAGGGCGCATCGCGGCCAGCACGGCCGCCAGAAATCTGCTGCAGGCGCAGGCAGGCCCCGTGGCGGCGCCGCAGTGACGGCCGACAAGACAAGACCAGACAAACCTTACCGTTAGACGTTAGAGGAATCGCAGCATGCAAGACATCCTGGATCAACTGGAGACAAAGCGCGAACAGGCCCGCCTGGGTGGCGGCCAAAAGCGCATAGATGCACAGCACAAGAAGGGCAAGCTCACGGCGCGAGAGCGCATCGAGCTGCTGCTGGACGACGGCACCTTCGAGGAATGGGACATGTTCGTCGAGCACCGCTGCACCGACTTCGGCATGGAAGACAGCAAGATCCCCGGCGACGGCGTGGTCACCGGCTACGGCATGATCAACGGCCGCCTGGTCTTCGTCTTCAGCCAGGACTTCACCGTCTTCGGCGGTGCGCTGTCCGAGACCCATGCCGAGAAGATCTGCAAGGTCATGGACCAGGCCATGAAGGTCGGCGCCCCCGTGATCGGCCTCAACGACTCGGGCGGCGCCCGCATCCAGGAAGGCGTGGCCTCGCTGGGCGGCTATGCCGACGTGTTCCAGAAGAACGTGCTGGCCAGCGGCGTGGTGCCGCAGATCTCCATGATCATGGGCCCCTGCGCGGGCGGCGCCGTGTACTCGCCGGCCATGACCGACTTCATCTTCATGGTCAAGGACAGCAGCTACATGTTCGTCACCGGCCCCGAAGTGGTGAAGACCGTGACGCACGAGGAGGTCACGGCCGAGGAGCTGGGCGGCGCCATCACCCACACCACGCGCAGCGGCGTGGCCGACATGGCCTTCGATAACGACGTGGAGGCGCTGATGATGCTGCGCCGCCTCTACAACTACCTGCCGCTGAACAACCGCGAGAAGGCGCCCGTGCGCTACACCTCGGACCCCGTGGACCGCGCCGACAAGTCGCTGGACACCCTGGTGCCCGACAACGCCAACAAGCCCTACGACATGAAGGAGCTGATCCTCAAGACCGTGGACGACGGCGACTTCTTCGAGTTGCAGCCCGACTACGCCAAGAACATCCTCACGGGCTTTGCACGCATGGACGGGCAGACCGTGGGCATCGTCGCCAACCAGCCTCTGGTGCTGGCCGGCTGCCTGGACATCAAGAGCTCCATCAAGGCCGCGCGCTTCGTGCGTTTCTGCGATGCCTTCAACATCCCCGTGGTCACCTTCGTGGACGTGCCCGGCTTCATGCCCGGCACCAGCCAGGAGTACGGCGGCATCATCAAGCACGGCGCCAAGCTGCTGTACGCCTATGCCGAGGCCACGGTGCCCAAGATCACCGTCATCACGCGCAAGGCCTACGGCGGCGCCTATGACGTGATGGCCTCCAAGCACCTGCGCGGCGACGTCAACCTGGCCTGGCCCCATGCCGAGATCGCCGTGATGGGCGCCAAGGGCGCCGTGGAGATCATCTTCCGCGAGGACAAGAACGACCCCGCCAAGCTGGCCGCGCGCGAGGCCGAGTACAAGGCCCGCTTCGCCAACCCCTTCGTGGCGGGCGCGCGCGGCTTCATCGACGACGTGATCCAGCCGCACGAGACGCGCAAGCGTATCTGCCGCTCGCTGCAGATGCTCAAGAACAAGCAGCTGGAAAATCCGTGGCGCAAGCATGGAAACATCCCCTTGTGAAGCACCCCCTGAGCGGCTCCGCCGCTTCCCCC
>NZ_BCTO01000063.1 GCF_001571325.1 Delftia tsuruhatensis NBRC 16741
GGTCGCGCCGGTTACTGACAGTGCTGGCGAAGCGCAAAACAGGGACAGCGAAGCTGACGACAGCTCCGGTTCCCATGATTTAGTTCCAAGAATGGGCTAAGAAGATGTTCAAGAAGATCCTGATTGCCAACCGCGGCGAGATTGCCTGCCGCGTCATCGCCACCGCCCGCAAGATGGGCATACAGACCGTGGCGGTGTACTCCGATGCGGACCGCGAGGCACGCCACGTCAAGCTGGCCGACGAGGCCGTGCACATCGGTGCCGCTCCCAGCCGCGAGTCCTACCTGCAGGCCGACCGCATCATTGCCGCCTGCAAGCAGACCGGCGCGCAGGCCGTGCACCCGGGCTATGGCTTCCTGTCCGAGAACGAGGCCTTCGCCCGGCGCGTGGAGGAAGAGGGCATCGCCTTCATCGGCCCCAAGCACGCGGCCATCGCGGCCATGGGCGACAAGATCGCCTCCAAGAAGCTGGCCGACAAGGCGGGCGTGAGCACCATCCCCGGCTACAACGATCCCATCGCCGGCCCCGAGGCCGCCGTGGAAATCGCCAAGGGCATTGGCTACCCCGTGATGATCAAGGCCAGCGCCGGCGGCGGCGGCAAGGGCCTGCGCGTGGCCTACAACGACAAGGAAGCCTTCGAGGGCTTTGCCAGCTGCCAGAACGAGGCACGCAACAGCTTCGGCGACGACCGCATCTTCATCGAGAAGTTCGTGCAGGAGCCGCGCCACATCGAGATCCAGGTGCTGGGCGACGGCCACGGCAACGTGATCTACCTGAACGAGCGCGAATGCTCCATCCAGCGCCGGCACCAGAAGGTGATCGAAGAGGCGCCGTCCCCCTTCATCAGCGATGCCACGCGCCGCGCCATGGGAGAGCAGGCCGTGGCCCTGGCCAAGGCCGTGGGCTACCAGAGCGCGGGCACGGTGGAGTTCGTGGTGGGCAAGGACCAGGATTTCTACTTCCTGGAAATGAACACCCGCCTGCAGGTGGAGCATCCGGTGACCGAGTGCATCACCGGCCTGGATCTGGTCGAGCAGATGATCCGCGTGGCCGCTGGCGAGAAGCTGGCCATCGCGCAGGAAGACGTCAAGCGCGATGGCTGGGCCATCGAGTGCCGCATCAACGCCGAGGACCCGTTCCGCAACTTCCTGCCGTCCACCGGCCGCCTGGTGCGCTTTTCGCCGCCCGAGCAGACCATGTGGCAGGCCGACACCGGCCACCTGCATGGCGTGCGCGTGGATACGGGCGTGTATGAAGGCGGCGAAATCCCGATGTTCTACGACTCGATGATCGCCAAGCTCATCGTGCACGGCAGCGACCGCAACGACGCCATCGCCAAGATGCGCGAGGCGCTCAATGCCTTCGTGATCCGGGGCATCAGCTCCAACATCCCGTTCCAGGCCGCGCTGCTGGCCCATCCCAAGTTCAAGAGCGGCGACTTCAACACCGGCTTCATCGCCGAGCATTACGCCCACGGCTTCCACGCCGAGGATGTGCCGCACGGCGACCCCGACTTCCTGGTCGCCCTGGCAGGCCACATGAACCGCCGCTACCGCGCGCGCGCCGCCACCATCAGCGGCCAGATGCGCGGTCATGAGCTCAAGGTCTCGGCCGACTACTGCGTGGTCGTGCTGGGGGCCGATGGCAAGCACCAGTACCGCGAGGTGCAGGTTTCCGACTTCGACGCGGAAAGCCGCGCCAGCACCGTCACCGTGGACGGCAAGCCCTACACCTTCCGCAGCGAGACGCCGATGCGCGCCATGTGCGTGCAGGGCAGCTGCAACGGCAAGCCCTTCACGGCGCAGGTCGAGCGCGGCACGGCCAGGAACCCGCTGGCCCTGCGCGTCATCCACAACGGCACGCAGATCGACGCCCTGGTGCTGTCGCCGCGCGGCGGCGAACTGCACCGGCTCATGCCCTACAAGGCACCGCCGGACCTGTCCAGGTTCCTGCTGTCGCCCATGCCGGGCCTGCTGGTGGACGTGGCCGTGCAGCCGGGCCAGAAGGTGCAGGCCGGCGAAAAGCTGGCCGTGATCGAGGCCATGAAGATGGAAAACATCCTGTTCGCGTCGCAGGACGGTGTGGTCAGCAAGATCAGCGCCGGCAAGGGCGACTCGCTGGCCGTGGACGATGTGATCCTGGAATTCGAGTGATGTCCGTGTGATTCCTGCGCCGCAGGCGTCGACCAGAGAAAAGGCCGGGCAGCAGACCCGGCCTTTTCATTTCCACTGTCGCTTCAACTGCTTTGCCGCACCACCAGCTCATATCCCAGATCCAGGCTGTGCAATGGCAAGGCCTCGCCGCGCATCAATTGCAGCAGCATGCGCGCGCCTTCGGTTCCGATATGGCCGCGCGGCGTGCGGATGGTGGTCAGTGGCGGCACCATCTGGTCGCTGCCGGGCAGGTCGTTGAAGCCGGCGATGGCGATCTGCTGCGGCACGCGGATGCCGCGGCGCAGGGCTTCGAGCAGGGCGCCCTGGGCGATGTCATCGTTGCAGAAGAAGAGGGCATCGACGGATGGATCCAGCCGCAGGGCGGCGTCCAGCAGCTCGGCGCCCAGCGCCATCGAAGTGGGGCGGGGCCACAGCAGTTCCAGGGCCGGGTCGTGCAGGCCCGCGTCCTGCAGGGCCTGGCGGTAGCCAGAGGCGCGCTGCATCACGCGGGCATCGAGCTGGCCTGCACAAAAGGCAATGCGCTTGTGCCCGCGCTCCATCAGATGCCGCGTGATGGCGGCTCCGGCTTCGGCCTGCGAAAACCCCACGCTGGGCGTGCCCGGCTCGCCGCCCAGCTCCATCAGGTGCACGCAGGGCACCTTGCTGGCCTGCACGAGTTCCCGCGCAGCGGGGCTGCGGTCAAAGCCGGTGAGCAGCAGGCCGGCAGGGCGCATGGGCAGGTAGGTGCGCAGCAGTTGCTCCTCTTCGGCCCGGTCATAGTGGGTCACGCCGATCAGCGCGTGGTAGCCGGCGGCGAACAGCACCTTGTGCACAGACTCGATCAGGTCCACGAACAAGGTGTTGGACAGCATGGGCACCAGCACCAGCACCTGGGCGCTTTTCTGGGAGGCCAAAGCGCGCGCGGCAGGGTCGGGCACGTAGCCCATGCGCGCGGCGGCGGCGCGGATTTTCTCGACCAGGGCCGGGTCCACGCGCCGCTCGCCGCGCAGGGCGCGTGAGACCGTCATGGGGCTGACGCCGGCCGCCTGTGCCACATCGCTGAGCGTGATGCGTCCGCTGGCCCGCGAGGAGCGGGCGCGGCCCGTGGCGGGCAGGGCCGGGTCGCAAGGATCGGCGCAGGACGATTCTGGAGATGCAGGCGGAATCTGGCGGGCCAAGGGAATGTCCTAGGTCGGTGGCGGGAGGGTTGGAGATTATGATAGCGCTATCCCAATCATTCGAAGGCCCGCAGTCCTGCGTGTAAACCCGGACGAAGGCCTCTGAAGCACACCGAAATCCAAGGCAGACCCTGGTCTGCCAATTTTTGCAAGAACATGGATAGCGCTATCCCAACAACAACCGACGCCACCGCCGCAAGCAGCAGCCCACGGGCGCTGGTCGTCATGGGCGTTTCCGGCTGCGGCAAGTCGAGCGTGGGGCAGGCCCTGGCTGATGCCCTGGGCTGGACCCTGCACGAGGGCGATGCCCACCATGCCGAGGAAAGCATCCGCAAGATGCAGGCTGGCATCCCCCTGACCGACGACGACCGCAGCGGCTGGCTGGACCGGCTGGCACGGCTGCTGGCCCAGGCCATGCCGGGGCAGGGCGTGGTGCTGACCTGCTCGGCCCTCAAGCGCAAGTACCGCGACCGCCTGCGTGCCGCCGGCCCGGCCGGCGCGGTGGGCTTCGTTTTTCTGGACCTGGACTACGGCACGGCGCTGCAGCGCGTGCAGGAGCGCGCCGGCCACTTCTTCTCGCCCGAGCTGGTGGCCAACCAGTTCGCCACGCTGGAAAGCCCGGCAGGCGAGCGCGCCGTGCTGTCCGTGGACGCCACGCTGCCGCTGGCCGACATCGTGCACCGCGCACAGGACTGGCTCGTCCATCCGGCGCCGCAGGCCGCCCCTCTCTCCCAGAACCCATAACGCCAGGAGACAAAAACCATGCAATCCGATTCCCCCGCAGTCCGGCCCAAGCCGCGCCTGCAGCACTTTGCCGAGGTGCTGATGGTGCTGGCCCTGGCCGGCATGGTCATTGCCGTGTTCGTCAACGTGGTGCTGCGCTATGTGTTTCACACCAGCATCGTTTCCTATGAGGAAATCTCGCGCCTGCTCTTCGTCTGGCTGGTGGCCATTGGGGCCATCGTGGCCGCTTTCGAGGGCAGCCACCTGGGCTTCGACCTTGTGACATCCCGCGTGGGCCCTGGCGCGCGCAAGGTGTTGTTCTGGGTGTCGCAGGCGCTGGTCCTGGTCTGCATGGGCCTGCTGCTGTGGGGCTCATGGGCCCAGGTGCAGGCCGGGCTGAACAGCTACAGCACGGTGCTGGGCTACCCGCTGGCCCTGGGCGCTGCGGCCACCCTGGTGCTGGCCGTGGGCCTGCTGTTGGTGTCGCTGCGCGACCTGCGCCGCGGCGCGCCGACAGAAAACCATGGCGAGACTTCGGTCGAGTAAGGAGCAGGCACCATGGTTGTGACCCTGATCTTTCTGGCCGTGCTGATCGGCGGCATGGTGATCGGCATGCCCATTGCCCAGGCGCTGGTGTTGACCGGCGTGGCGCTGATGTGGCATCTGGACTTCTTCGACTCGCAGCTGCTTGCGCAGAACCTGCAGGCCGGCTTCGACAACTTCCCGCTGCTGGCCGTGCCCTTCTTCATCCTGGCGGGTGAGCTGATGAACGCGGGTGGCCTGTCGCGCCGCATCATTGACCTGGCGCGCGCCTATGTGGGCCATATCCGTGGCGGCCTGGGCTACGTGGCCATTGGCGCCGCCGTGCTGCTGGCCTCGATGAGCGGCTCGGCCATTGCAGATACCGCCGCCCTGGCCACCATCTTGCTGCCCATGATGCGCGAGCAAAAGTACCCCGACAGCTACAGCGCGGGCCTGCTGGCCTCGGGCGGCATCATTGCGCCCATCATTCCGCCGTCCATGCCCTTCGTGATCTACGGCGTGACGACCAACACCTCGATCAGCAAGCTGTTCCTGTCGGGCGTGGTGCCGGGCCTGATCATGGGCGTCTTCCTGATCTTTGCCTGGTGGTCCATCGCCCGCAAGTTCGACCTGTCGCGCGGCGAACGTATGGCCTGGGGCCCGCGTCTGAAGGCACTGGCCAAGAGCTTCTGGGCGATGATGATGCCGGTCATCATCCTGGGTGGCCTCAAGGGCGGCGTGTTCACGCCCACCGAGGCGGCCGTGGTCGCAGCCGTCTACGCGCTGTTCGTGTCCATGGTGATCTACCGCGAGATGACATGGAGCCGTCTGTACGCCGTGTTCCTGGCCGCCGCCAAGACCACGGCCGTGGTCATGCTGCTGTGTGGCGCCGCCACGGTGACGGCCTACATGATCACCCTGGCCGACCTGCCCAACATGCTGGCCGACAGCTTCTCCGGCCTGCTGGGCAACCCCATGCTGTTCATGGCCACGATGATGCTGTTCCTGCTGGTGGTGGGCACGGCCATGGACCTGACGCCGACCATCCTGATCTTCGGCCCCGTGTGCGCGCCGCTGGCCGTCAAGGCGGGCATCGACCCCATCTACTTCGGCTTCATGTTCATCTACGTGGGCTGCATCGGCCTGATCACGCCGCCCGTGGGAACGGTGCAGAACGTGATTGCCGGCGTGGGCCGGCTGCGCATGGAGACCGTGATCAAGGGCACGAACCCGTTCCTGATGGTCTATGTGCTGCTTGCCGTGCTTTTCGTGATTTTTCCGCAAATCATCCTGGCCCCTCTGCGCTGGATGCACTGACCCCCCCACTACAACCCAAGGAGATGAACATGCGTATTCCCTTTGCACTCGCCGGCCTGATGGCCGCCATCACCACGCTGGCCGCCACGGGCCAGGCCATGGCCCAGGACTTCAAGCCGCGCATCGTGCGCTTCGGCTACGGCCTGGTCGATGACTCCAACCAGGGCCGCGCGGCGCGCTTCTTTGCCAAGGAGGTCGAAAAGGCCACGGGCGGCAAGATGAAGGTGCGCGCCATCGGCAATGCCTCGCTGGGATCGGACACGCAGATGCAGCAGGCGCTGATCGGCGGTGCCCAGGAGATGATGGTCGGCTCCACCGCCACCCTGGTCGGCCTGTCGCCCGAGATGGCGGTCTGGGACACGCCGTTCCTGTTCAGCAGCACCAAGGAGGCCGACGCCGTGCTCGACGGCCCCGTGGGCGAGAAGGTCAAGGCCACGCTGGAGCCCAAGGGCATGGTGGGCCTGGTCTACTGGGAGAACGGTTTCCGCAACCTCACCAACAACAAGCGCCCCATCGCCAAGCTGGAAGACCTGGCTGACGTGAAGCTGCGCGTGATGCAGAACAACGTCTTCCTCGACAGCTTCAAGGCCCTGGGCGCCAACGCCGTGCCGCTGCCGTTCTCCGAACTGTTCACCGCGCTGGAAACCCGCGCCGTCGATGGCCAGGAAAACCCGTTCAACACCGTGCTGTCCAGCAAGTTCTACGAGGTGCAGAAGTACCTGACCATCTCCAACCACGTCTACAGCCCCTGGATCGTCACCGTCAGCAAGAAGTGGTGGGACACGCTGACACCGGCCGAGAAGAAGGTGCTGCAGGACGCCGCCGTCAAGAGCCGCGAGTTCGAGCGCAAGGACACGCGCGAGGAAGCGGCCAAGGCCCTGGCCGATATCAAGACCAAGGGCATGCAGGTCAACGAGCTGCCCGCCGCCGAGGTGGGACGCATGCGCGACAAGCTCGCCACGGTCAATGCCGGCATTGCCAAGACCGTGGGCCAGGGTACCTGGGATGAGGTACAGGCCGCCGTCAAGCAGGCGCGCGCAGTGAAGTAAGCTTCGATTCAGGGCCGGACGCACCTGGGAGGGATGCCCCGGCCGACATCCACCAAAAAGACAACGCGACACAGAGAAAACGCGCATCAGCGCATCCGCAGGACACCCCATGAGCACCATCCACCCCATCGTCGACCAGGTCACGCGCCGCATCCGCGAGCGCAGTGCCGAATCACGTGCCGCCTACCTGGAACAGGTGGACGCCATGGCCGCGCGCCCGCCCGGCGCGCAGTCCATGGGCTGTGCCAACGTGGCGCATGCCTTTGCGGGCATTCCAGGCGGCGACAGGATACGCATCGTCGAGGAGAAGGCGCCCAACGTCGCCATCGTCACCGCATACAACGACGTGCTGTCGGCCCACGCACCGCTGGCCCGCTATCCCGACATCCTCAAGGACGAGGCACGCAGGCTGGGCGCCACGGCGCAGGTCGCCGGCGGCGTACCCGCCATGTGCGACGGCGTGACCCAGGGCGCGCCCGGCATGGAGCTGAGCCTGTTCAGCCGGGATGCCATTGCCATGGGCACGGCCATCGCGCTCTCGCACGACGTATTCGACGCTGCGCTGATGCTGGGCATCTGCGACAAGATCGTGCCGGGCCTCTTGATCGGCGCCCTGCATTTCGGGCACCTGCCCACGGTCTTCGTGCCGGCGGGACCCATGACCTCGGGCCTGTCCAACGGCGACAAGGCCAAGGTGCGCGAACAGGCCGCGCAGGGCCTGGTGGGCCGCAAGGAGCTGCTGGCCGCCGAATCGGCTGCCTACCATGGCGAAGGCACCTGCACCTTCTACGGCACGGCCAACAGCAACCAGATGCTGCTGGAGGCCATGGGCCTGCACGTGCCGGGCACGGCCTTCATCAACCCGGCCGACGGCGAGCGCGAACTGCTCACGCGCGAGGCCATGCGCAGCGTGCTGGCCATCACCAGGAACAAGCGCTTCGCCCCCATCGGCCGCGTGGTGGACGAGCGCTGCATCGTCAACGCCATGGTGGCCCTGCTGGCCACGGGCGGCTCCACCAACCACCTGATCCACTGGGTGGCGGTGGCGCGCGCTGCGGGCATCACCATCGACTGGAACGATTTTTCCGAGCTCTCGGGCGTGGTGCCGCTGCTGGCCCGCGTCTATCCCAATGGCAGCGCCGACGTGAACCAGTTCCAGGCCGCAGGCGGTCCGGGCTATGTGATCGGCCAGTTGCTCAAGGCCGGCCTCATGCATGGCGATGTGCTCACCGTGCGGCCCGATGGCCTGCAGGAGTTCGCGCGCATTCCGGCCGTGGACAACGGCCAGTTGGCCTGGCATGCGGCCGAAGTCTCCGGCGACCTGTCCGTGCTGCGCCCGGCCGATGCGCCCTTCAGCGCCACGGGCGGGCTCAAGCTGCTGTCCGGCAACCTGGGGCGCAGCGTGATCAAGGTCAGCGCCGTGCCCGAGGACCGCCATGTGGTCGAGGCGCCCGCACGCGTCTTCGACTCTCAGGAAGCGCTGCAGCAGGCCTTCAAGGCCGGCGAACTGGACCGCGATGTCATCTGCGTAGTGCGCTGGCAGGGGCCGCGCGCCAATGGCATGCCCGAGCTGCACAAGCTCACTCCGCCCCTGGCCGTGCTGCAGGGCAAGGGCTACAAGGTGGCCCTGGTCACGGACGGCCGCATGAGCGGCGCCTCGGGCAAGGTGCCTGCGGCCATCCACGTCTCGCCCGAGGCCTGCGTGGGCGGGCCGCTGGCGCGCCTGCGCGATGGCGACCTGGTGCGCCTGGACGCCGTGGCCGGCACCCTGGCCGTGCTGGTCGATGAATCCGAATGGCAGCAACGCCTGGTGGCCACCATGCCCCGGGCGCTGCGCCAAGCCAATGGCCGGGGTTTCGGCCGCGAACTGTTTGCCGGATTCCGGCGCCACGCGCTCAGCGCAGAAGAGGGAGCTTGCACATGGATCAACGACTGACGGCCTTGGAGCTCATGCAGGACGCGCCGGTCATCCCGGTCATCGTTCTCAACGACCTCGCGCATGCCGTTCCCATGGCCCAGGCCCTGGTCGCGGGCGGCATCCGCGTGCTGGAGGTCACGCTGCGCACGCCCCAGGGCCTGGCCAGCATCGAGGCCATTGCGCGCGCCGTGCCCGAGGCCATCGTAGGCGCCGGCACCGTGCGCAGCGCAGCCGATGCGCGCGCCTGTGCCCATGCTGGCGCGCGCTTTGCCGTGAGTCCCGGCTACACCAGCGCACTGGGCCAGGCCTGCCAGGACCTGCAGTTGCCGCTGCTGCCCGGCGTGGCCACCAGCGGCGAGATCATGGCGGCCCAGGACGACGGCTTCAACGAGCTGAAATTCTTCCCCGCCGTGCAGGCGGGCGGCACGGCCATGCTCAAGGCCTGGCAGGGTCCGTTCGGCGATGTGCGCTTTTGCCCCACGGGCGGCGTGTCGCCGGCCAATGCCCAGGAGTTCCTGGCCCTGAAGAATGTGGTCTGCGTGGGCGGCTCCTGGCTGGTGCCCACGGATGCGCTGGAGCAGGGCGACTGGAGCCGCATCACGGCGCTGGCCCGCCAGGCCAAGGCTCTGCGCAAAGCCTGACGAAAGGGCCGGTGGGACGCAGCGGGGCGCTGCGGGGCGCTGCGGCACAATCGTCGCCCTCCAGCCAGACGAGAGGGCCGCCGCCATGATGAAGATCGACTCCACCACCGTGCAGCTCGTGCTGGCCATTGCCGAGGAGGGCAGCATCTCGCGCGCTGCCGACCGGCTGCAGCTGGCGGTGGCGGCGGCCTCGCGGCGGCTCAGTGATCTGGAGGCCCAGCTCGGCACGCGCCTGTTCAAGCGACAGCCCCATGGCGTGCAGGCCACCGAGCCCGGCCTCAAGCTGCTGGCCCATATCCGGCAGATCGGCAACCTGGTCGATCGCCTGGAGGGCGATGCCCAGGCCCTGGGCCGCGGCCGTGACGGCCGCATCATCATCGGCGCGCCCAAGTCGGCCCTCCTGCAGTTCCTGGCCGCCGACATCGCGGCCACCCAGCGCCGCTATCCCCACATCACGCTGCAGGTGATGGAAGAAAACAGCCGCATCGTCCAGCAACTGCTGCGCGACAAGGTCATCGACATCGGCATCTTCGAGAAAACCAGCGGATTCGTGGACCTGCCGCGCGCCGACTACCGGCGCGACAGCCTGGTGCTGGTCTACAGCCGCAGGCATTTCAGCTTCGGCGACCAGCCCGTGGAGCTGGACCGGCTGCTGGAGTGCCGCATCGTCAGCCTGGGCCGGGGCTCGGCCATCCTGAATGCCCTGCGCCGTGCCCATCACAGCCGGGGCAGGGTGTTCCGCAATGATTTCACGGTCAGCGGCTTCGACACCATGCTGGCCCTGGTGCGCGAAGGCCTGGGCGTGGGCCTGATGCCGCCAGGCGTGCTGCGCAGCTTCCACCCCGGGCCGGAGCTGGGCTGTGCCGCGCTGGAAGGCGACTGGCACGAGCGCAGC
This sequence comes from Delftia tsuruhatensis NBRC 16741, assembly GCF_001571325.1. Taxonomy (GTDB): domain Bacteria; phylum Pseudomonadota; class Gammaproteobacteria; order Burkholderiales; family Burkholderiaceae_C; genus Comamonas; species Comamonas tsuruhatensis. The sequence continues at coordinate 10,397 of NZ_BCTO01000063.1, forward strand.
TATGTGCTGTCCTTCATCGAAGGGCAGGCACAGCAACAGGCGTTGCACAACGTGGTGGCGGCGCTGCTGCATCCCGCCTCCGAGGCGAACTGAGAGCGTCACGGTTTCGCATATGGCGAAACCAGGCATGCGTTCCACAGGCTTGCGGCGAATCCGACGCGCGGCGACAGTGGCTGCACAACAACGATGTGCAGGAGACAGACATGAGACGCCGCGACTTCATCGCGGCCGGCGCCGCCGCGCTGGCCGCTCCCTGGGCAGGGGCCTCGCCCCCGGGCTCCGACCTGCCCAAGGGCCCCGTCAAGATCCTGGTGGGCTGGGCGCCCGGTGGCGGCACCGATGTGTTCGCGCGCATCGTGGGCCAGAAATTGTCCGAGGTCTGGGGCAGGCCCGTGGTCGTGGAGAACAAGCCCGGCGCCACCGGCTCGCTGGCGGCCGAGTACTTCGCCAGGACGCGCTTCACCGAAGGCATCAACCTGCTGATGGCCCATGTGAACACCCATGCCATCTCGCCGCAGATCTTCAGGTCCATCACCTATGACCCGCTCAAGGACTACGCGCCCATCGCCCTCATCGGCGCCACGCCCCACATCCTGGTGACCAGCAGCAGGAACAGCCATGGCTCGGTGCAGGAGGTGGTGGAGCTGTGCCGCAAAAGCCCCGGCAAGATCAGCTTCGGCTCGTCGGGCACGGGCTCGGTACAGCACCTGGCGGCCGAAATGTTCAACATGGCGGCTGGCGTCAAGAGCATCCACGTGCCCTACAAGGGCTCCGGCCCCATGCAGACCGACCTCATCGGCGGCCAGATCGACTTCAGCTTCGACACCATGACGGCCGCCACCGCCCAGGTGCGCGCCGGAAAAATGCTGGGCATCGCCCAGACCCGCGTAAACCGTGCCAAGGGATTCCCGGCCATGCCCACCATGGACGAGCAAGGCTTCAAGGGCTTTGACGCATCGAGCTGGTACGGCGTCGTCGGCCCGCGCGACATGTCCAGGGAACTGGCCCAGCGCATCAATGCCGACATCAACCGCGTGCTGGCCATGCCCGACGTGGTCAGCCGCTTCGACGGATACGGCGTGGAGGACGGCGGCGGCTCCGTGGACAAGTTCGCGGCCTTCATGGCTGCCGAATACAAGAAGTGGGGCGACGTCGTTCGCGCCGCAAAAGTGACCGAAGAAAGCTGAGGACCCGGCATGAGCAATTCCCCATCCAACCCGCAACAACTGCCCCTGCAAGGCATACGCGTGCTTGACGTCAGCCAGGTCATGGCCGGGCCCTTTGCCTGCATGCTGCTGGCCGACCTGGGCGCCGATGTCATCAAGGTCGAGCCTCCGGGCACCGGAGACCAGACGCGCGGTGCCATGGGCTTCAAGATGAAGGGCCCGGACAGCATGGGCTTTCTGAACATGAACCGCAACAAGCGGTCGCTGACGCTGGACCTCAAGAGCGAGGAGGGGCGTGAGGCCTTCTACCAATTGGCCACGACAGCTGATGTCATCGTCGAGAACTACCGGCCCGGCGTGGTCCAGCGCCTGAAGATCGACTATGAAAGCATTCGCCGCATCAATCCGCGCATCGTCTATGTCAGCATCTCGGGCTTCGGCCAGAGCGGGCCCTGGGCCCAGCGGCCGGGGTTCGACCTCATGGCCCAGGCCATGTCGGGCGTGATGAGCGTCACCGGCTACAAGGGAGAGAAACCCGTCAAGGCCGGCGTGCCCGTGGCCGACATCGGTTGCGCACTGTTCGCCACCTACGGACTGCTGGCCGCCTACATCGGCGCGCAGAAGACAGGGCAGGGCCAGCACATAGACGCCTCGCTGTTCGACTCGGCCATGGCTTTCTCGATCTGGGACATGTCCGAATACTGGGGCACCGGCGTGCCGCCCGCGCCGCTGGGCACCAGCAACAAGATGAGCGCCCCCTACCAGGCCGTGAAGGCGTGCGACGGCTACTTCGTCATGGGCGCCACCAACCAGAAACTCTGGGCCAGGCTGTGCGCGCTGATCGAGCGCCCCGATCTGCTCGAGCACCCCGACTACGCCACCGTGGCGCTGCGCCTGAAGCACCGCGAGGCACTGATAGGCGAGCTGGAAGCGGAATTGGCCCACCACGACAGCGCCGACTGGGTGGACCGCATGCTGGAGGCCGGAATTCCCGCCGGCCCGCTGCTCACCTATCCGCAAGCCTTCGAGGGCGAGCATGGCCGGCACCGCGGCATGTGCATGGAGATCGACCACCCCATCGAAGGCAAGGTCAAGAACATCGGCTTTCCCGTCAAGATGCTGGGCACCCCCCAGCAGGTGCGCCGCCATCCGCCCCTGCTGGGCGAGCACAACGCGGAAATCATGGCCGAACTCCGTGCCCTGAAGGCCGCCGCATGAGCACCGCCCTGCATGAATCCGTGGCGCTGACCGTTCACGCCGGGGGCGCGGCCGAGATCCTCATCGACCGCCCCGAACGCCACAACGCCATGAGCATGCCCATGTACGAGGCATTGCTCACGGCCCTGGAGCGCTGCCAGGCCGACTCGGCCATCCGCTGCGTGATGCTGCGCGGTGCGGGCGGCAAATCCTTCATCTCGGGCACGGACATCGCCTACTTCAAGGACTTCCATGACGGCCAGCAAGGCATTGCCTATGAAGCCTTCGTGGAGCGCGTGATCGACGCCGTGGAGCGCATCGCCGTGCCCACTATCGCCGTCATCGACGGCTGGGCCGTGGGCGGCGGCCTGGCCCTGGCCACGGCATGCGACTTTCGCATCTGCAGCACCGGCTCGCGCTTCGGTGCGCCGATTGCCAAGACGCTGTCCAACACGCTGTCGTCACGCAACATCGCCCGCCTGGTGGCCAGCCTGGGCGTGCCACGCGTCAAGCGCATGCTGCTGCTGGCGGACTACCTGTCAGCCGAGCAGGCCGAGGCCTGCGGGTTCGTGCATACGGTGGTGCCGGCAGATCGGTTGCAGGCCCAGGCACAGGCGCTGGCCGAGCAGCTCATGGCCTTGTCGGCAACCACCCAGTCAGCAGTCAAGGAAAGCCTGCGGCGCATCGTCGTGGAGCAGCGGCTGGATGATGAGGATCTGGTGTCGGCGGTGTATGGGAGTGGGGAGTTTCGGGCGGGGGTGGTGGGATTCAACAGGCAATGATTTGAGCCAGCCTTGCCAGAATCTGGCGCAATCCTACAAATTGCTTGGCTAAACTCCACAGCCTGGAAAGAGGCGGTGGCTGCATTCTTGGCCTGAAAGAAAAGGCCGGTTGCTGCGCGTAGCCGCCCCTCAGATCAACGCAGCCCGAGAAATCCCATGCAAATCAATAAATGCATTTCCGTCCTGCTGGCCAGCAGCTTCATCCTGCCGGTTCTGCCTGCGCATGCAGGCGAAGAGACGGTGCAGCTCATGTCCAACGGTCGTTATCAGACCTACAGCCTGCCCGACGACGCGCAGCAGGTCCAACTGGTCGAGACCTTGGCGGGCAACTGCAGCTACAACCAGAACTGGGGCTATGACCTGGGCCGCCGGGAGATGTGGGTCAAGGACGGCTGCGGCGGGCGTTTCCGCATCCTGACCGGCCTGCCCCAGGGCGCGCAGGGCCAGGAAGGCGGAAGCGACAACACGGGCGCATGGATCGCCGGTGCCGCCGTGGCAGCCATTGCCGGCGCCGCCATTTTGGCGAACAAGCGCGACAAGGACCGCGAACGTGAACGCGACGAGCAATGGAACGATGACCACTATCCGGGCTACCCGGGCCATCAGCCCGGCGGCTACCCGTCGTGGGGAGGACGGGAGGTGCGGGGCCAGAACGGCCTGTGCCTGGATGTGTCGGGTGGCCTGCGCCCGGGCAACGGCCTTATCGTGTACCACTGCAGCGGCGGTGAAAACCAGCGCTTCACGCTGACGCGTGATGGCGAGATGCGCGTGGGCGACCTGTGCCTGGACGTCGCCGACGGAAGCACGCGCAATGGCGCGCGCGTGATCGCCTGGCAATGCCGCAACCAGCCCAACCAGAAATGGGACTGGAGCCGTGGACAGATCCGCAGCCGCTTTGCCAACAAGTGCCTGGACATCGAAGGCGGCAATGCCCGGCCGGGCCAGCCCGTCATCGTGTGGTCCTGCGCCGGCGGCCCCAACCAGCGCTGGAACTGAGGACGCTTGTTGCACAAGCTCTCTGCCGCGCCCGGGCCAGTGCCCGGCCGCAACGCCGTCGCGGGCATTCGGCGGCTGGGGGCCTTGCAGTGGCTGGGCCTGATCACTGGCGCCGTGCTGCTGGGCGATGCCGTGGTGCTGATGGCACGCGGCATGTTCAATCTGGGCGTGACGCTGCCAGCGGTGCTGGGCCTGCTATTCATGGCGTGCAGCTTCTGGCGCGCGGCCATTGAGCGCAGGCTGCGCGCCAGTGCATGGATTCGGCGCGCATGGTGGCTGGGCTGGACGGCGTTGGCGATGTGGCTGGTCAGCCTGCTGGTGTTCTGGGTACACCTTTTGTCCGCCTCGTCCGGGTTGCCACCGGACCAGCCGGTGCAGGCCATCGTGGTGCTGGGCAGTGCCACGCGTGACGGCCAGCCGTCGCTCACGCTGGCCCAGCGGCTGGACCGCGCTGCCGAGCTGGCCGCCCGCCAGCCCAAGGCGCTGGTGCTCACCAGCGGCGGGGTGGACTTTGGGGAAAGCGAGAGCGAGGGCGCCATCATGGCGCGCTATCTGCAGCAGCGCCACGGCCTGCCGCCCGAGCGCCTGCTGATGGAGGAACGCAGCACCAGCACGGCGCTGAACCTGGCATGGAGCCTGCCCCTGCTGCAGGAGCGCGGCGTGGCCCCGGACGCGGCGATTGCCATCGTCACCAGCGATTTCCACACGCTGCGCGCGGGCTGGATCGCCGAGCGCAGCGGCTACGGCCAGGCCTTCACCGTGGGCGCGCCCACGCCCGTGACGATCCGCGCCAACGCCTGGCTGCGCGAGTACTTTGCGGTGATCAGCGGCTGGGTGCTGGGGGAGTTCTGAGCCCCATGGCGGCATTGCCCGCTGCGCCTTGCGTGCCCCGGTTTGCCTCCACAATGTGATTCTTCATACATCAACAGGAGCGAGACAGTGGCAAGCGAACAGCGTCCTTTCCGGGTTCTGGGCATACAGCAGGTGGCCATCGGCGGCACCGACAAGCAGCGCATGAAGCGCCTGTGGGTGGACATGCTGGGGCTGACCCAGACCGGCACCTTCCAGAGCGAGCGCGAGAACGTGGACGAAGACATCCTGGCCATGGGCCAGGGAGCGCACAAGGTGGAGGTGGACATCATGCAGCCGCTGGACATCGACAGGAAGCCTGCCGTCCACACCACGCCGCTGAACCATATCGGCCTGTGGATCGACGACCTGCCGCTGGCCGTGCAGTGGCTGACGGAGCAGGGCGTGCGCTTTGCGCCCGGCGGCATTCGCAAGGGCGCGGCCGGCTACGACATCTGTTTTCTGCACCCCAAGAGCAATGACGAGTTCCCGATTGCCGGCGAGGGCGTGCTGATCGAGCTGGTGCAGGCGCCGGCCGAGGTGATCGCCGCCCTGGGCTGAGGCGCCTTCAGGCGAAAGGCTGGACACGCCGCTCGGCATGCTCCAGCAGCCACAGCCTTTTTCTGGCGCGCGTCATGGCCACGTACAGGCGGTTGCGCTCCAGAAAGGCCAGCGCGTGCGGGGCCGTCGCCGGAAAGCGGCCAGGCTCCATGAAGGGCAGGGCGACGTGGTCGTACTCCTTGCCCTTGGCTTCCTCGATGGTGCTCAGATGGAAGTCGAATCCGCGCTCGGCCCGCACGGCACGCTCGAAGCGCGTGGCCATGGCCGCCACCTGAGCCAGCATGTCGGGCACGGTCATGCCCGCCACCGAATCCATGAAAGCCTCCACGCGCTGACGCAATGCCGCCGACTGGGCCTGCGACAGGGCCACGCCGGCAAACAGCCCCCAGACATCGGCCTGCTCCAGCAGGCCCCGCGCATCGGACTGCAGGGCCAGCGGCAGCTGCAGAAAGCTGCCGAAGGCCTTGAAGTTGCGTTGTCCGCCCTGCAGGCTCGATTGGTCGCTCAGGAAGCGCCAGATGATCTGCGGGTTGTGCAGCATCTCGCCTGCCATGCGCTGGGCCAGCGTGTGGCGGCTGGATGGGTCGGCCATGTCACCGCCTGCCACGCTGCCCTTGCCGTAGAACAGCGCACCTTCCACGAAGGCCGCCAGGATCTCGCTGCCCAGCACGCTGGTCTCGGCCTTCCAGGACAGCGCCTGCATGCCATGTGCATAGCAAAGGCCCAGCAGCAGGGCAATCTCGCGCTGCAGGTAAAAACGCTTGAAGCCGTAGAAGCTGGCGGACTTGCCGGCGCGGTGGATGGCCCATTCCAGCGCGCAGGCGTCCTGCTCGTGGCGCAGGATCACGGTCAGCGAGGGATTGCGCGCGCTGCCAGAAGGCGGCTCGCCCGGCGCAGCGGGTTCGGTGGCACGTGCCAGGCTGGCCTGGATCTGCAGCAGCTGGTCAATGCACTCGCTGTCATCGGTGTGCTGCAGTTGCTGCACGGTGCTGAAGCGCGTGGGCGCCGCTGTCAAGCCCACATTGAACAGCGCATTGACGGCCTTGGCCACTTGGAGGCCAAAGCGCCGCGACTGGGTCAGCGCCAGCGTGGCCGTGGCCTGGGGCAGGAAATCATCGAGCTGGTGGAGCTTGTCGCGGAACACGGACCAGGCCTGTGCCTCGATGTGCTGGTTGAAGTCGCCTGCGCCCAGAAAGGCGCAGCCGCTGGTTCCGACCAGGGCGCGCAGCACCTGCAGCGAGGCAGGGTCCAGGTCATGCATCTCGTCGAACACCACCAGGTCGTAGCGCGGCAGGTCCAGCGCCTGGCCCTGCAGGGCGTCGCTGGCCAGTGCATGGCTGCAGTCGCCTTCGGCGTAGTACAGCGGGTCGCCGCAGTGATCGATGCGGCGGCGCTCGTACTCGAAGAACAGGCAGGCCAGGCGATAGTCGAGCAAATACTCCTCGCAGAAACTCGCCAGTCCCATGCCTTCCTCGGCCAGGCGCTGGGGCAGCAACGACTTCTTGGCGCCGAGGTTGAAGTCCCAGAAGGCGTCCAGATCCAGATCGCCGGGCTGCTCGAACAAAGGGTCGGGCTGCCAGGCCAGTCGCTCGCACAGCGCGGCATGGGCCTCGCGCACACGGGCCTGCAGCGCCACGCGGTCGGCCAGAAAGCGGGCCGCCGGGTCGCGGCGGCGGATCTGCTGGGCCGCCCAGCGCTCCACCGTGGTGATCTGCACCTGGGGCGGCACCTCGCGCACCAGTTGCTGCAGCCGGTGATGGAAGGCCGCCACGCCGGAGCGCGAATACGCCAGCACCAGAATGCGCTGCGCCTGGCCGCTGCGGCAGGCCTGGACCACCTTGCAGGCCAGCGTCGTGGTCTTGCCCACTCCCGCCAGCGCAGCCACGATGGCCGAACGCCCCTCATGCGCCAGGATGGCCTGCTGCTCGCGCGAGAGCAGCAGCGGCTTGCCGTGATCGGTAGGAAATTCCAGGGAGCGCAGGGACATGTGAGGGAAATCTGAGCAAAAGCGGCGAAAGCAGAGGGAAACGGGTTCAGCCGCAGGCCGGCAGGGCTGAAAGCCGCTGTGGCGACGACGGCGGGCACCCATTGTGGTCGTTTTGGAGAGGCATCTGGCAGGTATTGGGAATCCGTTGCCGCGCCTGTCCACGCATCTTTTGAAGCGCTCATCGGACAATTGAGCGATGTTGACCGCCAATGGCCGCGTGCTTGCGGCAAGAAGAAGTCACCGAGAAGAACTTCTGCCAAAACATGCCCAACATCGCTCAAAAATAAGCGAAGTTCGCTTTTTTTGCAGGCCATGAAAACGGGGCAACTATTTTTGCCAAGGAGCCGGCTTTTTCATTCCCAAGGCTTTTTTTGCTCATCAGAATGAAAAGAGCAGACCCACAGAGGAGTTTTTGATGACCGCCTGCAGCACCACCCCGACGACTTCCGCCACCTCCGCACAGCCTGCGGCCGGCAGCCCCCTGCAATGGCATGCACGCCCCTCCAAAAGCGACACGCTGCCGTTTGAAGGCGCCTGGAGCGTGCAGGCCATCCAGGAACTGCTGGACAAGCCCTTCATGGACCTGATGTTCCAGGCCCAGAGCGTGCACCGCGAGCACTGGCCTGCGGGCGATATCGAACTGGCCACGCTGCTGTCGGTCAAGACCGGAGGCTGCCCCGAGAACTGCGGCTACTGCCCGCAGGCGGCCGAGTTCGACACCGGCGTCAAGGCAGAAAAGCTCATGAGCGTGGACGAAGTCACGCGCGCCGCCCAGGCGGCCAAGGACGCGGGCGCCACGCGCTTTTGCATGGGCGCAGCCTGGCGCGCGCCCAAGGACCGCGACATCGAGAAGATGAACGAGCTGATCGGCGCCGTGAAGGGCCTGGGCATGCAGACCTGCGCCACGCTGGGCATGCTCCAGCCCCACCAGGCGCAGTCGCTGCGCGAAGCGGGCCTGGACTACTACAACCACAACCTGGACACGGCGCCCGAGTACTACCAGGACGTGGTCAGCACGCGCCAGTACCAGGACCGCCTGGACACGCTCAAGGCCGTGCGCGGCGCAGGCATCAGCGTGTGCTGCGGCGGCATCATCGGCATGGGCGAGGCGCCCGTGCACCGCGCGGGCCTGATCGCCCAGCTGGCCAATCTCAATCCGCATCCCGAGTCGGTGCCCATCAACAGCCTGGTGCGCGTGCCTGGCACGCCGCTGGCGGACAGCGAGCCGGTCGATCCGCTGGACTTCGTGCGCGTGATCGCGGTGGCGCGCATCACCATGCCCACGGCGCGCGTGCGCCTGTCGGCAGGCCGGCAGCAAATGGGCGACGCCGTGCAGGCCCTGTGCTTCATGGCCGGCGCCAATTCCATCTTCTATGGGGACAAGCTGCTGGTCACCGGTAACCCCGATGTGGAAGCCGACACCACGCTGCTGCGCAAGCTGGGCCTGAGCGGCACGCGGACCTCGGTACAGGAGTGAGCCTTGGGGCTTTTTGGGGCTTTTGAGCTCTTTTGAGCCGGCAGCTCAGCGCTGCGGCCGGCCGCTGCCTTGCGCGGCGGCGGCCGCATCGTCGTCGCCGGCATCGAGCAGCCGGGCCGCACGGTTGCTCAACGCGGAATCCGCACGGAAATAGCCCAGCACCGTATTGACGCTGCTGTGCCCCGTCAGCGCCATGGTGTCGGGCAGGGGCACGTTCTGGCGCCCGGCCTCGGTCACAAAGCCCGAGCGCAGGGAATGCGCCGAGAAATCTCCCTCCACGCCCGCCAGCGCGCAGCGCTGCTTCACGATGTCGCGCACGGCGGCCGGTGACAGGGGCTCGCCCACATGGCCGCCCTTGCGGATGCGCCGGAAGATCGGCCCTTCCTGTATGGCGGCGGCACGCAGCCAATCGGCCAGCGCCTGGGCCGCGCGCCCGGTCACGGGCTTGTGGTTCTCGGGTGCGTCCCGTCCGGACTGGTTGGTCTTGGAGTGGGCCAGCGTGTAGATGAATTCCTGCGGCCCCACGGCCCGCAGGTGGCGCATGTCGGCCCCGGCCACCTCCGAGCGGCGGCGCCCGCCGCTGGACCAGGCGAACAGCAGCAGGGCACGGTCACGGCGGCCGCGCAGGCTGTCGTCACAGGTGTCCAGCAATTGCTCCAGCAAGTCGCGCGTCAGCGCATCCTTCTTGGCGGGACCTTCACCGCGCCGCGCATAGGCCTTTCGCGTGCGCGACATCAGCTCGCGCACCGCACCGTCCTGGCAGGGGTTGGCCAGTCCATGCACCTGATGGGCCTTGGACAGCACCGCCATGCGGTGCACCAGCGTGTTGTGCGACAGGGGGCCTTCGCGGGCCTTGTATCCGGCCTCGACCAGGGCGCGGTCCATGTGCGCCGGCATTTCACTGGCCAGGCCCGCGCCGGTCTGCCGCTGGGCATGGTCAATGATGAATTGCAGCACACAGGCCACATCCAGCGGCAGCTGCATCTGCCGGTCAAACCGCAGCGCATGCCAGGCGGACCAGTAGCGCATGGCGCTTTGGTAGCTGTTTCTGGTGTTGGCGGATTCGCCCTCGTGCATCAGCTCGCGCACGGCCTGCCGGGCGGCAGGCTCCAGGCCGGCGGACGGCAGGGCGTTGCCTTCCTGGATGTCGTCCAGGGGCTGAGGTCGGGAGGTCAGCGAAAAAGGGCCGGTGCGCATCCATGGATTGTCGCCCGACGCCGCCCGGGCAATCCCTTGCGGGCCTGCAGCGATCGGCACGACGCAAAGTTCACTTTCCAGCGACCAGGAGCGGCCTTTTTGCGCCACAAATCCGTGTAATGTGCGCATCCATACTGTATGAAAATTTCATACGTAATATTTAATACATCTAACATATGATGTATTACATGAAGTTAAAATAACTCACGATAACAAACTCTTATCGTTGGTAATCTTGGAAATAGTTCACGATATGCAGAAAACATCCACCCGTGGCGTGCAGGAAGCCGATGTCTGGGCCGCGGCAGACGCCTTGATCGCCCAGGGCCTGCGGCCGACCATCGAGCGCGTGCGCCAGCACATTGGCCGGGGCTCGCCGAATACCGTCAGCCCCATGCTGGAGACCTGGTTTGCCACGCTGGGCCAGCGCCTGGGCGTGGCGGCAGGGCAGGGCGAACTGCTGCCGTCGTCGGTGCCCGATCCCGTTCAGCGCCTGGCGCAGCAGCTGTGGGACGCTGCCCAGGAAGAGGCCATGGAGGCCGCCCGCGCCGCCCTGCAATCCCGGGAGGAAGCGGCACAGGCCACGCAGGCCGAGCTGCAGGAGCAGCAGGAGCAAATGGCGCGGCGCGAGGCGTCCATGCAAGCGCAGAAAGAGGCCATGGACCAGGCCCTGCAAGTGGCCCAGGCCCAGTCGCTGGACTTGTCGCGCCGGCTGGATGAAATGCAGCAGCAGCTGCAGGACCGCGACGAGCGCCTGGAGGAAATGCGCGATGCGCTGGCCGAAGCCGCCCGCCAGCGCGAGGCGTTGCAGCAAAAGCATGGCGAGGAAATTCAGTCCGCCGCGCTGGAGCGCCAGCGCATGGCCGAGCAGTACGCGGGCAATGAGCGCCACATGCTCAATGAGGTGGATCGTGCGCGGCAGGAACTGGCGGCCGCGCGCAAGGCCGCCACCGAGCAGGAGCGCAAGGCAGCGACCCGCCTTGCAGAGCTGCAAAGCCGCTATGAAAAGAGCGAGGAGGAGCAGCTGAGCCTGCATTCCCAGCTGCAGACCGCCCAGAATGCGGCCGCCCTGGCGCAGGAGCGGGCAGCGGACCTTCGCAGCCTGCTGCAGGCGCAGCAGCGATTGGCCGGTGCGGCCGTGCCCGAGGCGGGTGCTGGACTGCCCGTGGGCCGGCGCGCAAGCCTGTCTGCGGCGCGCCGCTCCATGACGCGCCTCAAGGACAGGCGGGGCTAGCAGTCAGGGCCTGCGCCCCTGGCTGGGCCCGGTCAGGACTGGAGCCGGAACCCCGCCACCACATCCGCCAGTTGCGCGGCCTGCTGCTGCAGTGACTGGGCGGCGGCTGTGGCCTCTTCGACCAGGGCCGCGTTCTGCTGGGTGGACTGGTCCATCTGGCTGACGGCCGTGCCGATCTCGGCAATGCCCGTGCTCTGTTCCTGGCTGGCATTGCTGATCTCGGTGACGATGGCGGTCACGCGCTGCACGCTTTCCACCACCTTGCCCATGGTGGCGCCTGCGTCCTGCACCAGCCGGCTGCCGGCATCGACCTGGCCCACGGAGTCATCGATCAGCGCCTTGATTTCCTTGGCGGCCGTGGCGCTGCGCTGGGCCAGCGTGCGCACTTCAGAGGCCACCACGGCAAAGCCGCGGCCCTGCTCACCGGCACGGGCTGCTTCCACAGCGGCGTTGAGCGCGAGGATATTGGTCTGGAATGCGATGGAGTCGATCACGCCAATGATGTCGGCAATACGGTGCGAGGATTGTTCGATGCCGCCCATGGTGCGCACCACCTCGTCCACGACCGTGCCGCCATGCGTGGCGATGTCGGAGGCGCTGCTGGCCAGTTGCCGCGCCTGGCGCGCATTCTCGGCGTTGTGCTGCACGGTGGCCGTGAGCTGCTCCATGGCGGCAGCCGTTTCCTCCAGCGAGCTGGCCTGCTGCTCGGTGCGTGCCGACAGGTCCTGGTTGCCGCTGGCGATTTCGGTGGAGGCATGGCGCACGGTCTCGGACGATTCCCGGATGCGCACCAGCACCGAGGCGATCTTGTCGGTGAAGTGGTTGAACGCACGTGCGATCTGCGTCAGTTCGTCATTGCCTTGCACCGACAGGCGGCGCGTGAGATCGCCGTCACCCGAGGCGATGTCTTCCAGCGCATCGCGCACCACGGCCAGCCGGCGCGTGACGCGAGCGATGACGGCGCCCAGCAGCGCAATCGCCAGGATCAGCGAAATGGCAACGATGGCGCCCGACACCTTGAGCAGCGAACCCAGCGCGGACAGCGCCTCGTCGCGCTGCACGGCCACCACCAGTTGCCAGTTCGTGCCGGGCACGCCCTGGCCGTAGAGCAGGAAGTCCTTGCCGCCGACGGCCGTGCGCATGCCGGAGTCCGCCTTGGGCAGGGCCTGGATGGCGTCGGCACCCAACTGGGGCGAGAGCGCGGAGACGGGCTTGAGCGTGAGTGCCGGATCGGGATGGGTGACGATGGCACCGGCCTCATCCACCAAGAAGGCAAAGCTGCCCGGCGTGGGCCGGATGGCGCCCACGGTGCGCACCACCGTGGTCAGCAGCACGTCGGTGCCGACCACGGCGACAGGATTGCCGGCCGGGCCCACGGGCTCGGCAAAGGTCACGCCCACTTCGGGTGGAGAGACAAACAGATAGGGCGCCGTCACGATGGGCCTGCCTTCCTTGAGCGCCTGCCTGAACCAGGGGCGGGCCGTCACGTCGTAGTCTGCAGCCATCTCGTTGAGGAAGAACATGCGCTTGTCGGTGTAGCCGAAGTAGGCATCCGAGAAGCCGCCGCCGTCGCGCAGCGCCTGGACCACGGCACGCGGCTCCGGCGTATCGACCGCCTGCGCCAGGGTATGGGTCAGCAGGCGCTTGGTCGCCACCCATTCGCCCAGAACCTGGGCCTGGGCGTTCACCAGCTGGCGGCTCTGGTCGTCGAGGGTGGACAGCACATGGCGCTGCACCGTGAGGAAGTTGGCAATGGCCAGGGCCAACATGGCCACGGTGACGATGGCCACGCTGAGCGCGATGAGTCGCGCACGCAGGGACTGGAACATAGAAGAATTACTTATTGCAAGAAGATGCTACATACGTTAGCAAATTTTCTTGACAATACGCATGCTTGCAGGCGGTGCCCCCTGGCCGCCGAAGCCTATGCGGGAAATTCGCTCCCCTTCAGCGCTCCCCCGCCAGCAGCCTGCCCAGCGCCTCGTAGGCCGGCAGCGAGGTCGGGTCATTGGCCGCATTGCCAGCCACCGGATGGGAGGCAAAGCGCGCAATCACCATCTGTGCCTTGGGATCGATGTAGACGGTCTGGCCATGCACGCCGCGCGCTGCGAAGGCGCCATGGGCGTTGTGCGTGATCCACCACATGTTGCGGTAGGTCCAGCCCGGCAGCAGCTTGTAGCCGGCCTTGGCAAAGGCCGCCGCATCGCCGCCACGGCGGATGTCGTCCACGGCGGCTGCGGGAACGATCTGCTGGCCGTTGAACTGGCCCCGGTTGCGCAGCATCTCGCCAAAGCGCGCCAGGTCCCGCAGGCCCAGGTTCAGGCCGCCGCCTGCAAAGGGCGTGCCCGTGGAGTCCACCGACATGTAGGCATCCTGCTCGGCGCCCAGGCGGCTCCAGATGCGCTCGGACAGCAGATCGGCCACCGATTGGCCGCTCACGCGCGCCAGCACCCAGCCCAGCGCATCGGTGTTGGCCGTGCGGTAGCCGAAGGCCTTGCCGTGCACGCCTTCGGGCTTCACGGTCTGCAGGAATTCGTAGTAGCTGCGCGGCCCGGTGTAGTCCTTGGCCTTGGGCAGCGGGTTGCCCGCTGCCGCGTGCGCCCAGACCTCGGCCTGGGGGTCCGCATAGTCTTCGCTGAAGCGTATGCCCGTGGTCATGTCCATGAGTTGGCGCACCGTGGCATTGCCGAAGGCCGAGGCCGCCAGCTCGGGCACGTATTCCGACACGCGGCGCGAGGGGTCGAGCTGCCCCTCGGCAGCCAGCATGGCCGCCAGCGTGCCGACGAAGGACTTGGTCACCGACATGGCGCCGTGCTGGCCTTCGGGCTTGAGCACGCCGAAGTAGCGCTCATAGACCACGCGGCCCTTGTGCAGCACCACGATGCCGTCGGTGTAGTTGGCCTTGAGCGAATCGCGCCAGGTCATGGGCTGGCTGGCACCCAATGGCGTGAAGCGCAACTCGTCGATGTCGTCGCGCAGCGCCTGGGCCAGCGGCGCTGCAGGCGCCAGGCCGCGTGACACATTCACCGTGGGCATGAGCTGGCGAAAGTGCGAGACGCTCCAGCGCATGGCGGGAAACTGGAAATAGGAGCCGTCGTCGAAGCGCAGCATCCGGTCCGGCGGTGGCGGCGAGCCCACCATCCAGCCCAGCTTTGCGGGGTCGCTGGCATCGGCATCGGGATAGGAGGGGGTCTTGGCTGCGGTGACCCCTGCCGTGGCTGTGGCGAACACAAGGCTGCCAGCCAGGGCACCGGCGAAATGTTTGAGCTGCATGGCGGCAACCATACTACGGTTGCCGCGGCGCCAAGATCCGCTGCCAAAGGATGGAAGCCGGCTTCCATCCCAGGCCCTGCGCCCAGTTGGCGCAAGCACGACAAATGGCTTTCTCGTTGGACTAAGCTTCAAATAGTTTTTGAAAATCAAAGCCTGGCGAATGCCCATGAAAAGCCTGCAAGACCTGGATATCTTCGTGCGCACCGCAGACAGCGGCAGCCTTTCGGCCACGGCGCGTGCCCTGGACCTGACCCCGGCTGCGGCCAGCGCAGCGCTCAAGCGGCTGGAGGCAGAGCTGGGCGTGACCCTGTTCGTGCGCTCCACGCGCAGCCTGCGGCTCACGCAGGAGGGCGAGCTGTTTCTGGAGCACTGCCGCCCCGCGCTGGCCGGCCTGCGCCAGGTGCGCGACCAGTTGGCTGGCGGCCAGGCCGCTTTGCGCGGCACGCTGCAACTGGCCGCCCCCTCCGACCTGGGCCGCAATGTGCTCATGCCCTGGCTGGACGAATTCCAGAGCCAGCACGCAGGCGTGGATCTGCGCCTGCACCTGTCCGACCGCGCGGCCAATGTCTACAGCGAGCCTGTGGACGCGGCCTTTCGCTATGGCAGGCCGCAGGATTCCAGCCTGGTGGCCTTGCCGCTGTCGGACACGCACCGCCGCGTGCTCTGCGCCGCGCCTTCCTATCTGCAGCAGCGTGGCGCCCCCGCCACCCCCCACGACCTGGCCGGCCATGACTGCCTTTGCTTCATGCTGGGCGAGGAAGTGCACGACCGCTGGAGCTTCTGGCCGGCAGGGCAGGGGGCTGCCGTACCTGAGCCCGTCCATGTGCGGGTGCGCGGCCGCAATGTGGCCAATGACGGAGATGCCGTGCGGCGCTGGGCCGTGGCCGGGCGGGGGATTGCCTACAAGTCGTATTTCGACGTGGCCGAGGACCTGGCCCGGGGCCGCCTTCTTGCGCTGTGCACCGACTGGACGACCGAGTGCGTGCCGCTGTTCCTGGTCGCACCCAGTCGCAGGCAGTTCACGCCGCTGGTGCGTGCGTTGCGGGATTTTGTGGCGGTGAGGCTGGCCGAGCTGGAGGCGGCCCAGCCCTGAGACATCACGAATCCCGCGTCCCCAGCTCCACAGGCCCGTGCACATGGTGCTCTGCGCAGACCTGCCGCGAGAGCACATGGGTTTCGATCACTTCGGCGGCATTCTCGGCCGTGAGCCGCCCGTACCAGACGCCGTCCGGATAGACGATGGCCAGCGGGCCATGGTTGCAGGGGTACTGGCAGCTGGTCTGCAGCAGGCGCAGCCTGGCGCGCAGTTCGCTGCTGGCCTGCACGGCATCGCCCAGGCTTTGCCAGACGGCCACGGCGCCCAGGGCCGTGCAGCGCGGTCCCGTGCAGACCAGGGCATGGTGCTGGTGGTCCGGCACCTGGGACCAGGCCTGGGGATCGTGCTGCCATTGGTCGCCTGCGGTCTCGGCAATGTCTGGTGCCTGAAGGGCCTGGGCCATCTGCGACAGCAGCAGCGCGGGCATGGCGGCAGCGCCCAGCAGATGGTCGGCAAACCGCACCTGCACGCCCTGGTCCGGCAACTGCGAGCGCCAGCGCATGGCCAGCTTGTGCAGCCAGCGCAGCAGGGCAGGCTCGTCGGGCGAGAGCAGGGGCAGCACGACGATGGAGCGCGCCGGCAGGCATTGCTGCAGCGCCTCGGGCAGCGAGGGTGCGGCCTTGTCCACGAAGGATGTGACGACCTTGCAGGCCGGCTCCAGCGTCTGGCGCAAGGCATCGGCCAGTTCGATCAGGCTTTGGCGCGATGCTGCGCCCGTGCCGCCGCGGCCCAGCACGATCACGGCGTCGGGCCCGGGCGGGATGGAAGTTTCAGAGGAGTTCATCGGGAATGAAGCTGATGCGCAGCCGGCCGGTGGCGGCATGGATGTCCACCTCGGCAGCCACGCCGTAGACCTGGCCGATGGTGGCCGGGGTCAGTACCTGGGCCGGTGTGCCATGGGCAACGATGCGGCCTTGTTCCATGAGATAGAGACGGTCGCAGTAGTGGGCGGCGATGTTGAGGTCGTGCAGGGCGACGATGCTGCTGATCTGCAGGCGCCGGACCAGTGACATCAACTCCAGCTGATGGCGTATGTCCAGGTGGTTGGTGGGCTCGTCCAGCAGCATCAGCCTTGGCTGCTGGGCCAGCGCGCGGGCCACGAGCACGCGCTGCTTTTCGCCGCCGGAAAGGCTGGAAAAATGCCGCTCCTCCAGCGCCAAGGCATTCACCTGGGCCAGCGCCTGGCGCATGCAGGCGAGGTCCTCGGCGCTGTCGCCCGCCCAGGGGGACTGGTGGGGGATGCGGCCCATCATCACCGCCTCGCGCACGGTGAAGTCAAAGCTCTGCGGCGCCTCCTGCGCCAGGACCGAGACCTGGGCCGCGAACTCGCGCGCCGTCATGTCCCGGATGTCGCGCTGGTCCAGCAGCACGCAGCCCGCGTCGGGGCGCAGCACGCGATAGAGCATGCGCAGCAGGGTGGATTTGCCGCTGCCGTTGGGGCCGATGAGCCCCACGCATTCGCCGCTGTGCAGGGCGAGGCTGGCCTGGTCCACGATGCGCCGGGCGTCGGCACGCCGGGCGTCGGCACGCCGGGCATCGGCACTCCAGCACAGGTCCTGGGCTTGCAGCTTCATGGGCCGCGCCCTCCCTGCACCGGCTGGCGCACCAGCATCCAGACGAAGAAGGGCCCGCCGATCAGCGAGGTGATCACGCCCACGGGCAGTTCCATGGGCGCAAAGGCCGTGCGCGCGACAAGATCCACCAGCACCAGCAGTAGGGCGCCGGCCAGGGCGGCCACGGGCAGCACGCGCCGGTGGTCCGTACCCACCAGCATGCGCGCGGCGTGCGGCACGATCAGCCCCACAAAGCCGATGGCGCCGCTGACCGCCACCATGGTTCCCGTCAGCAGCGACACCGCCAGGAACAGTGCGCGCCGCAGCCGTGCCGTGTCCACGCCCAGCGTGGCGGCGGCCTCGTCACCGGCCAGCAGGGCGTTGAGCGGGCGCGTCTGCAGCCCCAGCCAGAGCATTCCCGCAGCCAGCACGGCGGCGGGAATGCCCAGTTCCTCCCACTGCGTGCCGGCCAGGCTGCCCAGCGTCCAGGTCAGCAGGGCATTGGCCAGGTCACGCTGGCCCGATGACAGGGTGATCAGGCTGGTCACGCCCGCCAGCACATAGCCGATGGCCACGCCGCCCAGGATCAGCCGCGTGGCATGGATGCGGCCCTGGGAGCGCGCCAGCAGGTAGACGGCGACGGTGGCCGCCAGCGCCCCGGCAAAGGCCCCGGCCGTGAGGGCGTACATGCCGGCCGAGGCCAGCGCACCGAAGGCCAGCACGGCCACGGCGCCCACAGACGCACCCGAGGACACGCCCAGCAGATAGGGATCGGCCAGCG
This sequence comes from Delftia tsuruhatensis NBRC 16741, assembly GCF_001571325.1. Taxonomy (GTDB): domain Bacteria; phylum Pseudomonadota; class Gammaproteobacteria; order Burkholderiales; family Burkholderiaceae_C; genus Comamonas; species Comamonas tsuruhatensis. The sequence continues at coordinate 28,546 of NZ_BCTO01000063.1, forward strand.
GATTGCGCACCATGGCCTGCATGATGGTGCCCACCACGGCAAGCCCCGCGCCCACCAGGGCCGCCAGCAGCACGCGCGGCATGCGGATCAGCCAGACGATCTGCTGGTGCTGCGGCGTGATGCCCTCCAGCGGCGGCGATTGCAGGCCCAGGGCCTGCAGCAGCCGGCTCCAGGCAATGCGCCAGACCGTGCCCGCCGGCATGTCCACGGGCCCCCAGGTGATGGCCAGCGTCATCACCAGCAACAGGGCCGCGAACAGCAGCAGGCACCAGAGGCGGGCGGCGCCCGGGCGCCTGGGCCAGCGGGAGTCAGTTGGCCGCATGGCTGGGCGCCGGCATGCGGTCGGGGTGCAGAGCCTGCGCCAGCGCGCGGGCCCGCGCAATATTGCGCGGGCCGGGCGTGGCCTCGGCATAGGTCATCACGAAAAACCGCTTTTCGCGAATGGCATCGACGCCGGCCAGCTCGGGCTTGGCCAGCAGGAAGTCGATCTTGCCCTGGGCATGGGGCTGGCCGTAGTCGATGATGACGATCCACTGCGGGTTGCGCTGCACCACGTCCTCCCAGTTGCCTGCGGGCCAGTTGCTGGGAATGTCGTCGAAGATGTTGCGCCCGCCCGCTTCCTCGATCATGGCCTGCGGCATGCCGTAGCGGCCCACGGTCACGGGGATGTCCTGGCCGCTGTCGTAGACGAAGACCGAAGGCCGCTGCCGCACGCCCTGCATGCGCTCGCGCAGGTCCTTCAGGTCGCGCTCCAGCCCCTGCGCCAGTTGCTCGGCATGGGCGTCGATGCGGAAGATGCGGCCCAGGTTGCGCAGGTCGGTCAGGCCGTCTTCCAGCGCCACCTGGCTGCGCGGCCCCACGCGGATGCACGATTCGGACAGCACATACGAGGCAATGCCGTGGCGCTGCAGCACCTCGGGCGTGACCTGGCCCTGGCGAAAACCGTAGCTCCAGCCGCCGAAGACGAAGTCGGCCGAGGCGCCCAGGATGGCCTCCAGGTTCATCTCGCGCTCGGCCAGCCGCGGCACGCGGGCCAGCTGGGCCTGAAAGGCCGGGTCGATCTGCTTGGCCTGCGTGATGCCGCTGTAGCCCACCAGCCGCTCGCCCAGGCCCAGAAAGAGAAACATCTCGGTGATGTTCACGTCATGGGTCACGGCGCGCAGCGGTGCGTTGGCGTAGGTCACGGGGCTGCCGCAGACATTGACGGTCACGGCCGCCTGCGGTGCGGCAGCCGGTGCTGGCAGTTCACGGGTGGTGCCGGAATCGCTGCGCGAGCAGCCGGCCAGCAGCAGGGTGGCCGCCAGGGCGCCAGCGCACAGGCCCTGGAGACCGTGGAGGCTTTTGGAGCGCGGCATGGCCATCAGAACCGGATATGCGCCGCGATCTCGAAGCGGCGGCCTTGCCCGACCAGGAACTGGCTGCCGTAGCTCGATCCCACATAGACCCTGTCGGCCAGGTTGCGGCCGATCAGGCTCAGGGTGGTGCGCGCGTCCACCTGCCAGCTCAGCGCGGCGTCGGCCACGGTGTAGGCGGGCAGGTTCACGGTATTGGCGTTGTTGCCAAAGCGGTCACCCACGTAGCGCAGGCCCAGCGAGGCCTGCCAGGCGCCCACGCGGTAGTGGCCCCAGAGGTTGGCCGTGGTCTTGGCCACGTTCTGCGGGCGGTTGCCTGCGCGGTTGCCGCCGGCCTCGATGAGCTTGTCGAACTGGGCGTCCACATAGGACAGGTTGCCCTCCAGGCGCAGGGCGGGCGTGGCCTGGAAGGCGGCGGTGGCTTCCGCCCCGCGCGAGGACTGGCTGCCGCCCTGGATGGAGATGGCCGGGCGGTCGGGGTCGCGCGTGATGATGTCGTCCTTCTTGATGTCGAACACGGCCAGCGTCCATTCGCCGCGCCCGCCTGCCACCTGCTGCTTGATGCCGATCTCGGCCTGGTGGCCCTTGCTCAGCTTGTAAGCCGTGTTGGCCAGGTTCAGCGAGACCAGGCTGTTGACGGGATCATGGCCCGAGCTGATCTGCCCATAGACATTGGTGTCGCGGGCCAGCTCATAGGTCAGGCCCAGGCGCCAGGAGGTGGCGGCCAGCGTCTTGTTGAAATCCGTGCCGCCCACCAGCGAGTGGCTGGCAAAGTCGTAGACATCGCGGCGCAGTCCGGCCATGGCCAGCCAGCGGTTGCTGATGCGCCAGGCATCCTCCAGGTACAGCGCATGCTGGGTCACGCCGGTTTCGGTCTTGGCCTTGGTGACATCGGGGCTGGCCCAGCTGCCATGCACGGGGTCCCAGGCCGAGACCGTGGACGAGCCGCCATAGGGCGAGTTGTTGGACAGCCGCAGGTTGATGCGTGCGGCCTCCCAGCCCATGGCGATCTTGTGCGAGCCCCGGTCCACGTTCAGGCCCAGGCGATTGCCGGTCTGCTCCAGGTCGTGCAGGATTTCCAGGTAGTCGGAGCGGCCCACGGTCCAGGTGGCGGGGTTGAGCGCGTAGGCCTCGATGTTGCGCCAGTGGCGGTCCGACTGCACGTGGTACAGCTCGTTGCGCACCGTCAGCCAGTCATTGGCCTTCCATTGCACCTTGGCGCGCAGGCGCTCGTCGGCATAGCGCAGCACGCTGTCTTCGGCGTTGTAGTTGCGGTCGCGCAGCGACTCCACCACCTTGCCGTCCAGGCCCGGCGTGCCCCAGTAGCGGCTGGGCTTTTGCACGCTGCGGTCGGCAATCAGGTCGATCTGCAGGTCGCTCGTGGGCTCCAAGCGCAGCGTGCTCATGAACTTGCCGTTGCGCGACTGGTCCAGGTCGCGCTCGCCCGCGCTGCGCGCGGTGTAGCTGTCGATGCGGTAGCTGGCATAGGCGCCCAGGGCGCCGGTCACGCCCAGGCCCAGGCGCAGCGTGTCGTCCGTGCCAGCGCCCAGCAGCACCTCGGCCGAGCTGGTGCGGCTGGGCTGCTTGCGGATGGCGTTGACGGTGGCGCCCATGGTGCCGCTGCCATACATCAGCGAGGCCGGGCCGCGCAGCACGTCGATGCGCTCGTAGCCCCAGCTGTCCCCGGGATAGGCCGTGGTGCCGGCGGCCACGCCCAGCACCATGCCGTCTTCGGCCACGCCCACGGAGTTCACGCCCGCAAAGCCACGGCTGCTGAAGGACAGGCCGCCGTTGCCCGGCGTGCTGCTGGAGGTCAGGCCCACGGTGCGCGTGACGGCGTCCACCAGGGCGTAGTCGCCGCGCTCCTGCATCTGCTCGGCAGAAACACCATCCACGCTGGCCGGCACTTCCTGGTTGGAGACGCCGGTATGGCTGGCAGAGCGCGCAGGCTGGGCCAGTTGCTGGCCGATGCGTTCGGCCTGGCCGGTGACCTGGACCTCGGGCAGGGCGGTTGATGGGGGCGTTGGCGTTTGGGTTTGGGTTTGAGCCTGCGCCGGCAGGCAGATGAAGGCACAGGCCAGGGCCAGCGGGCTCAGCCGCACGGAAAGGGACTGGGCAGCGCGAGCGCTGGAAACCCTGGAAAAGGAAGAATGCATTTCGAACATCGGTCTTCGACCGTCTGATGCGAAAGCAAGGCACTGCCACCTCTCCAGCCAGCGTGGGAGGAAAGGGCGCAGGACGTTGCCATCCGCACCCCGCAGACAGTCAAGAAAGCGCCCGCTCAGCGGGCGCGAAACGCAGCAGGCCGGTCTCCGGGCTCACAAGCGGCGCAAGGACATGCCTTGCGCCCAGCGCCCCGTCTTCCCAATCCACCCGCGAAAAGCTGCATGTTGCAGACCACGCCATGGACCAGTGACAGCCTGTCATCGCCCCTCCGCAGGGTTGCGGAGACTGGCGGGACAGGCGTGGAGCGCCTTGACTTGTTTACCGTTGCGGGGGCAGCCAAGGCCTGTGCCGGCAGCGCAAAAAGCATTTGCTGGCAGTCACCTTGTTCCCGTTTCATCCCCATGGCTGGCATGTGGACACCTGATGCACGGATGCCTTTGCAGGCGCGGCATTATAGCCAGCGGCTCGCGTCGGTAGCCTGCGGCGCGTCGTGCAGCAGCAGCTCCACACCCAGCCACTCGCCACGGTGAACGCGGCTGATGGCATGCCGCAGATGCACGCGGTAAAAGCCTGCCGCACCGCGCACCGGGCGCGGCCCCGTGGCGATGATGGCCGCATCCCCCAGGCCCAGCGGCAGCACCATGGGGCGCGATTGCATGCGCGGGCGCTGCTCGGTCATCACGAATTCGCCGCCCTCGAAATCCTGGCCCGGCCGGGACAGCAGCAGCACCAGCTGCAGCGGGAACACCGCCGCACCTTCGCTGTATGAGCGCAGCGGCGCATGGCCCGCCTGCGCCACATGCAGCAGGTGCGACTGCGGATGCATCTGGCCGCGCTGGTGGCCCAGCTGCCCGAAGGCCTCGAACGAGGCGGGCAGGGCAGGCTGCATGTCCATTTGGGCACGCCAGCGATTGGCAATGGCAAGCAGGTGCCGGTACAGCACCGGGCGCCATGTGTAGAGGGAGGGCGGCAGGCCATTGCGCATGGCCGCCTCGCTAGCCAGGGCGCGGCTTTCATCCGCATTCAGCAGCCGTGGCAGCAGGCAATGGCCCTCTGCATCGAGCTGGGTGGCAATGCGGCCCCAGTCCAGGCCGGCGAAGCGATCACTGCTGTTCAGCCCATCCATTTCGACCCCTCCATTCAACCCGCCTTGCGAAAAGTGAGATTGATGCGCCGCCCGCCCAGCAGCGGGTGAGGCTGGTCCTTGAGCGGCAACACGCCGTGGTGGCGCAGCCGATCCACGCCGCCCCAGACCACCACGTCGCCATGCTGCAACAACACCCTGGCCGTCTTGTCCGCGCGCGCAAGCCCTCCAAACAGAAATGTGGCCGGCATGCCCAGTGACACCGAGACGATGGGCGCGCCAAGGTCACGCTCGTCGCGGTCCTGGTGCAGGGACAGGCGGCTGCCGGGCAGGTACTGGTTGATCAGGCAGGCGTCGGGCGCGAAGCCCTCGAAGCCCGCAGCGGCGGCCGCTTCGCCCGCCAGCTGCGCAAACACGGCCGGCATGGCGGGCCAGGGCTGGCCGCTGACCGGGTCGATGGCGCTGTAGCGGTAGCCGCGCCTGTCGCTGGTCCAGCCCAGCGTGCCGCAGTTGGTCATGGCCACCGACATGGTGAAGCCGCCCGGCGTGACCAGATGGCGCAGCGGCGCCTGGGCCATGACGCCGTCCACCGCAGCCAGCAGTGGCGCCGCATGGGGCAGGGCATGGCCGCGCAGCACCACGGACTGGGGACCAATGGGTTCGATGCCCATGGGAGGTTCATCGGCAAAAAGATCCAGCGTGCTCATACCGGCCGTCCATCAAAGTGCGTCATATCAGAGTGCGTCATGAAAGATCAGCCCCACGGTATGGCGATGGCCGCTTCGGACGCGGCTGACGCCATGGCGCATGGCCGCGCGGCGGTAGCCTGAGCGCCGCCCCGGCACGGGCCGGTGGCGCACGGCCAGGACCAGCGCATCGCCCTGGTCCAACGCCATCACATCGGCCCGTTGCCTGTCGCCATCTGCCTGGGTAATGACGAATTCGCCGCCCGCAAAGTCCTGCCCCGGCCGCGACAGCAGCAACACCACCTGCAGCGGAAACACATGCTCTCCATAGACATCCTGGTGCAGGCAGTTGTAGTCGCCCTCGCCGTATTGGAGGATCAGCGGCGTGGGCCGCAACTGGCCGTGCGCGTGGCAGCGCGCCAGGAAGTCCTGCAGCCGGTCCGGATAGCGCACATCCAGCCCCATGCGCTGGTTCCAGCGGTTGGCTACCGGCACCAGGCGGGAATACAGCTGTTCGCGCAGCCGCTGCAGCAGAGGTGGCAAGGGGTAGTCGAAATACCGGTATTCGCCACGCCCGAAACCGTGGCGGGCCATGACGATGCGGGAGCGAAAACCGTCTTCCCTGGTGTAGAGGGCCGCCAGGTCACGGCATTGCTGCGCGTCCAGCAGGCCGGGCAGCCGGGCACAGCCGTGCTCGTCGAGCTGGTGCTCCATCTGCGTCCATTGGCAGGGCGGGGCGGATTCGCAAGCTTCGTTGTCGAAAAGACGGAGGTTGTGCATGGCGGGCGCGGTTGGCGGCATGGGCGCTGTGGGCAATTGCCGCAGTCTAGGGCGCCGCAGCAGCGCCTGCATCCCGCTTCTTGCAGTGGACAGAATGTCAACCGGCGGCAGCGCCTGCCAGCCGCGTGCTGGACAGGCCTGGGAGGGCCGGCTGGCAGCTGCAATTGAACAATCGCGGCATTCCTGCAAACGCCTCAGGCCCGCCATGTCCAGCAACGTCCATCACCTCTATCTGTTCTTCGATACGCCCCTGCAGCTGCGCCGCGTGCAACTGATCTGCCAGTACCTGGCCCGGCAGTCCTGGGAGCAGGCCGAGCGCTGGATCCATGAGCTGGACCCCGCCCTGGACCGGTCCGTGCTGTGGGATGACGACTGGAGCAATGCCAGCGCCCTGGGCCATCCCCAGCATCTGGAGCTGGGCTTCGACACCCGCACCACGGCGGGCATGCCCTGGCGGCTGCTGGAGACCTTGTTCCAGCACGGCCTGCAGGCGGCGGTGCTGCATGTCTTCTACGACCAGGTGGGAGAGAGCGAGCGCTATCACTTCGATGCCGGCCAATGGGTCAGCCACCATGCCTGGCTGGCCCGCTACCCGGAGCGCCAGGTGCTGGTCGATCCCGACGCAGAGGTCTATCCGCGCCCGGGGCAGGAAGAGGGCAACGATGGCACCTCACTCAGCAATCCCGCCCAGCCCATGGCCATCAGGCAACTGCGCGAGCGTGACCAGGAGCGCGATCGCCAGGCCCAGGAGTCCGTGCAGGCCCTGCTGGAGACCATGGCCAGCCTGCGCAAGAGCGGCGTGTCGCCGGTGGACGGCATCGCGGGCCTGTTCATGCTGCGGGCAGGCTTTCGCGGACTGTGCGAGGCCGTCGCGTTCACCGTCGTTGCCGCCCTGGCTTTCAGAGTAAAGGGCCTGTGGCTCTGGCTGGCCCTGGGATTGGTACTGGCGGTCGTGCTGCCGCTGTACCGGATGGCCAGTGCGCGGCGGGAGTTCGCGGGGCAGGGCGGCAGCGACCCGGCATCCTGAGACAATCCGCGCTCGGCAGAATGAAACAAATTGCACAAGATCCGGCAAAGTCCCAGGAGAGGGTGAACAGGATGTGGATACCGACCGTCGTCACGGCAGGATGGACATGCGCCATCAGGCGCCGTCTTTTTGAGCAGGGCCAACGCTGATGCAGCCCACCGCAATCGAGCAGGGCCCCGCCGTGGCCGCAGGCGTTCACGAGGATTTCGGCCATCTTCTGGGTCTGTACATGCGCCGCATCCGTGCCAGCGCTTCGGGGGTGGCCACCGAGATCGGGCTGAGCCGGGAAGCCGTCAACAACTGGAGGAATGGGGTTTCCCTGCCCAATCCGCGCTCGCGCGACCGGCTGGCCGCCTGCGCCCAGTATCTGCGGCTGACGGAGGCGGAGACCAATCGCCTGTTCTCCGCCGCCGGCTTTGCCACGCAGTTCCCGCTGCAGGCGCCAGCCGCTGGCGCTCAGCCTTTTGCCGGCTTCATGGACCGGCTTTTTGCCCAACTGGCCCAGGCCTCGCCCTATGCCATCACCATGCTGCTGTCTCCCGCGCACTGGGGGCAGCCCCCGTTCCGCCAGGAATTGCTGCTGCGTGCCCGCGCCCAGTACGGCGCCGAGGCGGTACTGCACATCCAGCCGCCGTACAGCGTGAGCACGGCCCCGGCCGACTACTTTGCGGCCCTGGGCCGGCAATGCGGGCTGGGCGAGGTGGGCTCGGACTACGAATTCGAGGCCCTGCTGGAAAAGCGCCTGCTGGCAGGCGGCCGCCTGTTCTGCCTGGTCAGCCGCTTCGAGCAAGGCACGGCCGCACTGCGCGAGACGCTGGCCGGCATCCTGCGCAGCCTCAGCGAAATGCACAGCGGCCGCCTGCACCTGCTGCTGTGCGGCAGCGAAGCGCTGGCCGACCTCAAGTACCGCAGCGGCGATCTGTCCCTGCTCAACATCGGCCAGGTGGCGCACTGGCCCGACCCCACGCTGGAAGACCTGGCCCTGATGGCGCGCCAGCGCTGGCCGGCAACAGCCTGGCCGGCCGAGGTCATCGAGGCGCTGCAGGCCCTGACGGGCGGGCATCCCGCGCTCTTCGAGGAAGCGCTGCAATGGCTGGTGGAGCAGGGTGTGGGCATCGCTGCCGTGCACTCGCCACTGCTGCGCGCCCATCTGGTGGCCAGTGCGCGCCTGTGGCAGACCCTGCTGCCCCTGGCGCAGGAGCCGGCCGCACGCGATCAATTGCGAAGCCTGGTGGATGCGGCATCGCTGGGCCGTGCGCGGCCTTATCTGCAAGATGCCGTGCTGCGGCGCCTGTTCTGGGGCAACCTGCTGCAGGTGCGCGGAGCGGGCGAGGGCGCCTACCTGCACTGGCGCTGCGACATCGCCCGCGAAGCCGCAATGGCGGTGCTGCAGGCATGAGCGGCCCGGCCCGCCTTCTGCAGCTGCCCCGATCCTATTGGCGCGCCGCGCTGCTGGCCTTGTTCACGCTGTTCATAGGCACCGCCATACTTTTGCCCCGCTACAACCCCGTTACCCGCGGCAGCCTGCAGGGCGCGGAAAGTTCAGGGCGGGTCTGGAACGAAATCATCCTGTGGCGCCTGGCCCTGATGGAGCATGTGCGCCAGCATGAAAGCTGGCCGCAGGACATCGCCAGCGTGGCACCGGAGATTGCCGAGCCCCGCGTGCGCATGAGTTCGCCCAGGCCCTTCGTGCTGCAGGCGGACATCGTGCGCGACAGCCAGATGGGCGTGCTCTCAGGAACCCAGGTCCTGCTGCAGCTGAACATGTCCAGCCAGGACTGGAGCTGCCAGGGCGGCCAGCCACCCACCCCGCCACGCTATCTGCCGCTGAACTGCAGCCCCTCGCCAGGCCAGCCAGAGCACGAGCCCTTTGGCTGGCTGCGCAACATCATCTGGACCTGCGCCCTGGTCTTTGGTGGCCTGGCCCTGCTGTGGCTGGTCCGCCATCCGCTGATAGGCCCGGCGCAGCTCAAGCCCGGGCGCCTGCGCCGCAAGCCGTATCAGCATCTTCCCCAGCTGGACCGGCTGCTGCGGCTCACCGGCCGGCGGTCCGCCGTGCTGCGCGCCGCAGGCATACGCCCGCCCGACTGGCAGCGTGCCCTGCGCCTTGCCGGTGCCAGCCCCGCCGCCCGCGTGCGCGCCCTGGCCGAACGACTGTCGGCCACCTGCAAAACCGCCGAGGGCGAATGGCCCGTGCCCGGTGGCATGTTCGAATGGACGCTGCCGCCGGACCTGCCCATCGCCCTGGGCCGCTGCCTGGTCTATGCGCTGCCAGAGCAACTGGAAGAACTGGAAGAGGGCGAACTCGTGCGCCAGCTGCGCCTGCTGCAGACCGGCGGCGATGTGGTGCTCATCGTGAGCCCGCACCATCCGCAGTCGCCCATGCCGCTGCTGCAGCGCCATGCCGAGGACCGCGCCAATCTGCACGCAGTGCTGGACAGCCCCGGTCAGACCGAATGGCTGATGGGCGGCGAGCCCGCGCAGGTGCTGCTGCGGCTGCTGGCCGCGCAGCTGCAGGTCACGCGCATCTCGCCCTACCAGACGCGCGGCGGCGTGACGCGCGAGGACGTGTTCTTCGGCCGCGAGCGCCTGCTGGCGCGCGTACTCAACCGCGAACCGGCCAACTACCTGGTCGTGGGAGGGCGCCAGCTCGGCAAAAGCAGCCTGCTCAAGGCCGTGCAACGGCGCCTGCAGGAGCATCCGTCCATTGCCTGCCACTACCTCTCGCTGCGCGACCACCGACTTACGCCGCGCCTGGCCACCCAGTTCGGCCTGCCCGTGGAGACACCGCTGGAGGCCATCATCGAACACCTGCAGTCGCAATCGCAGGGCAGGCGGCTGTACCTGCTGATCGACGAGGCCGACCTGTTCTTCCGCGATGAGGCCCGCAACGGCTATCCCCAGCTCAGCGCCTTGCGCGCGCTCAGCGAGGAGGGCCGTTGCTGGTTCATGCTGGCGGGATTCTGGGATCTCTATGCGGCAGCGTTGCTCGACTACCAGTCGCCGCTGCGCAACTTCGGCGACATCCTGGCCATCGGTGGCCTGGAGCCATCCGCCTGCCAGGCACTGGCCACCGAGCCGCTGCGCAGGCTGCGCGTGGGCTACGCCAACGACGCGCTGGCCGAACGCCTGATCGAGGCCAGCGGCAGGCGGGCCAATCTGGTTGCCATCCTCTGCCAGGAATGCCTGCAAGCCCTGGGGCCCGACGAACGCGTGATCGAAGAGCGCCACCTGCGCCAGGCGCTGGAATCCCAGCCCGTACAGGATGCGCTGGTCGGCTGGGGCCGCCTTAGCACCGACGAACAGGCCTGCCGCCTGGACCGCATCGCCGTCTATCACACGGCCCAGCAAGGTCACACCAGCCTGACCGCGCTCGACGCCCTGGTCCAGGCCCACGGCGCCACCGGCCAGGCCCAGGCCTTGCGCCGATCCCTGGCCCGCCTGCAACTGGCCTACGTCCTGCGCCGCGATGAAACCCACGGCGTGCACGACGCACGCTACGTCTTCACCATCCCGCTGCTGCAACGCCAGTTCGAACCGCAGGAGACGGAGTTGTTGTTGAGGCAGGAACTGGAGAGCCTGGAAAGAGGGTTGAACAGCTGAAAAAAGGAGGCGGAAGACAGGCAGGCCTGGTGCAGGAAGAGTGCCTTACCTGGGTTTGGACAGTGTTAATCGCAACTGTGATTTAACATAATATACATCGTATCAATCAAAGCATCGCAGCCTCCATCAACCCCATCTCGGCGCTGCTCATGAGCGCTTCGATGTCGGTCAGAATCAGCATGCGTTCGACATCGCCGCTCTTGAAGCATCCCATACCCATGATGTAGCCGGCATCCACCGAGGCACTCATCTGGGGCGCCGGCTTGATGTTGTCCGCGCCCAGCGCCAGAACGTCCGACACCGAATCGACCACCACGCCAATGACCCGTCCGCGCACGTTCAGCACGATGACGACGGTGAAATCGGTGTACTCGGCCGACTCGCAACCGAGCTTCAGGCGCAGGTCGACGATGGGCACGATCACGCCACGCAGGTTGATCACTCCCTTGATGAAATGCGGTGCGTTCGCAATGCGGGTGGGAGCCTCGTAGCTGCGGATCTCCTGTACCCGCAGGATGTCGATGCCGTATTCCTCGCCACCCAGGCGGAAGCTGAGGAACTCGTTGGGCATGGCGGCCACTGCATTGGCAGCCCGGGTTGATGAGGCGGCTGTCGTCTGCGCTGTAACCGGTGCTACCGTTGGGCGCTCTTCAATCATGGCGGTCATCTTCGACTCCTTGGAGATTGGGGGCGGGTTCTGGCGCGGCGAGCCGCGCTCAGAACGACGTCCAGTCGTCAGTGCCGGTCTTGGCAGGTACGATAGCGAGCCGGCTCGACTCAGAGGTCGATGCTGGGGCTGCAGCAGCCTTCGCCTTGAATGCCGGCCGGGCGATGTTCTTGGCACGGTCCGGGCCGCGACGCTCGACGGCAGCAGCGTTGGCCGCTGGGGCCGCAGCGTGGGTCGAGCCTCCAAGTCCTTCATGCGACAGCTTGAACACCGCCACGGCCTGCACCAGTTTCTGGGCCTGGCCCTTCAGGCTCTCTGCGGCGGCAGCGCTCTCTTCCACAAGCGCCGCGTTCTGCTGCGTCACCTGGTCCATCTGGCTGACGGCCTCGCCGACCTGCCCGATGCCGGAGCTCTGCTCGACGCTGGCCGAGGTAATCTCGGCCACGATGTCACTCACGCGTTGGATCGAGGCGACGATCTCGCCCATGGTCTTGCCGGCCTCGTCCACCAGCACGGTGCCTTGCTCCACCTGCTCGACGCTACGGCCGATCAGGGCCTTGATTTCCTTGGCAGCCTCAGCGCTGCGCTGCGCGAGGCTGCGCACTTCAGACGCCACGACAGCGAAGCCGCGTCCCTGCTCCCCTGCGCGGGCCGCCTCAACGGCTGCGTTGAGCGCCAAGATGTTGGTCTGGAAGGCGATGCCGTCGATCACGCCGATGATGTCGCCGATCTTGCGGCTGCTGTCGCTGATGCCTTGCATCGTGGTGACGACCTTGCCGACCACCTCGCCACCTTGCGCAGCGACGGCCGAGGCGCCCTGAGCGAGTTGATTGGCCTGCTTGGCGTTGTCGGCGTTGTTGCGGGTGGTGGTGCCCAACTCCTCCATCGTGGCGGCCGTTTGTTGCAGGGCACTGGCTTGCTCTTCGGTGCGCTGGCTCAGGTCCTGGTTGCCCTGTGCAATCTCGGAGCTGGCTGTCGCCACGCTGTCGGCACCACTGCGAATGGCGCCCACCACGCTAGACAATTGCTGCTGCATGCTGCCCATAGTGCGCAGCAGGTCACCTTCTTCACCCCTCACTCCGAGATTGATCGACTGATCAAGCTCCCCTGCCGCAATGCCCGATGCCACACGACTGACGTCGCCAAGCACGGCGCTGGTGCGACGACGCAGATAAAGGAGCCCGGCGAGCAGGCTCACGATGAGCAATGCCGTCGAGGCCATGGCAAGTTTCGACCATTGCTGCCGCGCCGCCACGGCTGCGGCCAGCTGTGCTGACGTGCGCTCATCGAGAAGAATCAGGAACTCGTCCACGGGTTTCATGATCTTGGCTTTGTACTGGTGGTACGCCAAGTCGTGCATCATCCCCAGAGCCTTGGCCTTGTCGGGTTCAGCTTGGCGCGTGAACCCACCTTTGCCGTCGTCATAGAGGCCCTTCACCATGTTCATGGCGATGGTTTCAGTGCGCACCAGATCATCTGAGTTGGCCTTGGCTTCGGCCAGCTTGGCGAGTTCGTTGTCTGCAAAGCCGGCCCGCTTCATCAGATCAAGCTGCGGCACCGTTTCGCCTGCAGGACGCACGTTTTGCGCATCGGCTGCCCGGAAGTCCCAATAGATCCGCTCGTAGGCCTGAGGCCGTGGCAGCTTGCCATTGCGAATATCCAGAATCTCGATGTATTGCTTCTCCCACTTGGCGTCACCGGTGGCCACGTAGGTGCGCGCCAGTCGGGTGAGGTCGTCAGAGCTTTGCCGCAACTCATCGGCCAGCAGGTAGGACTGGTATCGCCTGGCGGCGGTTTCGTCGGCAAGAGCGCTGCTGCGGTTGCTCATGATGGCTGCGCCAATGGTGGCCGCGCCAAGAACCAGCAGGAGAGCGGCACCAAAACTGTAGGCTTGTCTGATCTGGAGTCTCATTGTTGTTCCTTCCACTGTTCTCTCGCCCTCGACCAGGACGATGGAGTTGAGTTCGCCATGCAGGCTTGACCTGGCTTGGCGCAGAGCATGGGGCTTGCGACTTTTCAGCCCCCCTGCCCTGCGCTGTCCCGCGTCACCCTGAACTGGCCGGATCGGCGCAGCCACATGCTGCCATTGAATGCCAAAATTGATCCGATGTCTGCATCATAGATATCAATTTAATCAAATATGAATTAAATTTTTCTATCAATTTGAGGAAATTGCTACTTATGCGCGTGAGAACATCTCCGATCCACAACTCGGCATGTACGGATATCAAGGAGTCCGCTGTCGGTGTCTGCGCGGAAATAGCCAAGCGGCAGCGCGTGCTCGGCAAGACAACCTTGAAGAACGAAATCCTCAAGGAAGCCGTGCGGTACGCCGCAGAAAAAGTGGATTGCGCTCGCCTGTGCGCGACCTGCCTGGGCGCGGTGAAGGCTGGGCCGATGGCCGCAGCCATCGCACACCCAGCGACGACGCCGGGCTGCTCGCCGAACTGCGCCAGGAAATTGCCGACTTGCCCAGCTGGCCTGTTGTATTTGCCCTCGGTTTCAGAACGAGTGGCGCAGGCCCAGCATCAGGCCGGTCTGCGATGCGCCCGCCAGCGGGCTGCCGCCGGCTGCGGCCGAGCTGACCGAGATGGCCAGGCGCTGTCCGTTGTCAATGCGCGCGGCCTGGGCATAGACCGCCGTGCGCTTGGAGAACCTGTAGGTGGCGCGCAGGGCCAGCAAAGTGGAGCGGTCGCCACCCTGGGCATAGCGCAGTTGCTGCAGCTGGCCATCGACCACGACGGCGGCGCTGGGGGACCAGGACAGGCCGCCCCAGGCCAGGGTGCTGCGCGGCGTGGCGCCGTTGCTGGCCGAGGCCGCCTGGGCCGCGTCGTTGTCGCGGCGCATGAGGCCGGCGCCCAGCTTGATGGTGGGTGACAGCGCGGCATAGCCGTTGAGCATGATGCGGCGGTCCTTCAGGTCCGAGCGCGTCAGCCCTGCAAATGCGCCGGCGCCGCCGCGCATCTCGTCCACGGCCAGGGCAAAGCCCCAGGGCGCGGTGTCGTACTTCAGCATGGCCGACCACTGGCGGCAGGCCTGCCTGTCCGTGGCCGATTCGCCGGCGCAGTTGGTGCCGGCCGGGCTGGGGCCGGCGTTGACGGCATCGCGTCCCAGGCTGTACGCGGCGCCCAGGCTCCAGACGCCGAAGCGTCCCCGGTAGGCCAGGGAGTTGTCGGTGCGCGTGTTGGGGATGTAGCTGTCCAGGCTGCTCAGGCCGAAGGCGTTGGGGCCGAGCAGGTCGGCATCGAACAATGCCCAGTACAGCATGGTGTAGTTGCGCCCCAGCGAGACACTGCCCCAGCCTCCGGACAGCCCCACCCAGGCCTGGCGCCCGAAGCCCCGCCCGCCCTGGTTGAAGGTGCCGGCATCCGGGCCAAAGCCTGACTCCAGCGCAAAGACGGCGCTCAGGCCGCCGCCCAGATCCTCGCTGCCGCGCAGCCCCCAGCGCGACGGTGCCGTTCCCGTGAGGCCAGGCATGCGCGTCAGCGATCCGCCGCCTTGCACATTCGTCAGGTGCTCGATGCCGGTGTCCAGATGGCCGTACAGCGTCACCGATGAGGCGGTCTGGGCCTGGGCGCCGCCTGCTGCTGCCAGCATGGCGAGCGGGGCGAGGCGGGCCAGACAAGCCCGCAGTGGGCGCCTGGCTGGGGGTTGGGGAATGCTTTTGAGAGTGCGGTTCATGCTTGTGTCTCCTGTCGTTGTCGTTGCGGAATCGGCACGCCGCAACGCTGCGCCTTGGGAAAGGCGAGAGTGGCGGGCACGGGGAAATGGGAGAAAGCGGCTGGGCGCCCTGCTCTTCAGGCGCCCGGGAGGTCCCGGTACATGACGAAGCGCGCCACGCGGCGCGTGATCAGCCAACGGCCTTCAGGACTGCGGCCAAAGTCGTCATCGAACTCGCCTACGAGCTGGCGCGGTTGCGCCGGGCGGCCGTGCGGCGTGATGGCATCGGCCTCGTCGCAGGACCACAGCAGCACATGGCTGCGCGCGCTGGCGCGGTCCGGGCCTTGCAGTTCCACCAGCGTGTTGGTGACCAGATGCCGGGTCATGCGGCCCGCAGGACGCCGGGAGTACGCGGCGGCGATGGCCGTGCGCCCGCCCAGTACCTCGCCGCCGGGCCGTTGCAGTTGGCCGTCTTCGGCAAACAGCCAGGCCAGGGCCTGGGCATCACCGGCATCCGCAAAGGCAGCAGCGCGCAGCACCAGATCCATGCAGGCCTGGCGTGCCAGCAGCCGGTCGATTTCATGGTTCATGTTTCTTGTCTCCCCGGAATTCGCAGCCTGCGATGGGCTGTCTTGATCCAGGCACCAAGCATTCCACGCCGGCATCGATCCGGCCAATGCCGGAGCCCCGGCCATCAATGCGTTTTTCTTATGGGACAATCAAAACACGTTCTTCCAACGTACCGCGAAGCGCCTTTCAATGAACCTTTCCCTTGCCCCCTGGGCCAGCAGCAATCCCTCGCGTTTTCCCGAGTTGGCAGGCCATTTGCGAGCCATGCGCGCCATGCTGGGCGTGGTGCGCCACGGCAGCACCACGCGGGCCGCCCAGGCTATGCATCTTTCTCAGCCGGCCGTGGCGCGTTCGGTACTGCAACTGGAAGAGGCCTGCGGCATGCCGCTGTTCATGCGCGGTGCGCGCGGCATGATGCCGACCCCGCTGGGCAGCCAGCTGGCCGCCCGCATAGAGGCCATGCTCCAGCACCTGGGCAGCGGCGCGGCCGACGCCCAGGCCGCCGCCACGCTGGCGGCCAGGCGCCCTCCCCTGCCCGAGCGTTTTGCCGAGACCGTGCCTGCGGGCCAGCTGCGCGCCCTCATGGCCATTGCCGACTGCGGCAGCGAATCCCTGGCCGCGCAGTGGCTGGGCCTGACGCAGCCCGCCGTGCATGCGGCGCTGCAGGGGCTGGAAACCAGTCTGGGCATGCAGCTGTTCTACAAGCTGGCCTTCGGCACGCGGCTGACGCCGTCCGGCGAAGCGCTGCTGCGCCGTGTCAAGCTGGCCCTGGCCGAGGTGCGCGGCATGGACAGCGATATTTCCGCCTGGCGCGGCGAGATCCGGGGGCGCGTGGTGGTCGGCGTGCTGCCGCTGTCGGTGGGAATCTTCCTGCCGCGCGCGGTCGACAGCCTGGCCGCCAGCCACCCGGACATCGAGGTCAGCATCGTGGACGGCACCTACGAGAGCCTGGTGCAGCACCTGCTGAGCGCCGACATCGACGCCATCGCTGGCGCCCTGCGCGCCGACATGCCCTCCGATGAGGTACGCCAGCTGCACCTGTTCGACGATGACCTGGTCGTGGTGGCACCGGCCGGCCATGCCTGCCTGGACCGCGGCCAGCTGGTTCTGGAGGACTTGCTGCAATGGCCCTGGGTGTCGCCCCTGCCCGGCACGCCGGCCGACCGCGCCATGGTCCAGCTGTTCCGCAGCCAGGGCCTGGAGCCGCCGCGCGCCAGCCTGCGCGCCAGCAGCCCGACCATGACGCTGGCCTTTGTGCTGCAGACGGGCCGGCTGGCCCTGGCCTCGCGCGGACAGGCCCTGCAGGATGACCACGGCGGGCAGTTGTCCATCGTGCCTGTGGACCTGCCTTCCACACGCAGGCGCATCGGGCTGGCCACGCGTGCGCTGAGCACGGCATCGCAGGACCTGGAGCTGTTCATGCAGGCCTGCCGGCGGGCCGTGGGCGATCCGCCGGCCTAGCCTGAGCGCAGCGCTCGCTCAGCGCCCCATCCAGTCGAGCAGTGCCCGCGACACCTGCTGCGGCTGCTCCATGGTGCTCATGTGGCCGCTGTCCTCGATCACCACCAGCTCGGCGCCCGGGCACAGGGCCTGCATGCGCTCATGGCGTGACAGCGGGCTCCAGGCATCCTGGCGACCGCAGGCCAGCAGGGTCGGGCAGCGCAGCTGCCTGAGCACATCGCCCGCATCGGGGCGGTTCAGCAAGGCATTGATCTGCGCGGCGAACACCTCGGGCGTGAAGCGCGCCACCATGTCGAGCACCTCACTGAACAGCGGCGTATCGAGCCGGTCCGGATGCACCATGCCGCGCGCCCATTGCAGGCCCATCTCGCGCATGCCGCTGTGCCGGGCGATCTGCAAGAGCGCCATGCGCTTGGCGCGTTCGCTCTCGCCGGCCTCGCCCGGGGCGATGGGGTCCATGCCGGTGTCCAGCAAGGCCAGCCGCTCCACACGCTGGGGCGCCATGCCGGCAATGGCCAGGGCCACGCGCCCGCCCATGGAATGGCCCGCCAGCGAAAACCGCTCGGCCGCCACGCCATCCAGCACCAGGCGCGCCATGTCTTCGATGGTGGCCGCCGCGCCATAGGACGGAACAATGCACTCGGCAACACCGGCAAAGGACAGGGCCGCCTGCTGCTCGTGCCAGACCGTCTCGTCGCACAGCAGGCCCGGCAGAAGTACCACGCAAGGCCGGCTCATGCTGCGTTCTCCAGGATGAGGTGTCCGACGGCCGTGTTC
>NZ_BCTO01000064.1 GCF_001571325.1 Delftia tsuruhatensis NBRC 16741
AATACGGCCGTGGGACATCTCATCCTGGAGAACGGCTGAGGCCCCCACGTTCATCACTGCGTGTATTCACTGCCCCCCGAGGGGGCCTTCGCCTCCTTGAGGCGGCTCTACGGAGACTCATATGAGCAACAAGACCATCAAAGTCGCCCTGGCGGGCGCCGGTGCCTTCGGCATCAAGCATCTGGACGGCATCAAGAACATCGACGGCGTGGAAGTCGTCTCCCTGGTGGGCCGCGAGCTGGCCAAGACCCAGGAAGTGGCCGACAAGTACGGCATCCAGCATGTGACCACCGAGCTGGCCGACAGCCTGGCCCTGCCCGAGGTGGATGCCGTCATCCTGTGCACGCCCACGCAGATGCACGCCGCCCAGGCCATCGAATGCCTGAAGGCCGGCAAGCATGTGCAGGTGGAGATCCCGCTGGCCGACAGCCTCAAGGACGCGCAGGCCGTGGCCGATCTGCAAAAGCAGACCGGCCTGGTGGCCATGTGCGGCCACACGCGCCGCTTCAACCCCAGCCACCAGTGGGTGCACAAGAAGATCGCGGCCGGCGAGTTCAACATCCAGCAGATGGATGTGCAGACCTATTTCTTCCGCCGCACCAACATGAACGCGCTGGG
Organism: Delftia tsuruhatensis NBRC 16741; assembly: GCF_001571325.1. GTDB lineage: Bacteria > Pseudomonadota > Gammaproteobacteria > Burkholderiales > Burkholderiaceae_C > Comamonas > Comamonas tsuruhatensis. Next base: position 619 of record NZ_BCTO01000064.1, read on the forward strand.
CCAGGCCCGCAGCTGGACCGATCACCTGCTGTGGCACCACGCCGCCCACACCGTGGACCTGTTCGCCTACCAGGCCGGCAGCCCCATCGTGAAGGCCAACGCCGTGCAAGGCCCCATCCACCCGGAACTGGGCATTGCCATGGACATGAGCATCCAGCTCAAGGCCGCCAATGGCGCCATCTGCACGCTGAGCCTGTCGTTCAACAACGACGGCCCGCTGGGCACCTTCTTCCGCTACATCGGCGACACCGGCACCTACATCGCGCGCTATGACGACCTGGTCAACGGCAAGGAAGAGAAGATCGACGTTTCCAAGGTCGACGTGTCCATGAACGGCATCGAGCTGCAGGACCGCGAGTTCTTCGCCGCCATCCGCGAAGGCCGCGAGCCCAATTCCAGCGTGGCCCAGGTCCTGCCCTGCTATCAGGTCCTGCACGATCTGGAAAAACAGCTCACCCCCTGAGCCTCTTCGCGTCTTCCCCCTGAAAGGGGGACGACACCCTCGGTGCGGGGCGGCCCTTCCTCGGTGTCTCTGAGTTGGGCCGCGCCAGTTTTACGCGTATTTGATCGTAGGAGAGCGATGCCACTTGGGCGTGGCACGACGATCATGTTTCCACCCGGAGTACCGCAATGACCGATTCCTCCTCCAGCAGCCGGGAAGACGTGCCCGAGGCGTCCAATCGCCTCGGGATCGACGGCATAGAGTTCATCGAGTACACGACCAGCCAGCCCCAGGCCCTGGGCCAGGTGCTGGAGGGGCTGGGTTTTCGCCCCGTGGCGCGGCACCGCTCGCGCGAGGTGACGCTGTACCGGCAGGGGGACATGAACCTGGTGGTCAATGCGGGCGCCGCCGATGTGCTGGCCCATGCCGCGTCCGACGGGCAGCCCGTCATCTCGGCCGTGGCGCTGCGCGTGCAGGATGCCCTGCAGGCGCATACGCGCTGCATCGAGCTGGGAGCCTGGGCGGCGCCCAGCCAGGCCCAGGCGATGGAGCTGCACATCCCGGCCATCCACGGCCCGGGTGGCAGCCGCTTCTACTTTGTCGATCGATGGCATGAGTTCTCCATCTATGACATCGACTTCAAGCCCGTTGCCGGGGCCGATCCCCATCCGCCGGCGCTGGCCGGCCTGGGCTATTTCGGCGTGGTCCAGTACATAGGGCGTGGCCGCAGCGCCGACTGGATCACCTACTTCGAACGCATGTTCGACTTCCACCTGCTGCCCGATGCGCAGCGCTTCGGCATCCTGCCCAAGGGCAAGCTCATGCGCAGCCCCTGCAAGCGCTTCCTGTGGCAGCTCATCGAGCCCGATCCGGGCCTGGAGTGGGACGACATGCCCGAGCGCCTGCAGCGCATCGGCCTGGGCACCACCGACGTGCCTGCTGCCGTGCAGGCCTTGCGCCAGCGCGGCGTGGAGTTCGTGGAATCGAGCCGCCTGCACCCCGATGACCGCGGCGCGCTCACGCGCAACGCCATGGGCACCGTGGTGTTCGAGCTGGTGCACCGCGACGCCTAGCGCAAAGCCTGGCGCGCCGCCGTCCGATTCAACCGCCGATACACACAACGATCCTGGAGGGCAACATGGGCTTGCTGGACAGCTATGGCATGGACACCATCACTCTGAATGGCTCACTGGAGGCCAAGCTCGACGCCATCCGGCGCGCGGGCTTCACCCAGGTCATGCTCAGCGCGCGCGACCTGGCCGGCCACCCCGGCGGCGTCAAGGCGGCAGCGGCGGCCGTGCGCGCCAGCGGCCTGCGGCCCACGGGCTTTCAGGTGCTGCGCGACTTCGAGGGCCTGTCCGACCACCTGCACCACTACAAGGTGGACATCGCCAAATCCATGCTGGAGATGTGCGCCGAGATCGGCAGCCCCGTGCTGCTGGCCTGCTCGTCCACCTCGCGCCATGCCACGGGCGATCTCGACGTGATTGCGCGCGACCTGCGCAAGCTGGCCATGCTCGGCATTCCGCTGGGCGTGAAGATCGCCTACGAGGGCCTGTCCTGGGGCCGCAACGTCAACGAATTCACCACCAGCTGGGACGTGGTCTGCCGCGCCGACATGTCCAACCTGGGCATCGGCCTGGACTCCTTCCACATCCTGGCCGCCAAGACGCCGCTGGATGCGCTGGAGCTGATCGACCGCGACAAGATCTTCCTGGTGCAGCTGTCCGACTTCATGTGGCATGACGCGCCCACCTTCGAGGAACGCATGGCCACGGCGCGCACCTTCCGCGTGTTTCCGGGCGAGGGCGTGCACAGCGAGCGCCTGGCCGACCTGGTGCTGCGCCTGGACCGCCTGGGCTACCGTGGCGACTACAGCTTCGAGGTCTTCAACGACGACTACCAGCAACTGCCGCTGGACACCGTGGCCGAGCGCGCGCGCCGCAGCGCGCAGTGGCTCAACGACGACGTGCTGCACCGGCCCGTGCCGCTGCCGGCCTGGGCGCGCACGAGCGTGCGGGGCGCTGCGGTTTGACGGCAAAATCGTTGTGCGAATGCACTGCAAGGGAGCGCCGGCCGCTCCCTTTCTTCTTTTCCCTGTGAGCCACCATGACCAACCTGTCCACACGAAACCTGGGTCCCTTCTCCGTCAGCGCCGTCGGCCTGGGCTGCATGAACCTCAGCCACGCCTATGGCCATCCGCCGTCGCCCGAGCAGGGCAGGGCCGTGCTGCATGCGGCGCTGGACGCCGGTGTCACGCTGTTCGACACGGCGGCGCTGTATGGCTTCGGCGCCAATGAATCCCTGGTCGGCCCCGTGCTCAAGTCCCACCGCAACCACATCACCCTGGCCAGCAAATGCGGCATGGCCGGCGTGCGCGGCGACGACGGCGTGGTGCGCCGCGTGATCGATGGCCACCCCAGGACCCTGCGCCGCAATTGCGAAGACAGCCTGCAGCGCCTGGGCACCGATGTCATCGACCTCTACTACCTGCACCGCTGGGACCGCCGCGTGCCCATCGAGGAATCGGTGGGCGAGATGTCGCGCCTGGTGGAAGAGGGCAAGGTGCGCGCCCTGGGCCTGTCCGAGATCGGCGCCGACGCGCTGCGCCGCGCCCATGCCACCTTCCCCATCGCCGCGCTGCAAAGCGAGTATTCGCTGTGGTCGCGCAATGCCGAGCTGGGCACGCTGCAGGCCTGCAAGGAACTGGGCATTGCCTACGTGGCCTTCAGCCCGCTGGGCCGCGCCTTCCTCACCGGCAAGCTCCAGGAGGTCCAGGGCCTGGTCAAGGGCGATATCCGCGCCGCCATGCCGCGCTTTGCGCCCGAGGCCTATGCGAAGAACCTGCAGCTGCTCGCGCCCATGCAGTCCATTGCCGAGCGCGCCGACTGCACGCTGGCCGAGCTGGCCATCGCCTGGGTGCTGCACCAGGGCGAGCATGTGATTGCCCTGCCGGGCACCACCAGCGTGGACCACCTGCACGAAGACCTGCGCGGCGGCGCCGTGCGCCTGGATGCGGCCCTGCTGGCTGAACTGGACGACCTCTTCAAGCCCGAGCGCATCCAGGGCGACCGCTATGCCGTGGCCTCGCAGCGCGAGGTGGATACGGAAAAGTACGCGTTCGAGACCGTCTGAACACGCCGCAGGCCGCTCATGGCATGGATGCGGCCAGGTCGAATGGCGCCGTGGGCGTGCCCTGGTGGAAGCGCATCTGCCAGCCCCGCGCCGTGCGCAGCCAGACCGAGGAGCGCAGCGTATGCCGGCCGGCCGTTCCATCCTCGGCCACGCTGGCCGAGCGGTAGGTCAGCAGCGCGCTGTCCGGTCCCAGGCGCGCCAGCGCAAAGCCGCCTGACACCAGCCGGGCAGGGGCCTGTGCTGGCAAGGCGTCCGCCAGGCTGTCCACGGTGGCGGCCCGGTCGTGCATGCCGCCCGATCGGCCGAATTCCAGGAAGTCTTCATGCAGCAGCGCCTGCAGCTGGCCTGCGTCCGATCGCACCTGCGGATCGTGCAGCCGCACTTCCAGTGCCTGCAGATGCTGCAGCAGATGGTCGTCGCCGCCATGCATGTCCAGGCCAGGAAGTTGCGCCATGGCCGTGTTGTTCACCATCAGATCAGATCCCGCATGGCCTGCGCCGTCTCGCGCAGCATGGGCAGCACGCGCGCCACGGCGTCCTTGCCGGTTTCGCGGCCCATGGGCATGGTGATGTTGAGGGCGCCGGCCAGCGCGCCGTGGCGGTCGCGCAGCGGCACGGCAATGCCGCGCGAGTCCAGGTTCAGCTGCTGCTCGCACAGGGCCCAGTCCTGGGTGCGGATCAAGGCCAGCTCGCGGCGCATTTCGGCGGGGCAGGTGATGGTGTGCGAGGTGAAGACCGTCAGCGCGCGGTTGTCCAGCCAGTGCTCCAGCTCGGCGTCGCTGCGCATGGACAGCATCAGCATGCCGGCCGCCGTGACCTGGGCCGGCACGCGCGCGCCCAGCACGTAGCCGGTGTTCATGTTGCGGTTGGGTCCGTTGCGCGCGATGTAGACCACCTCGTCGTCGTCCAGCACCGCCAGGTAGGCGGTTTCATGGGTGCCGGCGGCCACGCGCTGCAGGAACGGCTGGACGATGCGCGGCAGCCGCGCCGACTCCAGGTACGACTGCCCCAGCCGCAGCACGCGCGGCGTGAGCCAGAACAGCTTGCCGTCCCCCGCCACGTAGCCCATGTGCTGCAGCGTCAGCAGGTAGCGCCGCGCGGCGGTGCGCGTCATGCCCGTGCGCTGGCCAGCCTCGGCGGCCGTCATGCGCGGGTGGGCGTCGTCAAAGGCTTCGATGATCGATACGCCGCGTTCCAGTCCGGCAATCCAGTCGCGCTGGGCGAGGGTGGAAGGTGTTGTCATGACGGTTTTGATTTTTCCGTATTAACCCTGGGTGCGTGCGATTATCGAACAGCGCGGTGCGATCAGCGCACATGCCTTTCGAAATTGGCTTGGGCGCATCCATAGGCGGGAACTACATTTTTTACATCCCGCCGGCCTGGCCGCAAGCATCGGGCAGGGGCCTTTTCTACATGGAGGAGACAACACATGAGCGCAACCCCGATACACACACAGCCCACCGGGCACCAGCCGCGCAAGGCCGCCACCAGCGGCTGGATAGGCTCGGCCCTGGAGTACTACGACTTCTTCATCTACGCCACGGCGGCTGCGCTGATCTTTCCGCAGATCTTCTTTCCGCAGGGTGATCCGGCGATTGCCATCATCGCCTCGCTGGCCACCTATGGCGTGGGCTATGTGGCGCGGCCCATCGGCGCCTTCGTGCTGGGCCACCTGGGCGACACGCACGGGCGCAAGCAGGTGCTGGTGTGGTGCATGTTCCTGATGGGCTTTTCCACCATCGCCGTGGGCCTGCTGCCCACCTATGACCAGGTCGGCCTGTGGGCGCCCGCGCTGCTGGTGCTGATGCGGCTGATACAGGGCTTCGCGGTGGCCGGCGAGATCTCGGGCGCCAGCTCCATGATCCTGGAGCATGCCCCGTTCGGGCGGCGCGGCTTCTTCGCCAGCTTCACGCTGCAGGGCGTGCAGGCCGGCCAGATCCTGGCAGCGGCCGTGTTCCTGCCGCTGGCGCACTACATGCCTCCCGAGCAGTTCAACAGCTGGGGCTGGCGCATTCCCTTCATCCTGAGCTTCGTCGTCATCATCGCGGGCTGGATCATCCGCCGCGAGGTCAACGAGACCCCGGCCTTCACCGCCGCAGGCCGCAGCGAGGCGCGTCCGCGTTCGCCCGTGGTCGAGGCCTTCCGCCACCATTCGCCCGACATGCTGCGCGTGGTCTGCATGGCGCTGATGAACGTGATCCCGGTGGTGGCCACCATCTTCGGCGCGGCCTACGCCGTGCAGCCCGCCTACGGCATCGGCTTCGCCAAGGACATGTACCTGTGGATTCCCGTGGTGGGCAACATCGTCGCGGTGCTGGTGATCCCCATGGTGGGCAACCTGTCCGACCGCATCGGCCGGCGCCCGCCCATCATCTTCGGCGCGCTGCTGTCGGGCCTGCTGGCCATCGGCTACCTCTACGCCATCAGCGAACGCAACATGCCGCTGGCCTTCGCCATGTCCATCCTGATGTGGGGCGTGGTCTACCAGGGCTACAACGCGGTGTTCCCCAGCTTCTACCCCGAGCTGTTCCCCACCCGCACCCGTGTCTCGGCCATGGCCATCTCGCAGAACGTGGGCACGGCCATCACCGCCATGCTGCCCGCGCTGTTCACGGCCGTGGCGCCTCCGGGTGCGCACAACATCTGGCTGACCGTGGGCCTGATCGCCTTCGGCATCACCGTGGTGGCCGCCCTGGCCGCGTGGAGCGCCCGCGAGACCTACCGCGTGCGCATGGAAGACCTGGGCGAGGCCGGTGCGCAGCCCGTGGCAGCTGCCGAGTACGACCGCCTGCGCAACCAGGCCCTGGCCCAGTCCGGCCGCTGAATCCTGCAACCCAAGGCATCCTAAGGCCCCAGGAAATGATTTCCGGAAAAACCACCCTCATCGCCCACATCGGCGACCCGACCGAGACCTTCAAGTCGCCCATGATCTACAACCCATGGTTCGACGGCCGGGGCATAGACGCCTGCGTCGTGCCCATGGGCGTGAAGGCGGCGCATTTCGCCGGCGACTTTGCCGCCATCATGCGTTTCACCAACCTGCGCGGCGCGCTGATCACCATGCCGCACAAGGTGTCCGTGGTGGACCTGGTGCACGAGGTCACGCCCGCCGTGCACATTGCAGGCGCCTGCAATGCCGTGCTGCGGCGCGAGGATGGCTCGCTGCTGGGCGACCAGTTCGACGGCGCAGGCTTTGTGCGCGGCGTGCTGCGCAAGGGGCGGCAGCTGCAGGGCGCGCGGGTGCTGATTTCCGGGGCGGGTGGCGTGGGCTCGGCGATTGCCGCCTCGCTGGCGGCGGCCGGCGTGGGCGAGCTGATGCTGTTCGACACGCGGGACGAGAGCGCGCAGGCCCTGGCCGGTCGGCTCGCTGCCTACTACCCGAGGATGAAGGTGGGCACGGGCTCCAGGGACCCGCGGGGCTTTGACGTGGTCGTCAACGCCACGCCGCTGGGCATGAAGGACGATGACCCGCTGCCGTTCGATGTGCAGCGCATCGCGCCCGCCACCTTTGTGGGCGAGGTGGTGATGAAGTCCGAGTTCACGCCGCTGCTGCGCGCCGTGCGCGACAAGGGCTGCGACTTCCAGGTGGGCACGGACATGCTGTTCGAGATGATTCCCGCCTACCTCGAATTCTTCGGCTTCGGCAGCGCCACGCCCGACGAGCTGCGCGCCACCGCCCACATCTCCTACTGATCCAGCCGACAGACAACCGGCCCTGGATGCGTCCGGGGCAGGGCGCAGCCACGCCCGAAAAAGCATTTTTCACAGAGAAGGAGACAAGACCATGCAACAGCAAATGCACCAGACACCGCGAGTGCCGCAGCGCGGGGCCCTTCGCATCCTGGCCCTGGCCACCGTGCTGGGCGCCTGGGGAGCGGGCGCCCAAGCCCAGTCCTCCGTCACCATCTACGGCAGCGTGGACCAGTACATCAACCACATGCGCAGCAGCTCGGGCGCATCCATGACCACGCTGGAGGACGGTGCCCTGCTGCGCAGCCGCCTGGGCTTTCGCGGTCAGGAAGACCTGGGTGGCGGCCTGTACGCGAAGTTCCAGCTGGAGATGGGCATCAACGCCGACAACGGCACGCAGGCCGACAGCACGCGCGGCTTCGACCGCCAAAGCTGGGTGGGCCTGGGCGGCGGCTGGGGCGAGGTGCGGCTGGGCCGGCAGAACACCGTGATCTTCGGGCGCGGCGACTACATCGACTTCACCTCGCGCACCTTGGGATCGATGGTCAACAACTTCGGCGTGCCCTCGCGCTTCGACAACGACATCTCCTACACCTCGCCGCGCGTGGCCGGCTTCCTGTTCGAGGCCCACTACGCCATGGCCGAGACCGGTGCTCCAGCGCGCCAGGCCATCTACCAGCTGGGCCTGGACTACCTGAACGGCCCCTACCGCGTGGGCTATGCAGGCCTGTATGCGCGTGCGCCGCAGAGCGCGGCCTATACCGACGCGGTCCGCTACGACAACCTCTACGCCAACTACGACTACGGCAAGGGCAAGGTCCAGCTGGCCTTTGTGCGGTCCAACAACAGCACGGCGGGCTCGGCGGGCAACAACACGGGCACGGTGCTGGGCAATGTGGGCGGGCTGGTGGCGGGCACGAATGCCGATGTGCGCCGCTTCTACCGCGTCTGGCAGCTGTCGGCAGACTACCGCGTGGCGCCGCAGCTGCGCGTGGGCGCACTGTGGGGCCGCATACAGGATGGCTCGGACAGCGGGCGCGGCGCATCGGGCGGGGCCATCGCGGCCTACTACGACCTGTCCAGGCGCACCATGCTCTACGCGGTGGCCGAGCAGTTGAAGAACGACCGCAACGCGGGCTTCCGGCTGGCGGCCTCCGGCGGCATGAAGCCCAACTTCACATCGGCCGACGACGTCAACGGCCGCACCATCAAGGGCGTGCAGCTGGGCGTGCTGCACCGCTTCTGAGGGGGCATGCCATGGCACAGCTGCACCCGCTTCGCATTGCCGTGGCCGGCGCCGGCGCGATCGGCCAGGCGCATATCGCCGCCATCGGGGCCCAGGCGGATTGCCGCCTGTCCGCCATCGTGGACCCGGCGCCGGCAGCCCGGGAGCTTGCCCAAAGGGCCGGGGTGCCGCTGTGGCGCGACCTGGGCGAGCTGATCGCCCATGACAGGCCCGACGCCGTGGTGCTGGCCACGCCCAACCGACTGCATGCCCCGCAGGCGGCCCAGTGCATGCATGCGCGCCTGCCCATACTGCTGGAAAAACCCGTGACCGCCACCGTGGCCGAGGCCCAGCGGCTGGCCGCGCTGGCCGAGCGCAGCGGCGCCCGGGTGCTGGTGGGCCACCACCGCGCCCACAGCCCGATCATGGCGCGGGCCGCAGCCCTCATCGCCCAGGGGCGGCTGGGCCGCCTGGTGGCCGTGACCGGCGCGGCCCTGTTCTACAAGCCGGACGCCTATTTCGAGGAAGGCTCCTGGCGCCGTGAGGCCGGTGGCGGCCCCATCCTGCTCAACATGATCCACGAGGTCCACAACCTGCGCATGCTGTGCGGCGACATCGTGGCCGTGCAGGCCTTCGCCTCGCATGCCACGCGCGGTTTTGCCGTGGAAGACACGGTGGCCATCAACCTGCGCTTTGCCAGCGGTGCGCTGGGCAGCTTTGTGCTTTCGGACACGGCCGCCAGCGCGCGCAGCTGGGAGCAGACCTCGCAGGAGAACAAGGCCTATGCCAGCTATGAGGACGAAGACTGCTACCTGGTGGCGGGCACCTTCGGCTCGCTGGCCATACCGAGCATGCGGCTTAAGACCTATGCATCGGCCGGCCAGCGCTCCTGGAATGAGCCCTTCGACCTGGATGTGGCCGCCGTGGAGCGCTCGGACCCGTTGGTGCGCCAGATGGCCCACTTCGCCCAGGTGGCGCGCGGGCAGGCTGAGCCGCTGGTCAGCGTGCACGACGGCCTGCGCAACCTGCAGATCACCGAGGCCATTGCAGAGGCGGCGCGTACCGGTGCCGCCGTCGAGACCCCGGTGGCATGAACGAATCCCTGAATCGAGGACACCCCATGAAGACCATCCTGATGCTGCACGGCATCAACCACAACATGTTCGGCCAGCGCGACCCTGCCCAATACGGCACGGTCACGCTGGCCGAGATCGACGCCTCGCTGCGCAGCCTGGGCAGCCAGCTGGGCTGCGAGGTGGACAGCTTCCAGACCAATTGCGAAGGCGCCATGTGCGATCGCATCCACCAGGGCTTTCGGGACGGCGTCGATGGCGTGCTCATCAACGCCGGTGCCTGGACGCACTACAGCTACGGCATCCGCGACGCGCTGGCCATGCTCACCGTGCCCGTGGTGGAGATCCACATGAGCAACATCCACGCGCGCGAGCCCTTCCGCCACCACTCGGTGTTTGCCGACATCGTCCGGGGCCAGATCTGCGGCTTCGGCGCGGACAGCTACCTGCTGGGCCTGCGGGCCGCGCTGTCCGCCGTCGCATAGGATGCCTGGCGCGCAACTGGCCATGTATCTCCCTTGGAACTGCCTCGCTCGACGCGCGGCATGCCGTGACCAGGCTTCATTGAGATGAACTTCGCTGATCCCGGCCCGCGCCGCACCGCTTCCTTCCTCCTGCTGCTGCTGCCGCTGCTGCTGGCCGCGCAGCCGGTCGCCACCGATGGCTATCTGCCGGCGTTGCCCGAGATCGCGCGCGACCTGGGCTCGGCCAGCAGCAGCCTGACCGTGTTCATGCTGGCCTTCGGTGTCGCCCAGCTGGTGTGCGGACCGCTGGCCGACCGCTTCGGGCGCCGGCCCGTTCTGCTGACGGGTTTGGCCTGCTACACGGCAGCGGCGGCAGGCTGTGCGCTGGCGGGCAGCGCGGACGCACTGGTGGCCTGGCGCGCCGTGCAGGGCGCGGCCATGGCGGCCATCCTGGTGTGCGCACGGGCTGCGGTGCGCGACCTGTATCCGGCCCATGAAGGGCCGCGCATCATGGCCCGCGGCCTGATGGGCCTGGGGCTGGTGGCCCTGGTGGCGCCGATTGCCGGTGCATGGGGCGTCCAGGCCACCGGCTGGCGCTGGGTGCTGGTGGCGATGGGCGTCTACTCGCTGGCTTTGCTGGCACTGTGCTGGCGCACTTTCAGCGAGACGCGGCAAGTGCCAGCGGAGTCTGCCCCGGTCCTCGCATCCGTACCCGTATCCGTATCCGCTGGCGGTGTGCGCCAGGTGATCGCCGACCCCGGCTTTTGCGCCTGGACGGCGCTGGCCGCAACCACCTACGGCGGCATCTTCTGCTTTTTGCTGCTGTCGCCGATGGTGTACGTCGACCTGTTCGGCCTGTCGCCCGTGCTCTACGGCTGGATTCCAGCGGGCGGCTCGCTGGTCTACATCCTCGGCATCACATGGTGCCGGCGCCTGCTGTCGCGCCACGGGCCGGTGCGCACGGTGCAGCTGGGCGCTTCGCTCAGTCTGCTGGGGCCGTGCATCCAGATCGCCGGCTGCGTGCTGGCGCCGGCCTCGCCCTTTCCACTGCTGCTGGGGCACGCGGTGTATGCACTGGGCCATGGCCTGCACCAGCCTTGCGGCCAGGCGGGCGCGGTGGGGGGCCTGCCGCCGCAGCTGGCCGGGCGGGCCGTGTCGTGTTCGGGCTTCGCGATCATGTGCGTGGCTTTCTGCGCCGGCCAGCTGGCGGCGCAATTTGTCGATCCGACGATGCGCCACGGTGCCTGGCCGATGGTGCTGCCCATGGCGCTGGCGGGCGTTGTGCTGGTCCTCATCGCCTTTGTCTGGCTGCCGCGGCTGTACCGGGTAGGGGCAGCGCAAAGGGTTCAGCCCCGGTCATGACACCGCTCATGCATCCGCGCGGTATTCCCCTCGATGCTTCATGAACCGGTGGTAGGACATGCGCAGGTGCAGCTGCATCACCTGGCGTGCCAGCTCCCCATCCCTGGCACGTATGGCGATCACCAGGTCGCGGTGGTGGTGCAGGCTTTGCACCAGCTCTTCGGGCGTGTAGATGTAGAACGACCGCTTGATGATCGGCATGTCGATCATCGTCGCCAGCATGGTCTTGAGGCGCGGCGAGCCCGATGCCTCGATCAGCGCGTGGTGAAAATCCCGGTTGGCTGACTGCACCTCGCCAATGCCGTCGTGGCCAGCGGCAATGCCGGCCTCCATGCGCTGGTTGCTGGCCTCCAGCTCATCGGCCAGCCCCTCGCCGCCGCGCGTGGCCGCGAGGAACGAGGCGTACGGCTCCAGCAGCATGCGCAGCTGGAAGGTCTCCTCCACATCCCAGTCGCTCCACTCCGACACGCGGATACCCTGGCCCGCGCCATCGGTGGCCAGGCCATCTTCCACCAGGCGGTGCAGCGCATTGCGCACCGGCGTGCGGCTCAGTCCCAGGTCGCGGGCAATGGGCTCCTCCTTGAGCTGTTCGCCGGGTCGGTAGTGGCCGCCGATGAGCCGCTGCCGCAGAACCTCGTACGCCTTGTCTTTCACGTTTTGCACTGTGTTTGCACCAAGTGGATGGGAGTGGTGCGCCGATTCTAGGTGACGGCGGAGGTGCCCGTTGCGCTTCGTTTCATTCCGAAAAATACAAAACAAGTACAAATATTCGAAGTTCTACGGGAAATCTCTAGGAAGAAAAAGGAGCTGTGCTCCGTAGACTGCGATGAATGTTTTAAATTTGTATTTTTATGAAGTTCGCAATACTGGGTGGTGGAATGGTCGGCGCCTGCTACATGCAGGCCTTTTTGGAGCAGGGGCACAGCCTGGTGGGCCTGTGCGAGCTGCAGCCCAACGCTGCGGTGGCCGACGCCGTGCAGGCCGCTGGCGCGCAGGTGCATGCCGCGCCCGGCGCCTGGCTGGCCGAGGCCGACGTGGTGGTGAGCGCCGTGTTCGGCACCGTGGCGCGCAGCCTGTTCGAGGCCTGCCTGCCCCATCTGCGCGATGGCGTGGTCTATGTGGACATGACCACGGCCGACCCGCAGGAGATGCGCGAATGCGGCGAGCTGGCCCGGCGCGTCGCCCAGGGCAGGGCGGTGCACTTCGTGGACGTGGCCATCACCGGCGCGGTCAACCTGGGCGGCAGCAAGACGCCGCTGCTCGTGGCCGGTGGCAAGGCCGGTTTTGTACAGGAATTGTTCTTGCCCCTTGGCGGCTCCGTTCGCGTGGTGGGCGGGCAGCCGGGCGATGCCGCCGCGCTCAAGCTCCTGCGCAGCATCTACACCAAGGGGGCCGAGGCGCTGGCCGTGGAGTGCCTGGTGACGGCCCAGCAGATGGGCCTGCGCGAGCAGCTGCATGCCGTGCTGCAGGACATCGACGAGACACCGCTGCGCACGCTGATGGAGTCCATGGTGCGCACGCACATCCCGCATTCCGCACGCCGCCGCAACGAGGTGGCCGAGGCCCGGCAGCAGATGGCCCGCAACGGCCTGGCGCCCATCGCCTTGACCGCCGTCGAGGCGCTGTTCGCCGACACGGCCCGGGCGCATGCGGCGCAGCCCTTCACCGGCACCTCCACCGACGAGGCCATCGATTGGCTGGGCCGCCACGTGCTCGCCAGCCGCCCCTGATCAACGTACCCCTGCGCCAACCGACACCACCAAAGGAGACATCCGCAATGACGACCCCGACCCGACGCCGCCTGGCCCTCGCCGGCCTGCTGGCACTGACCGCTGCCGCCGTGGCCCCGGCCCATGCCCAGGGCACCTATCCGCAGCGACCCATCAGGTTCATCGTGCCCTTTCCGGCCGGTGGCGGCACCGACAACCTCACGCGGCTGGTCGGCACCAAGCTCACCGAGGCCCATGGGTGGGCCATCGTGGTGGAGAACAAGCCCGGTGCCGGTGGCAACCTGGCTCTGGACCAGGTGGCCAAGGCCCCCGCCGACGGCCTGACCCTGGTGATGGCGCAGACCGACAACGTGGTGCTCAACCCTCTGCTGTACTCCAAGCTCACCTACAACCCCGACAAGGACCTGCGCGCCGTGGCCCTGGTCGCAGCCGGCCCGGCCGTGCTCGTGGTGAATGCCGATTCGCCGTACAAGTCCCTGGACGACATCATTCAGGCGGCGAAGAAGGAGCCCGGGCGCCTGAGCTTTGCCACGCCGGGCACCGGCACCATTTCGCACCTCATCAGCGAGGCCTGGCAGAAAAGCTCGAATGTGAAGTTCACCCACGTGCCGTTTCGCGGCATGGCGCAGGCCATGCCCGACCTGCTGGGCGGGCGCATCGACATGTACATGGGCTCCATCCCCACGCTGCTGTCGCACATCCAGTCGGGCAAGGTGCGCGCCATCGGCGTGACCACCGCGAGCCGCTCCAAGCTGCTGCCCGACGTGCCGACCTACACCGAATCCGGCATCAAGGGCGTGGAGCTGGCCAGCGTGTGGGGCGTGATGGCCCCGGCCGGCACCTCCGACGCCATCGTCAGGCAGCTCAACGAAGCCATCAACAAGGTGGTGAACGCACCCGACACGGCCAGGAAGATCGCCGACTCCGGCGCCGAACTCATCACCGGCACACCGCAGGACATGGCCAGGCTCTACGCCAGCGACCGCGCACGCCTGGCACCCATCGTCAAGAGCTCTGGCACCACGCTCGATTGAGCGGCACGGCTTTCATTCCATCCACTCTGAGCACCACACCATGATCGGTCTTCAAATTCTGAAGCGGCAACGCGCTGTCAGCCTGGATATTGCCAGGCGCTATCTCGACGTGCCTGTCGCCAACGTCAGCGACTGCATGGCCCGCATGACGGCTGGCGGCGCGCGGCTGCGCCCCATGCACGGCGGCGGGCGCATGGCCGGCCCCGCGTTGACCATCAAGACCCGCCCGGGCGACAACCTCATGCTCCACAAGGCACTTCAACTGGCCAGCCCAGGTGACGTGATCGTGGTGGATGCGGGCGGCGACCTCACCAACGCACTCATCGGAGAAATCATGGTCGGAGACGCCATGCGTCGCCAGCTGGGCGGGATCGTGATCAACGGCGCGATCCGCGACGCGGCATGGATTCGTGCTGGCAGCTTCCCGGTATTCGCCGCGGGCGTCACGCACCGCGGACCCTACAAGGATGGCCCGGGCGAAATCAATGTGCCTATCGCCATCGATGGCATGGTGATCGAGCCCGGCGACCTCATGATTGGCGATGACGACGGCTTGCTGTGCGTACCCTATGCGCAAGCGCAGGCCCTGCTGGATGCAGCACATGGAAAACAGATGGTTGAGGCCAAGATGGTGGCCGACATCGCTGCCGGTACCTACAGCGCGCCATGGATCGACGAGACGCTCAAGCGTCTGGGCTGCCCGATTCAGCCGTAGCGCCGGCGCTGCAGCATCCATCCTGCACCCATTCATCACCCATCGCCCGTCCGCCTCAGACCTCGGCCAGCGCCTTCAGATGGCTTTCCAGGCCACCGGTGCCGCTGGCCGCGTTCACATGGTCGAAGTAGCCGTACCAGCCGCTGGCCTTGATGCCCGCCAGCAGGGCATCGCGCGCGGCGGTATCGGGAAAGCGCCAGATGCCCAGGAAGCGGTGCGGGCTGGCCTGGTCCAGGCCGCGCTCGGTCTCGGCCAGGGCCAGCACCTGCACGCCCATGGCAGCCAGCCCGCCCATGGCGCTGGCAACCGCGTCCAGAAACTGCTGGCGCTGCGCGGCGGGCAGGGCCAGCCAGGCGGGGTTGGGGGAATAGAGCTCGACCAGATAGTGGGACATGGTGTTTCCTGGGGTTGAGGCGCTGTGCGCCGGGTGTGATGCTGGCATATTGTATGGCAGCTAATTATATGTTGGCACCATGGCATGCAGCCTGTGCCGTAGATGGCTATGCTCTGGCGCTGCCTTCCATCAGGGGTTTGCGCATATCCATATGCGGCAGGCTTGTTTGCGATAGCCAGGTTGGCCTTTAGGCTGGCGCGCTTTGACCACGCCATGTCCAGCCCCGTCGCAACCGTCCATTCCGATTCCCGCCCCGGCGCCTTTGCCATTTCATCCCAACCCGCCACGGCCTTGCACCGTGCCACGCCCGCCACGCTGGCGGCCGTGCTGGAGCAACTACCCCCGGCCCAGGCCCGATGGGCGCGCGCCGCAGGCTTTGATGCGCAGCCGGGCCGCATCCTGCTGTTGCCCGGCATGCAGAGCGAAGTGCAGAGGGAAGGGCAGGGCGAGGGCACTGCCCTCGCTGGCGTGCTGGTCGGCGTGGACCCGGACCAGCTGCTGTGGCAGCTGGCCGGCCTGCCGGCTGCGCTGCCGCCCGGCACCTATGCGCTCGCCGATGCGGATGAGGCTCAGAGGCCGCATCTGCTCCTGGGCTGGGCACTGGGCGCGTTGCCATCGACCCGCCAGGCGCGGCAGTCGGATGCGGCAACCGCTCCATCACTCGCTCTATCACTCGCTCGGTTGGTGGCAAGCCCCGATGAGCAGGCCGCCGTCGCGCCAATGGCCGCCGCCATTGGCGAGGTGCGGCGGCTGGTCAACCTGCCTGCCAACCAGCTGGGTCCCGAACAGCTGGCCCAGGCCGTGGCCGACCTGGCCGCGCGCCATGGCGCGCGCTACCGGCAATGGGTGGGCGACGAGCTGCCCGCCGCAGGCTTTGCCCTGGTGCACGCCGTGGGTCGGGCGGCGTCCCGGGCGGCCCAGGCGCCGCGCGTGGCCGAGCTGACCTGGGGCGATGCCGCGCTGCCCCATGTGGTGCTCATCGGCAAGGGCGTGTGCTTTGACTCCGGCGGGCTGGACCTCAAGCCCGCCGCAGGCATGCGCTGGATGAAGAAGGACATGGGCGGCGCCGCACACGCCCTGGCCCTGGCCGATCTGCTGATGCAGGCGGGCCTGCCCATCCACCTGAAGCTGCTGGTGCCTGCGGTGGAGAACGCCGTGGGTGCCGGTGCGCTGCGGCCCGGCGACATCATCGAGGCCGGTGACGGCCGGCGCGTGGAGATCGAGAACACCGATGCCGAAGGCCGGCTCCTGCTGGCCGATGCGCTGCACCACGCCATTCGCAGCGCGCCCACGCCGCCCGCGCTGCTGATCGACCTGGCTACGCTCACGGGCGCTGCGCGCACGGCGCTGGGGCCGGACCTGCCTGCGCTGTTCAGCAACCATGACGGCTGGGCCGATGCGCTGCTGGCCCAGGGCCGCGCGCAGGCCGACCCGCTGTGGCGCCTGCCCCTGTGGGCGCCGTACCGCCGCATGCTCCGTTCCGACCAGGCCGACCTGCTCAACGCCGCCAGCACGCCACAGGGCGGCGCCATCACGGCTGCGCTGTTCCTGGAGAGCTTTGTGCCGCCCGAGCTGCCCTGGCTGCACCTGGACCTGTTCGCCTGGAATCTGGAGGAGCGCCCCGGCCGGCCCAGGGGCGGCGAAGCCCAGGGCCTGCGCGCGCTGTACGCCCTGCTGTCGCAGCGCTTTGCATCTGCGCGCAGCGCATTTGCATAGGCGCAATCGGGCTTTGCGGCGGGCTGGTGGCTCCACACAATCGGCCGTCTGGTGCAGCCGGCGCGGCACCCGCCGCCGCCTTTCTGCGATCTTGTTCCGGCTGCCAGGACACTTCATGACCCAAAGACGCTTCCTGCCTCGCCTTTCCCTGCTGCGCACCCACTTGCGCACCCTGCGAACTTCCGCACTGCTCCCCGCCCTGGCCGCAGCCTTGCTGTGCGCACCGCCCGCCCAGGCCGAAACCCTGCGCTGGGCGCGCTCCACCGACGCATCCACGCTGGACCCGCACGCGCTGAACAACGGCCCCAACCACAACCTGCTGCACCAGATCTACGAGCCGCTGATCATCCGCACGGCCGATGGCAAGCTGCTGCCCACCCTGGCCACGTCCTGGGCGCTGACTGCCGACCCCTCGGTCTGGGAGTTCAAGCTGCGCAAGGGCGTGAAGTTCCATGACGGCAGCCTGTTCACGGCCGACGACGTGCTGTTCTCGCTGCGCCGCGCGCGCTCGGCCACCTCGGACATGCGCTCGCTGCTGACCTCGATCACCGACGTGACCAAGGTCGATGCCTTCACCGTGCACATCAGGACCAACGGGCCCAACCCGCTGCTGCCGGCCAGCCTCATCAACATCCAGATCCTGAGCGCCGCCTGGGCCAAGGCCCATGGTGCCGAGCAGCCGCAGAACGCGCTGGCCAAGGAAGAGAACTACGCCACGCGCAACGCCAACGGCACGGGGCCCTACGTCATCGCCTCGCGCGAGCAGGACACGCGCACCGTGCTGCGGCAGTTTCCCGGCTACTGGGGCAAGGGGCTGTTCCCGCTGGAGATCGACGAACTGGTCTACCTGCCCATCAAGTCCCAGGCCACGCGCGTGGCGGCGCTGCTGTCGGGCGAGGTGGACTTCGTGCAGGACCTGCCCATCCAGGACATTGCGCGCCTGAGCGCCGACCCGCGCTTTCGCATCAACCAGGCCGCCGAGAACCGCACCATCTTCCTGGGCCTGAACGTGGGCGCCGCCCCGCTGTCGCATTCCGATGTGAAGGACAAGAACCCGCTGGCTGACCTGCGCGTGCGCCAGGCCTTCCAGCTGGCCATAGACCGGCAGGCCATACAGCGCGCCGTGATGCGCGGCCTGTCCGTGCCCACCAACATCATTGCGCCGCCCTTTGTGCATGGCTACGAGAAATCCTTTGGCGCCGTGGGCAAGGCCGACTTGGCCCAGGCCAGGAAGCTGCTGGCCGAGGCCGGCTATCCCAACGGCTTCGGCATCACCCTGCATTGCACGAACGACCGCTACCTGAACGACGAGGCCATCTGCCAGGCCATCGCCGGCTTTTTGGGCCGCATCGGCGTGAAGACGGCCGTGTCGTCCCGGCCGCTGGCCATCCAGACGGCGGCCATCAACAACCAGGAGACGGATTTCTACCTCTACGGCTGGGGCGTGCCCACCTATGACTCGGCCTACGTCTTCGACTACCTGGTGCACACGCGCGGCAAGAATGGCCGGGGCAACACCAATGCCACGCGCTACAGCAATGCCGAGCTGGACAGCCAGATCGTCTCCCTGGCCTCCGAGGGCGATGCGCGCAGGCGCGATGCCACCATCCACTCCATCTGGAGCACGGTGCAAAAGGAGCTGATCTACCTGCCGCTGCACGACCAGATCCAGACCTATGCCATGGTGCGCAAGTTCGACATCCCGGTGAATCCGTCGAACACGCCGTACTTCAAGCTGTTCAAGCAGCCCGGTGCGCGCCAGGCTGCGGTGGCCGGCGCGCAATAGGCTCAGTGTGTCGCAGCCGGCTGCGGCCGGTTGACCTCCACCGTGACGTGGACCAGTTCCTCGTGCACGCCAAGCAACTGGCGCACGGCATCGGGGTCCACGCCTGCGGGCGCGTCCAGTGCCACGATGCAGGCGTAGCGCGCCTTGCCCACGCGCCAGACATGCAGGTCGGAGATCTGCGCGGCAAACGGCGCCTGGGCGATGGCCTCACGCACCTCGCTGACCACGGGGGCGTGCATCTCGGCGTCCAGCAGCACGCGGCTGCTGTCGCGCAGCAGGCCCATGGCCCATGCCGCCACCAGCACGGCGCCGGCCAGGCCCATGGCCGGGTCCAGCCATCCCAGGCCCCAGGCCATGCCGCCGAACAGGGCGGCGATGGCCATCACCGAGGTGGCGGCATCGGCCAGCACATGCAGGTAGGCCGAGCGCAGGTTGAGATCGCCGTGGTCGTCATGGTCACCGTGGTCGCCGTGATGGCGGTCGCCCGCGTGGCCGCCGTGCGCATGCCTGCCGTGCCCGTGGTGATGTCCGTGGTCGTGACCATGGTGATGCCCGTGCCCGCCCTTCAGCAGCCAGGCGCAGACAAGGTTGACCAGCAGGCCCAGTGCGGCCACGCCCAGTGCCTGCTCGTAATGGATGGGCGAGGGCGAGAACAGGCGCTGCACCGACTGCCAGGCCATGCCGCCCGCCACCAGCAGCAGCAAGATGGCGCTGGTGTAGCCGGCCAGCACCTCGATCTTCCAGGTGCCGAAGGCAAAGCGCGTATCGCCCGCCAATCTGCGCGCGGCCGCATAGGCGCCAGCTGAGAGCCCCAGCGCCAGCGCGTGCGATCCCATGTGCCAGCCATCGGCCAGCAGCGCCATGGAGTTGAATCCGTACCCGCCTGCGATCTCCCCGACCATCATGGCCGCCGTCAGCCCCGCAGCCAGCATGGCACGGCGCTCGCCCAGCGGGTTGCCTTCGTCGAAACGGTGTGAATGCTGCCTGGGGCTGGCGCCGCCAGCGGTCGAGAGGGATGGAATGCTGCGCATGCAGATACTGTACCCCAGTATATGCAGGCGCCTAGAATGGCCTTCATGGCACATACGATTCAGAACAAGAAGCGCTTGCTCACGCGCATCCGCCGCATCCAGGGCCAGGCCCAGGCGCTGGAGCGCGCGCTCGAGGCCGAGCACGACTGCGCGGCCATCCTCCAGCAACTGGCAGCCGTGCGCGGCGCCGTCAACGGCATGATCTTCGAGGTGCTCGAGGGCCATGTGCGCACCCATCTGGCCGATGGCACGGCCGGCGGCCAGGCCCGTGATGACGACGTGGACCTTGTGCTGTCGGTGATGCGCTCGTACATGAAGTGATTGATGAAGTGATGGCCGGCCCTGCGGATTGGCGCTCTCGGCGCGGTTTCCTGCTCTCATTTTTTGCAAACAGTGACCCCTGAAAACCGCCCATCTCGGACACGGCGCCCCATTCGCAGCGGACAATCGTCAGGCCAGGAATATGACGGGATTTCGACAGTTCCCGCCGCCTGCTGGCCAGCCAAGGACTACCGCGCATGACAGAAGACCCCCGCCGAGATTCCCCCGCAGATGCCGCCCCCGCCGCCGTGCAGGCGCCGCAGACGGCCCCGCAGCTGCGCATCGGCACCGTCGCCAAGCTCAATCTCGCCGACTTCCAGAACGCCGTGCCCGCGCTGCTGGAGCTGGCCATCGTCAACGAGGGCGATCTGCCGCTGCAGGCGCTGAGCCTGCATCTGGCCTCGGAGCCTGCCTTCATCAAGCCGCGCACCTGGCGCCTGGAGTCGGTGGCCGCGCACAGCACCTATGCGCTGACCGACCTGGATGTGGCGCTGGACGGCGCCTTGCTCTCGCGCCTGACCGAGGCCGAGCCTGCCGTGCTGCGGCTGGAGCTGCGCAGCGGCCAGCCGGCACAGACGGTGCTGGCCCGGCACGAACACCCGCTGGAACTGCTGGCCCGCAACCAGTGGGGCGGCCTGGGGTATTTGCCCGAGATGGTGGCGGCCTTCGTGCAACCCAACGATCCGGCCGTGGACCGCATCCTCAAGGGCGCGGCGCAGGCGCTGGAGGCGGCGGGCAAGTCCGGCGCCATCAACGGCTATGAGCAGGGGCCGCAGCGCGCCTGGGAACTGGCCTCGGCCATCTGGACTTCCGTGCTCCAGAAGAAACTCAACTACGCGCTGCCGCCGGCCAGCTTCGAGCATGCGGGCCAGAAGATACGCGGCGCGACCCAGGTGCTGGATGCGGGCCTGGCCACCTGCCTGGACCTGACGCTGCTGTTCGCCTCCTGCCTGGAGCAGGCGCACCTGAACCCGCTGCTGGTTTTCACGCGCGGCCATGCCTTCGTGGGCCTGTGGCTGGGCAGGCAGGAATTCTCGACCGCCGTGGTCGATGACATCACGGCCGTGCGCAAGCGGCTCAAGCTGCAGGAGCTGGTGGTCTTCGAGACCACGCTGGCCGCGCAAGGCCAGGCCGTGGCCTTCAGCCAGGCCATTGCCCAGGGCGCGCGCCAGCTGGCCGAAGAGCATGAGGACCAGTTCGAGCTGCTGGTGGACGTTCGGCGCGCGCGCATGCAGCGCATCCGCCCGCTGGCGCTGGCCCAGCCGCAGGACGCCGCGCCCGAGGCCGGCGAAGGCCAGGCCGAGCCACGGCTCACCGTGGAGCCGCCGCCCGAACTCCTGGCGCAGGCGCAGACACGCGAAGTGCCCACCTCCCAACTCGATCCCAAGGACAGGCTGGCGCGCTGGCAGCGCCGGCTGCTGGACCTGTCGCTGCGCAATGCGCTGCTCAACTTCAAGCCTGGCAAGAAATCGCTGCTGCTGCAGGTGGCCGCGCCCGCGCTGGAGGACACGCTGGCCCGGGGCCAGGTGCTCAAGCTGCTGCCCAGCCCCGAGCTCATGCAGGGCAAGGACCCGCGCAGCCAGCCATTGCACGAGGCGCGCAGCCTGGAAGACCTGCGCGGCGCGCACGCCGAAGAGGCGCTGCAGCGGCGCGAGGTCTTCATCGACCTGGAGCCGCTGGAGCTGGACAGCCGCTTTGTGGAGCTGTTTCGCGGCGCGCGCAACGCGCTGCAGGAAGGCGGCGCCAACACCTTGTTCGTGG
Organism: Delftia tsuruhatensis NBRC 16741; assembly: GCF_001571325.1. Lineage (GTDB taxonomy): Bacteria > Pseudomonadota > Gammaproteobacteria > Burkholderiales > Burkholderiaceae_C > Comamonas > Comamonas tsuruhatensis. Next base: position 22,497 of record NZ_BCTO01000064.1, read on the forward strand.
CCCTGGGCTTTCTGGTCTGGAGCCGGCCCGACAAGCCCGATGTGCGCGTGCGCGCGCCGCTGATCCTGCTGCCCGTCACGCTGGAGCGCAAGAGCGCGCGCTCGGGCTTCACGCTGCAGGCGCATGAGGACGAGCCGCGCTTCAACCCCACGCTGGTCGAGATGCTGCGCCAGGACTTCCAGCTGGAGCTGGGCGTGCCTGCAGGCGACCTGCCGCGCGACGAAGCCGGGCTGGACATCACCGGCATCTGGGCCCGCGTGCGCGAGGCGATCAAGGACGTGCGCGGCTGGGAGGTCAGCGAGGACGTGGTGCTGTCCATGTTCTCCTTCGCCAAATACCTGATGTGGAAGGACCTGGCCGAGCGCGCCGACCAGCTGCGCAGCTCGCCCGTGGTCGCCCACCTGATCGACACGCCGCGCGAGCCCTATCGCTCGGAGATCGCCTTTCCCGACACGCGGCGGCTGGACCAGGAGTTCACGCCGCAGCAGGTCTTCAGCCCGCTGCCGGCCGATTCATCGCAGCTGTCGGCCGTGATGGCCGCTGCGCGCGGCAAGGACTTCGTGCTCATCGGCCCGCCGGGCACGGGCAAGAGCCAGACCATTGCCAACCTGATCGCGCAGTGCCTGGCCGAGGACAAGCGCGTGCTCTTCGTGGCCGAGAAAATCGCCGCGCTGGACGTGGTCTACCGCCGCCTGCGCGAAGTGGGCCTGGGCGAGTTCTGCCTGGAGCTGCACTCCAACAAGAGCCGCAAGCTCGATGTGCTGGGCCAGCTGCAGAAATCCTGGGACTCGCATGGCCAGGTGGATGCCGAGGCCTGGGCCGCCAAGGCCAGCCAGCTCGGCCGCCTGCGCGAGCAGCTGTCGGCCTATGTGCAGCGCCTGCACCGGCGCCACGCCAACGGCTGGACCATCTACCGCGCCATTGGCGCCGTGGCCGGTGGCCAGGCGCTGCCGCGCCTGGGATTTCACTGGCCCACGCCCCAGGCCCATGACGAAGCGGGCCTGGCCCTTTTGCGCGAGACTGCGGGCCGCCTGCAGGCCAATGCCCAGGCCGTGGGCGCGCAGCATCTGAAGGACGGGCCGCTGGCCACGGTGCAGGCCAGCGACTGGTCCGTGCGCTGGCAGCAGCAGATGGTGGATGCTGCCCAGGCGCTGCACGATGCAGGCCAGGGCTTTGCCGAGGCGGCGCAGCAGCTGGGCCGGCTGCTGCGCATGGAGTGGCCGGCGTTGGGGCGCCAGGCGCGCTCGGCGCTGGGCGTGATCGCGCGCGCGCTGCCTGCGGCCGCAGGCCGCAACCTGGCTTTCTGCGTGCTGCCTGACGGCGCGCGCATTGGCGAATCCCTGCAATCGGGCCTGCAGCTGCTGGCGCAGCACGGTGATCTGTCCGCACAGATTCCGGCGCCCTGGCCGGCCGAGCTGCAGGCGCGCCTGGCCCAGGCGCTGGACCTGCTGGCGCAGCGCCGGCGCCTGCAGGCCGGGCTGGGCACGCCCTGGCCCGTGGCCCTGGGCGACGAGCTGGAGCGCGGCCTGCAGTGCATTGACGAGATCGCGGCGCTGCGCCAGGGCCTGTCCGTGAAGTACGGCGCGGGCGTGGGCCAGCTCAACGTGGCGCAACTGCAGCGCGAATGGGCCAGGGCCGGCAAGTCCTTGTGGCCGCTGTCCTGGCTGGGCCGGCGCAAGGTGCGCGCGGCGCTGGAGGCCACCATCGAAGGCGCGGGCGAGCCGCGCGTGGCCGATGACCTGGCCGCCCTGGTGCGCATCCGGGGCCTGCGCGAGGAACTGGACCAGATCCAGCCCGGCGCCGCAGCCGACGGCCTGTGGGCCGGACACCGCACGCGCACCGACCATGCGCGCAGCGCCTTGAAGGCCAATGCGGCCCTGCTGGCCGCGCGCGCGCAGAAATCCTTCTCGCTCGATGGACTGGAGGCCGTGGCCGAAGGCCACGGCGGTGAGCGCTGGGCGGCCGAAGTGCAGCGCCTGCAGGCCCTGTACCAGATCGACCGCCAGCTCGATGGCTACCTGCCGCTGGCCGATGCCAGCCACGGCCTGTGGCGCGGCCTGGAAACCGATGCCCAGGCCTTGCAGGACGCGCTGGCCTTCGAGCGCGAGCGTCTGCAACTGACGCGGCGCGGCGGCCTGATGGCATCGCACGCCGCCGTGGCCCAGGGCCGCTGTGGTGCGGCGCTGCAGCAGGCCCATGCGCAGCTGGCGGCCCGCAGCGCCATCGAGGAACAACTGCTGGCGCTGGACGAGCTGCGCTTGCGCTGCCCCGGCGTCTGGGACGGCCTGGACACGCGCCCGCAAGCCGTGGAGCATGCGCTGCGCCTGCAGGGATCGCTGCAGGCAGGGCTGACCGGGCTGGGCTGGCAGGAGGCCGAGCTGGCCCAGGCACGCCAGGCCCTGCACCAGGTGCTGGCCTTGCGCAGCGCCGAGCTGGCCGAGGGTGCCGCGGTCGGCATGGCCTGCCAGCAGTTGCTGGACAGCCTGGCCGGCCTGCACGCGGCCATAGACCCCTTCAGCGCGGCGGCAGCCCATGGCGAGCCGCAGCAGCGTGCCCTGGCCCAGCGCACGGCCGAGCAGCTGGCGGCCACGGCGGGCGGCGTGCTGGCCGGGCAGGGCGGCCTGCATGCCTGGTGCGCCTGGCGCAATGCCCAGGCCGCGGCCCGCGCGGGCGGGCTGGGTGCGCTGGCCGACGCCATCGAGTCCGGCAGCCTGGAACCGGCCCAGGCGCCCCAGGCCTTCGAGGTCAACTACGCGCGCTGGTGGCTGGCGCTGGCCGTGGACGAGGACGAGGTGCTCAAGCGCTTTGTCTCTGCCGAGCATGAGCGGCGCATTGCCGACTTCCGCGCGCTGGACGATGAATTCACCTCGGTCACGCGCCAGTGGATACGTGCGCGGCTGTGCGCGGGCCTGCCGTCGGCCGACAGCATCCAGCGCAACAGCGAGTGGGGCATCCTGCGGCGCGAGATCACCAAGAAGCGCCAGCACCTGCCGCTGCGCCAGCTGCTGGAGCAGATCCCCTCGGCCGTGCTGCGCCTGACGCCCTGCCTGCTGATGAGCCCGCTGTCCATTGCCCAGTACCTGAGCGCCGAGACCAGCAACTTCGACATCGTCATCTTCGACGAGGCCTCGCAGATCCCCGTCTGGGACGCCATCGGCGCCATGGCGCGGGCCAGGCAGGTGGTCATGGTGGGCGACCCCAAGCAGCTGCCGCCCACCAGCTTCTTCGGCCGCGCCGACACCTCCGACACCTTCGACGACGACACGCAGGGCGTGGAAGGCGACATGGAAAGCATCCTGGACGAATGCCTGGGCGCCAGCCTGCCCACGCGCAACCTGTCCTGGCACTACCGCTCGCGCCATGAAAGCCTGATCGCGTTCAGCAACCACCGCTACTACGGCGGCGGGCTGGTGACCTTTCCCTCGCCCGTCACCGACGACCGCGCCGTCAGCTTCCACGCCGTGCAGGGCCGCTATGAAAAAGGTGGCGCCCGCATCAACCAGCCCGAGGCCAAGGCCCTGGTGGCCGACCTGGTGGCGCGGCTGAAGTCGCCGGGGTTTGCGCAGTCGGGTGCCACCATCGGCGTGGTCACCTTCAACTCCGAGCAGCAAAGCCTGATCGAGGATTTGCTGGACGAAGAGCGGCGCAAGGACCCGGGGCTGGAGCCGTTTTTCTCCGATGCGCTGCTGGAGCCCGTCTTCGTCAAGAACCTGGAAAGCGTGCAGGGCGACGAGCGGGACATCATGTACTTTTCCATCACCTACGGGCCCGATATCTCGGGCGCGGTGTCCATGAACTTCGGCCCGCTCAACCGCGACGGCGGCGAGCGGCGGCTGAACGTGGCGGTGACGCGCGCGCGGCAGGAGCTGCGCATCTTCTCCAGCCTGCGCGGCGAGCAGATGGACCTGTCGCGCACCCAGGCGGCGGGCGTGCGCGATCTCAAGCACTTCCTGGAATTTGCCGAGCGCGGCCCGCGCGCGCTGGCCGAGTCGCACCATGGCAGCCAGGGCGATTTCGACAGCCCCTTCGAGGCCAGCGTGGCCCAGGCGCTGGAGCGCAAGGGCTGGCGCGTGCACACGCAGATCGGCGCATCCTCGTTCCGCGTGGACCTGGGCGTGGTGCACCCGGACCATGCGGGCAGCTACCTGGCGGGCGTGGAGTGCGACGGCGCCACCTACCACCGCTCGGCCACGGCGCGCGACCGCGACAAGCTGCGCGAGCAGGTGCTGCGCGGCCTGGGCTGGCAGATACTGCGCATCTGGTCCACGGACTGGTGGGTCAACCCGGGCGGCACGCTGGAGCGCATCCACGCGGCGCTGACCGCGCTGCTGGAGCAGGACCGGCGCAAGCGTGCGGCCGAGGTTGTAGAGGTTGTAGAGGTTGCCGAGGTGCCGCAGGCGGCTGCAGTCGCCGGGGCAGAGCCAGCGCCAGAGACGCCTGAGGCGTCCGAGGCCTCCGAGGCCTCCGCGTCCTCTGAGTCGCCCGAGGCATCCGTGGAGGACGGCGAGGCACATAAGGTCTGAAAGTCGGCCGTGCGCATGAAATGGGCACTTGCTGAAGCCAGAGACACCAAGGAAGGGCCGCCCCCGCACCGAGGGTGTCGT
>NZ_BCTO01000065.1 GCF_001571325.1 Delftia tsuruhatensis NBRC 16741
GGGGGAAGGCGCGAAGCGCCTCAGGGGGTGTCAGTACTTGTCCGGAACGTACATGTGCTGGGGAACCGGGTTGCGCGTGTACTCCGGGTTGCGCGTGCGCTCGGGCAGCACGATGGCCGGGTGCTCTATCTCCTCGTAGGGCAGCTGCGTCAGCAGGTGGGAGATGCAGTTGAGCCGGGCCTTCTTCTTGTCCACGGCCTGCACCAGCCACCAGGGCGCCTCGGCGATGTGGGTGCGCTCCAGCATGGCTTCCTTGGCCTTGGTGTAGTCCTCCCAGCGGCGGCGGCTCTCGAAGTCCATGGGGCTGAGCTTCCACTGCTTGAGCGGGTCGTGCACGCGGCCCAGAAAGCGCAGGTGCTGCTCCTCGTCGGTGATGGAGAACCAGTACTTCACCAGCGTGATGCCCGAGCGCACCAGCATCTTCTCGAACTCGGGCACGGAGCGGAAGAACTCCTCGTACTCCTCGTCGGAGCAAAAGCCCATCACGCGCTCCACGCCGGCGCGGTTGTACCAGCTGCGGTCGAAGAGAACGATCTCGCCACCCGCAGGCAGGTGGGAGACATAGCGCTGGAAATACCATTGCGTGCGCTCGCGGTCGTTGGGCGCGGGCAGGGCGGCCACGCGGCACACGCGAGGGTTCAGGCGCTGGGTGATGCGCTTGATCACGCCGCCCTTGCCGGCCGCATCGCGGCCCTCGAAGAGGATGACCACCTTTTTCCTGTGGTGCTGCACCCAGTCCTGCAGCTTGACCAGCTCGCCCTGCAGGCGCAGCAGCTCGCGGAAGTAGGTCTGGCGGCTCACGGTGTCGGCACCGTCCAGATCGTCGCCACCGCTGCCCAGGCGGGCGTCGTCTATCTCCATCTCCAGTTCTTCGTCGTAGCTGTCGAGCAGATCGCGTTCGATGCGCTGCATCAGCGAATCATGGTGGTCGGGCAGAAGTTCGTCGTACATGGTGGGGAATCCGGGCGTCCAGGAGTTGGCGCCTGGGATGGTGGCGTGGATGTGTGACGCGGCTGTGACGGTGCGGCTGGGTGAATACCCTGGCACCGCTCGCCTTCCCAGCGCCTACAGCCACCCCGCCTTGCGGAACTTGTAGTAGAGCAGGCCGCAAACACCCAGCACGAACAGCAGTGCGGCCGGATAGCCGTATTGCCACTTCAGTTCGGGCATGTTCTCGAAGTTCATTCCCCAGACGCCGAAGAAGGCCGTGCAGATGGCGAAGATACTGGCCCAGGCTGCCAGCCGCTTGGTGACTTCGTTTTCCTCGATGGACACCATGGACAGGTTCACCTGGATGGCCGTGCCCACGGTGTCGCGCATGGTGTCGATCTGGGCGTTGATGCGGCCCAGGTGGTCCATCACATCGCGGAAGTAGTCCCTGGAGCCCACGCAGATCTGGGGGACGCGCCCGCCGTTGAGCTTGCCCACGGCTTCCAGCAGGGGGGCCACGGCGTGCTTGAGGTCCATGGCGCGGCCCTTGAGTTCATACAGCTGCTTGATGTTGTCGCGCGCCGCTCCCTTGGTGAAGATCTGCTGCTCGATCTGCTCCAGCTCCACCTCCAGCGCGTCGATGATGGGAAAGTAGCGGTCCACCACCGCATCCATCAGCGCATACAGCACAAAGCCCGAGCCGTGGCGCAGCAGCTCCGGCTCGCTCTCGCAGCGCTCGCGCACGCCCAGGAAGCCGCGCTTGCTGCGGTTGCGCACCGACAGCACGTAGTTGGAGCCCACGAAGACATCGACCTCGCCGTGGTTGAAGTGGCCGGGCCGCTCGGGCTCGGGCTCCAGCAGGTGCATCACGGCAAACAGCGAGCTGCCGTACTCCTCCAGCTTGGGCCGCTGGTGGCCGTGCAGCGCATCCTCCACGGCCAGGGCGTGCAGGCCGAACTCCTGGCGCATCTCCTCCAGCTCGGCCGGCGTGGCGTCCGCCAGCGCCACCCAGACGAAGCAGCCGGGCCGCTCTATGTAGTTGCTGATGTCGGCGACGGGAATGTCCGCCAGCTTGGCCCCGTTTTCGTAGGCAACGCAGTTGATCAGCATGGGAGGTCCCTCGGTAATTCTGGTGCTGGTGATCCTGCCATAACGGGGGAGTGGGAAAAGCCAGTGCCCAAGCTGCCACCGAAACCGCCAGCAGCCCGGGTTTGCGCACCTGGTAACAATACGTGTATAACCTGTCACAACCTGCTGGGCGCCGCCCGGCGCTTGCGAGCCAAGGACTCAGATGATCTTTCGCCAGTGGGGAATTGCGTTGGGTGCGTTGGGCCTGTGGGCCTTGAGCGGTGTATCTGCAGCCGGTGTGCTGGACAAGGTCCAGGCCGGTGGCGCGCTGGTGATTGCGCACCGGGAATCGTCTGTTCCCTTCTCCTACATCGACACCCGCAGCGGCAAGCCCGTCGGTTATGCGCTGGATCTGTGCCTTCGCCTGGCCGAGGCGGTGCGCAAGCAGACAGGCAGGAAGGACATGAAGGTGGAGTTCCTGATGGTCACGCCCGCCAATCGCATGGCCGTGATCGAGCAGGGCAAGGCCGACATGGAGTGCGGCTCGACCACGAACAACGCGCAGCGGCGCCAGACCGTGGCGTTCACGGTTCCCCATTTCATCACCGGCGCCCGGATGCTAGTGAAGGCCGACGGCACCATCAACGCGATGGAGGATCTCAAGGGCAAAAAGCTGGTTTCCACCAAGGGCACCAGCCCGATGGCCCTGGTGGCGCAGGCCAACAGGCAGCGCCTGATGGGCATCACCATTGTGGAGGCCCCCGATCACGCGAGGGCCCTGGAGATGGTGGAGAACGGCGAAGCCGACGCGTTCGTGATGGATGACGTGCTTCTCAACGGGCTGGCCGCTGCACGGCCTGATCCACGCGCCTTGAAGGTGGTGGGCAAGTTCCTGTCCACCGAACCCCTGGCGATCATGCTGCCGAAGGCCGATACCGCGTTCAAGAAACTGGTCGATGAAGAGATGAAGCGCATCATCACCAGCCGCGAAATCCACCCGATCTACGAGAAGTGGTTCCTGCAGCCGATTCCACCCAGCTCCACGAATCTGAACCTGCCGATCAGCTACCTGCTGCGCGACTTCTGGAAGTACCCCACGGCGGACATTCTGCTGTAGGCCCGTGCAGGCGCGGTGCCGGATTTGTCGAGCCGCCAGCGCTTGCCCGCTTGCCCGGTTCGACGGGCGGCTGCGGCGCCGGGCAGATTCAGCCGAACACGGGGCGCATGAAGCTGCGCTCGTAGCTGAGGATGCAGCGCGTGTCCTCCGCGTAGCGGAAGGCCGCCTGGCATTCGGGGTCCTGCATGGACTTGATGCGGTACTCCTCGTACAGCGCCATGCTGGGGAAGCTGAACATGGCCAGCGCCACATTGTTGGCACCTTCGGACGGCAGGAAGTAGCCGTGGTGCTTGCCGCCGAACTTCTCGACCAGCGGAATCCAGGTCTTGCCGTAGTGCTCGAATTCCTTGGCCTTGAACGGGTCGATGATGTAGCGCAGGTAGCAGGTGATCATGGGGATGGAAGAAGGGGAGGAAAGGAAAGGGGAGGCAGGGAGGGCAGAGCCGGCTCTAGAGTTTGAAGGAAGCCGTCAGGCGCGACAGCTTCTCCGATTCTTCCTGCAGCACCTGGGTGGCAGCCGAGGACTGCTCGACCAGGGCGGCGTTTTGCTGGGTCACGCGGTCCATGTCGGTCACGGCATGGCCCACCTGCTCGATGCCGCTGCTTTGCTCGCGGCTGGCCGAGGCGATTTCGGTCACGATGCCCGTGATGTTGCGCACCGTGGTGACCACCTCGCGCATGGTCTGGCCGGCCTGGTCCACCAGGGTGGCGCCGGCGTCCACGCTGTCCACCGAGGTCTGGATCAGCGTCTTGATCTCGCGCGCGGCCGAGGCGCTGCGCTGTGCCAGCGTGCGCACCTCGCCCGCCACCACGGCAAAGCCGCGCCCGTGCTCGCCCGCGCGCGCCGCTTCCACGGCCGCATTCAGCGCGAGGATATTGGTCTGGAAGGCAATGCCGTCGATCACGCCGATGATGTCCACCACGCGGCGCGAGGAGCTGTTGATCTCGCCCATGGTGGCCACCACCTGGTCCACCACGGAGCCGCCGCGCTCGGCCACGGAACAGGCGCCCGAGGCGATCTGGCTGGCGTGCTGGGCGTTCTCGGCGTTCTGGTGCACGGTGGCCGTGAGCTGCTCCATGGAGGCGGAGGTTTCTTCCAGCGAACTGGCCTGGCGCTCCGTGCGCTGCGACAGGTCCACGCTGCCCGTGGCGATCTCGCCGGCCGAGCGGTGGATGACGCCGGCCGTGTCATGGATGCGCGTCACCAGCTGGCGCAGCTGCTCGCTCATGCGCTGCACGGCGGCGATCACGCTGCCTTCGGGGGCCTGGGCTGCGCCCGCCAGCCCCGACTGCGACAGGTCGCCCGAGGCGATGCGGTTGGCAATCTCGGCCGCCACCGCCGGCTCGCCGCCAATGGCATTGAGCACGCTGCGCGTGGCCAGCCACGCGATCAGGGACAGCAGTGCGCCCAGCACGGCCAGCGCCGCCACCGACTTGGTGATGGTGGCGACAAAGGCCTGCTGGATGTCGTCCACATAGTCGCCAGCGATCAGGTCCCAGTTCCAGGCCGTGGAGCGCCTGGCATAGGCCAGCTTCTCGCTGGGTTCCTTGGCGCCGGGGCGGGGCCACCAGTACGTGAGGTAGCCGCTGCCCTGGGCCGATGCGCCCACGGCGGCAATGTTGCGGTACAGGTAGTTGCCCTTGGCATCCTGGAAGCCGCCCATGTTCTTGCCGTTGATGCCCGGGCTTGCGGGATTGTTCAGCACCACGGAATCCGTGGTGATGCTGGTGATGTAGCCTGCGCCGCCTGCATAGCGCAACTGGCCCACGCGGGCAATGGCGGTGGCCTTGGCTTCTTCCTCTGTCAGCTTGCCGGCCTTGGCCTCGGCGGCAATCGCCGCAATCAGGCTGTCGCCCGCATCGACGAAGTCGCGCAGCGCCTGCTGCCGGGCCTCGTAGGCCTTGTCGCGTGCCTGGTAGGCGTTGAAGAGGGTGAGCGCAAGCAGCGCGAGAAGGCAGAAAACCAGCGGTGCCAGCAGTTTCTGGCGAAGGGACAGGGCGGGCATGGTCGGGGAGTGCAGCAGTAGGCCAGGAACGCCACAATGCTACAGAAACTTACGGCATGGTTGCATGTAATTACAAATAAAGCTGCGGTCCGCAGCACTGCAAAGGCGGGCGAAAATCGCGCCATGCAAGAAACCCCGCCTCCCGCCGCCCAGCCCCGCAATCCGCTGCACGGCGTCACGCTCGAAGCCATCGTCCTTGCCCTGGAGGCCCGCTACGGCTGGGCCGGGCTTGCGCGGCAGGTTCCGGTGCGCTGCTTTGCGCTGGACCCCAGCGTCAGCTCCAGCCTGAAGTTCCTGCGCAAGACGCCCTGGGCGCGCGAGAAGGTGGAGGCGCTCTATCTGGAGATGCTGCGCAAGGACAGGCACAGGCCTGCTTCCAAAGACTGAAGGCGAAGCCGGTGGCCACCGGGCAGCCTGTCCGGTGCGCTGGCGCAGGTTCTGCCGATCATCGGCTCCCGCTGCATGCCTGCATCCCTGCCGCCGTGATTGCCGCCGCCCTGGACAAGCTCGGCATCACGCAGGCTCCGCGCCCAGCGCCTGGGCCAGGAACTCGGCCGTGACGCGCACCCGGGCCGTGCGCTGCAGGTCGGGGTGCATGACCTGCCAGACCTCGTAGTCGTCCGAGCGCTGGCGCTGCGGCCAGATGCGCAGCAGGCCTTCGCGCTCGCCCATGCTCACGGGCATTTCGCCCAGGCCTATGCCGGCCGCCACGGCCTTGCGCACCAGCAGGCTGGAGTTGGCGGCCATGGCGATCCTGGCCTGGCGCGCGGGCACGTCCACCATGGTGGGAACGGGCCGCTGCTCCAGGAAGGGACCGTAGACCACGAGGTGGTGGCCGCGCAGTTCGTCCTCGGCCACGGGCTCGCCAAAGCGCGCCACATAGGCGGCACTCGCAAACAGTCCTACCGGCCATGCCGCCACGCGGCGCACCACCAGCTCGGGCGCCTCGGGGCGGACGTTGCGAAACGCGATGTCGGCCTGGCGGCGGCCCAGGTTGAGCATCTGGGTGGACACCTCCAGGTCCACGCGGATGCCGGGCCAGCGCTGCTGCAGGCGCTCGATGGCGGGCAGCAGGAATTCGGTGGCAATCGAGTCGGTGCTGGTCACGCGCACCAAGCCGGCCGGGCTGTCGTCCAGGCCTTCGATGCGCGTGCGCAGGTCCAGCGCCGCGACCTCCATGCGTCGCGCCGCGCCCAGCGCTGCCTCGCCAGCGGCCGTGAGCAGGTAGCCATCCCTGGCGCGCAAAAACAGCTTGCTGCCCAGCTCGGCCTCCAGCGCGTTCAGGCGCCGGCCCACGGTGGCCTGGTCCACGCCCAGGGTGCGTGCGGCCGCGCGCAGGGAGGGGGCGCGTGTCAGGGCGAGAAAGATGCGGGTGTCATCCCAGTTCATGGCGGTTGGCGTGATGCAGATTTGCAGCACTGTAGAGCGAAATCGCTGCGTTCGAGCGGCTGGCGGCAGTCGTAAGCTCGGGGCATTCGTTTCTTCAACCTGTTTTTGGACACTCTTTCGCCATGAATGACGACGCCCGCATGCAAGCCATTGTTTTCGACGATTTCGGCGGCCCCGAAGTGCTCGTGGCCCGCGACGTGGCCCGGCCCGAAGTCCGGCCCCATGACCTTCTGGTGCGCAATGCCTCCATCGGCGTGAACCGTGCCGATGTCTCGCACCGCAAGGGCGCCTATGGCCGCGCCCACTTTGGCGAATCCGACCTCATGGGCCTGGAGATCGCCGGCACGGTGGTGCAAGTGGGCGCCGAGGTGCAGGGCTTCGCCGTGGGCGACCGCGTCATGGGCATCGTGGGCGGCGGCGCCTATGCCGAGCTGTCGCGCATCGACCACCGCATGGCCATGCATGTGCCCGAGGGCCTTTCGCTGACGGATGCCGGCGCGGTGGCCGAAGTCTTCGTGACGGCGCATGAGGCGCTGTTCCACCTGGCCCAACTGCAGCCTGGCGAAGCCGTGCTCATCCACGCGGCCGGCAGCGGCGTGGGCTCGGCGGCGGTGCAGCTGGCGCATGCGGCCGGGGCGCGCGTGTTCGCCACGGCCAGCGGCGACAAGCGGGCGGCTGTCACGGGCCTTGGCGCCGACGTGTTCATCGACTACCGCAGCGAAGACTTCCAGGCCGTGGTGGCCGAGCAGACCGGCGGCCAGGGTGTGGATGTGGTGGTGGACTTCATCGGCGCCCCGTATCTGGAGCGCAACCTGCGCTCGATGGCCATGGGCGGGCGCATGGTCTGCGTGGGCCTGCTGGGCGGCGCGCTGGCGGCGGCCGTGCCCATGGACGTGCTGCTGTACAGGCACCTGAGGATCTTCGGCACGGTGATGAAGTCGCGCCCGCCCGAAGTCAAGCAGGCCATGGTCCGGCGCTTTGCCCAGCGCTGGCTGCCCGCACTGGCGGCCGGCACCATCCGCCCCGTGATCGACAGCACCTGGCCGCTGGCCGAGGCCGCGCAGGCGCACCGGCGCATGGAGTCGGGCCAGAGCGTGGGCAAGCTGCTGCTGATTCCCGGGCAGGGCGGTCAATAGGGCACTCAATAGGGCGCTCAATAGGGCGTTCAATAGGGCGGCCAGGCCCCATCCCCCGCGTCCACGGTCGCGAACATGGTGCGCACGGTGTGCGTGAAATGCGGCCGCGTGATGTCGCTCCAGGCCGTGGCGCGCACCTGCAGCCAGGCCGGGCAGCCCAGCACGCCGGGGTTTTGCAGGTCATAGCAGGCCAGGGACAGCGGGCCGCCGTCGTGGTTCAGGTAGCGGCGTGAATGGATGTTGCCCTGCACGGCGGCCAGGCCCGGCATGTGTTCTTCGTCGTACCAGCGAAAGATCTCGGGCGCCCAGCCTTCGGCCGGGTCCATCTCCACCGTGTAGTGGGCATGGCGCTGCTGCCCGTGCGAGGCGCCGGGCCGGTCGAAGGCCAGCGTCAGCCTGGACGCCGCAAGGTTTGATGCGGCCGGCAGCATGGCCTGCGCCGCCGCCTGCACGGCAAGCACTGCGGGCCGCGAGACGCCCATGCGGCCCGGCAGCTCCACATAGACATAGATGCGCCCCGTGCTGGCCGACCAGGCGAATCGCTGGACGGTCAGGCGCACGCCCAGGCCTGCCGCCTGGGTGAGGGCGTCGCCAAACGCAGGACCGTAGGCGCTTCTTGCGAGTGCCTTGGCGCTTGCCAGGCAGGGCGCTGCCATCGTCCATTGCAGCAGCAGGCAGTCGGCAGGTATGCGGGAATCAGCCATGCCTTCAGTGCCCGATATGGAATGCGGTGAGAAAGCGCGAGACCATGTTGTAGGCCGCGATGGTGGCCACCAGGTCCACCTGTTCCTGCGCGCTGAAGCGGGCCTGCACCTGGGCGAACAGCGCGTCGGCGACGGTGATGTCGCGCGTCATGGCATCGGTCAGGCGGATGGCAAGGTGCTCTTGCTCGGTCCACGGCGCATCCGCGGCGCAGGGGATGCTGCGGGTCGCCTCGATGGCCGCATCGCTCTTGCCCGCCTTGTGGGCATGGGGCACATGGGCATTGAATTCATAGGGCGCGCCGTTGAGCACGGCCACGCGCAGGATGACCAGCTCGCGCAGCCCTGCATCCAGGCTGCTGCGATTGCGTACGGCCGACAGCATCTGCTCCCATCCGTGGGCGATGGGCGGGCTGTTGAGCAGCACCTGGTACAGCTCGGAAATGCGGCCGCGTTCGGCCAGGATGCGCGATTCCACAGCCGCCAGTTCGGGGCGGGTTCCGGGGAGTACGGGTTGGATTCTCATGGGGGCTCGCTTCAGTCGGGGGTGATGCCGTTGGCGCGTACCACGCGGCTCCATTTGAGGGTGTCGGCCTGCAGCGCCCTGGCCAGCTCGGCCGGCGTGCTGCCCACGACTTCGGTGCCAGAGGCTTCCAGGCGGCTTTTGACCGAGGGCGTGTTCAGCGCCCGCTGCACGGCCTGGCTCATTTTTTCGGTCTCGGCCGCTGGCGTGCCCTTGGGGGCGAACAGGGCGTACCAGTTGTCCGAATCCACGCCGGTGATGCCGATCTCGGCAAAGGTCCTGACCTCGGGAAAGCGCGGGTGGCGCCGGCTGGCGGCAATGGCAACGGGCTTGAGCTTGCCGGCGGAGATCTGTCCGATCAGCCCGGGAATGTCGCCAAAGAAACCATCGACATGGCCCGCCACCACATCCGTGATGGCGGGCGCGGCGCCCTTGTAGGGAATGTGGGCGAGCTGGATGCCCGCATGCTCTTTGAGCAATTCCATGGCCAGGTGCGGCACGCTGCCCGTGCCGGACGAGGCCATGGTCAGCGGTGTACGGGCCTGGCGTGCGGCTGCCACGAACTGCGCGCCGTTGCCGTAGGGCGCCTTGGCGTTGACCACCAGCATCTCCACGTTGCTGACCACCAGCGACACCGGAGCGAGGTCGGTGGCCGGCTTGTAGCCGAGCTTGGGGTACAGCGCCGGGTTGATGGCCACGGCGCCCACGCTGGTCAGCCACAGCGTGCGCGTGTCCGGCTGTGCGCGCGATACGTATTCGGCCGCAATGGCGCCGTTGGCACCGGCCTTGTTCTCGACCACGACGATGCTGCCCAGCTCCTTGCCCAACTGCTCGGCCAGCGTGCGCGCCACGAAGTCCACCGGGCCGCCCGGCGGAAAGGCCACGACGATGCGCGTCATCTGCGGCTGCGCGGGCGCAAGCGCGGGCCATGCGGCGCAAACCAGGGCAGCGAGGGGCGCCAGGGCCGCCAGCGCCATGGACAGGCAGCGCCTGCGGCGGGTGGAAGGGATGCTTGTCATGGATGTCTCCTTTTATGGGTATCTGTGGGCAGGGCGACCGGCGATGAGCCACAGGCGACAGGCGCCGTCTGCGGTCCTCAGAACCGGTACAGCCGCTGCGGGTTGTCCACCAGCAGGGCCTGCCGCAGCGCTGGCGTGGGCGCGATGTCGGCCAGCGCATCGACCAGCAGGCCGTCGTCGGGCACATGCGTGTGGTTGGGGTGGGGCCAGTCCGTGCCCCACAGGCATTGCGTGGGAAAGCGCTCCACCAGCAGGCGCGCCAGCGGCTTGCCCTGGGCATAGGGCGGCTGGCTGTCGATGCGGTCCACGCCGCTGACCTTGACGTGGAACTGCGGCTGGTCGGCCAGCAGCTGCATCAGCGCCTGGAAATCTGCATGCCCTGCGCCCAGGCGCGCATCCACGCGCCCCATGTGGTCGATCACCACGGGCACGGCACTGGCCTGCAACTGCCGGCCCACCGTATGCACCAGGCTGCTTTCGAAATGCACCTGCAGATGCAGTCCGGCCGCGGCCAGGCGCGGGGTCAGCGCCAGAACGTCTTCAATGCGGGCGCCGGCCAGGTGCCGCATGAAGTTGAAGCGCACGCCCCGGAACCCCGCACCCGCCAGCCGCGCCAGCTCGCCATCGGACACATCGGCGGCCACCAGCGCCACGCCCAGGTAGTTGCCGCCACCGGCGGCAATCGCGTCCTGCACCGCACTGTTGTCCAGGCCGTGGCAGGCGGACTGCACGATCACGCAGCGCGACACGCCCAGGTGGCGGTGCAGTGCAAACAGCGTGTGCTTGCCCGCGTCCGCCGGGGTGAAGCTGCGCCCGGCCGCATACGGAAACTGGGTGCCGGGACCGAACACATGCACATGGGTATCGCAGGCGCCCGCAGGCAGCTGCAGCGCGGGCTTGGAGGGGGACAGGGCGTAGGTGAGTTCAGGCATGGGGCTTTGCAACAAGGCAGCGACAGCGAAGGCTTGTGGCGATTGTGGTCGGGCTTGCCGCGAATGAGGCATAGACTTGGCTGATACCTGCTATCAGCCAAAAGCATGCTGAAAGCCCTTGCCAAGGAGAACCATGGACCTGACGCGCCTGAGCTATTTCGCTGCAGTGGCCGAGGCCGGCAGCTTCAGCCGCGCCGCCGCCGCCCTGCATTTGTCGCAACCGGCCCTCAGCCGACAGGTGCTGTTGCTGGAGGGGGAGCTGGGACAGCGGCTGCTGGAGCGCACCGGTCGCGGCGTGGTGCTGACCGAGCCGGGCCAGGCGCTGCTGCAGCATGCGGCCGGCATCTTTGCGCTGGCCGCGCAGGCCGAATCGGACATGCAGGACCGGCTGCGCAGCCCGCGCGGGCGCATCAGCATCGGCCTGCCGCCCTGGGTGGCGCGCTCCATCGCCGCAGACCTGGTGCAGGGCTTTTTGCAGCAGTACCCCGACGTCACCATCTCCATCGAGGAGAACCTGAGCATCAGCCTGCGCGAGTGGCTGATCGCCGGGCGCGTGGACATGGCCCTGCTGTTCGATCCCCCGCACTCGCCGCAGATCACCACGGAGACCCTGCTGCGCGAGCCGCTGGTGCTGGTCAGCAGGCATGCGCTGCCCGCCAAGGTCCGCATGGCGGCGCTGTCCCAGCGCAAGCTCGTCATGGCGCGCGGCCCCAACGCGCTGCGCAAGCTGCTGGAGAGCTACACCGTGCCGCGCGGCGTGCCGCTGCACATGCTGGCCGAGGTCGATTCCGTGCACACCGTGCTCTCGCTGGTGGCCCGGGGCATGGGCGACTCCGTGCTGCCGCTGAGCGCCATCCAGGGCACGGCCTCGCCTTCGCAGCTGTCGATCGCGCAGATCATCTCGCCCGTCGTGCGCAACCGCCTGGTGCTGGCCATTCCGCGCGCACGCCCGTCCACCCGCGTCACGCGCTTTGCAGAGCAGCTGATCAAGCGGGTGGTGAGCGAGCGGCTGGGCTTGCCGGGTTGATCCGACAGCTGTTGAACGGCCAGTGCGAAGCCCTGGCCCGCACTCAGCCCAGCTTGTGCCGCGTCCTGAGCAATCCCAGGCCCAGCGCGATGAAGGTGCCGCCCACGATGCGGTTGAACAGCCTGGCGTGCGCCAGCACGTGGCCCTTGATCATGGAGATCAGCAGCACATAGCAGGCGTGCGAGATCAGGGCGCACACCGCGAACGTGGTGGTCAGCACCAGGTACTGCGTGAGCAGCGGCTCGCCCGGGATGACGAATTGCGGGAACAGCGCGGAGAAGAACAGGATGGCCTTGGGATTGGTCAGCGACACGCCCAGGCCCTGCGCCACCAGCTGCCAGTTCCCGCGTTCACGCCGGTGGGCAGGCGCCAGGCCGGCGTCGCTGCCCAGCAGCGCGTCCTTGCTGCGCCAGCGCTTGACGCCCAGCCAGATCAGGTACATGGCGCCTGCCACCTTCATGACCAGAAATGCGTGGGCCGACATGCTGAGAATGGTGCCCATGCCGATCATGGCCAGCCCGGAGACCACGAAGATGCCCACCGAGCTGCCCAGCGAACTCAGGGCCGTTCGCCTGGCGCCCACGTCCACCGAGTTGGAGATGGCCAGCAGCACAGCCGGGCCGGGAGTGAAGCACATCAGCAGCGAGACGCCGCAGAAAACAAGCCAGTGGGCGATGGTCATGGTCGGTGCGAGGAGGCCGTGGGAAGACAGCCGGTATTCTCGTTCAATAACGCCCCCTGCGTGGCCCCGGGGTTGCCGGCCGCCCCGGCCCGTGCAAACAGATGCATGGCCCATCCCGCGCAGGCCGCCGCGCAGGCCCAGACCAGCCCCCAGCCCTGGGCCGACAGCAAGTGCGGAATGGCCAGCGGCACGAGGAAGCACACCGCGAACACCGAGGTATTGGCCATGCCCAGCGCCGTGCCCGCGCGGGCAGCGCCGGCCAGCCCGGCCAGCTGCGTGTAGGCAACGCCGTGCCAGGCGGACACGCAGATACCGCACACGCCCAGCATCACCATCAGCACCAGGCCCATGGCGGGCGACACTGCCGATGCGCCCGGATGGCTGCTCCAGCTCAGGGCCGCCATGCCCGCGAACAACGCCAGGGTGAGCTGGCAGCAGGCGCGCAGAAAGGCCGGGCGGTTCTGGCGCCTGTCGGTCCAGCGGCCGCTGCAGATGCGCAGGGCCATGGAGGCGAGCTGCACGACCGACATGACGGCCGCCGCCACGCCCAGCCCCAGGTGGGCATGGTCATGCAGAAACACCGTTCCGAACGAGAGCACGGCGAACTGCGGGGCGCACAGGATGCCGATGCCGGCGGCCATGCGCCAGGCTTGCCGATCGCGCAGGGGCCCTGGCGCGGATGGCCCGGCCCGGCCTGGCGCAGCGGCCTTGCCTGAGGCCGGTGCATGCGGTGGCTCCTGAATCCACAGCGCTGCAAACACCGCCGCCGCCAGGCACAGCGCCGCCAGCACGCCATAGACGGCGGCAAAGCCTGCATGCGTGGCCAGGCCGGTCAGCAAGGGGGCGCCAATGGCGCCGCCCAAGGGCACGGCGGTCTGGCGGATGCTCATGGCCAGGCCGCGCTCGCCTTCGGCAAACCAGCCCATGACGGCCCGGCCACTGGCACCGTTGACGCTGCCGCCCAGCAGCCCCACCAGCACCAGCCCGCCGGCCAGCAGGCCGAACGAAGGGATATGGTCCGGCGATGGCGAGGCCCAGAGCGCCATCGCCGCCAGGGCCAAGGCCGTGCCGCACAGGCCCAGCAGCAGCACCGGCCGGTCGCCCCAGCGGTCCGTCAGCAGGCCCCAGGGCAGTTCGCTGAGCGCAATGCCCAGGCCCATCAGCCCCAGCGCCAGGCCCAGCGTCTGCGTGTCCAGCTGGTAGCCCGAACGCATGAGGATGGCCGTCATGGGGATGCCGCTGAAAGCCACGGAAAACGCGGCGTTGGCGATGACGCCAGCGGCCAGCACCTTCCATCGGTGGCGGGGCGGGTGGGGGGAAGCCAAGGGGCTGGGATTGGCGCTGCGGCCGGCAGGAGAAGAGGTCATGGCCGGCAGTATGGTCAGCCCCAACCATCCTGAAAATCACATAATTTCGTATCTATAATCCAGCTTTTCAGCACGATGAAGGCTTGGCAATGACACGTGTGCTCTATGACCTGGATGTGCTGCGCACGTTTTGCACCGGCGTCGAACTGGGCAGTTTCGCCCGCGCCGCGGACAAGCTCGGCCGCTCCACCTCGGCCGTCAGCGCCCAGCTCAAGAAGCTGGAATCCCAATGCGGCACGCCCTTGCTGCGCAAGTCCGGCCGGGGGCTGGTGCTGACGGAGGCCGGAGAAACCCTGCGCGGCTACGCGCTGCGCCTGCTCGAACTCAACGACCGCGCCGTGGCGGCCGTGCGCGGCAGCGAACTGCGGGGCCTGGTGCGCCTGGGCCTGCAGGAGGACCTGGGCGAAAGCGTGCTGCCCCATGTGCTGGGGCAGTTCGCGCGCGCCCATCCCCATGTGCGCATCGAAGCCAGCGTGGCCCGCAGCGATGAACTGCGCGAGCGCATCGCCCTCGGGCAATTCGACCTGGCCCTGCTATGGGATGCGGGCGTGAACCACGCGTGCGTGCATGGGGAGCACATCATGCGGCTGCCGCTCCAGTGGATTGGCCCGGCATCCATGGACGCGGCCGACGCCGGCTGGGCACGCTGGCGCAGTGGTGCAGCGCAGGACGACGACGTGCTGCCCCTGGCCATGCTCGATGCGCCTTGCCCCTTGCGGGACATCGTGACGGCTGCGCTGGACAAGAAGGGCATGGCCTGGCGCCATGCCTTCAACAGTGCCAGCCTGTCCGCCGTCTGGGCCGCCACGGCTGCAGGCCTGGGCCTGTCCGTGCGCACGCCGTTCGGCCTGCCCGCGCACGTCAAGCCGCTGGATGCGCAGGCCCTGGGCCTGCCGGCCCTGCCGTCCATGGATCTGATCCTGGGCCGTGCCACGCTCGATGCGCCAGCGCCCGTGGACCGGCTGGCCAGCATCCTGGTCGATGCGGTGCGCGAGCATATGCGCGCGCAGAAACTCGATATATAGGGCTACTTCTTCGCAACCAGGCCACTGAAGTATTCATTGAGGTCGCGGAAATCCTTCACGGTCCAGGCATGGGGCGGCACCTTCACCCCGTTTTCCCGCAAGGTCCTGGGAATCAGGTCGCCATTGGGGCGAAGAATGACGGACGAGACGATCACGCCCGGATAGTCATGGAGCCTTTTTCTGAACGCGGCGGTCGCCAGGTCGGGGGTGGGTGGATTGCTCTTGTTGGCCAGCGGGCCCGTACCCTTGGCGTCTGCCCCGTGGCACATGGCGCATCTGGACAGGTAGAGCTGCTTTCCATTGCTGTTGTCTGCAAGGCAGGGCAATGCCTGAATGCACAGCGATATTCCCAAGGATACGGCGACGATTGTTTTCATTGACTCGCGGATATTTTTTGGTATGAATCTGATCCGCCGCGATCATATGGTCCTGCACGGCCGCCCACGAAAAAGCCCTGCAACGCAGGGCTTGTCAAAGAAGCAGGGCGCGCGCCCGGCTTACTTCTTGGCGTACTCGAATTTGGGCAGCGCCTTCAGCGCGTCCTTGGTGGCGCCGGGCAGCGTGATCTTGTTGTTTTCCACGCGGAACTGGTTCACCGGAATGGCCACGTCATGCTTGCCCATGCCCAGGAAGCCGCCGGCGCCGACGATGGCGTAGGAGACCGCCTTGTCGGGTGCGACGATCACGTCGTCGATCTTGCCCACGGCCTTGCCTTCCTCGTTGTAGACGCTCTTGCCCAGCACGGACTTCTTCAGGCTCCAGCCCGTGGCCACGGCCTGGACTTCGGTGGCCGTCACGCCCAAGGTGGTGGTGCCCGCCACGGGCTGTGCCCAGCTGGTCGAGGCCGTGGCTGCGATCAGCGCGGTTGCGATCAAACCCATCTTCAGCGTCTTGAGACCTGTCATAGAGAACTCCTGGAAAACAAAATTTGAAGCCCTCATTAGGAGCGCAGCCCGGCAGCGGCGAGATCGGAAAACCAAGCAAAGCCATGTCAGCCGATCCAGCGCCACGGTGAGGAGACTGCCTACAGTCGTCCCGCCAATTGCCTGCGCCTGCGCCCGGCATGCCATGGCCAAGGCCCTTCATTTCCCCTGTGCGTATCGATTGCGCTCTTCGACGAATTTCCTGATTTCCGATGCCTCCATGGGCCTGCTGAAATAGTAGCCCTGTATCTCATCGAACCCCAGCGAAACCAGCAGATCGAAGACTTCGGCGCTGTCAACGCCTTCTGCCACAAGGCGGTAGCCAAGGTCCGAGGCCATGGTCATGATGGATTTGAGCACGGCCAGCGCCCGTTCATTGGTATCGACGTCGCAGACCATGGAGCGGTCTATCTTCAATATCTCGGCAGGCAGATTCTTGAGTGACGCAAGATTGGAGTAGGCGGCACCAAAATCATCCAGTGCGACCTGGATTCCGAGTTTTCTGATGTGCTGAAGCGCCTGGACCGTGCCGTGGCCTGTCAGCACATCGCTTTCGGTGCACTCGATCACGATATTTTCCAGGGCAACGCCATATTGACTGCACATGGCGTTGAGGTAGTCCGGAAAATCGACCTCGTCCAGATTGCGCGGCGAGACATTGATGGAGACCTGCAGGTCGAGACTTTCCGCTTTCCAGGCCGCAACCTGCGCCAGCGCCGTTTTGATCACGAACCGCGTCAGGCCATGGATCAACGGCGTGGCTTCCACCAGGGGGATGAATTCGCTGGGCGGGATTTCCCCCATTTCCGGGTGCTTCCAGCGGATGAGCGCCTCCAGCCCCTTGCAGCTGAAACTGCGGTTGTCGAATTTGGGCTGGTACACCAGCCGCAGCTGCCCCTTGTCCAGCGCATGCCCAAAGTCCCGCAATAGCCGATAGGATCTTCGCTGGCGGCTGTCCTCGTTCTCCTCATAGCGGTGAAGTGACCGATGGTCGTGGCCAGCCTGCTGCACGGACACCATGGCCTTGCGAATGACATCATCGACCTCGGCCTGGGCCAGGCGGAACCGCACCACGCCTGCCCGGGGCTGAAGTTCGAACCGGAGATCGGCACTGGTGATGGGCTTTTGCAGGTGTTTCAGCAATTGCCTGACCAGGGCCTCTTCATCTTCTTGCCTGCCCGCGCTGATGATCCAGGCAAACCTGGCCAGGCCCACGTGGTACACGGTTGCGTGCGGCCCCGTCATGTCCGTGACGGCCTTCGCAATGTCACGCAGGAGCTGCTCGACATAGTTCAAGCCCAGCGCATTGCTCATTTCCAGCAGGCTGCAATGGTTGATCGCTTCCATCAATACCAGGCTGCGTGCCTCCTGCGGGGCCACAATGCAAAGGCTGTTCAGGTCGCACTGGAGCTGCGAGCGATTGTGCAAGCCCGTGACCTCGTCTACTTTTCCAATGCTGTGATGGTATTGGATCTGAGCCTGCACTATCGCAGCCATGGCGGCCAGTTGCCGGCCTTGCTCTTCAGAGAAGGTTCTGGGTCGGGTATCGATGATGCACAGGCTGCCGATGGCATGGCCGGATTTCATGATCAGGGGAACGCCGGCATAGAACCTGATGTTCGGTTGGCCGGTTACCAGCGCATTGCCTGAGAACCTGCGGTCAAGGTGCGTGTCAGGAATCACCATGATTCCTTCGTTTCTGATGGTGTGGTCGCAGAAGGCGTCCGTGCGCAGGCTGCCGTCCATGTCCACACCTACGGGCGCCTTGAACCATTGCCTGTGCTCGTCCAGAACCGTGATGATGGCAATCGGCACCATGAACATCTGGCTGGTCAGCTGGGTGATGCGCTGAAATTCCCGTCTGGCGGTCATGTCCAGGATTTCAGCGGTCTGAAGTCCGAGCAGTTGCTCTTTCTCGGATTCGGTAGTCCAACGGGTGAGCATCGATTTCCTGCCTCAGTGAACCCACATCATGAAAATCCCGCTCCGCTTTGGCCGAAGGAATTACTGAACATCCAGCAGCGGCAACAGCTCCTGCAATTTGGCCAGCGCACCAGGGCCTTCCAGCTTGGAAATCGTGCCCAGATGTTCTGTATCTTCCACAATCACATAGGCCATGGACCACTTGGCGAAACGCCTTTGATCAATGCGCGTTTGCGGGAACATCGGCGTGAAGTTGATATGTCTTTCGTCGCGCGAGATGGACTCCACCAGCAAACCCAATTGCCGTGCCGGCCCTTCGACATACTGAAAGAAACGTTCCCCGTCGAAAACCAGCATGCCCGTGATCCCGGCCGACCCGTTGAACGAGCGTGCGGTCTTGATGATGCCCGCGATGCAGGTGGTGTCGGCCCCTGGTGCCAACTGACTGTGATAGAGGAAGCACTCCAGAGAACTCTCCTGCATAACCTCGCGCCTTTCTGTGTTGTAGGCCGGCGATGGTATGGCCTGCGCAGGACGGTCCACGTAGGTGTGCAACCCGTTGTTGCATATGTAACCATCCCGGCCTCCAGCGCCTGCTGCATCTGGCGCTGGTCAGCCTTGGTCTGCAGATGGGCTGGCCCATCTGCATGGGTATCTGCATGGGTGCATGGGTGCGGCGATGGCAGCCCGCTGGCTGCGGGCGCTCATGGCGAATCAGCCTTTGCGCAAATCTCCCGTACGCACCCGCGCAGCCAGCGGTGCGCAGCATCGGCATGCAGCCTGGGATGCCAGAGCAATGAAACCGTGATCTGCGGCATGGAGACCGGAAGGGGGAAGCTGTGCATTTGCGCGCGCAGTTTGCCGGTGTGTCGTTCGGGAACGCTGGCGATCAGGTCGCTGGCGCGGGCCAGGGCCAGCGCGCTGGAAAAGCCGCCGACGGTCGCAACGATCTGCCGCTGCAGGCCGAGCGCATTCAAGGCTTCATCAATGGGCCCCTTTTCCTGCCCCCGCCGGGACACCAGGATATGCCTGCCGCTCGCATAGCGCGCGGGTGTGATCTCGCCCTGGCTCAGCGGATGGCCCTGGCGCACGACGCCGATGAAACGGTCTCGGAACAGCGCCTGCGCGCGCACCTCCGGACCTATCGTGCTTGCGACAACGCCGGTCTCCAGGTCGACCGTCCCGTCGCGAAGCGGGCCGCTGTCCTTGTTGGTCTTTTGCACGAAGCAAATCCGTACGCCGGGCGCTTGCTGGCCCACGCGGGCAATGAGGTCCGGTCCGAAATTCTCCACGAAGCCTTCGCTGGTGCGCAGCGTGAACGTGCGCACCAGTTGTCCGAGGTCGGGCTGCCCGGCAGGGCGCAGAACAGCTTCCGTGTCCTGCACCAGCTGGCTGACCCGCTCGCGCAGCTCAAGCGCTCGCGGTGTGGGAACGAGACCCCGCCCGGCCCTGACCAGCAGCGGATCGCCGGTGGTCTCACGCAGCCGCGCCAGCGCCCGGCTCATTGCCGACGGGCTCAGCCGCAACCGCTGGGCCGCGCGCGCAACGTTTCCCTCCGCAAGGAGCACATCCAGGGTGACAAGCAGGTTGAGATCGGGCTTCGGCATGGATTGACCGTAGCACAGCGGGTAGTGACATGGCGTCAAACGCATGAATAAAGTGAGAGCAGTGCGCCTTCCGCCATGCCAGGCACGGCACTAGGCTCCTGAGAACTTGAATATGGGAGTCGCCAAAGATGAAGTCCACGTCGAAACCGATCGGTGCCGGAACAGGTGGGGCAGGGGCCGGCAGTGCGCAACAGGGGCCGCCAGTCCGGTGGGTGCTGGCCAGCCTTTCGCTGTCCATGCTGCTGTCCTCGCTGGGCACCAGCATCGCCAACGTGGGATTGCCCACCTTCGCGCAGGCGTTCAACGCGTCCTTCCAGCAGGTCCAGTGGATCGTCCTGGCCTATCTGCTGGCCATCACCGCCCTGACCGTCAGCGCCGGCCGGCTTGGCGATGTCCTGGGCCGCCGACGGCTGCTGCTGGCCGGCATCGTCCTGTTCACGCTGGCCTCGGTCCTTTGCGGCCTGGCTCCCAATCTCTGGCTGCTGATTGCCGCCCGGGCGGTGCAGGGCCTGGGCGCGGCCATCATGATGGCCCTCTCCATGGCGCTGGTCGCCGAGACTGTTCCGAAGGCGAGGACCGGTAGCGCGATGGGCCTGCTCGGAACGATGTCCGCGATGGGCACCACCCTCGGTCCAGCACTCGGCGGATATCTGATCGCCGGACCCGGCTGGCGGGCCATCTTCCTCATCAACCTGCCGCTGGGCGTCCTGACATTCCTTCTCGCGCATCGATACCTGCCCGTGCATCGCCAAGGGGCGCAGGCGGATCGGGCGCGCTTCGACCACCTGGGCACCTTGCTGCTCGCTCTGACGCTTGTGGCCTATGCACTCGCCATGACGCTGGGGCGCGCAAGCTTCGGTTCGCTCAACGGGGCTTTGCTGTCGGCCGCGGCCTTCGGCGTCGTGCTCTTCGCGAGGGCCCAGGCGGCAGCCGCATCGCCATTGATCCGATTGGAGCGGTTCCGCGATCCGGGCTTCAGCGCGAGCCTGGCCATGAATGCGCTCGTCTCGACGGTGATGATGGCGACGCTGGTGGGCGGGCCGTTCTATCTGTCTCGCGGGCTCGGGCTTGACGAAACCACGGTCGGGCTCGTGATGTCGGTGGGCCCGTTCATCGCCATCCTGAGCGGTGTCCCGGCCGGCCGTGTCGTCGATCGCCTGGGCGCTGCCCCCATGGTCATCGCCGGACTCATCGCCATGGCGGCGGGCGCATTCGCCCTGTCCGTGCTTGCGGCGATGTTCGGTGTTGCGGGCTACGTTGCCGCCATCGCCGTCCTGACCCCTGGCTACCAGCTGTTCCAGGCCGCCAACAACACGGCCGTCATGGCCGATGTCGCTGCGGACCAGCGTGGCGTGATGTCGGGCATGCTCGGACTGTCGCGCAACCTCGGGCTCGTCACCGGGGCATCCGTGATGGGGATGGTGTTCGCGTTCGCGTCAGGGACGGCCGACATCGCCGCGGCGCATCCCGGGGCCATTGCCCACGCGATGCGGATCACGTTCGCAGTCGCGGCAGTGCTGGTCGTGGCTGCGCTCGCGATTGCGATTGCGGCTGCGATTGCGGCTGCGGCCGCAAGCCGCGCTCCCGCGACCGGCGCGGCTACACCACGGCAGCGCTGAACGACTCCGGCAGCCGTGCAAGCAGATGGGACAGCCGTTGAAGACCGGCGTGCAGGCGTCCACGGTCCTTGATGCTGCCCAGGGAGATGCGGATGGCATTCACGGATTCGCTGCCGGTGGCGAATGCCTGCGCGGGCGTGACGGCGATGCCCTCGCTGTCGGCGGCACGTGCCAGCTGGGCGCTAGTCCAGTACCCCGGCAGCTCCAGCCATACATGCAGGCCGTCCCCGGCGCCGCTGTACCGCCCCGCCAGGATGTCCCTGGCCATCCGGTGGCGCAGGCGCGCCTCCTTGCGCACGCCGTCCATCAATTGCCCGGCCGAACCATCGAGGATCCACTGCGTGGCCAGCGCGGCCGTCACCGGAGTGGCCATCAGCGCAAAGGACCTGAGCGCCACCAGGAAGCGCTGGCGTTCATGCGGGTCGCGCATGAGCACGAAGGCCACGCGCAGGCCGGGCGTCAGGCATTTGGACAGGGTCGAGATGTAGTACACCTGCTGCGGGGCGAATGCGGCAATGGGCGGCGGCGGGGCGTCGGCCAGCAGCCAGTAGGGGTCGTCCTCGACGATGCGCACCTGGCAGCGCCTGGCTACGCTGGCCAGCTGCTTGCGCCGGCCTTCCGACATGGTGATGGCGGTCGGGTTCTGCAGTGTCGGATTGAGGTAGACCAGCGCCGGCCTGTGCTCGCGGCAGGCCCGCTCCAGCATCTCCGGCACCATCCCCTGCCTGTCCGCCTGCACCGCCAGGATGCGCCGGCCGAACTGGGCCGCTGCGGCACGCAGGCCGGGATAGCTGGCGGGCTCCGCCAGGATCACGTCGCCCGGCGCGGTCAGCGCAAGAATCAGGGCGGCGATCGCCGCCTGCGCCCCGGGGCAGACAACGATCTGCCTGTCATCCAGACTTCCAAACATCGGCTCCAGCCATTGGGCTGCGGCCTTGCGGTCGGAATCGCTGCCCCCGCCCAGGTGGTAGGTCATCAGCAGCTGGGCATCGGCCCTCATCAATACCTGCGACAAGCCCTGTTTGAGCATGTCGTCGAAGTCCACGCCCTCGGGCGGCGGCGGGGTGTTCATGCTCAGGTCGAGCACCGAGCTCCATTCGACCTTCGGCGCCGCGACATAGGTGCCTCGCGCGCCGCGTCCTTCCAGCAGGTGGCGCCGCCGGGCCTCGTCGTAGGCGCGGGTGATGGTCGTCAGGTCCACATCCAGCTGCGCTGCCAGCAGGCGCTGCGGAGGCAGGCGGTCACCCGGTTTCAGCGATCCGTCCGCCACCGCTGCCTGCAAGGCATCCGCAATCTGCAGAAAACGGGGGCCGCGCTGCACGGCCAGGCGCGGCAGCCAGCTTGGCAAAGAGTCATCTTGCATGGTTTTCAGCAGCGATGTTTGGGTCCATGTATGGAAATTGCTTTTGGGTAGTATGCGCCACAAGGTGTGGCAGCACCGTGCTTGCATGGCCGTCGCTGACGCTCTGCCTCTCATGTCCGGGAGGGGGGCTCCCCACCGTGGACAGTGCCAAGTCATTGGCTGGAAGTTCTCAAAATGATCGATTGGATCCCCGTAGTCTTCGTCACGTTCAAGGCGCTCGTGTTCGGCACGGCCATGTTCTTCGCCATCAAGTGGCATTACGACCAAGGCAAGAAGAAGGGGGCGGACAGGCGCGAGCTGCTCATTGCGGGCGGCAAGATCGCTGCCGTCTTCACGCTGCTGCTGCTGTGCGTGCTGGCCTTCACCTTCGGCCTTGCCAGGATGCTCGGCATGGATCTGAGCCTTCCCTGAAGGCAGGCACTGGCGGGCCTCAGTGCACGGGCCGGTTCAGCCGCCTGCTCGCCCTGGATATCGCGTAGTTCACAAGGCAGTAGAGCACCGCCACCACCAGGTACACGGGCACCAGCGCGTGGTAGTTGGCAATGAGCACCTTGGCGTTCTGCATGAGCTCGCCGTAGGTGACGATGTAGCCGAAGGTGGTGTCCTTGACCACGATGACCAGCTGCGCGACCAGCGCCGGCACGATGAAGCGCACCGCCTGGGGGAAGACGACGAACCGGAAGACCTGGACCTCGGTCAGTCCCAGGCTTCGCGCGGCATCGGTCTGGCCGCGTGGCACGGCAAGCACGCCCGCGCGGTAGACCTCGGCCACCACGGCGGCGGTGCTCAGGCCTATGGGCAGGGTCAGCATCCAGTAGGTGCTCAGCTTGATGCCGGCGGCGGGCAGCACCAGAAAGCACACGTAGATGAGCAGCAGCGTGGGCGTGCCGCGCAGGAATTCGATGACGGCGATGCTGGGCCAGCGCACGATGCGGGGCCGCGCCAGGCGCCCCGCCAGCAGCACCAGCCCCAGGGCCAGCGCAATCACGGCGGCCATGGCCGACGATGCCAGCGTGCCGAGCAGGCCCTTGGCCAGAAAGGCCCAGGTGGTGGGCCAGGCGAAGAATTCCCAGAACCGGGCCTCGAGCTGGCCTGCGGAATGAAAACGCCACACGACGCCCGCAGCCAGCGCAATCAGCCCGGCCGCGGCGATCAGGCTGACCGCCTGCGTGATCTTCCTGGCCTGCGGGCTGGGCGCGCCAAACAGAATGTCTTCCAGAGAACGGCTCATCGCAGTATCCGCAGCTTATTTTCCAAGATGGCGCCCGCCCAGGCGATCAGCAATCCGGTGGCCACGTACAGGGCGGCGGCCACCGCGAACGCGGCCATGCCGGCAGCGGAGTCGTTGGCGATCTTGGACACGAGCGCCGTGAGCTCCCGGCCCGCCAGCGGCACCTGGGATGCCAGCGAGGTGGACAGCATCAGCGCAATGAGCAGCGACGTCATCGGCTGCACCACCGAGCGCAGCGCCTGCGGCAGCACCACGGCCGAGATGATCTGCATGGGCCGCATGCCCAGGCTCAGTGCCGCCTCGATCTGGCTGCCGGCGATGGTGTTGATGCCCGCGCGCAGATAGTCCGCCGTGAACGCGGAACACACCAGCGCCAGGGCCAGGACCACGCTGGGCTCATAGTCGATCACGACGTTGAGATCGGGCAGCGCGAACACGATGAAGATCAGCAGCGCCACGCTGGGGATGTTGCGGAAGATCTCGACGTAGCCCGTCAGCACGAAGCGCAGCGGCGGCAGCGGAAGCAACCGGAGCACCGTGACGACCACGCCCAGCAGGAAGCCGGGCAGGAACGAGAACGCGGTGAGCTTCCAGGTCAGCAAGAGGGCCTGCCAGAAGGCAGGCCCGTGGTCGGCGAGGAGTCTGGAGACGTCACCCATCGCTCAGGGCAGGGCGGGCGGCGTGGGAACGGCCGTGCTGCCGGTGCGCTGGCCGATGGAGATGGTCCACAGCTTGGCCCAGGTGCCGTCGGCTTCGATTTTCTTCAGGAAGGCGTTGATGAAGGCCACGCCGTCCGAGCCCTTGGGCAGGCCGATGCCATAGGAATCCTGCGTGCCGAAGGGCGCGCCCGCCAGCCGCGCGTCGCCGGTGCCCAGGCTCAGGGTGTTGAGCAGCAGGGTGTAGTCGGTCACATAGGCGTCCACGCGGCCCTGGCGCAGGGAGTCCAGCGCTTCCTGGTGCGTCTGGAACTCCTGCACGACCGCCTTGGGCGCGTGCTGCGCCAGGATGGCAGGCCCCGTGGAGCCGGCCTGCGTGGCGACCTTCTTGCCGCCCAGATCGCTGTACGACTGCACGGTCTTGTTGCTTGCCTTGACCAGCACCCCGGCCTGCGAGGTGTAGTAGGGGCCGGCAAACGAGATCTTCTCGGCACGGGCGGGGGTGATGGAGTAGGTGGCAATCACCATGTCCGCCTGGTTGTTGATCAGCACCTGCTCGCGCGTGGACGAGGTGACCTGCGCGAACTGGTACTTGGACGCATCGCCCAGGATGTAGCGCGTGAGCAGCTGGGCCAGGCCTGCGTCGAAGCCGCGGATCTTGCCGTCCTTCTCGTTGAGCAGGGAAAACAGATTGGAGGTCTGGGTGCTGCCCAGGCGCAGCGTGCCGGCCTGCTTGATCTTGCTGGCCCAGGTGCTCGATGCGATGGTCGCGGCGTCGGCGACGGGGCCTTGCGCAATCAGGGCGTCGAACGCCGCTGTGTTCAGGGGCGCGCCCTGCGCAAAGAGCGAACCGCTGCCCACGATCGCCAGTGCCACCACGGTGGATTTCAGAATGGATTGGATCGGCATGGGGTCTTCCTGCTGGGTCTGTGATGTAAATCTGGGGATGGCTGCCAGGGGCAAGGGCCGATTATGGCGACTCGCGGCCCTTGCCGCCGCACAAGGGCTCAGGCCCCGGCCACGCGCTGTCCCGGCGCAATGGTGGGGGGCGCTGCGTTGAGCGTCTCGATCGCAAAGCCGGCAGCGGCCTTGTAGCGGGCCATGAAGCCCTCGCGCTCCTCGCGTGGCAGCACCTCGTCGATATGGTCGAAGACGCCGCCGCAGCGCTCGTCCACCAGCCCCAGCAGGCCGAAGGGGCCGGCCCCCCGGTTGCGCAGCACCAGCGCCGAGAGGTCCTTGCACAGCTTGTCGTCATAGGCGCGCAGCGCCTGCGGGCCCACGCCGTGGGCAAGGAACTGCGCACCCAGCACGCGCGCGTCCACGATGGCCTGGCTGGCGCCATTGGAGCCCACCGGGTACATCACATGCGCCGCATCGCCCAGCAAGGCCACGCGGCCGTCCACCCAGGTGGGCACGGGGTCGCGGTCGATCATGGGGTACTCGAAGACATCCGTGGCGCCGCGCAGCATGGCCGGCACGTCCAGCCAGCCGTAGTCCCAGCCGTCGAAGTGGTGGATGAATTCCTCCAGCGCCACGCGCCGGTTCCAGTCGCCCTGCCGCCAGCCGCCCTGGTTGTCCACCGTGATCTCGGCGATCCAGTTGATGGTGGCCAGGCCCGTGACGGGGGCCGGCGGCGTGATGGGGTACAGCACCACGCGATGGCGCAGCGAGCCCACGCCCACGAAGGACGCGCCGGTGCGCACCGGCACCCCGGGCGTGGTGCCGCGCCACATGATGGCGCCGCCCCACTGTATGGGCGGCTGCGTGGGGTGCATCTGCGCGCGCACGGCCGAGTGCAGGCCATCGGCCGCCACCAGCAGCGAGCCCTGCACCTCCAGCCGCTGGCCATCGCGGGTGTCGATGAGGGCGGTCACGCCCTCGGCATCCTGCCGGTAGCCCACCACGCGCCGGCCCAGCTGCACGGCGTCGTCGCCCAGGCGCTGCCTGACGGCGTTGAACAGCATCATCTGCAGCTGCCCGCGGTGCACCGCGTACTGCGGCCAGCGGTAGCCGGCCTGCAGCCCGCGCGGCTCGGCATACACCTCGTTGCCGTTGCGCCCGACCAGCGCCCATTCCCGGGCCTGCAGGCCGATGGTGTCCAGCACATCGTTGCCGAAGCCCAGGTCATGCAGCTCCCGCACCGCGTTCGGCTGCAGGTTGATGCCCACGCCCAGCGGCTGCAGCTGCGCCACCGACTCGAACACGATGCAGGGCACGCCGATCTGGTGCAGCGTGAGGGCAGTGGCCATGCCACCGATGCCGCCGCCGGCAATGAGCACGGGGCGGGATGGATTGTGGTGTGAAGCAGCAGCAGACATGCCGGGATTGTCCATGCAATGGCTGCGGGCGGATGTCCCATCTGCGGCGCGTGCATGGCGCAAACAATGTATGATGACCATCATGCGAAACACAAATTCCAGCGCCCGGGCTTCCGCCAAGGAGGCCACGCATGAGCGCATCGTCTCCGTGGCGGCGCGTGCCATCCGCCGCAGCGGCTATGGCGGCACCGGGGTGGCGGACATCATGAAGGAGGCGGGCCTGACGCATGGCGCCTTCTACGCCCATTTCGCCTCGCGCGATGCCATGCTGGCCGAAGCGGCGGGCAAGGCCTGCGCCGAGTCCTGCGCCGCCGTCGCCGACGTGGTGGCCAAGGCACCGCCCGGCATGGCGCTGCAGGCCATGCTGGCCGCCTATCTTTCCAAGGAACATGTCCAGCGCGCCGAGTTGGGCTGCCCCCTGGCGGCCCTGGGCTCCGAGACCTCGCGCCAGGCGCCGGAGGTGCGCCGCGTGGCCACGGGCCACATCAAGGAAATGGTCGATCTCATCGCCCGCCAATCACCGGACTGGGGACAGCCCGGTGCCCACGAGCGCGCGCTCGTCACCTTGTCCACCATGGTCGGCAGCCTGCTGCTGGCACGGGCGGTGGACGATCCGGCCCTGTCCGACAGCCTGCGCGAGGCAGCACTCAAGCACCTGGCGCCGGCCAACCAGTGATGGCGCATGCCCAGTGCCTGTGCCTGGATTTTTTCGTCTTTACATATGATGATCATCATATAAAGGAGAGCCATGAAGGCATTCATTCTGGAAAGCTATGGAGCGAACCGCGCCTTGCAGCTGGCAGACGTACCCGAGCCGCAGCTGCGTGACGACGAAGTCCTGGTCCAGGTCCATGCCGCAGGCGTGAACCAGCTGGACTCCAAGATCAGGGACGGGCAATTCAAGCTCATCCTGCCCTATCGCCTGCCCCTGATCCTGGGCCACGACGTGGCCGGCGTGGTGGTCAAGGCCGGCCCGCGCGTGCGGCAGTTCAAGCCCGGTGACGAGGTCTATGCGCGCACGGACGATTTCCGGATCGGCACGTTCGCGGAGTTCGTGCCGGTCAGGGAATCATCGCTGGCGCCCAAGCCCAAGGGGCTCACGATGGAAGAGGCCGCCTCCATTCCCCTGGTGGGCCTGACGGCCTGGCAGGTCCTGGTCGAGACGGCCCGGCTGGCCAGGGGGCAGAAGGTCTTCATCCAGGCCGGCTCCGGCGGCGTGGGCACGTTCGCCATCCAGCTGGCCCGGCACCTGGGCGCCACTGTGGCCACCACGACGAGCGCGGCCAACTTCGATCTGGTCAGGGGCCTGGGCGCGGATGTCGTCATCGACTACCGCACGCAGGACTTCGAGGATGTCCTGCACGACTACGACGTGGTGCTCAACAGCCAGGACGGCAAGGCGCTTGGCAAATCCCTGCGCGTGCTCAAGGGCGGCGCCAAGCTGGTCTCCATCTCCGGCCCACCCGATCCCGCGTTTGGCAGAAACATCGCGGCGCCTGCATTCGTGCGGCTGGTGATGCGGCTGCTCAGCTCCGGCATCAGGCGCCGGGCGCGAAGCCGTGGCATCGACTACTCCTTTGTCTTCATGAAGGCCGACGGTGGCCAGCTGCGCGAGATCACCCGCCTCATCGAGGCGGGCGCCATCCGCCCGGTCGTGGACAAGGTCTTCGCATTCGAGTGCACCAACGAGGCCCTTGCCTATGCCGAAGCCGGCCATGCCAAGGGCAAGGTCGTCATCAAGATCCGTTGAATCTGTTTCCCCCACCCCTGGAGTGCTCCATGAAAATTGAAAACGCTGTTGTTCTCGTCACCGGTGCCAATCGCGGCATCGGCCTGGCCTTCGCACGCGAGCTGCTTGCCCGTGGCGCCCGCAAGGTCTACGCCGGCGCGCGCGACCCCGCCACCGTCACCCAGCCCGGCGTGCATGCCCTGCAGCTGGACGTGAACCGCCCGCAGGACGTGGCCGCCGCCGCAGCGCAGGCGTCGGACGTCACGCTGGTGATCAACAACGCCGGCATCGCGCAGCCCGGCGGCTTTCTGGCGCCCGACAGCGAAGAGGTCGCCAGGCGCATCTTCGAGACCAACTTCTTCGCCGTGCTGCGCATGAGCCAGGCCTTTGCGCCGGTTCTCAAGGCCAACGGCGGCGGGGCCTTGCTCAATGTGCTGTCGGTGGCCTCCTGGGTCAATGGCGGCGAACTGGCCGCCTACTCGGCCAGCAAGTCGGCCGCCTGGTCGCTCACCAACGCCCTGCGCAGCGAGCTTGCAGGGCAGAAGACACAGGTGCTGGGCCTGCACATGGCCTATGTCGATACCGACCTCACACGCGGGCTTGACGCACCGAAGTCCAGCCCCGAGGACATCGTCAGCCGCGCGCTGGACGGACTGGAGGCTGGGCTCGATGAAGTGCTGGCCGACGAGCTCACCCAGCAGGTCAAGCGCGGCATGACGGCGGCCCGGCCAAGCTATCTGCCGCAGGGCGCCTGAGCCTGGATGACCGTCGCAGCCCGTGGCCGGACCATCAACACAGGCCGGGCCATGAAGTGCGCGCCATGGCAGATCCGCAGCCCATTGTCTGGGCCTCGGTGCCGGCGTAGTCGGCCAGCGTGTCGGCGCTGTCGCGGATGCTTTGCAGGGCGCGGGCCACCACGTCCAGGTGGCGATGGCCCTTGGGGGTCTCCAGCCATGCCAGGGCGAGCTGGGCGATGGCGGAGATTTCTGCACAGCCTTGCTGCACGAGATGGTCCACCTGGGTGAGGGCGTTGGACAGCTGCCGGGTGCTGTGGCTGTCCGTGGTGGGGGAGGGCTGGGCGGGGTTCATGCCATGTCCCTCCGCAGTTGGCCGGGCACAAAGGCCTGGCATGAGGGAGGGGCTGCGCCAAAAGACGGCGCGCAGGCGAGAGAAACGGCGTTCATTGTTCCGTGCTCCATTGCGGATCGAATCCACAGGCCATCGCATCTGCGTTGACTGATGGATTCGGTGTACCAAGCCTCGCTTTCGGAGAGGCTGTGCCGCTATACGACGGATGTTTTGAAGCATCAGCCCCGGGACAGGGGGCCGGGGCGGATGATAGCGCGGGCGGGGAGGGGAACGCCCATTTTTTTGGGGGGGTGAGGCTTGCGAAACGTCCAGTCAAGCGCGGCACGAACGCACAGTCAAGCCGCCAGGGCTGCGCGCCCGCAAGATGGCCGGCAGTGCGCATCCACCCGTGCCACACGCTTGCATCAACATGGCTTTCAGCGCTTGATACACAAGCGCTGAAAGCATTTTTCATGGCCGATCGCGGCTGGGTGGAACACCGCTCCACCCACCCACCCCATCGCCATGAAAACCCTTGCCCTTCGAATTGCCATGCTGCTGCTGACGGCGGCGGCTTCAGTGTCTGCTGGTGCAGTCACGGTATTCGACAACCTGGCAGCCGCCAATGACCCGTGGCTCATCCAGCACAACTCCAGCTACCACACCAAACTGTGGGTGGCCAACCGCATCCCGATTGGCAGCCAGTCGCTGCGCATCACGCAGGTGAAGATGAATCTCACCCAGATCGACCAGTTCGAGCTGCAAGTGTGCGCAACCGACGCCAGCGCCGCCACGCCGTTCGTGGACATGACGGCCTGCGCCCCCTTCACCGCCGACGCGGCCACGCCGGGCATGCGCGTGTTCACGGGCGACCGCATCGTGGCGGCGGGCGACTTTGCCTGGGTGGTGGTGCGCAGCATCGGCCAGACCATGATCCGCCGCCAGATCACCACGGCCACCAACGACGGGCTGACCTGGTATTCAGGCGCGAGCCACAACCCGGCCTGGGTGGCCGAGCCGCAGACCTCCATCGGCATGACGGTCGAGGCCGGCTCCGTGCAGCTCGATGGCGTGTGCGGCAGTGCCAGCAGCACCACGCCTCGCCGTTATCCGCCAGACGCCTTGCTGTGCAGCGTGGGCACGACCAGCGGCGTGATGGGTGAAACCTACTCCTTCTCCTGGGTGTGCCAGAGCAGCTACGGCGGCAACCCTTCGCCGCAATGCTCCGTGCCTCGCGCCTACCTCGTTACCTCCCAGGCCACGGGCGGCGGCAGCATCGAGGCGGGGCGCGATGTAGCGGCGGGGCAGCAGGCCAGCTTCACGCTCACCACGCCACCGGGCTATACGGTGCAGGTCAGCGGCTGCGGCGGATCGCTTGCGGGCAACACCTACACCACTGCGACCATTACCGGCAATTGCACCATCAGCGCCACCTTCGCCCCGCCGCCCACCAATGGCGCGTGTGGCAGCACTGCGCCTTCGCTCACCTTGCCAACCCTCTTGTGCAGCGTCGGTTCGGCCACCAACCAGTCTGCCGCGTCCGATGCCTTCCGCTGGAATTGCGCGGGCATCAGCGGCGGCACCACGGCCGCTTGCCTGGCACCGCGCCAGTACATGGTGACAGTCAACACGGATGCGGGCATTGCCAGCGCACAGTGCACCCCGAACCCCGTGACCCATGGCTCCAGCGCCACCTGCACGGCCACGGCGCACGACCCTGTCGCCCGCCCCTTCAGCGGCTGGGGCGGCGCCTGCAGCGGCACGGGGGCTTGCCAGCCCGTGGTGCTCGGGGCTACCACCGTCTCTGCCAACACGACGCTCATCACCTACGCCATCACTACCACTGCCACCACGGGCGGGAGCATGTCTTGCACGCCCAACCCCGTGCCCCACGGCCAGGCCGCTGGCTGCACTGCCACGCCGCAAACGGGCTTTCAGTTCACCGGCTGGACGGGCGATTGCGCGGGCACGGGTGCATGCCAGTTCACCAACGTGACCAGCGCGCACAGCGTGGGAGCCACCTTCGCGCCGATTACCTACGCCATCGCCACCCCTGCCGTCACCGGCGGCAGCGTGAACTGCACGGCCAACCCCGTGCCCCATGGGCAAGACACCATCTGCGTCGCCTCGCCCGCGATGGCCTACCACTTCACCCATTGGTCGGGCGATTGCGCGGGCACTGCCAGCGCGTGCATTCTCTACAACGTGACCAGCCCGCGCAGCGTGGGTGCCACATTTGTACTCAACACCTATTCCATCGGCATCGTCCCCGCCCCGGCCAACGGCACAGTCACCTGCACGCCCAACCCCGTCACTCACGGCCAGGACGCAAGCTGCACCGCCACGCCCGATGCGGGCTACCACTTCACCAGTTGGTCGGGCGATTGCACGGGCACGGGTGCATGCCAGTTCACCAGCGTGACCGCGTCGCGCACCGTCTCGGCCACCTTCACGCCCAACACCCACTCCATCGCCACCCCCGCCGCCGTCAACGGCACGGTCA
>NZ_BCTO01000066.1 GCF_001571325.1 Delftia tsuruhatensis NBRC 16741
GGCCTCTGCCCCCAGAGGCACAACAGAATCAAAAACAGGTCAACCAAAAATCACCCAATCCGAGCAATCACAGCCCCCAGCACCTGCGCCTTCCCCGCCTCAGCCACCAAAGCCACCACCCCGCTGCGATGCGCAGTCACCTGCATCTCCATCTTCATGGCCTCCATGACGGCAATCACATCGCCTTCCTGGACGGTGTCGCCATCGGCCACCTTCCACGCATGCAGATTCCCTGCAATGGGTGAGGTGACGGCAGCGGGGTCCACGGCAGATTCGGCAGCCGGCGCGGCAGCCACACCGCCGCCAGCCGATGCCAGCCCCTGCAGCAGCACCGCAGGCAGGCCCAGCGACACCCGTCGCCCGTCGATCTCGACCGCGCAGCGCACCAGGCTGGCGTCGGGCAGCGGCTCGGCGCGCACGGCGGCGGCCAGGGGTTCGGCGAAGTCCGATTCGATCCAGCGCGTGTGGACCTTGAAGCCGTCGTTGCCCACGAAGTCGGCATGGCCGATGACGGCGCGGTGGAAGGGCAGGACGGAGGACAGGCCTTCGATGCGGAACTCGGCCAGCGCGCGGCGGGCGCGGGCCAGGGCCTGTTCGCGCGTGGCGCCGCTGACGATGAGCTTGGCCATCAGCGAGTCGAAGCTGCCGGGCACGACCGAGCCGGTCTGCACGCCCGTGTCCAGGCGCACGCCGGGGCCCGAGGGCGGGTCGAACCGCACCACGGGGCCGGGCGTGGGCAGGAAGCCCCGGCCCACGTCTTCGGCGTTGATGCGAAATTCGATGGAGTGGCCCAGCGGCGCCGGGGTTTCGGTGATGGACAGCGGCAGGCCATCGGCCACGCGCAGCTGCTCGATCACCAGGTCCACGCCCGTGGTCTGCTCGGTCACGGGGTGCTCGACCTGCAGGCGCGTGTTGACTTCGAGGAAGGAGATGGCGCCGCTCTGGCTCAGCAGGAATTCCACCGTGCCCGCGCTGACGTAGCCGGCCGCCGCGCAGATGTCGCGTGCGGAGCTGTGGATGCGGGCGCGCTGCTCGTCGCTGAGGAAGGGCGCCGGGGCCTCTTCCACCAGCTTCTGGTTGCGCCGCTGCAGCGAGCAGTCGCGCGTGCCCAGCACGACCACGTTGCCGTGGGTGTCGGCCAGCACCTGGGCCTCGATATGGCGGGGGCGGTCCAGGAACTGCTCGACAAAGCATTCGCCGCGGCCGAAGGCGGTGACGGCCTCGCGCACGGCCGAGTGAAAGAGCTCCTCCACCTCGTCCATGCGCCACGCGATCTTCATGCCGCGCCCGCCGCCGCCGAAGGCGGCCTTGATGATGATGGGCAGGCCGTGCTGCTGGGCAAAGGCCAGCACTTCGCCGGCATCCTTGACGGGGTCGGGCGTGCCGGCCACCAGGGGAGCGCCGACCTGCAGGGCGATCTTGCGCGCCTCGACCTTGTCGCCCAGCTTG
Organism: Delftia tsuruhatensis NBRC 16741; assembly: GCF_001571325.1. GTDB lineage: Bacteria > Pseudomonadota > Gammaproteobacteria > Burkholderiales > Burkholderiaceae_C > Comamonas > Comamonas tsuruhatensis. Next base: position 1,450 of record NZ_BCTO01000066.1, read on the forward strand.
GCGATGGTCTCGGGCGTGGGGCCGATCCAGCGCAGGCCCGCATCCAGCACGGCGCGCGCAAAGGCTTCGCTTTCGGACAGGAAGCCGTAGCCGGGGTGCACGGCGTCGGCGCCGCTCTTGTGCGCGATGGCGATGAGCTTGGCGATGTTCAGGTAGGTGTCGGCCGGGCGCTCGCCGTCCAGGCCATAGGCCTCGTCGGCCATGCGCACGTGCAGGGCGTCGATGTCGGCATCGGCGTAGACGGCCACGGACTTCACGCCGTAGTCGGCGCAGGCGCGGGCGATGCGGACGGCGATCTCGCCACGGTTGGCAATCAGGACTTTTTTCATCGCAATACCTTCAATTGTTCTGCAGGCGCTGGGCGCCTTGCGCGCCGGGGGAATATTCCTCGAAGGCGCGAATGGGGTTGAAGCGGATCCAGGCGCCCACGGGAATCTGGCCGGCCAGATCGAGGTGGTGCGGCGCCACGCAGCCGATGACGGGATAGCCGCCCGTCAGCGGATGGTCGGCCAGGAACAGCACGGGCTGGCCGCTGGGGGGCACCTGGATGGCGCCCAGCGGCGTGCCTTCGCTGGGCAGCTCGCCGGCCACGGCGCGCGCCAGGGGCTGCTCGCCCGCCACGCGCAGGCCCACGCGGTTCGATTGCGGCGTGACCTGCCAGCGCTGCGCGGCCAGCAGGGCCACGGCCTCGGGCGTGAACCAGTCGGTGCGCGGGCCCAGTTCCACGTCCAGCACCACGTCCTGCCCGGTGGTGGGCAGGGATTCGGGCGGCAGCTCGGGTGCGGCCACGGCCTTGCGGTCCGCAGGCCGCAAGGGCAGGATCTGGCCCACGGCCAGGGCGGCGGGGCCGACATTCGCCAGGGTGTCGGTGCAGGCGCTGCCCAGCACGGGCGTGACGGCAAAGCCGCCGCGCACGGCCACATAGCAGCGCGCGCCGGCCACGGGCTGGGCGATGGTCAGCAGGTCGCCATCGGCCAGGGCCACGGCCTGGTAGCGCGGCACGCTCCAGCGCTGGCCGGACCCGGTGGTCACGGTCAGGGGCGCATCGGCGCCCGTGACGGCCACCACGTTCTCGCCCCGGCTTTGAAGCGACAGGCCACCGCCCACGGTCTCCAGCACGGCCAGGTCGCTGGCATTGCCGACCAGGCGGTTGGCGGCCTTGAAGGCTGCCTGGTCCATGGCGCCCGAGGCCGAGACGCCCTGCCCGGCCTGGCCCAGGCGGCCCCGGTCCTGGAACAGCGTCATCAGCCCGGTGGCCTTGACGCGCAGCGCGTTGCCCTCTGGCAGTTCGGCCTGCACGACAGCAGGCGCAGGTTCGGCATCCGCCTGCTCCATGCCTGCGGCATCGACAAAGCGCACGCGGTAGCCGGGCTGCAGCAGCGCAGGCAGCTCGCGCGCAAGGTCCCACATGCGCGCCGAGGTGCGGCCTATCAGTTGCCAGCCGCCCGGGCTGGCCTGGGGATAGACGGCGCTGAACGTGCCGCCCAGCGCCACCGAGCCGGCCGGCACGCGCGTGCGCGGCGTGGTGCGGCGCGGCACGTTGAAGATCGGATCGCCCCCGCTGAGGTAGGCAAAGCCGGGCGCAAAGCCCGTGAAGGCCACGGCGTACTCGCTGCCCGTGTGGCGGCGCACGACTTCCTCGGGCGTGATGCCCAGCAGCTGCGCCACATCGGCCAGGTCCTCGCCGTCGTAGTGCACGGGGATTTCGACCAGCACATCGCTGCGCTCGGCGCGCTGGCTCAGGTCACGCGCGGCGATGCGGTTCACCAGCTCGGCCACGCCCACCTGGGCGGGGGTGAACTGCACAAGCACGGTGCGCGCGGCCGGCACCAGCTCCTGCACGCCGGCGATGGGCTCGCGCTGCAGCGAGCCCAGCAGGGCCAGGGTTTCATCCAGGTCGGCCAGCTCCACCAGCAGGGCCTGGCGGTTGACAGGTAGAAAGCGCATGGCCACTCCTCAACCCGCGAAGGAGGAAATGCGCACGCCCTCCTGCTCGAAACGCTCGCGCAGATGGCGTGCGATGGCCACGGCTCCCGGGCTGTCGCCATGCACGCAGATGGAGTCGGCGGCAATGCGCACGGGGCTGCCGTCCACGGCCTCGACCACCCCTTCGCGCACCAGCATGAGCATGCGCGCGGCGATCTGGTCCACGTCGTGCAGCACGGCGCCCGGATCGCGGCGCGAGACCAGGGTGCCCTCGGGCGTGTAGCCCCGGTCGGCAAAGGCCTCGGCCACCACGGTCAGGCCTGCGTCGCGCGCCCAGTCGATCAGGGGCGAGCCGGCCAGCGCCACCAGCACCAGGCTGGGGTCGATGGCGCGCATGGCCGTGATCACGTCGGTGGCCTGGCGCCTGTCGTGGGCGATGGTGTTGTAGAGCGCGCCGTGCGGCTTGACGTAGCGCACCTCGGTGCCAGCCACGCGGGCCAGGCCCTGCAGCGCGCCGATCTGGTAGATGACGCCGGCCACCAGGTCGGCGCTGGCCACGTCCATGTTGCGCCGGCCGAAGCCGACCAGGTCGGGATAGGACACATGGGCGCCGACGATGGCGCCGCGCGCGCGGGCGGCCTTGAGCGTCTCCAGGATGCCTGCCGGGTCGCCGGCATGGAATCCGCAGGCCACGTTGGCGCTGCTGACGATATCGAGCATGGCGGCATCGTCGCCCATGCGCCATCCACCCAGGCTCTCGCCAAGATCACTGTTCAGGTCAATTTTCATCGTTCTCTCCTCACCGGACTCGGTGCACGGGGTTCAGTGCAGCTGGCCGGCGTTTTCCTTCAGATCCTGGGACACGGTCAGGGCCGTGCGGATGGTCTCGCGCACGGCAGCCACCTGGTCGGCCAGCGACATGCTGGGCATGCCCGGCTTGCGCGCTGCCTGCTCAGGCAGGGCCGGCACATGGATGAAGCCGCCCCGCGCACCCGGCGCAGCCTTGCCCTGGGCCAGCCAGTGCATGAGCGCGAAAAACACGTGGTTGCAGACAAAGGTGCCCGCCGTGTTGGACACGGAAGACGGAATGCCCCGCGCACGCAGGTTGTGCACCACGGCCTTGATGGGCAGCGTGGAAAAGTACGCGGCGGGCGCGCCCGGGATCACCACCTGGTCCACGGGCTGGCGCGCCGCATGGTCGGGAATGCGGGCGTCGTCGATATTGATGGCCACGCGCTCGGGCGTGAACTCGCTGCGGCCGCCGGCCAGGCCCAGGCTGATGACCAGCACCGGCTGCAGCTGCGCAAGCGCCTCCTGCAGCTGGCGCAGCGATTCGCCGAACACGCAGCGCAGCTGCAGGCCGTGGACGGTGGCGCCCTCCACGATCTCTCCATGCAGGGCACGCGCCACTTCCCACGAGGGATTGACAGGGTCCTGCTCGAACGGCTCGAAGCCGGTCACCAGGATGCGCGGGGAAGTGGAATCGGTCATGGCAACAGTCCGTCCTTTAACGGAACATCAGGAAATACATGAGGAAGACGTTGGCCGTCAGCAGGGCCAGGGCCGTGGGCACCTGGGCGCGGATCACGGCATTCTTGTCGATCTCCAGCAGCGCGGCGGGCACCAGGTTGAAGTTGGCCGCCATGGGCGTCAGCAGGGTGCCGCAGTAGCCCGAGAGCATGCCGATGGCCGCCATCACGGCCGGGTCGCCATGGTAGACGCCCACCAGAATGGGCACGCCCACGCCGCCCGTCATCACCGGGAAGGCCGCGAAGCCATTGCCCATCACCACCGTGAACAGCGCCATGCCGAGCACGTAGACGGCCACGGCCACGAAGCGGATGTCCATGTTGATATAGGTGGTGGTCACATAGGCCACGGCCTTGCCCACGCCGGCGTCCGAGAACACCAGGCCCAGCATGCCCAGCATCTGGGGCAGCACCAGGGCCCAGCCCAGCGCATCGGTCAGGCGGCGCGATTCGCGCATGCCCTGGGCCGGCGTCTCGCGGGTCAGCCAGCAGGCCAGGCCCAGCGCCAGCACGCAGCCCACGCCCAGGCTCACCAGCGTGGTGGCCTTGGGGTCCAGCAGGGGCGTTCCGCCGAAGACCAGGTGCGAGGCGCTCAGCGTGCCCACCATGGTGATCAGCGGAATCGCCAGGGCCGGCACGAACAGCTTGTTGCCCAGGCGCTTGGCGCTGGCCAGGTATTCGGCATCGCTGCGCGGCGCGTGGCGGCCGCTGCCCACGCCGCCGAAGCCGGCGATCAGCGCCATGGCCACGGCGATCACGCCCACCACCATGGGGGGCAGCTCATGGCCCACCAGGAACACGGCCGCATACAGCGCCCAGAACAGGCCGCTGGACCAGCGCTTGGGATTGCTGGCATCGCGTAGCGTCATCACGGCCGTGACGGCCAGGACGAAGCCGACCAGGTAGTACAGGTGTTGGATGGTCAGCGTCATTTCAGGCTCCCTTGGCTTGGGTGGCGTTGGCATTGGCCGCGTCGGCTGCGACGCCCGCCTTGTACTGGGCCAGCTCGCGCTCGAGCATGCGGTCCAGGCGACCCAGGCGCCAGGCGTGGATCACGAAGGCGCAGATGGCCGTGGGAATGCCCCACAGCGCGACGTGGATGGGCTCGACCTCGATGCCGGCTTCCTTCAGGAAGGTGGTCATCAGCACGATGGCGCCGAAGGCCACGAAGATGTCCTCGCCGAAGAACAGGCCCACGTTGTCCGTGGCGGCCGAGTAGGCGCGCAGCTTGTCACGCACCTTGGCGGGCAGGATGCCGAAGCGCGACTGGGTCGCGCCTTCGGCCATGGGCGCCAGCAGCGGACGCACCATCTGCGGGTGTCCGCCCAGGCTGGTCAGGCCCACGGCGGCCGTCAGCTGGCGCGCCGCCAGGTAGACGATGAGCAGGCGGCCAGCGGTGGCCGACTTGATGGAGCTGATCCAGTTCTGCGCATGCTGGCGCAGGCCATGGCGCTCCAGCAGGCCGATCACGGCCAGCGGCAGCAGGATGATCAGCGGCAGGTTGCGCGTCTTGATGAAGCCCGTGCCGATGGTGGCCAGCACCTTGTCGACGGGAAAGCCCGCCGCCAGTGCCGTGCCGATGGCCGTGACGATCACGACCAGCATGGGATTGAAGCGCAGCACGAAGCCCGCAACGATGATGGCCACCCCGATAAGCGGCCAGAGATTGACGTCAGTCAGCATGTTGATTCCCCCTTCACACCCCCGGTGCGCGACGGCCGTCGAGCCACCCCGCATGCCCAACCCGGTGGCAAGGAGTGCGCTGCCGACCTGGTTTTGTTCAACAAAACTAGTAATTTGTCTTACAGAAACGAATTGTGATTAAGACAATCAACGCATACTGATAGTACAAACCCGCATACACCTGCCTACGCAATGTGCACTGACAGGGTTCTTGCCAAAGTCATGAAAACTATCGATGATTGAATACCGATAGAAGACATGAATGCAACAATGCCCCTGCGCCGGTATCGCCTGCGGCAAGGCCGCCTCCTACAATGGGCCGCGCTCCCAGCGCGGGGCGCATGCGCGGCAGGCGTCGTGAATGGCCCTTCCTGCTCCCAACCCACCTTGCCCGAGCCCTGAATCCATGCGACGCCGTCAGATTGTTTCCCTGGTTCCCCGCGCTGCGGCCATCGCAGCGGTCCCGGCCCTGGCGCCGGCCTTCGTGCGCAATGCCTTTGCCGACGAGGCCGGCCTGTCCGCCAAGGCCATCACCATCGGCTCCACGGTGTCCCTGAGCGGCCCGCTGGCCGCATACGGCACCGACATCAAGCTGGGCACGGAAGCGGCCATGGCGCAGATCAATGCCCGCGGCGGAATTCACGGCCGCACGCTGCAGCTGCAGATCGTGGACGATGGCTATGTGCCCCAGCGCTCGGCCGACAACGTGCGGCAGATGCTGTCCAAGGGCACGGCCTTCGCCCTGCTGTCGTGCAACGGCACGCCCAACAATGCGGCCATCATTCCGCTGATCGAAGAGGCTGGCGTTCCCTACGTGGCGCCGATCACGGGCGCCTCGTCGCTGCGCAAGGGCGCGCGCAACGTCTTCCATGTCCGGGCCAGCTACACCAATGAGGTCCACCGACTGATACAGCGGCTTGCAGGCATGGGCCTCAAGGGCATCGGCATCGTCTACCTGGACAACGCCTACGGCCGGGAAATACTGGAAGACGCCACACGCGCACTGGAAGCCGGGAAGATGGCCCCCTCCGTACAGGCGGCCATTGCCACCGATGGCAAGAACCTGGCCGAAGTGTTGAACAAAGTGCATGCGGCCCGTCCGTCCGCCGTGTTGCTGGCCACGGCCGGCACGGTGTCGGTCGCGCTGGTGCGCGGCCTGCGCAAAAGCGTGCCCGGCGTGCTGCTCACGGGCCTGAGCGTGACCTTGCCCAACGACAGCCTCAAGCCGCTGGGCGACGATGCCCGGGGCCTTGCCATGACCATGGTCGTCCCCGCGCCCCATCAGGCCCGGCTGCAACTGGTGCGCGACTACCAATCGGCCCTGCGCGCCCACGGCCAGCAGGAGTTCTCCATGGGCTCGCTGGAAGCCTATGTGAATGCACGCGTGCTGGCCGAGGGCCTGGAACGCGCCGGCCGCGACCCCACCCAGGCCAGGCTGCGCTCGGCGCTGGCCGGCATGCGCAACTGGGACATGGGCGGCTTTGTGATCGACTACAGCGGCCAGCCGCCGCATGTGGGCTCCAGCTTCATCGACCTGGGCGTGCTGGGCAACGCGGGGCGCTTCATCGGTTGATGCCGGTGGCGGCTTGCGGGCCGGGCCGCGATGGTTTCTTTCTCTCGCCGCACCAAGGAGTTCTCGCCATGCCTGCCGAACGCCACCGCCTTGTGCCCTGCGCTTCCCACCGCGGCGTGCCACGCCGCCTGCTCATCCTGGCCGCCGCTGCCCTGCCCGGCCTTGCGCCGGCGCAGAAATGGCCGGCGCAGCCCGTGCGCATCATCGTTCCCTACACGGCCGGTGGCGGCTCGGACAACATCGCCCGCGCGCTGGGCACGGAACTGTCGCGTGAACTGGGCCAGCCCGTGGTCGTGGACAACAGGCCCGGGGCCTCGGCCATGCTGGGCGCAGAAATGGTGGCGCGGGCCGCGCCTGACGGCTACACGCTGCTGATGGCCGACATGCCGCACACCATCACGCCCAGCCTGTACAAGACGCCCTACGACGCGCTCAAGGACTTCACGCCCGTGGCCCTGATCGGATCATCGCCGCTGGTGCTGGCCGTCAACCCGAATTTCAAGGCGCAGAGCGTGAAGCAATTCGTGGCCCTGGCCAAGGCGCAGCCGGGCCGGCTCAACCTTGCATCGGGCGGCACGGGCACGGCCACGCATCTGGCGGGTGAGCTGTTCAAGCAGCAGACCGGCACCTTCATCACCCACATCCCCTACAAGGGCTCTGGGCAGGCCATTGCCGATGTGGTTGCCGGGCATACCGAGAGCATGTTCGCCTCGGCACCCACCGTGATCCCGCATATCCGAAGCGGTGCGCTGCGCGCCCTGGCCACCACCAGCGCCCAACGCTCGCCGGCCCTCCCCCAGGTTCCCACGCTGGGCGAAAGCGGCGTGCGCGGCCTGACCGTGCTGCACTGGTTCGGCCTGCTGGGGCCTGCCGGTTTGCCCTCCGGCATCCAGACCACGCTGCACGATGCCGTGGCCCGCGCCATGGCCACGCCCGCGCTGCAGGCCAAGCTGCAGTCCCTGGGGCTGGAGCTGACGCCCCGCACTGCGGCAGAGTTCGGCGCCCAGATGGAGACCGACGCGGCGCGTTGGGCGCGCGTCGTCAAGGAACGCAACATCAAGGCCGACTGATGTCCAGCCTGCACCCTCTTCCCGACGCCATCGACCTGCGCAGCGATACCGTCACGCGCCCCACGCCGCAGATGCTCGAAGCCATGGCCCGCGCCCCGCTGGGCGATGACGGCCTGGACGGCGACCCGACCGTGCGCGCGCTCGAGGAGACCGCAGCCCAGCGCTTCGGCAAGGCTGCGGGCCTGTTCGTGGTCAGCGGCACCATGGGCAATCTGGTGGCCGTGCTCGCCCATGGCCGCATGCCCGGCGAGGTGCTGGCCGAGGCCGGCAGCCATCTGCTGAACGCCGAGCGCGCCGCCGCGGGCCTGACCGGCATGCACTACCACAGCCTGGCCGGCGACGGCGGCCTGATCGCCCTGCCCGCGCTGGAGGCGGCGCTGGACACCGCCATCTCCGCACGCTGCCCCAGCGCGGTGGTGGCCGTGGAGAACACGCACAATGCGCGGGGCGGCACCGTGGCCGGGCCCCAGGCGCTGGCCGCCGTGCATGCGCTGGCCTGCCGCCATGGCGTGCCCGTGCACACCGATGGCGCGCGCCTGTTCAATGCCGCCGTGGCACTGGGCCTGTCCTGCCGCGAGATGGCTGCGCACACGGACTCGGTCACCGTCTGCCTGTCCAAGGGGCTGTCCGCGCCCGTGGGCTCGGTGCTCATGGGGCCGGCCGACTTCATCGCGCGGGCGCGCACCATACGGCGCATGCTCGGCGGCACCCTGCGCCAGGCCGGCGTGATTGCGGCGGCAGGGCTGGTGGCGCTGGAGCACATGGTCGAGCGCCTGGCCGACGACCATGCGCGCGCCTGCCGCCTGCACCAGGGCCTGCGCGCCATCGACCCGGCTTGGTGCGCGGCCGAACTGCCGCAGACCAACATCGTCCAGGTTCGCGTTGACACCAGCGCGGCCGAAGCGCGCCTGTGGCAAGCACGCCTGGCCCAGGCCGGCGTGCTGGTGCGCACGGGCAGCGCCGGCCTGCTGCGCCTGGTCACGCACCGCCATATCGACGATGCCGCCGTGGACAGCACGCTGCAGGCCTTCGCCCGGCTGCAACACCCCACCTGAGCACTGCACGAAACCGGCGACCGGCCCGGCGCTGGCTACACTGCGCTCTGGCCCTTGCATCCCGACCACCATGACCCGCAGCACCGACATCCTCAACCTGACCGACCGCGTGACCGAGCAGCTGCGCAGCAAGCTCATCGATGGTGCCTGGGAGCCCGGGCAGAAGCTGTCGGAAGCCTCGCTCAGCGAAAGCCTGCAGATCTCGCGCAACACGCTGCGCGAGGCCTTCCGGCTGCTGACCAAGGAGGGGCTGCTGGTGCACGAGCCCAACAAGGGCGTGTCGGTGGCGGCGCCCAGCATCGCCTCCATCATCGACATCTACCGCGTGCGCCGCATGGTGGAGTGCCAGGCCCTGGCCCAGGCCTATCCCATGCACCCGGCGCGCAGCCTGATGCGCGAAGCCGTGGAAGCGGCACAGCGCCACCGCGAGGCCCAGGACTGGTCCGGCGTGGGCACGGCCAACATGAGTTTCCACAAGGCCGTGGTGCAGCTGGCCGACAGCGAGCGCCTGGACACCATGTTCGAGCACCTGCTGGCCGAGCTGCGGCTGGCCTTTGGCCTGCTGCGCGACCCGCACTTCCTGCATGCGCCCTATGTGGACATGAATGCGCGCATCCTGCAGCAATTCGAGGACGGCAAGCCGGCCGAGGCCGCTGCCGCGCTCAATGAATACCTGGTGCATTCGGAGCGGCTGATCCTGGCCGCCTATGCCCGACGCCTGGCTGAGAAGGGCATCAAGGTGTGAAGGCAATAGACACCCCCTGAGTCGCTTCGCGCCTTCCC
>NZ_BCTO01000067.1 GCF_001571325.1 Delftia tsuruhatensis NBRC 16741
TTCCTCGGTGTCCCTCGCGCGGGGCAGCGCCGGTTTCATGGGCTGTGTGTTGCACACAGCGCCAGGGATCACTGGCTCGTGCTCAACGCGAGGCCTTGCGCCGCGCGTCCAGGCTCCAGCGCGCCACGGGCGCCAGCATCAGTTGCACGAATCCGCCGGCAATCGCCAGGTTCTTCAGGAACTGCACCAGCTGGCCCTTGTCGCCGAACTGGTTGTGGAACATCAGCGCCGACATGACGCTGAACACGGCCATCACGGCCGCGGCCTCGCGGGTTCGCCAGCCCAGCAGCAGGGCCGTGGCCACGCCCAGCTCCACCACCAGCGCCATGGCATACGACAGCATGGGCAGCGGCAGGCCCGCCTTGGCGATATAGGCCATGGTGCCCTCCGGCCCCATCAGCTTGCCGATGCCGCTGTAGATGAACAGCAGGCTCAGCAGCACCCGGGCCAGCAGCGGCGCGAAGTCGGCCCAGGGCGATGCGGCGGCATGGGCAGTGGAATGCGTGGCGGCGCGCATCGTCGGCTCAGCCCGGGACACGGCCGGAACCCTGGCCTTCGGCCGCCTTCACCGAGCCACCCAGGCGCTGCACTTCGGCCAGGTACTCGGGGCCGCTGCGCATGCGCTGGTACTGGGCCAGGCGCTGCTGGTAGTCGGCATCCCAGTGGTTCACGTCGGACTCGCGGTAGACGTTGAGGCCGGCGCGGTTCCACAGGGCCAGGTCGGCCTGCACTTCGGCGCGCGACAGCGCGGGGCCGGAGCTGGCGGGCTCGGCGCCGAACCAGGTTTCTGCAGATACCGTGGCGGCCGGTGCGGCCGAGGCCATGCCCGGCCACAACGCGGAGGAAAGTGCGGCAGAAAGGGCGGTGATGGCGAAGAGGGTCTTTGCGTGCTTCATGGCGAATCCTTTGTCAAATCCTGCAGCGCGTGATTGCGTTCTGCATGGCTGCAGTCTCGTCTTCGCCCGCCTGCACGTCAGTGCCTAAACGCACAGCTTTGCGCAAACTCTCCGGTTCCCGCGCCCACCATCCACGCTCACGCCCACTGCAGGCCGGGCCGTGCCACATGCAGGGCCGGCAAGGGCTCGGAGCGCCCGCGCACCTGCACCTGCCGGACTTCGCCCAGGCCATCGGCCACGCCCGCGCGGCGCGCCACCTCCAGCGACAGCACCAGCCGGGCCTGGGCGCTCTTGGTGTATTCCTGCAGGCGGCTGGCCGTGTTGACCACCTCGCCCACGGCCGTGAAGGTGGTGGTGTGCTCGAAGCCCACGCGCCCCACGGCGGCGCGCCCCGCGTGCAGCCCCATGCCGAAATCCACCGGCTGGCCGAACTGCGCCTCGAAGCTCGCGCTCCACTCCTGCATGCGCCGGTCGATGAGGGCGCTGGCCTGCACGGCCTGGCGGCAGGCCGTGTCCAGGTCGGTATCCAGGCCGAAGATGGCCATCACGCTGTCGCCGATGAACTGGTTGGCCATGCCGCCGCTGTCGTGCACGGCCTGGCCCACGCGCTCGAAATACTGGTCCAGCACCCAGGACAGGTCCACGGGCCATTGCCGCTCGGCCAGGCCGGACCAGCGGCGCAGGTCCACGAACAGGATGGCCACCTCGCGCACTTCGCGGACCTCGCGCTCCTGGCCCGCGCGCCCGGCCTGGGCGGCTGCCGGCGAGCGGAACAGCGGCGCCACCTGCACATCGCCCGTGGGCCGCAGCTGGCAGGCCAGCCGCACATCCTGCGGCGCACCCACGCGCTCCAGCGTGAGGCGCTCGTCCCGCCCCGGCGCAGGCAGGTGGGCCGCCGGGCCGGACACGCGCACGCGGCAGGTGGAGCAGCGCGCCCTGCCGCCGCACAGCGACAAATGGGCAATGCCATGCTCGCGGCTGGCTTCGAGCACGCTCATGCCCTGGGGCACCTGCACCGTGCGGCCCGGATAGTGCAGCAGCACCTGGCGGGCGCCGCGCAGGCGCATGCGCCGCCACAGCCAGGGGCCGGACAGCAAGGCAGCCAGGCCGGCCAGCCAGCCCTGGCGCAGCCCCGATGTCAGATCGCGCAGCAGCTGCGCCGCCTGCGGCGAAGGCCCGGCCGGCGCGGGCACACCGGCCGCCGCGATCTCGCGCGCCATGGAGACGATTCCCAGCGCCGCCAGCACGGGCAGCAGCACGGCGGCCGTGAGCAGCAGCGGCTGCCAGCGCCGCCACCAGCCGCGCGCCCGCAGGGCCATGTGCAGGCCCATGCAGCCATGGGTCCAGGCGGCCGCCATCAGCAGCAGCTGGATGGCCATGCTGGACGGATTCCAGGAAGAACGCACGATGCGCGCATACGAGGGGTCCACGCCCCAGGCCTCCTGCGCCAGCCGCGTGGCCGGCACGTGCAGGGCCAGCAGCAGCGGCAGGCCCAGGCCCAGCAGCAGCCGCACGGCCTCCAGCGCCGGCATGCGCAGGCTGCGCCGCCGCGCCAGCGCCTGCAGCGCCAGCCCCATGTGCACGGCCAGCGCGCCGTAGAGCAGCAGGCTGCCGGGCAGGGATCGCCACACGCCGTGGACCAGCTCGCGCACGGCCTCGGCCGTGGCCAGCGAGACCAGGCCCAGGGCATGGTTGGACAGGTGCAGCGCCGCATAGGTCCACAGCACCAGGCCGGTGGACCAGTGGAGACTGCGCAGGGACGGCAGGGACGGAGGAAGGACACGGGCCATGGAAACGGATGATGCGCCCGACGGCAGGACAAGACAGGAACAATGGCGGCTTGAAGGAACTTGGGACAGCGCAGCCCGATCCAGAATCTTTGTACATTCCGCCCGCTATTGGTTCCATGGCCCACCCTACCCCGCCTTCCAGCTTCGCCCTGCGCGGCCTCACCCTGTTCGAGGGCCTGGGCACCGCCAGCCTGGACCGCATCGCGGCCGACTGCGAATGGCGCCCGCTGCAGGCCCGCCAGCCCGTGTTCAACCGCTGCTCCACGGGCAGCGACGTGTTCTTCCTGGTCAGCGGGCGCGTGCGCATCACCACCTATTCGCCGGGCGGGCGCGAGGTCAGCTTCCGCGACTACGGGCCCGGCGAGCACTTCGGCGACCTGGCGGCCATTGACGGCCAGGCCCGCTCCACCGATGTGGTCACCCTGGAATCCTCGCTGCTGGCCAGCCTCTCGCGCCAGGACTTCCTGGCCCTGCTGGCGCGCGAGCCCGCCGTTGCCCTGCGCATGATGGAAGGCCTGGCCGGCCTGGTGCGGCGGCTGACCGACCGCGTCATGGAACTGAGCACCCTGGGCGTGCCCACGCGGCTGCACAGGGAGCTGCTGCGCCTGGCCCGGGAGGCGGGCGTCTCGCCCGAGCACACGGCCCTCATCAGCCCCGTGCCCTCGCACTCGGTGCTGGCCAGCAAGATCAGCACCAACCGCGAGCAGGTCACGCGCGAGCTGGGAGCCCTCACCCGGCGCGGCCTGCTGCGCAAGGAGGGGCGCCAGGCGCTGCTGGTGACCGATGTGCGCGCACTGCAGGCGCTGATAGCGCAGGAAAGCTAGGCGGGCTCCATTCGCCAGCCCTGCGGCGACCACACCAGGCGGTCGGTCAGCCCGATGGCCTGCAGAAAATCCTCGTCATGCGAGACCACGACCAGCGTGCCCTGGTAGCCGCGCAGCATGGCCTCCAGCGCCTGCAGGGAAGGCAGGTCCAGGTGGTTGCAGGGCTCGTCCAGCAGGAGCAGGGGCGCGGGCGGCTCGGCATGCAGCGCGCAGGCCAGGGCGGCCTTGAGCTGCTCGCCGCCGCTGAGCCGGCCCGCGGGCTGCTCCACCTGCCGGGCCGCCAGCCCGAGCCAGGCCAGGCGTGTGCGCAGCACATCCACGGGGGTGCCGGGGCAGGCGTCCTGCAACTGCTCCATCACCGTGCGCCCGGGCTGCAACAGGGACAGGCGCTGGTCCAGGTAGGCACAGGCCTGCATGCGGCGCACCTCGCCCGCCTGGGGCGCAAGGCGGCCCGCCAGCACATCGAGCAGGCGCGTCTTGCCGCAGCCGTTGGGACCGGTCACGGCCAGGCGCTGGCCGCCGTACAGAGACAGGTTCAGGCGCGGCCCCGGGGAAAACGGCAGCAGCACATCGTCCAGCAGCGCCACCACGTCGCAGGCAGCGCCTACCGGTGGCGGCGCCTGCATGCGGATGCCGGCCTGCAGGTCGATCTGGCGCGCCGCCTCGCGCACGCGCTGGTCCAGCGCCTCGCGCGTGTCCGCCTGCTGGCGGCGCAGGCGGCCGGCCGACGCCTGGCTGCGCTCCTTTTGCCGGTCCAGCAGAATGCGCGCCTGGTTGGCCTCCTGGCCCTGGCGGCGGCCGCGCGCCTCGCGGCGCTGCTGGCGCTCCTGCTGCTCGCGCAACTGCTGCGTTTCGCGGCGGCGCTCCAGCTTGCGCTGCTCCAGCAGTTGCACCGCCGAGGCCATCTCGCGCGCCTTGGCTTCGGCATAGAAGGCGTAGCCGCCGCCGTAGCTGCGAAGCCCCTGCGGCGACAGCTCCACGATGCGTTCCATGCCCTGCAGCAGACTGCGGTCATGGCTGACCACGACCAGGCCACCGGGCCAGCGCTGCAGTTGCGCGGCCAGGGCCTGGCGGCTTTCGCGGTCCAGGTGGTTGCTGGGCTCGTCCAGCACCAGGTGGTCGGCGCCCGACAGCAGCGCGCCCGCCAGGGCCGCACGCATGGCCTCGCCGCCGCTGAGGGCGTGGCCCGGCGTATCGGCACGCAGATGGCCCAGGCCCGCCAGCTCCAGCTGGGCCTGCAGGCGCTGGCGCAGATCCCAGCGGTCGGCCAGCAGCTCGAAGTCGCGGGGCTCGCAACTGCCGCCCTCGATGCGCGCCAGCGCCTCCAGCGCGGGCTGCAGCCCGGCCAGCGCCGCCACCGAAGGCTGGCCGTGCCAGTCCGTGCGCTGGGCCAGGTACAGCACCTGCCCCGAGCGCAGGCAGCGGCCCTGCGAGGGCGCATCCAGCCCGGCCAGGATGCGCGCCAGCCGCGACTTGCCCACGCCGTTGCGCCCCACCAGGCCGGTGCGGCGGTGGTCCAGGGTTTCGGAAAGATCGGAGAAAAGGGGGCTGCCATCGGGCAGCACGCAGGAAACGCCGTCGAGCGTGATCGTGGTATTCGTCATATCGCGGTTCATGGATGCCAACGCAGTTCCTTGCCGCTTTGCATGCATTGCGCGTGCGGTGGGCAGGGTCGGGAAAAGCGGGCCGCTGGGATAGCGGCAGCATCAATGGCGCATGGGACGAATACCTCCTGCAATGGCGAACGAAGCCGCCATTATAGAAATCATGGGACGGACGTGCTGGCCGTGCCGGAGGGGGCGCCATCGGCGCCATCGGCGCCAAGGGGGCCGGCATGCGCACCGGCGTTTGCACGCGGCGGCTCGGGTCCGGTGGGCCCGGCCTGCCGCGCGGGGGCTGCAGGCGCCGATGGCGTGCAAGGGTTCGAAGACTGTGCCGGCGGGCGGCCCTGAAAGCACAGGGCGTTGAGCGCGATCCAGAGGGGCATGGTTCAGGTTCCGGGGTCGGCAGCGGGCGGCGGCCGGCGCGCGCTGCCGCGCGGCCCGGCGATGCGCCGCTGCCATTCAAGGACGAAGACGAAGAAGACGGGCACGAAGAACACCGCCAGCACCGTGCCGCTGACCATGCCGCCGAACACGCCCGTGCCGATGGCGTGCTGGGTCTCGGCGCTGGCGCCCGATGCCAGCATCAGCGGCACCACGCCCAGCGCAAAGGCCAGCGAGGTCATGAGGATGGGCCGCAGCCGAAGGCGCGCGGCCTTGATGGCGGCCTCGCGCAGGTCCTGGCCTTCCTCGCGCAGTTGCTTGGCGAACTCCACGATCAGGATGGCGTTCTTGGCCGACAGGCCGATGATGGTGATCAGGCCCACCTTGAAGAACACGTCGTTGGGCATGCCGCGCAGCAGCACGGCGGCCACCGCGCCCAGCAGGCCCAGGGGCACGACCAGCATCACCGACAGCGGGATGGACCAGCTCTCGTACAGCGCGGCCAGCACCAGGAAGACCACCAGCATGGACAGGGCCATGAGCAGGGGCGCCTGCGCGGCCGACTGGCGCTCCTGCAGCGACTGGCCGGTCCAGGCCACGGCAAAGCCGGGCGGCAGCTGGGCTACCAGCCGCTCCATCTCGGCCATGGCCGCGCCGCTGGATGTGCCGGGCGCAGGCGTGCCCGAGATGCGCGACGCCAGGAAGCCCTGGTAGCGCACCAGCTGCAGCGGCGTCTCGGACCACACGGGCGTGGCGAACTCGGCCAGCGGCACCATGCCGCCCGCAGCGTTGCGCACGTTCAGCCGGAGCACATCATCGATCTGCATGCGCGCGGGCGCGTCGGCCTGCACGATGACCTGCTGCATGCGCCCGGCGTTGGGGAAGTCGTTGACGTACAGCGAGCCCATGGCCGTGGACAGCGTCTCGCTGATGGCGGCAAAGCCCACGCCCAGGGCCTGGGCCTTCTGGCGGTCGATCTCCAGCCGCACGCTGGTGCCCGAAGGCAGGCTGTCCTGGTAGGCCGAGCCCAGCACGCTGCTGCTGCCGGCCAGCGCCAGCAACTGGTCGGTGGCCGACTTGAGCGCGGCATGGCCCTGGCCCGTGCGGTCCTGCAGGTACATGGTGAAGCCCGAGGAAGTGCCCAGCTCGTCGATGGCCGGGGGCTGCAGCACCATGATGGCGCCCTCGGGCGCGTGTTCCATGGCCTTTTGCGCGAGCGAGACTTCCTCGCCGGCCGTGGCGCCGTTGCGCTGGTCCCAGTCCTTGAGCGTGGTGAAGGCCATGGCCGCGTTCGGGCCCGAGCCCGCGAAGCTGAAGCCCAGCACCGAGATGCTGGAGGCGATGCCGGGGCGCTGCGCCACATGCTCCTCATAGCGCTTGACCACGTCCAGCGTGCGCTCGGCCGTGGCATCGGCCGGCAGCTGGATGGAGGTCATGAAGTAGCCCTGGTCCTCCTCGGGCAGGAAGGCCGATGGCAGCTGGCGCAGCGCAAACACCAGGATGGCCACGATGGCCGCGAACAGCAGCATCATGCGGCCCGTGCGCCGGACCAGGCCCGTGACATGGGCCTCGTAGCGGTTCGTCAGCCGCTCGAAGCCGCGGTTGAACCAGCCGAAGAAGCCTTTCTTCTCATGGTGGCCTGCCGCCACCGGCTTGAGCAAGGTGGCGCACAGCGCCGGCGTCAGGCTCAGGGCCAGGAAGGCCGAGAACAGGATGGACACGGCCATGGACAGCGTGAACTGCTGGTAGATCACGCCCACCGAGCCGCTGGCGAACGCCATGGGAATGAACACCGCCGTCAGCACCAGGGTGATGCCGATGATGGCGCCCGTGATCTCCTTCATGGCCTTGAGCGTGGCATCGCGCGGCGACAGGCCCTCCTCGGCCATCAGGCGCTCCACGTTCTCGACCACGACGATGGCGTCGTCCACGATGATGCCGATGGCCAGCACCATGCCGAACATGGTCAGCACGTTGATGGAAAAGCCCGCCACCAGCATCACGGCGAAGGTGCCCAGCAGCGCCACGGGCGCCACGATGGCCGGGATCAGCGTGTAGCGCAGGTTCTGCAGGAACAGGTACATCACCAGGAAGACCAGCACCATGGCCTCGACCAGGGTCTGCACCACCTTCTCGATGGAGATCTTGACGAAGGGCGCGGTGTTGAACGAGATGGTGTGCTGCATGCCCTGCGGCAGGATGGAGGCCAGCTCGGCCATGCGCTTTTGCACGGCAGCGGCCGTGCGCACGGCATTGGCGCCGGGCGACAGCTGCACGGCGGCGCTGGTGGCGGGCTTGCCGTCCTCGCGGTTGGAGAAGGCATAGGACTGCGCGCCCAGCTCCACGCGCGCCACGTCGCCCAGCACCAGGCGGGAGCCGTCGGCATGGGCGCGCAGCACGATGGCCGCGAACTGCGCGGGCGAGGTCAGCTGGCCCTGCACCGTCAGCGGCGTGGTCACGCGCTGGCCCGGCGCGGTCGGCGCATCGCCCACGCGGCCCGGGGCGATCTGCATGTTCTGCTGCTGTATGGCCTGGGTGAGGTCGCCCATGGACAGCCCGTAGGAAATCAGCTTGGCCGGATCGACCCAGACGCGCATGGCCTGCTCGGTACCGAACAGCTGCACGCGGCCCACGCCCTCGATGCGGCGCAGCTCCTCCACGATGTTGCGCGCCATGTAGTCATTGAGTGCCAGCTCGTCGAACTCGCCGCCCGGCGAGATCAGGCCCACCAGCAGCAGAAAGCTCGACGTGGCCGACTCCACCTGCAGCCCGTTCTGGCGCACGGCCTGCGGCAGGCGCGGCTCCACGGCCTTGATGCGGTTTTGCACATCCACCTGGGCCAGCTCCGGGTTGGTGCCGGGCTTGAAGGTGGCCTTGATCTCGGCCGAGCCCGAGGTGTCCACCGAGGACTCGAAGTACAGCAGGTGGCGGACGCTGGACAGCTCGCGCTCGATCAGCGAGACCACGGAATCATTGAGCGTCTTGGGCGTGGCGCCCGGATAGGTGGCATACAGGCTCACCGTGGGCGGCGCCACCGTGGGATAGCGCGATATCGGCAATTGCGGGATGGCAAGCACGCCCAGCAGCACGATGAACAGCGCGATGACCCAGGCAAAGACGGGCCGGTGAATGAAGAACTGTGGCATGGACGCGAGGTCTGGTTTTCAATGCGCGCCAGGGCGCGCTGCGGAAAAAATACGGCGCCTGGCGCCGAATCATCTGAGGGGCCATCCGGATGCAAATCCAGATTGCCAGGAGGCATGGGGATGAAGGAAACTCCTGCCGGTGCGGCTTCGGCCTGCGGCGTGTTGCCGCAAGGGCCATTCACTCAGGGAGCCGCTGCAAAAGCTGACCGCTCCACCCGCTCATACGGCACTGCCGCTGTGACTTCATATTCATCGCTTTGTTTCGCATGCCGGCCAATGGCGGCGGCACAGGGAAACAGCTTGCGTTCTTTCGATGGCATTTCGGCCCGGGAAATGTGGAAGAACGATGGAGATGAACACAGCCGCCGCCGCGACCCAAAATGGCTTCTATCATTGCCCAGCCCTTGCCTTTCCAGCCATCGACATCGCTCATCCTCGTTGCCGAGGACGAGCCCGAGATCGCAGACATCCTGTGCGCCTACCTGGCCCGCAGCGACCTGCGCACCGTCCATGCCGCCGATGGCCAGCAGGCCCTTGAACTGCACCACCACTTGAAACCCGATCTCGTTCTTCTCGACGTGCAGATGCCACGCCTCGACGGCTGGCAGGTGCTGTCCGAAATCCGCCGGCGCGGCGACACGCCCGTCATCATGCTCACCGCCCTCAACCAGGACGTGGACAAGCTCATCGGCCTGCGCATTGGCGCGGACGACTACGTGGGCAAGCCCTTCAATGCGGCCGAGGTCGTGGCGCGCGTGCAGGCCGTGCTGCGCCGCTGCGGCCAGGGCCGGCTCCGCGATACCAAGCTGCTGCAGGCCGGCCCCTTTCGCGTGGACCTGGACAGCCGCGAGGTCAGCGTGCAGGTGCAGGGCGCCACGCACGTGCCCGAACTCACCGTGACCGAATTCAACCTGCTGGCCAGCCTGGTGCGTTCGCCCCGGCGCGTGTTCAGCCGCGCCGAGCTGCTGCTCAGTTGCCTGCCCGAAGGCCACACGCTGGAACGCACCGTGGACAGCCACATCAGCAAGCTGCGCAAGAAGCTCGAAGGCCTGGGCCTGCAGGGCATGCCCGACAGCGTGCGCAGCGTGGGCTACCGGCTGGGGATGGATCCATGAGCGCAGTGCCGGGCCTGCGCCGGCAGGTGGTGCTGACCATGTCGGCCGTCACGCTGGCCGTGGTCGTGCTGTGCGTGCTGGGTTCGTACGCCTTCTATGCACTGCTGCTGACCTTTCACCCGGCCAGCGTCTCCGACGGCTGGATGCCCTCCAGCGTGGAGCTGGCCTGGGTGCTGCTGACCCTGGTCATCGCCCTGCTGATCGCCATCTTCGTGGCCACGCGGCTGTCGCGGCGCATCCTGCCCTCGCTGGACTCGGTGGCCATCAGCCTGCGCCAGCTGGCCCAGGGCGACCTCTCGGCGCGCGCGCACACCGACGACAGCGCGCTGCACGAGGCCGCCCAGCTGGTGCACGACTTCAACAGCCTGGCCCAGCGCCTGGAAGGCATGGCGCAGGAGCGCGCCTTCTGGAGCGCGGCCATCGCCCATGAGCTGCGCACGCCCGTGACCATCCTCAGCGGACGGCTGCAAGGCCTGTCCGACGGCGTCTTCCTGCCCAGCAAGGACATGCTGGCCAGCCTGATGACCCAGGTCGAGGGGCTGACCCGCCTGATCGACGATCTGCGCCTGCTGGGCCTGCAGGACAACGGCCACCTGCATCTGGAGCTGCGCCAGACCTGCCTGGCCGGCGAGGTGCGATCGGTGACCCTGGCCGTGGGGCCGGCGCTGGAGCAGGCGGGCCTGCAACTGGCGCTGGAGCTGGACGAGCAGCCCGTGGTCTGCGACCCCGTGCGCATACGCCAGGCCCTGCTGGCCCTGCTGGAGAACGCCATGCTGTATGCGCAGCCCGGCCCCCTGCTGGTGGCCGCGCGCGTGCGCCAGGGCCTGTGCACCGTGCGCGTGGAAGACAGCGGCCCCGGCGTGGCGGCGGACCTTGCGCCGCGCATCTTCGACGCCTTCCAGCGCGGCGAAGGCGCCCGCAGCCGCAAAAACGCCGGCGTGGGGGCCAGCAAGGGCAGCGGACTGGGCCTGGCCGTGGTCCAGGCCATTGCCCAGGCCCATGGCGGGCGGGCGCAATGCCTGCCGGGCGAGCGCGGCGGCGCGCTGTTCGAGTTGAGCTGGCCGGCCTGACCTCGTCAAAGCCGCAGATCAGCCTGCGAAATCATCGGCCCGCACATGGCGTGCGTCCCAGGCAGCAGCCAGCGCAGCGGCCCGGCCCAGGCGCACGCGGCCCGATTCGAAGTCCACGATGCCTGCCTCCTGCGCCGCCGCAGGCCGCGCGGGCCGCTCGCGCGTGCGGCCGTCGGTGAGCAGCCACAGCCAGCCCTGGCAGGAGGCCTCTGCGCCGCAATGGCGCTGCAGCAACTGGCCCGCATGCTCCACGGCCGCCTGCAGCGGCGTGCCGCCGCCCCCGCCGATGGGAGCGATCCAGTCGTCATTCCAGGCCGCAGCCTTGCGCGGCGGCAGGCGCAATTCCACGCGCGTGCCCGCAAAGCAGATCAGCGCCACCTGCTCGCGGCGGCGGTAGGCCTCTTCCATCAGCGACAGCAGCACGCCCTTGGCCCGCGCCAGTGCGCCGCTGGCGGCCATGGAGGCCGAGCAATCGAGCACAAAGCAATGCAGCCGCGTGGCCTGGGGCGGCTCGCGGCGGCGCTGCAGATGTTCGGGCGCCAGCGCCTGGGCGCCGCGCGCGGCCAGCGTGCGCGGCCAGTCCCAGCTGCCGGTGGGCGGCCCGCCCTGCGCCTGGGCCAGCCGGGGCTGGCCGGTCGCCTGCTGGCCCGCCCTCGCATCCCTTGCCTGTGGCGCGGGGCCGCGAGGGCTCAGGCTTTTTTTGCGGCGGGCGCTCCGGGCTTTGCGGCCTCGCGGGCCAGCAACGAAGGCACGGCGACACGCAGCAGGCCCACGGGCTCGGGCGGCATGGCGCCCCAGTCGGCCTCGGAGGGTTGGCTGCCGCTTTCGCCGTTGGCCGTGGCCTGGGCAGGCGGCCGGCTTTGTGCCGGCGACTGCGAAGGCGGATTCGATGGCGCCTGCTGTGGGGATGGCTGCTGCGGCTGCGGCTGCGGCTGCGGCTGCGGCGCCCCCGGCTTGCGGCGGTGCACCAGCACCAGCTCGGCCACGGCCTGCACATGGTCGGGCGTGACCTCGGCATCGCCCAGCCAGGCGGCCCAGGCGCGTGCGGCACGCAGCAGCACCAGGTCGGCGCGCAGGCCGTCCACCTGGGCGGCAATGCACAGCGCTCCGGCGGCCTGCAGCACCGCGTCGGACCAGGGCAGCGCGCCGGCCGGCTGCAGGCGCTCGCGTGCCGTGCGCAGCTGCGCGGCCAGCGCGGCCTGGGCGTCTGCATGGCGGGCGCGGAAGGCTGCGGGGTCGGCATCGAACAGCAGCCGCGCGCGCACGATGGCCTGGCGCTGGGCCGCATCCTGCACATTGGCCAGGCGCACGCACAGGCCCAGGCGGTCCAGCAGCTGCGGGCGCAGCTGGCCTTCCTCGGGGTTCATGGTGCCCACCAGCACGAAGCGCGCCGCATGGCGGTGGGAGATGCCGTCGCGCTCGACCACGTTGACGCCGCTGGCGGCCGCATCCAGCAGCACATCGACCAGGGCATCGGGCAGCAGGTTGATCTCGTCCACATAGAGCACGCCGCCATGGGCGCGTGCCAGCAGGCCGGGCGCGAATTTGAGCGCATGGCCGGCCATGGCCTGGCCCAGGTCCAGCGAGCCGGCCAGATGCTCCAACGAGGCGCCCAGCGGCAGCGTGACGAAGGGCGCGGCATCGATGAGCTCGGCCAGGGCGCGCGCGGCCGTGGACTTGGCCGTGCCGCGCGGCCCCTCGATCAGCACGCCGCCCAGTTGCGGGTCGATGGCGGCCAGCAGCAGCGCCTGGCACAGCAGGGGCTGGCCGGCAATGGCGGCAAAGGGAAACAGCGGCGGCAGCGCGGGCGGGGCGCCGCTGCCCAGGTCAGGAGATGCGGTCATGCGCGCAATCCTTCGAGATGGTTTTCATGTCCCAGCAGCAGGTCTTCCAGCTGCTGGCGATAGTCGCCGGGCTGCTCCCACAGGCCGCGCTGCATGGCTTCGAGCAGGCGCTCCAGCATGTCGCGCAGGGCCTGCGGATTGTGCTGCACGAGAAAGTCGCGCGTGGCCGCGTCCAGCACATAGGCGTCGGCCACCAGGGCGTACTGGTGGTCGCCCACCTGCTGCGTGGTGGCGTCGAAGCCGAAGAGATAGTCCACCGTGGCCGCCATCTCGAAGGCCCCCTTGTAGCCATGGCGCTTGGCGCCGTCCATCCACTTGGGATTGGTGACGCGCGAGCGCACCACGCGCGCAATCTCCTCCTTGAGCGAGCGCACGCGCGGCTGGGCCGGGTTGGCATGGTCGCCGTGGTAGAGCGCGGGCTGGCGGCCCGAGAGGTGGCGCACGGCCGAGGCCATGCCGCCCTGGAACTGGAAGTAGTCGCCCGAGTCGAGGATGTCGTGCTCGCGGCTGTCCTGGTTGTGGGCCACCACGTCGAGCTCGCCCAGGCGGCGGCGCAGCGCATCGCCTGCGGGCACGCCCTCGGCGTCCTGGCCGTAGGCATGCTGGCTCCAGCCCAGGTAGGCCTGGGCCAGGTCGGCATCGCCCTGCCAGTCGCCGCTCTGGAACAGCCCGCCCAGGCCCGAGCCGTAGTGGCCGGGCGGCGCGCCGAACACGCGCCAGCCGGCCTGCAGGCGGGCCTGCACGGCGTCCATGCCCTGCGCCTGCAGCTGCTCGGCCTCGGCCAGGATGCGCGCGCGTATGGGGTTGTCCTCGGCGTCCTCGTCCAGCGCGGCCACGGCCTGCACGGCCGCGTCGAACATCTGCACGGCGCCGGGGAAGGCATCGCGGAAGAAGCCCGAGATGCGCAGCGTCACATCCACGCGCGGCCGGCCCATGCCCACGCGCGGCACCACCTCGAAGTCCACCACGCGCTGGCTGCCGGGCGCCCATTTGGGGCGCACCCCGATCAGCGCAAAGGCCTGGGCGATGTCGTCGCCGCCCGTGCGCATGGTGGCCGTGCCCCAGACCGACAGGCCCAGGGTGCGCGGGTACTCGCCATGCTCCTGCAGATAGCGCTCCAGCAGCCTGAGCGTGGCCTGCTGGCCCAGCTCCCAGGCGGCCTGGGTGGGAATGGCGCGCGTGTCCAGCGTGTAGAAATTGCGCCCCGTGGGCAGCACGTCGGGCCGCCCGCGCGAGGGCGATCCGCTGGGCCCGGGCGGCACGAAGCGGCCCTGCAGGCCGCGCAGCAGCTGGCGCAGTTCCTCGCCGCCGCAGGCATCCAGCGCGGGCGCCAGCACGGCATGCACCTGCGCCAGCGCGGCGCGCGTCTGCGGCCAGTCACCGGCCGGGGCCTCACCTTCCAGCAGTTGCTGCGCCAGCAGCTCCAGGCGCTCGCGCGTGTCGCCTTCATGGCGCCAGGGCTCGTCGCTCACGGCCTGCAGGGCGGCGGGGCGCGCGCCGGTCCAGGGGCGTGCAGGCTCCATGCGCAGCGGGTCGAACCCGGGGCTGTCCAGCAGGTCGGCGGCCAGCGCCTGGATCAGGCCCTGGCCTTCGTCCGACGGGAAGCGCGCCAGCGCCAGCAGCGTGTCGCGGCGCTGGCGGCCTTGAGGCGAGGCGCCGAAGACATGCAGGCCGTCGCGGATCTGGGTTTCCTTGAGCTCGCACAGGTAGGCGTCTATGCGTTCGAGCACGGCATCGTCGTCCTGCGCGGCACCGGGCGCCAGGTCCAGCTCCTGGTCCAGGTGCTGGCGGCGCACGATGTCCAGGATCTGGCGGCGCAGCAGCGCGCCGCGCCGCGCATCGACCAGCAGGGCGTCGTAGTACTCGTCCACCAGGCGCTCCAGGTCCTGCAGCGGGCCGTGGTTTTCGGCCCGCGTCAGCGGCGGCATCAGGTGGTCGATGATCACGGCCTGGCTGCGGCGCTTGGCCTGGGCGCCTTCGCCGGGATCGTTGACGATGAAGGGGTACAGGTGCGGCAGCGGGCCCAGGATGGCATCGGGCCAGCACGCGCCCGACAGCGCCAGGCTCTTGCCCGGCAGCCATTCGAGGTTGCCATGCTTGCCCACGTGGACCATGGCGTCCACGGCAAAGCGGTCGCGCAGCCAGAAGTAGAAGGCCAGGTAGCTATGGGGCGGCACCAGCTCGGCATCGTGGTAGCTCGCATAGTCCTGCGCGCCCATGCCTTTGCCGACCAATGCACGCGCCGGCTGTATGCCGACAAAGACATGGCCCAGGCGCAGGCCCGCGATCATGAAGCGGCCCTGGCGCAGCAGCGGGTCGGCCTCGGGCGCGCCCCAGCGCGCCGTGATGGCGTCGGCCATGCCGTCCGGCAGCGCGGCCAGGCGTGCCAGGTACTCGTCCAGCGCATAGCTTTGCCAGGCCGGGCGCAGCGGCCACTGGGCCGGGTCGTTGGCAATGCCCTGCTGCAGGGTGTGCATCAGCGCCTCGCCATCGGCGGGCAGCTGCGCGGGGTCGCCCAGCTCATGGCCTTCGGCCGCCAGGTGCTGCAGGATGGCGATCACCGAGGCCGGCGTATCCAGCCCCACGCCGCTGCCGATGCGGCCTTCGCTGCCCGGATAGTTGGCCAGCACCAGGGCCAGGCGCTTGTCGCGCGCGGGCAGGCTGCGCAGGCGGCACCAGCGCCAGGCCAGGTCGGCCACGAAGTCCACGCGGTCGGGCTCGGGCTGGTAGGCCACCACGTCGGCCTGGGTGAAGGCGCAGCGGTGGGACAGGCCCTTGAAGCTGATGGCGCGCGTGATGATGCGGCCATCCATCTCCGGCAGCACCACCTGCATGGCGATGTCGCGCGGGCGCAGGCCCTGGCTGTCGGCCCACCAGTCCTCGCGGTTGCCGCCGCTGGCGATCACCTGCAGCACGGGCGCATCGCCGGCCAGGGCCGTGCCCGATTCCAGCGCCGAGAACGCCGTGGTGTTGAGCACCAGCTGCACGGCATGGTCTTCGCAGAGCTGGCGCAGCGTGGCCAGGCACAGCGGGTCCTTGAGCGAGTCCAGCGCCACGGGCAGCGGGTTCATGCCGCGCTGCTGCAGCGACAAGGCCATGGCGTCGAAGGCTGCCGTATTGCCCGCCAGCAGGTGGGAGCGGTAGAACACCAGGGCCACGGTGGGCGCGCCCGGCGTCCAGGCGCGCTGCAGGTCGTCGATGCCGGCCACGTCATGGGCCTGCATCTGGGCAGGGCTGGGGGCGTTATCGAACAGCGCAGGCGGCACGTGCACGGCTGCCTGCGGCAGGGTGCGCGGCGGCAGCGGCGCATCGCCCCGGTCCAGCCCGTGGTAGACGGTGGCCTTGAGGAACTCGCGCGCATTGGCCGCGCCGCCCGAGCGCAGGTACTGCCACAGCTGGCGGCAGGCGGCGGCCGGCAGCGTGCTGCGCGCCAGCAGGTGCGGGTCTTCCTGCAGGTCACCCGAGAACATGGCCAGGCGCTGCCCCTTGCGGCGCGCCAGAGAGCCGATCTGCTCGATGCCGTAGGGCCAGGCCGATTCCGAGCCCAGGTGGTCCACGATGACCACGCGCGCATGGCGCAGCACCTCGTCCACATACAGGTCCAGCGAGGCCGGCTGGCGCAGGTACAGCAGATTGGCCAGCCGCACCGAGGGAAAGTCCGCCGACGCCCCGGCCAGCGCGGCCACGGCCGAGGACAGCAGGGCCAGCGTGGTGTCGGCCGAGCTCAGGATGACGATGTCGGCCGGCGTCTGGTCGAGGCGGGTGACGATGCTCTCGTCCTCGACAAAGCCGCCGGGGCGCGTGGACAGCAGGTGCATGGAACAGGTTTCAGTACGGAATCGGAAGGTCAGGCGGCCACATTCTCCAGGCCCTTGCGCAGCGCTGCTTCGTCAAGGTCTTGCCCGATGAACACCAGGCGCGTGCCGCGTGCCTCGCCCTCGCGCCAGGCGCGGTCGAAGTGGTGGTCGAAGCGGCGGCCCACGCCCTGCAGCAGCCAGCGCATGGGCTTGCCCGGGATCTCGGCAAAGCCCTTGACGCGCAGGATGCTGTGCTGCTCCACCAGCGTCTCCAGCGCAGCCAGCAGGCGGTCGCGGTCCACGGCGGGCAGGTCGATCACGTAGGAGTCGAAGTCGTCGTGGTCATGGTCCTCGTCGTGGTCGTGGTGGCTCACGCGCTGGTCGATGGTGGTCTCGGCCGCCTTGGCCAGGCCCAGCACCACGTCCAGCGGCAGGCGGCCCTGGGACGATTGCACGATCTTGACCTCGGGCGGCAGCTCCTCGCGCACCAGGGCGGTCACGCGCGCCAGGGCCTCGGCATCGGCCAGGTCGGTCTTGTTGAGCACCACCAGGTCGGCCGCGCCCAGCTGGTCCTCGAACAGTTCGTGCAGCGGCGATTCGTGGTCCAGGTTGGGGTCGGCGCGGCGCAGCTCGTCCACGGCCTGGGGATTGGCGGCGAACTGGCCGCTGGCGGCCGCCGGCGTATCCACCACGGTGACCACCGCGTCCACGGTGAACACGTTGGCGATCTCGGGCCACTGGAAGGCCTGGACCAGGGGCTTGGGCAGGGCCAGGCCCGAGGTCTCGATGATCACGGCGTCGATCTGGTCGCGGCGCTCGGCCAGCGCGCGCATCACGGGGAAGAACTCTTCCTGCACCGTGCAGCACATGCAGCCGTTGGCCAGCTCGTACAGCGCGCCTTCGCGCTCGTTGCCCTCGTCGTCGCAGCCGATGCCGCAGCCCTTGAGGATCTCGCCGTCGATGCCCAGCTCGCCGAACTCGTTGACGATGACGGCAATGCGCCGGCCGCCCGCGTTGTCCAGGATGTGGCGCAGCAGCGTGGTCTTGCCGCTGCCCAGAAAGCCGGTGACGATGGTGGCGGGAATCTTGGCGGTTTGCATGGAAGGTTCTCCAGAAAAAAGAGGAAGTCAGACGGTGGCGAAAGGCACGGCGCTGCGCAATGAAGGAAGAACCTCCTGCGCAAACAGTTCCATGCCGGCGAGGGCCTGGGCATCGCTCCACAGGCCGTTGGCGTTGAAGACGCAGCGCAGCTGGCCCATGCCCGTGCGCTCGCGCAAGGCGGCGATCTGCGCATGGCACTGCTCGGGCGTGCCATGGATGAATTGCTCGGCCAGCACGCGCGTCACATCGATGGGCAGCACCTGGTCGGCCGGCACGCCGCGCTTGCCCGCAAAGTACACGCGCCGCTGGTACAGCTGCGGCCACAGCGTGGCCAGCTGGGCCTGCACGGCGGCCTCGTCGGCACCGATGCAGACATAGCGCGCCAGCGATGAACGCGCACGCAGCGCGGCGGCATCGCGCCCGCGCTCCAGGGCAGCGGCCTCCAGGCGCTCCAGCTGCATGCCTTCGGGCGGCTCCAGGCTCAGCAGCAGGGGCAGATTCTGATCGACGGCAAAGCCCAGGGTCTCTGCCGTGGAGCCGGCCACATAGATCGGAGGATGGGGGCGCTGCACGGTCGAAGGCAGGGCGGGCCGGTCCTCGAAGCTCCACGGCCCCTGCCCCGCCACGATGGGCCTGCCCGACAGCGCCTCCACCAGGATGCGGCAGGACTGCTCGAAGCGCTCGCGCGTGCTGTCCGCATCGATCTGCAGGGCGCGCAGCGCGGCCGGCTCCGTGCCCCGGCCCACGCCCACGTCGATGCGGCCGGCGCTTTGCAGGTCCAGCTGGGCAATCTCCTCGGCCAGCATCAGCGGATGGTGCAGCGGCAGCACCAGCACCGAGGTGCCCACGCGCAGCCGCTCGGTGCGCGCCAGCACGGCGGCGGCCAGCAGCAGGGGCGAGGGATAGGGCCAGGCGGTATCGGGCACGCGGAATTCGTTGAACCACACGCCCTCGAAACCCAGGCGCTCGGCGCGCTCGAACAGCGCCAGGAATTCACGGTGCCCGCCGCGCGTGGCGTCGCGCGTCCAGCCGGCCAGATCGATGCGCATGGGTTCAGTTCTCCTGTTTCAGCCGCGCGCGCAGCAAGGTTTGCGGAGGTGCGTCGATGCGCTCGAAATCCACGCCGAACACGGCATCCAGCCCCGGCGCATGCAGCAGCTCGGCAGGGGCCCCATCGAGCGCAATGCGCCCCTGGTCCAGCACGATGACGCGCCCGAAGTGCGCCAGCGCCAGGTCCAGGTCATGCATGACCACCAGCACCAGCCGCTCGCGCCCGCGCTGCGCCAGCGCCTGCACCAGGGCCAGGCGGTGGCGCACGTCCAGCGCGGCGCCGGGCTCGTCGGCCAGCAGCACGGGCGGGTCGGTGGCCAGCACGGTGGCCAGCAGGGCACGCGCCTGCTCGCCGCCCGACAGCGTGGACCAGCGCCTGCGCGCGAAATCCTGCAGCCCGGCGCCGGCAATGGCCGCCTCGACATCTCCCCGGCCCGCCAGCCGCATGTGCATGAGCTCGGCCAGCGTCAGGTCCCAGTGCGGCGCAAAGCGCTGGGGCATGTAGCCCACGCGGCGTGCGCGCTCGGCCACGGGCAGGGTTGCAATGTCTTGCCCGTCCAGCAGCACGCTGCCGGATGCAGGCGCCTGCAGCCCCGCCAGCAGGGACAGCAGGCTGGACTTGCCCGCGCCATTGGGTCCCACCAGGGCCACGGCGCCGCAGGCGGGCAGCTGCAGCGAGACGGCGTCCAGCACGCTGCGGCCACGGTGGCGCAGCGTGAGGGACCGGGCCTGCAGGCGTGGCACGGCGCCGTCCATGGCTTGATCGTTCATGGGGACCTCAGCCTGCGCGCCAGCAGCACGATGAAGAAGGGCCCGCCGGCCACGGCCGTGACCAGGCCCAGCGGGATCTCGGCCGGCGGCAGCACGCTGCGCGCAATGGCATCGGCCAGCGTGACGATGATGGCGCCCGTGAGCGCCGACGCCGGCAGGGCCGCGCGGTGCAGCGGTCCCGCCATCCAGCGCGCGATGTGCGGCGCAGCCAGGCCCACGAAGGCCACCAGCCCGCCATAGGCCACGGCCACGGCCACCACCAGCGAGCCGGCCAGCACGGCCAGCGGCGTGAAGCGCGCCACATCCAGGCCGAAGCCCTGGGCCGCATCGGCCCCCAGGCCCAGCAGGTCCAGCCCGCGCGCCAGCGCCATGGCCCCGGCCAGGCAGGCCAGGGAGGCACCGGCCAGCAGGCCCAGCCCGCTCCACGACGGCGTCTGTATGCCGCCCAGCACCCAGCTGAGCACCACCTGCAGGCTCACCGTCTCATCGGACAGCGCCAGCATCAGGAACGAGCGCAGCGCGCCCAGCACGGCCGCCAGCGCCACGCCGGCCAGCAGCATGCCGGCCGCATCGGTGGCACCGGCCACGCGCGAGACGGCCAGCACCAGCACGGTCGAGCCCCAGGCGCCCGCAAAGGCCAGCACGGGCAGCGTCCATGCCTGGGGCAGGCCGAACAATAAATGCATGGGAACCAGCAGGGCGACAGTCGCCCCCAGCGCCGCGCCGCCCGAGGCGCCCAGCAGATAGGGCTCGGCCAGCGGATTGCGGAACACGCCCTGGAAGATGGCGCCCGACAGGCCCAGCAGCGCGCCCACCAGGGCGGCTGCCAGCACGCGCGGCACGCGCCACTGCAGCAGCAGCCGGCTGCGCAGGCTGTCTTCGCCGCCCAGCGCGGCCATCAGGTCGGCCGGGCTGGCCCACTGGTGGCCCGCGCAGGCGGCGATCAGCAGGCTGGCCAGCAGCAGCAGGACCGCACCGGCCCAGGGGCGCCACGCAGGTGGATGTGAGAGGGAATTCATGCGGCCTCCCCGGCCCAGGCCGCAGGGTGCAGCCAGCGCGAGAGCTTTTCCACGCCGCCGAAGGTGCGCGGCCCGGGAATCAGGAACTCGGCACGCGCCACCGTGGTGGCCCGGCCCCCGCGCACGGCACGCAGGTCGCGCCAGCCGCGCTGGCCGATCAGGTCCTGCATGGCCTCCTGGGTGCCCGCGAACAGCAGCACATCGGGGTCGGCGGCCAGCACGGCCTCGGGCGAGACCTGGGGCACCGTGCCCAGGCCGTCCAGCGCGAACGCGGCGCCCGCGCGCACCATGGCCTCTCCCGTATAGGTGCCGGGCCGGGCCGCCAGCAGCATGCCGTTGCCCAGCCGGCCCGTGACCATGAGGGCGCGCGGCCGGGGCTGGCCGGCCACCTGCCGGTCCACGCGCAGCAGCCGCGCCTCCTGCGCCAGGGCCAGCGCCTGGCCGCGCGCCTGCACGCCCGTGGCGCGGGCCACCAGGCGCAGGTTGTCCATCACCTCGGCCAGCGAGCGGCTGAGCAGCACCATCACCGGCACGCCGATGCGCTCCATGGGATCGACCAGCTGGTGCGCCGCCTGGCGCGCGGGCGTGACGATGACCAGGTCCGGCTGGCGCGCCACCACGGCGTCCACCGAGAACCCCAGCCGCCCGCCCACCTTGGGAATGCGCTCCACGCCCGGCGGAAAGCGCGTGAAATCCTCCACGCCCACCACGCGGTCCAGCAGGCCCAGCGCGGCCACCAGCTCGGTGTTGGAGGCAAAGATGGAGACGATGCGCTGCGGCGGCGCGGCAATCTCCACGCGCCGGCCCAGCGCATCCTGCAGCACCACCGGACCGCCTGAAGCGACGGTGTCGGCCCAGGCCGCGGGCAGGCCGCAGCCCAGGGCCGCCGCCGCGCCCTGGCGCAGCAACTGGCGGCGCGTGGTGCTGGATTGCCTCATGCCATGGTCCTCAAAACTCTGCCTGCAGGCCGACCATGAGTTCGCGCCCGGCCATCGACGTTCCGCAGCCGCCGTTCTGGTACGCCGGGTTGGCGATGCAGGGCGCACGGTCCAGCGCGATGAAGATGGGGTGGCGGTTCAGGTCGAACAGGTTGTTGACGGCCGCGAACAGCTTGACGCCCGGCGACACGCGGTAGTCGGCACGCAGGTTCCAGATGGTGAAGGCGCCCTTGCGGTGGATGAAGGTGCTGCGGGGCTCGCCCTGCGGGATGAGCAGCGCCTCTTCCGTGTCGTACCACATGGGACCGCGCAGCAGCGTGGACAGCTGCAGGCTCCAGTCGCCCTGCAGGCGCCCGCTGCCGCGCCCGTAGCGCACACCGGCCGAGGCCTCGTAGCGGTACATGCGCTGCACCTTGTCGGTATTGGCCGAGGCCGGCGATCCCTTGTCCCGCATGCTGAAGTGGTAGTAGCCGCCAGCCCAGGCCTTGAGCTGGTGGCCCGTCAGGTTCAGCGCCCGCGCCAGGTCCATGTCGGCCTGCATTTCCAGGCCGCGCGCCACGATGTCGGCCGCGTTGTTGGCGTAGTCCGAGGTATTGGTCGTGGCCCCGCGCGAGACGGTGATGATGCGGTCGCTGATGGTGTTCTGGAACAGGGCCGCATCCACGCGCCAGCCGGGCTGCTGCAGCGCAGCGCCGACCTCGATCTGGCGGCTGGTCTCGGGCTTGAGGTTGGGGTTGCCGAAGGTGCGGCCACCGCCGACGGCCGTGAAGTCCGAGGCCAGCTCCGTGGCCGTGGGCGCGCGGAAACCCGTGGAGGCCGCAGCGCGCAGCGTGAGCCGGTCCGTGGCCTTCCAGGTGGCGCCGGCCGACCAGGTGTGGTTGTCGTAGTCGCGCGTGCTGGCCTGGGCCAGGGCCAGGTTGGGCGTCTCGTCGAAACGCGTCGTGCCCCAGGTCTTGCGCAGGCCGGCGCGCAGGGTCAGGCGGTCGTCGAACAGGGTCTGCGCGTCCTCGAAGTACAGCGCGTGCACCTGCTCGGTCTGGTTGTTGTCGTAGGGCGCGACCTGGCCCGCCGGGCCGCCCGGCATGGCGACGCGCAGGCGGTCGGAGCGCAGCTTGCTGCGCTCCCAGTCGAAGCCCATCAGCAGGTCATTGGTCTGGCTGACACGCAGGCGCGGCTGAAAGCGCAGGCCCGTGGCGTCCAGCTGGCGGTGGTTGTAGTCGCGCGCCGTGCCGGGCACGGCACTGTTGCCCGAGCGGATCACGGGCGAGGCCCAGTTGAACTCGTCGGTATCGACCAGGCTGTAGAGGTGGGTCGTCCAGCTCAGGCGCTGGCCGGGCAGTGCGCCTTCGTAGGTCAGGTCCAGCGAGCGGTTGCTGCGGTTGTCTCGGCTGTAGATGTTGGCGCCCGATCCGCGAAAGCCCGCGTTGTAGATGCCGTCCGTGCGCAGCTGCAGCTCCACGCGGTGCAGCTCGTGCAGCTGCCAGCCCAGGGCGCCACTGGCGCCGCGCCGCTTCCAGCCCGTGTTCTCCATGCGCGTGCCGCCGTCGCCCGACTCGTAGTCGCCGCGCCCGCCTGCGCTCACGCCGAAGTACCAGTCGAAGCGGTCATTGGCGCCGGCCGTCTGCGCATCGGTGCGCCACAGGTCCCACGAGCCGGCCTGGACCTGGGCGCGCGTGCCGGGCGCCGTAGCCCCCGTCTTCATGATGATGTTGACCACCCCGCCCATGGCCTGGCTGCCGTAGATCACCGAGGACGGGCCGCGCACGATCTCGATGCGCTCCACATCCGAGGGGCTGAGCTTGGACAGGTTGGCCGTGCCCGCGCGCCGGCCGTTGACCAGCACCAGCACCTGGCTGCGGAAGTCGCGCCCCTGGCCGTCGGTGGAGGCGCCGCGCAGGTTCATCGAGGTCTGGGCCGCCGTCCATTCGCTGAGAAAGCCCACGGCGTTCTCGGCCAGCAGGTCGGTGACCGAGCGCGCGCTGGAGCGCTCTATGGCCTCGCGGTCGATGGTCTGCGTGGTGCCCGCGATGCGGCTGCGCGCCTCGGGCCGCGCCGTGGCGGTCACGAAGACGGCGTCCAGCGCATCGTCGGCGGATGCACCGGCTTTGCCGGCCGCCGGTTCCTGTGCGGCGCCGGCCGCCGCGGCGCAGCAGGCCAGCACGGCCGCAGCGGTGGCCGGGCGCAGGAAGGGAGGAAGGGGAAAGGGGCCGGAACAATCGGCGGCCAAAGAAGCGAAGCGCATGCGTTGAATCCAACTGCCCCAGTCACCCGTGGGGCCTATCGTCTGAACCACGCCGCACGGCGCGCACGCCGGAGCCGGCCACGCCAGCGCAGGCTGGGGCCGGACCGGACAGGCGCACTCCCGCGGCGTCCGAAAGCAATGCAGAAGGCCGGTATCCGGGCTTGCGGAACGCTGCGGCGCGCATCGTGGGCGCGCTGCAGCAGGCATCCCCGCCTTCCCATGTCCGTCCAGACACAGTGGCTTGCGGCGCGCAACCGGTGGGTGGCGCGCCAGCGTGGGGAGTTGTATTCCGCTGACCGTTGCGGGGGCAGCGCAGGCATTGCGAGCGGCCACCTCGATGGCATCGCGCACCTGCTTCCCGTTGAACCCCTGGCCGGCAAGCGGCATGGGGCACCTTCAGCAACAGCGCACCGCCACGGCCCAGGGGCTGCGGCGGTGCGCCAGCGGCGGATTATCGCTGATGCGGTCTAGGCCCAGAAGCCCGGCACGCGGGCCAGCGCACGCAGCGCGCGGCGGCTGCTGCGCGCGCTGGTGGCCAGGCGGGCCTGCAGGTAGCCGGCGGCAAACCAGGCGCGCGGATCCGTGCCGGCCTGGTCACGAAAAAGCGCGGCCGCCACGGCCATGTCGTTGTGCAGGCCCAGCGCGTCCTGGGCGGGCACCAGCGCCTCGGCAAAGCGCCGGCCCTTTTTGCCGGGCCACATTCCGGGCGCGAATTCCCGCGCAAAGTCCGCCAGGTAGCGCAGACGCTTGAGCCGCTTGCGCACGCGGTGCTGCTGCGCCAGCGGCAGGCGGTCGAAGTGCCGGCCGTCGCGCAGCACCTGGCGGTGCAGGCGCGCCAGCCGCCGTGCCAGGTACTTGCGCGTGCCTGCGGCGGACAGGCTGACCAGGCCGGGCTGCCGCTTGCCTGCAGGCGCCTGCGCCAGCGCATGGATCTCGGCCAGCGTTTGCAGGAACTGCGGCTCGCGGACCGCAGCGGCCGCGTCCGCGTCGGCCTGCCCGGCATCCGGCACGGCCCATTCGCACAAGGGCGCATCGGCGTCCTGCAGCAGCGGCCGCACCACGTCGGCCAGGGTGCCGGCATCGCGCAGCGTGCCCAGGCGCGCAAAGGCCAGGGCCAGCGGGGCATCCCATTCGGCGCGCATGCCGGGCGCCAGCCCTGCGCATTCGCGCAGCAGGGTGCGCAGGCGCCGCAGGGCCACGCGCAGCTGGTGGATGCGTTCGGCCTCGCTGCTGCCGGCGTCCACAGCATCCATATGCGACTGCACCTGGGCCAGTGCGGCAGCCAGCGCCGCACGCACAAAGCCGGCCGCATCGGGCCGGTCGGGGAACTGCCTGGCAGGGGTGGTCATGGTCAGGAAAGGATGTGCGAGCGTTGCTGCGATTGTGGGCACCGCCCGGCCCCCGGGTCAATCGGCGCCATCCCCGCTCAGGCTGTGCAGCGCGGGCCGGGCAATGCGCACATAGTCGGCCGAGTCCAGCACGATGGAGCGGTCCAACCGGCCCGCATTGAAGGCGATCTCGGCAAAGCGCTCCACCAGTGCCGGGTCCACCACCAGGCGCACCTGCGGGTTGAAGGAGAACGGCGGCACCGATCCCATCACGCAGCCGGTGGCGGCCTGGGCCTCCTCGGGCGAGGCCAGCGTGGCCTTGCGCACGCCCACGGCCTGGGCCAGGCGCTTGAAGTCCAGCTTGCGGTCGCCGGGCAGCACGGCCAGGAACAGCTGGGGATAGCCCGCACCGGCCGCATCGCGGCTCTTGCAGAGCATGGCCTTGGCACCCTGGCCGGGTGCCGTGCCCCGGATTTCGGCGACGAGGTCGGAGCGGCCCTCGGCAGGGTGCTCGATCACGCGAAAGCGCGCGTCCTGGGATTGCAGCAGGTGAACAAGGGTGTCGAACATGGCAGGGAGCACAAGAAACGGACAAGAAGGCAGGTCGCCTGAGTTTTGACATTTTGTCCAATTCAAAACAAAATGTCCAATATGACACAACGCACTCCCGAGCAGCGCCAACTGCTGGAACAGGTGGCCAAGATCGCCGAAGGCCTGGGCCAGACCCTTGCCCCGTTCTGCGAGGTGGTGGTGCATGACCTGCTCGACCCGTCCCATGCGGTGCTGGCCATCCACAACAATCTCTCGGGCCGCGAGGTCGGCCAGGGCGCGACCGAGCTGGGCCTGGCCCGCATCCAGGACCCCGGCTACGAGCAGGTCATCGCCAACTACCCCAACCAGTTCGCCGATGGCCGCCAGGCCAAGAGCACGTCCATCGGCATCCGCGACTCCGAGGGCCGCTACATCGCCGCCCTGTGCATGAATGTGGACCTGACGATGTTCCAGGGCTTCCAGAGCATGCTCAACCGCTTTGCCGCCGTCAGCGGCGACACGCCGGCCCGCGAAATGCTGGCGCCCATGGGCGCCGGGGCCGGTGCCGACGCGGTGCGCGCCCGCATCGACCAGTTCGCGGCGCGCCTGGCGACCACGCCGCGCGCCCTCAAGCCCGAGGAGCGGCGCGCCCTGGTCCGTGAACTCAAGGGCGACGGCCTGCTGGACCTTCGCCGCTCCATGGAGACCATTGCCGCCCACCTGGGCGTGTCGCGCGCCACGGTCTACAGCTACGCCAAGTAGGTCCCGGCACCCCGCCGATCTGCAACTCCTTCTCTCCCGTACCGATGACAAGCCTTCCCACCTATGACGACGTGGCCGCAGCGGCCCAACGCATCCAGGGCCATGCCCACCGCACGCCCGTGCTCACCTCGCGCACGCTGGACGAGGCGCTGGGCGCACGTGTCTTCCTGAAGTGCGAGAACCTGCAGCGCATGGGCGCCTTCAAGTTCCGCGGCGCGTTCAACGCCCTGTCTCGCTTCAGCCCGGCGCAGCGCAAGGCCGGCGTGGTGGCCTTTTCTTCGGGCAACCACGCCCAGGCCATCGCCCTGGCAGCGCGGCTGCTGGAGATCCCCGCCACCATCGTCATGCCGCATGACGCGCCCGCCGCCAAAGTGGCGGCCACCAAGGGCTATGGCGGCCAGGTGGTGGTCTACGACCGCTATACCGAAGACCGCGAGCAGATCGGGCGCGACCTGGCCGAGCGCCATGGCCTGACCCTGATCCCGCCCTACGACCATGCCGACGTGCTGGCCGGCCAGGGCACGGCCGCCAAGGAACTGTTGGAGGAAACCGGCCCGCTCGACGCCCTCTTCGTGCCGCTGGGCGGCGGTGGCCTGCTGTCGGGCACCGCCCTGTCCACACGCGCGCTCAGCCCCGACTGCGCGCTCTACGGCGTGGAGCCCGAGGCCGGCAACGACGGCCAGCAGTCGCTGCGCGCAGGCCGCATCGTCCACATAGACACCCCCAAGACCATTGCCGACGGCGCCCAGACCCAGCACCTGGGCGGCATCACCTTCCCCATCATCCAGCGCGACGTGACCGACATCCTCACCGCCAGCGATGCCGAGCTGGTCGATGCCATGGGCTTCCTGGCCACGCGCATGAAGCTCGTGGTCGAGCCCACCGGCTGCCTGGGCCTGGCCGCCGCGCGCCAGAAAGGCGAGGAGCTGCGCGGCCGGCGCGTGGGCATCATCCTGAGCGGCGGCAACGTGGACATGCAGCGCTTTTGCAGCCTGCTGGGCGCCTGATCCTGATCCTGATCCTGATCGAAGGTCGCCCTCACCCGCGCGGGCTGAAGGTGCGCGGAAACACCACGGGCGCGCTGCGGTCGGCCAGGCAGTAGCCCATGGCGGGGCGGCGTGACGTGCCCTCCACCTGGCCGGCCTCCACCAGAAAGCCGGCCGCCATCATGCGCGTGCGAAAACCGCTCTTGTCCACGGGGCGGCCCAGCACCACTTCGTAGGCCTGCTGCAGCTGCGGCAGCGTGAAAGGCTCGGGCAGCAGAAAGGCCGGCAGCGAGGTGTATTCCACCTTGCCCCGCAGCCGCTCCACCGCTGCGCGCAGGATCTCGCCGTGGTCGAAGGCCAGCGCAGGCGCGCGCAGCAGTTCATCGACGGCAAACCACGACACATCGGCCGCATTCGCGCCCTTGGCCAGGATCAGGTCATGGCCCGGGATCAGCGCGAAATACACATGCGTGGCCGACCAGCCACGCGGGTCGCGCGCCGCGCCGCCCCAGCTTCCCAGCTGCTCCAGGTAGGGGCTGTCCACACCCGTCTTGTCCAGCAGCTTGCGCCGCGCGCAGGCCAGCAGGTCTGCGTCCTGGCGCACATCCACAAAGCCGCCGGGCAGCGCCCACAGCCCCGGGAAGGGCTCGCTGCCCGCCGTGGGGCGCTGCACCAGGAGCACCTGCAGGGCATCGTCTGCCACCGTGAAGATGACCACGTCCACCGTGGTGAAAGGGCGCGGGAAGTCCAGCACGCCCTGCGGGGATGGGGAATTTTTTTCAGCCATGGGATGGATTGTGCTTGACGTGCCGGATTTTAAGTTGCACTATGCAACCCATACAAGTTGCACAGAGCAACTTAAAGGAGAAGCACCATGTTCGGCATCCGTTTCATCAAGTCCCAACCCACGGTCCACCTCATGCAGTTCCGCGCCGGCAAGGTGGTGCGCGAGGGTGCGGGCCAGTCCTTCTTCTACTACGCGCCCACCACCACCCTGGTCGCCGTGCCCGTGGGCAGCCAGGACTGCCACTTCATGCTGGAGCTGGTGACGGCCGACTTCCAGAGCGTCACCGTGCAGGGCCAGGTCACCTACCGCATCAGCACACCGCGCCAGACCGCCACGCTGATGGACTTCTCCCTGGCGCGCGACGGCCAGAAATACCTGTCCGAAGACCCGCAGCGCCTGGGCGACCGCGTGACCATGCAGGCCGAGGTCATCATCCAGCAGGCCGTGCAGGCGCTGGAGCTCAAGCAGGCGCTGCGCTCCTCGGCACTCATTGCGCGCACGGCCCAGCAGGAGCTGGCCGCCCAGCCCGAGATCGAGGCGCTGGGGCTGGAGATCCTGGGCGTCTCGGTCATGGCCGTCAAACCCACGCCCGACATCGCCCGCGCCCTGGAAGCCGAGGCGCGCGAGTCCAACCTCAAGGCCGCCGACGACGCCGTCTATGCCCGCCGCATGGCTGCCGTGGAAAACGAGCGCGCCATCCGCCAGAACGAGCTCGATACCGACGTGGCCGTGGAAAAGAAAAAGCGCCAGATCCGCGAGGCCCAGCTGGAAGCCAAGGCCGCCCAGATGCGCAAGGAAAACGAGCTGCGCGCCGAACAGATGTCCGCCGACGTGGCGCTGGAGGCCAGCCGCCGCGACTTCGTCGAAGGCCAGGCCGCCAACAGCCGCACCCTGGCCGAGGCCGAGGCCTACCGCGTGGGCGCCGTCATGCAGGCCCTGGAAAAGGCCGATCCGCGCATCGTGCAATCGCTGGCCGCCGTGGGCATGCAGCCGGGCCAGCTCATCGCCCAGGCCTTTGGCGGCATTGCAGAGAAGGCCGAGCGCATCGGCCAGCTCAACGTCTCGCCCGAGCTGCTGCAGTCGCTCATGGGCGCCGGTGCAGGCCATGCAGCTGCCGTGGCCGATCCCGAACCCGCAAGGAGCCGCCGTGAACGCCAATGAACGCAAGACCGTGCTGGTGGTGCGGCGCACGCGGCTCGATGAGCTGGTGGCCAGGTACCACACGCTGTCCCAGGCGCGCTTCTACATCGAGCACCTGGGTGCCGACTTCGGCGACTACCTGCGCGAAAGCGCCGCCTACGCCGCCGCCCTGCAGGCCGTGGTGCAGGCCCTGGAGGCACGCGGCCGCTACCAGATCGTGGACCGCGCCCTGGTGCCCAACTTCGTCTTCGGCGCCGACGACATCGTGGTGGCGCTGGGCCAGGACGGCATGGTGGCCAACACCATGAAATACCTGGACGGCCAGCCGCTCATCGGCGTCAACCCCGAGCCCGCGCGCTGGGACGGCCTGCTGCTGCCCTTCGCCCCCGCCGACCTGGCCGCCCTGCTGGGCGACGTGGCCGCCAACCGCCGCCCCACGCGCGCCGTCACCCTGGCCGAGGCACGCCTGAGCGACGGCCAGGTGCTGCGCGCCGCCAACGACCTGTTCATCGGCCCGCGCAGCCATACCTCGGCCCTGTACGACATCGCGCTGGGCGAGCGGCAGGAGTCCCAGTCGTCCTCCGGCCTCATCGTCGCCACGGGGCTGGGCTCGTCGGCCTGGATCAAGAGCATCGTCACGGGATCGATGGGCATTGCCCGCGCCGTGCGCGGCGCGTCCACCGACTTCGACTACCAGCCCTTCGCCTGGGATGCGCCACGCCTGGACTTCGCCGTGCGCGAGCCCTTTCCCAGCCGCTCCTCCACGGCCGAACTGGTCTACGGCCAGGTCACGGCCGGCCAGCCGCTGACCCTGCGCTCGCGCATGCCCGACCATGGCGTCATCTTCTCGGACGGCATGGAGGCCGACTACCTGCAGTTCACGGCGGGCATGCAGGCCACCATCGGCCTGTCGGACCGGCAGGGCTGCCTGGTGGTGTGAAGGACCGGCCCTGCAGCGTGGCGCAGCGCCCTCAGAACACCTACAACAACAACGACAACGACAGCGACAACGAACAGACCATGAATCTCGCAACAGCACCCTACCTGCAGCAATCTGCCACCTGGCCTTCCGAGGGAGAGCACATCCTCGCCCACTACGACGACTCCACCGTGGTGGTCTACCAGGCCTATCGCCCGGCCATCGGCCTTCACGCGCTGGAGCATGGCCGGTTCGGCGGCCCGGACTTCAGCTTCACGCGCATGAGCTGGATCAAGCCCAATTTCCTCTGGATGATGTATCGCTGCGGCTGGGCGACCAAGGCCGGCCAGGAAGTCATCCTCGGCCTGCGCATACGCCGGACTTTCTTCGAGAGCCTGCTGGATGCCGCCGTACCTTCCACCTTCAACCCCCGGCTCTACGCTGGCCTGCCCGAGTGGCAGCAAGCGGTGGCCACCTCCGAGGTGCGCCAGCAATGGGATCCGGACCATGCCCCCAGCGGCGCCAAGCTGCCGTTGCGTGCCATCCAGCTGGGCTTGCGTGGCAAGCTGTTACGCCGTTTCGCCACGGAGGAACTGCTGGAGGTCATTGACATGACATCCTTCGTCATCGAGCAGCGGGCCCATGCCCAGGATGGAAATCCGATGCTCATGACTCCCGTGGAGCGCGTCTACGTGCGGCTCGACAGGAAGAATTGCGCACCTGAGAACTCCGTATGACCACCACAGACCACATCGCCTCCCTGCAAGACCTCCAGCACGCCATGGCCCAGGGTCTCACCCCGCGCTTTCTGCCGTTCTGGGGCCACCAGCCTGCGGCCGATGGCTCCATCGGCAAGACCTGCATGAGCCAGTGGTTCGAGGCAGGCTTCGAGGTCGATGGCCAGCACTACCCCACGGCCGAGCATTTCATGATGGCGGGCAAGGCGCGGCTGTTTGGCGACGAGGCGGCGCACGCGGCCATCGTGCGCTGCCGCACGCCGGGCGAGGCCAAGAAGCTGGGGCGTGGCATCCAGGGCTTCGATGAAGCGGCCTGGGTGGCCGCGCGCATGGGCATCGTGGTGCGCGCCAACCAGGCCAAGTTCTCCCAGAACCCGGCCCTGGCCGGCTATCTGCTGAACACGGGCGACCGGGTTCTGGTGGAGGCCAGCCCCGTGGACGCCATCTGGGGCATCGGCCTGGCTGCCGACGATGTGCGCGTCACCGACCCCGCGCGCTGGCAGGGCCTGAACCTGCTGGGCTTTGCCCTCATGCAGGTGCGGGCGCGGCTGCGCAGCACCGCTCCCTGACCGACCATGATCAAGAGCACAGGCATGGCCATGGACACGCTGGACCGATACCGTGGTGCCCTGCTGGGCCTGGCCTGCGGCGACGCCGTGGGAACGACGCTGGAATTCCAGCCGCGCGGCAGCTTTGCGCCGCTGACCGACATGGTCGGGGGCGGCCCGTTCTCGCTGCCCGCAGGCAAGTGGACCGACGACACCTCCACGGCCCTGTGCCTGGCCGAAAGCCTGCTCCAGCGCGGCGGCTGCGACCCGCACGACCAGATGACGCGCTATGCCAACTGGTACGAATGGGGGTACTGGAGTTCCACCGGCAACTGCTTTGACATCGGCATGGCCACCAGGGCGGCCATCCAGCGCTTCCTGGCCACCGGCGATCCGCTGGCCGGATCGCCCGACCCGGACCAGGCCGGCAACGGCTCCCTGATGCGGCTGGCGCCCGTGCCCATGTTCTTCGGCCCCGACGAGGACCTGGTGCAGCGCATGGCTGAACTCAGCTCACGCACCACCCACGCCGCACCTGAATGCCTGCAGGCCTGCCGCCTGTTCGCCGTGGCGCTGTGCCGGGCGCTGCAGGGACTGCCCCGGTCGCAGGTTCTGGACCTGGGCGGCGTTCTGCAAGACGGCGCCAGCCCGCGCCTGCGGGAGATTGCCCGTGGCGACTATCGCGACAAGCCGGCCGCACAGATTCGCGGCAGCGGCTACGTGGTGGACAGCCTGGAGGCGGCCCTGTGGTGCTTTGCGAGGCATGACAGCTTTGAAGGCGCAGTGCTGCAGGCCGCCAACCTGGGCGATGACGCCGACACCACGGCAGCCATCACGGGCCAGTTGGCCGGAGCCTTCCACGGCGCCAGCGGCATTGCGGGCCGCTGGCTGGAACGCCTGCACCTGGCCCCTGAGATCACAGCCCTGGCCGATGCGCTCTGGCAAGCCGCCAGAGGTGCCAGGGACGCTTCTCCGACCGCACGTCTCAGCACCTGAGCGGCCTGGCGCGCTCACGACAGTCGCCGGGGCCGCGAGCGGACTGAACCAGGCTTGTCTGCGCGACAACCCACACGCCCGAGCTGCGTGACACGCGGGCCTTGCTCTTTACGAATGGCGTGCATGGGCGGCTTTTGACTGAGCCACGCTCCATTTTCAGAACAATCTGATTGCATCAACTCATATCTTCGGCGTAGAGTGTGAAATACCTAAGAGGCCACACATCGAATAATTCGATGCTTTCATTTCCACCCCTCCTTAGTCACTCAAAAGTTTGATAAAACTATTGCGTGATATTTTCGAGAATCATACTTCAGCAATGGACCGAATCAGTATCATGCATTTTTCTTTCATTCCCTCATTTCCTTCG
Organism: Delftia tsuruhatensis NBRC 16741; assembly: GCF_001571325.1. Lineage (GTDB taxonomy): Bacteria > Pseudomonadota > Gammaproteobacteria > Burkholderiales > Burkholderiaceae_C > Comamonas > Comamonas tsuruhatensis. Next base: position 32,693 of record NZ_BCTO01000067.1, read on the forward strand.
CAAGTACGCCGCCTTGCATTGATCGCCCTTCCATTTCTCATCGCCTTTTCAGCGGCAACGATGAACACCAATGCCTTTGCCGGCGGCGTATTCTCCCCCACCAGCTCCAACATTTCACTGCCCGAGGAAATAACAGTACCCGGAAATTACGCCAACGGATCGACGCTATGGAAGTCTACGGTAACCGTATTTAATCTGCGAGCAGTGCTGAACACGGCATTCGAGTACGATGTTGAAAAAGCCGTTGTAGCTGCCAATGTTCAATCCGGAAGCAAGACGCCCGGATACAATAATGTCTACAGCACCAATATTCCCGGCATTGGAATCCGCTGGTGGGCCACATGGCGCGGCCCCGGCGCTCCCAGTGGCAGAACCATGCCCATTACCACCGAATCAGAAAATAATTCGGGCGCGCTGGGTTATTTCTGGAATACTTCATCCCGCCAGGATGTCTGGATCGAGCTGGTGAAAACCGGCAACGTTTCCGCTGGCACGCTAACGGGCTCCGGGATGAACGTCGAGATGCGATTCCAGTGCCCCGGCTGCACCGCAGGATACGTCAACCTGTCCGGCCGCACCAGGGTGGTGGTCGGTCCCTCCTGCTCGGTGGCCGCCTCGGCCATCTCCGTACCCATGGGCGCTGTGCCCATCCTGCGATTCACGGGCCTCCAATCCACCTCCATCCCCCAGCACTTCGACATCACGCTGGAATGCAAGGGCGGCGCGCCCGCAAGCGTTCTGCACCCCCACGTCACGCTCACCGATGCCAACGACACCAGCAATCGGAGCACCGTCCTGACCTTGAGCCAGGCCACGTCAGGCGGCAAACCGGTTGCCACCGGAATAGGCATACAGATACTGAAGGATGGCACCGCACTCGCATACGGCCCCGACTCCAACGTGCCTGGCAACACCAACCAATGGAGTGCGGGAACCATCGTTCAGGGCGTTGCCCAGTTCAAGATCCCGCTGACTGCCAAATACGTGCAGACCGCTGCGGCAGTCACGACGGGGCAGGCCAACGGCAGGGCCACCTTCACGCTGAACTACCAGTGAGCAGCGTCCCCGCCCTCAGGGCTTCTTGTCCAGCTGCATTTCCCAGGACTTGAGCTGCTTGGCGCGGGCGCGGGCGAAGTCGCTCCAGCAGTTGGTGCGCGCATCGTCCTTGGCAAAGCTGGCCGAGTTGAACTCGGAAAGAAACTCGCAGGCACTGCGCGCGTACTGCACCCAGTTCCTCTGCGCCACTTCCAGCTCTTCCGACGCCTGGGGCATGCGCGCCTTGAGCTTGAGCGACAGCGAGACGTAGGCGGCATTGACCAGGGCCACGTTCTGCTCCTGCAGGCAGGCACGCACCTCGGACATGTTGGTGGAGCTTTCCTCGCAATTGCCAGAACTCGTGGGATTGGCGGCCCGGGCCACGGGGCTGCCACACAACAGGGCAGCGCAGGCGAGAGGGGCGAGTAGGGACGCTAGGGCTTGGTGCATGGAAGAGGGCTCGCTGGGAGGTGCCGGTGGGCGCAGCACCCCGGCCGTCGCGATTACACCATCGACCCGCCCTGCCTCGGGCCCACATTTCCCTGGTGATCACCCTGATGCAGCGACGCAAAGCGCATAAACATGCTCCCAAAGCTTTGTTGCCGTGGGTCAAGGGCGGCCAGAAGATGCAGGCGTACGCATCTTTCGTTCGTCCCGACCGCCCCGCTCCCGCCATGCACACAAGCCCCACCCTGCGCCGCCAGCCCCGCGCCGCCCTTTCCGCATCCCTGACCTTCATCGCCGCCGCGCTGGCCCTGGCCTGCACCCAGGCCCGGGCCGATGCCACGCTGGACAAGATCAAGCAGCGCGGCAAGGTCACCATTGGCGTGCTGGTCAATGGCGGGCCCTTCGGCTCCATCGACCCGTCCACCCAGCAGCTGGTGGGCTGGAACCCCGAGCTGGCACGCGCCCTGGCCAAGGGCCTGGGCGTGGAGGCCGAGCTGGTACAGGTGCAGACCGCCACGCGCGTGCAGTTTCTGCAGGCCGGCAAGGTGGATCTGCTGATCGCCTCCATGGAACTGAACCCCGACCGTGCCGAGACCCTGGGCTACGCGCCCACGCCCTTCTACCGCGTGGGCGGCATTGCCGCCGTGCGCAAGGGCAGCGGCATCGCCAGGTGGGAAGACCTGCGCGGCAAGCCCGTGTGCGTGTCCCAGGGCAGCAGCTTTGCCAAGCCGCTGGCCAGCGAGTACGGCGCCCAGGTGCATGGCTACAAGAGCTCGTCGGACTCGCTGCTGGCGCTCAAGGGCGGCAACTGCGTGGCCGCCGTGCATGACAGCACGCTGATCTACCCGCTGCTGCGCAGCAACCCCGAATGGGCGCAGTACTCGGCTCCCATCGCCGGCGAGGTGCTGCCCGCGCCTTCCGTGGTCTGGACCCGCAAGGGCGAGGCCGACACCATCGCCGCCGTGGACAAGGTGGTGCAGGACTGGCACCGCACGGGCTGGCTGATCGCCGCCGAAAAGCGCGTGGGCATCGAGCCGGCCAACCCGCTGCTGCCCGAGCTGCAGGCCAAGTTCAAGTCCGCCAGCTGACCGCCGACCGCCACGGCGGTCCACCCCTGCTTTTTTTCCGACCACCCAGGCCCAGGCCCCGCAAGACGGGGCCGGGCCTTCCGTTCCCTGATGGATTCACGCATGCCCCGCCTTCTTCCTCCCCTTGCCGCCGCCCTGGCCCTGCTGCTGGGCGCCGGTGCCGCCCACGCCGATGCCACGCTGGACAAGATCAAGCAACGCGGCAAGCTGTCCGTGGGCATCGACGGCGCCAGCCCGCCGTTCGGCGTGCTGGACCCCGCCACCGGCAAGACCGGCGGCTACCAGACCGAGCTGGCTGCCGACATCGCGCGCCGCCTGGGCGTGCCGCTGGAGACGGTTCCCGTGACGGCCTCCACGCGCGTGCAGTTCCTGCAAAGCGGCAAGGTGGACCTGTTGATCGCCAACATCCAGTGGACGCAGGAGCGCAGCGAGATCCTCTCGTTCGCGCCCACGCCCTATGACCTGATCGGCGGCGGCGCCCTGGTGGCCAAGGCCAGCGGCATCAAGCGCTGGGAAGACCTGCGCGGCAAGGTGGCCTGCGTGTCGCAGGGCAGCAACTTCGCCAAGCCCCTGGCCGAGAGCTATGGCGCCGTGGTCAAGGGCCTGCGCGGCATTCCCGAGTCGCTGCTGGCGCTCAAGGGCGGCACCTGCGCGGCTTCGGTCCATATCCAGCCCGCCCTTTATGAAAAGCTCACCGGCCCGAATGCGGCCGAGTGGAAGGACTTCGAGCTGGGCACGCAGGACCAGTTGATTCCCTCGCCCACCGTGGTGTGGACGCGCCGTGGAGAGGCCGACACCCAGGCCTTCGTGGACAAGGCCATACAGGACTGGCACCGCACGGGCTTTCTGCTCAAGGTGGCCCGCGCCAGCGGCGTGCCCGACACCTGGATCGCCGAGCGCCACGAACGCGCGCTGAAGGGCCTGTTCGACCGCGCGCCCTACGACTTCGCGGTGTATGCGGCAGCACAGGCACAAGTGCAGGCGACGCAGGCAACCCAGGCCGCCGCCAAGGGAGCCAAGCCATGAAGCCGACTCGCACCGCACTGGCGGCCCTGCTCGCCCTCACGGCCCTGGCAGCCCATGCCGACGCCACGCTGGACCGCATCAAGCAGCGCGGCAAGATCGTGGTGGGGGTGATGCTTTCGGGGCCGCCGTTCGGCACCATCGACCCCGTCACGCAAAGGCACGTGGGCTACAACGTGCAGCTGTCCGAAGGCGTGGCCAAGGGCCTGGGCGTGGGGGTGGAGACCGTGCAGGTCCAGCCGTCCAACCGCGTGCAGTTCCTGCAGCAGGGCAAGGTGGACATCCTGATCGCCAACATGCAGTGGACGCAGGAGCGCAGCGAGATCCTGTCCTTCGTGCCCACGCCGTTCGAGGAAGTCGGCGGCGCCGCCATCGCCAAGAAGGGCAGCGGCGTGCGCCAGTGGGACGACCTGCGCGGCAAGCCCGTGTGCGTGTCGCAGGGCAGCAATTTCACCAAGCCGCTGGCCGATCAATACGGCGCCCAGATCAAGGCCTTCCGGGGCCAGCCCGAGTCGCTGCTGGCCCTCAAGGGCGGCAACTGCGCGGCCGCCGTGCATGTCAGCCCCACGCTGCGCGAACTCGTGGCCAGCAATGCGGACTGGAAGGACTACGAGATCGTCTCGCCCGCCGACATCATTCCCTCGCCCTCGGTGATCTGGCTGCGCAAGGGCGAGTCCGACACGCAGGCGGCCATCGACCGCATCGTGCAGGACTGGCACCGCACGGGCTGGCTGATCGAGGTGGAGCAGCGCAACGGCATGACGCCCACGCCGCTGCTGCACCAGCTGCACGACAAGTTCAGGAAGGCGCCCGCATGAGCACCCACACCAGCACCAACACCAGCACCAGCGGCCACATCACCGGCCCCGCCGACCTGGTCACCGCGCTGCGCCACGCCCTGGGCGATGCCCATGTGCTCACGGGTGCCGATGCGGCCGGCTACCTGACCGACCAGCATGGCCGCCTCACGGGCCAGGCCCTGGCCGTGGCACGGCCCGCCGACACGGCCCAGGTGGCGCAGCTGGTGCGCCTGTGCCGCGCCCACCGAACGCCCATCGTGGCCCAGGGCGGCAACACCGGGCTGATGGGCGGCGCCACGCCCGACGCCTCGGGCCACGCCGTGCTGCTGTCGCTGGCGCGCCTGAACCGCGTGCGCGCCATCGACACCGACAACGACACCCTGACCGTGGAAGCCGGCGCCGTGCTGGCCCATGTGCAGCAGGCAGCGCGCGATGCGGGCCGGCTGTTTCCCCTCAGCCTGGGCTCCGAGGGCAGCTGCACCATTGGCGGCAACCTGTCCACCAACGCGGGCGGCACCCAGGTGCTGCGCTACGGCAACGCGCGCGAGCTGGTGCTGGGCCTGGAAGTGGTGACGGCCGAGGGCGACATCTGGGACGGCCTGCGCGGGCTGCGCAAGGACAACACCGGCTATGCGCTGCGCGACCTGTACGTGGGCAGCGAAGGCACGCTGGGCATCATCACGGCGGCCACGCTGCGCCTGCATCCACTGCCCCGCGCCCAACACACGGCCCTGCTGGCCTTTGGCTGCATACGCGATGCAGTGGCCTTCCTCAGCCAGGCGCGGGCGGGCTTCGGCGCCAGCCTGACGGCGTTCGAGCTGATGTCGGACACGGCCCTGGGCCTGATAGACCGCCATGTGCCCGAGCAGCCGATACCGCTGGCGCTCAAGGCACCCTGGTTTGCGCTGATCGAGCTGTCCGACAGCGAGGGCGAGGACCATGCCCGCCAGCGCTTCGAGTGCGTGGTGGGCCAGGCCTTCGAGGACGGCCTGGTCACCGATGCCGCCATTGCCGAGAGCCTGCAGCAAAGCCAGGCCCTGTGGCGGCTGCGCGACCAGGCCCTGGGCGAGGCCCAGCGGCGCGACGGCCGCAACATCAAGCACGACGTGTCGGTGCCCATCTCGCGCATCCCCGACTTTCTTGCGGCCACGGCCGCGCTGCTGCAGGCGCGCTTTGGCGCCGTGCGGCCCGTGGCCTTCGGGCACCTGGGCGACGGCAACCTGCACTACAACGTGTCGCACGCGCCGGACAGCACTCCCGCGCAGCTGTTTGCCCAGGAAGACGCCATCCACGAGGTGGTGCACGACAGCGTGCACGCCCACGGCGGCTCCATCAGCGCCGAGCACGGCGTGGGCCAGTCCAAGCGCGACCTGCTGCCCCGCTACAAGAGCGCCGTGGAGCTGCAGCTCATGCGGCGTCTCAAGCAGGCCTTCGACCCGCTGGGCCTGCTCAATCCCGGCAAGGTGCTGCAAGCCCTGCCGGACGATTTGCCGCACGACTTGCCGCAGGTCTCTCCATTGCCAGCCGCCGCATTCCAGGAAGGCACCACGCCATGACCACGCCCTTTCCCCTTTCGCAGCGCGTGCAGCGCGTCAGGCTCTCGCCCAATGCCGCGGCCAGCGCGCGGGCCACGGCCCTGGCCCGCCAGGGCCGCGACATCATTGCGCTGACCACGGGCGAGCCCGATTTCGACACGCCCGAGCCCATCAAGCAGGCCGCCATCGCGGCCCTGGCCCGTGGCGAAACCAAGTACACGCCCACGCCCGGCACGGCCGCGCTGCGCCAGGCCATCAGCGCCAAATACCGGCGCGAGAACGGGCTGGACTTCGACGCCGGGCAGATCATCGTCAGCAACGGCGGCAAGCAGGTGATCTACAACGCGCTGGCGGCCACGCTGGACGCGGGCGACGAGGTCATCGTGCCCGCGCCGTACTGGCCTTCGTTTCCCGACATCGTGCGCGTGAACGACGGCACGCCGGTCATCGTGGACTGCGGCATTGAGCAGGGCTTCAAGCTCACGCCGGCCGCGCTGCAGGCCGCCATCACGCCGCGCACGCGCTGGCTGGTGCTGAACACGCCGGGCAACCCCTCGGGCGCCGTCTACAGCCGCGAGGAACTGGCCGCCCTGGCCCAGGTGCTGCGCCAGCACCCGCAGGTGCTGGTGCTGCTCGACGAGCTGTACGAGCACATCTGGTTCACGCCCCAGGCCCCCGCGCACTGGCTGGCGGTGGCCCCAGACCTGCGCGAGCGCACGCTGCTGGTCAACGGCGTCTCCAAGACCTATGCCATGACCGGCTGGCGCATCGGCTGGGGCGCAGGCCCGGCCGCGCTGGTGCAGGCCATGGTGGTGATCCAGTCGCAGGCCTCGTCAGGCCCCAATTCCGTGGCCCAGGCCGCAGCCACGGCGGCGCTGCAGTCGCCCGACCAGAGCTTTGTGCAGCAGGCCCGCAACGCCTATGCGCGGCGCGCGCAACGGGTCACCCAGGCGCTGGACCAGGTGCCGGGCCTGGCCCTGCTGCCGCCGGGCGGATCTTTCTTTGCCTTTGTGCACTGCGGCGCGCTGATAGGCCACCTGCGCCCGGACGGCCAGCCCATCGCCAGCGACACCGACCTGACCGAATGGCTGCTGGAGTCCGAAGGCGTGGCTGCCGTGGATGGCGGGGCCTACGGCCTGTCGCCGTACTTCCGCATCTCCACCGCCGCCAGCGACGAGGTGCTGGCCGAGGCCACGGCCCGCATCGCACGCGCCGTGGCCGCGCTGAAAGACCCCGCTGCGCAAGCGCAAGCGCATGCACAGCCGGCCGCCCTGGAGGCCGTGCCATGAACAACAGCCTGCTTGCCCAGGGCGTGCAAGCGCTCAAGGGCCTGGGCCTGAACTACGCCTTCGTGCTGGACGTGGCCGAGCGCCAGGCCTTTGTGCGCGGCATGTTCGTGACCGTGCAGCTGGCCCTGCTGACCATTGCCGGCAGCCTGGCGGCCGGCGTGGCGCTGGCGGCGGCCCTGACCTCGGGCCGCGCCTGGCTGGCGCGGCCTGCGCGCGCCTTTGTGGAGGTCACGCGCAACACGCCCACGCTGGTGCAGCTGTACTGCGCCTTCCTGGTGCTCAACATGCTGATCACCCAGCAGCTGCGCGACTGGGGCGCGGGCAACAACCCGCTCACGCCCTTTGTCTGGGTGGTGATCGTGGTCTCGCTGCACAAGGGCGTGTTCCATGCCGAGGCGCTGCGCGCCGGCATCGAGGCCGTGCCCGCCACCACGCTGGAGGCAGCGCGCTCGCTGGGCTTTTCGCAGCGCCAGCTGCTGGTGCGCGTGCAGCTGCCGCTGGCCGTGCGCTTTGCCCTGCCCTCGCTGACCAACAACCTGGTGGACCTGGTGAAGATGACGGCCGTGGCCTCGGCCATTGCCGTGGGCGACGTGACCTACGAGTCCATCATGATCTGGTCGCAGCGCGACAACGTGCTGGAGCTGCTGCTGCTCATCCTGCTGTGGTTCGGCCTGCTGACCTGGCTGGTCAGCCTGGCGGGCCGCTGGCTGGAACAACACCTGAGGATGCCCGGCTATGGCCAATGAAGCCACCCTGAACACCGGCGCCGCGCCCCGCCCGCTGCCCGCCGCCCTGCTGCGCGCGGCGCGCAGCCCCTGGCTGATCGCGGGCGCCGCACTGCTGGCCCTGTGCGCCTGCTGGGCCGCCACGGACAGCGCCCCGCCCGCCTTCGTGCACCTGTCGAAATGGCTGCCCGCGCTGCTGCGCGGCCTCTTGGTCAACATCGAGATCAGCGTGCTGGCCGTGGCCATCGGCACCGTGGCCGGCCTGGTGCTGGGCTCCCTGTCGCTGTCGCCCACGCCGGCCGTGCGCACGGGCGTGCGCTGGTATGTGCAGCTGTTTCGCAATGCGCCCATCCTGGTGCTCATCTACTTCACCACCTATGTGTTCCCGTTCGAGCTGAAGCTGGTGGGCTGGACCTTTCCGTTCCCCGACTGGGTCAAGGTGGTGCTGGGCCTGGCCCTGCCCACCAGCGCCAACGTGGCCGAGATCTTCCGGGGCGCCATCCAGTCCATTCCCAGCGCGCAGTGGGAGGCGGCCCAGTCGCTGGCCTTTCGCCGCAGCGAGATCTTCCGCCTCATCGTGCTGCCGCAGTGCGTGCGCCGCATGCTGCCGCCGTGGATGAACCTCTACGCCAGCATCACCATGAGCACCTCGCTGGCCTCGCTGGTGGGCGTGCACGACGTGGTGGACACCGCCCAGATCGCCAGCAACACCGTGGCACGCACGGACTTCACCATCCTTGTGTACTTCACGCTGCTCGCGCTGTTTTTCGCCTATTGCTATCCGATTGCCCGCGCCACCCGCGCCCTGGAGCGACGCCATGAACGCCACTGACTCCTTTCTCTCCCAACTCGCCACTGCCGATGCCCCAGCAGGCACGGCGCCCGCACTGGTCCAACTGCAGGATGTGCACCTGTCCTTTGGCGACAACCAGGTGCTCCAGGGCATCGACGTGCAGGTGCGGCGCGGCGAGGCGGTGACCATCATCGGGCCCTCGGGCTCGGGCAAGTCCACCATCCTGCGCTGCATCACCGGCCTGCTGCGGCCCCAGCGCGGCGCCATCTCGGTGGCGGGCACGCGCGTGGACCAGCTGCGCACCGAGGCCGAGTTGATCGCCCTGCGCAAGCGCGTGGGCTTCGTCTTCCAGCAGTACAACCTGTTCCCCCATCTGTCGGTGCTGGAGAACCTGGTCATCGCCCCCACTCGCGTGGTCGGCCGCGACCGCGCCACGGCCGAGCGAGAGGCCCGCGCCCTGCTGCAGAAGGTGCGCCTGGACCACAAGGAATCCGCCTACCCCGGCGAGCTGTCCGGCGGCCAGCAGCAGCGCGTGGCCATTGCGCGCGCCCTGGCCATGCGGCCCGAGCTGATCCTGTTCGACGAAGTGACCTCGGCCCTGGACCCCGAGACCGTGGGCGAGGTGCTGACCGTGATCCGCGACCTGGTCAGGGACGGCATGACCTGCGTGCTGGTCACGCACGAAATGCGCTTTGCCGAAGAGGTCAGCGACCAGGTCTATTTCACCGAGGCCGGCCGCATTGTCGAGCACGGCCCGGCCGCCCAGATCTTCGGCAGCCCGCGCAGCGAGCGCACGCGCGAATTCCTGCAGCGCGCCCTGGGCGATGGTGCCCGGCCCAGGCCTGCGCCAGCCGCCCCGGCCACACCGGCCACAACGCCGCTGCCCTTCAACAGCCTGCGCTTTGCCCTTTGATCCCCCACCTCCAGGAGCACATCCCCATGACCGCAGAAACAACGACTGAAACCCCGGCCGGAACAGGCGCAGATACAGGCACCCATACAGACGCCGCCGCCCGGCGCCGCCAGGCCGTGGACGCCGCCCTGGCCGACGTGCGCCAGCTGCTGCAGGCCGGCGCGCCCGACCGCAGCACCCTGTCGGCCATCACCGCACGCCTGGAGCAGCTGGCCGCGCACAAGGCCTTGTTCAGCCGCGCGGACTTCCCCCCGCCCGCGCAGACCGAGGGCGTGGGCGCCTCCACGCGCTACCGCCTCAACCCGGCCGATGGCGATGCGGGCCTGGCCCTTTACCTGAACTCCATCAACCCCGGCAAGACCACGGCCCCGCACAACCACACGACCTGGGCCGTGATCGTTGCCGTCGAAGGCCAGGAGCTCAACCGCCTCTACGAGCGCACGGACGACCGCAGCAACCCCGCACGCGCCAGCATCCACCTGGCGCGCGAATTCACCGTGCAGCCCGGTGCCTCCATCGCCTTCCTGCCCGATGACATCCACAGCATTGCCGTCGTGGGCGAGCAGCCCACGCTGCACTTCCATCTCTACGGCCAGCCGCTGGAAACCCTGAGCGGCCGCGTGGCCATCGACCCCGACACCGGCGAAGTCAAGAACTACAACGCCGCCTACTTCCGTCCCAGCGAGGCCGTGGCATGAGCATCCCCCAAGACAAGCACCGGCCCCTGGGCCCGTCGACCCGCCTGCTGCACGCAGGCACGCCGCCGCTGCAGGGCGGCTCCGGCCCCGTCAACGTGCCCGTGGTGCGCACCAGCACCGTGCGCTTTGCCGACAGCGCCGCCTACGCCGACCTGCACCACCGCCGCGAGGCCGGCGAGCGCGTGGCCTCCTACGGCCGCCACGGCCTGGACACGCACCGCGCGCTGGAAGACGCCGTGGTCGCGCTGGAGGGCGGGCACCGTGCCTTTCTCACGCCCTCGGGCCTGTCCGCCATCACCCTGGTGCTCATCGCCCTGCTATCGCCCGGCGACCATGCCCTGGTGGCCGACAGCGTCTACTCGCCCGTGCGCCGCGTGGACGCCACCTTGCTGCAGCGCCTGGGCATCACGCTGGAGTACTTCTCGCCCTCGCGCGACGATCTGGCCGGCAAGATCCGCCCCAACACCCGCCTGGTCTACCTGGAATCGCCCAGCTCCCTGCTCTACGAGGTGCTGGACCTGCCCGCCCTGGCCGCCGTGGCACGCCAGCACGGCATTGCCGTGGCTACCGACAACACCTGGAGCGGCGGCTGGTTCTACCAGCCCCTGGAGCACGGCGCCAACCTCTCCATCCAGGCCGCGACCAAGTACATCGCCGGCCACTCCGACGTGATGCAGGGCATCGTCATCACCGACGGCCCCGCGCTGTCGAAGAAGATATCCACCGCCTACGAGGCCCTGGGCCTGACCATAGGCGCCGACGACGCCTACCTGGCCCTGCGCGGCCTTCGCACCCTGCCCGTGCGCCTGGCCCAGCACCAGCGCCACGCCACCGAAATCGCCCAGTGGCTTGAGCAGCAGCCCCAGGTCGGCCGCGTCTTCTACCCGGCCCTGCCGTCCGATCCCGGCCATGCGCTGTGGAAGCGGGACTTCAGCGGGGCCAGCGGGCTGGTGTCATTCGCGTTTGCCGAAGGGGTGGACGCCGGTGCCGGCGCCGTGTTCGTTGACTCGTTGCGGCAGTTTGCGCAGGGGGCTTCCTGGGGCGGGTATGAGAGCCTGGCGCTGGTGGCGCAGCCTGAGAGGCTGCGGGAGCACAGTGTGTGGGCGGGGACTGCGCCTGTGGTGCGGCTGCATGTGGGGCTGGAGGATCCTTTGGATCTGATTGCGGATCTGGAGAGGGGGTTTGGGGGGGTGGTGGAGCGGTTCAGGCTGGCTGCCTGAGCTTCCTTTTTGACTCTGTCGCGCCTCTGGCGACAGAGGCC
>NZ_BCTO01000068.1 GCF_001571325.1 Delftia tsuruhatensis NBRC 16741
AAGAATTTCTTCTTTGCTCCTGACTTGCTGCGATCAGCGAAGCCTTGAATTCTAGCACAGTTTTTAGCGTCGTTGCAATCAAATTTCTTCGATCTTTTCAACACCAGCGATCTGCATCGCTCTTTTCAGCAGAGCCTTGCATTGTAGCACGTTTTTTCAACAAGCCGACAAGAAGAACTTCGCCACCGCAACCAGAGCATCAGCCCCAGCCACTTGATCAGGCCACCGAAGCAGCCCTCTCATAAAAAAAGCCACCCTTGCGGGTGGCTTTTTGATTCTGGCGGAAACGGAGGGATTCGAACCCTCGATGAGGCTCTACACCCCATACTCCCTTAGCAGGGGAGCACCTTCGGCCACTCGGTCACGTTTCCGGAATGACGTTATTGTAACGTGCTTTTTTGCCGGTTTCGGCAAAACATCGATTTTATTCCGTCTTGTCGAGGCCGAAGGCGGTGTGCAGCGCGCGCACGGCCAGCTCCAGGTACTTCTCGTCGATGACGACGGAGGTCTTGATCTCGGAGGTGGAGATCATCTGGATGTTCACACCTTCCTGGCTCAGCGCACGGAACATGGTGGAGGCCACGCCCACATGGCTGCGCATGCCGATGCCGACGATGCTGACCTTGGCGATGTTGGGATTGCCGACGACTTCGGAGGCACCCAGGGCAGGCACGACCTTGTCACGCAGCAGTTCCATGGCGCGCTGGTAGTCGCCCTGGCTGACGGTGAAGCTGAAGTCGGTTTTGCCTTCCTTGCTGATGTTCTGGATGATCACATCGACTTCGATGTTGGCGTCGGCCACCGGGCCCAGGATGCCGTAGGCGATGCCGGGGGTGTCGGGCACGCCGAGAACGGAGATCTTGGCTTCGCCGCGGTTGAATGCGATGCCGGATACGACGGCCTTTTCCATTTTTTCGTCTTCCTCAAAAGTAATCAGCGTGCCGGAGGTGGACTCTTCCTCCAGGTCGATGTCCCAGGGCGTGAAGCTGGAGAGCACACGCATGGGCACCTTGTACTTGCCGGCAAATTCCACGGAGCGGATTTGCAGCACCTTGGAGCCGAGGCTGGCCATCTCCAGCATTTCCTCGAAGCTCACGGTGTTCAGGCGCTTGGCGGCCTGCACCACGCGCGGGTCGGTGGTGTAGACGCCATCCACGTCGGTGTAGATCAGGCATTCGGCCGCCTTCAGCGCCGCAGCCACGGCCACAGCCGAGGTGTCGGAGCCGCCACGGCCGAGCGTGGTGACGTGACCGTTGGGATCAATACCCTGGAAGCCGGTGATGATGACCACGCGGCCAGCGTCGAGTTCGGCGCGAACGCGCTTGTCATCGATGGACTCGATGCGCGCCTTGGTGAAGCTGCTGTCCGTGCGCACGGGAACCTGCCAGCCCGAGAAGCTGATGGCTTCCAGGCCTTCGGCCTGCAGCGCAATGGCCAGCAGTGCCGACGACGCCTGCTCGCCCGTGGAGGCGAGCATGTCGAGTTCACGGTAGTACGCCGTTTTGGCCGAGCTGGGAGCCAGCTCGCTGGCCAGGCCCAGCAGACGGTTGGTTTCGCCACTCATGGCGCTGGGGACGACCACCATCTGGTGACCGGCCCTAGCCCACTTGGCCACGCGCTTGGCAACGTTGCGGATGCGCTCTGTCGAGCCCATCGAGGTGCCGCCGTATTTATGAACGATCAGTGCCATTGGATATCAGGGTGACGAAACTGCTAGGCACGGCGCTGTACGACAGGGGGTGCTTGTGCAAGCCAGGTGCTCAAGAGGACTGCGCATGTAGCGAAATGTCCGTCCAGACCCGTCTTGCGCAAGCCATTTGGTTTTGGCGCGCCGCCGGTTTTCGTGCAAAGTTGGACCAAAACCTGTCAATTGTACCAATCGAGCACTGACCCCAGGCGCCGTACAAAACCCCTGCCCATCTTGAGATGGATGCGGTGGCCTCGCGTACGGCAAACGCCGACCTGCGCGAGCAGTTGATCGAGCTGCGCGGCGCTCGGGGTGGTGGCATGCACGCTGCGCAGCCAGTGGCGCAGCACATTGGCCTGGCGCGCCGGGCTCAGCGCCTGCAATGCGGCGATGCGGGGCGGGTTGCCCACCGCACCCAGGTCGGCCTGGGCCATCTCCTGCAGGAGCTCGGCCGCTTCGGCGCAATGCCGGCTGCTGCGCGCAAAGGTGGCGCGAAACTGGGGGAAGGCCTGGTGCAACGCCGGCAGCAACTGGGCGCGGATGCGATTGCGGGTGTAGCGGGCATCGGCATTGGAAGGGTCTTCCACCCACTCCTGGCCGCGCGCAGCAAGCCAGTCCCGCAATACCTGGCCAGGCAGATCAAGCAGCGGTCGATACCACGCAAGTCCCGCCCTGCTCCACTGCGCCGGCATGGCGGCCAGCCCCGCAACGCCGGCGCCGCGCGACAGTGCCAGCAGCAGCGTCTCGACCTGGTCGTCGGCATGCTGCGCCAGGGCCAGGCTGCGAACGGCAGGCATGGGCACACCGCCCTGCGCAGGCCAGGGCTCGGTGGCGGCCTTGATCAACGTGGCATAGCGCAACTGACGCGCCGCATCCTCAGGGCTTTGGCCCGGCGCGTGGCGCGCATCCACGCGGCAGATCTTCAAGGGGACGGCATGCTGCGCACAGGTTTTTTCACACTGGAGCACAAAGGCATCGGCGGCCGACTGCAAGCCGTGGTGCACATGGATGGCGACGACCTGGCCCGGCCAGCGCTCGGCGCAGGCCAGCAGCAACGCAGTGGAGTCCGCTCCGCCGCTGAAGGCAACGGCCAGCGGCAGCGGTGGCGCAAAGCGCTGGATGGCAGCACCCAAGGCGGCGCCTGACGCGACGCCTGACTCGGCGTCTGGCGAGGTGCCCGGCAGGTTCTGCGGCAGGTCGGTGATCGGCATTTCCACAGGCTTGGATCATGTATGCCAGGACTCAGGCCGAGTCCCGGCACAAAAAGAAAACGGCTCCCACAGGGGAGCCGTTCAGTGTGCCAGAGCGTGGCGCCGTCCTTCAGCGATTGTCTGCCTTGGTGTCGGCGAAACGGCCGTAGCTTTGCAGGCGCTCGTAGCGGCGGTCCTGCAGTTCCTTGGGCTTGAGGTCGGCCAGCTGGCGGTAGGCATCGCCCAGCGCACGCTTGAGGAAGGCGGCCATTTGCTTGGGGTCGCGGTGGGCGCCGCCCACGGGCTCGTTGACGATCTTGTCCACCAGGCCCAGGGCCTTGAGGCGGTGGGCCGTGATGCCCATGGCATCGGCCGCGTCCTGGGCCTTCTCGCCGGTCTTCCAGAGGATGGAGGCGCAGCCTTCCGGGCTGATCACGGAGTAGACGGCGTATTGCAGCATCAGCACCTGGTCGGCAACGGCAATGGCCAGTGCGCCGCCCGAGCCGCCTTCACCGATGACGGTGGTGATGATGGGGGTCTGCAGCTGTGCCATTTCGTAGATGTTGCGGCCGATGGCTTCGGACTGGCCGCGCTCCTCGGCCTCGATGCCGGGGAAAGCGCCGGGCGTGTCCACGAAGGTGAAGACCGGCAGGCCGAACTTCTCGGCCGTCTTCATGAGACGCAGGGCCTTGCGGTAGCCCTCGGGGCGCGTCATGCCGAAGTTGCGCAGCGTGCGCTCCTTGGTGTCGCGGCCCTTCTGGTGGCCGATGACCATGCAGGACATGCCATTGAAGCGCGCCAGCCCGCCCACGATGGACTGGTCGTCGGCAAAGTGCCGGTCGCCGTGCATCTCGATGAAGTCGGTGAAGCAGTCGCGCACATAGTCCAGCGTGTAGGGACGCTCGGTATGGCGCGCGATCTTGGTGATCTGCCAGGGCGAGAGGTCGCTGTAGATGTCCTTGGTCAGCTGCAGGCTCTTTTTGCTGAGCTGCTCGATCTCTTCCGAGATGTCGACTGCGCTTTCGGTCTGCACGTAGCGCAGTTCCTCGATTTTGGATTCGAGCTCGGCAATGGGCTGCTCAAAATCCAGAAAGTTCTTTTTCGCCAACTTGTTTCTCCTTGTCCCAGCCAGGCACGGTGCATGCGTTCCGGCCGGAAAACGGGGGTTGATCGGGTGTGATCGGTTTGTCTTCAGGCGGCAGGCTGCGTCTCGAGCGAGCGCCAAATATACCAAGTCGCCACGGTGCACCACGGCTTCCAGGCCTCGGCAACCTCGCGCGCCTCGCTGCGGCTGACGGGGTCGCCTGAAAAATAGTTCTGGCTGATGCCCGAGATCAGGCCTGCATCGTCCAGCGGCAGCACATTGGGCCGCTGCAGGTAGAAGATGAGGAACATCTCGGCCGTCCACCGGCCCACGCCGCGGATGGACATGAGCTCGGCCACGATGGCTTCGTCGCTCATGCCCTGCCAGTCGTCCTGGTGCAGGCGGTGCTCGGTGAAGTGCATGGCCAAGTCCACCAGGTAGTCCACCTTGCGGGCGGACAGGCCCACGGCGCGCATGTCGTCCAC
The DNA here is from genome assembly GCF_001571325.1 of Delftia tsuruhatensis NBRC 16741. Lineage (GTDB taxonomy): Bacteria > Pseudomonadota > Gammaproteobacteria > Burkholderiales > Burkholderiaceae_C > Comamonas > Comamonas tsuruhatensis. The sequence continues at coordinate 4,447 of NZ_BCTO01000068.1, forward strand.
CTTGAGCTTGAGCACCAGGTCAGGCGTCATCCGCGCAGGCAGGCGTGCGAACTTGTTCCACAGCGTCTGCGCGGCCTTCATCGAGATCTGCTGGCCCACGATGGAGCGCGCCAGCGTGGCAAAGGCATCGCCACCGGGCTGCAGGGCCAGGTGGGCAAAGCGCGGGATCAGGCGCTTCATCACGCGGTCGCGCCGCACGAGCTGGCGGCAGGCCTCGGCCCAGTAGGCAGGCGCGCCTTCGGGAGGCGCGGGCAGCGATATCTTGGCCTTGGGCGTGGCGGCAGCGGCCGCTGCGGCGGCAGGCGGCGAGCCTGCGCGCGCACCCAGCGTCACCACCGGCAGCGGGGCCGGTTGCTGTTCGGGCACGGGCAGATCGGCCACCAGCGGCAACTGCTCGAAATCCATGGTGTCCAGGGGTTTGGCGGAGGCCATCAAAGCACCTCCCCGCACCTGGCGCGGCACGTCTGGCAAGGCATACGGATCAGCCCTTGGCGGCTGCCTCCCAGGTCGTGCCTGCAGGGGAGTCCTTGAGCACGATGCCCTGTTCCAGCAGGGCCTTGCGGATACGGTCGGCCTCGGCCCAGTCCTTGGCCGCCTTGGCAGCTGCGCGTGCGGCAATCTGCGCCTCGATGGCGGCGGCATCCACATCTGCCGCTCCTGCCTGCAGGAAGGCCTGGGGGTCGCCCTGCAGCAAGCCCAGGCATCCGGCCAGGGCCTTGAGCAGGCCCGCCGTCTCGGCGCTCTTGCTGCGATTGACTTCTGCAGCCAGCTCGAACAGCACGGCCACGGCCTCGGGCGTGCCGAAGTCCTCGTCCATGGCAGCCTTGAAGCGCGCGGCAGCGGGATGATTCCAGTCGATGGCGACCTCGGCAGGGGCCACCAGGCTCAGCGCCGTGTACAGGCGCTTGAGCGCGCCGCGCGCATCGTTCAGATGCACGTCGCTGTAGTTCAGCGGGCTGCGGTAGTGGCTGCGCACGACGAAGAAGCGAACGGTCTCTGCGTCGTATTCCTTGAGCACGTCGCGGATGGTGAAGAAGTTGCCCAGCGACTTGGACATCTTCTCGTTGTCCACGTTGATGAAGCCGTTGTGCATCCAGACCTGCGAGAAAGGCTTGCCGGTCGCGCCTTCGCTCTGGGCAATCTCGTTTTCGTGGTGCGGGAACTGCAGATCGGCACCGCCACCGTGGATGTCGAAGCTCTCGCCCAGCATCTCGCAGCCCATGGCCGAGCACTCGATGTGCCAGCCCGGCCGGCCCGCGCCCCAGGGGCTGGCCCACTTGACCTCATCGGGCTCGCTGGGCTTGGCGCTTTTCCACAGCACGAAGTCCAGCGGGTCCTGCTTGCCGTCCTGCACGGCCACGCGTTCGCCGGCCTGCAATTCGTCCAGCGACTTGCCCGACAGCTTGCCGTAGCCGGGGAACTTGCGCACGGCAAAGTTCACGTCGCCATCGCTGCCCTGGTAGGCCAGGCCCTTGTCCTGCAGGCGGCCGATCATGGACAGCATCTGCGGCACGTATTCGGTGGCGCGCGGCTCATGCGTGGGGCGTTCGATGCCCAGGGCGTCGGCGTCCTGGTGCAGCGCGTCGATCATGCGGTCGGTCAGCGAACGAATGGTCTCGCCGTTCTCCACGGCACGACGGATGATCTTGTCGTCGATATCGGTGATGTTGCGCACATAGGTCACGCGATTTCCGCTGGCCCGAAGCCAGCGCTGCACCACGTCGAAAGCGACCATGGAGCGCGCGTGTCCCAGGTGGCACAGGTCGTACACGGTCATGCCGCACACATACATGCGCACATGGCCCGGTTCGATTGGCGAAAACGCTTCCAATGCACGCGACAGCGTGTTGTAGATACGCAAACTCATGGATGTTCATCAGGGGAGAAAGGGCCGCTGCAGGGGGCGCGTCCCACGCGCCGCCGGACCCTTGGCGCCGATGCAGGCATGCTCAGCAGGGAGCAGGAGCGGCAGGCGCAGAGCCCGTGTGACCCAGCACACCCCTCAGCTACAATTCACAGCAGTATAAGCCCGCGCCGCGGGGCGTTTCCCCGAGGCCCCGAAAGCACCTACATGCCTCTACGCAACTCGTTTCGCTCCGCCCTGCGCCTCGCGGCACTGGCGGCCCTGCTCGCAACAGGCCACGCCCACGCCGACGACTATACGGAAGTGAACCAGTTGCTGCGCAACGGCAAAAGCACCCAGGCCCTGGCACGCGCCGAAGCCTATCTTGCCAAGAACGCACGCGACCCCCAGATGCGCTTTCTCAAGGCCGTGGCCCTGACCGACAGCGGCAAGACCGACGAGGCCATCGCCGCGCTGAACCAGCTCATCGAGGACTACCCCGAGCTTCCCGAGCCCTACAACAACCTGGCCGTCATCTACGCAGGCCAGAACCAGCTCGACAAGGCCCGCTCCGCCCTGGAGTCGGCCGTGCGCAACAACCCCAACTACGGCGTTGCCTACGAGAATCTGGGCGACATCCACGCCCGCCTGGCCTACGAGGCCTACGGCAAGGCACAAGGCCTGGACGGCCGTGCTGCCAGCGTGCGGCCCAAGCTCAAGCTGCTGCGCGAATTGCTGGCTCCAGTCACCGGCACCAAATAGAAGACACGGCCCACACGCACGACCCCGGCGCCCAGGCACGGCGGTCTGCGCGCCATTTGGGTCTTGCCACGCCTGCGCGCACGCGCAGGAACCTGCCCGGGTTTTCCCACTCCATCCCCCAGCCCTTTGGCTTTCTCAGGAGATTTGCATGACCACACGCCGCATTGCGTCGCTTTCCCTGGCCGGCATGGCCCTGGCCGCTTCCCTTTGCACCGCCCTGCCCGCCATGGCGCAGAACGCCACACCCAAGGTGCAGCTCAAGACCAGCATGGGCGACATCGTGCTGGAGCTGAACGAGGCCAAGGCCCCCAAGACTGTGGCCAACTTCATGCAGTACGTGCGCGACAAGCACTATGACGGCACGGTGTTCCACCGCGTGATGGACGGCTTCATGATCCAGGGCGGCGGCATGGACGCCAGCCTCAAGGAAAAGCCCACGCGCGCGCCGATTCCGCTGGAAGCGGACAACGGTCTCAAGAATGACCGGGGCACCATCGCCATGGCGCGCACGGGCAATCCCAACTCGGCCACCTCGCAGTTCTTCATCAACGTGGTGAACAACGACATGCTCAACGCACCCAAGCCTGACGGACACGGCTACGCCGTCTTCGGCCGCGTGGTCCAGGGCATGGATGTGGTGGACAAAATCCGCACGGTGGCCACGGGCAACCAGGGCATGCACCAGAATGTACCCACCAAGCCGGTGACCATCCTCTCGGCCACCGAAGTCAAGTAAACCGCGCGCCGCGCCCAGCGTGGCACGCCCCTGCCCTCCACCCAACAAGGAATCGCCATGAGCAATCCCCAAGTCGAACTCCACATCGCCGACCACGGCGTCATCACCCTCGAACTCGACGCCGCCAAGGCCCCCAAGAGCACCGAGAACTTCCTGGCCTATGTGAACAAGGGCCACTACGACAACACCATCTTCCATCGCATCATCGATGGCTTCATGATCCAGGGCGGCGGCTTCGAGCCCGGCATGAAGCAAAAGGGCACCGATGCGCCCATCGAGAACGAGGCCAAGAACGGCCTGAAGAACGACAAGTACACCATCGCCATGGCCCGTACCGGCGACCCGCACTCGGCCACCGCCCAGTTCTTCATCAACGTGGCCGACAACGGCTTCCTGAACCACACCTCGCCCAGCGCCCAGGGCTGGGGCTATGCCGTGTTCGGCAAGGTGGTCAAGGGCACCGAGATCGTGGACAAGCTTCGTGGCGTGAAGACCGGCCGCAACGGCGGCCACCAGGACGTGCCCAAGGATGACGTGATCATCGAAAAGGCCGTGGCCCTGTAATCAGGCGCCCTTCCGACAAGGCGGCTGCCCCCTTGGCGTGCAGCCGCCCTGTTGTCCATGCACATGGCCCACCCCTGTCCGTGCCCATGGACAACAGCCCTGCTCCAGAGCCCTCCCAAGCCTTCATGCAGCGCCCTTGCCGGGCGCGCACCCGCCCATGGCCCAGACTGCCGCACCTCGCCCTCCCTGCGTGCCGCCCATTGCGGCCGAATGGACACTGCCCGCGGCCTGGCGCACGCTGGACTTCATCTCCGACCTGCACCTGCAGGCCTGCGAGCCCGCCACCGTGCAGGCCTTTCGCCGCTACCTGCACGCCACGCAGGCCGATGCCGTCTTTCTGCTCGGTGACCTGTTCGAAGTCTGGGTGGGCGACGACGCCTTGCTGGAGCCCGGCAGTTTCGAGGCCGATTGCGCCGCCACCCTGCGCGAGGCCGCCGCCCGCAGGCCGCTGTTCTTCATGCAGGGCAACCGCGACTTCCTGACCGGAGCGCAGTTCGATGCGCTGTGCGGCACGACCACGCTGGCCGACCCCACCGTACTCGACTGCGGCGACCAGCGCATCCTGCTCAGCCATGGCGATGCCCTGTGCCTGGACGATACGGACTACCAGCGCTTTCGCGCCATGGCGCGCTCCGCCGCGTGGCAGGCGGCCTTCCTGGCGCAGCCGCTGCCGCTGCGCCGCGAGCAGGCACGCGGCATCCGGCAGGAGAGCGAATCGCGCAAACGTGAATCGGCCGGAGCGGACGCAGCCGCCCCCTCCGCCAGCCACACCGCCGCCATGCCCACCTATGCCGACCTGGATGCCGAGGCCACGCGCAGCTGGCTGCGCGCCGCACGCGCCGCCACCCTGGTCCACGGCCACACGCACCGCCCGGCCGACCATGAACTGGGCGATGGCCTGCGGCGTGTGGTGCTCAGCGACTGGGATTTGGCAGCCGCCGTGCCGCGCGCCGAAGTGCTGCGCTGGGAGCAGGGCCAGGGCCTGCGGCGCCTGCCGCTTTCCGAAGTACTTGAACAGGCGCCCCAACGATGAGCCTCTGGCGACAACTGGGCCACTGGGCCCGGCGGCTGGGCCGCCGCGCACGCTCCGCCGTCTCGCCGGTGCCTGAGATTCCAGCGCCGCTGTGGCTGTCCACGCTGGCCGCCTACCCCTTTCTTTCCTCGCTGACGCTGGAGGAGCAATCGAAGCTGCGCGCACTGGCCGCCGTCTTCCTGCAGCGCAAGCGCTTCCACGGCGCGCACGGCCTGCAAGTGAGCGACGCCATGGCGCTGGAGATTGCCGCCCAGGCCTGCCTGCCACTGCTGCACTGGGGCGAGCCGCAGGGCGCGCTGTCCTGGTATGACGACTTTGTCGGCATCGTGGTGCACCCGGGCGATGCCGTGGCACGGCGCCAGAGCATGGACGAGGCCGGCGTCATCCACGACTACGACGAAGTGATCATGGGCGAGGCCATGCATGGCGGCCCCGTCATGCTGAGCTGGCAGGCCATCGGCGCAGGCCGCGGGCCGCATGCCAGCCACCACGGTCACGGCGGCCAGGCCGCCAACGTGGTGATCCACGAATTCGCCCACAAGATCGACATGCGCAACGGCGGCGCCGATGGCTGCCCGCCCCTGCCGCCCGGTTTCATGGGCAGCGGCTCCGCGCGCCAGGCCCGCGAGATATGGCAGGCCGCCTGGGCGCCGGCCTACGACGCCTTCCGTGAGCAGATCACCATCGCCGAACGCTTTGGCGGCGAATGGCCCTGGCTGGACGGCTATGGCGCCACGGCGCCCGCCGAATTCTTCGCCGTGGCCTGCGAAGCCTTCTTCGTGGACCGCGCCCGCTTTGCCCTGGAATTCCCCACGCTGGAGCCGCTGCTGGCTGCGCTCTTCAAGCCGGCCACCCGTCACCCCTGATCGGAGCAAACCTCCTTCAGGGCCTGGGCAAACAGGCGCTGCTCCTCGTACTGCCCGCCCGCCTTGCGCTCGAACAGGGTGACGGGTGGCAGGGTCCAGCCGAAACGGTGGCGCACAATGCCCACGCCCGCGATGCGCACCAGTTCCTCGGCAATGTCGGCCGGCACGATGGACACGGCACGCTCATTGGCCGCCACCAGTTCGCCGATCACCTTGGCCGAGAGCGTTTCCACAAACGGCGGCGGCGGCTCCACGCCCGCGCGCAGAAAAAAGTCGGTGATCTGCTCGCGCATGGGCGTGCGGCGCTGGCCCAGCACCCAGTCAAGCCCCGTGAGTTCGGCCCACTGCAGAGGCCGGCGCCCCAGCCGCGTGGCCAGGCTGCGGTGGGCGATCAGGCGAGGCTCCTGCTCATAAAGCACGCTGTGCCGTATGCCGCTCATGTCCAGCACGGCCGAGGCGCGGCCAATCACGCAGTCCAGCTCATGTGCGCGCAACTTTTGCAGCAGGCGGTCGCTGGTGTCCTCATGCAGCGTGACCGTGATGCGCCGGCCTTGCGGCCGCGTCCTGCCGATGGCCTCGGCCAGCATGCGCGCAGGCAGGAAGGGGATGACACCCACCTGCAGGTGCGCCGCACGCTGCTGCCCCACGGCCTCGATGTCGTGGGCCCAATGGTCCAGGTCGGCCAGCATGCCCCGGGCGCGCGCCAGCACCAGCGCGCCCAGCTCCGTAGGCTCCATGCCACGCGCAGAACGCAGGAACAGCGGCGCGCCGAACAACGACTCCAGCTCGGCCAGGGCCTGGGTCACGGCGGGCTGGCTGGTGGCCATGCGCTCGGCCACGCGGGTCAGCGTGCCCAGCTCGCTGATGGAGCGCAGCAGCAGCAAATGCTTCATCTTCAGGCGCGTGGCCATGCGGTGGGCCAGTTGGGCAGCGGTCGATGCAGTGGGGTGTTGCGGCATGGCTTCAGGCGTGGCGCGTCATAAGCAAAACCATATTGAACAATAAAAACAAACGAATTTCTGCTTATGCATGCGTTCCAGAATTCCGGCGTCTTGCACACCCAGAACGAAAGGACCAGGCAGACCATGGATGGCATGTTTTTCATCATCGCGCTGGGCGCGGCGGCGGCCGGATTCGTGCAGGGCCTGTCGGGCTTTGCCTTCGGCATGGTGGCCATGTCGTTCTGGGCCTGGGTGCTGGAGCCGCGCGATGCGGCCGTGCTCACCGTCTTCGGCTCGCTGCTGGGCCAGGTGCTGTCGGCCATCACCGTGCGGCGCGGGTTTGCGCTGGCAAAGCTGCTGCCCTTCATCCTGGGCGGTCTTGCCGGCATACCCCTGGGTGTCTTGCTGCTGCCGCACCTGGACATGGCCTGGTTCAAGGCCTTGCTGGGCGGCATGCTGGTGCTGTGGTGCCCGGTGATGCTGCTGTCGGCCCGCCTGCCCAGGCTGGCGCGCGGCGGCAGTGTGGCAGACGGCGCCGTGGGCCTGGCGGGCGGCGTGATGGGCGGACTGGGCGGCTTCACGGGCACGCTGCCCACGCTGTGGTGCACGCTGCGCGGCTACCCCAAGGATGAGCAGCGCTCGGTCATCCAGAACTTCAACCTGTCCATGCTGGCCGTGACCATGGCCACCTACCTGGGCACCGGCATGGTCGCGCGCAGCATGCTGCCGCTGTTCGCCATCGTGGCGCCGGCCATGCTCATTCCATCGCTGCTGGGCTCCAGGCTGTATATCGGCATCAGCGAGATGCGTTTCCGGCAGATCGTGCTGGGCCTGCTGTGCCTGTCCGGCGTGGCGCTGCTGGCCTCCTCGGTGCCGGTGCTGCTGCAGCGCGCGGGCTGAGCGCCCCGAACGCGCTGCCGGGAAGGCCTGGAACCAAGCCTGCCGGCTGCAGCAGATGGCCAGGCAACGGCAGCAACACGTGCAGGGGCTGGGCAATGAACTGGCCACCGCCAAGAAGGATCTGCAGCGCGCGCAAGACTGGGCACTGCCCTCGAAAAAAGGCGGGGCAGGAATCGCTCCCTGCCCCGCCTTCAGGCGCCCGCCGCGTGGCGGGAACGCCTTCTTCTCCCTCGATGGCGCATCAGTACCGCGCGTCGGCCGGCTTCTTGTCCTTGGGCCAGTCCTTGTGCTTGTTGGCAAAGTCCGGGCGCGGCTGGTGGCTGAAGTACTCGGCCACGTCCACGGCCTCCTGGTCGCTGAGGCCGCCCTGGCCCAGCGGGAAATTGCCATGGAAGGCGATGGGCATGTTGCGCTTGACGAAGGCCGCTGCCGTATAGGTGCGCGCCATGCCTGCACCGATGTTGAAGGACTGGTCACCCCACAGCGGCGGATAGACCCACTGTCCCTTGGCGTTTTTCACGCCTTCGCCCTCGCCGCCATGGCAGACCGCGCACTGGGCCGCATAGATCTTCTTGCCGTTGTCCACGTTGGGCACGATGGACTGGCTGATCTTGCCCACGCCCCGGCCTTCGACCTTGTCCTCGGGCTTGGTTTCGCGGCGCATCCAGTCGAAGTAGGCGACCATGGCCCTGATCTCGTCGGACTCCAGCGGCAGCGGCTTGCCGTTCATGGAGCGCAGGAAGCAGCCATTGATGCGGTCCTCCAGCGTGATGACGCGGCCCGCGCGCGGCGCATAGCCGGGGAAGAAGGCCGAGACACCGATGTAGGGCGAACCATCGGCCACCGTGCCCGCGTTCAGGTGGCAGCTGGCGCAGTTCAGCGCGTTGCCCACATTCCTGGGCAGCAGGTCGCGCGTCTCAATGTTCAGGCGGGCGCCGTAGACCAGTTGCTTCGCATTGGATTCGTCCAGCATGGCGGCCAGGCGCGGCGTCTCGAAGGGGCGTGCGCTTTCGCCCTTGGCATCGAGCTGCTTGCGCATGGATTGCACCTCCCTGGCATGGATCTCGCGCGCATCGGCACGGCCCCAGCTCCTGCGGGCGAAGTTGAGGATGTCGGCGATCTCTGCATCCTTGAGCTGTGCGAAGGCGGGCATGGTCAGCGGCCGGGCGTGGCTTTGCGTGACGGGCGCCTTCCAGCCCGCCAGCATCAGATGGATCAGCGTGGACGGGTCCTGCGACTGCAGCGAGAAATTGCCGGCCAGTGGCGGGAACACGTCCTTCACGCCGCCGCCATCGGCACGGTGGCAGTCGGCGCAGAACTGCAGATAGCCCAGGCCGCCCCGGCTGGCGTAGAGATCGGCAGGCACGTCGGAAGACACTGCCGACGTGGCGGACGGCGCATGCCCGGAGGCCTGCGACGCCGGATGCGGGGCGATGACCGGCCCCGGCCCCTGGGCCACCTGCATGGGCAGGTCGTTCTTGCCTGCGGGCAGCGACTTCAGATAGATGCCGATGGCCAACAGGTCCTCGTCACTCATGTACTGGGTGCTGTGCTGGACCACATCGACCATGTTGCCGGAGACCGTGCCGTGGCTGTTGCGCCCGGTCTTGAGCAACCGGGCGGTCTCCTCGGGTGTCCACAGGTCGCGCAGGCTCAGTGCGCGCCAGTTCTCCACGGTCTCGCCGGCCAGGAAGTACTCGCCCTTGCGGCCCTCGCCGGTCATGGTCTTTTCCTGGAAGCCCACGCCGCGCGGCGTATGGCAGGCGCCGCAGTGGCCCAGGCCCTGCACCAGGTAGGCGCCCCGGTTCCACTGGGCAGTTTGCTGCGGTTGGGGCTGGAAGGGCTTGTCATCCAGAAACACCCAGTTCCACAGCGCCAGGCCCCAGCGCTGGTTGAAGGGAAAGCCCAGGTCGGACTCCTTGTTGGCCGCCTTCACGGGCGCCACGCCCTGCAGCAGATAGGCGTACAGGGCCTGCATGTCCTCGGCCGTCATCTTGGCGTAGGAGGGATAGGGCATGGCCGGGTACATGTTGCGGCCATCGGCCGCCACGCCCTTGCGCATGGCGCGGTCGAACTGCTCGAAGCTGTATTTGCCCATGCCCGTATCGGCGTCGGGCGAGATATTGGTGGAATAGATCTTGCCGAATGGCGTCTCCAGCGCCAGGCCACCGCCCATGGGCTGTGTTTTATTTCCGGTATGGCAGGCCACGCAATCACCGAGTCGCGCGATATAACGGCCACGGTCTACCAGGGTTCTTTGCTCGGCGGTCAGGTCCGCCGCATAGTCGGCGGGCAGGTCATCGATGATCTGCGGCATTTCCGCATGATCCACCTCGGGCGCCGGCGCCGAGATGGCGAGCTGCCATGCGGCAGCCGACAGCACGGCCACGCACAGCAGGCCTTGCTTGAGCGAGAGTTTCATCGTCTTCTATCCCGTGAAATAAATTATTATTGAAAGAGAAAATCGGATATTGACGAGATATTCCACCCAACGCATGCAACCATTGCAGCAAATATCAATCTCTTTGCGCAATATCTTCTTATATATACAAATTCTAGTGGAATCACCCTATTTTTTGATGCAAGCCGACGAAAAAGATAAGCCACTTGCGCATTTAACGCGGGCTTAATCCATCCACAGGAAAAGTGGCGGCGCAAATGGGGGAGCAGCCATGCAAAGCGGCCCCGCGAAGGGGCCGCCATGTGTACATCCCGGGGATGCCGGGTGCGTGGAAAGGCTCGGCTCAACCTGGCTGGATCATCCGGCGCGCAGCCTGCGCCACGCTGTGTGCATCCACCCCAAAGTAGCCGCGCAGCGCCGCACGCGTGTCGCTGCGGCCGAAGCCGTCCGTGCCCAGCGTGAGGAAACGGCGGCCTGCGGGCAGGAAGGCGCGCACGGTCTCGGGCACCGCGCGCACATAGTCGGTGGCGGCAATCACCGGGCCCTGCGTACCTTGCAGCAGCTGCGCGATCCAGGGCTGGCCAGGTGCCTCGCCCGCCAGCATGCGCTGCTCGCAGGCCACGCCATCGCGCGCCAGCTCGCTCCAGCTGGTCACGCTGACCACGGTGGCGGCCATGCCCTCGCTGGCCAATTGCTCGGCGGCCTTGAGCACTTCGGTGAGGATGGCGCCCGATCCCAGCAAGGTGACATGCTGCGTGGCACGGTCCGCATCGCCAAAGCGGCTGAACACATAGGCGCCGCGCAGCACGCCTTCGGCAGCGCCTGCGGGCAGGTCGGGCTGGGCATAGTTCTCGTTCATCAGCGTGACGTAGTAGAAGACATCGCGCTGCTCGACCAGCATCTCGCGCATGCCGGCGTCCAGGATCACGGCGAGTTCGCCGGCATGCGCAGGGTCCCAGGCCTTGCAGTTGGGAATGGTGGCCGCCACCAGATGGCTGGAGCCGTCCTGGTGCTGCAGGCCTTCTCCGCCCAGCGTGGTGCGGCCCGAGGTGGCGCCCAGCAAAAAGCCGCGCGCCCGCTGGTCGGCCGCCGCCCAGATGGCGTCGCCCACGCGCTGGAAGCCGAACATGGAGTAGTAGATGTAGAACGGAAGCATGGCCAGGCCGTGCACGCTGTAGCTGGTGGCCGCCGCCGTCCAGCTGGCAATGGCGCCGGCCTCGCTGATTCCCTCCTCCAGGATCTGGCCGTCCAGCGCCTCGCGGTAGGACAGCACCGAGCCGATGTCCTCGGGCGCGTAGCGCTGGCCCAGGCTGCTGTAGATGCCCACCTGCTTGAACAGGTTGGCCATGCCGAAGGTGCGCGCCTCGTCGGCCACGATGGGCACGATGCGCGGGCCCAGCTGCGCATCCTTGAGCAGGCTGCCCAGCATGCGCACAAAGGCCATGGTGGTGCTCATTTCCTTGCCGGCAGGCGCCAGCGCGAACTGGGCGTATTGCTCCAGCGCTGGAACGGGCACGCGGTCGCACACCGTTTCGCGGCGCGGCAGTGCGCCGCCCAGGGCCGTTCGGCGCTCGCGCAGGTACTGCATCTCGGCACTGTCATCGGCAGGCTTGTGGAAGGCCAGGCCCTTGGCCTGCTCGTCGCTCAGCGGCAGGTTGAAGCGGTTGCGGAACTCGATCAGGTCGGTCTCGTCCAGCTTCTTCTGGCTGTGCGTGGTCATCTTGCCCTGCCCGGCCGAGCCCATGCCGTAGCCCTTCTTGGTATGGGCCAGGATCACCGTGGGCTGGCCGCGATGGGCGGCAGCCGCTGCATAGGCCGCATGGATCTTCACCAGATCATGGCCGCCGCGCTTCAAGCGGTCGATCTGCTCGTCCGTCAGGCCCTGGGCCAGGGCGGCGAGCTCGGGGTTCTGTCCAAAGAAATGCTCGCGGTTGTAGCGGCCGTCCTTGGCGGCGAAGGTCTGCATCTGCCCGTCCACCGTGCCGCCCAGCGTGCGTGCCAGGGTGCCGGTGATGTCGCGAGCCAACAGCCCGTCCCAGTCGCTGCCCCACAGCAGCTTGACCACGTTCCAGCCCGCGCCGGCGAACAGCCGCTCCAGTTCATCGACGATGCGGCCGTTGCCGCGCACCGGGCCGTCCAGGCGCTGCAGATTGCAGTTGACCACCCAGACCAGGTTGTCCAGCCCCTCGCGCGCGGCCAGCGTGAGGGCACTCATGCTTTCGGGCTCGTCCATCTCGCCGTCGCCGAACACGCCCCAGACCTTGCGCTCCTGGCAGTCCAGCAGGCGGCGGTGCGTGAGATAGCGCATGAAGCGCGCGTGGTAGATGCTGCTGATGGGGCCTATGCCCATGGAGCCCGTCGGGAACTGCCAGAAATCGGGCATCAGCCAGGGATGGGGATAGCTGGACAGGCCTTGCGCGCCAGCGGCCGGCGCGCTGATCTCCTGGCGATAGTGCTGCAGGTCCTGCTCGCTCAGCCGCCCTTCCAGGAAGGCGCGCGCATACACGCCGGGGGCGCTGTGCGGCTGGAAGAACACCAGGTCGCCCCGGTGCTGGCCCGGCGCCAGCCCCTCCCGGGCATGGAAGAAATGGTTGAACCCGGTCTCGAACAGGTCGGCCGCGCTGGCGTAGCTGGCGATGTGCCCGCCCAGCTCGCCATAGGCCTGGTTGGCGCGCACCACCATGGCCAGCGCGTTCCAGCGCATGATGGACGCGAGCCGCTCCTCCATGGCCAGGTCGCCCGGAAACACCGGCTGCTGCTGCGCGGCCACGGTGTTCACATAGGGCGTATTCAGGTCGGGCTGCCAGCCCAGGCGCTGCTCGCGCGCCATGCGCGCCAGCTCTTCGAGCACGAAGCGCGCGCGCTGCGGCCCCTCGGTGGCGACCAGGGCCGCGAAGGCCTCCCGCCATTCGGTGGTTTCCTGGGGATCGGTATCGATATCGGCCAGCGTGGCCAGCGGCGTGGGTGCGTTCATGCCCGCCACTTTAGGACTGGCGGACCGGCATGAGCAGCCGTTCATGGATAAGGGAAACGCCATATTCCAGCATTTCATGCCGGCATCTACATAAAATCCGGCACATGAAACTGGACACCATCGACTTGCGCATTCTGGCCGAGTTGCAAACGGACGGCTCGCTGTCCAACGTGGAACTGGCGCGGCGTGTGCACCTGTCGCCCTCGCCCTGCCTGGCGCGCGTCAAGGCGCTGGAGAAGGCCGGCGTGATCGCGCGCTATGTGGCGCTGGCCAATGCGTCGGCGCTGGGGCTGGGGCTGAACGTGTTCATCAACATCAGCCTCAAGTCCCAGGCCAAGGAATCGCTGGCCGACTTCGAGCGCCGCATTGCCGAGCACGACGAAGTCATGGAGTGCTACCTGATGAGCGGCGACGCCGACTACCTGATCCGCGTGGCCCTGGCCGACATCGGCGCGCTGGAGCGCTTCATCGTGGAGCAGCTCACGCCGATTCCGGGCATAGAGAAGATCCGCTCCAGCTTCACCCTCAAGCAGGTGCGGTACAAGACCGCCCTGCCCCTGCCGGCCGCAGGCTGAGGCGGATGGAGACTGGCCTCAGCCCGCAGGCTTGGCCATCTCGCCGGTGGCGATGCGGCGGCGCAGCTCGCCCAGCACGGCCTTGAGGCGGCGCTCGTTGTCCAGCCCCACGCGCACCAGCATCTTCTGGCCGCTGGACAGGGCCTGCAGCTCCGGGTCGGCGTATTCGTAGCGCACCCAGGGCTGGACGGAAGGCACCTCGCCCTCCACCTTGGTCAGCCTGACCTGCACCGGGCCAGCGGGCTCGGGCGCGGCGCGCAGATGGTCTATGACGGCAATGAGACGATCGTTGAAATAGCGGCTGGGATAGCCCAGGTCTTCATAGGCGGTCTGGAACAGGGGATACAGCCGGGCATAGAGCTTGACGGCCCCGTCCATGGGAATGGACTCGGCGAAGGCCACGAAGGCCTTGTAGCGTGCGGCGTTGGCGGGGGAGATGGCCTGTGCCTCCCCGGCCTCCGCCACGCCCTCCACCGTGAAACGCTGCGGCGCGGGGTGCACGGGCCAAAGCCGTGCAGGGGCCTGGGAGCGGGTCAGGTTGTCCACGGTGGCCACGGCGCGGCGCACAAAACCGTCCATCTGCAGAAAGCTGCCTGCCTTGTCACGGCCCAGCAGGCCGTTGAGGGCCTGGACGACGTGGGCGTCGGAGTCCTGCAGCGCGGGCAGGCCGGGCGCGGGTGGCTCCAGCGCATCGACAGGGTTCTGGGGCTCGGTCAGCTCGGGCGCGGGGACGGGTTCAGGCTCGGCAGGCTGGGCGGGCGCCTCTGCCACTTCGGGCGGCGCCTCGGGCACGTCGGCGGGACGCCACCAGTACCACCAGGCTGCGCCCCCCACGGCGGCAGCCGCCAGTACCGCTGCGGCGATGCCGAAAGCCGATGGGCCGGAGGATCTGGCGCGGGGGCGGAAGTCTTGGGGGTCGCGTTCTGGCATGGAGGGGTCCTTTGGCTTGGGCAGGGGCTGGCAGCACAGTTGCCGCAGGACGTGCGACAGCAAAGCACAACCGGGGTTCCCGGGCTTTCCTGACACCAGCCCCTGACTGGCGTTTATAAGCCGCCCCGCTGCCCGCGCAGGCCCTTGTGCGCGCCAGGCAACAAGGCGTTACCCGGCTTACGCGGCCAGCCTGCGCACAAGAAGGGGGCGGTGCAGCAGGCTCAGCCCTGCGTGCCCAGATCCTGGAGCCAGGCCATGGCGGCCTGCAGCTCGTCGGGGCGGATCTCATGCATGCTCGGGTATTCGTGGTAGCTCAGTTGCAGCGGCAGGCGCTGCACGTGGCTGCGAATGGCGTGGGCGCTGGTCAGCGGAATGACGTTGTCGTAGGTGCCGTGGCTGACCCAGAGCGACTTGCCGTCGAAGGCCGCGTCAGGAGCCTGGTGCGGCAAGGCCTCGGGCAGCAGGCGGCTGTGCCAGCACATGGCGGCGCGCAGCAGCGCGGGCTGGGTCAGCAGCAGGCTGAGCGCCATGATGCCGCCCTGGCTGAAGCCGCCCGCCACGGTACGCTGGGCAGGAATGCCCAGCCGCGCGCCGGCCTGCTGCACGGTCTGGGCCACCAGGGCGCGGCTGTGCTCTTCCTGCGATGCGTGGATGTGGCGCGTGCCGTTGGCATCCACCGTGAACTGGAACCAGGCATGGGCACTGGGCCCCATGGAAAACGGGGCACGCAGGCTGAGCACGTGGAACTGCGGCGGCACGAACGATGCGAGGCCGAACAGGTCCTGTTCATTGCTGCCAACGCCATGCATGAGCACCAGCAGCCAGGGCTGCTGCCCCGGTGCGGGTTGTGCGGGGCGCTCCAGCGCCAGCAGGGGCAGGTCGATCATCACGGACTCCTTGGTTTTTAAGCGATTTCCGGGACCGGGGTGGTCCCGGGCAACGCGCCATTGTGGCGCCTCGCCAAGTCCGCGGGGGCAGGAGGTTATGCCGCCTGCGCGTCCTCGAAGGCCATCGCATCCATGGCCAGGATGGAGTACATGACTTCGCGGCTCAGATACCGAGGCCGCGCCGTGGCGCCGGCCGCGCCCAGGGCGAAGTACAGCGGCATGAAGTGCTCTTCGCTGGGATGGGCGCGCCGGGCCGAGGGAGCGCGTGCGCGGTAGTCCAGCAGCGCGGACAGGTCCTGCGCCTGCAGGCGCGACTCGATCCAGCGGCTGAAATCCTGCACGTAGGGCGAGGAGGCGCTGGAGCCGCCGACGGCATGGTCGTCCTGCAGGCCATCCTGGCTGCGCAGGGCCTGCACGGCGTCGTCCACCCGCACCGTGGCCTCGCCCGTGCCGCCCCGGAATTCGCCCAGGTTGTGCGTCATGCTGCCGGAGCCGACGATGAGCACGCCCTCATCGCGCAGCGCCGCCAGGGCCGCGCCCAGCGCATGGGTTTCGGCCGGCCCGGCCGAGGCGGGAAGGGACAGCTGCACCACGGGCAGGTCGGCATCCGGCAGCAAATGCATCAGCGGCACCCAGGCGCCGTGGTCGAAGGGCCGCTGCGCGTTGGCGGTGGAGGCAATGCCTGCGGCCTGCAGGCGGTCCATGACTTCCTGCGCCAGCTGGGGCGCGCCGGGGGCCGGATACTGCAGTTCGTAGAGCGCGGGCGGGAAGCCGCCGAAGTCGTGCCAGGTGGAGGGCGTGGCTCCGGTCATGACTTCCACGCCATGCGACATCCAGTGCGGCGACATGACGACCACGCCGCGCAGCGGGCCGTGGGCCTGGCGCAGCGCCCTGCCCCATTGCGCGAGCACGGGGCCTGTTTCACCCGGCTCCAGCGCGAACATGGGCGAGCCATGGGAGACATAGAGCACGGGCAGCCGGGCACCGGCAGCGGAGGAAACCCGGGGAGAGTGGGGAGCGTGGGAGTCTTGCATTCCCCTAATGTAGGGACGCCCGGGCGCCGCGCCAAGCCGCCAGCGGCAGCACACATTGTTGCGCTGGCCGGGTCAATCCGGATCAATCGTCGCGCGGGCGCCCGCGCAGGGCCTTGGTGGCGCCGTGCCGGCTCTTGCTTTCCAGGCGCCGCCGCTGCGACCCCAGCGTGGGCCGGGTGGCGCGGCGCAGGATGGGCTCGGGATAGGCGGCGGCCACCAGCACGTTGAGCCGCTGCAGCGCGGCGCGCAGGTTCTGCTCCTGCGTGCGGTGTTGCTGGGCCTTGATGACGACCACGCCCTCGTTGGTGATGCGGCCGTCGCGCAGGGCCAGCAGGCGCTGCTGCACGGCCTCGGGCAGGCGCGAGGCGCGCACGTCAAAGCGCAGGTGCACGGCGCTGGAGACCTTGTTCACGTTCTGGCCGCCCGCGCCCTGGGCGCGCATGGCGGTCCACTGCACCTCATGCAGCTCGATGGGGCGCATGCGCTCAGGCATCCAGCGCAGCGGCCAATGCCGCCACAAAGGCATCGGGACGCTCATGCATGACCCAGTGGCCCGCGCCGGGCACCAGGGCCAGCCCGCGGAAGTCGCGCGCATGGCGTGCAAAGGCCTGGGCCAGCTCCTGCATCATCGGGCCCGGGTAGAGCGCGTCGTGCTCGCCATAGATGGCCCATACGGGGCCGTCCACGGCCTGCAGGGCACGCGCCAGCACATCGGTGTGCGAGAGGCGGCGGCGCGGAAGGCGGTCGCGCTCCACATTGAGCACATGCAGGGCCAGCGTGTCCTCGTCGATGAGGCTGGCGTCATGCAGCATCAGCGCCTGCAGGTTGTAGCGGTGGGCCACGGCCTGCGCCTCGGGCGTGGCCAGGTGGCGCCAGCCCTTGAGCCGCACGGCCAGGCCCTTGCCCACGCCCATGCCGGGCGCCCCGGCCAGCACCAGGCGCCGCGCCAGCGTGCCGTCGGCGGCGGCCAGCATGCCGGCCGTCATGCCGCCAAAAGAGAAGCCGACCAGATCGCACAGCGGGGCGGCGGGCGCTGCGCCATCGGCCAGCAGTTGCCGCAGGCCCTGGCGCAGCGGCTCGACCAGGGTGTCGGCATCCTGGCCGCCCGGTACCCCATCGGAATCGCCAAAGCCCGGCAGGTCCGGTATCCACAGCTGGCGGCCCTGGGCCAGCAGAGCGTCCATGCAGCGCAGCCAGTGCGTCCAGCTGCCGCTGCCGCCGTGCAGCATGACCACCGGCAGCACGCCCGCGCGCGCCTCGCCCCAGACATGCCAGACCATGTGGCCGTCGTCGGGCCGCGCGGCAGATAGCGGCGTGGTCAGGCGCCGCGCACGGGCGCGCAGGCGCTCTATGGCGACAGGCGTGTTCACCACTGGGCCACGGCGTCGATGGCCAGGCCGTAGCCGGCCACGCCAAAGCCGCACATCACGGCGCGCGCCGCAGCCGACAGGTAGGAGTGGTGGCGGAAGCTCTCGCGCGCATGCACATTGCTGATGTGCAGCTCCACCAGCGGCACGCCCGTGCCCTTGACGGCATCCAGCAGGGCCACGCTGGTGTGGGTGTAGGCGGCGGCGTTGAAGATCAGGCCGGCCAGGCGGCCTTCGGCGTGCACGCGGCCGGCCTCGTGGATCCAGTCCACCAGCTCGCCTTCATGGTTGCTCTGGCGGAACTCCAGGGCCAGACCGTAGCGCGCACAGGCGGCTTCGCACAGCGCACGTACATCGGCCAGGGTCTGGGAGCCATAGATGGCGGGTTCACGCAGGCCCAGCAGGTTCAGGTTCGGGCCATTGAGGACATAGACGGTTTTCACGGCGGGGACACTCCAGGTTTCCAACGGGCTGGATTATGCGGGCCATCCCGGGCCCGGCCGCAACGCTGGCTCCACGGAAAAAGCCGCCCCGGAGGGCGGCACAAGTCAATCCAGCCCGGTCCGGCTCAACGGCGCCAGTGACCGTGACCGTGACCATGGCCATGGCCATGGCCATGGCCATGGCGGTATCCGCCACGGTAGCCGCCGCGATAGCCGTATCCATAGCCGGGAACGACCACGACGGGCGGCGCACGGTAGACGGCGCGCGGCGCGTAGTAGACCGGAGGCGGGGGAGCGTAGTAGATGGGCTGGGGCGGCGCCACATAGACGGGGGCCGGCGCCACATAGACGGGCGGGCCATACATGCCCGGCGAATTCAGGCTGATGGACCAGTGCACATCGCCCCGGGCCTGGGCGGCGCCCGAAGCCACCAGGGCGGCCAATGCGAGGCCGGCTGCTGCTGCTCTTGCAACCCACGGGGAAGCTGTCGTTGTCATGGTGTCTCTCCTCGAAGTTGGACAGGCGTGGCAGGCATTGCCGCTGGTGCCGCCTTCCCGCACTTTGGCACAGGGGGACGGCATACGCCCTGCATTCTCAACGCGCGACAGGGGTCTACGGATGGCAGGCTTTTATACAAGTTTGTTTCCAAATGCCTCAACCCTTGGCTGGCGCGGCTGTCCGAAAGCCGTCCGGAGCGGGTCGGCAGGCGCGCGCCTACAATGCTGCGATGAGCTCTGCTGACGCCTCCCCCATCTCCAAAGATCCGGTCAAACCGAGTAACTTTCTGCGCCAAATCATCGAGGCCGACCTGGCCAACGGTACCTACGCCCAGCGCCGCTGGGGTGGAAGCCCCGGTGATGGCGACCACCACAACCAGGGCCAGGTGGACGTGGCGAAGATCCGCACACGCTTCCCGCCCGAGCCCAACGGCTACCTGCACGTGGGCCACGCCAAGGCCATCTGCCTGAACTTCGGCCTGGCGCGCGACTACCAAGGCGCCTGCCACCTGCGCTTCGACGACACCAATCCCGAGAAGGAAGACCAGGAGTACGTGGACAGCATCATCGATGCCGTCCATTGGCTGGGCTTCGGCTGGAAGGAAGCCGACGGTCACGAGAACCTGTACTTCGCCAGCAACTACTTCGACTTCATGTACCGCGCGGCCGAGTACCTGATCGAGCAGGGCCTGGCCTATGTGGACGAGCAAAGCGCCGACGACATGAAGGCCAACCGCGGCGATTTCTCGCGCCCCGGCGTGGACAGCCCGTTCCGCAGCCGCACGGTGGCCGAGAACCTGGCGCGCTTTCGCGAAATGCGCGACGGCAAGCTGCCCGATGGCGCTGCCGTGCTGCGCGCAAAGATCGACATGGCATCGCCCAACATCAATCTGCGTGATCCCGCCATCTACCGCGTGCGTCATGCCGAGCACCACAACACCGGCAACCAGTGGTGCATCTACCCGATGTACACCTTCGCCCATCCCATCGAGGACGCGCTGGAGCACATCACCCACAGCATCTGCACGCTGGAGTTCGAGGACCAGCGCCCGTTCTACGACTGGCTGCTGGACCACCTGCGCGCAGGCGGCCTGATCGCCGCGCCGCAGCCGCGCCAGTACGAGTTCTCGCGCCTGCACCTGACCTATGTGATCACCAGCAAGCGCAAGCTCAAGCACCTGGTGGACAACGGCATCGTCAGCGGCTGGGACGATCCGCGCATGCCCACCATCGTCGGCCTGCGCCGCCGTGGCTACACGCCGCAGAGCATCCAGGCCTTCTGCGAGCGCATCGGCGTGACCAAGGACTACGCCTGGATCGACTACTCCACCCTGGAAGGCTGCCTGCGCGAAGACCTGGAAAACCAGGCCCATCGCGGCATGGTGGCCCTGGACCCGCTGAAGCTGGAGCTGACCAACTGGGCCGAGGTCTTCGGCAGCGCCGACCACCTGGAAGCCTGCGAGCTGCCCGCCCTGCCCCACGCCGCCGAAGGCCAGCAGGTGCCGGTGCGCCGCTTCACGCTGGGCCGCGAGGTGTGGATCGAGCGCGAGGACTTCGCCGAAGTGCCGCCCAAGGGCTACAAGCGCCTTTTCCCCGGCAACAAGGTGCGCCTGAAGGGCGGCTACGTGATCGAGTGCACGGGCTGCGAGAAGGATGCCGAGGGCAACGTCACCAAGGTGCTGGCCACCGTGGTGCCCGACACCAAGAGCGGCACGCCGGGCGCCGACAGCGTCAAGGTCAAGGCCGCCATCACCTGGGTGGGCGCGGCCGATGGCGTGCAGGCCGAAGTGCGCCTGTACGACCGCCTGTTCACCGACCCGCAGCCCGATGCGGGCGGCAAGGACTTCCTGGCCCTGCTCAACCCGGACAGCCTCAAGGTCGTGACGGCCTACGTGGAGCCGTCGCTGGCCCAGGCACAGCCTGACGACAAGTTCCAGTTCGAGCGCTTCGGCTACTTCGTGGCCGACCGCAAGGACCACGCACCGGGCAAGCCCGTGTTCAACCGCGCAACGGGTCTCAAGGACTCCTGGGGCAAGTAGGCGCACGGCCCGCTGGCGGGCACCTGCACCGCTCCCCCGAAGATGGCCCACCATCCTGCTTTGCAGGGGTGGGCCATCGCACATCGGCGCTTTTGCAGTGACCATGGCCTCAGCACAATTCCAGGCCATGAACCAAGCCTTGCCACAGGCGGCTTCCGCCGCCAAGTTCGACACCTCCCGCGCGGCCGAGTACGAGACGCAAAGCCGCATCGCCCTGGCCGGCTACGACGCCTGCCACGAGCTGGCGGCCTGCCTGCTGGCAGCCAGCCTGGATGCCGGGCCGAAGTCCGTGCTGATTGGCGGCGCCGGTGGCACGGGCCAGGAAATCCTGGCCACGGCGCGGCTCAGGCCGCAGTGGACATTCACGGCCGCCGACCCTTCGCCCCCCATGCTGGACCAGACCATGGACCGCATCGCAGCCGCCGGCCTGTCGGCCCAGGTGCGTGCAGCACCCTGTGCGGTGGAGGACCTGCCCGCCGGCACGGTGTTCGACGCGGCCACGCTGATCGGCGTGCTGCACCACATTCCTGACGATGCGGACAAGCTCAGGCTGCTGCAGGCCCTGTCGGCCAGGCTGGCGCCGGGTGCGCCCTTCATCCTGGCCTGCAATCGCCATCGCTACGACAGCGAGCCGCTGTTCCTGGACGCCTGGGCCATGCGCTGGCGCATGGCAGGCGCGGACGAGGCCGCCGTCCATGCGAAACTCGGCAAGATCCGGCACGGCGCGGCTCCACCCGCCTCGGAAGAGGCAGTGGAGCAGATGCTGGCCCAGGCCGGCTTCGTTCAGGCCAAGCGCTTTTTCTCCAGCCTGTTCTGGTGTGCGTGGATTGCCGCCAAGGCCTGATCGCCCCGAGCCGATCGTTCTTTCTCCGCCTTCCTTTCTTTGATTTGCCTTTCAGCATGAACTTCTCCGCACGCCTTCAGCAACTGCCCACCGTCACCCACCTCGCCGCGCTGCAGCTGGCCGATGCCCAGGGCCAGGTCGTGGCCACCATCGAGAACAAGCCCGGCCAGACCGGCTCCCTGGCCGTGTACCACGCGCTGGCCGCCCTCTACGGCGGCAGCATCACGCCCGCCGCCGCTGAACTGGGCCTGGAGTGGTATGCCGAGCACACGCAGGACGCCATCGCCTTCCCTGGCAAGCACCCCAACATCGACCGCCTGCTGGCCTGGTCCAAGGGTGCCGAGAGCTACCAGGCCCGCCTGCTCGCGGCTTGATCGCGGCCTGATTCCGCCTGGGTAAACACCGCGTCACAGAAGTTGCGCGGACTGGGGGCATCGGCTGACACGCCGGTGTCAACGCAGCGCGCACTTTGGCGTTCAAATGACATGTACCTTGCCGCTTCGGCGCGCAAGGCGTTCCTGCCCAGGAGAACGCAATGCTGCAATCCGCCGTGCCCAGAGCACGCACCATGGCCCCCTCAGCTTCCCACGCCGGCGCCCTGCGCCTGAGCGTGCTGGGCCTGGCCGCCGCCCTGGCGCTGAGCGCCTGCAACGAATCCCAGGACAAGCCCCCGCAGGCCGCCAGCGCGCCGCTGCCGCCTGCCACCGAAAGCGCCCAGCCCGTCGCCACGCCCGTGGCCTATGTGCCGCCGTCGGCCGAGACGCTCTACCAGATGGTGGCGCCCATTGCGCTGTACCCCGACAAGCTCGTGGCCCAGGTGCTGGCCGCCTCCACCTATCCCGACCAGGTCGGCGCCGCCGAGGTCTGGCTGGGGCAGAACCCGGGCCTCAAGCCCCAGGAGCTGCAGGACGCCGTCAACGGCCAGGACTGGGACCCGTCGGTCAAGTCCCTGGCCCAGTTTCCCAACGTGCTGGCGCAGCTGTCTTCCAACATTCCCTGGACCACGGCCCTGGGCAGGGCCTACTACAACGATCCGGCCGACGTGATGAACGCCATCCAGGTGATGCGCCAGCGCGCCTACAAGGCCGGTACGCTCAAGGACTCCAGCCGGCTCAAGGTGGCCGTGGCCGCGGCCGACGCCCCGCCGCGCGATCCCCAGCCAGCGCCCCAGGACATGGGCGAGCCCCTGTCGTCCATGCTGCCGGTGCCGGTGATCGATGCGCCCTCGCAGTTCATCGAGATCACTCCCGCCCAGCCCGACACCGTCTATGTGCCGCAGTACGACCCGGGTGTGGTGTATGGCGAGCCGCTGCCGGTGTATGGCGGCTACCGCCCCATCGTGGCGCCGCAGCCCGTCTACGTGGGCAGTTCGGCCGCGCCCGTGGTGGCGGGGCTGATCGGCTTTGGCGCAGGCGTGATCCTCGCCGAGTCCGTGGACCGTCGCCCCTGGGGCTGGAACTCCTGGGGCATGCGCTGGGGCGAGCCCGGCTACCGCTGGCACCGCAACGAGCCGCCGCCACCGCCCTCGCGCCGGCCAGCCGTGATCTACAACAACAACACCTATGTGACACGCTCGACCACGGTGGTGCAGAACATCCGCAACACGCAGATCAACAACGGTGGCAACGTCACCCACATCGCGAACAACCCGCACGTCGAGCCCCGCCCTGCCGGCAACCCGCCCAACCCGCCACAGGGCGGCGATCCGCGCCCGGGCGGCATGGCCGCGGCGGCCCTGGCCGGCGCCGCCGGCATGGCAGGCGCGGCCGCCGCCGCGCATGGCGGCATGCCGCAGCGGCTGGGCCTGAGGCCACCGCAGGGCGGCCCGCCGGCGTCTTCCCAAGGCATGCTGCCGCCCGGCGCCACGCAAGGATCTGCCCGGCATGACGGCGCCGATCGCGGCCGCCCGGGCCTGCGGCCCGATGACCGGCCGCAGGCAGCGTTGCAGCCCAGGATGAACCCGGTGCCGGCCTCGCAGCCGGGCCAGTTCGGCAAGTGGCCGCAGGCTCCGCATTCGACCCAGGCTGCAGGGGTGCAGCGCCCGCCAGCCGCCCTGCCCGCTGCCGCCATGCCGGGCGAGCGGGGCCGCGATTCCCGCGTGCCTTCGTGGTCGTCTGCCGCCGCGCAGCAGGGCACGCGGCAGCAGGACCGGCAGGACCGCGACCGTTCCATGGCCGATGCCGCGCGCATGCGCCAGCAGCAGCAACAGCAGATGGAGATGCAGACCGCCCGCCTGCGTGGCGAGGAGCAGTCGCGGCAGCAACAGCAACAGCAACAACGGCAGCAACAACAGGCCCAGCGCCAGGCACAGATGCAGATGCAGGCCAGGGACCAGGCCCGCGAACAGGCGCAGATGCAGGCCCGCCAGCAGCAGTTGCAGCAACAACAGCAACAGCAACAAGCCCGTGCGCAGGAACAGATGCAGGCCAGAATGCAGGCCCAACAACAGGCGCAGCAGCAAGCGCAACGACAGGCCCAGATGCAGGAGCGTCAGGCGCAGCAGCAACGCATGCAGCTCCAGCAGGCACAGCAGGCCCAGGCGCGCGCCCAGCAGCAGCAGGCCCGCGCGCAGCAGGAGCAGCGCCAACAGCAGCAGCGCATGGCCAACGCATCCCGCCCGCAGGAACGGCGCGGCGGACGTGACGAACGCCGGGACCGCTGAACGGCCCGGCAGAGGTTTGGCTTGGCGCACGCTTGGCGGACAATGGGGCGATCGATAACGGCCCCATGCCGGCGCCAAGCCCGCCGCTTCATCCATGCAGATACCGACGACGAATCCCCGCTCCCGCCGACTGTTCGTGCAATCCCTGTGCGCCTCGGGCGCGGGCCTGATCCTTCCCTCCTGGGCCGCCAAGGCCGCAGCGCCCTCCAGCGAATCCCCCTGGCCCCATGACAGCCGCGTGCCCGGCGGCGTGGCCCGTCTGTCGCTGGGGCCCGCATCCCAGCGGCCCCAGGTACTGGCCGGCGACGTGCCCGTGCTGGTGGTGGGCGACATGATCGAATGGACGGCCGTGGTCGGCATTGCGCTGTCGGCCGCACCTGGCACCCACAGCGTGACCGTGAAGGGCGAAGGCGCAGCGCGCTCCCTGGCCTACGAGGTGCGTGACAAGAAGTACACCGAGCAGCGCCTGAAGGTCTCGCCCAAGACCGTGGACCTGTCGCCCGAGGACGATGCGCGCTACCAGCGTGAGCGCGCCCACCAGCAGACCATCATGGCGCTGTTCACCGAGCCGCCCGCACGCCCCGGCGACCTGCGCATGCGCCAGCCCGTGCCGGGCCGGCGCAGCAGCAGCTTCGGCCTGCGCCGCGTGTTCAACGGCCAGCCGCGCAATCCGCACAGCGGCATGGACATCGCGGCAGCCACGGGCACCAACGTCGTCGCGCCGCTGCCGGGCAAGGTGGTGGACGTCGGCGACTATTTCTTCAACGGCGGCACCGTGTGGCTGGACCACGGCGGCGGCCTGCTGAGCATGTACTGCCACCTGAGCAGCGTGCAGTGCAAGCTGGGCGATCAGCTGGACACGGGAGAGGCCTTCTGCAAGGTCGGCGCCACGGGCCGCGTCACCGGCCCGCACCTGCACTGGGGCGTGATGCTCAACCGCAGCATGGTGGACCCGGCGCTGTTCCTGGCGGCGTGAACGGGGCTGTGGCGCCCGCCGGCGTCAGTGGTCGGCCGAGGGAATCGTGTTCTGCGGCGCCACCGGCGTGGGCACGGCGATGGAGTCGCGGTCCTGCGCCAGGTAGCGCGAGACCAGCTCGAAGAAGCTGTCGTAGAAGCCGCTCTTGGCAATCGTCTCGCTGCCCACCTTGACCATGGAGTCGCTGCCCGAGGAGAACGGCAGCGACACGGACCCCAGCGCACCCACGCCCAGGCTGGCCGAGTTGGCGCTCTTCTTCAGGGTATAGCGGTCCTGCAGCGCCGTGACAAAGCCGATGCTGACCTGGCCGTCGGCGGTCTCCGGCACGCAGACCACGCGGATGTTCATCTGCAGGTTCAGCTCCGGGTCGGGCTGGAAGCTCTTGCTGCCTTCTATGAGTTCGGCCGTGCGCGCCATGGCGATGTAGCCCTGGCTCAGCAGCGCGCGGCGCGCGGCCTCGCAGGTCTGGGCCGGCGAGGCATCGAACATGCGCGAGAAGGTCTCGGTGGAGCCGAAGCTCTCCTGCACCGGCACATGCTGGGGAATCGTCGAGCCGCAGCCCGCCAGCACCATGATGACGGCCAAAGCCCCTGCGCAGCGCATGCCACGCACCCTGTTTGCTGCACTCCAACGTCGATACACGAACCTGCTCCTTGCTCCGGTGCCGCTGCCTGCGGATGGCATGGCGGCTGGCCGCCTATTCTCACCCGAGCGCAATGCAATGGCCGGCAACTTTGCAGCAATCGGTTTTTCCGTCTGCATCAAATAGATGCAAACGAATGTGAATAGCGCCCCGTTCTGACAAGCACCGCCGCCCATCTGCGTTATGGTGCCCCGGTTCGGCCAGGGCCGGTGCGGCTCATGCCGCACCCGGGCTGCCCAAGCCTGCCGCCGCTGCGCCTGTACCTGTACCCATCAACCAAGGAACTCAACATGAAGCCAAGCTGGACCTGGTGCCTGCCCGTGATCGTCACCATGGGGCTCGGCGCCTGCAGCCATATCGACAAGGGCGGCAACGCCGAAGACGGCGCCAAGCCCCAGGTGTCGGCTCCTGCCGGCCCGCCCGGTGACGCCCAATCGCTGACCGCCTACCACTGGAGTCTTCGCCAGGCCTTCACGCCCCAGGGCACCGAAGACCAGAGCTGGTTCCTGACGGCCGCCTCGCGCAAGCGGCCCCTGCAACTGGAGTTCGCCGACCAGCGCCTGGCCGTCAAGAACCTGTGCAACGTGGTGACCACGGGCTACCGCACCGAAGGCAACCGCATCGCCACCCAGCGCGCCGCCAGCACGCTGATGGCCTGCGATGACGACCAATTGATGGCGCTGGAGCAAAAGGTGGCCCGCATCCTGCCCACGGCCAAGCAATGGTCCGTGCAACTGGGCGAAGGCAAGCAGCCTGCGCGCCTGACGCTCACCTTCATCGACGGCACGCGCTGGCAGCTCGACGGCTCGCCCACGGCCCAGACCCAGTACGGCAGCGCAGGCGAACGCATCTTCCTGGAAGTGGCGCCCCAGCGCACGGCCTGCAACCACCCGCTGATCAAGGACTTCCAGTGCCTGCGCGTGCGCGAGATCCGCTACGGCGACAACGGCGTGAAGACCTCCACCGGCGAGTGGGAGAACTTCTACAGCGAGATCGAGGGCTACAAGCACGAGCCCGGCATCCGCAACGTGCTGCGCATCCAGCGCTACAAGCGCCAGAACGTGCCGGCCGACGCATCGGCCTACGCCTATGTGCTGGACATGGTGGTCGAGAGCGAGCGCGTGGGCCGCTGAGCGCGCCTGCTGCCCCACAGCCCTGAAGGCCTGCACTGCGCAGGCCTTTTTTGTGGGCTGCGCCTCACAGCACCGGACTGAGCATCGCCAGCAGGTTGTTCCAGATGCGCCGGCCCCAGGGCCAGGCGTGGACCTGGGCGGCGGTGATGCGGTCGGACTGGCGGATGTAGTCGGCCTGGCGCCGGCGGATGGCCTGGGTCACGGCCTCGTCCTGCAGCAGCACATTGTTCTCGAAGTTCAGGTCGAAGCTGCGCAGGTCCAGGTTGGTGGAGCCCAGCAAAGCCACCTGCCCGTCCACGCACAGGGTCTTGGCATGCAGCAGGCCGGGGCGGAATTCATGGAGCATGACGCCGGCCCGCAGCAGGTAGCGGTAGGTGCTGCGGCTGGCCGCGCCCACGATCCACGAATCGTTGCGCGCGGGCAGGATGAGACTGACCTGCACGCCGCGCCAGGCGGCGGCGCACAGGGCCTCGAGCACCGTGGCGTCGGGAATGAAGTAAGGGGTGGAGATCACGACCTCGCGCCGTGCGCTGGCCAGCAGCGTGGACACGAGCTGCGAGGTGGAGCGGGGCCGCTCGGCCGGGCCTTCGGCAATGACGACGGCGGCAAAGCCGCCTGCAGGCCGCTCGGGCAGACCGTTTGCGGACCGGACAGCCAACGGCATGGGAGGAATCTGGGCGACGCTGCGTGCCTGCGCCCAGTCGCTGGCGAACACCTGCTGCATCTGCGCCACCACCGGACCCTGCATGCGCAGCATGACATCGACCCAGGGCGCATAGCGGGCCTTGACGGCAAAGGCTTCATCCGCGCAGTTCTGGCTGCCGCAGTAGGTGATGCGCTGGTCGATCACGGTGATCTTGCGGTGGTTGCGCAGGTCCAGGCGGCTGGTGAACATCACGCGGATCGGATGGCTGGTGGGCAGGGCCACGGCCAGCTGCACGCCCGCCTGGGCCATCTGCTGCCAGAGGTCGGTGCGCAGCAGCGCGCGCGAGCCCAGGCCGTCCACCATGGCGCGGCAGACCACGCCACGCCGTGCCGCGCGCACCAGCGCCTGGGCCACGGCCGTGCCCGTGTGATCAGCCAGCCAGATGTAGTACAGCACGTTGATTTCATGCTGGGCGGCGTCCATGTCGGCCAGCATGCGGGCGCGGGCCTCGGCGCCATCGGCCATGAGCTGCGCGGTGTGGCCCGGCTGCGCGGCAAAGCGGTTGATGGAGGCCGCATAGCCGAAGGCAGCCTGCCACTGTGGGGCGATGCCCGCTATCGGCACGGCGGCGCCGTGGTCCATGGCAGCGCCTGCCGCGAAGTCCTGCACCTTGCGGTACCGGGCCCGGCCGCGGCGGCGCAGCGTGACTTCGCCAAACAGGTAGTACAGCGCGCAACTGACGTAGGGCAGCAGCACGATGACGGTGAGCCAGCCCATGCGAACGTCGGGGCGCACATCGTCACGCAAAAGGATGCGCAGGCCGAAACCCGCGATGAGCAGCAGATGCAATGCGATAAGCAGCCAGGTCATGCGGCCAGCATAGCGGCGGCATTGCGGACCTGTTTCTCAGGCGCGCAATGTTTCACGGGGGCACGGGCCTTGATCTGCGGCGGGCGGCTGCACACCGGTGATGGATCCAGGAACAGAATTCCACGAAAAACCTGAATCATGACGAAAGTACACGCACACATCCCACGAAACTTTTCCGTTGGACGAAGAAAATGACGGTGGCGTGACGGTTATGCCCAGCGACTGTGGGCCTGCCTGTGGACAAGCTTCGGGACAACCCGTGTTTGCGGCGCCAGCCTTGGCTTTGCCGGTGGCGCTCAAAAAACAGGCATGTTGCGCCGCCGCCGCAATGTTTCACGCAGCACCGGCAGGGTTGTCAGCGAAAGCGGAAACGGCCTTCGACGAACATGGAGGACCGGTGGCCGCCCTCGCTGGCCGGATCGGCAAAGGACCAGAAGGCCTGCACCGTTCCCTGCGCCGTGTCTATGACCTGGCTGACGGTGAAACCGGTTTTCTCGATCCAGTTGAGGAAGTGCAGGCTGTCGCTGACCTGCAGGTAGCTGAGCCGTTCGCAGCCGTCGGACACATGGCCCAGGGAATCGACCACATGCCAGACCATCTGGCCCTGCGGCGTGTACCGCACATCAGCCTTGCTATCGGGGAAATCGATGACCGCTTCGCGCCCGATCAAGGTGCCGGCGTATTGCATGGACAACATGGACATGGTGTGTTGCTCCTCTGATGCGGGGTTCTGGCCTGACCCGTGATGGCATGTTCACGCGCCGCGTCCCCGGTGTTTGTGGGAGCAGGCCGCATGCCTTCGTCGGCAGCATGGCGCAGGCGGTTCGGCCTGCAGGGCGGCGGCATTTCGCAGATACTGCGCGTGCTCTGCCACGGACTTCCGATCTTGCCCTCCTCCCCGCTTCCCCCCACTTCGGCCGACAGCCCCGCTGCCGGCCTGCGCAACAGCGCCTTCGTCCCTTTCGTCATGGCGCGCATGCTGTCCATGTTCGCCCAGCAGATGCAGGCCGTGGTCGTCGCCTGGCAGGTCTACGACCTGACGCGCGACCCCATGTCCCTGGCCTATGTGGGACTGGCCCAGTTCCTGCCCATGCTGGCGCTGCTGATTCCGGCAGGCGACCTCAGCGACCGCATGAGCCGCAAGCGCCTGCTGTCGGGCAGCTGGGCCGTGGCGGCGCTGTGCTCCCTGCTGCTGCTGTGGCTGTCCTGGCACGAGGGCGCTGCCGCGCACGATGTGCACTGGATCTACGCGGTGCTGGTGCTGTTCGGTTGCAGCCGCGCCTTCACAGGGCCGGCCCTGCAAAGCCTGCTGCCGCAGATCGTGCCGCGCGAGCAACTGGCCCAGGCGCTGGCCACCAACAGCATGCTGATGCGCACGGCCGCCATCGCGGCGCCCGTGCTGGGCGGCCTGCTCTACGCCTGGGGCGGCGCCGTGCTGACCTATGCGGTCTGCGGCGTGTCCCTGGTGCTGGCCGTGCTGCTGCTGGGCACGGTGCCCGTGCGCTATGCCGAAGCCATGGCGCCGGCCGGCGGCTCGCTGTGGCTGCGCTTTGGCGAAGGCATCCACTTCATCCGCACGCGCCCCATCATCCTGGGCACGATTTCGCTGGACCTGTTCGCCGTGCTGCTGGGCGGCGTGGTGGCCCTGCTGCCCGTGTACGCGCACGAGGTGCTCAAGGTCGGGCCCGAAGGCCTGGGCCTGCTGCGCTCGTCCATGACCGTGGGCGAGGTGGCCATGGGCCTGTGGCTGTCGGCCCGCCCCATACAGCGCCATGTGGGCCGCGTGATGTTCGCCGCCGTGGCCATCTTCGGCGTGGCCAATCTGGTGTTTGCGCTGTCGCACTGGTTCTGGCTGTCCATGGCGGCGCTGATGCTGGCGGGTGCGGCCGACATGGTGAGCGTGTACATCCGCTCGGCCCTGGTGCAGTTTTCCACGCCCGACTCCATGCGCGGGCGCGTGAACGCGGTGAACATGCTGTTCATCGGCTCGTCCAACGAACTGGGCGAGTTCCGTGCCGGCACCAGCGCCGCCTGGCTGGGCGCGGTGCCCGCCGCCGTGGTGGGCAGCCTGTGCACGCTGGGCGTGGTCGGCAGCTGGATGACCCTGTTCAAGCCGCTGCGCGACGTGGACCGGCTGGAAGACGCGGCCCGCGTGGGCCAGGGCTAAAGCAGCTCGGCCCGCAGCTGCTGCGCAGTTTTGGGCGACAGCAGGCCGGGCGCCACGTCAAAGACGGTCCTGCAGCCCGTCTGCCCCGATTGCTGCAGCCGGTGCACGGCGCGCGCGTAGGCCACGAGCACGCTGGCCGTGAACTCCGGGTTGCTGTCCAGCTGCAGCCGGTATTCAATGGAATGGCGCAGCCCATCGGAGCTGCTGCCGCTGCGGATGACGAAGCCGCCATGCGGCATGGCCGCATGGTCACGGGCCAGCTCCTGCGCGCTGATGAAGTGCACCGTGGTGTCGTACTCGTCGAAGTAATGCGGCATGCCGGTGATGGCCTGGCGCACGCCGTCGGCATCGGCCCCATGCTCCAGCACCACAAAGCACTCGCGCCGGTGCCGCTCGCGCGCAGACAGTTCGGGCCGCACGCCGCTGCGCACGCGCTGCACGGCCTCGTCCACGGGAATGGTGTACTGCACGCCGCCGGCCACGCCGGGAATGCGGCGGATGGCGTCGGAGTGCCCCTGGCTCAGGCCCTTGCCCCAGAAGGTGTAGGAGGCGCCATCGGGCAGCAGGGCCTCGCCCATGAGGCGCTGCAGGGAGAACATGCCCGGGTCCCAGCCGGCCGAGATCAGCGCCGTGGTGCCCGCCGCGCGGGCCGCCGCGTCGACCAGCTCGAAATGCCCGGGAATGCGCGCATGCGTGTCAAAGCTGTCCACCAGGCTGAAATGTGCAGCCAGCGCGGGGGACTGCTGCGGCAGGTCGTCCTTGGAGCCGCCGCACAGCACCAGCACGTCGATGCCTGCGCGATGGGCCAGCAGGCTGTCCATGCCGTGCACGGGCGTGCCGGGCTGCAGCGGGCGCAGTTGCGCCGGATCACGGCGGGTGTAGATGCCGGCCAGCACCATGTCGGGGTTGCGGGCAATGGCCGCCTCCACGCCACGGCCCAGGTTGCCGTGGCCGACGATGGCGATGCGGATGGGAGCGGTGCTGCGATGGTCCATGCGGTGCGGTGCCTTTGCGATGAGGTTCAAAAACTGCGGCTCGAAAATGAGGCTCATGCGCCAGCGCAGAACCAGGCGCGATCTTGCATCGCCAAGGAGCCGCCAGTCGTGCACTGCCGGGCAGCACTGCGTTGCCCTGCGCGGGGGTACTGAGCGGCGATGTTGGGCAGGGGTATTGGGAGAGGGTCGTGGGCCGTGGTGGACAGCAGCGCCTACACTCACGCCCTCATGTCCCAGCCCTCATCCCCCATCGCCCAGCCGCTGCCCTCGGAGTGCGGCGACGCACCGCTGCACATCCTCTGGCGCGACGAGCACCTGGTGGCGGTCTACAAGCCCGCAGGCTGGCTGGTGCACCGCACGGGACTGGACGCGCACGAGACGCGCTTCGTGCTGCAGACCCTGCGCGACCAGCTGGGCTGCCATGTGCACCCTGCGCACCGGCTGGACAAGGGCACCTGCGGCGTGCTGGTGATGGCCCTGCATGCCCAGGCCGCGCAGCGGCTGGGCCAGGCGTTTGCCGGGCAGCAAGTGCGCAAGCAATACCTGGCGCTGGTGCGCGGCTGGCTGCCCGATGCGGTGGAGGTGGACCACGCGCTCCGACCCGACGATGCGCCCGAGGACGCGCCAGCCCAGCCCGCACGGACTGCGCTGCGCTGCCTGGCCCGGCTCGAATGGCCCGAGGCCTTTGATCCGCGCCATGCGGCCACGCGGATTTCGCTGGTCC
Organism: Delftia tsuruhatensis NBRC 16741; assembly: GCF_001571325.1. Taxonomy (GTDB): domain Bacteria; phylum Pseudomonadota; class Gammaproteobacteria; order Burkholderiales; family Burkholderiaceae_C; genus Comamonas; species Comamonas tsuruhatensis. The sequence goes on from NZ_BCTO01000068.1 coordinate 36,899, forward strand.
AGGCGCTGCCTGCCACGGGCCGCCGCCACCAGATACGCCGCCATCTCAAGCATGTGGCCCATCCCATCATTGGCGACGCCACGCATGGCAAGGGGCCGCTGAACCGCTGGTGGGCCGAGCGCCTGGGCCTGCAGCGGCTGTGGCTGCATGCCCATGCGCTGGAGCTGGCGCACCCGATGACGGGCGAGCCGCTGCGCTTCGAGGCCGACTGGAGCCGGCTGGGCCATGTGCCCGAGGTGCAGCAATGGCGCGCGCTGTGCGCCCTGCCCGGCTGGCAGGCCTGTGCGGGCCTGCCGGCGACGGCCGGGCTGGATCAGGCAGCTTCGGCAGGCGCGCCCGTTTCAGGCTGCTCCATCAGCGGCGCGGCCACGTAGGCGTAGTCGGCCGAGGCATCGGCCTTGAGCACGCCCGACAGCAGCTCCACCAGACGCTCGTTGCCCATCTTGAAGCCGCAGGCCTGGGCATGGCCGCCGCCGCCGAAGCTTTCGGCCAGCGCAATGCAGTTGAACTCCGAGCGCGATCGCAGTCCGACCTTCACCCCCTTGGTGCTGGCATGCCACATCAGCGCGAAGCTGCCGCTCTGGCGCGCCAGCAGGTCGCCGACCTGGCTGTGGAACATGCCGGGGCAGTTGACCATCAGGCCCTGCATGCCGTTGAAGACCAGGGGCTGGGCGGACTCGGAAATGTCGGCGCACAGCTTCTGGAATTTCTCGTCCATGGCGCCGCCGCGTGCCATGAAGGCAGCTTCCTGCTCGGGCGTGAAGGCCGCGATCTCGGCCCAGCGCTCGAAGCTGCGCGGCTCCATGTCCAGCGCCGCGAGAAAGCCCGCGCTCTCGGCGAATTCCCACTTCCAGATGTCGCGGTCCTCGATGAAGCGGATCAGGCCCGGCACGGGCTTGTCGGCCTGGAAGAACTCCCAGGCCAGGCGCGCGCCGGACTTGTTCATGTCGAAGTGCACGACGCCGCAGCGGCACTGGTAGCCGGTGAGCTTTTCGGCAGCGCTCTTGTGGTGGTCCAGCACCACGAGCTTGGACACGCGCGACTCGATCTCGGCCATCAGCTCGGGCTCGAAGGCGAAGTCCAGCACGTAGACCGCGCGGCCGGCCAGCTCGCCCAGGTCGTCGGCCTTCTGGATCTCGCCATGGTCCAGCCCGCGGAATTCGGCCTGCCCGCCGTAGAACAGCCAGGCCGCCAGCGCCGCGCCATAGCCGTCCGGGCAGCGGCGGCCGTGGTACAGGATCAGGGGCTGGGGATCGTCATGCTCGGGGCGCACGAACAATTGCAGGGGCAGGATGGTGTTTTTCATGATGGGGGCGATTGTCGGTCCTGGCGCCATTCCCCTGCATCTGCGCCAACTCCCGGGCCAGGGCATTGCGCGGGCAGCTATCAAAGAACGTAGCGCAAAGCCTCGGCAGCACAAGGCCTATCGGCGCGGCAGACGGCATAGGCAAACCCCAGGACCTATCATGTCCGCCTTGTCATTGAATTGCTGCGACCGCCTGCGGACCCGCTTGGCGTGCAGGCCGTCGCGGCCCCTGTATGCGATCCACACCCGACATCACCCCCCATCTCGGCTCCCTGCTGAAGTTCCGCCACGACCTGCATGCCCACCCCGAGCTGCGCTACGAGGAGCACCGCACCGGCGACAAGGTGGCGGCCTATCTCCAGGCGCTGGGGCTGCAGGTGCACCGCGGGCTGGGCCGGACCGGCGTGGTGGCAAGCATCCACGGCCGGGGGCGCAGCGCCGCCAACCCGGGCCGCAGCCTCGGCATCCGTGCCGACATGGATGCGCTGCCGGTGACGGAACTCAATGCCTTCGGCCACGCCAGCCAGAACCCGGGCTGCATGCATGCCTGCGGCCATGACGGCCATACCACCATGCTGCTGGGTGCGGCCACGCTGCTGGCGCAGCAGCCCGATTTCGATGGCACGGTGCACCTGATCTTCCAGCCCGCCGAGGAAGGCGGCGCAGGCGCCAAGGCCATGATGGACGATGGCCTGTTCGAGCGATTCCCCTGCGAGGCCGTGTTCGCGCTGCACAACTGGCCTGCCCTGCCTGCCGGCGAAATGGCGGTGCGCGTGGGGCCCATCATGGCGTCCACGCTGCGTTTCGAGATCCGCGTGCACGGCAAGGGCGGGCACGCTGCCATGCCCCACACCACGCTGGACCCGATTCCCGTGGCCTGCGCCATCGTCGGCCAGCTGCAGACCCTGGTGTCGCGCAGCACCGATCCGCTGGACAGCGCCGTGCTCACCGTGGGCAAGATCACCAGCGGCACGGTGGAAAACATCATTCCCGACGAGGCCAGCATCTTCGGCACGGTGCGCGCCCTCAGGACCGAGACGCAGCAGATGTTCATCGAAGGCATGCAGCGCATCAGCGAGCATGTGGCGGCGGCCCATCTGTGCCGCGCCGAGTTCATCCTCAGGCCCGGCTACCCCAACACCACCAACCACGCGCACGAGGCCCGCTTCATGGCCGATGTGATGCGCGAGGCGGTGGGCGAGGACCGCACCCACGCCGACATCCTGCCGGCCATGACGGCCGAGGACTTCGGCTTCATGCTCGAGGCCGTGCCCGGCGCCTATGGCTGGATAGGCAACGGTCCCGCCACGGGCCAGCCCGGCGTGGGCCTGCACAATCCCGGCTACGACTTCAACGACGACAACCTGGGACGTGGCGCACGCTTTTGGGATCTGCTGGCGCGCCGCTGGCTGGAGCAGCCCGCCAACCAGGCCAGGGACTGAACAGGCCGCGCCAGGGCCGCCACCCTGGCGTGCCTACGGCCTCACACGCCGGCCGCCCCCACTTGAAGATCCACCCACTCGGCGGCAGGCAGCGGCCGGCCGTAGTGGTAGCCCTGGAACAGCACATCCTGGTTCCAGGCGCGCAGGGTGCCGGCCTGCTCCTCGGTCTCCACCCCTTCGGCCACCACGCGCAGGTGCAGGCGACGGGCCATGAGCAAAATGGCCTCGACCATGGCGGCATTGCCGGGCGAGGCATGGCAGTCCTGCACAAAGGACTTGTCGATCTTGAGTTCACGGAACGGCAGCCGCTGCAGATAGGCCAGCGATGAATAGCCGGTGCCGAAGTCGTCCAGCCCCATCTCCACGCCCAGCAGCTGCAGCTCGGTCATGCGCTCGCGCGCCTCGTCCACGTCGCGCATGACCACGCTTTCCGTGACCTCCAGCGTCAGCCGGCGCGGGTCGGCGCCGGTGGTGGCCAGGATGCGCTTGAGCTTGTTCACCACATCGGGCTGGCGGAACTGCCGCCAGCTGACGTTGACCGACAGCCGCCAGCCGTGCTGCACGAATTCGGGCCGCACCAGCATGCGGCAGGCCTGCTCCAGCATCCAGTCTCCCAGCTGCACGATCAGGTCCGACTCCTCTGCCACGGCAATGAAGTCGCCGGGCTCGACCATGCCCAGGCGCGGATGGTTCCAGCGCACCAGCACCTCGGCGCCCACGCAGCGCCCCATGCGGTCCACCTGGGACTGCAGGTAGGGCTGCAGCTCGCCGGCAGGGATGGCGCGGCGCAGGTCCTTTTCGATGCGAAAGCGCTTGCCCACGGCCTCGGCCATGTCGGGCTGGAAGATGACGACCTGGCCCAGACCGGCCTGCTTGGCCTGGTGCAGGGCCACGCCGGCGCGGCGCAGCACGTCATGGCCGCCGCTGTCGGTGCGCGAGGCGGCAAAGCTGGCCGCGCCAATGCTGCAGCTGGCCTGCACTTCCTCGCCGGTTTCCTCCAGCCATAGCGGCCGCTCCAGCGCGTCCTGCAGCACCTGGGCCAGGGCGCGCATGTGCTGGTCGACCTCGGCGGCCTCGTGGCCTGCCTTCTCCAGCAGCACGGCGAATTCGTCGGCGCCCATGCGGGCCAGCAGCACGCCGTCGGGCAGGGCATCGGCCAGGCGCAGCGCCAGCGCGCCCAGCAGCGCGTCGCCGCGCACCGTGCCGCGCACGTCGTTGAAGGCCGTGAAGCGGTCCATGTCCAGCAGCAGCAGGCCGTGGCGCGGCTCGCCCCCCTTGCCGCCCTCGCGGAACTCGCGCGCCAGCGCGCGCAGCCGCTGGGTCAGCGACAGGCGGTTGGGCAGGCCGGTGAGCGCATCGAAATGCGCCAGCGCATGGATCTGGCGCTCCGCGCGCATGCGCTCGGACAGGTCCTGCTTGAGCTCCACATAGTTGACGATGCTGCCGTCCGAGGCCCGTATCGGCGCCACGAGCACGGCCTCGGGCAGGTCCTCGCCCTGGCGCGTGCGGTTGGTCATCTGGCCACGCCACAGCGCGCCCCGGCCCAGCTGGTGCAGCGCCTCTTCCCAGGCCGGAGCATCCAGCCCCATGGTGGAGTAGCGGTGCGTGGGCTGGCCCAGGACTTCGTTGCGCGCAAAGCCCGTGCGCTGCAAAAAGGCCTCGTTCACATAGACGATGTTCTGGTGCACGTCGGTGATGACGATGCTCTCGGGGTTCTGCTCCACGGCGCGGTAGAACTTGCGCAGATCGTCCTGGTGCTGCTCCAGCGCGCCCAGTGTGTCCTGCAGCTCCTGGGCGCGGCGGATCAGGCTGCGCCGCGCCATCAGCGTGACCGTGCCCGTCAGCCCCAGCATGCCCACGAAGTAGAGCATGGAGAACACGGGCGAGGTCTCGCGCTGGCCGATCCAGTCAACGCCTTCCCGGCCCGCCACCCAGAAACCGGCCATGGTCAGCACGGACAGGACCAGCATGACCAGCGTGGTGCGCACGCCCAGCACCCAGGCGCACATGACCAGCAGGGCAGGAAAGGCCAGCACCGAACCGCTTTGCACGCCGCCCGTGGCGGCCACCACGGTCACGGCCGCCGTCCAGGTGCCCCAGACAAGCACATTGGAGGCCAGCCGCCAGTGCCGGCGCCAGCCCAGCAGCACGGCACCGAAGCTCACGCCTGCGGCAACCAGGTTCAGCCGCACGCTGAGCCAGGGAACGGGGTCCTGCATCAGCAGCGCCATGGCCAGCATCACGGTGAGGCTGGTGATCCATATGCTGCCCACCAGGACCACCCTGCGCAGGGACAAATGGGTTTCCGCCTCGACTCGATGACGCCGCATGAAAAAGCCCCAACAGAGAAAGAACACTCAACATGCTAGCGGTCGGCGCCGCCTGCGGCTGTGGTGGTTGTGCCACCGCCCCGGTCGGACGCGCTCTTGCACCAAACAGGGTATGCGGGCGCCGGTTCAGGGCGCGCTTTTGCGCTCGCGCGGCGGCCGCTTGCGCGCCTTGACGGCGTCCTTGCGCGCCTGGCGCTCGGCATCGCGCTGCTGGCCCACGGCCAGCCATTGCGCGTACTCCTCGGGAGTCTCCAGCGTGATGCGGCCCAGGACCGCTGCGCGGAAATCCGTGAGCACCAGCTCGGCCGCCTTTTGCACATTGACACGTCCGCCGCCCATCATGGCGCCGCGGCGCCGGCCGATGGCGTCCAGCAGCTCGTCGTCGTGCAGGGCGGCGATGCGTTCGTTGTCCAGGCCCAGCTTGTAGCGCGCCTCCAGCATGTCCGCGTAGTTCTTCTGCAGATAGCCCAGCAGCTCCAGCGCCACCAGTTCCTCGTCATAGGCGTTGCGGCCGACGGCGCCGCTGGCGGCCAGGTTGTAGCCGCTTTGCTCGACGATGATGCGCGGCCACAGCATGCCGGGCGTGTCCCAGAGGTAGAAGTCGTCGGCCAGCACGATGCGCTGCTCCAGCTTGGTGATGCCGGCCTCGTCCCCCGTCTTGGCCTGCCGCTTGCCGCTCATGGAGTTGATCAGCGTGGACTTGCCCACGTTGGGGATGCCGCAGATCAGCACGCGCATGGGCTTGGCCATGCCGCCACGGTTCGGCGCCAGCAGCTTGCAGGCCTCGATCAGCCGGCGCGTGGGCGCGGGCTCGGAGGCGTCCAGCGCAATGGCGCGCGTGTCGCTCTGGGCGTTGTACCAGTCCAGCCACAGCGGCGTGCGCGCGGCATCGGCCAGGTCCTGCTTGTTGAGCACCTGCAGGCGCGGCTTGTGGCCCGTCAGCTCCTGCAGCAGCGGGTTGCTGCTCGACCCCGGCAGGCGCGCATCCAGCACTTCGATGACCACATCGATTTCCTTGACGCGCTCGGTGATCACCTTGCGCGTGAGATTCATGTGACCGGGGAACCACTGTATGGCCATGGGATTACTTTCTGGGAAACGGGGGGACTGGCAGGGGCGCAAGGATAATTCATGGCTTGCGCAGACAGGATGCAACAACGCGCGGCGCCCCGGCGCAACCCGCAGACTTCCATTTTTTCTTGCGCAAGCCGCAATTGTCCCCCGCTTTTACGCCCAGCCTCACTGCCCATGTCCTTGCCCGATACCCCCTCGTCCCGCTCCGCCTCGCGCAAGGCAGACATCGAACTGCTGATCAAGGGCGTGACCTGCGCCGTGATCGGGCTGGTGATTCTGCTGGCGCCACAGTTCATGGCGCCCGGGGGCATCGTGCAGATGATGGCCCAGTCGTACCTGGTCGGCTGGTTCGCCCTGCTGCTGGGCACGGCCTTCATCGTGCTGTTTGCGGTGCGCCGCAGCAAGGCGCGGCGCTGAGCATGGTGCAGGGGTCGCTGGAGCAGGCGCTGTCGCAGATCCAGCTGTGGCAGCAGCGCGCCCAGGCCGCAGGCATTGCACTGCGCCCTGCGCCGCCCCAGCCCACGAGCTGCTGCGGCCGCGGCTGCAACGGCTGCGTCTGGGAGGGCTTCTACGACGCCGTGCTGTTCTGGTGCGAGGACGCAGGCCAGGCGCTGGGCGCCGGGCGGGGTTGAAGCGCGCTCAGCGCAGGTTCTCCGGCGCCATGTAGCGCAGGCGCCATTCCTCGAACGACAGCGTGTCCGCGGCCTCGATGTCGCGCTGCTCCTGCACGGACTGCGCCGACCATTGCTCGAAGCGCTGCTGCTGCGCCTGGCTCCAGGGCAGGGCCAGCAGCGAGTCGCGGGCCTGCTCGGACCGGGCCAGCGTGAAGTTCGCAAAGCTGTTGCCGTATGCGCCCGTCAGCTCGCCCAGCACATGGGCCGACGGCGTGCGCTCGGGGTGCTCCAGGCGCTCCAGCGCCTGGGCCAGGGCGGTGCTGTAGTCCTGCGTGCCGTGGGTGCTGTCCAGCGCCTGGGCGTAGGGTCGGCACTGGTCCAGCACTTCATGGGCCCAGTCGCGCAGCGGCACTTCTCGGCCGGCGCGCACCAGTTGCAGGCCCGGCTCGCGGCCGCGCTCGGCCGTCAGGTGCTGGTTGTGCTTGAGTTCCGCGATCTCGTCCGGCGTATCCGGCGGGCTGTCGGCGTTCAGGCAGTGCAGCAGGAACACGTCCAGCATGCGCATGGTGGGCGCGGCAATGCCCACGTCCTCGAAGGGATCGAGGTCCATCAGGCGCACTTCCACATACTCCACGCCGCGCTCGCGCAGCGCGTGCAGCGGGCGCTCGCCGCGGCTGACGGTGCGCTTGGGGCGGATGGTGCCGTAGAACTCGTTTTCGATCTGCAGCAGGCCCGTGCCCAGCTGGTTGTAGTCGCCGCCCGGGTTGCGCACGCCCAGCATCTCGTAGGCGGGATAGGGCTGGGTCAGCGCGTCGTACAGCGAATTCGCATAGCCTTCCAGGCCGTTGTAGCTGACGTTGATGCTGGCCTGCGCATCGCTCTGGTAGCCCAGGCGTCCCATGCGCAGCGAGGTGGCGTGGGGCAGGTACAGCGCCTGGCCCGTATTGCCCAGCGGCTGCAGCCGGTGCTCGCGCCCCTCGACGAAACAGGGACACAGCGCGGGCGACGCGCCATACAGGTACAGCAGCACGAAGGCATGGCGCCGGAAATTGCGGATGAGCGAGAAATACTGGTCGCTGGTCACGCCGGGCAGCGACCAGTTGTAGTGGATGCCCGAAATCGTCTGCATGCGCCGGCCATAGCGGTGGCCCAGCCCCATGCGGTACACGCTCTTGGAGCGGCCCGAGTGCGAGGAGCCGTAGCGCGCCAGCGGAATCGTCTCGTCCGTGGGCAGCTGGCAGGGCATGCTGGACGACCACAGCATCTCGCCACCCGCATCGCGCAGGCTGCGCAGCACGAACTGGTGGATCTGCACCAGCTCGTCCAGGCATTCCTGCACGCCCAGCCGCGCGCCGGTGATCAGCTCGATCTGCGATTCGCTGTAGTCGGTGGTGATGTGCGGATGCGTGAGCGCCGAGCCCAGCGCCAGGGGATGCGGCGTCAGTGCCAGGCTGCCGGAAGGCAGCACGCGCAGGCCCTCCTTTTCTATGCCACGGCGTATGCCCTTGAGCCGCTCAGGACCGGGAACCGCCATGGATGCCTGCGATGTTTTCATTCTTGTTTACCGATTCGTTGATGGGCATCGGCCCACACGGAAACCACCAGGATTCCCGGCGGACCCGACCCGGACGCCGAATGATAGAGAAACGGCAGGAAACGCGATGGCGCCTGTCCGCTTAACCACGCGTTTTGGCCTGTTGCCCCGCATGGGATCGCCGCGAGCGAAAGGAATATGTCAGAGTTTTGCCCTCCCGGCCGGCGCTGCCTTGATACCGGGCAAGGGCAGGCCGGCCAGCGGCGAAACCTCTGGCCGGCCCCTGGTCATCGACGGGCTGCAGCCATGGCCTTGCCCACTTCCAGCGTGCCCTGGGCGGCGCCGCTGGCGGGCACCTGTTCGCCGCTGCGGTCCAGCACCTGGGCCAGCTGCGCGGCCAGCTGTTCCGGCACCTGCTCGCCCTGGCCCAGGTAAACGCCTTCGGTCAGCGTGATGAAGGCGGCCTCGAAGCCGCCCGCGCCTGCGCACAGCGTGGTGCGTGTGGGCGCACTTTCGTGGGCCAGCACCAGCATGGCGGGCACCACGGCCTCGGGCTTGAGGGCGGCCAGCACGGCCTCGGGCATCAGGCCTTCCGTCATGCGGGTGGCCGCCGTGGGTGCCAGCGCATTCACATGGATGCCGTGCTTGGCGCCTTCTATGGCCAGGGTCTGCATGAGGCCGACCTGGGCCAGCTTGGCCGCGCCATAGTTGGCCTGGCCGAAGTTGCCGTACAGGCCCGTGGACGAGGTGGTCATCACGATGCGCCCGTAGTTCTGCGCCTGCATGTGCGGCCACACGGCCTTGCAGCAATGCGCGGCGCCCATCAGGTGCACTTCCACCACCAGGCGGAAGTCGTCCATGCCCATCTTGGCAAAGCTCTTGTCGCGCAGGATGCCGGCGTTGTTGACCAGGATGTCCACGCGGCCCCAGGCATCGACGGCCTGCTGCACCATGGCCTGCACGGCCTCGAAATCGGTGACCGATGCACCGTTGGCCAGCGCCTGGCCGCCCGCCGCGCGGATCTCGTCCACCACGGCCTGGGCCGCCGTGGCCGAACCGCCGCTGCCATCGACCGCGCCGCCCAGATCATTGACCAGCACCTTGGCGCCGCGCGCCGCCAGCGCCAGCGCATGCAGGCGCCCCAGGCCGCCGCCGGCCCCCGTCACGATGGCCACGCGGCCTTCAAACTCAATCGCCATGGAGATGCTCCCTTTGTGTCGTTGGATGCCGGTTGCGCCCTCCGGATGGCAGGGCACCGGCCACCCAGCAATGTAGACGGACGCCGGCCGCATTCCGGTTGCCGAAGCGACTGCGGCAGGCCCGCCGGCCTTGTCCCCATCATTTCGTGACAAGCCTGTGGAAAACCATGTGCAGGCTCGGGACTGGCTGGTTAAGTAATTGTTTTGATTAGATTTTTTCGTTTTGCCTATTTTTTAATCAAATCCACAAGTCGTGTGCCCGACTTATCCCGCCTCACCCTGAACAATCTTGTGAACAACTTTCACGGCGGGCGGGATAAGAAACGCAAGTCATTGATTCAAAAGAGAAACAGGAGGAACGCTTAAAAAATAGGCAGAAGACCCCGGATTTTCGGGCCGCGTCCCGCTTATCCACCGCGCAACCCGCATGTACGCATTTACCCCCATTCGTACTGGACAAGCATGTGGACAAGCCGCCAAAAATGCCGAATTCGCAACATAAGTCATTGATTTGACAAACAAGCCAGCCAATTGCTCAAAAAACAGGCAAACCTGTGCGTCGCAGCCGGACGCGTTCAAACGCCTTGCGACCCGCTCCCCTCACAGGCCTCATCACGCGCATGCGCTGCAAGCGCCCCGCAGACGGCACCGGCAACCAGGGGAAAGACATAGACGCCGAGGGATTTGGGAAACGGCGTGCCGGAGGTCGCTGAAAAGCATGCCGCCAGTGCGGCGACACCGCTCACCGCACCCAGCACGGCGCCGAACTCCCTGGTGCTCAGTACCTGGAGCAGGCCCCTGAGAGGCCAGCCGACCACATAGATCACCCCCGCCAAAGCGGCAGGAACAGCACCTATGCCATAGCCGAACACGACGAGCAGCCAGTTCACCGGCAGGACCGGCGCACCGTCCGCGCCCACAAGCATCACGGTCAGCACGCCCACACCGGGACCGACCAGCAGGAAAACGAGCACAGGCAGGAGGTAGGGCTTGATATGCATGGCGCCAAGCCTAGCGCACCGCTGACCGCTGCCCGGGAGACCCACCTCAACCCGGCCCCTGGTGCCAGACATTGCCTGATATAGGCCCGATACAGAGCCCGATACAGGGTACAAACACCCTTCGCCCCACAGAATTGCAGCCCCCCCTTGATAACCATGAGCCAGGATTCCCCCGCCTCCTCCCCTTTTTCCCCGCCCTTCTTCACTGCCCGCCTCACGCCCAGCGGTCTGCAGGTCGATGCCTGGGCCGACCAGCCGCTGTTGCACTCGCTGGAGCAGGGCGGCGTGGACTGGCCCAGTTCCTGCCGCAACGGCACCTGCCGCACCTGCATCGGGCAGTTGGTGTCGGGCAGCGTGCGCTACGAGATCGAATGGCCGGGCGTGACGCGCGAGGAGCGGGCCGAGGGCTGCGTGCTGCCCTGCATCGCCTATCCCGAAGGCGATGTGGTGCTGCAGGACCCCGGCCCCTGAATCCGGCCAAAGCCCGCGCCGCCTGCGGCCGATGGCCGCTGGAATAGAATGTGCGCTTTCGCAAGGTCATTCCGGGTCATGCCGATTGCCGACAGCGGCTGCGCCGCGCCACACGTTCTTTGGAAGCCCACTTCTGACGCCTGCCAGGCCGAGGAAGCCGGCGCGTGTGCCGCGCCCCGTCCGCACGACCCGGCTCCTCCAGAAGGCACTCCATGAACAACTCCACGTCCCCCGTGCCCATCTCGCCGGTGGAAGACATCATTGCCGACATGCGCGCGGGCCGCATGGTCATCCTCGTCGATGAGGAAGACCGCGAGAACGAAGGCGACCTGGTGCTGGCCGCCGACCATGTCACCCCCGAGGCGATCAACTTCATGGCGCGCTTCGGCCGCGGCCTGATCTGCCTGACGCTCACGCGCGAGCGCTGCGAATACCTGAAGCTGCCGCCCATGGCCGCGCGCAACGGCACCGTGTACAGCACGGCCTTCACCGTCTCCATCGAAGCGGCCGAGGGCGTGACCACCGGCATCTCCGCCGCCGACCGCGCCCGCACCGTGCAGGCCGCCGTGGCCAAGGACTCCAAGCCCACGGACCTGGTCCAGCCGGGCCACATCTTCCCGCTGCAGGCCGTCGACGGCGGCGTGCTCATGCGCGCCGGTCACACCGAGGCCGGCTGCGACTTCGCCGCCCTGGCCGGCTGCAGCCCCGCCGCCGTGATCTGCGAGATCATGAAGGACGATGGCACCATGGCCCGCCTGCCCGACCTGCAGCTGTTCGCGGCCGAGCACGGCCTGAAGATCGGCACCATTGCCGACCTGATCCAGTACCGCAGCCGCAACGAATCCCTGCTCAGCAAGGTCGGCGAGCGCCCGCTGCAGACGGCGCATGGCGAGTTCATCGCCCATGCCTTCCGCGACCTGCCCAGCCAGTCCGTGCACCTGGCCCTGGTCAAGGGCCAGTGGGATGCCGACACGCCCGTGCCCGTGCGCGTGCATGAGCCGCTGTCCGTGCTGGACGCGCTGGAGACCGGCCGCACCCTGCATTCCTGGAGCCTGGACACCAGCCTCGAATACATCGCCCGCCAGGGCCACGGCGTGGCCGTGCTGCTCAACTGCGGCGAAAGCGGCGACCAGCTGCTGGCCCAGTTCGACGGCAGCGCACGCGCCGCCCAGGCGCCCGAGCGCGGCCGCATGGACCTGCGCACCTATGGCGTGGGCGCGCAGATCCTGCGCGAGTGCGGCGTGCAGCGCATGCAGCTCATGGGCCAGCCGCGCCGCCTGCCCAGCATGGCCGGCTACGGCCTCGAAATCAGCGGCTACATCCCCAAGGAATAAGAAATGTTGAACGCAGAAAAGGGCCAGGCCCTGAATCTTGATGGTGCGCAACTGCGCATTGGCATCGTGCAGGCCCGCTTCAATGAAAGCATCACCAACAGCCTGACCCAGGCCTGCCGCGAAGAGCTGCTGGCCCTGGGCGTGCAGGCCGGAAACATCGACCACGTCACCGTGCCCGGCGCCCTCGAAGTGCCCGTGGCGCTGCAGGCGATGGCCGAGTCCGACCGCTACGACGCCCTGGTGGCGCTGGGCTGCATCATCCGTGGGGAGACATACCACTTCGAGCTGGTGGCCAACGAATCGGGCGCGGGTGTCACGCGCCTGGCCCTGGACTACCAGCTGCCGATCGCCAACGCGATCATCACCACCGAGAACACCGAGCAGGCCATTGCACGCCAGACCGAAAAGGGACGCGACGCGGCCCGGGTCGCCGTGGAAATGGCCAACCTGCTCCAAACCATTGACCGACCATGAGCGACGAACACTCCACACCGGCCTCCGCACGCCCTCCCCGCCAGAGCCGCACCGGCCTGACCAGCACCGGCGCGCGCAAGGCCGCCTCCAAGTCCAACCGCAGCCGCGCGCGTGAATTCGCGCTGCAGGCCCTGTACCAGCACCTGGTGGGCGGCAACGACGTGGAGGCCATCGACCGCTTCACGCGCGACCTGTCGGGCTTTCACAAGGCCGACTCGGTGCACTACGACGCGCTGCTGCGCGGCTGCATCAACTCCCAGGTGGACCTGGACGCACTGATCGCCCCCAAGCTGGACCGCACCATGGCCGAGATCTCGCCCATCGAGCACGCCAGCATGTGGATAGGCGTCTATGAATTCCAGCACTGCATGGACGTGCCCTGGCGCGTGGTGCTCAACGAGTGCATCGAGCTGGCCAAGGAATTCGGCGGCACCGACGGCCACAAGTACGTGAACGCCGTGCTCAACGGCCTGGCGCCCACGCTGCGCGCCGATGAGGTGGCACACGACCGCGCCGCAAAGAGCAGCGCAGCGCCTGCTGCACCGGCCGCGCCTGCGGCCGACGACGCGGCCGGCCAGGCCGGCTGAAGCGCGTCCTGCCACGCGCCTGCATCCACCGGGGCACAGGCCCCGCCGCATCCGGCCGTCCCTGGCCCGCCCGCGCCTGCCGGGCGCGGGCGCCTCTTTCAGGATTTCACCCGTCATGAAGTTTTCGACCCGCGCCGACCGCATTGAGCCCTTTTACGTGATGGAGATCGCCAAGGCGGCGCAGGAGATGGCGCGCGGCTGCGCGGACAGCGACACGCCGATGATCTTCCTGAACATCGGCGAGCCCGACTTCACCGCGCCCCCGCTGGTGCAGGAGGCTGCGGCCCGTGCCGTGCAGGACGGCGCCACGCAGTACACGCCGGCCCTGGGCCTGCCCCAGCTGCGCGAGCGCATCAGCCACTGGTATGCGCAGCGCTTCGGCGTGGATGTGCCGGCGCGGCGCATCGTGGTCACGGCCGGCGCCTCGGCCGCGCTGCAGCTGGCCTGCCTGGCGACCATCGACGCGGGCGACGAAATCCTCATGCCCGACCCCAGCTATCCCTGCAACCGCCACTTCGTGAGCGCAGCCGAAGGCCGGGCCGTGATGGTGCCGACCACGGCGGCCGAGCGCTACCAGCTGAGCGCCGACAAGGTCGAGGCCGCCTGGAACGAGCACACGCGCGGCGTGCTGCTGGCCTCGCCCTCCAACCCCACCGGCACCTCGATTGCGCCGGCCGAGCTGCGCCGCATCCTCGACGTGGTGCGCGCCCGGGGCGGGCTGACCATCATCGACGAGATCTACCTGGGCCTTTCGTACGATGCGGCTTTCGGCCAGACCGCGCTGGCGCTGGGCGAGGACGTGATCAGCATCAACAGCTTCAGCAAGTACTTCAACATGACGGGCTGGCGCCTGGGCTGGATGGTGGTGCCCGAGGCCATGGTGCCCGTGGTCGAGCGCGTGGCGCAGAACCTCTTCATCTGCGCCAGCACCGTCTCGCAGCGCGCCGCCCTGGCCTGCTTCGAGCCCGAGTCCATTGCCGAGTACGAACGCCGCCGCGCCGAGTTCAAGGCCCGGCGCGACTTCTTCATCCCCGCGCTCGAGGCCCTGGGCCTGCCCGTGCCCGTGCAGCCCGACGGCGCCTTCTACGCCTGGGCCGACTGCCGTGCCGCTGCCGCCAGGCTCGGCGTCCAGGGCAGCTGGGACTTTGCCTACGCCGTCATGGAGCGCGCCCACCTGGCCATCACGCCGGGCCGCGACTTCGGCACGTTCGAGACCGCCGACTTCGTGCGCTTTTCCACGGCCAACTCCATGGAACAGCTGCAGGAGGCCGTGCGCCGCCTGCAGCGCCTGCTGGCCTGAGGCCCGCCGCACATGGCCTTCGAATTTCCCATCCGCGTCTACTGGGAGGACACCGATGCCGGCGGCATCGTGTTCTACGCCAACTATCTGAAGTTCTTCGAGCGTGCCCGCACCGAGTGGCTGCGCGCCCTGGGCATAGGCCAGCAGCAGTTGCGGGAACAAACGGGCGGCATGTTTGTCGTAACCCAGGCCCAGCTGCAATACCTGCGGGCGGCCCGGCTCGATGACCAACTCCTTGTTACCGCCGAGCTGCAAAGCAGCGGCCGCGCTTCGCTGACAATACGCCAGCAGGCGCTGCTGGCATCCGCCGGCGATGGCAATGCGCCGCCGCCCCTGTTGTGCGAAGGCACGATCCGCATTGGATGGGTGGATGGCTCGACCATGCGCCCCGCAAGAATTCCGAACCGCATCCTGGAGCAACTCTCATGAACTCCCATGACATGTCCATACTCAGCCTCGTGCTGCAGGCCAGCTGGGTCGTGCAGCTGGTCATGCTGATCCTTGTGGGCGCCTCGGTGGCCAGCTGGGCCACCATCTTCCGCAAGTCGCAGACCTTGAAGCGCGTGCGCACGCTCAACGACGGCTTCGAGCAGGACTTCTGGTCGGGCACCAGCCTCAACGATCTCTATGCCTCGGCGGCCCACCACGCCAAGCAGGGCGGCCCCATGGAACGCATCTTCGCCAGCGGCATGCGCGAGTACCAGAAGCTGCGCGAGCGCCGCATCGCCGATGTGAACCAGTTGATGGACGGCACGCGCCGCGCCATGCGCGCCAGCTTCCAGCGCGAGATGGACGAGGTCGAGTCGGGCCTGTCCTTCCTGGGCACCGTGGGTTCGGTCTCTCCCTACGTGGGCCTGTTCGGCACCGTCTGGGGCGTGATGCACGCCTTCACCGGCTTTGCCAACATGGAGCAGATCACGCTGGCCACCGTGGCCCCCGGCATTGCCGAGGCGCTGGTGGCCACGGCCATGGGCCTGTTCGCCGCCATCCCGGCCGTCACGGCCTACAACCGCTACGCCCACCAGATCGACCGCGTGGCCAGCCAGCAGGAAACCTTCATCGAAGAGTTCTCCAACATCCTGCAGCGCAACGTGGGTGCGACCGGCTCCAGCACCCCGTCAGGCCATTGAAGTCGCGCACAGTTTGCAAGGAGTGAGCACATGCCCGCAGTAGCCTCGCGCGGCGGCCGCAGCCGCCGCACCGTCAACGAGATCAACATGGTGCCCTTCATCGACGTGATGCTGGTGCTGCTCATCATCTTCATGGTGACAGCGCCCATGCTCACGCCGGGCTCCATCAACGTGCCCAGTGCCGGCAAGGCCGCGCGCACGCCCCCGAAGCGCGCCGACGTGATGATCGACAAGGACGGCGGCATCCGCATCAAGGCCGGCAGCACCGACAAGACCGTCACGATCCAGGAACTGGGCGCGGTCGCCAGGAGCTGGCAGGACCAGCAAAGCGACGACAGCGCCGTGCTGATCTCGGCCGACAAGAAGCTGCCCTTCGAGACCGTGATGGCCGCCATGTCGGCCCTGCAATCGGCCGGCGTCAAGCGCGTGGCCTTCGGCGTCAAGTCCTCCCAGTAAGCAGCGCCGCCCGCCTTCGACTCCATGCCCAACCTGCAAGACCACGACCAGTTCGCACCGCCGCGCACGCGCGGCCGCACCCGTTCGTGGGCCATGGCCGTGGCCGCGCACGGGCTGCTCGTGGCCGCCATGCTGTGGACCGTGCGCCCCCCGAAGCAGGCCGACGAGCCCATGGTCGAGGCCGAGTTCTGGTCCACGGCCGCACCGGCCCCTGCCCTGCCCGTGCCCGCGCCGCCCCCGCCACCTGCGCCCGAGCCCGTTCCCCAGCCGCCACCGCCGCCGCCCGCGCCGGTGATTGCGCCGCCCCCACCTCCCAAGCCGCAGGCCGTGGACGACGACCGCGAGGCCGAGATCGCGCTGGAGAAGAAGCGCAAGATCGAGCAGCAAAAGAAGGAGCGCGCCGAACAGGCCGCCCGCGAGCAGCGCGAAAAGGAACGCCAGGAGCGCCTGGACAAGGAAAAGGCCGAGAAGGCGGCCAAGGACAAGGCCGAGCGCGAGAAGGCGGAAAAAGCCGAGAAGGACCGCCGCGACAAGCTCGAGCAGCAGAAAAAGGACAAGGCCGAGCAGGACCGCAAGGAACGCCTGGAGCAGCAAAAGAAGGACAAGGCCGAAAAGGAAAAGGCGGACAAGGAAAAAGCTGCCAAGGACAAGGCCGAGCGCGAGAAAGCCGAGAAGGCGGAGAAAGAAAAGGCCGCCAAGGCAGAAGCCGAGAAGAAGGCCGCCGAGGACAAGCGCAAGAAGGAACAGGCCGCCAAGGAAGCGCGCGAGGCCAAGGAAGCCGAGGCACGCCGCCTGGAGAACATCCGCCGCATGCAGGGCCTGGCCGGCAGCGGCGGCTCGGCCGGCGAAGGCGCCGGTGGCAGCAAGAGCGGCGGCTCGGGCAGCTCGGCCGGAGGCCCCTCGGCCGGCTATGGCGCCAAGGTGGCCGCGCGCGTCAAGCCCAACATCGTCTACCCGGACGCCATCAGCGGCAACCCGCGGGCCGAGGTGCGCGTGCGCACCGCACCCGATGGCACCATCACCGGCGCCACCATCGCCAAGTCCAGCGGCAACAAGGCCTGGGACGATGCCGTCATCCGCGCGCTGCAAAAGACCGAGACGCTGCCGCGCGACATCGATGGCCGCGTGCCTTCGGACCTGGTCATCGGATTCCGCCCGCAGGACTGAACGGGCACAGGCCCTTCATCAAAAAGCCCCGCCGGCACCTGCCTGCGGGGCTTTTTCCATCTTGCGTTGTATGCAATCCGCCACGCGCCTGCGACTTCGCTTGCGGCACCGGCCGCTTGTCCCTAGCATCCCCGTCTTTGCCGCATTCGCGGCTCCCGTCCACCATCGCAAAGGAGAGAACCCATGTCCCATTCGACACGTCCCTTTGCAGTCGTGCACGCTTGAAGCCCTAGCGCCTCCAGGCCACGCTGCAGACCTGATTCCCGGCCCCGCAAGAGGCCCGGCTTTCGGCTGCGCGTGCGCTTTTCCTGATGCCTGTCCATCGAGCTTGCGGCGACTGCCCATTGCGCATTCCGCATCTGCCGGAATGTGCCCCAAGCACTCGATCGAAAGCCATTCATGGGCAATTCCATAGTATTCCGTGGCGCAAACGCGGCACCCGCAATCACTCAAGCCAGAGACACCGAGGAAGGGCCGCCCCGCACCGAGGGTGTCGT
>NZ_BCTO01000069.1 GCF_001571325.1 Delftia tsuruhatensis NBRC 16741
GATGGATGGGGTTGCCTGCGCCCTGGTTGGTGCTGCTGGAGTTGCCCTGGGTGGCGGGGCCGGCGCCGCCGCAGGGGCTGCCGCCGGGCGTGGGGGCGCAGGTGCCGCCGCCCGAGCCGCCACCGCCACCGCCAAGGTCGATGCCGCCGCCCGTGCCGGGGGCGCAGCTTTGCACGGTGGGGTCGCATTTGCCGGAGCCGCCGCCCAGGTTGGGGGCGGCAGTCGCCAGGGTAGGCGTGGCCTGGGCCAGCAGTGCGGCGAGGCATAGCAAGGCGCTGCGCAGCAGCGTGTGCCGTGGGTGCATGTGAGTTTCTCCCTCGGGATTTTTAGGAATCTCGGGCAGGAGGCGGCCATGCGTCTGGCGGGGAGCTGGTGGAGGCAAGCCTGTGTCCGGGTTGCCGGTCAATCTAGGCAGCTGCGGCGTGCTTGTCTCTAGGAATAGTCTGTTTCTGCGGCCCAAAGGGAGGAATGGGGCGGAAAAGGGGCCGGCGTGGGGCTGTGGCGCAACGGAATGCGGCCGCCCGCATGCCCCACAATCCCCGCCAAAGGAGTGCACGGGCAATGGACAGATGGCAGGCCATGCGGGTGTTTTGCGGCGTAGTGGATGCGCAGGGCTTCACGGCGGCGCAGGACAGGCTGGGCATGACGCATTCGACCGCCTCGCGCCATGTCAAATGGCTGGAGTCGGAACTGGGCACGCAGCTGCTGCAGCGCAATTCGCGCGGGCTGAGCCTGACCGAGGCGGGGCGCAGCTACTACCTCAGCTGCGTGCAGTTGCTGGAGCAGCTCGATGCGGCCGAGGCCGCGCTGGCCGTGCGCCGCGCACGCGTGGCGGGCGTGCTGCGCATCACGCTGCCGCTGGCCGTGGGCGCCATCGAGCTGGGCGACTGGCTGCCCGAGTTCGAGCAGCAATTCCCGGATCTGGAGCTGCAACTGCTGTGCACCGACCGGCTGGTGGACCTGGTGGCCGAGGGCGTGGATGCAGCCGTGCGCATCAGCCGGCAATTGCCGGACAGTGGACTGCAGGCGCGGCTGCTCACGCATTCGCCTCTGGTGCTGGTGGCTTCGCCCGCCTATCTGATGCGCCACGGGGTGGTGCAGGCGCCAGAGCAACTGGCCGCGCACCGCGCCCTGGCCTTTGCTGCGGGTCCGGCCCAGTTGCGCTGGAGCGTGGTGTCCGGGCAGGGCGCTGTCACCGAGGTCCAGCCGCTAGCGGCATTGCGCACCGATTCGGTGGCCACCATCTTCGAGGCCGCACGCGCGGGGCGGGGCATTGCGGCGCTGACCTGGCATACCGTGCGCTCGGCCATCGAGCGCGGCCAGCTGGTGCGGGTGCTGCCCTGTTTTCATCTGGGGCAGTACAGCTACCACGCGCTGTATCCGCGCACGCGGCATCTGCGCCCGGCCGTGCGTGCCTTCGTGGATTTCATGGCACGGCGCTATCGGCAGGGGCCGGGGGACTGAGCATGGTGTTCTGGAGCCGGCCGCTCGATGCGCAGGAACAGGCCTTTGTGCGCACGCACTTCGGCGCCTCGCTGGATGCGCTGCTGCCGCGCATGCGCCTTTATCTGCGCCGCCTGGGCGACACGCGCAGGGCGCTGTCCATGAATGGCGGGCGCATCTTCATGCCGCGCGCCTTTTTCATGCAGTCCGATCCGCGCCAGCCGCTGCGCCTGTCGCATCCGCAGATCGCAGGCATCTTTGCCCATGAGCTGCTGCACCAGTGGCAGCGCCTGCAGGGCATGCCCGTCACGCGGCAGTCCGCCTGGCTGCAGTTCAAGGCGCTGTGCATGCGCGGTGATCCCTATGCCTACGAGCGCTGCGACGATCCCCGGCGCATGCTGCAGCGTTTTGTCCATGCCCAGGTGGAGCAGCAGGGCCAGATGTGGGAGGACCATGTGCGCGCCTGCGTGGCGGGGCAGGGCGATGCGGCGGGCGCCCTGATCGCGGCCCACGTGCGGGGCACGTGAGTCAGCTGGGCTGGATGCTCAGTGCTTCGATCAGGTCATGGGCCGACACATCGCGCGCCGCGCCAAAGCCCGCCACGTGCCGGGCGATGGATGGCGTGATGCAGACAAAGCGGAAGTCGCCCAGATCGGTCATGAACGCGGCTTCGGGGAAGCGCAGCACATAGCTGTCGCGCGCACCATCGGCCAGCACGCTGCCGGGCGGCGGCGTGCTGGCCACGCCTTCAATGGCCACGCGCTCCAGTGCATGCACGCCCTCGCCGTCCACTTCGGCCGCGCACACCAGCAGGCTGACGGCCGGGTGCAGCTCCATGGCCCGCGTGTGCGCTGCCAGTGCGCTGACGTGCAGCACAAAGCAGCCAAACTGCGCATTCCAGGCCCAGGGCACCATGGACAGACGGGGAGCGGGCAGTGCATCGCCAGTCCCGGGGGCAGGGGAGTCGGCGGGCTGGGTGGCCAGGGCCGCGCTGCGGCGGCGGGCCAGCAGATCGCGCAGCGACAGCTGCAGGCGGGACAGGTGGGGCATGGCGGGCGTGGAGGGCGTGGAGGGCATGGCGCCATCGTACCCGTGGCGTACTTGTGGCGTGCGCGTGGCCGGCTTGCGAAAGCACAAGGCGAGTTGCGGTGGCACCGGTATGCCATGGGCGCTCAAGCGTCACTTTGGCGACGATTCCCTGGGGCCTTCCCCAATGCCGGGAACCGGGTGTGCGCCTAGCCTCGCTGGCAAGGCGGATTGCCGCCGTCCGATCCACTCACCGACCATTCAACGCCCATCCGTCCATGTCGACCCTGCCCGCGCACCACGCCTTCTGGCCCAGCCGTCTGCCCCATTCCATCACCGTGCCCGCCACCAGCGTATGGGAGA
Organism: Delftia tsuruhatensis NBRC 16741; assembly: GCF_001571325.1. GTDB lineage: Bacteria > Pseudomonadota > Gammaproteobacteria > Burkholderiales > Burkholderiaceae_C > Comamonas > Comamonas tsuruhatensis. The sequence goes on from NZ_BCTO01000069.1 coordinate 2,833, forward strand.
ACCTGGCCGTCAACGCGCGCCGCTATCCCGACAAGCCGGCCATCCGCTACTTCGGCAGCTCCATCAGCTACCGCGAGCTGTGCGAGGGCACGGAGCGCATGGCGGCCTACCTGCACAGCCTGGGCGTGCAGCGCGGCGACCGCGTGATCCTGCTGATGCAGAACACGCCTCAGCTCATCCTGGCGCACTACGCCATCTTCCGCGCCAATGCCGTGGTGGTGCCGGTCAATCCCATGAACATGGCCGAGGAGCTCAAGCACTACATCACCGACGCCGACGCCAAGGTCGCCATCACCACGGCCGACCTGGCCCCCGAGCTGGCCAAGGCCAGCAACGCGCTGGCGCCGGGCCAGCGGCTCGATCACCTGATCGTCACCCAGTTCACCGATGCCTTCGATGCCGGTGTGCAGGGCGACGATGCGCCGCCTGCGCAGTGGCACGACTGGCTGCTCACCCGGCGCGAGCCGGCTGTGCTGGAGGGCGGCAGCGTCCACACCTGGCAGCAGGCCCTGGCCTGCACCGACGCTGCGCCGCCCCATGTGGTGGGCCGCGACGACATGGCCGTGCTGCCCTACACCAGCGGCACCACGGGCCACCCCAAGGGCTGCATGCACCCGCACCGCTCCATCAACCACAACGCCGTGGCCGGCAGCTACTGGGGCAGCGGCACCAGCGAGGCGGTCGTGCTGGCGGTGGTGCCCATGTTCCACATCACGGGCATGGTGTCGGTGCTGCACACGGCCATCTTCATGGGTGCCACCGTGGTGGTCATGCCGCGCTGGGACCGCGAGCTGGCCGGGCGGCTGATCTCGCGCTACCAGGTCACCAGCTGGACCAACATCCCCACCATGGTCATCGACCTGCTGGGCAGCCCCAACTTCGCGCAGTTCGACCTCACCAGCCTCAAGTACATCGGCGGCGGCGGCGCGGCCATGCCCCAGGCCGTGGCCCAGCGCCTGCTGGAGCAATACGGCCTGCGCTTTTGCGAGGGCTACGGCCTGACCGAGACCGCTGCGCCCACGCACAGCAACCCGTCCGAGCACCCCAAGCAGCAGTGCCTGGGCATTCCCTTCATGAGCACGGAGGCGCGCGTCATCGATCCTGACACCGGTGCCGAAGTGCCCCAGGGCGAGCAGGGCGAGATCGTGGTCCACGGGCCCGAGGTCTTCGACGGCTACTGGAAGCGCCCCGACGCCACGGCCCAGGTCTTCATGGAGATCGACGGCAAGCGGTTCTTTCGCACCGGCGACCTGGGCCACGTGGATGAGGACGGCTACTACTTCATCACCGACCGCCTCAAGCGCATGATCAACGCCAGCGGCTTCAAGGTCTGGCCGGCCGAGGTCGAATCGCTGATGTTCCGCCACCCCGCCATCCAGGAAGCCTGCGTGATCTCCACGCGCGACGCCTACCGGGGCGAGTCGGTCAAGGCCGTCGTCGTGCTGCGTGCCGGCAAGGAAGACACCACGGCCGAGGACATCATCCAGTGGTGCCGCGAGAACATGGCCGTCTACAAGGCGCCCAAGGTGGTGGAGTTCGTCAAGGCCCTGCCCAAGAGCGGCAGCGGCAAGGTGATGTGGCGGCAGTTGCAGGAGGCGCAGGCGTAGCCCCGCGGGCAGTTCCCATCCATGGGTAAGTCCCACACGCGCTTGCCCAGGGCGCCGTGGGGCTGTTTGCTGCAGGGGCTCTGCAAAGGCTGCGCGCGCATCTATGATCGCGCGCCAGATACGAACACCGCAGCGCACAGCACATGCATAGATTTCCTGGGACCGCTGCCACGGCCGTGGCAGCTTTTTTTTGGGTTTCCGTTCCCGTCCCCGTTGTCGCGCACGAACTGTGCACCATCGTCGCCGACGCCGACACGGGCCAGTCCCTGGTGCACAGCGGCCCGGCCTGCGCCGAGCGGGTCACGCCGGCGTCCACCTTCAAGATCGCCATCAGCCTGATGGGCTATGACGCCGGCATCCTGCAGGACGAGTCCCGGCCCGCGTGGCCGTACCAACCGGAGTATCCGGACTGGGGTGGGGATGCCTGGCGGCGCGATATCACGCCCCAGGCGTGGATGAAAGACTCGGTGTTCTGGTACTCGCAGCAGGTGGTGATGCGTCTGGGCCAGCAGCGCTTTGACGCCTACGTGAAGGCCTTCCGCTATGGCAACGAGGATGTCTCTGCCGTGCCAGTGGCCGACCCGGGCCACAACGGCGTGTGGGTGGTGTCTTCGCTGCGCATCTCGGCGGCCGAGCAGGTGGCCTTCATGCGCAGGATCGTGCGCCGGGAACTGTCTGTGAGCAGTCAGGCCATCGACATGACTGCGCGCATCACCCGGCACCCCGTGCCTGTGGACGGCTGGACCGTGCATGGCAAGACGGGCACGGGCTCGCCGGGCAGCGACAACCGCTACGACGCCAGCCGGGCCTATGGCTGGTACGTGGGCTGGGCCACCAAGGACCAGCGCAGGCTGGTGTTCGCCACGCTGATCCAGGACGAGCAGGCGCAAAAGCCCAATGCCGGCCTGCGCGCCCGCGATGCCCTGCTGCAGCGACTGCCTGCCGTGGACCGCTGACAATGCACGGGCCGTTCCTTTTCCGTACACCTTCCGCACACGAGCGACAGACCGACACCCGATGAAGACCATTGACGAAATGCTGAACCTGGACCTGCTCACCCCCGAGCAGCACGTTGAGATCAGCGACTGGATTGCCCGCGCGAATTCCCCCGAAGAAATACTGCAGATGCCCGCCCCTCTTTGGCAGGCCGTGGAGCGGGCCAGCGAGGCCATGGGCGTCAATGCCGATCTTCTGCGGCCGCCCTCGCTGGATGCGGGCGGCGCGGTCTTCGGATAAAGCGTGCTACGCCTCGTCCCGGACCCCTTTCCCGGCTTTCGCGGGCACATCAAAGTGCATAGCACGCTCTAGGGCGGGCGCCGCAGTTCACCATCCCATCATCGACCGGTGCGCGCCAATGCCGGCCATGGCGCCATCGCTCACGGCCATGGCCACGTTGCCGGCCGCGCGGGCCGCGTCGCCACAGGCGAACACGTTGGGGACGCTGGTGGCCTGGCCTTCCGCGACCTTGACGAAGGGACCCATGGGGCCTTCTTCCAGGGCGCAGCCCAGCTGTTCGGCCACGGGGCTGGCGATGCGGGTGCGCGGCTGGGTGAACAGGCCATCCATGACCAGGCGGCGGCCGTCCTGCAGCAGCACGTCGGCCCGGCCTTCCAGGCGGGCGATGGGGGTGGCCTCCACCTGCGTGCCGCGGCGTGCGAAGGCGGCCAGCTCATCGGCACTTGGCGCGTAGGCGCCGTTGAGCAGCAGGGTGGTCTGGCCCCAGTCGGGAAGCATGACGGCGTGGTGATGGGCCAGGGCCGAGCTGGCAATGATGCCGATGCGCCCCGCATTCATCTCGTAGCCGTGGCAGTACGGGCAATGGAAGACGCTGCGGCCCCAGCGCTCGGCCAGTCCCGGCACGGGCGGCAGGCTGTCATGCACGCCCAGCGCCAGGACGAGGCGGGCGGCGCTGATGGCGGTGCCCGCTGCACGGAACTCCAGCCGGCCATCGGGCGCCACGCGGGCGACTTCGGCCGTGCCGTCCAGCCACTGCACGGTGGGGTAGGCCATCAGCTGCTGCCGGGCCTGGGCGGCGATCTGGGCGGGGGCGACGCCATCCTGGGTGAGAAAGCCGTGCGATGTTTCGCCGGCCTGGTCCACGAAGCGGTTGCGCCGCAGCCCGGCATCGACCACCAGCACCTGGCGGCGCGCACGCGCCAGTTGCAGGGCGGCGGACAGGCCGGCATAGCTGCCGCCGATGACGGCGAAATCAATGTGTTTCATGCTGGTGCTCCTGCAGTTGGTACCAGCCCTGGCCGCCCGCTGCGCGGTGGCGCGCCAGGCGGGCATGGAAGTCCTGGGACAGGGCAGCCAGCGTCACCGAGCCCAGGCGCGCGAGCAGGGCGGCCTCGGCTTGCTGCACCGCGTTGCTCAGCGCTTCGTTCACGGCCTGGGCGACCAGGCATTCGGGCCGGTCTTCCCTGAAGCCCAGCGACACCAGATCAGGGGCGCCCAAGGCTTCATGCACGTCGCGCAGCGTGGTGCGGTCCAGCTCGCAAGACAGCACCCAGCCCCCGCCATGGCCTTTGGTGGAGGTGACAAGGCCTGCATCGCGCAGGCCCGACATCAGCCGGCGCAGCACGACCGGGTTGGTCTGCAGCGCGGCGGCGAGCATGTCGGAGGTGGCAGGTCCATCGCCCTCGGCCATGTGCAGCAGCACATGCAGGACGTCCGAGAATTGGCTGTTCTGTTTCATGCAACATTATTTGTTGCATGAGTGTGGCCTTGTTTCGCGAAGGGATATGGACCTGCCGTCCGGGTGCGCCATCAGGACTCGCCCGTGAACCCGATCTGCTTGACCAGCGAACTCCAGCGCTCGAACTCGGCCTGCTGGTCGGCGGCCATCTCCTGCTGCGTGCTGCCGCGCGCCAGCAGGCCCAGGGCCGCCAGCCCGTCGATCACGGCCTTGTCCTTGAGCGCGGCGGTGATGGCCGCGTTGGCGTTGGCAATGGTGGCGGCCGGGGTCTTGGCGGGCGCGTAGAACCCGAACCATTCCTCCACCGTGACATCGGGAAAGCCCAGCTCGGTGAAGGTGGGCACCTCGGGCAGGAAGGGCGAGCGCTGCCTGCCCGAGGTGGCCAGCACGCGCAGGCGGCCGGCCTTCAGGTACTGCAGGTAGTCGCCGCTGGGGTTCATGGTGGCCGCGATCTGGCCGCCCACCAGGTCGGTGATGCTCGGCACGGTGCCGCGATAGGGCGCGTGCTTGAGCTCCACGCCCGAGCGCAGGCCCAGCAGCGCGCCCAGCAGGTGCGGCATGGAGCCCGCGCCCGGCGAGCCGAAGCTGGCGCGGTCGGGGTTGGCCTTGGCCCAGGCCAGGAAGTCCTTGAGCGTCTTGACCTCGGCCGGCACGGCGGGGCCCACGGCCAGGCCGTGGTAGATCACGGCGCCAATCGATACGGGCGTTGCGTCTTCGGGCCTGTAGGTCAGCTTGGGGTAGATGTGGGGATAGACCGAGAAGGCCGATACGGGGGCCAGTGCCAGCACGGAACCGTTGGGCGGGGAGTTCTTCAAGGCCTCCACCGCGATGCGGCCTCCGGCGCCGGGCTTGTTCTCCACAAAGCCCGGGCCCTTGCTGTAGGGCGTGCTGCCCAGCCGCTCGGCCACGCGGCGGGCCACGCTGTCGCCCGAGCTGCCGGCCGGAAAGCCGTACATGATCTTGATCTGGTCCAGTGCCTGGGCCAGGGCTTGCAGCGGTGACAGCGAGCCCAGGGCGGCGGCGCTGCCCAGGGCCTGGACGAAATGACGGCGATGCATCTGCATGGGATGTCTCCTGGTGAATATGGGAAAGGCAGGCGGATGGAAGCGGCTCAGAACATGTGGCGGATGCCCACGTTGATGCCGGTCTGCGAGCGTCCCGGCGCGGTGTTGCTGCCCGGCGCGCCGCCGCTGACCGAGACGGTCGCCAGGCGGTCGTTGCGGATGTGGCCGAGCTGCGTGTAGACGGCCGTGCGCTTGGACAGGTTGTAGATGGCGCGTGCCACCAGCAGGTCGGAGTCGTAGCCCGACACGCCGCGGTAGCGCAGCGTGAGCCACTGGGTTTCGAGCACCAGGGCCTCGGTGACCGGGTAGGAGGCGCCCACGTACCACAGGTTGCTGCGTGGCTTGACGGCGTCGCCGTCGTTGTCGCGGCGCAGCAGGCCGCCGCCGATCTTCACGCCGGCCAGCTTGAAGTAGCCGCCCAGGTGCAGGCGCTCGTCATGCTTGGCGCTGGAGTTCATGCCGCCGAACACCGGGTCGGTGGACGAGGCCGGCGTGCGGCCGTTTTGCTGCTCGTAGCCCAGCGCCACGCCCCAGGCCGGTGTGTCGTACTTGGCGTACAGCGACCACTGGCGGCAGGCCTGCGTGTCCGATCCGCTCTCGCCCGGGCAGTTGGTGCCTGCCGGGCTGGGGCCGGCATTGACGGTGTCACGCCCGAAGCTGTAGCCCGCGCCCAGTGCCAGCCCGCCGAAGTTGCCGCGCCAGGCCAGCATGTTGTCGGCGCGCGAGTTGGGAATGTAGGCGTCCAGCGAGCCCATGGCGAAGACGGCCGGGCCGATGATGTCCGAGTCCAGCAGCGACCAGAACAGCATGGAGTTCTGGCGGCCCATGGTCAGGCTGCCCCAGTTGCCGCCCAGGCCCACCCAGCTTTGGCGGCCAAAGCCGCGCCCGCCTTGGTTGAAGGTGCCCTGGTCGGGCGCAAAGCCCGACTCCAGCGTGTAGATGGCCTTGAGGCCGCCGCCCAGGTCCTCGCTGCCGCGCAGGCCCCAGCGCGAGGGCACCATGCTGGTGGTCGATGGCATGCGGCTGAGACCGCCGCCCGCCGCCACATTGTTCAGGTGCTCCACGCCCACATCGACGATGCCGTAGAGCGTGACGCTGGAGGTGCCTTGCGCGAAGGCGCCGAAGCTGGCGCCGGAGCCGGCCAGGGCCAGCACGGCGGTGGCCGCCAGGGTCCGCGGGGATGGGGTGGTTTTCATGGTGATGTCTCCTCTGGTTTGAAAAATCGTTGCCGTCTTGGCGTGGTTGTCCGCGCGCCTTTTCTCAGGCGCAGCGGGGCCCGGCCCCGCCGGGGGCGGGACTGCGGACAAGGGGTGGATGGGGGCGGAGGGGGCGGGCCGTTCAGGTGACCGTTCAGGCGCCGCCCGCCTTCAGTGCATGGTCAGCGGCAACTGAAGCTGGCAGCGCTTTCCATGTCGCCGCTGCCGTTGTAGCGGGCGGCCAGCGGATGGGGGCACAGCGGCCGGGTGCGCGTGGGCGACCAGTTGGCGGGCAGGTCGGCGTTGGCGCCGCCCGCGTTGCCCGCGCCGCGCGCACTGGCGATCACGCGGTCCGGCGCCTGGCCTTTCTCCACCCAGGCCACGAGGGAGCTGAGCATGTCGAACTGATCGGTGGCCGGGCCGCCGCTGCAGTGGTTCATGCCGGGCACCAGGTACAGGCGGGCGAAGTCGGCGGCGTCGCCATGGTTGCGGCGCAGCGTGTCGTACCACTGCACGGTGTCATCGCTGGAGAAGATGGGGTCGGCCGTGCCGTGGTAGACCATGAGCTTGGCGCCCCGGTTGCGCAGCACGGGCAGCTTGCCGTAGTCGGGCGGCATCATCAGCGACAGGCCGCTTTCCGTGAAGGTGCCGTTGGTCGCCTGCACCTTGGCCAGCATGCTGTCCACGCTGCCGTTGAGGGCGAACTGCGCGTCGTTGAAGCTGGCGGCGCTTTCCGGCGGCGTCTGCCAGATGAAGGCCACGGCACCGGAGTCGCGGCTGATGGGGTTGGAGAATTTCCAGCCGGCCCAGCCGGCCGTATCCAGGCCCGCGTCATATGGGAAGCTGCTGTAGATGCGGCTGCCGCCGCTGGTGGTGGCGCCCTTGAACAGGCCGGCAATGGTACTCTTTTGCTCGGCGCTGAGGCAGCTGCCGTCGCGCGCACCGCCGCAGGTGGGCACATCGCGCGACAGGTCGAAGCTCGCCTGGCAGGCTGCGCCGGCCTGCACCATGCCGTCGGTGGCCCCGTCCAGCGCATCGCACCGGGCCAGCACGGCCTGGCTGACCAGGCGGCGCTCGGCCTGGGTGAAGCCCGTGCCCAGGTCTGAGGCCGTGGTCGCCAGCTTCGCATAGCCCTGGGCGCCGGCAATGTTGGCAATGGCCGCCAGCGGCAGGCGCGTGCCGGGGTTGCCGGCGATGATGCCGTCGTACTGGTCGGCATAGCGCGAGGCCGCCACCATGGCGTGGCGCCCGCCGTTGGAGCAGCCGCCCAGGTAGGAGCGGTCAGGCCCCTTGCCATAGGCCGTCTGCAGCGCGCTGCGCGCCATGGGCGTGAGCTTGCCCACGGCCTGGTAGCCATAGTCCAGCCGCGCCTGCGGGTCCAGGCCGAAGAAGGGACCCAGGCTGCCTGCATGCCCGGCATCGGAGCTGAGCACGGCAAAGCCCATCTGCAGCGCGTTGCCCAGCGGCCCGCCGCCCAGCGCGCCCACGGCCGTGCTCACGACGCCGTCCAGCCCGCCGTTGGCCTGGTAGAAGAAGCGCCCGTTCCAGTCGCGCGGCAGGCGCATCTCGAAGCCCACGGCGTAGTTCTGGCCATCCACGGTGCTGACGCGCTCGTGCATGCGGCCGGTCACGCGGCAGTGCTCGGCAATGGGCTTGCCCGCCACCGCCAGCGTGCCGGCGGCCACGGTCTCGGCGGCGGTGATGCGGGTGTTGGGGAAGGATATTTTCGCGGCCAGGTCCGTGCACGACAGCAGCGTGGCGGGGCGGGCCTCGGCCAGCTGCGCGATGCCGTCGCTCGAGCCGCCGCAGGCCGACAGCAGCAGGGCGGGCAGGGCGGCGGCCAGCGCGGCCGGCAAGGCGCGGGAACGGGTCTTGTGGATCTTTCTGTCCATGTGTGTCTCCTCGGAAGGTGGTGTGAAGCCTCAGCGCGAATCCGTTGCGTGGCAGCCGTTGCCTGCATCTGCATCGCTTTCTGATGGCCGCGATTTTGGTTATATTTAATAACCAATTCAAGCGGCCTTTGCGAATTTCTTATTGGGACTTCCCCTTGATTGCGGGGCAGGCAGCAGGCCGCACAGGAGACAGACATGGACCACGAAAAACTCATTGCCATCGACATCCACACGCACGCCGAGGTGAGCTGCTGGAACCCGTTCGACAACTACGGCGAGGAGTACGACCGCGCCGCCGACAAGTACTTCGGCAACGGCCGGCGCCCGACCATCGCCGAGACCGTTGCCTATTACCGCGAGCGCAACCTGGGCCTGGTGATGTTCACGGTGGACAGCGAATCGCAGCTGGGCCGGCGCCGCATTCCCAACGAGGAGATCGCCGAGGCTGCGCGGGCCAACAGCGACATGATGGTGGCCTTCGCCAGCATCGATCCGCACAAGGGCCGCATGGGTGCGCGCGAGGCGCGGCGGCTGATCGAGGAAGAGGGCGTCAGGGGCTTCAAGTTCCACCCCACGGTGCAGGGCTTCCATCCCTACGACCGCATGGCCTGGCCGATCTACGAGGTGGTGGCCGAGCACCAACTGCCGGCCATCTTCCACACGGGCCACAGCGGCATTGGCAGCGGCATGCGCTGCGGCGGCGGCCTGCGCCTGGCCTACAGCAATCCCATGCACCTGGACGACGTGGCCATCGACTTTCCCGACATGCAGATCGTGATGGCCCACCCCAGCTTTCCCTGGCAGGACGAGGCCCTGTCCGTGGCCCTGCACAAGCCCAATGTCTGGATCGATCTGTCGGGCTGGAGCCCCAAGTACTTTCCCCGGCAGCTGGTGCAGTACGCCAACACCCTGCTCAGGGACCGCGTGCTCTTCGGCAGCGACTATCCCCTGATCACGCCCGAGCGCTGGATGAAGGATTTCCAGGAAGCCGGCTTCAAGCCCGAGGTGATGCCCGGCATCCTCAAGGGCAATGCGGTGCGGCTGCTGGGCTTGGACCGGCCCGCCGCGCAGAAGGCGGACTGAGCGCGCTCAGTTGTAGATCTTCTGCAGCAGCTGGATCAGCGTTTTGCGCTCGGCATCGGTCAGGCGGTAGGTGGCATCCATCTCCAGCTGGGCCGCCGTTCTTTCGGCCTGGGCCGTGAGTTCGGCGCCGGCCGGCGTCAGGTGCACGCCCACGGCGCGGCGGTCTGTGGGATGGGGGCGGCGCTCGATGAGCTTGCGCCGCTCCAGGGCGGCGATCAGGCCCACCAGGTTGGGCGGCATCACGTCCAGCGCCGCGCACAGCTGGCGCGAGGTGATGCCGGGGTTGTGGGACACCAGGGACAGCACGGAGAACTCCACCATCTTGAGATCGTGGGTGGCCATGCGCTCCACGAACACCTCGATGATGGACATCGAGGCACGCCGGGCGTTGTAGCCGACCAGGGTGTGCAGGAAAGAGGCGTCGATGGACGGCCCCGGCGCTGTGGCGCCGGACGGGGCCGTGTTCTCTTCGGACGGAGCGGGCTTGGATGTGCGGGCGCGGGGCATGGGGTCAAGGAACTGAAAATCGAATCATAGTGTGGCGCGCGGCTGCCGTGGTCCGGGGCCTAAGGCCGTGGCGATTGGCCGCGTTCGCCTTCAGCCTGTCTTCAGGCGTGCTTCAGCCCCCCTTCAGCCTGCGCGTGCGCCATGCGTCCGGACGGTCCTACATTGCGGCCTGCCCCCTTGCGGGCATGACTGCATCAGCAACCAGGAGGACCATCCATGATGACTTTTCGCCATTCCCGCGCGTGGCTCGGCGCGGCCGGCATCGCCACCCTTGCCCTGGGCCTTGCGGCCTGCGGCGGGGGCTCGTCGGGCAGCACCAACCCCGGGCCGCGCATCTGGGGCTACATCCAGCTGCCTGACGGCAACAAGATGCGCTATTCGGTGGTCTTTCCCAAGGGGCCGGGGTCTTTTCCCGTGCTGATGGAGTACGACGGCTACGGATCGGGCTCGGTCACCGACCAGACCACCCAGGAATGGACCAAGGAAGGCTATGCCGTGATGGGCCTGAACGTGCCCGGCACGGGCTGCTCCACGGGCGAGAACCAGTGGGCCGACGCCTCCGTGGGCGCGGCCGGGGCGCACGCGGTGGAGTGGGCTGCGCGCCAGGCGTGGTCCACGGGCAAGGTGGGCATGGTGGGCTATTCATACTCGGGCTACGACCAGCTGTGGGTGGCGGCCCAGCGTCCGCCCAGCCTCAAGGCGATTGCACCTGGCAAGAACGTGGCCGATCCCTACCGCGACGTGGCCTATCCGGGCGGCATCGAGAACATCGGCTTTCCCGCCAATTGGTGGGGGCAGTTCCCCGCGATATGGCGCAAGGCCGCCGAGGACGCCAAGGCGCTGGACGGCGATACCGGATGCGCCCAGGTCGTGGAGGACAACATCCGCAAGATCCAGCGCCCCGACCTGGACATGGCGCGCTGGCTGGACGAGGACCGCTTCTTCGGCGCCCGCTACGCGCGCAAGAGCGCCATGTACACCACGCACCGCATCGACATTCCCACGCTGGGCACCCAGTCCTGGCAGGACGAGCAGGTGGGCACCCGCATGGGCTACTACGAGGACAGCATCGCCCCGGACAAGATGTGGCTGATCAGCTCCAACGGCGACCATCACACCGACAGCGCCCCCTTTATTCGCGAGACCATGAAGCGCTTTTACGCGCGCTTTCTCAAGGGCGAGAGCAACGGCTTCGAGCACACGCCGCGCGTGCTGCTGGCGCAGGAAATGCAGTGGATGAACGGTGGGGGCGACTATGGGCAGCTGCGCCCCTCGGCCGTGGCCAGCTTTGACCGGCTGCCCGTGCGCGTCACGCCCATGACGCTGTGGCTGCAGCCGGGCGGCGGGCTGGGCGATGCGCCGCCGCAGGCCGAGCGCCAATCGGCCAGCTACCGCTACCCGCTGCCGGGCGCCGATGCCAACCATCCCGACGCGGACACCGAGTCCGGCGCGGGCCAATGGATGGCCAGCCCCGCCGGGCAGGGCCTGCTGCGCTTTACCACGGCCCCGCTGCCGCGCGCGCTGAGCTTTTATGGCGAGGCCTCGCTGGACCTGTGGCTCAGCGCCACGGCCGGCGACACCGATGTGCAGGTCACCGTCTCGGAGGTGCGTCCCGACGGCCAGGAGATGTTCGTGCAGCGCGGCTGGCTGCGTGCCTCCATGCGCGCGCTGGACGGCCAGCGCTCCACCGCCTTGCGGCCCTGGGGCGATTTCACCGAGGCCGCCGTGCGCCCGCTGCGCCCCGGCGAGCCCACGCTGATGCGCGTGGAAATCCAGAAGTTCGCCCATGTGTTCCGCGCGGGCTCCAGCCTGCGCGTGACCCTGGACACGCCTTCGCAGACTGGGTACTGGGCCTTCGACCATCTGTCCACGCCTTCGACCAACACCGTCTGGCTGGACCGCAGCCGGCCGTCGAAGATCGTGCTGGGCCACATCGCCTATGCCCATGAGCGGCAACTGCCGGACTGCCGGCGCATGCTGCGCCAGCCCTGCAGGCCCAACGAGGAGGCCGTTCCTTCGGGCGTGGGCCCCATGCCGCCGCTGTGACTTCGTGCCCCGGTATTGACTATGAATGAACGTTCGTTCATCATTCGGGGCATGAAAAAGAAGGAAGACATCAGCGAGCGCAGGGCCCTTATCGTGCAGGCGGCCCTGCAGTGCTTCGTGGAGCGCGGCTTTCACTGCACCAGCATGCGCGACATTGCGCAGGCCGCCTCGGTGAGCCTGGGCAATCTGTACAACCACTTCGACGGCAAGGAGGCCTTGATTGCCGAGGTCGCCACGCAGGAGCAGACCGAGCTGCTGCCCTTGCTGCAGGCGCTGGAGCGGGCCGCAGCCCCTTCGCTGCCGGTGGTGGCGCAATTCCTGGCCGCCTACCAGGCGCTGTGCCGCCAGCGGGAATGGGCCGTGCTCAGCGCAGAATGCCTGTCCGAGATCGCGCGTTCGCCGGGCCTGGCGCCCGCCTTCGAGGCCAACCGCAGGCGCATGCTCGACGGCCTGGCAGGCTTCATGGAGCGCGGGGCGCAGCAGGGCCTCTTGCGGCCCGCCGTGCCCGTGCGCCTGGCCGCGCAACTGCTGCTGGATGTGGTGGAAAGCGATGCGCTGCGCTTTGCGCTGGCGGTGACGCCGCAAGAAGACGCGGGGGCGGATGAAGGGGTCGATGTGCTGCATCCCGCCTTGCTGGCCTGCCTTCTTGGAGGCGAGGCACGGGTGGACGCGACATGAGGCATGCCACCGGCAGGGGCGCCCGCCTGGCGGGGCTGGATCTGGCGCGCTACCTCGCGCTGGCAGGCATGGTGTTCGTCAACTTCAAGCAGGCCATGCATCCCGCGCTGCAGGAGCCTGGCTGGCTGCTGTCGTTCTTCCATTTCCTGGAGGGCAAGGCCTCGGCCACCTTCGTGGTGCTGGCAGGCCTGGGCCTGGTGCTGGCCACGCGCTCGCTGGAGCCGGCCACGGCGCGCCTCTGGACGCTGCGCCGCGCGCTGTTCCTGCTGGTGGCCGGTGGCATGAACCTGGTGATCTTTCCGGCCGACATCATTCACTACTACGCGGTCTACTTCGTGCTGGCCATCGCCTGGCTGCAGGCCGGCGCAAGGGCGCTGCTGGCCGGCATGGCGGCCGTGGCCGTGCTCTCCGCCTGGGCCTTGCTGCAGCTGGACTACAGCCAGGGCTGGGACTGGGCCAGCCTGTCCTACCAGGGCCTGTGGGAGCCGGCCGGCTTTGCGCGCAACCTGCTGTTCAACGGCTTCCATCCGGTGCTGCCCTGGTTTGCGTTCTTCCTGTGCGGCATGCTGCTGGCGCGCCTGCCGCTGGCCGAGCCGCGCGTGCAATGGGGTCTGGTGGCTGCGGGTGGCGTGATGGTGGGATTGGCCTGCGCCGTCCCGGCGCTTGCGGCCCGCAGCGCTTGGGCTCCCTGGCTGGCCACCGGCCCCATGCCGCCCGGCCCGGCCTACCTGCTGATGGGCCTGGGCTGCGCCAGCATTGCCATAGGCGCCTGCCTGCGGCTGGCCGACCGCTGGCCCGGTGGACCGTGGCGCGGCCTGCTGCCGGCCGGGCGCATGACGCTGACCCTGTACCTGGCCCACATCCTCATCGGCATGGGCCTGCTGGAGGCCATGGGCGCGCTGGACGGATCGCGCAGCCTGCGCGAAGTGGCCGTGGCCGCCGCGCTGTACGTGATCATCGCCAGCCTGGCCGCCTGGGCCTGGAGCAAGAAGGTGGCGCAGGGGCCCGTGGAATGGGTGATGCGGCGGCTGACGGCACTGGGCTGACGCAGTCTTGCAGGGCGATGGCCCCGGGCCTGCGGCGTTGGCGACCCTGCTGTAAGATAGCCCTCCGCTCCGGGGTGCACGCCAGTGCTGAGATCCACACCCGAGAACTTGAACCGGGTCATTCCGGCGGAAGAAGAGCCTGCACCCCTGCGTGGCCGCCCATGCGCCACGGCCGGGGGAGCCTTCGGAGCATCACGTCCCAGCTCTCGAAGGAATTCCATGGACAAGGCCCGGCCCCAGGCGGCTTCTCTGGTCGCAGACCTGCTTGCATTCATCGCCATGGACGGCTGCACCGACGAGCAGTTCGATGCACTGGCCCTGCGGCTGTTCGCCTACCAATACGAATCGAATGCGCCGTTTCGCAGCTTCTGCCAGCGGCGCGGCGCCACGCTGCGCAATGTGAAGACCTGGAGCGACATTCCCGCCGTGCCCATCGATGCGTTCAAGGCCATGGAGCTGCGCAGCGAGCCGGCCTCGCCCGCGGAGCGCGTGTTCATGACCAGCGGCACCACGGGCCAGGCCAAGGGACTGTCCGCGCGCGGGCGCCACTTCCATCCAGCGCTCGATGTCTACGATGCGTCGATGACGCGCAACTTCGCGCAGCGCTTCATGGCCGGGCACGAGCGCCTGCCCATGGGCATCCTCTTTCCCGACGAGCAGGCCATGCCCAACTCTTCGCTGGCCCACTACCTGGCGCTGGCCAAGACGGAATTCGGCACTCCCGACAGCCGCTACTTCCTCACCCCCGACGGCCTGGACATGCCCGGCCTGTGCGCCGTGCTGGAGGAATCCGAGCGCAGCGGCCGCCCCTATGCGTTGCTGGGCGCCAGCTTCAGCCTGGTGCATGTGATGGACGCACTGCGCGAGCAGGGCCGCAGCTTCCGTCTGCCGCCGGGCAGCCGCATCCTGGACACGGGCGGCTACAAGGGCCAGTCGCGCGAGCTGCCGCTGGAGGACTTCTACGCCGACCTGTCCCGGCTGCTGGGCGTGCCGCGCAGCCACTGCATCAACATGTACGGCATGACCGAGTTGAGCACGCAGTTCTATGACGACGGCAATGCCACGCTGCCCTCGGTCAAGTCGGGGCCGCACTGGATACGCTCGCGCCTGGTCGAGCCCGTCACCGGCCGCAGCGTGGCGCCCGGCGAGCGCGGCATTCTCGTGCACTGCGACCTGGCCAACTACAACGCGGTCACTACCATCCTCACCGAGGACGTGGGCCTGTGGGCCGGCCATGGCGAGAACAGCGGTTTCCTGTTGCTGGGGCGTGCCGAGGGCGCAGCGGCCAAGGGCTGCTCGCTGGCGGTCGATGAATTCGTGAAGGCCGCTGCTGCATGACCATCGAGCGGATCACGGCCGGCTACCTGCCCGAACTGCCTGGTTTGCGCGAGGACGAGGTGCAGTGGCATGTGCTGCCCTTCGAACGCGGTGGCGTGCGGCTGGAAGTCTCCGTGCCCCTGCTGACCGGCCCGCAGATGCATGCGCTGGCAGCCCATGTGCGCCGTGCCGCCGACCGCCACCTCAGGGCCATGCCCGTGGCCGAGATCATCGATGCCATCGACCGTGCCATTGCCCGCCTGCTGGACCGCAGCGATCCCTATCGGCGCCAGGCCGAGGCCTGGCTGCCCGTGGTCAGCGGCTATGACGCCGACATGGTGCGCCTGGGGCTGACGGGCTTCTTCAAGACCTTTCGCGCCGCGCAGCTGCGGCGCTTCGTGGCCGAGGACTTTGCCAACCCGGCCGTGCTCGACGGCTTCCAGCCCGCGCCCAAGGGCGGCGCGGTGCGCGCCTTCGGGCCCGACCTGCTGATGCACAGCTGGGCCGGCAATGTGCCTGCGCTGTCCCTGTGGAGCCTGGTCTGCGGCCTGCTGGTCAAGGCGCCAGCCATTGGCAAGCTGGCCAGCGCCGAGCCGCTGTTCGCGGGCTGGTTCGCACGGCTGCTGGCCGAGGTGCATCCGCCGCTGGCCGATTGCCTGGCCGTGGTGTGGTGGAGCGGAGCGGGGGGTGTGGATGGGGCAGATGGCGCGAATGGAGATGCCGCCGCCGCGCTCCACGCCGAGGCCGACACCGTGCTCGCCTACGGCGGCAACCAGACGCTGCAGGCGCTGCGCCAGCGCCTGCCCGTGACCACGCGCTTTCTGCCACATGGCCACAAGCTGGGCTTCGGCATGGTGGGCGCCCAGGCGCTGGACACGCTCAAGGCGCCCGCCGTGGCGCGGCTGGCGGCCTGGGACGTGATGCGCTACGACCAGCAGGGCTGCTACTCGCCCCATGTCTTCTACGTGGAGCGCGGCGCCCCAGTCTCTGCGCGTGCCTTTGCCGACTACCTGGCGGCCGAACTGGCCAACCTGCAGCGGCGCTTTGCGCGCCGGCCGTTGGAGCTGGAGGAGGGCGCCGCCGTGGCCCGCTGGCAGCAGGCCGTGGAATGGTCGGGTGACGAACAGCAACTGCTGGGCCCGGTGGACGCGCCCTGGAGCGTGGCGTACAGCGACAGCCTGCAGCCGCTGGCGCCCACGGCCCTGTACCGCACGATTGCCGTGGTGGGCGTGGACCGCCTGGATGACGCCGTGCCCGTGGTGGCCGCGCAGCGCGACTACCTGCAGACGGCCGGCATTGCCGCCTCGCCCGAGCAGCTGTACCGGCTGGCGGGCCTGCTGGGCGCGGCCGGCGTCACGCGCATCAGTGCCATCGGCTCCATGAGCATGCCCGAGGCCGGCTGGCACCATGACGGCCGCTTCAACCTGCTGGACCTGGTGCGCATGACCGAGATAGAGCAATCTGCCGAGGCGGCGGCGCAGCCGTTTGCGCCGTATGCGGACTGACATGGCGAACCTGCAAGAGGGGACGGACGGGGCTGCAACCATGGCGTTTCTCGATGTCGAGCAAGTGGTCTTCACCTACCCTGGCCGCCCGCCCGTGGTGGACGGCGTGGACTGGCGCGTGCAGGCCGGTGAGGTCCACTGCCTGCTGGGCCGCAGCGGCTGCGGCAAGACTACCTTGCTGAAGCTGGCGGCGGGGATGCTCAGGCCGCAGTCGGGCCGCATTCTGCTGCGTGGCGCCGAGCTGGCCGAGCCCGGCCCGCAACTGGGCTTCATGTTCCAGGCGCCCACGCTGCTGGAGTGGCATACGGCGCTGGGCAATGTGCTGCTGCCCGTGTCGCTGCAAAGGCGCCCCGCGCCGCAGGACGAGCAACGCGCCCTGGCGCTGCTGCAGCAGCTGGGCCTGGCCAGCCACGCGCAGCGCCATCCGCGCCATCTCTCGGGCGGGCAGCAAAGCCGCGTGGCGCTGGCACGGGCGCTGGTCCTCGATCCGCCGCTGCTGCTGCTGGACGAGCCCTTTGCCGCGCTGGACGCCATCACGCGCGCCGAGCTGCAGGATGACCTGCTGCGCACCTGCCGCGAGCGCGGCACCACGGTGCTCTTCGTCACCCACGACATCAACGAGGCCGTCTACCTGGGCGACCGCATCGCCCTCATGCACGGCGGGCGCATCGTGGCCGATATGGCGGTCGATCTGCCCGCGCCGCGCACCCAGGCCATGCGCCACGGGCCGGCGTTCAACGAACACTGCGCCCGCGTGCGCGCAGCCCTGGACAGGACGGCGGCATGACGGTGTCCTTGTTCCATGCCCGCCTGCTGGCCGCCGCGCTGGCGCTGGTCCTGCTGGGCCTGTGGGAGCTGCTGGTGCGGCAATGGGGCCTGTCCGCCCTGGTGCTGCCGGCGCCCTCGGCCATTGCGGCATCGCTGTGGACGGGGCTGGCCACGGGCTATTTCTGGCCGCACATCTGGGCGACGCTCCAGGCCCTGCTGCTGGGGCTGGCGGCCGGCAGCGCGATCGGCCTGCTGGCGGGCATGGCCCTGGCTGAATCCGAGCTGCTCGAGCGTGTGCTCAAGCCCTACGTGGTGGTCAGCCAGGTCGTGCCCAAGCTGGCGCTGGCGCCGCTGTTCGTGCTGTGGTTCGGCTTCGGCATGCTGCCCACGGTGCTGATCACGGCGCTGATCTGCTTTTTCCCGCTGATGGAAAACACCTTGACCGGCCTGCGCCAGGTCGATGCCCAGCGCCTGCAGCTGTTTCGCATGCTGGGCGCCACGCGGCTGCAGACGCTGCTGCGCCTGAAGCTGCCCACGGGTCTGCCCGCCATTCTTGCGGGCCTGCGCGTGGCCGTGGTGCTGGCCCTGGTCGGCGCCGTGGTGGCCGAATTCATGGGCGCCAGCCGGGGCCTGGGCGCCGTGGTCATTGCCGCCCAGGGAATGATGGACACCACCCTCATGTTCGCCGCCCTGGTGCTGATCGCCGCCATGGGCCTGCTGCTGTACCAGGCCTGCCTGGTGCTGGAGCGCCGGCTGCTGCGCTCGCGCGCCGCCTGACCACCCTGAACACTTCCGCAACCTTTTCCCCAAGCGCCATGCACACACCGCAATCCCCCTTCCTCACCCGCCGCAGCCTGCTGGGCGCCTCTGCCGGTTTTGCCGGCCTGGCGCTGGCCGGCAATTGCCTGGCCGCTCCTGTGCAAGGCAAGATCCGCCTGGCGGGCTGGAGCAAGCCCATCAGCGAGATCACCAACATCCTGGCCGAGCCCGACAAGGGCTTTTTCAAGGCCCAGGGCGTGGAGCTGGCCTACCTGCCCGGCGCGGGCGGCGGCGACGCCATCCGCAACATGCTCAGCGGCCAGGCCGATGTGGCCTTCACCGACCCCGGCTCCTTCTTCATGGCGCTGGACAAGGGCGAGAAGCTGGTCGCCATCTACGACATCTACCCGCAGAACGTGTTCAACGTGGTCTCGCTCAAGTCGGCCGGCATCCGCAAGCCGGCGGACCTCAAGGGCAAGAAGATCGGCGTCTACAGCCTGTCCAGCGGCACGCGCCAGAACCTGCTGGTGATGCTGCACCAGGCCGGCCTCAAGGAGTCGGACGTGACCATCGTCGTCACCGGCCTGCTCAACTTCGCGCCGCTGATGCAGGGCCAGGTCGATGCCACGGCCGCCACCGACACCGGCCTGGCCGTGGGCCTGCGCAAAGGCATTGGCGAGGTCGATGTGATGCAGGTGCGCGACCACCTCAACATCTCCAGCGACATGTTCGTGGTGCGCGAGGACACGCTGCGCGACAAAAAGGACCTGCTGCGCGCCTTCCTCAAGGGCTACCGCGACAGCGCCGCCTGGATGATGGCCAACCCCGAGGAAGCCGCCACGCTGGCCGGCAAGCACGCCATCGACGGCACCCAGCGCGACATCAACCTGGACGTGATTCGCCTGCGCAATGCGTCTTCGCAGCCGCTGCAGGCCGGCAAGCCGCTGGGCAGCTTCGACCTGGCCGCCCTGCAAAAGGGCGCCGACGCCTACCGCGCGCTGGGCATGGTGCAAAGGCAGATCAAGGTGTCCGACGTGGTGGACACCAGCCTGCTGCCCGGGGCCTGAGATGGCACAGCCGTCTTCCCTGGGCCTGCAAGGCAAGGTGGTACTGGTCACCGGCGCCGGCCGCGGCATAGGCGCGGCCATTGCCACCGCCTTCGCGCGCGAGGGCGCCCTCGTGGCGGTCAACCACCTGTCCAACGACGCTGCCGCCGCCCGCACCGTGGCGGCCTGCCAGGCTGCGGGCAAGCAGGCCGGAGGCGATGCCTGGGCCATCAAGGCCGATGTAGGCTCGCAGCCTGCCGTCCAGGCCATGGCCGAGGCCATCGCGCGCGAGGCCGGCGCCATCGACATCGTGGTCAACAACGCCTTCAAACCCTACGCCTTCGACCCCGAGCGCCGCCGCCGCTTCGACGACCTGGACTGGAGCGACTACCAGGCCCAGTACGACGGTGCCGTGGGCGCGGCCTTCAACGTCTGCCGCGCCGTGCTGCCGCAGATGCGCCAGCGTGCGCGGGGCAGCATCGTCAACATCGCCAGCAACCTGGTGGAGCACCCCGTCGTGCCGTACCACGACTACACCACGGCCAAGGCCTCGCTGGTGGCCTTCAGCCGCAACCTGGCCAGCGAGCTGGGGCCCGTGGGCATACGTGTCAACTGCGTGGCGCCGGGCCTGGTCTATCCCACGCAGGGCACGCAGGACACGCGCGAGTCCTTCCGAGAATCGCTGATGGCCGCCACGCCGCTGCGCCGCCTGGCAAGCCCCGAAGACGTGGCAGGGCCGGTGCTGTTCCTGGCCTCGGAACTGAGCGGCTTCATGACGGGACAGGTACTGTTCGTCGATGGCGGCCTGGTTATGCGCTGAGCCTGTTCTAGAACTGCTCCCACTCATCGGTCTCGGCCATCTCGGCCATTCCGGCCGCCGTGGCGCGGCGGGGTATTGCTGCCTTGGCGGGCAGCGCCACAGGCGCGCTGGAGGCCGCAGCCGCTGCCGCGCGCAAGGGCTTGGCAGGGAGGGGAACGGCAGGGGCCAGCGCGGGAGCCGGCCTGGCGGTCTGTGCGCGCGCCGGCACGGCCGCTGCCACTGTCGTGGACTTGGACAGGGCGGCCTGGGGGCGGGTCGCGTTCTCATCCAGCCGGAACACGCTGACCAGTTGCACCAGTTGCGCGGCCTGCTTGTTCAGGCTGTCGGCAGCAGCGGCAGACTCTTCCACCAGGGAAGCGTTTTGCTGCGTCACCTGGTCGAGCTGCTGCACCGCGTCGCTGACCTGGGTCACGCCCTGGGACTGCTCCTGCGTGGCGGCACCGATGTCGGAGATCAGTTCGGCCACGCGGTGCGTCTGGGTGACGATGTCGTTCATGGTGCTGCCGGCCTCGGCCACCTGGCGGGAGCCGGCGGCGACCTTGCCCACGCTCTCGCTGATCAGGCCCTTGATCTCCTTGGCCGCATTGGCGCAGCGCTGGGCCAGCGACCGCACCTCGGAGGCGACTACCGCAAAGCCCTTGCCCTGTTCCCCGGCACGCGCGGCCTCCACGGCGGCATTGAGCGCGAGGATGTTGGTCTGGAAGGCGATGGCGTCGATCACGCCGATGATTTCCCCGATCTTGCGCGAGCTGTGCGTGATGTCCTCCATGGTGCTGACCACGCCATGCACCACCTCGCCGCCGTGCACGGCCGTGGCGCTGGCCGACTGGGCCAGGCCCGAGGCGCTGCGCACCGTGTCCACGTTCTGCTGAATGGTGGCGGTCATCTGCTCCATGGAGGCAGCCGTTTCCTCCAGGTTGGCGGCCTGCTCTTCCGTGCGCGCGCTCAGGTCGGCGTTGCCCGAGGCGATCTGGCTGGCGCCCGTGGCAATCGATTCGCTGCTGTGGCGCACCTGGCTGACGATGCCGGCCAGGCTGGCGCGCATGGCCTCCAGGCTGGCCAGCAGGCTGGTGGTATCGCCCCGGCGCAGCTGCACGTTCACCGCCAGGTTGCCCTTGGCCACTTCCTGCGTGACCTGGGCCGCGTAGGCCGGCTCGCCACCGAGCAGGCCCTTGATGCGGCGGGTGATGGCCCAGGCCACCAGCGCACCCAGCAACAGCGAGGCCAGGGCCAGCGACAGCATCTGCCGGCCGGCGGCCAGCGATTTGCCTTCGGTGGCCTGGGCCGTTTCCGTGGCACGCACCTGCTGGTGGGCCAGCATGTCGTTGATGGCGGCAAAGAACGCGTCCTGCTGCCTGCGGAACTCTCCGCTGCTGCCCAGCATGGCCGAGACGGTGGGCAGGTCATGCCGCATGGCCGCGGCCATGAACTGGTCCAGCAGCGGCAGGTAGGCGGTGCGCGCATTCCTCATGCGGTCGTACAGGGCGATGCCCTGCGGCGTGGTCAGTCCCTCGCGGAACTGCTCCATGAGCTGGCCTATCTTCTGGCGCTGCGTGTCCAGCGTGGCCTTGGCCAGGGCCTTTTCCGCAGGGTCTTCGATCAGCGCCAGACTGCGCACGCCGCGGAAGATGAACTCCACCGAGCTCTTGACCTCCACCAGCCTGAGCAGGCTGGTGATGCGCGTGTCGGCCAGGTAGGAGACATCGTCCGAGGCCTGGATCAGCCGCGCTCGGCCCAGCAGCGCAATCGACAGCGCGATGAGGATGAGAACCGAGAAACCCAGACCCAGCATGGAGCCCGTTTTCATATTCTTCAGATATTTCATGCGTCTTCCTTTGCGTCCTACTTTGCGTGTTGCTTCGGGTGATCGGTAGGGCCTGAATACACGCCCGTCATATGCATTCCAGGATTTTTCAAATCACGTCAGCCGGTGGTGCCGAACCCAGGCCGATGGCGGTATCCCATAATGGCCGGAAAAATCCCTGGAAAATGTGGAGAGGGAGGAATATCCAAGCCGGGAGGAAATCTGTCCTATGCTTTGATCCGTGGTCAGCAAGGATTCCGCAGCCAGGTGGATACGGCTTTGTCTTATATATTCACCAATGCTGCATGATCGGCTATGGCGAAATGAAACTTCCAGCGTGCGGCGGCTGACGCGGCAATGGTCGGCAATGGACTGCACCAGCAGTTTCTTGTCCAGGTTGTCTTCTATGTATTGAAGGGCGCGTTTCACATAGGCAGGTTCCAGGTCATGCAACCGCGCCTCGTCCATGGCCGTGAATCGTGATTTCTCCAGATAAGGACTGATGGCCATGCTCTTGAGTCGCATGATGTTCAGCGCCTTCAGCGTGGACAGTGCGCCCGCGAAATCGCCCTGCGTTTCCTGTATGTGGTACTCATAGACCAGCGCATTGCGGTGCAGGCCCTCCAACTGGTAGGTCTGCGCCGTGGACTTGGCCAGTACGGCGGCCTGCAGCGCCTGTCCGTACTGGCGCTTGCTGCAATGCACCAGCGCACTGCTGAGCCAGGCCCAGCCTGCAATGGGCGGGTTCTTGGCCTGGTAGTGGATGCCGATGCGCTCAATGGCGCGGACCACGGCGGCAGCCTCGCGCCGGCCCGACTCCAGCCCCTTGAGCGACAGCCGCAGCAGCTCGCTGTACGGCCAGGCCAGGCCCGCTGGCAGCTGGCGGCCCACATTCCCCAGCAGGTCCTGCAAGGCAGCGCTGTCGGGCGCAGCGGCACCCAGCTGGACCAGGCCTGAATCGGGCGGCGGCCCGCACCACAGGTCCTGGTGGTTTTTATAAAGAAAGACCTTCCAGAGGATTTGCGCCCTGGCCCAGGTGATCAGGGCGGGGAGCCAGGGGCTGTCTCCGGGCGCCATTTGCGCAAAATCATGGTCCTTGCCTTCGATCAATTGCAGGGCGGTATCGAGCTCGCCCAGCCGGCCATGCGCCAGCGCCAGCACATAGGTGGCGCGCACCAGGGCCTCGGGCGGCAGCAGCGCGGGATTGGCCATGGCCGCCGTGGCCAGTGAAATGGCATTGCGCTCCTCACCCAGCTGGCAATGGATGAAGGCCGCTGCGATGCGCGACGACACCGCGCGGTCAGGCATGCGGTGCAATTCGAAAATCGCCTGCGCTTCCTGAATATGCCTGAGTACCAATGATGGATATATCGGCGGCTCCGGCCATTTGCACGCCTGCAGCAATTGCTCGGCCCGGCTGATTTTATTGTTTCCCTGATCAGGTCGCTGGTGATGGTCGGATATTATTCTCCACAATCTGGATGCGCTCTCATCTGGGTGGCCGTGGATGTTGTGCGTCAAAAGATGGATTGAGTAAGAATTCTTGCTTGAAAAAATCAATGATCCTGCTTGATTGATGCATTTTCATGATGAATGCATCTGTGGGGTGGCGCAGGCCTGTCCCATGGGAAACACTGATTGACTGGAGGAATCTTACAGGCTGAATAAACAATTGTTTACATTTGGAAAAGCTTTCTCTTGTCAGATTGCGCAGGCGTTTGTCTTTTTGCGAAACTTTCTCCGGCTCCATTGACTTAATTCGCTGATGCGGCTCGGTTTTTCTGATGGGAAAAATCACAAAGGCCCGCGAGAAAATCCCTGGGTTTTCTAGGGTTGTCACAAGTCGAGTGATATGCGGCCCGCATGTGGGCGGGGTGGATCTGGGCCGGTACCTGCCAGGCAAGGGCGGGCGGTCGGACGAGCTGGGCGCATTGGAGGGGTCGTGCGGCCTTCGAGCGGCCCTTGCCAGAGCCGGTGCCCGCTGGCCAATTACCTGCTTTCAGGGATATGCGCTGCGCAGGTCGTCGTCTAAAGTAAGAAATTGTCAGCAGCGCAGTCATTTGTGGCCTGCCTGAAGGCAGTGGCGGGGACCGCTCCCCGCCTGTTCGGATCTTCGGATCTTTTCTTCCAGGCCAGACCCATGCTGCAACTTTTCCAATTCCTTGCCCGTGGCACGGGGCTCGCACAGGCGTTGGGCGCCTTGGCCGTGGCCTGTGCCGTGCCGGCAGCCCAGGCCCAGAGCATCACTGCGGCACCGCTGGCAGCCGTGGCGCCGGCGGCGATTCCTGTGGACCACCCTGGCGCTCTTGCGCTGCTGGCGTTGGCCTTGGGGGCCTGCCTTGTGCGGGGTGTGCAAAAAGGGCGGATCTCCCTGGTCGGCCTGCGTGCCTGGGCCCTGGGCGGTGCTGTCGTGGCGACAGCGGCCACGGCGGCCTGGGGCGACCGGGTGCAGGCCCAGATACAGGAATTGCAGGAAGCCTTCAACCAGGCCGCAGGCGAGACGCTCACCGTTCCCGTGCAGACGACAGCGCTGGGTGCCGATGGCGCACCGCAGGGATTCCTGCCCGTGGTCTATCGCAACCAGACGTCGGTGCGGCTGAAAGTCACCGGCATCACGGACCCTGTGTGGAACACCTGCTTTCCGCTGGGCGTGCCCGGCGCGATTCCCTCGACGGCCGCGCGTCCCGGCAGCGCCTGCGCGGTCGGCGCCACGCTGGAGGCGGGCGGCTCCTGCTGGGTGGATGTGGCGCAGCTGTGCGCCAACGCGGCGGCCGCCGCGCACGGCAGCCACGCCAGCGTGCTTGCGCCCGACAGCGTGCAGGTGGACACGGCCGGGCAGCGCACGGGCAATGTGCTGTCCAACGATTCCGATGCCGATGGGGCGCTCGTGGTCGCCAGCTTCACCTATGAAGGCCAGACCGTGGCGGCCGGCAGCTCCCGGAACGTGGCGGGGCGCGGGACCTTCGCACTGCAGGCAGACGGCAGCTTCACTTTCCAGGCGGATGCGAACTACAGCGGCGGCCATCCGCTGGGCATCGGTTACACCGTGCAGACCGGCGCGTCCAGCACGCTGAGTGTTTTCGTGAACCGGATGCCCGTGGCCGGCAACGATACGGCCACCACCGATGCCGATACATCCGTCGCCATCGCCGTGCGCGGGAACGACAGCGATGCGGATGGGGACAGCCTGACCGTTTCCGGCATCACCCAGGGCACCCACGGTTCCGTGGTCGTGGATGCCGTCACGGGCAATCCGGTCTACACGCCGAACGCCAACTTCACCGGCAGCGACAGCTTCACCTACACCATTGGCGACGGCAGGGGCGGCTTTGCCACGGCCAGCGTGTCGGTGACGGTTGCTGCTGCGCCCTCCGGCAATCAACCGCCAGTGTCTGTCTCCGATGCGATAGTGGTGGCCGAGGGCGCTGTGGCCACGGTCCTTGCCAGCGGTGCAACCAGCGTGCTGGCCAACGACACGGACCCTGACGGCAATCCGCTCGTCGCGGTGCTGGTGACGGGTCCGGCGAACGGGTCCCTGACGCTGAGCGGCAATGGCACCTTCACCTATATCCACAACGGCAGCGAGACGGTTTCCGACAGCTTTGCCTACCGTGCCAGCGATGGGCTGGCCATGGGAAACATCGTCACTGTTTCCATCACGGTCACTCCCGTGAACGATGCACCGGTTGCCGTGGCAGATCAATGGATGGTTGCCACGGACATCCCGCGTAGCATCAGCTTTGCCACGTTGCTGGCCATCGCACACGGCACAGGCGGGACCAGCGTCAGGTTTCCGATAACCACGAAGCTGGTGGATACGGATGGCTCGGAAACCCTGTCGATCAGGATCAGTGGACTGCCCACCAATCTGTCCTTCAATGCGGGCACGAACCTGGGTGGTGGTGTCTGGCAGTTCACCGAAGCCGACCTGCCCAATCTCATCCTGAATCTGCCTGGCAGCTACACCACGAACGCCACCAATCTCACGGTCCAGGCCACGGCGACGGAGGTGAGCGGCGGCTTCACGGCATCGACATCCACCGTGGTCACGCTCAAGGCCTCATATACGACCGTGGATGTCACCACGACCCATAGCGGCAGCTATACGGGCAGCTCGGCCAGCGAATACATCGTTGGTGGCAACGGCGCCAACACCATCAGCGCCACCAACGGAAACAACATCGTTTTCGGAGGCGCTGGCGACGACAACCTGTCGGCGGGCGCAGGCTCCGATGTGCTGATGGGCGGCAGCGGCAACGACACCCTCAACGCGGGATCGGGCACGGACCTGCTGGCCGGTGGCCCCGGCAACGATCTGATGAGCGGCGGTGATGCGGGCGAGAACTTCGTGGATGTCTTTGCCTGGTCGCTGGGAGACCAGGGGGCGGCAGGAACACCGGCCATGGACCGAATCCAGAACTTCGCCATGGCGGCCGCGGGAGCCAACGGCGCAGGCGGTGATGTACTGGACCTGCGCGACCTGCTGCAGGGTGAATCCGCAGGCCCCGGCAATGCCGCAGGCAACCTGGCCGACTACCTGCACTTCGAGATCACGGGAGGTGATACCTGGGTCCATGTCAGCCACACGGGCGGCTTCGGTGCGGACTCCCATGCGGTGGGTGCAAGCTATTCGGCATCGGCCGAGACCCAGCAGATCATCCTGGAAGGCGTGAATCTGCAGACGCTGTATTCCGGTGCCGCCACGGATCAGCAGATCATCACGCAGCTGCTGAACAGCAATAAATTGATCGTGGATTGACCGGCGCCGGTCCTATGGCCACCGGGCACCGCGCACCGGGTCCGTTTCTCGTGCCTACATGAAATTGCGCGTATGCAGCGAGGCCAGCCGCTCGGCGTGCCCGCGCTCGAAGCCCAGCCGCAGCAGCTTGGAGAGACGCCCGTCTGCCATGTCGCGCATGAGCTGCTGCACGCGGGCGGCGCCACGGGCCAGGGCCTCGGGGGTGAGGGTGCCGGCCGCGATGAGGATCAGGGCGTCGAAGACTTCCTCGTTCAGGCCCGAGGTGCCGGCCAGGTTGTCGAAGCGCTGCTCCACGGCCTGGGCCAGCTGGTGCTGGAAGCCGGGCTCGTGCTGCAGGCGGTACAGCAGGTGGGACATGCCCAGGGCCACATGGCGCGCCTCGTCGCGCGCGGCCAGGCGGCAGATCTGGCGTGTGAGGGGGTCGGGCGCCTCGGTCTGCAGGAACTGCAGCAGGTGCACGAAGGTGCCTTCGCCCAGCACCGACAGCAGGAAACCCGCCACGGAAAAATCCGTCTCGTCCAGCAGGCTCTTGAGCGAGGCCTGGCCACCCGCCGTGGACAGGGCGGGCTCGCGGCCGTGGCGGCGGATGCGGCGCGTGAAGACATCGATGTGCCGCGCCTCGTCGGCCACCTGGATGGCCAGCGCAGCCTGCAGTTCGCGGTAGTGCGGGTGCAACTGGCCGAGGAAGCGCGCAGGCACCAGCAGGGCCGCGTTCTCGTTCTCCACCATGTAGGTCATGAGCTGCACGATGGCGTCCTCCACGGGCGCGGGCAGCTCGGGCGCATCGCACCAGTCGATATCGGTGTCGGCATTCCACTGCGCGGCCACGGCCTGGGCGTAGAGGTCGGCGGCGCTGTCGGTCCAGACCTGCAGCTTGTCGCTGAGCCGGAAATGGAAGGCCGGCGCCCCGGCTTCCACCTGCGCGCCACGCGCGGCCAGGCCCCAGAACGGCTGGGCCTGCGCGGCCACGGCACCGTCGCCCGAGCGTGCATCGCTGCGGCCCGTGTGCGCCGCGCCGCGCCAGCGCCCGGACTGCGCGCTGCCGCGCGCCACGATGGCCATGGACTGTGCTGCACCCGCGCCGTCCTCCCAGCGCAGGCCGTGGCCCTGGTCGCTGCACCAGCCCGACAGCTGGGCCTGCCAGCCCGGCGAGCTGCCGGTCACGCGCAGCTGCCCGCCCACGGGCAGGGCGGCCAGCGCGTGCTTGACCAGAAGATGGGCACCGGCATCGAAGCCCAGGCCCTGCAGGTCGATGACAGGCAGATCGGCAGCCTGCATATCGGCGGCCTGCTGGGCGGGGCTGGAGGAATCAGGCATGGCCATGGCGCGTATCAGTAACGGTAGTCCTGCACGGTGATGCGGCCTTCGGCGTCGTAGAAGGCCTCGTCCGTCACCGCGCGCTCCAGCAGGCCGTAGCCCGTGCCGCGGCCCGGGTGCCAGACCTTCAGGCCTTCCAGCTCCAGCAGCGGGCGCACTGCCGCGTCGTCCCAGGACATGGCCAGCAGGATGTCGCGGAAGGCGGCGGCACGCCCGGCATCGATGTGCGGGCCGGCCGTCATGTTGCAGTGGTCGAAGGCGCCCGAGGTGGCCAGCACGCGCGTGCCGCCGGCCGGCAGCGTGCCTTCGCGCGCAAAGGCCAGGTAGTTCTTGCCCACCATCCATGAAGCCTGTATCTCGCCGGCCACCATGGCGGCGGCGGCCAGGCGCTCGCCGCCGATGTGGTCGCCGTGCTTGCCGCCCAGCACGTCAAAGCGGCGTGCCGTGTAGTCGCGCCCGGCCACCAGCCCTTGCTGGCGCAGATGGTCCAGCGGGATCAGCGTGGCCTGGGGCGAATCCACGGCACCGAAGCCCACGGTCTTGCCGTGCAGGTCCTGCACGCTCTGGATGGGGCTGTCTGCGGGCACGACCAGCAGCGAATGCAGGTCCAGGTCGGTATCGCGCATGGCGATGGACTCCACGCGCAGGCCGCGCGCGCGGGCCATGCGGTCGGCGCGCACAAAGGCCAGCGGCGAGTTCCAGGCCAGGTGCACATCGCCTGCCATCAACGCCTCGGTCAGCGACTCGTAGTTGGAATAGAGAACGTAGTCGAAGTAGTAGCCGCGCTCGATGAAATACGCCTTGAAGCCTTCCCAGATGGTGATCACCTTGGGGGCGTAGGCCACGGCGCCGAGCTTGATCACGGGGGCGGTTGTCGTCATGCGGAAGTCCTTTGCTGGATGGGGGAGGAGGGGTGAAGCGATCGACGGGTTCTGCCGTTCAGGCTCAGGCGGCGGCGTCGCACATGCCTTTGCCCAGCATGTCGTAGATCACATCGGTGGTGGGCGCCATGACCGAGGCGGCGCGCGCATCGCGGAACAGGCGCTCTATGCCCAGCTCCTTGCGGAAGGCGGCGCCGCCGCACACGCGCATGGCAATGTCGGTCACTTCCAGTGCGGCCTCGGCGGCTGCGGCCTTGCTCTGCAGCAGGCGGGTGCGCGCATCGGCCCGGGCCGCCTGCACGGCGGCCACGGTATCGTCGCGCAGCAGGCGGGCCTGCTCCAGGCGCAGCTGGGCACGGGCCAGGTAGGCGCGGATGGTGGGCAGGTCGGCCAGCGAGCTGCCGCTTTCCGCAAAGCGCGTGCCCGCCACATGGGCCACGGCGCGGCGCAGCGCGCCCTGCATCAGGCCGATGGACGTGGTGGCGATCAGCGTGGGAAAGAAGGGCATCAGATAGCGGCCCTTCACGGCCTCGCCCTCGCCGTCGGCGCCCAGCATGCGGGCGCGTGGAACGCCCACGTTGCGTGCCTCGATGGGCGAGGACGCATTGCCGCGCAGCCCCATGCCGTTGAAGCGTCCGGGAATGGACAGGCCCGGCAGCCGGCTGTCCACCAGCCACAGCGTATTGCCCTCGCCCTGCGTGGCGCGCGAGATCCAGACATAGGAATCGGCCTCGCCGGCCGACGTGATCATGCTCTTGAGCGCGTTCAGGTGGATGACATCTTCAGCGGCGGTCGCCGTGCCCGTCGGCGCCCAGATATGGCTGCGCGAGCCGGCTTCGGACACGGCCAGCGTGGTGAGGTGGCGGCCGGCCGCGATCTCGCGGCGCACAGGGTCGTCGGCAAAGGGTTCGATCAGCGCCACGCCGCAGTAGTGCATGGTCAGCACCATGGCCGTGCAGGGGCAGTCCTGGGCAATGCGCTCGACGACCTGCACCGCTTCGGCCAGGCCCTTGCCCAGGCCGCCCACCTCGCTGGCGCTGATCAGGCCCAGCAGGCCGGCTGCCGCCAGTGCATCCAGCGCGGCGCGCGGGTAGCGTGCCTGCTCGTCGATCTGCGCGGCCTGGGGCGCGATGATGTCGCGCATGAGGGGTTCGAGTTGCTTCAAAACTTCCATCTGGGTTCACCGTGGGCATGCCCATGACCGCCTGCCGGGAGGCTGTTGCTGGAAGTCTGGGGAAATGCTGGGGCGCCGCGATGGCCGCTGGACGCGCCTGCCGCATGCAGACCTGCAATGGCGGATGGGCTGGGGAAAGAATGCAGGCGATTATGCGCCGGGTGCACTACGGCTTCGCGCAACGGGCGCCTTGCTCGGGCACCATGGCTGGTGTGTGCTTGATCCCGGTCAAGGTGGCGGGAGAACGCTGCGTCGCCACAGCACATTCACGCACGCATGCAGGCAGGCACGCATTCACGCAGGCTCGAAAGCTTGAACGCCTGGGCCCTAGGCCCTGGCAAGCCCCATGGCCAGCGCCTGTGCTGACCCCATCGGCTTGGCAAAGAAGTAGCCCTGGGCCAGATCCACGCCAAGGCTTGCCAGCGCATTGAATTCCTCGGCAGTCTCCACACCTTCGGCGACCACCACGCTTCCTATTTCGTGCGCGAAACTCGTGAGCCCCTTGGCGAGCGCACGGCGGCTGCGGTCGGTATCGACGTCGTGCGTGATGCTCATGTCCAGCTTGATCATGTCCGGTTGAAGATGCAGGATGTGCCGCATGCTGGAGTAGCCGGCACCGGCATCGTCGACTGCCAAGGTCGCGCCCCGGCGCCGCAGCGGAGCCAGTGCATCGGCCAAAGCCCTGTAGTCATCCACGGCGGCATGCTCCGTGATTTCCAGCGTCACGCGCGACAGATCCTGGTCCGAACCCAGAAGCCGGGGCAGCTGCCCCGACTGGATCAGCTGCGGCGAGCAGTTGACTGCGAGCAGCCAATCGGTTGGCAGGCGACCGAGCGCGCCAAGTGCCGTGTCGATTGCATGGCGCTCCAGCTCCAGCCCCAGGCCGACTTCGTGCGCTGCCTTGAACCATTGGTCTGGCGGGCGAAATGGCTCCAGGTCAAAGCGCGACAAGCACTCAAAACCGTGCAGCCTGCCTGTCGCGATGGTGTATACGGGCTGAAATACAGGGCGCAGCGCATTGCCCTGCATGGCAAGGCGGATTTCGTTGGCCGCTTTGTCCCTAGCATGCTGGACCGCAGAAGTTGCACTGAAATGCAGTCCCAATAAATCGGAGAATGCCCGCAACAGCGACATATCGTGCTCACCCAGCGCGGGATTGGGCTGGTGGCTGAAGCAGCACAAGGTGCCGTACAGACGGTTGTCATCCAGGCGGATCGGTACGCTCAGGTGCGAGCCGATGGGAATGGTGTGCGTCTCCGGTATTTCCTGTGCAGCGGGTAAACGGGACGTGTCTGGAATCAACTGCGGCAATTCGCCATTGACCACCTTCTGGCAATAGCCCTCGTTCAATGGAATCTTCTGCTGCCGGAAAATCACTCCGCCAGTGCTCTCGTCCACATGCTCCAGCACCCGATCCGCTTCGCGGAATCGGGCCACAAAGGCCACATCCATGCCCAGATGCCGCCGGACCACGGACAGCACACGGTCCACTCCATCCAGTTCAATGGCGAAAGCAAAAATTCTGCTCAAAGGTGCGAATGTGGATTTTCGAGGGGTCATTTCATTGATCTGCTCTATCAGATGTGTACGCACATTGAATTGACGCGCTGCTGGCGGATTGGCGGTCCTCAGTTCTGCCCGGTATGGCCGAGCGGCACGATATGCCGTTGATAACGGGAATGAATTATCGGTAGTCCGCTCCATTGGCAGGAACACGGCAAGGTTGGGGTTGCCGCGCCATCCCAAATCAGAACAGGGGGAGAGCAATGGCCCTAAGTATGCGCGGTTGAAGTGCGCAGGTCGAGTCCGTCTGTTCGGATTGACAATGGGAATGAAAAGCCAACGCGGGAACTTGCAAGTTCATTGCACCGTCTGGAACACCGGTCATGCCGCATGCCCCGGGCGTGACGGTTCCAGGTGCTCCATCGGTCACTGCCTGGCCGTATGGCGAATGCGGGCCAGGTACTGGCTGGGCGTCAGCCCCAGATGTTTGCGAAACGCGGCTCCCATGTGCGATTGATGGCTGAAGCCGCAATCGTGGGCGATACAGACCAGCGAATCGGCATCCGCCCGCATCATGGAGCGGGCCGCCTGTATGCGGGTCTCCACAAGATAGGCATGCGGAGTCATGCCAAGCAGCTGGGAAAACTCACGCAGAAAACGCAGCGGGGTGCGACGGGTCATCCGGGCCAGCTGGGCAATGCTCAACGGCTGTGCAAACTCGGCCGCCATGCGCTCCAGAACCGGCCGATACACCGGGCGCAATGCATCGATGCGCGGGATGGGCACATGGGGCACATCCCTCGCATCGACGCATTGCCGGGCCATGAAGTGCAGGGCTGCCTGCTCTATTGCCAGGGTGTCCGTCTCGGGGCAAAGCAGCAGTTGCCGCAGCTGGTGCGCAATCTGCAAGGCGGCGCGCTGGCCAGGGTGCACAACGCGCCGGGCTTCGGTGTCAGGCACTGCGTCGTCCAGCCATTGCTCCCATTGCGCAGGGGTACAGCGAACCACGAGGTACTCGCCGCCCGTGGCCGATTCGGAAAACACATCCACCCCCGGTGGCGTGCGTGCCACCGTGCCGGGCCATGTGTCGAAGTCCACGCGGCGGTCGCTGCCAATGGCATGCACGCCTTGCTGGCGCTCCAGCGCAATGCCCAGCGAATGAAGGCGGGTCGGGTCATGGCTGCTGTAGGCCGCGCGGCCCAGCAGCTGCACCTCGAATCCCGGTAGTTCCTGAACTTTCATCACCCTGGCGCCTTGTGTCTTGAACTGAAATTTCTTGATAGACGGGAAACCGGGCGCTGCCCACACTGAAGGCATGAACGCAAACCACACGGAAATTCACCGCATCATCGGTCTCATCGGGGGCATGAGCTGGGAGTCCAGCGCCGAGTACTACCGGCTCATCAACCAGGGCGTGCGCGACCGGCTGGGTCCGCTGCGCTCTGCAAAACTGCTCATGTACAGCGTGGATTTTGGCCCCATCGAGCTGGCCCAGCATGAAGGCCGCTGGGATGACGCAGCCGCCTTGCTGGAAGATGCCGCGCGGCGGCTGCAGGATGGCGGGGCGGATGGGGTGCTGCTGTGCACCAACACCATGCACAAGCTGGCAGACCGCATTGCGGCAGCGGTGCGCATCCCTTTTCTGCACATTGCCGACCCGGTGGCCGATGCGGCCCGGGCGGCAGGCCACCGCAGGCTGGGGCTGCTGGGCACCCGCTTCACCATGGAGCAGCCCTTCATGCGCGAGCGCCTGCAGCAGCAGGGGCTGGAGGTGATGGTGCCGCAGGAGGCGGACCGCGCCGAAGTGCACCGCATCATCTACGAGGAACTGTGCGCAGGCCGGATACGGGAAGAGTCGCGGCGCACCTATCAGCGCATCATGGCGCAGCTGGCCGGGCAGGGCGCCCAGGCCATGGTGCTGGGCTGCACGGAAATCAGCCTGCTGGTGCAGCAGGCGCATTGCCCCGTGCCCGTGCTGGACACCACGGCCTTGCATGCCGAGGCTGCGGTGGACTTTGCATTGACGCCTTGAGGCGCCAAAACGACCCGGACTGAACCGGCCCGGACCCCTATCAGCGGCAGATGTGACCTGCAAGTGCACGCAAGCGGCCCACCTGCGGTAAGCAGATCATCCGTGGGGCCGCCCTGGGGCAAGCGGGGCGAGTTCCATCCGGTCCCGTCCCTTGCGCTTCGATGCATAGAGGGCCTCGTCGGCCTGCTTGAGCCAGTGGGACAGCTCTGTTCCGGGCTGGTCGAACAAGGCCGCACCGATGCTCAGGGACACGGGCTGCGGCGTCGCGAACATCGCGCGCGCCTGCTGCACGAACGCCTCGCGCAAGTCCTGGCCCAGCGCCTGCGCGGCCGTGCCGCAGACGTTGTGCAGCAGGATCACGAACTCATCCCCGCCCAGCCGCGCGGCCAGTGCGCCGCGAGGCAGCACGCTGCGGATGAGGTCGCTCAGCGTCATCAGCAGGCGGTCGCCGGCATCGTGGCCGTGCAGGTCGTTGACCTGCTTGAAGTGGTCGATGTCGATCAGCAGCAGGGCGCCGGGGCGGGCCGGCGAGGCTTGTGCCAGCAGCGCCGGTGCGCGCAGATAGAGCGCGCGGCGGTTGTCCAGGGAGGTCAGCGGATCTCGGGCGGCAATCTGCGCGATGCGCTCCTCGCGGCGATGGCGCTCTGTCCCGGTCATGGACATGGCCAGCAGCATGATCGCCATCACGCCCTCCACCAGCGAGATCAGGATCACCGTGCCGCGGAAACTGCCCAGGTTGACGAAGGCGTCCAGCGCCACGGTCGATCCTGCCTTGGCGAGGTAGAACAGGCCGTGCGCCAGCAGCACGAAACTCAACTGCGCCGCGCCCATGCCCAGCGCGCCGCCATGCGGGCGCAGCAGCAGGCCGGCGCGCAAGGTGGTGATGGCGATCAGCAGCGACTGGATGCCCAGCATCGCCTTGGACCACCAGGGCCCGTCTGGCAGAAACAGCATGGCCAGCCAGACGACGGCCAGCAGCCACCAGAAGTGCGACAGCCGCACGCGCATGAATCCGGCGACCCCGGCCAGGAACAGCCAGTGGGCGGCGATCAGCAGGCCGTTGGGAAACCAGATGCCCAGCAGCACATGGCCGCTGGAACGCAGCAGGGCCAGCACGCAGCCCACGACGATGATGGCGAACCCCGCGCTCCACAGCAGCAGCGAGCGTTCGCGCACGCTGCTCCATTCCGCAGCCAGATACAGCGCCGAAGCGGCCGCCATGGCCGTGGTGAGAACGAGCAGGGTGAAGGGGTCGAGAGCCATGGGCGATGGAGGTATCGGCGCAGGCGCGCTCCTTGTGAGAGCCGCCAGACAAGGAGCAATGCGGCGACGGTCCGTGCCGTCGCGATGCAGTGGAGCAAAGCGAGCGGCGCGGATTGTCGCAGGAAGCGGGTTTTCAGGCTTGCCCGATCACCCGGCTGCAGCGATTCCGGCGTCGGCCGCGTTGCCAAGGCCACGTCGCGGAGGCGAACGCCGGGTCCTTGCACTGCGCAGGCATCCCGCCGCTCCAGACCATGGCGAAGCCGTCCTCACTGCTGGGCTGCGGGCTCTGTTGGAAGCCCGGGGCCTTGTGGAAGGCGGTGGATTTGCCGAGCTCGCTTGCCGGCAGGCTGATGAAGAGGGACCTGGTCATTCTGGACCAAGAGGAAGCGGCCACGGCTGCGCGCGGGGCCGTCCATGCACCTGCCGCTCCCCGCTTTGCCATGGTGGCCCGGGGGCGGCAAGGCGGGAGCACCGGGGCAAGATGCCCTATGGGGCGTCAACCGTGACCGGGGGAGCCGGCCCTGTCAGACCGCAACGGCGTGCAGGCGGGTATTGAAAAGCGGCCCTTGGGTGAAGGTCGCCAGGCGCTTGGCCAGCCACAGCACCGCCAGGTCCACCAGGGGTTCCACCAGCACGACGCACATGTAGGCAGCACCGAAGCTTGCCACTTCGGTCAAGGTTGCCAGGCTGGCACCGTGGCCGTAGATGGCCCAGAACGCGACCCACAGGACAATGCCGCCCTGGTAGGTGGTGGACAGGGCCAGGGCCTGCCTGTAGCTGATGTCCACATAGGCCGTGCCGGCGGGAATCAGCCGGCGCGCCAGTTGGTTCACCGCATACAGCGGCACCAGCAAGGTGGTGACGTTCATGCCGTACTGCGGCAGGTCGAAGGGGGCAAAGAACAGGCCCTGCACCAGCAGGCCGAACGCCAGGCCGATGGCCGCAGCTCCCGCGCCGAACATCAGCAGCAAGGTCGAGCCCAGGATCAGATGGACCTCGGACACGCCGACCGGCTCGTGCGGAAACACCTCGAAGAAGCTGAACACCAGCGCGGTGGTGATGACACTGCGGGCCAGCAGCGCGAGCCAGCCGCCGTTGTCGCGCAGGCTTTGCCGTGCCAGGGCGGCGGTCAGGCCGAAGGCCGCTGCGGCG
Source organism: Delftia tsuruhatensis NBRC 16741 (assembly GCF_001571325.1). GTDB lineage: Bacteria > Pseudomonadota > Gammaproteobacteria > Burkholderiales > Burkholderiaceae_C > Comamonas > Comamonas tsuruhatensis. The sequence continues at coordinate 38,747 of NZ_BCTO01000069.1, forward strand.
GTGACATAACTGAGGGCGATTTTTTCGGGGCTGACGACGCCGGGTTCGATGTGCATGGGAGGTCCTGAACAGTCAAGGTCCGTTGCAGGGCGGGCGCCGACTGCGCAACGGCAAAGGTATTGAGCATAGCCGTGGATGAATGGCTGCGCCATGCCTTGGCGCGGCAGATGCGTTTTCTGTCCAGGCTGCGCGGATGTACTCGGGTGATGCCGGGAGCAGCCATGCAGCGATTGCCGCTGTTGTCTGGATGCCGACAGCTCACTTCAAGGCGTTGTTGAGTCGCTGAAGCTCAAGTTGCTTGGCAGCACTGGCCTCGAGATTTGCACGCTCCTCGTCCAAATACCGATAAATGCTTTTGAGCTCAGTGATTTTCTTTCTGATTTCCAGCATTTTCTTTTCAATCAACTTGGCACCCTCGGCACAATCGATTGACTTGTTTCTCTGCGCGTCCAGAATTTCGCCTATTTCCGCAAGAGAAAATCCCATGCTTTGTGCGCGCTGGATAAATCCAAGATCCTGCAGGGTTTGCGGTGTGTAAACACGGTAATTGTTGTTTCGCCGCAATGGTGCGATAAGGCCGATCTTCTCGTAGTAGCGCAGGGTATGGCGGCTGGCGCCGCTGCGGACCTCGAGTTCGCCGATATTCATGAAAAAACGCTTGACTATAGAGTTGGGTCGACAGTCTACACTCGATTTTTCATCGTGCCAAGGAGCAGAAAAATGAGCGTGGAGTGCTTTGTTACGGGAGGGACCGGCTTCATCGGCCAGCATCTGGTGTCATGCCTGAGCGCAAAAGGTCACACGATTCGGGTGCTGATGCGTCGCCCGGAGCGCCTGGCGCAACTGCGGGAGCAGGTCGACAATCTGGGAGGTGTCGCAAACCGTGTCTTTGCCGTGGCTGGCGATCTGGAGCAGGAGAGCCTCGGCTTGAGTCTTTCCGATCGAGAGGCTTTGCGGCAGGCCGAAGTTGTGTTCCACCTGGGCGCCCACTTCGCGTGGGGCCTTTCAATGGAGCATTCGCGTGCTGTGAATGTGGAAGGTGCAAAGCGCGTGGCGTTGTTGGCAGCGCAGCAAGATAGCCGGCTGGTGATGATCGGCGGCTATATGCTGAAGAACAATGAACATCTGCAGCGCATCGGAATTGATCCCGGCCATCCGGAAAGGACTCATTGGCCTGCCGTCTATCGGCGTGTCGGCGCTTACGAGGGGAGCAAACTGGAGGCGCATTTCGCGACCCTGGAGTTCATGGCTGCCAAGGGAGGGAAAATGACCGTCGTGCACCCCGCAACGGTCTGTGGTCATAGCCGCACGGGACATATACCTTGCAGCCAGCCACTGGTGGATCTGATACGCAATCTAACGCAGGGAAAACTGGCTGCAGTGCCCGGTAGCGCAGAGCACTGGTTGCCATTGGTCACTGTGGATTATCTGGTCGAGCTGGTTTCGGCTTGCGCTTTTGATCCTTCCATGGTCGGTCAGGAGCTCCTGGCGCTTGACGACCAAAGTCCCAACTTGCGAGAACTCCTGGCAGAGGTGGCACAACCCCTTGGAATAAAGTCCCCAAGGCATCATATTTCGCTCCGATTGCTGAAATGGCTTTTGAGCATTCCTCCGGTCGCACGGTTTTTGAATACGGATGCCGAAGCCCTGGACTTCATCCAGACTACGCGTTTTGACACAGCGGCGGTCGAGCAATTCGCCAAAAGGCACGGAATATCAAAGCCGGATATGCGTCAATCGTTACGGAATACTGCAATGTTCGTCAACTCATATTGCATGCCCAATGAAAGAGTCCACTGACGTGTATTTTGCCGGGATGAATACTGAGAAACTATCAAGATGCATTGCACCTATGCAGGCACAGCCAAGAGCAGCCCTCCACTGCGCCCGTGGCACTCCATAATTGTCCTTTTCAGGTGTCGAGGCCGGCGCCGAGCATCCGTTTCGAGGAATCCGCTTCAGTGAATCAACAAGTCCATACAAGAATCGCTGTCCTGGGGCCCGGTGCGATCGGGACCACCGTCGCTGCTGCGTTGCACGAAGTCGGCCGCACGCCCATGCTTTGCGGCCGTACGCCGCGTGACAGCCTGGTGCTGCAAGGTAGCGGTGTTCGCATCGTTGTTCCCGGGCCGGTGAGAACGGATCCAGCACAGATTGCACGCCCGGTGGACCTCGTTTTTCTCGCGGTCAAAGCGACTCAGACCGCTGCCACTGCGCAATGGCTTGCGGCGTTGAGCGGCCCGCAAACCGTCGTGTGTGTCTTGCAAAACGGGGTCGAGCAGTTGGAGAGTGTCACTGCGCTGTGCCCTCAGGGGCGAGTCGTTCCTGCAGTCGTGTGGTTCCCTGCGCAGGCGCAATCCGATGGGTCGGTGCTCCTGCGCAGCGATGCTCGGATCAGCCTGCCTGACGAAGCGGCCTCCCTCGTGGTTGCGCAGGCACTGCAAGGCTCCCGGTGCCTGGTAGACCTGGTTTCGAATTTCAGATCTCTGGCCTGGCAAAAGCTGCTGCAGAACGCGGCGGCCGGGCTCATGGCGCTCACGCATCGCCGCTCGGGCATGTACGGCCGGCACGACATCTCCAAGCTCACACTGGACTATCTGCAGGAGTGCCTGGCCGTGGCACGCGCCGAAGGTGCTGAACTGGGCGATGAGGTCCCGCAGGCGATCCTCGACAAGTTCCAGGCATCCCCTGCCGACCTGGGCACGTCCATACTGGCGGATCGCGAAGCAGGCCGCCCGCTCGAATGGGATATCCGCAACGGCGTTATCGCGCGCCGCGGCCGGGCGCGCGGGGTTCCGACCCCGATCGGTGATGTCTTGGTGCCGCTTCTTGCTGCCGCGAGCGACGGCCCCGGCTGATCACCCATGCCTTAACGATAAGGCCTGTGATCACAGGCCTGCCATCCGCATTCAGCCTGAAGCTGTTGGCAGCACCCCCCAATCCCAACCCTGCCGGCCGATTTTTCCGAAGCCGGGGACAATACCGGGTTCGCGGGTTCTTCCCGCTCGACCTGGGTCGAGGACGGGAATCGCTTGCGGAAGGAAGCTGCACTGGCGTTGAACCCGGACGCAGAAAACCCCAAGATCGGACGGCGGCGAGACCGCCGAGATGGCGCAGGTGCATGTGACGAAGAGGGATTGGTGGACAAGGGCCTGCCGCAGCCGCAGCGGTCGGCCCGTCAAACGCGATACCCGCCTGGTGGGCTGGCTGCTGGCCGTGGTGTTCGTGTCGGTGTCGGCGGCCACGGTGTGGCAGTTGGTGGCTGCACGCCAGCGCACGCTGGCCGAGGTGGATACCGTCAACCGCAATCTGGCGCAGACGCTGAATACCTATTCCGAAGGCGTGATCACCCAAAGCTCCATGCTGCTGCTGGGCATTGCCGAAAGGCTGGAGCTGGATGGCGCCGGTGCCGCGCACCTGGAGCGCGTGCTGCATCTGGTCAACCGCCAGGAGCAGCTGCTGAACCAGCTCAACGAGCTGCTGGTCGTGGACGCGCAGGGGCGCTGGCTGATGTCGTCCAAGGGGACGTTTCCCCCAGGAACGCAAAGCGCGGACCGCGACTTCTTCACGCACCACCGCGACGACCCGTCGTCAGGCATCTACATCGGGCCGCCGATCCGCAGCCGCTCCACAAGCGAATGGGTGATCACCATCAGCCGGCGCTATACCGACAGCGAGGGCCAGTTTGCCGGCGTGGTCGTGGTGACGCTGGGTGTGGAAAATTTCCTGCGGCTGTTCGGCAAGATCGACATCGGCGAGCAGGGCGCCATTTCACTGAGCACGCCGGGCGGGCAACTGCTGGTGCGCCACCCCTTCCGTGAGCAGGACCTGGGCCGGGACTTCTCGCAGTCGCCCAATTTCCTGCGCCACTATGCGGGGGCGATGTCGGGCACGGCGTCGTTCCGCTCGGGCCTGGATGGCACGGAAAGAATCTATGCCTTCCTGCGCAGCGAGCGCTATCCGCTGGTGACCACGGTGGCCCTGGGCCGCGACGAGGCGCTCAGTTCCTGGCAGCGCCAGGCGCAGCTGACGCTGGCCGTGGTGCTGGGGCTGTTTCTGGCGATTGCGCTGATCGGCTGGCGGCTGACGGCGGCGATGCGGCTGCGCTCGCGTGCCGAATGCTCCCTGGTCAGCGCGCGCGAGGAATTGCTGCAGGCCAACCGCCGGCTGGAGGTGCTGGCCGCCCAGGACCAGCTCACGGGCCTGGCCAACCGGCGCCGCTTCGACGAGGTGCTGGAGCGCGAGGCACGGCGCGCCGTGCGCGAGGGCACGCCGCTGTCGCTGCTGCTGATCGATCTGGACCATTTCAAGGGCTACAACGACGCCTACGGCCATGTGGCAGGCGATGCCTGCCTGCAGACAGTGTGTCGCGCCCTGGCCCAGGCCGTGCAGCGGCCCGGCGACATGGCGGCGCGCTACGGCGGGGAGGAGCTGGCCGTGGTGCTTCCCAATACGGACCAGGCCGGCGGGCTGCAGGTGGCCGAGCGGCTGCGTGCGCGCATCGAGGGCCTGGGCCTGGAGCACCGCAGCAGCCGCTTCGGCCATGTGACGGCCAGCATCGGCGTGGCGACAGCGCAGTGCGGTGAGGCTGGCGCGACACAAGGCGCTACACAAAGTGCTACACAAGGCACTACCCACGGCTCCACCCAAGGTGCCGCCGTGGCGCTGGTGGAAGCGGCCGACCGTGCGCTGTACCGCGCCAAGGCCGCAGGGCGCAACTGCGTGCAGGGCTGAATGGGGGTGGGTCTGCGTGCGCTCAGTCCGTGGGCGAGCGGTGGGCCACCACCTGCTGCTTGAGGTCGCCCAGCGCCTGGTACAGGTCGTTGCGGCTGGCCTGCGGCATGTCGCCGAACATGCCCATGACCCAGGATTCATGCGCCTTGGCCATGCGCGCAAAGGTCTTGCGACCCAGCGGGGTGAGGTGCAGCACGGAGCTGCGCCGGTCGGACTCCACCTTGGTGCGCACCACCAGGCCCTCTTTCTCCAACTGGTCGGTGATGCCGGTGATGTTGCCGTTGGTCACCATCATGTGGCGCGACAGCTCGCCCATCTTCATACCCTCGGGCGCGCGCTGCAGCTGGGCCATGAGGTCGAAGCGGGGCAGGGTGGTGTCGAATTCGCTGCGCAGGCGGTTGCGGATCTCGCCTTCGATGAGGTTGCAGCAGGTGAGCATGCGCAGCCACAGGCGCAGCGCATGGTGGTCGTCGGGCGCGGCGCGCGACTCCAGGTCGGGAGCGTGGGTCATGGCTGGTTCTGCGGTGTGGGGGCGCTCAAGCCCATCTGCGCGAGGATGGCGCGCGTCAGCGGGCTGGCCGGGTCGTTCAGGGTGAGCACGATGTCGAAATGGTTGGTGCCGGGCATGGCCACGTACTGGCCTGACGATGGACCGGGGCCACGGCGCTGGTTCCAGGCGGCCAGGTAGTCGTCGCTCTGGCGCTTGAATTCATCGGTCTCGCTCTCGCCGTAGCTGACGATGAGCGGGCAGGCCGCGCCGTGCGGCAGGAGGGCGGGGCTGTTGCGAATGGCGTCCTGCTCGCTCAGGCGCATCCATTCGTTGATGTGGGTGTGCACCAGCGGGCGCAGGTCGAACAGGCCCGACAGCGGTGCGGCGCCGCGCACCACGTCCTCGGGCACGCCGTAGTCCGCATGCCAGCCGCCGGCCAGCAGCATGCCCGCCAGGTGGCCGCCGGCCGAGCTGCCGCAGACATGGATGCGGCCCGGGTCGCCGCCGTAGCGGGCGATGTGCGCATGCGCCCAGGCCAGGGCGCGGCGTGTCTGGTCCACGATGCGGTCCAGCGTGACGGCGGGCGCCAGCGAATAGTTCAGGGCCACCACCACGGCGCCGGCGCGCGTGAAGGTGGGCGCCATGCTGCTGGAGTCGTCCTTGGACAGCAGCCGCCAGTACCCGCCATGGATGAAGAAGAGAACGGGGGCGCCTGCCGCCTCGGCTGCTGCCGGGAAAATGTCCAGCAGCTCGTCGGCATGCTCGCCATAGGCCACGTTCAGCGCGCAGGGCAGGCTCTGGCGCGCGGCCCGGCTGTCGTCGGCATAGGCCTTGATGATGGGGGTGATGTCGGTTACCGTCGCGCGGGCGTTGTACTGGACATCGAGTCCGGCGCGGTCGTAGTGACGGTAGAGTGCGGGCATTGGAACGGAGATGGCGCGAAATGGTTTGTATGGCAGGTATTGGTACAAGTCCCAGACTTGTTCTGCAAAATACTTTAAACCTAAACTAAGACCCGCGCCAACCGTTCCAGCCCTTACAGAGTTTCCCGTCCAGCGTGACGGAAGACTGCCTCACCACCGATTGTCATCCGCGCGGCCCGCGCAAGGAGCACAGCAGCATGCGTTTCCTCACCCCCTTCCTGGCCGCAGCGGCCCTGGCCCCTGCCTTTGTTCCCGCGCTCGCGCAGGCGGACACCATCAAGGTCGGTATCGCCAACGATATTTCCGGGCCGTTTGCCGCGCTGGGCGCCGAGGCGCGTGACGGCTTCAACCTCGCCATCAAGCAGCTGGGCGGCAAGCTGGGCGGCCAGCCGGCCGAGTTCCTGCAGACCGACATGGGCGGCAACCCCGACCAGGCGCGCCAGCTGGTCACGCGCTACATACAGCGCGACAAGGTGGATTTCTTCACCGGCCCCATCGGCTCCAACGTGGCCCTGGCCGTGGGCCCGGCGCTGTTCGGCGCCAAGGTGCCCTACCTGTCCAACAATCCCGGCCCCAGCCAGTTCGCGGGCGCGCAGTGCAATGCGTTCTGGTTCGGCACGTCCTACCAGAACGATGCCTTCCACGAGGCAGCCGGCAAGCTGGCCGCCGACCGTGGCTTCAAGAAGATGTTCATCATGGCGCCCGACTATCCGGCCGGCAAGGATGCGCTGGTCGGCTTCAAGCGCGGCTACAAGACCGCGCCCGGCGAAGAGGTCTACACCAAGCTGGGCCAGATCGACTATGCGGCCGAGCTGGCCCAGATCCGCGCGGCCAAGCCCGATGCGGTCTACATCTTCCTGCCGGGCGGCATGGGCATCAACTTCGTCAAGCAGTTCGTGTCCACGGGCCTGTCGCAAAGCGTCAAGCTGATCGGCCCGGGCTTCTCGGCCGACGAGGACGTGATCCAGGCCGTGGGCGAGCCCATGCTGGGCATGGTCAACACCGCGCAATGGGCGCATGACCTGGACGTGCCGCAGAACAAGGCCTTCGTCGAGGCCTTCCGCAAGGAGTACAAGGGCCGCAACCCCTCGGTCTACGCGGCCCAGGCGTATGACGTGATCATGGCCATGGATGCGGCGGTCAAGCAGGCCGGCGGCAAGGCCTCGGACCGCCAGGCCATCGTCAAGGCGCTGGAGAAGGCCGACTACGCCTCGGTGCGCGGCCCCTTCACGTACGGCAAGAACCACTACCCCATCCAGGCCTACTACCAGCGCGTGATCGAGAAGGATGGCAGCGGCCGCATCACCAACAAGCTGGTGGGCAAGGTGTTCGACAAGTACCAGGACGTCTACGTCAACGAGTGCAAGATGTGACCCCGCCGCCGCGCCCCCGTCGGGCGCGGCGTGCCTTGATCTTGATTTTCAAAGCCGGATGATTTGTTGACCGCGCGCGGGCCGATGCGCCCGCGGCAGGGGGCGTGTGGATGACGTGGACGCTGCTCTTGGAGCAATTGCTCAATGGCCTGCAGTTCGGGCTGATGCTGTTTCTGATCGCGGCCGGGCTGACCCTGGTGTTCGGCATCATGGACATCATGAACCTGGCCCATGGCTCGCTGTACATGGCGGGCGCCTATGTGGCGGCAGAGACCCTGCAGCGCACGGGCTCGTTCACGGCGGCGGTTCTGGTGGCGGCCGTGGCCACGGGCGTGGCGGGCATGGTGCTGGAGCTGGTGCTGATACGGCGCCTTGCCGTGCGCGACCACCTGGCCCAGGTGCTGGGCAGCTATGCGGTCATCCTCATCGCCAATGACCTGGTCAAGATGGTCTGGGGCCCGGCGCCGGTGATGCTCAACATGCCGGCTGCGCTGTCCGGGCCCGTGCAGCTGCTGCCCGATCTCATGTACCCGGCCTACCGGCTGATGATCATCGTCTTCGGCCTGGCCGCCGCGTTGGGCCTGTATTGGTTCGTGACGCGCACGCGCGCCGGCGTGCTGGTGCGGGCAGGCGCCTCCAACCGCCAGATGGCCACGCTGATGGGCGTGCGCGTGCCGCTGCTGTTCCTGGGCGTGTTCACGCTGGGCGCCATGCTGGCGGCGGTGGCGGGGGCGCTGCTGGGGCCCATCACTTCGGTGCAGGTGGGCATGGGCGAGGACATCCTGATCCTGGTGCTGGTGTGCATCGTCATCGGCGGCATAGGCTCCATACGCGGGGCCCTGGTGGGCGCCTTGCTGGTGGGCATGGTGGATACGGCGGGGCGGGCCTTCCTGCCCATGCTGCTGCGCCAGGTGTTCTCCCCGGCCGTGGCGTCCAGCGTGGGGCCCACGCTGGCGGCGATTTCCATCTACGTGCTGATGGCGGTGGTGCTGGTGTACCGTCCTTCCGGCCTTTTCCCTGCGCGAGGCTGAGCATGGAACACAGCACATTGCAAGGCAGGTTCCAGGCCCGGTTCTTCTGGACCGTACTCGCGCTGCTGGCGCTGGCGGTGTTCCCGCTGGTGGCTCCGGCGCTGGGGCTGGACTTCTACATCTCCTTCGTGCGCCGGGTGCTGATCTACGCGCTGGCCGCCACCAGCCTGAACCTCATCCTGGGCTATGGCGGCATGGTGGCGCTGGGGCATGCGGCCTTCTTCGGTGCGGGGGCCTATGCGGTGGGCATCCTGGCCATGAACGGCGTGACCTCGGCCCTGGTCGCCTGGCCTGCCGCCGCGCTGCTGGCGGGGCTGCTGGCCGCCGCCACGGGCGCCGTGTCGCTGCGCACGCGCGGCGTGTACTTCATCATGATCACGCTGGCCTTTGCGCAGATGCTGTTCTATATCTTCATCTCGCTGCGCCAGTACGGCGGCGAGGACGGGCTGAACCTGCCCGGCCATTCCGTGCTGCCCGGGCTGGACCTGGGCCACGACGTTTCTTTCTACTACGTGGTGCTGGCGCTGTTCGCGGTGCTGATGGCCTTGTTCGGCCGGCTGGTGGATTCGCGCTTCGGCAAGGCGCTGCAGGGCGTGCGCGAGAACGAGTCGCGCATGGAGTCGCTGGGCTACCCGGTCTACCGCCTGAAGCTCGTGGCCTTCGTTTTCAGCGGCGCGGTGGCTGGGCTGGCGGGCGCGCTGCTGGCCAACCACAACCTGTTCATCTCGCCCAGCCTCATGCACTGGACCCAGTCGGCCAACCTGCTGATCATGGTGCTGGTCGGTGGCGTGGGCCTGCGCTGGGGCGGCGTGGCCGGCGCCGTCGTCATGCTGACGCTGGAGGAAGTGCTTCGCATGTGGACCGAGTACTGGCACCTGCCGCTGGGCCTGCTGCTGCTGTGCGTGGTGTTCGGCGCGCCACGCGGCCTGACGGGCCTGTGGTCCGCACGCGGGAGGCAGGCATGAGCGGCGCGGCCACACCTATCTCCATCCCCACCCCGGCCCTGGAGGCCAAGGGCCTGGTGCGCCGCTTTGGCGCGCTGCTGGCCACCGACCATGTCTCGCTGTCGCTGGCGCCTGGCGAGATCCATGCGCTGATCGGCCCCAATGGCGCGGGCAAGTCCACGCTCATCCATCTGCTGTCGGGCACGCTGGCGGCCGACGCCGGCACCCTGGCACTGGCCGGGCGCGACGTGAGCGCGCTCAACGCCCACCAGCGCGTGGCGGCGGGGCTGTCGCGGTCGTTCCAGATCACCAACATCTTCAAGCAGTCCAGCGTGCTGGACAACCTGGCGCTGGCCGTGCAGGCGCATGCGGGCAGCAGTTTCCGCTTCTGGCGCCCGCGCGCGGCCGAGACCGAGCTCTACGAGCAGGCCCGCGAGCTGGCGCGCGAATGCGCCATCGACGCCAGCCTGCTGCAGCGCCCCGCAGGCACGCTGCCGCATGGCGAGCAGCGCAAGCTGGAATTCGCGCTGGCCCTGGCCGCACGGCCCAGCGTGCTGCTGCTGGACGAACCCATGGCCGGCATGGGGCCTGATGAAACACTGCGCCTGACCGAGCTGATCGAATCCCTGCGCGGCCGCGCCGCCATGCTGCTGGTGGAGCACGACATGCAGGCCGTGTTCCGCCTGGCCGACCGCATCTCCGTGCTGGTCTACGGCCGCATCATCGCCACCGGCACGCCCGGCGAGATACGTGGCAACGCCGATGTGCGCCAGGCCTACCTGGGAGACGAAGAAGTGAAGGAGGGCGCGTGATGCTCGAAATGCAGGCCGTGCAAAGCGGCTACGGACCCAGCCAGGTGCTGTTCGGCGTGGACCTGCGCATCGAGGCAGGCCAGGTCGTCACCCTGCTGGGCCGCAACGGCATGGGCAAGACCACGCTGCTTCGCACGCTGCTGGGCCAGCTGCCGCTGCGCGCCGGCCGCATGGTGTTTGCCGGGCAGGACATCGCCGGCTGGGCCACCGACCGCATCGCCCGTGCCGGCGTGGCCATCGTGCCCGAAGGTCGCCAGTGCTTTCCCAACCTCACGGTGCGCGAGCACCTGACGGCCTTTGTGGCACATCGCAATTCGGGCAGTCCCGGCGCGGCCGAGCCCTGGACGCCCGAGCGCGTGTTCGCGCTGTTCCCCCGCCTGGGCGAGCGCGCCTCCAACATGGGCAACCAACTGTCGGGCGGTGAACAGCAAATGCTGGCCATAGGCCGCGCCCTGGTCACCAACCCGCGCCTGCTCATCCTGGACGAAGCCACCGAGGGCCTGGCCCCCCGCATCCGCGAAGAGATCTGGTCCTGCCTGGCCCAGCTGCGCGCCGCTGGCCAGACCATCCTGGTCATCGACAAATACGTGGAGCGCCTGCTGGGCCTGGCCGACCGCCACCTCATCCTGGAGCGCGGCAAGGTCGTGTGGAGCGGAGACTCGGCCGCGCTGGATGGGGATAGAGCGCTGTGGGAACGGTATTTGGGAGTGTGAGCACGCGCAATGCATTCGCAGTTCAAGGCGAAATTCAAGGCGCGATGGAGGGTTGAATGGCATTGAAGATCAATGGGTGGCATGCCATTCAAATACATGCCTGTATCCAAGATGGGGAATTT
>NZ_BCTO01000070.1 GCF_001571325.1 Delftia tsuruhatensis NBRC 16741
GCCGCGCGGCGGCACCCAGCCGGCGCTGCGCTCCTGCGTGGCGCCGCACTCGGCAAACGGGCTCTTGCCCAGGGCTTCTTCAAGCTGCTGCAAATCGCCCTGCCAGCTCTCGGCAATGCGATAGACGATCATGTTTTTGAACATAGCGAACCTTTGCTCGGACGGACTGCGGCCGTGCCGCAAGAGGGTGTGCAACACCGGGCTGCGCCGCCTCCATCCAGAGGGAGAAAACAGAAAAAACAGCAGGGGCGCCATGCCTTGGCGCCCCGCCCGGCCATTGTGCATGCCTGGCACCGGACAGCGCTGCACAAGCTTGTCAATTCTTTACAAGCCCTGCGCAAAACCTCACGGCCCCGATACATCGGACGACCACACTTCAACCATCCGCTGCACAGGGCCCGCCAAGTGCCTTGACGGCGGCCTTCAGTCACCCTCTCCAGAAAGGATTTTGGAATGACCACCACCTTCCGCCGCACCCTCGCCAGCGCCGCAGCTGCCACCGCCTTGCTGGCCTCGTTCGCCATGCCCTCGTACGCCCAGACCGCCGCGCCGGCAGCACCGGCTGCAGCCACCACGCCCAAGCCCGAACGTCCCATGCACAAGCCCGGCGAGCGCCGCGAGCACATGCAGCAGCGCATCGCCAAGCTCAAGGCCGACCTCAAGCTCACGCCGGCCCAGGAGACCGCATGGAACACCTATGCGGCCACCTTCAAGCCCGGCGAGCGTCCCCAGCGCATGGAGCGCGAGGACTTCGCCAAGCTGACCACGCCCCAGCGCATCGACAAGATGCGTGAAATGCGCGCCCAGCGCGCGGCCGATGCCGATCGCCGCGGCGAAGCCACCAAGGCCTTCTACGCCCAGCTGGACGCCAGCCAGCAAAAGACCTTCGATGCCGCCACGCTGCACAAGGGACACCCTGCCCACCACGGCATGGGCCACGGCCCGCGCCATGACCACAAGAGCGGCCAGGCCCGCCCTGCCCCGGCACCTGCCCAGTAAGCGCCAGCCTGGCCTGCCTGCCACCGGCGGGCAGCCGGATTGCTTGAGCCAGCCCTTGCACGGACGCCTTGTCGGGCGACCGACAGTGCAAGGGCTTTTTTGCTGACGCCCCGGTCTTCACCAGCCTCCCTAGAGTGCTACAGGCACAGCAACGTGTGCCGCCCCCGGAGAAGATCATGGCCCTCAAAATCATTCAAACGACGCCATCCAGCTACCAGAGCCTCGCCAAGGCACGCATCCATCCGCCAGCACGCCTGGCAGCGACCGTGATGCTGGCCTGCGCAGGCGCTGTCCTGCCGATGGCGACCCAGGCGCAATCCTTGGCGCCGGAATCCACCCCTTCCCTGTACCTGCAATATGGCGCGGCCGAGCGCAGCGCCGACAGCTGGACCCTGGGCGTTACCGTGCCCTGGCGCAACTGGCGCCATGCGCTGTGGGGCGGCCAGCTCAGCGGCTACTGGGATATCTGGGGCGCGCGATGGTCCGCCCCCCTGGAAGGCAGCCACCGCAGCACCTGGGTGGTGGGCATCAATCCCACGCTGCGCTGGCGTGGCAGCAACGGACAGTCGCCCTGGTTTGCAGAAACCGGCGTGGGCCTGAGCTGGGCACTGAACCGGCGCTACGTCACGGACGAGAAGGAATTCCCGACCCGCTACAACTTCGCCACCCATATCGGCGTGGGCTACCTGTTTGGCAACCAAGGCCAGCATGAACTGGTGCTGAGGCTGGAACACCATTCCAACGCTGGCATCAAGAAGCCCAACCCCGGCGAAAACTTCCTGCAGCTGCGCTACGCCCACCATTTCTGACCATCGCTGCAGCCCAGCCCCGACCACCCGCGAGGTGGTCTTTTTTTGCCCGCTGCAGGCCTGTGGAAAAACCTGGGTATAAAAACCTTGTAAATCCATGCTTATCCACACGATGGATGCATCTCGGAAAGTTGTTCCCAAAACGGGTGCAGTTGCAAGGCAGCATCCACCACAGGGTTTGCATAATCATAACTTATTGATTTTCCATGTGAAAAATCAGTTATCAACAATTAAGCGCTTCACTTACTACTACTACTAATTAAAACATAGAAGAAATAGGAATAACAGCCGAGCTCGGTTTTTCACAGCACGAACGCCGATCTGGATAAAAAAAGCAGCCCCCTTGCCCAGGAAAAGCTGCTTGTCAACAGATCACAGCATGGTCAGACCCTGTGTTCATCCATGCATCACAGGTCTGTCTTCTGACTGGTAAACGCTTAAATTTCTTTTAAATCAATAACTTACGAGAAAACATCACAAAAAAAACCTGTCATGTAAAACTGTGGATAGAAGATGATCAACTTTCAAGTTATCCACAGAAAAATCCGTGACATGCAATCTATCCCCGTTGGCAAGACACCGGGAACAGGGCGTTGACCACATGTTTTTCAGTACGCTAGATCCTTGTTTTTTTTAAGGTAATGGCAGTTATCCACAGAGATATCATGCCTCTACTACTACAACTATTCTTTATAAGAAGATCAAAGAACAACCAAAGGCGAAGTCACGCCGGGAAGCCAAGGCAGCCAGGTTTGCCAAAAAAAAACAGACGCGTGAGCTTGGCTGGAGCCAGGCATGTGCAAAGAAGGACTGCGCTCCAGCGAAATTGGCGCGCCTGTCTGCAAAAAATCCGCAAGACTCCTGGGCGATGGCCTTGCTCATGAAGACAAGACGTCACCCGTCACCAGGTTGGCATGCAGGTGAACGACGGCCTTTTTCACGCCAGGCTGTGAACAACCAGGGAAAACTTCGAGGAAACGGCGTCTCTCGCACGGGCACATGCGGACACGCCAGAGGCCGCCGTTGTTCATTCAAAAAAATTCAATCCTTGATCTGGGCCCTGCAAGCGGCCTGTGCATCCGAATCAGGAGCAGTTGATCCAGCACTGGCAAGGGCAATCACGAAAAGTGATGGCTGCAGCACTGCAGGGAGAAAGGATGGGAATCAGGCCGTCTCTCCAACGGCCCGCAGACAGCGCAAACACCAGGCAGATGCCAGGACCCCTGCAGGGGCGCCAAAGCGCTTCCTGGGGCCGCCTGATGGCCTGTGGGCCGTGATCTACGGGGGTGGTCGGCAGGTGTGGCCTGCGAGGTCGCGCAGGTCCTTTGAACCTGTTGCCGGGCGCCGCATGCATGAACGGATCCCGTGGAGTGAAGTTGCCCACAGGCTGTGTGCAAATGGCCTGTGGGCAATCGGGAGGATGGTTTTCAGGAAAATTGCCTGAAATCAAGGGCTTGTGTGGATGGGGGAAGGTGGAGGAAACGGAGAGGGGCTGGTTTCCCCGTTCTTTCCACAGCTTTCGTCTCAGCGTGCCGGGCGGCGCTGCAGGGCAAAGGGCGGTAGGCCCTTGAGCAGCTGCTGGCCATAGCTGGTGTTCACCAGGCGCCGGTCATAGCAGTAGACATGGGCCTGGTCTTCCTCGGTGCGGATGGCGCGGCCCACCCACTGGGCCAGCCGTATCGCCGTGGCCGGCACCACGAGTTCGTTGAAGGGGTTGCGGCCGCTGCTGCGCAGCCATTCGGCGCGGGCCTCGCCCACGGGGTCGTCGGGCGGGGCAAAGGGCAGCTTGGTGATGAACAGGGACTCGCACAGTGCGCCGGGCAGGTCCAGTCCCTCCCCGAAGGACTGCATGCCGAAGATGATGGAGGGCTCGCCCATCTTCACGGCATCGCGGTGGCGTGCCAGCAGCAGGGCGCGGGGCATGGCCGTCTGCACCAGCACCTGCGAGCGCATGGCCGTGGACAGCGCATCCACCGCCAGGCGCATCTGCTCGCGCGAGGTGAACAGCACCAGGGCGCCAGCCTGCACACGGGACAGGTCGCCCAGCAGCGCGTCCACCATCTCCTGGGTGAAGCGGGCGGCTTCCTTCGGATCGGCCACGGTTTCGCGCGCCACCAGCGTGCCCTGTCGCGCGTAGTCGAAGGGGCTGGGCACTTCCAGCGTGGTCACGGCCGCATCGTCGTGCAGGCCGGCCTCGCGCAGGAAGAAGTCGAATTGTCCACAGCTGGTCAAGGTGGCCGACGTGAGCACCGCGCCGCGCACCTGGGACCACAGGTGATGGCGCAGCGTGGCGCCGGGCAGGATGGGGCTGGCATGGGCCTTGACCACGATGTACTCGCCATCTGTCTCCAACGTGAACCATTTGGCATTGGGTACGCGGCTACTGTCGTCATCCTGCACCGGCTGCTGCATCAGCAACTGGGCCGTGTCATAGACGGATTCCAGGCGGGGTGCCAGTGCGCCAACCTGTGCATAAGCTGTAGACAGCCTGCGTGCTTCCTCTGGATTGTCCTTGATGGCGGCGCGCAGCGCCTTGGAGATGGCGCGCAGCGCGTCCAGAAAGCTGTTGGCATGGTGGGCCGCCCTGCCCAGCGGCTCCAGCAGGGGCTCGGGCAGCATGCCGCGCGGCACGCGCACCCGGGCCGGCCCCCAGCTGTCCTTTTGTGACTTGAGCGTATCGCCGTACAGCTCCATCACCAGGCGCGCCAGTTCCTGCAGCTGCTGGCGCAGCTGGCTTGCATGGCTGGGCAGGTCGGCCAGTTCCTCCACTTCGACCAGGGTATTCACGCGCAGGGCGCGGCTGGTCAGCTTGTCTATCCAGCCCAGGCGGCTCAGGTCCATCTCGCCGGCGAACTGGCCCAGCGCCGTGGCGGGCAGATGGTGGGCTTCGTCCAGCACCAGAAGGCAGTTGTCCAGCTCGGGCAGCAGCCGCGCGCCCAGGGAGGACAGCAGCAGATCGTGGTTGGCCACGATGACCTGGGCGGCCACCAGGTCCTTGCGGCGCTCGTAGTAGACGCAGTTGCTGAAGGCCGGGCAGTGCTTGCCCGTGCAGGACGAGGATTCGGCCGCCACGGGGCTCCAGGCCTCGGCCTCGGGCGGGGTTTCCAGCGAGTCGCGGTCGCCGTCCCAGGCCTGGCTGGCCAGCGCGTTGGCCATGCTTTTGTAGAACTGCATGCGCGCCTCCAGCTCCAGGGCCGGGCGTGCCACGCGGCTTTGGGCCTGGGCCTTTTCCTCGGCGAACAGATCGTCCAGATCCTCGTCCTGGGCCTCGCCAGTGCTGGCCAGCCGCTCCAGCTTCAGTTTGCAGACAAAGCGGCCCCGGCCCTTGGCCAGCGCGAACTTGAAAGGCTGCTCCAGCTGCTGGGCCAGCGCGGGCAGATCCTTGTTCACCAGCTGTTCCTGCAGCGCCACGGTGGCCGTGGAAATCAGCACCCGGGTGCCGCGCGCCAGCGCCATCGAAATGGCGGGAATGCTGTACGCCAGCGATTTGCCCACCCCCGTTCCGGCCTGCACCACGGCAATGGACCGGGTGGGCTCCGGTGCGCCCTCATCGATTTTTCCCAGCTGGGCCTGGCTCAAGGTCTGCGCGACCTGGGCTGCCATTTTTCGCTGCCCCTCACGATTTCGGAACCCCGGGATGGCTCCGACCACGTCATCGAAGGATTTCAGGGCTTGGTCAGCCCATTTTTTTTCATGCATTTCGGCGTATTTCGACCAGATGGATCACTTTGGTCCGTCTGTTTATAAGGATTCGTACAGTGATATGTATTAAATAAGATGCGAAATCTTATGGAATACAGCGCACAAAGCGCGTT
This sequence comes from Delftia tsuruhatensis NBRC 16741, assembly GCF_001571325.1. GTDB lineage: Bacteria > Pseudomonadota > Gammaproteobacteria > Burkholderiales > Burkholderiaceae_C > Comamonas > Comamonas tsuruhatensis. The sequence goes on from NZ_BCTO01000070.1 coordinate 5,624, forward strand.
TTTCGTATGCCGTACAGCCTACAAGCTGCACGTCATATGGATCACTGCACCCGCCAATCGCATGTGCGTACAGGTGGGTATCGGTGGCCGGGATGGACATCTGTCCACCGGCTGTTCCTGGATTGTTCCCATGGCCGTTGATGGCTGTGCGCGTGGCTGCATCCACAGTCTTGCCCACAGCTGCCAGGGTGTGCAGCCTGTGGTCAATCTTGTGTGCATGCTGTTGGCATGCCTGTGGATTGATGGAATGATTGTCGCGATTCATCGTTGATTTGCAACGAATTTTTCGCGGATTCAGGTTTGCTGCAATTTGCAGAAGGTGATGGAAGTTGTCACCACTGTGGAAAACAGGGCCTGTGCAGATCTCTGGCTTTGCAGGGTGCATTTTTCCCCGGGATATCCACAGGTCTGCCGCCGCTGCGGCCTGGCCTGGGTCCCACGCCAGGCGGCAGGTCCGGGGCCGCGCAGGCTGTGCGCCGCGGACCGCGCCGGATCTCGCAAAAGTCCGGCAAAGGCACAGACCATCCCCGCCGGGGACAGGTCCCGGGGGCGAGCCCAGGGCATGCGAGTGCCTTACCAAACGGTAATGAAGGCTTCACGCACGCCGGAAGATGCGTTTTCTAGCATCTGTTTCATCTCAGGAGACAAGGGTCGGCTCGCTGCAGTCCCTGCGCTCCAGGCATGGATTGAAGGGGCAAGAATGATCAAGACACTTGCGGGCCTGCCCACGGCAGCCCGGTTTCCGGCGGCCTCGGCATGCGCCGTCATCGCCGTGGCCTGCCTTGTGGCGGGCTGCGATGCATCCAAGGCATCGGCACAGAACGAGCCTGCCGCGCAGGCACCCGCGCCCGCCGGCGTGGTGCGGGTCAAGCCCGAGTCGCTGAAGATGCTGGACATCGCCGCGGTGGCCGATCCGCAGGGCACGCAGATGGCCTGGGCGCCGGCGCGCGTGACCTTTGCCGAGGACCGCGTGGCCACCGTCTCGGTGCCGCTGGCCGCGCGCGTGGTGTCCGTGCGTGCCCACGTGGGCGACATCGTCAAGGCCGGCGACGAGCTGGCCACCCTGGTCAGCCCCGAGGCGCTGCGCGTGCGCTACGAGGTGGAAGCTGCCCGCAGCGCGCATGACGTGGCCACCGTGGAGGTGCGGCGCCAGCAGACCATGGTGGACAAGGGCGTGGGCGTGGAGGTGGATCTGCGCGCGGCCCAGGCCAAGCTGCGCGAGTCGGCCCAGGAGCTGGCGCGTGCCCAGGGCACGTCGGCGCTGCTGGGGCAAGGCGGCGGCGACCGGCTGGTGCTGCGTGCGCCGCGCTCCGGCGTGGTGGCCGAGCGCAAGGCCGTGGTCGGCGCCTCGGTCGAGCCCAGCGGCGAGCTGTTCCTGATCGGCGATCCCTCCGCCATGAACGTGGTGGCCGATGTCTTCGAAAGCGATCTGCCCGGCATCCGCCTGGGCAGTGCCGTGCAGGTCGATGTGCCGCAGCTGCCCAAGCCCCTGACCGGCACGGTGCGCCACCTGGGCGCCACGCTGGACAAGGAATCGCGCCGCGCCTCCGTCATCGTGCAGCTCGATGCGCAAAACCCCGTGCTGCGTTCCGGCATGCAGGCGCGCGTGGGCCTGCAGGTCTCCAACGAGCACGAGATGCTGATCCCCGTGACGGCCGTGCTCATCAAGGATGAAAGCCGCAGCATCGTCTTCGTGCAGACCGGCGAGCTGCAGTTCGAGGCCCGCACCGTGGTGCTGGGCCGGCCCTCGCGCGGCATGGTGCCCGTGGTGTCGGGCCTGAAGTCGGGTGAGAAGATCGTCGTGCGCGGTGGCCTGCTGCTCGACGGCGCAGCCAGCCAGCTGCTCTGATCGCGGCAAGGAGTCCCATCAATGCTGCGTTCCCTGATAGCGTTTGTGGTGCACCGGCGGCTCGTCGCCCTGTGCGCCACCCTGATCATCGCCATCTATGGCGTGTATTCGTACCTGCACACGGCCATCGAGGCCTATCCCGATGTGACCAATGTGCAGGTGGGCGTGATTGCCCAGGCGCCGGGCCTGGCCCCCGAGGAGGTGGAGCGCCAGATCACCCAGCCGCTGGAGCGCGAGCTCAACGGCACGCCGGGCCTGGTGTCGCTGCGCTCGGAGAGCTACTTCGGCCTGGCCATGATCAACCTCGTCTTCAATGACGAGGCCGACAGCTTCCATGCGCGCGCCGAGGTGTCGCAGCGCCTGCCCCAGGCCAATCTGCCCGACGGCGTCACGCCCGAGATGGCGCCCGACTACACGCCGCTGGGCAAGATCTTCTACTACCGCCTGAAGAGCGACCGCCACACGCTGGCGCAGTTGCGCACCGAGCAGGAATGGCGCGTGGTGCGCGTGCTCAAGCAGGTGCAGGGCGTGGCGGACGTGGTCAGCATCGGCGGCTTCGTCAAGGAGTACCACGTCGAGGTCGATCCCGAGAAGCTGTATGCGCTGGGCCTGTCGCTGGAAGACGTGAGCGATGCCCTGTCCAAGTCCAACCGCAACGTGGGCGGCGGCCTGATGCGCCGCGGCGAGCAGTCGCTGATCATCCGCGGCATCGGCCTGTTGCGCACGCCGCAGGAGATCCAGGGCGTGGTCGTGGCCATGCGCGGCAGCGCGCCCGTGACCATTGGCGACGTGGCGCGCGTGGTGCAGTCGCACACGCCGCGCCAGGGTTCGGTGGGCATGGACGATGCCGACGACGTGGTCCAGGGCATCGTGCTGCTCAAGCGCGGCGAGAACCCCTCGGTGGTGCTGGACCAGATCCATGCCAAGGTGGCCGCGCTCAATGACGGCGGCCTGCCCGAGGGCATGCACATGGAGACCAACTACGACCGCTCCGACCTAGTCGGCCACACGCTGGGCACGGTGCAGCACAACCTGCTGTTCGGCGCCACGCTGATCGTGGGCGTGCTGTGGCTGTTCCTGCGCAGCCTGCGCGGCTCGCTGATCGTGGCCACGGTGATCCCGCTGTCGCTGCTGGTGGCCTTCATCGGCCTGCACCTGCTGGGCATGCCGGCCAACCTGATCTCCATGGGTGCCATCGACTTCGGCATCATGGTGGACGGCGCCGTGGTGCTGGCCGAGAACATCATCCGCAACGCCCGCCTGCGCAAGCCGCAGACGCAGGCGGACATGCGCCACATCATCATCGACTCGGCCGTGGCCGTGGCCAAGCCCACGCTGTTCGCCATGGCCATCGTGATCGCGGCGCTGATCCCCGTGTTCTCGCTGGAAAGCATCGAGGGCCGCATCTTCCGTCCGCTGGCCATGACCTACAGCTTCGCGCTGCTGGGTGCCCTGGTCTTCGCCATGGGCCTGGTGCCGGCGCTGTGCGCGCTGTTCCTCAAGCCCCAGCACGTGATGGTGGAAGAGCCCAAGATCTTCGACCGCGCGCACCACGGCTACCAGCACTGGATCGGCAGCCTGCTGGGCGCCGGGCGGCGCCGTGTCATGGTGGTGGTCGCCTCGCTGGCCATCCTGGTGGCGGCCGGCCTGTCGGCCGCCTGGCTGGGCACGGAATTCCTGCCCGAGCTCGATGAAGGCGACGCCTACGTGCTGGTGCAGATGCCGGCATCGATCTCGCTGGAAAAGGGCCAGGAAGTGCTGCGCGACGTGCGCCTGCGCCTGAAGACCTTCCCCGAGGTCATCACCGTCACCACCGAGCAGGGCCGTCCCGAGTCCGGCACCGACAACGAGACGCTGAACCTGGCCAAGGTGCTGGTGCGCCTGAAGGGCCACGGCGAATGGCGCAAGGGCCTGACCAAGCCCCAGCTCATCGAGCAGATGCGCGCCACGCTCAGCGAGATTCCGGGCGTGTCGTTCAACTTCGCCCAGCCCATCCGCGACAGCGTGGAGGAATCGACGTCCGGCGCGCGCGGCCAGGTGGTGCTCAAGGTCTTCGGCCCCGACATTCCGCAGCTGCGCTCCATCCTGCAGCAGACCGTGGACCTGGTGAAGGACATCGACGGCGTGGTCGACCTGGGCCTGTACCGCGACGCGCCTGCGCCCCAGGTGCACGTGGAGTTCGACCGCCAGGCGCTGGCGCGCCAGGGCATTGCCATGGAGACCGCGCAAAAGACGCTGGAGGCGGCGCTGGCCGGCAACATCTCCACCACGCTGTGGGAAGGCGAGTACCCCGTGCCCGTGCGCGTGCGCCTGCCCTACGTGGACCGCATGGACGAGGAACGCATCCGCAACATCGCCATCCCCCTGCCCAATGGCGCTGCGGGCGGCTCGGTGCCGCTGCACTCCGTGGGCCAGGTGGCCATCAAGATCGGCAACTCCTCCATCTTCCGCGAAGGCAATGCGCGCTACATGGCGCTCAAGTTCAACGTGGAAGGCCGTGACATCGGCTCCGTGGTCAAGGACACGCTGGCCACGTTCAAGAAGAACGTGAAGATCCCCGAGGGCTACCAGGCCGTCTGGGGCGGCGAGTGGGAGAACCAGCAGCGCGCGGCCGCGCGCCTGAAGATCGTGGTGCCGCTGTCGCTGATCATCGTCTACGCCCTGCTGTTCGGCGCGTTGGGCCAGGCGCGCAGCGCCGGCATCATCTTGCTGTGCGCGCCCTTCACCATGGTGGGCGGCATCGCGGCCCTGCACTTGGCGGGCATCGAGCTGTCCATCAGCGCGGCCATCGGCTTCATTGCCTTGCTGGGGCAGGTGGCGCTGGCCGGGCTGCTGGTGATCTCGGCCGTGGAGGAGCTGCGACGGCAAGGCATGCCCATGATGCAGGCCCTGGTCGAGGGCGCTGCCGAGCGCATGCGCTCCATCGTGCTCGTGGCGCTGCTGGCGCTGCTGGGCCTGCTGCCCATGGCGCTGTCCACGGGCGTGGGCAGCGAGACGCAAAAGCCCTTCGCCTCCGTGATCGTGGGCGGCATGGTGGTGCTGCCCCTGGTGGCCCTGGTGCTGCTGCCCGTGCTCTATGCGCTGCTGGGCCCCAAGAACATGTTGACGCAGGAAGAACTCGATGAAAAAGAGTGATAGCCCCCTGAGCGGCTTCGCCGCTTCCCCCTCTCGCTTCGCGGGGGGGACGACGCCCTCGCCGCGAGGCGGCTCTTGCTCGGCGTCCCTGGCTTTTGGTCGCGCCGGTTTTGCAGGCAGCGCCCGTTATCGGGCCCTGTTTGTGGCTGTGGCGCTGTGCTGCGGGGCGGGTTCTGCGCTTGCGCAGCAGGCTGTACCCGCTGTACCGGGCGGGGCGGCTGTGCCGGCCATCACTGCGGCGCCTGCCTCCGAGGTGGCTCCGGCGGCTGCGCCGCAGCAGCCGGTGGGGATGCAGGAGTATCTGCAGATGGTGGTGCGCAACCAGCCCCAGCTGGCTGCGCAGCGGCTGCAGATCGGGATTGCGCAGGCGGACAGCCGCACGGCGGCGGCGTTTCCCAATCCTTCGGCGTCGTACAGCAGCAAGCCGGGCGAGAAGCAGTGGGGCATAGAGCAGCCGCTGCCCATTTTCGGCCAGCGGCGCCTGCGCATGGAGAACGCGCGCAAGGGCGAGACGGCGGCGCGCGCCAATGTCGAGGTGGCCGTGGCCACCACGCTCAACGATGCAGCCACGGCCTTCATCGACCTGCTGATGACGCAGCAGCGCCTGAAGGTCTGGCAAGAGGCGCAGGAGGCCCTGAACAGCGCGGGCAATATCGTGCGCGGACAGATCGAGGCCGGTGCGCGCAGCCGCTATGACGGCGCGCGCCTGAGCCTGCAGCAGGCCCAGATGGCCATGCAGGTCAGCCAGGCCCAGTCGGACTGGCAGGATGCCGCCTCGCACGCCGCCGCCCTGGCCGCCCTGCCCCAGTGGGCACCGCGCGCCACGGGCAGCCTGCAGGCCGTTCCCGTGGCCCAGCTGTTGCACGAGCAGGAACTTTGGGAGGCCGCGCGCCTGCGCCTGCCGGCCCTGGTGGCCGCCCAGGCCGAGCTGGACCAGCTGCGCCACAAGGTCGAGCTGGAACGCCGCGAAGCCCTGCCCACGCCCAGCATCAGCGTGGCGCGGGTGCGCAACCGGCTGGACGGCAACTACAACCAGATCGGCGTGTCGGTGGAGCTGCCGCTGTTCGATCGCCGCGAAGGCCCCATCGCGCGTGCCCAGGTGGAGGCCGAGCAGGCCCAGCTGCGCTACGACGCCGCGCTGATCGAGGCGCGTACCGAGCTGCAGCGCGCCATCAGGCAGCTGAAGCTGCGCCGCGATGCCGTGCGCGCCTACGAAAAGCAGGGCCTGGCGCAGATCGCGCCGCTCAACCAGATGGCCCAGGACGCCTACAAGCTGGGCCAGGGCTCCATCCTGGAGCTGATCGATTCGCTGGGATCGATCAACGAGCACCGCCTGGAGCACCTGGACCTGGTCAAGGAAATGATGCTGGCCGAGTGGCAGGTGCGCGTGGCCAGCGGCGATCTGCCGATGTGGGCTGCGCCCTGACGGTTTCATGCGGCGCGGTGCTCTGGGATGCCGCGCGGCCCTGCCCCTAGCTGGAAAGAGGTGGTCAACATGCCGGCACCCCCACCGATCTCGGCGGAGTCTGGCGCGCCGTATAGTGTCTGCCTCAGTTTCGAGTCAGGCCCTGCCGCCCGCATGTACCGCTATCTCATCATCGAAGACGACGCGCTGAACGCGCGCTACATCGCCGAAGGCCTGCGCCAGCAGGGCGCGCAGGTGGCGGTGTGCAGCGATGGTGTGCAGGGCATCGCCATGGCCGTGGGCGAGAGCTGGGATGTGATCATCCTCGACCGCATGCTGCCCAACGGCTTCGACGGCCTGCAGATCCTGCAGACGCTGCGCTCCATGGGCAAGCAGACGCCGGTGCTGGTGCTCAGCGCCCTGTCGGCCACGGACGAGCGCGTGCGCGGCCTCAAGGCCGGCTGCGACGACTACCTGACCAAGCCCTTTGCCTTCTCCGAACTCTCGGCGCGCCTGGAGGCCCTGGTGCGCCGCGCCCAGATCCCGGCCCCCGCGCGCGAGATGCGCCTGGCCGACCTGCGGCTGAACCTGCTCACGCGCAGCGCCGAGCGCGCGGGCCAGCCGCTGGCGCTGCAGCCGCGCGAGTTCCGCCTGCTGGCCTTTCTGATGCAGCACGCGCACCAGATCGTCACGCGCACCATGCTGCTGGAGTCGGTGTGGGACTACCGGTTCGACCCGCAGACCAATGTCATCGACGTGCACATCAGCCGCCTGCGCGGCAAGGTGGATAAGGGCTTCGAGCCCGCGCTGATCCACACCGTGCGTGGCGTGGGCTACAGCCTGTCGGACCGGCCGCAGGACCTGCCGCAGGTGGCCTGATCCCATGTCGCTGGCCAAGCCCTGGAGCTCCACGGCCTTCCGGCTGGCGCTGACCTACGGCGTGCTGCTGGTGCTGACCATGTCCATCGTGCTGTCGGTGTTCTACGTGCAGACCGTGGGCGTGCTGCGCATGCGCATGGACCGGCAGGCCGAGAACCACATGCGCCGCCTGGTCGAGCACCGCGACAAGTACGGCGAGCCCGCGCTGGAGGCCGAGATCCAGCAGACCCTGCTGGACGGCGTCAACACCGATACCGAAATCCTCATCCTCATGGATGGCGACGGCAATCCCATCATCGGCAACGCCGACGTGGTGCCCGCACGCCGCCTGACGGAGATGGGCGTGCGCGATCTCAAGGTGCGGCGCAACGGCCGCATCATCGCGGGCCGCGTGGCCGTGGCCCAGCTGTCCGACGGCAAGCTGCTGGCCGTGGGCAGCGACATGCAGGTGCAAAGCGATGTGGAGGAGCTGTTCGGCCGCGCCAGCCTGCTGGCCGGCCTGGTGGCCCTGGGCATGGCCGTACTGGGCGCCGGGGCCTTCCGGCGCGTGGTGGAAGAGCGGGCCGCCGACATCCGCAGCACCATGGCGCGCGTGGCCACGGGCGACCTGCGCCAGCGCATCCCGGTCACGCGCCGCGACGATGAGTTCACGCTGCTCAACCGCGACATCAACACCATGCTGGACCGGCTGGAACTGCTGATGGACGGCATACGCCATGTCTCCAACACCATCGCCCACAACCTGCGCACGCCGCTGACGCGCATCCTGCTGCGCCTGCGCAATGCCCAGCAGGCCACGCCCGAGGAAAAGAACGAGACGCTGGCGCTGGTGGCCCAGGAAGTGGCCGAGCTGGGCGTGGTCTTCGACAAGCTGCTGCAGATTGCCGAAGTGGAAAGCGGCGCCAGCCGCAAGAACTTCGCGCCCGTGGACCTGCGCGCCCTGCTGGTCGACGTGGTGGAGTTCTACGAACCGCTGGTCGAGGACGCAGGCGGCGTGCTGCGGCTGCAGGTCGAAGGCACGCCCATGGCGCTGGGCGACGGGGACCTGCTGGCCAGCGCCGTGGCCAACCTCGTGGACAACGCCATCAAGTACGGATCACTGCCCGACAGCGACCACGGCGCCGACATGCTGCTGCGCGCGGGCGTGGCCCACGAACACGGCATGGACGGCGGCGCCTGGGGCGTGGAAATCATCGTGCAGGACCGCGGCCCCGGCGTGGACGCGCAGACGCGCGAGAAGATGAGCACCCGCTTTTACCGCGCCGAATCGGACCGCGAAGGCTACGGCCTGGGCCTGGCCAGCGTGCTGGCCATCGTGCAGCTGCACGGCGGCAAGCTGGGCTTCGAGAACATGCATCCGGGCCTGCAGGCAAGGATCTGGCTGCCCGGGTTGCCCACGGCCTGAAGCCGTTTCAGCGGTCCTTGTGACCGTAGGCGCAAAAGCCGGGCTTGGGCCCCTTCTTGGGGTGCAGGCGACAGGTTTCGGGCCGCTTGTCGTAGACCGTGCAGCGCCGCGACTTGGCATCCAGAAAATTGCAGTCCCCGCTGGCGCGCCGCGCCATGGTGAAGATGTTGTGCTTGGGGTTGTAGTGGTCGATCAAGCGCATCTTCATCAACCGCTTGGCGATGAGCTTGGGCTCCACGTTGTCCACCTCGAACGGATCCACCAGCTCCAGCCGCACCAGATCGGGCAGCTGCACCTCCAGCGGCATGGTGCAGCAGTTGGCCGCACAGCTGTCGCACATGCCGGGCTTGTATTTGCTCCAGGAGTCGAGGCGGTCGACGTCGACGATGCTGATGGGGGATCTCATGGGTGGGGGATGGGCGTGTGCAGGGCCGCTATTTTTCGCCAGAAAGCCCGGCGGCGGTTGCCGCGCCGGCGTAGCCAAGCGAGGGGGCGGGTCTTTGGGAGACGCTGCCCCTGCATCCATCCCCTGGCCTTCAGGCCGGCCGCTTCCTCAGCAGGTATTTCTGAAACCCGTCGGACACCCGCTCGTCGCGCTGGTTCAGCACCTCGGTGGCCAGGGTCAGCACGCCCGTGGTGTTGCCGGGCTTGAGCTCGGACACCGTCAGCGTGCAGTACAGCGTGTCGCCCACATGGACGGGGGCCAGGAAGCGGCTGCCCTGCTCCAGGAAGCCCTTGAGCGATTCCTCGACCATGTGCGGGAACAGGCCGGCGCCTGCCGCCGTCTGTATGGCCACCTGGTAGCCGTGGGCCAGCATGTGGGGCATGCCGCGCGCACGGCAGTACTCCACGTCGTAGTGCACGGGATGGTTGTCGCCGCTGGCCAGCTGGAAGGCGGCGAACAGGGCATCGGTCATGGTGCGCGAGGGCAGGGCGAAGACCTCGCCCAGCGCGAAGTCTTCAAAGTAGCGCTGGGCGCACAGGGATGGATGGCGTGGCATGGCGACTCTCCTCAGTTCGCGCTCATGTGGGCGGCGCGGGCGACCTTGCCCCATTTGTCCAGCTCCTGCTTGAGCAAGGCGGCCAGCGCCTGGGGGCGCGGCTGCTTTTCCAGCACCAGGCCCATGTCGTAGGCCTTTTTCTGCAGCCCGGCATCGTCCACCGTGGCCTGCAGGCTGGACTGCAGGCGGGCAATCAGCGCTGGCGGCGTGCCTGCGGGGGCGAACACGGCGTTCCAGGTATAGGCCTCGTAGCCGGGCACCTGCTCGGCAATGGCAGGCGTGTCGGGCGTCTGCGGCAGGCGCTGGGCCATGGTGGTGGCCAGCAGGCGCACCGTGCCCGCCTTGACCTGGGCCAGGCCCGTGGGAGCGCTGTCCAGCATGAAGGCCAGGTGCCCGCCGATGAGGTCCTGTATGGCCGGCGCACTGCCCCGGTAGGGCACATGCTGGGCCCGGGTTCCCGCCATCAGGTTCAGCAGCTCCGCGCCCAGGTGCGGTGCGCTGCCCACGCCCGCCGATGCATAGCTGACCTGGCCGGGCCGCGCCCGCAGATAGGCCAGGAAATCCGGCAGGCTCTGCACGGGCAGCCGCTTGTCCACCACCAGCACCAGCGGCGCCCTGGCGAGCAATCCCACGGGCGCGAAGTCTTCCTCCGTGCGGTAGCCCAGCTTGTCGTGGATGTAGGGATTGACGGCATGCGCCACCGTGGTCAGCAGCAGGGTGTAGCCGTCAGGGGCTGCCTTGGCAACCGCCTCCGTGCCCACCAGGGTGCCGGCACCCGTGCGGTTCTCGATCACCACGGGCGTGCCCAGCTTCTGGCTCCAGACATCGGCCATGGCGCGGCCGAAGGTGTCGGTGGGGCCGCCTGCCGCGTAGGGAATCACCAGCTTGATGGGGCGCGCCGGATAGTCCTGCGCTGCGGCCGCGCCGGCGGCCAGAAGCAGGGCGGTGAGAAGGGTTTGGCGTCTTGCCGTCTTGAAGTCCATAATTTTCTCCGTTGTCTCCTGGCGCCGACTATAGAAATGCGCTGCCAATGCGGCCAGTCGAATCATTGATAGGGCGGTTAGAAACCGTCTAACACCAAGGAAATGCTCCCGGCGGGCATGCAACGGATGCGATATGAATTGACGGATCTCAGGGTTTTCCTTGCGATTGCCCAGGCCAAAAGCCTCAGCGCAGGCGCGGCTGAAATGCATTTGACGGCGCCATCGGCCAGCTACCGGCTCAAGAATCTGGAGCAGGCCATGGGCGCATCGCTGTTTGAAAGAACGTCCAAAGGCATGGTGCTGACCCCGGCGGGAATGACGGTCAAGAAATACGCCGATTCCATTTTCGGCAGCGTGGACCGCCTGCACGGAGAAATGCAAAGACACATCAACGGAATATCGGGCCATATCCGCGTCTTTGCCAACAGCAGCACGCTGACGGGAATTGCGCCCGTGCTCAGCCGCTATCTGGCCCATTATCCGAACGTCAATGTGGACCTGGAGGAGCGCCTGAGCGAAGACACGGTGCGCGCCTTGCTCGACGGCAGTGCCGATGTGGGCCTGGTGGCCGGCCAGATCGATCTGCATGGCCTGCACGCCATCACCTATGGCCACGATGAACTGGTGTTTGTGGTGCCCGCTGGCCACCCCTTGGCCGCCAGCAGCAGGGTGCCGCTGGAAACCGCGCTGACCTACGACCTGGTCTCGATCGGCCGCAAGACCAGCAACTTCCTCTACCTCCAAGGCATGGCTTCCAGGCTGGGCATGAATCCCAGGGTACGTGTGCACGCACCAACATTCGAGGCCGTGCTGCAGTGCGTGCAGGAAGGCGTGGGCATTGCGCTGGTGCCGCGCTCCATTGCCCGGCCGGCGCTGCAGGCGCGCAGGCTGGCTGCCGTGGGCCTGGACGAGGCCTGGGCGCAGCGCGAGCAGAAGGTGGTCACGCGCGAACCCGAAACCCTGCCCGCCTATGCCCGCGATTTCGTGGCCTATGTGGCGGCCCAGCCTTTGCCCGAGGAAGGCGCTGTGCAGGAATCCCTGCCTTAGAAGATTTGGAATTCCGCTTAGAAAATGCCGACTGGCTGGGTGATGGTCGCACTTCTAGAATGCGGCGAATCGAATATTCGCCTCGTTCAAGAAAATGCAGACACGCCCATTGGATGGTTTGACGGTATTGGCCATGGAACACGCCGTGGCAGGGCCTTTTGCCAGCCGGCAGCTGGCGGACCTGGGGGCCAGGGTCATCAAGCTGGAGCGATTGCCCGATGGGGATTTTGCACGGGGCTATGACGACAAGGTCCATGGTGAATCATCCTTTTTTGTCTGGGCCAATCGGGGAAAGCAAAGCCTGGCCGCAGATATCAAGACCGCCGAAGGGCAGCATATCGTCGGGAAAATACTGGAAAACGCCGATATCCTGATCCAGAACCTGGCCCCGGGTGCCATGCAGAGAATGGGCATGGATTTCGACAGCCTGCATGAGAAATATCCGCGTCTCATCGTCTGCGATATATCGGGCTATGGCGAGGGCGGCCCGCTCAGCGACAAAAAGGCCTACGACCTGCTGATCCAGGCGGCAGCCGGCCTGATCTCGGTCACGGGCACGCCCGACCAGCCCGCGCGCGTGGGCATTTCCATCGCCGACATCGCGGCCGGCATGTATGCCTACTCGGGCATTTTGTCCGCCCTGCTGCAGCGCGCCCGCACCGGCCGGGGCCTGCGCGTGGAGGTATCCATGCTGGAGGCGCTGGCCGAATGGATGTCCTACCCGCTGAACTTCGCCCATTACGGCGGCACGGCGCCCGCGCGCAGCGGGCTGACCCATCCTTCCATCGCGCCCTATGGCCAGTACACGGCCGGTGACGGCCAGAGCCTGATCTTCGGCCTGCAGAACGACCGCGAATGGCACAGCTTCTGCGCCCATGTGCTGCAGCAGCCCGCGCTGGCGCAGGACACGCGCTTTGCCACCAACCTGCAGCGCGTGGCGCACCGCGCGGAACTCGATGCGGTGATCGCCTCCGTGCTGGCCCCCCTGAGCCGCGAACAGGCCATGCAGCGCCTGGATGCAGGCGGCATCGCCAACGCGCCGCTCAACGACATGCACGCGGTCTGGAACCATCCGCAGCTGCAGGCGCGTGAACGCTGGCGCGAGGTGGCCACGCCCACCGGCAGCATCCAGGCCCTGCTGCCCCCGGCCACGCTGTCGGATGCCGAAGCCGCCATGGGCGCCGTGCCCGCGCTGGGCGAGCATACGCAGGCGCTGTGGGAGGAGTTTGGCGGGCGGTAAACATGGCCAGGGGGGCCAAGGTCCGGCCATGAAAAAAGCGCTCCTTGCAGAGCGCTTTTTGCAGTGTGCCGTTCGGCTGGATCAGACGTCGATATTGCCCGCCCGCAGCGCATTCGTCTCGATGAAGTCCCGGCGCGGCTCCACCTCGTCGCCCATGAGCATGGTGAACACGCGGTCGGCCTCGATGGCGTCGCCGATCTGCACCTGCAGCAGGCTGCGCACGGTGGGGTCCATGGTGGTCTCCCACAGCTGCTCGGGGTTCATTTCGCCCAGGCCCTTGTAGCGCTGGCGGGCCGTGGTGCGTTCGGCCTCGTGCAGCAGCCATTGCATGGCCTGGCGAAAGTCGGTGGCCTTGTCGCTCTTGGCCTTCTCGCCTTCGCCGCGCGTGACCTTGGCGCCTTCGCCCAGCAGGCCGTTGAAGTTCTGGGCTTCGTCGGCCAGCGCGGCGTAGTCGTGGCTGCGCACGAACTCCTGGGTGAGGATGGAGCTCTTGATGTTGCCGTGGTGGTGGCGGCTGATGCGCAGCACGGGCTTTTCGGAGACCGGGTCGATTTCGGCCGTGACCTCGGCGGGCACGCCCGTGGTGGTCAACTCGCGCAGCTTGGCCTCCAGGATGGGGGCGCAGGCCTGTGCCGCCTCGATGCTGTCCAGCGTGATCTGCACGCCGTCGGCGATGGCGCGCAGGGCCTCGGCATCCATGAAGTTGGACAGGCGGTCGATGACGGTCTCGGCAGCCAGGTGCATGTTGGCCAGCTTGGCCAGTTCCTCGCCGTCCAGCGTGCGCGGGTTGGCGCCGCCGGTGCTGACGCTGGCGTTCATCAGCGCGATGCGCAGCAGGTACTGGTTGAGCGCGGGGCCGTCCTTGATGTACAGCTCTTCCTTGCCGTTCTTGACCTTGTACAGCGGCGGCTGGGCGATGTAGATGTGGCCGCGCTCGACCAGGTCCGGCATCTGGCGGTAGAAGAAGGTCAGCAGCAGGGTGCGGATGTGGGCGCCGTCCACGTCCGCGTCGGTCATGATGATGATGCGGTGGTAGCGCAGCTTGTTGGGGTCGAAGTCGTCGCTGCCGCTCTTGCCCGATTCGGCCGTGGCCTTGCCGATGCCGGTGCCCAGGGCCGTGATCAGGGTGACGATTTCGTTGCTGGACAGCAGCTTCTCGTAGCGGGCCTTTTCCACGTTCAGGATCTTGCCGCGCAGCGGCAGGATGGCCTGGAACTTGCGGTCGCGACCTTGCTTGGCGGAGCCGCCGGCGGAGTCACCCTCGACGATGTAGATCTCGCACAGCGCCGGGTCCTTTTCCTGGCAGTCGGCCAGCTTGCCGGGCAGGCCCATGCCGTCGAGCACGCCCTTGCGGCGCGTCATCTCGCGGGCCTTGCGCGCGGCCTCGCGGGCACGCGCGGCATCGACGATCTTGCTGCACAGGATCTTGGCGTCGTTGGGCTTTTCCTCCAGGTAGTCGGTCAGCGCCTTGGCGACGATGTCCTCCACGGGCGCGCGCACTTCGCTGGAGACCAGCTTGTCCTTGGTCTGGCTGCTGAACTTGGGCTCGGGCACCTTCACGGACAGCACGCAGCACAGGCCTTCGCGCATGTCGTCGCCGCTGACCTCGACCTTGGCCTTCTTGGCCAGCTCGTTCTGCTCGATGTACTTGCCGATCACGCGCGTCATGGCGGCGCGCAGGCCCGTCAGGTGGGTGCCGCCGTCGCGCTGCGGGATGTTGTTGGTGAAGCACAGCACCTGCTCGGCGTAGCTGTCGTTCCACTGCATGGCGACTTCGACGCCGATCTCGGTGCCGGGGATGCCGCCGTAGCTTTCCGCAGGACGCGTGCCGTTGGCGTGGAAGGCGGTGGGGTGCAGCACCTTCTTGTTGGCGTTGATGAACTGCACGAAGCCCATGACGCCGCCGGCGCCGGAGAAGTCGTCCTCGCGGCCGTCGCGCTCGTCCTTGAGGCGGATGCGCACGCCGTTGTTCAGGAAGGACAGTTCGCGCAGGCGCTTGGCCAGGATCTCGTAGCGGAACTCATGGTTCTGCGTGAAGATTTCCGTGTCGGGCAGGAAGTGGACCTTGGTGCCGCGCTTGTCGCTCTTGCCGACCACGCGCATGGGCGAGACTTCGACGCCGTCCACGATCTCGATGGGGCGGTTCTGCACCTGGCCGCGCGAGAAGTCGATCTCGTAGACTTCGCCGTCGCGGCGCACGCTGAGCTTGAGCCAGATGGACAGTGCGTTCACGCAGGACACGCCCACGCCGTGCAGGCCGCCCGAGACCTTGTAGCTGTTCTGGTTGAACTTGCCGCCCGCGTGCAGTTCGGTGAGGGCGATTTCGGCCGCCGAGCGCTTGGGCTCGTGCTTGTCGTCCATCTTCACGCGCGTGGGGATGCCACGGCCGTTGTCGATGACGGACAGGGAGCCATCGGCATGGATGGTGACCAGGATGTCGTCGCAGTAGCCGGCCAGGGCTTCGTCGATGGAGTTGTCCACCACTTCGAAGACCAGGTGGTGCAGGCCCGTGCCATCGGAGGTGTCGCCGATGTACATGCCGGGGCGCTTGCGCACGGCCTCCAGGCCTTCGAGGATCTGGATCGCGCCTTCGCCATAGCCGCTGGAGTCTGAGCCTTCGGGGGCAATGGTCTGGTTTTCTGGCTTGTTCTCGTCGGTCATGGAAGGCCCTGGGGTAGTTCCGTCGGAAGCTGTCGCTTCGCTTGAAAATGTTCGATTCGGCCGCTGGCGCGGTGCGTAGGGACGCGCGCTGCGGGCTACGAGTCGGATAGGGTGGTTGCGCGCCTTGCACCGGCTTGTGCCACCGGGCGGCGGGTGCAGGGGCTGCGCAATGTGTCAGGCATCGGGTAGGTGTGGCGCGCGCTCAGATGCGCATCGGCATCACGACGTACTTGAAGCTGTCGTTCTCGGGGATGGTCAGCAGCGCCGAGCTGTTGCCGTCCTGCAGGTCGATCCTGATCATGTCCTGGCTCATGTTGGACAGGGCGTCGATCAGGTAGGTGACGTTGAAGCCGATCTCGATGGTGTCGCCACCGTAGTCGATGTCCAGCTCGTCCATGGCCTCTTCCTGCTCGGCGTTGTTGGAGGCCACGCGCAAGGTGCCGGGCTCCACCGTCAGGCGCACGCCCTTGAACTTGTCGCTGGTCATGATGGCCGTGCGCTGCAGACTGGCCAGCAGCGGGGCGCGGCCCAGGGTCACGCTGTTGGTGTGGTTGCGCGGGATGACGCGGTTGTAGTCGGGGAACTTGCCCTCGACCAGCTTGGTCACGAACTCCATGCCGCCGAAGGTGAACTTGGCCTGGTTGTTGGCGAACTGCATCTCGATGTGGGGCTGGTTCTCGCCGCCGGCATCCGACAGCAGGCGCTGCAGCTCCAGCACGGTCTTGCGCGGCAGGATCACTTCCTGCTTGGGCACTTCCACGTCCAGCTGGCTGCTTGCAAAGGCCAGGCGGTGGCCGTCGGTGGCCACCAGGGACAGCTGCTTGCCCTCGGCCACGAACAGGATGCCGTTGAGGTAGTAGCGGATGTCCTGCACGGCCATGGCGAAGGAGACCTGGCCCAGCAGGTCCTTGAGCACCTTCTGCGGCACGCTGAAGGAAGGGCCGAAGGCCGCAGCCTCCTGCACCAGCGGGAAGTCCTCGGCCGGCAGGGTCTGCAGCGTGAAGCGGCTCTTGCCGCCCTTGAGCACCATCTTGGCCTGCTGGGTCTCCAGGCTCACGGTCTGGTCGCCGGGCATGGTCTTGAGGATGTCGATCAGCTTGCGCGCGCCCACGGTGGTGGTGAAGTCGCCGGTGTCGCCGCCGAGTTCGGCGGTGGTGCGGATCTGGATTTCCAGGTCGCTGGTGGTCAGCTGCAATGCGTTGCCGGTCTTCTTGATCAGCACGTTGGCCAGGATGGGCAGCGTGTGGCGGCGTTCGACGATGCCGGACACCGATTGCAGGACCGCGAGAACTTTGTCTTGTGTGGCTTTCAGGACGATCATGTCAACCTCTGATTTAAGGATGCGGGTCTCGGTGGGAGCGGCGGCTCACACATGAGCCCCCTCTTGCCGCTCGAATCCCCCATTTTGCCGCGTACGCAGGGCCTGAACGGGGGAGTTTTCATCAACCTTTGAGAGTTTGCTCCAGCACGTGCAGCTGCTGGTTCAGCTCGGTCAGTTGCTGGCGTTCGCCGGCGATCTTGCGCACCGCGTGCAGCACGGTGGTGTGGTCGCGTCCGCCGAACAGCTCGCCGATCTCGGGCAGGCTCTTCTGGGTCAATTCCTTGGCCAGGTACATGGCAATCTGGCGCGGTCGGGCAATGCTGGCCGGGCGCTTCTTGCTGTACATGTCGGCCACCTTGATCTTGTAGTAGTCGGCCACCGTCTTCTGGATGTTTTCCACGCTGATCTGGCGGTTCTGGATGGACAGCAGATCACGCAGGGCCTCGCGGGCCAGCTGGATGGAGACTTCCTTCTGGTTGAAGCGCGAATAGGCCAGGATCTTGCGCAGCGCGCCTTCGAGCTCGCGCACGTTGGAGCGCACGTTCTTGGCCACGAAGAAGGCGACTTCCTCGGGCATCTCGGCGTTCTCGGCGCGGGCCTTGTTGATCAGGATGGCCACGCGCATCTCCAGCTCGGGCGGCTCGATGGCCACCGTCAGCCCGGAGTCGAAGCGCGAGACCAGCCGCTCGTGGATGTTGGCCAGACCCTTGGGATAGGTGTCCGAGGTCATCACGATGTGGCTCTTCTTGGCCAGCAGGGCCTCGAAGGCGTTGAAGAACTCCTCCTGCGTGCGGTCCTTGTTGGCGAAGAACTGCACATCGTCGATCAGCAGCAGATCCAGCGAGTGGTAGCGCTCCTTGAATTCGTCAAAAGTGCGGCGCTGGTAGGCCTTGACCACATCCGAGACGAACTGCTCGGCGTGGATGTAGAGAACTTTCGCGTCGGGCTTGTCGGCCAGCAGCTTGTTGCCCACGGCATGCACCAGGTGGGTCTTGCCCAGGCCCACGCCGCCGTAGATGAACAGCGGGTTGTACAGGTGGCCGGGCGAGCCCGCCACATGCATGGCGGCCGAGCGTGCCATGCGGTTGGCCGTGCCTTCCACCAGGGTTTCAAAGGTCAGCGCGGCGTTCAGGCGCGTACGGAAGACCGGCGCTGCCGCGTCTTCGCCAGTGACCGTGGGCACCGAGGTGACAATGGTTTCCGGTGGGGCCGAGCGCTCGCTGGAAGATGGGCGAACATAAGTACGCACAACGCTTTCCCGTTGAGCGAGCGCTAACTCAAGTGTCACCGGCTGGCCATAGAGCGACTCCAGCATGGCCGAGATGCGGCCTGCATATTGGGCGCGGATCCAGTCGAGCTTGAAGCGGTTGGCCACGTAGACGGTGACTTTGGAGAAGTCTTCGGCGACGTGCGCGGTCAGGGGCTTGATCCAGGTGTTGAACTGCTGCTCAGGCATTTCCTGCCCCAGTTGCTCAACGCAGACTTGCCACAGGCCCTGGCCTGCATCGTTCGTAGGTTCCTCTGTCATTGTCGAAGTCTAGTTGTGGATAGGAGGAACTGTTGCGAGGCTGCCATTGTAGCTTTTGCGGAAGTTATCCACAAAATATCAGGAGCTTGTCCTCTGCCCTGTCGCAAAATGGGCAGGCATCCTTCGGGTTCGAAGGGCATTGCATCAAGTGGGCAACGCTGTGATAATCGCGGGTTTCCCTGAATGTGTTCAGGGTGATATGTCCCGCCCGTCTGCATCGGGTCTGCATGCTGCTGCTGGTTGCCTTGGGCGAAACCTGCCCGGTTCGCGCTCCTGGCCGCACATGGCAAGTGCATCGTGCAGATTTTTGGCAGGTGGCCTGGCGGTTTGCCTTTGTGGCGGCTGCTGGCTGCACTGCGTGTAGCGTGCCGGATACGGGACCGGTGCAAAACTGAACCTTCTCTAGGAACCAACATGAAACGTACTTACCAACCCTCCAAGACCCGTCGCGCCCGCACCCACGGCTTTCTGGTCCGCATGAAGACCAAGGGCGGCCGCGCCGTGATCAACGCTCGCCGCGCCAAGGGCCGCAAGCGTCTGGCCGTCTAAGGCCAGCCATTGCTGGGCGGTTTGCTCGCTGCACTGAACCCCTGAAAGGGGTGCTGGAATGCAACGGCTGAAAACACGTCCGCAGTTTCAGGCCGCCATGGCTGCTGGTACGGTTTCGCGTACCGCGCACTTCGCCCTGCACCGTCTCGTTCTGACGGAGCAGGTCGCTGCCATGCCGCCACCGACAGGGCCCGGATCGCAAGATCCGCAGGCCCTGTTCGGCATTGGCGCGGTGCGCCGGGATGCCTGGCTGGGTGCCATGGTGCCCAAGCGCTGGGCGCGCCGATCGGTGACACGCCACACCATCAAGCGGCAGATCTACGCCGTGGGCGGCGAGCACGAGGCCTTGATGCTCCATGGCGCGCATGTGGTGCGATTGCGCTCGGGCTTTGACCGGCGCCAGTTCGTGAGCGCCACGTCCGATGTGCTCAAGCAGGCGGTTCGTGCCGAGCTGCAGCAGCTGTTCGCCCATGCCGCGAAACGCCTGTCGCAGCCGGCACCCGGGCTGCCTCAGCCAGCGCAGGAGCCGGCCGCTGCCGCTGGCGAGCCTGCCGGAGCCACGCCATGATGCAGCGGCTGCTGATGGCGCTGGTGCGTGGCTATCGGCTGATGCTCAGTCCCTGGCTGGGCTCGGCCTGCCGCTTCACGCCGACCTGCTCTGCCTATTCCCTTGAAGCGCTGGAGCAACACGGCGCTGCGGTAGGCTCCTACCTGACACTGCGCCGACTGGCGCGCTGTCATCCGTGGTGTGACGGGGGGCATGACCCTGTGCCAGAGCACAAGCCCAGGCTGTTCACCAGCCTGACGGCTGCGCCCGAAAACACCCAACCTTCCTCACCTAAGAAGTCTTCATGAACGATATTCGCCGCACCATCCTGTGGGTGATATTTGGCTTTTCGCTGGTCTTGCTATGGGACAAATGGCAAGTGCACAACGGCAAGAAGGCCACTTTCTTCCCCGCGCCGGCCGTGGCCACGGCCCCGGCACCTGAAACGGGCAAGGCGCCCGGCGACGCCAGCGTGCCCTCGGCAGCGACTGCGGCAACGGCCGGTGCCGGCGAAGTGCCTGGCGGCGCTGCCGCGCCCGAGGCTGCTCCGCGCCAGAACGTGACCATCAGCACCGACGTGCTGCGCCTGACCTTCGACAGCCAGGGCGGCACGCTGCGCCATGCCGAGCTGCTCAAGTACGCCGATTCCGCCCACAAGGACAAGCCGGTCGTGCTGTTCGACGAGAGCGTGCACCGTGTGTATCTGGGCCAGTCGGGCCTGATCGGCGGCGGTTTCCCCACGCACAAGACGACCATGACCGCGCTGCCCGGTGCACGCGAGCTCAAGGACGGCGAGGACCAGATGGAGCTTCGCTTCGAGTCGCCCGACATGGGCGGCGTGAAGCTGGTCAAGATCTGGACGCTCAAGCGCGGTGCCTACGACATCGGCGTGCGCCATGAAGTGGTGAACACCGGCACGACTGCCGTGAACCCGCAGCTGTACCTGCAGCTGGTGCGCGACGGCAACAAGCCCGAAGGCGAAGAGTCCACCATGTACTCCACCTTCACGGGCCCGGCCGTCTACACCGACGAGAAGAAGTACCAGAAGGTCGAGTTCAAGGACATCGAAAACGGCAAGGCCAGCGTCGAGAAGTCGTCCTCGGGCGGCTACGTGGCCATGGTCCAGCATTACTTCGCCAGCGCCTGGCTGCTGGCCGAAGGCGTGCAGCGCGAGAACTTCCTGCGCAAGGTGGACAGCAACCTCTACGCCGTCGGCATGATCACGCCCGTGGGCACCATCGAGCCCGGCCAGAGCAAGAGCGTGGAAGCGCGCCTGTTTGCCGGACCCCAGATCGAAAAGCGCCTGGAGGCTCTGGCCCCCGGCCTGGAGCTGGTCAAGGACTATGGCTGGCTGACCATCCTGGCCAAGCCGCTGTACTGGCTGCTGGACAAGCTGCACGGTTTCCTGGGCAACTGGGGCTGGTCCATCGTGGCCCTGGTGCTGCTGCTGAAGATCGCCTTCTACTGGCTCAATGCCAAGGCCTACTCCTCGATGGCCAAGATGAAGGCCATCAACCCGCGCATCATGGAAATGCGCGAGCGCCTCAAGGACAAGCCCCAGCAGATGCAGCAGGAGATGATGCGCATCTACCGCGAGGAAAAGGTCAACCCCATGGGCGGCTGCCTGCCCATCATCATCCAGATCCCGGTGTTCATCGCGCTGTACTGGGTGCTGCTGTCCAGCGTGGAAATCCGCAACGCCCCCTGGATCGGCTGGATCACCGACCTGTCGGCCAAGGACCCGCTGTTCATCCTGCCCGTGCTGATGACCCTGTCGTCGCTGCTGCAGACCGCGCTGAACCCCGCTCCGCCGGATCCGATGCAGGCCAAGATGATGTGGATCATGCCCCTGGTCTTCAGCGTGATGTTCTTCTTCTTCCCGGCCGGCCTGGTGCTGTACTGGCTGACGAACAACATCCTGTCCATTGCCCAGCAGTGGATCATCAACACCCGCATGGGCGTGCCGCCGCAGTTCAATCTGCCCAACTTCGGCAAGGCCAAGCCTGCCAAGTAAGCCTGCGAAGGCCCTGGCTCCAAAGCCCGCTTCGGCGGGCTTTTTTCCATTTCACCATGACTCCAGCACCGAACTTCGCTGGACTACGCCGAAGCCCGATACAGCAGGTTTATCAATAACTTAGGCGAGTTCAACATATGCCGGTGCTTTCCGAAACCTGACCCGGCTTCCCCTCTGCTGGCCCCTACATGGCTCTTGGGAATCGGGTCTTTCCGAGGAGTCATCGTGGCAAAACTCAAGCTCACCAAGTCCGCAGTCGATGCTGCGCAACCCCAGGCGCAGGCCGTCGAACTCCGGGACACGCTGGTGCCCGGCTTCCTGTGCAAGGTTACACCAGCGGGCCGCAAGGTCTTCATGCTCCAGTACCGCACGAACGCCGGCGAGCGGCGCAAGCCCGCTCTGGGCCTGTACGGGGAACTGACCGTCGAGCAGGCCCGCTCGCTGGCCCAGGAATGGCTGGCCGAGGTGCGCCGGGGCGGCGACCCCAGCGCGGCCAAGGCCGCTGCCCGCGCAGCCCCCACGGTCAAGGAGCTGTGCACCAAGTTCATGGAGGACTACTCCAAGCAGCGCAACAAGCCCAGCACCCAGCGGGGGTATCAGGCCGTCATAGACCGCTGCATCGTTCCGATGCTGGGCCGCATGAAGGTGCAGGATGTGAAGCGGCCGGACGTGGCCACGGCGATGAAGAAGATGGCCCACAAGCCGGCCGAGGCGAACCGCGCTTTCAGCGTGATGCGCAAGATGTTCAACCTGGCCGAGGTGTGGGGCCACCGGCCGGACGGCACCAACCCCTGCCGCCACGTCCCGATGTACCCCAACGGCAAGGCCACCCACCTCATCAGCGACGAGGACATGGGCAAGCTGTTTCGGCGACTGGAGCACATCGAGGCCGAGGGCCTGGAGAACTACGTCATCCCGCTGGCGATCCGCCTGCAGTTCGAGTTCGCCGGTCGCCGCTCCGAAGTCGTCACGCTCGAATGGGCTTGGGTGGATCTGGAAAACCGGCGTGTGGTCTGGCCCGACAGCAAGACCGGCGGCATGTCCAAGCCCATGAGCGAGGAAGCCTACCGGCTGCTCTCGACGGCCCCACGGCAGGAGGGCAGCCCTTACGTGCTGCCTTCTCCGCGCCACCCCGGCAAGCATCTGACCACGGGCGAGTACTACGGCGGCTGGAGCCGCGCCCTCAAGGCGGCGGGCGCGGCCCATGTGGGCACGCACGGCATCCGCCATCGCTCGGCCACGGACATTGCCAACTCGGGCATCCCTGTCAAGGTCGGCATGGCGCTGACGGCGCACAAGACCGTGGCGATGTTCATGCGCTACGTCCACACCGAGGACGACCCGGTGCGCAAGGCCGCCGAGTTGGTGGCGAACCGGCGCAAGACGATCACCGAGGCGCAGCGGCCTGCGGAGGTGGTCGCATGACCAGGAAGACGCCTGCGGCGGTGGGAGCCGCACCCGCCGCCGTACCTGCCGGCTACGCGGGCATCCACGGCGGCATCGTGGAACTGCTCGATGCCGCGCGCCAGGCAGCAGCGCGCAGCGTCAATGCGCTGATGACGGCCAGCTACTGGGAGATTGGCCGCCGCATCGTGGAGGCCGAACAACAGGGCAAGCGGCGCGCGGGGTACGGCGAACAGTTGATGGCCCGGTTGTCCGCTGACCTGACCGCGCGGTTCGGGCGGGGCTTTGGCGTCAACAACCTGGAGAACATGCGGCGGTTCTTCCTCGCATACCCTGTTTCCGAGATTTCCCAGACACTGTCTGGGAAATTGGGAAACGAGCCGCCCGGCCAGAAATCCCAGACGGTGCCTGGGAAATTGAGCCTCGCCGAGCTGGCGCAGGTGTTCACGCTGCCGTGGTCAGCTTATGTCCGGCTGCTGGTGGTCAAGCACGACCATGCCCGCCGGTTCTACGAAATCGAGGCGCTGCGTGGCGGCTGGAGCGTGCGCCAGCTTGACCGGCAGATCGGCAGCCAGTTCTATGAGCGCACGGCGCTGTCGAAAAACAAAGCGGCGATGCTGGCCAAGGGCGCGGTGCCGAAGCCCGAGGATGCCGTCGCTCCGGGCGATGCCATCAAAGACCCGTATG
Source organism: Delftia tsuruhatensis NBRC 16741 (assembly GCF_001571325.1). GTDB lineage: Bacteria > Pseudomonadota > Gammaproteobacteria > Burkholderiales > Burkholderiaceae_C > Comamonas > Comamonas tsuruhatensis. The sequence continues at coordinate 29,279 of NZ_BCTO01000070.1, forward strand.
TGCTGGAGTTCCTCGACCTCAAGGACGAGTATTCGGAGTCCGATCTGGAAGCCGCCTTGATCCGGCGGCTGGAAGATTTTCTTCTGGAGCTGGGTGAAGGGTTCACCTTCATCGGGCGGCAGCGGCGCTTGCGCATCGACCAGACCTGGTATCGGGTGGACTTGCTGCTGTTCCATCGCAAGTTGCGCTGCCTGGTCATCATCGACTTGAAGCTAGGGAGCCTGACCCATGCGGACGTGGGCCAGATGCACATGTATTGCAACTATGCCAAGGAACATTGGGCCTACCCCGAGGAAAACCCGCCCGTGGGCTTGATTCTGTGCGCAGACAAGGGCCATGCGCTGGCGCGGTATGCGCTGGAAGGCTTGCCTTCGAAGGTGATGGCGGCGAACTACCGTACCGTGCTGCCGGATGCCGAACTGTTGCAGAAAGAGCTGGAAACCGCGCGGCACCTGTTGGAGCTGCGTACGTCGAAGTAGTCCCGGAAACTCCAGCAATAGCTGGGCGTCCTGGCGTGCCGCCGTCGGGTTCACGGGCTGCACCCCGCGCCTCTTATCGCTCTACGCTTCCGAGGCCGCGTCTGGCCCCGTCTTGTGGACGGCAAGTTCGTAGCCAACTTGAACCGGAACGACCTCTCCTTTGACTACCTCACGCCCGGTTAGATCCAGCACCCGAACCTTGGATGGCCCATACCGTGCCGGGTCTGGTGAACCCGGTGTCGGAAAGGGAAGAATTGAAACTGGCTGACCGTTCAGGGCGAGGTCGTGTTTTTCCGACGGTAACTGCACTTGGAATACCTCGTTCCCGTAGGCCAGTACCAAGAACATGTAGGGATAGTTCGCGACGTGAGCTTTTCGCCGCAGGACAAATGCGGCGATCAAATCGTTCGGCATTGGCCCTGGCTGAAATGTACGAATGATCGGGCACTGATCCGCAAATCGACGACTGTGGTCGGTTGACCTCACCCAACTCATCAAGTGTGGGAAGTTTCCGACTTCTTCGTCGGGGAGCAATGTCAGGCCAATCTTCATGAACGCCTTGAGCACTGCGACCGGCGTATAGGAATCGCGCTTGAGCTGAAAGGTGATCCGCTGGTTCGCTTCGTCTATCTGGTAAAGCGGGTCATCCTCATACGAGGTGATATTGAAGCCCGCAGCGCCGTACTCGATTCGCCAGCCTTTCCCGTCGCCGCCTTTCTTCAAGGTCGGCACGCCACTTTTTCCACGAATGCGTGCGAAGGTACGTGTTGGCTTCGACCAGTTGCCTAGATCGTTCTCGATGCCGCGTCCAAACCCTTCATTGCAGTCGTCGCACTCATACACGCTCTCTATGCTCTTGTTGCCGAGTGCTTCCGGTATCGCATGAGCGACCTTGCGGAAGGTCACCTCGGGCGGCTTCCTACCGCAAAACCTGCAAGTGCGATTCTGCCTGTCGCCGAGGACAACCTTATCTCCTGGGCGCAGGAACCATTGCCGCAGCATGTCGTAGTGCGTTTCGTAGAACTTGATATTGGCTTCGAGAGAGGTCATGAAGCTTTCGTTTTGAGATGATGGTTGAGCGCCTATGCGCGCGATACACGGCATGCAGGCCGGATTGTCGTTTGATCCGGCCCCTGGGCGTCGCAAAACGCCCAAGGGCACTGCGGCCGCCGTGTCGGCGACGCTGTGTGATGACTTGAGCACCGAATGGGAAAGGTTGATACTGCGAGTCTCCGAAACTCGATGAAAGTACCTTGAGCCGTCTACGGCGCTGCGGCAAGTGACGCGACGGCAGGTCCGGCCTTACGCTTCTTGGCCGTGTTCACGTTGCGCGTCTCGACCTGTCCGCGCCAGGTTTCCAGCGCCATGATGTCGGCGAGCAGTTCATCGGGTTCCGGGACGGCGACACCACCCATGAGTGCCTTATCGTGCGCGTAGTTCGAGCACTTTGTCATGCCCGCGTTCACTTGCGCGTAGTCATCATCCTCAACTACAACACCGGCCAGCCGCTGCGTCTCGACACCTTTGCGGAAGCGAAGGATGACCTCTCGCAGTAGTACTTCCTCGACGGCACGTTCCCATGCCATGCGCAAGCGGAAATAGGCATCAACGGTCTGCCGTCTGTGTTCTTGCTCTTCGCCGTCCTTGTGGAGTTTGGCGATGGCTTGATGCTGGGCTTTCAGGGCGCTGACGCGCTTGCTCGCGGTCTTTCCCTCGAATGGGAGATCGGGGTCCGCAACCCCGAAGCCCTCTGCGCGGCGGGTCAGGCTTTGGGTTGCAATCGGGACACCGGCCAACTTCGCTTCTTCGACCAGCAGGCACAGGAAATAGATGTCATGGGTAAACACCACGACCTGCCGCTGCGCTGCCTCTGCAGTCAGGCGCTTTGCCACACGTTCACGCCGACGGTGATCGAGCGATGACACCGGATCATCGAACACGATGCCGCCCTTACCGCCACTCAGGCCGACCTCAGCAAGGAAGGAGCCGATCGCGATCGCACGCTGCTCGCCCTCGCTCAAGATGTCACTCGGACTGCGGCTTTGTGGTAGTTCCAGCTTGAGCTTGTGCAGGGCTTTACCCCTATCCGACCGACTCTGCAGCGAAACGCGCAACGTGCCGACACCGAGCGCCTTGAATTCGCGGTTCAGGGCGTCGGCCAGTTCCTTCGACACAACCTTCTCCGCCAGTTCCGACGCCTTTAACGAGATGGCGTTGGTCTTCACGGCAGACAGGCACTTCGTGAGCTTGGCCTGGTGGGCGAGTCGATTGACGGCGGTGACGACAGCATCCTTGATCTGACTCAGTCTTACCCGTGCATCCAGTTCCAGGAACTGCTTCTGCAGGGTCGCACGGGCCTTTTCGTCCGAGGCCTTCTCCAAGGTCACCGCTTCGGCATTCAGCTTGTCAGCCAAAGCCTGAAGGCGCTCGGTCGGATTGACCAGAGGTTGACTGACGTCGTCCCACTGATGCGAGATCACTGCCGCTTTGATGGCCTCCTGGCGAGCGGCCAGGAGCGGCTCGAAAGCCTTGGCATCGGCGGCCAGTTGCGGGTCCAAGGCCTCGATTTCTCCATATGTCACGTCGTCGAGATTCAGCGTGAGAACCTGCGCAGCGAACGGCTTGTATTCCGCGTACAGGGCAACACGGCGTGCCTGGGATGTCTTCTCCGCTTCCTGTTGAATAAAGGCTTCGAAGCGCAGCAAGCGGTCGGAGCCTTCGGCAAGGGGTTGTTGGCAGAGCGGGCAAGGTGCGTCCGCGCCCAGCGCGGGGAACGATTTGTCTGGGTGGGATTCGATGGCGAACTTGCGCGCTGCCTCGAATAGTTCACGCCATGTCTCGCCGCCGGTACCCGGCAGCAGGTTCTCACCTTCCTTGAACTGCTTCGCGGCGAGGGCGGCTGCAGTCTGCGCCGTGCGATAGCTGTCTGCCAGACCTTTCAGCTTGGCGACGACAGCTTGATCCACCTGTGCGCCTTTGCTGGCCGCATTCGCTGCGATAGCTGTGATACGGCGAGCGCGCAAGCGCAGTTGCGCGGCCTTCTCCTTCGGGTTGTTCTCCTTCAGGCTCTTGTCCAGAGACGCATGTTGGGTCAGTTCCTCTGGGGTCACCGTTGCCAGCGCTTCAATCTGGGCTAGGGCCGTCTTGGCGGAAAGCGAGGCGACTAACTTGCCGACGGGTGTGTCGCCTTGCAATGGCGCAAAGGCGGACAGATCAGCGGCGGATTGGGTGTATTCAGTCTCGATCGCCGTCTTCAACTGCTTGCAGACTTTGGCCAGCCCTTCGAATACATCGAGCCCGTAGGGCACATAGGAGAAATCGTCCTCTCTGTCGAGGTAGGCGCGAGCGCAACGCGAGTCGAAAATCGCAAATGACGAAAGCGCTGCAGGAGCCACTTTGCCGTGTTGCCAGTGTGCATCTTGCGCAACTCCATCGATTGCGATTTCGAACGTGGCTTCCGGAGTCCCGGCTTTGCCTGCAGGCAAGTTGGCGTTCGGATGAATAGCCTCCGTCTGATCGCGCGCACGACATGCGCGCTTGAGCACACGGGAGTACCCCGACTTGCCTGAACCGTTATCGCCATAGATGACGGTCATTCCAGAGGCGCCGAAGGGCAGACGTTGATTCTCCGCAATCGCGTTGACGTGCCGCATGCTCTTGATGGCTCGCAGCTCAACGTGAGTTGTCGCTTGGACCGGAGCGGGAATCTGATCTGCCGTCAGCGGCTTGGGCTTGCGGTCTTTGGGATCTGGGATGCCATGTGCCGCTTTGAGTAGCGCGAAGAGGTCATCCTGATCCTCTATCGTGAGCGTTTGCTTGGCCAGCAGGCGGGCCACCGCATCGCTCTGCCACTCAGGCAACCCCTTCGTCCAGTCCAGTATCTCCTGCAATATCGACATAGGCCCCTCCCGCCGTCGTGTCATTTATCGTCCAGAAGCTCTCCCGATTCGCCGCACAGGCCATGGGAGCGCTGTTGCAAACGGAAACATTATGACCCCCCAGGGTTCCGCTGCAAGGCTCGCGCACAGTGCCTTGCGTTTCGCACCAAACCGCCACCACGCGGCATTGCCTTCTCATGCATTTGGTAGCGAGCAAAACCCTCCGCCCTAAGTCCGCTCAGATACGTCCATCAATTGCACCTCCGATTTCCGTATGTCATAGCTGATGCCTTTGATTTCGCAGATGACTATGGACTGTGGGATAAGCTCCAACGTCGGATCGGTTCTTTCCAAGAAATCCCAGTCATCGTTGAGCGATGCGGGATCTTCTTTGTACCAAACCTGTGGATGAAACCATTGATCACCCTCATCGTCCGTTTCGTATAGATAGGCATTTAACTCACGCCCATGTCTCTTGAAAAATCTCTTTACGAACGATGCTTTGTTGAATAGCGTGACGTTGAGCGGGCGCTTGTTTTCGGATGCTGGCACCTGTGCAGAGCGGAAGATTAATCCATCCAAATTGAGCTTCGCATGGGTGGCGAGATAGTCGGATATCACTTGCGTCAACAGATAGCCATCCTCACTGTGCTCAGGGAGGACGGGCTTGGTGAGTACTCTTTCGAGTTGAGAAAGAAACTTCTGCCGCCGCGCACTTTCCAGTGATGACGCATCAAACATGCTGCGATTGATGACAGATGGAATTTGCGGCAGGCGCGTCAAGTCCAGCAATCGTATTGAACGAAGAATTTTGAATTCTGCAACCGCAACACGGCTTCCAACGGGAGGCCGTACTTCGGCAATCGCGACGTCTGGCGAATTGGCGCCGTAGAACATCGAGATGCCTCTGGCGTTCATGCGTCCCGCGCTGCCAACACTCGAAGGCGGTGGTCCCAGTTGAGCGTCTGGGTCTTCCAGCGCCTTCTCTAAGGCATCGTCGTTCTGAAAAACACGTGCGCGAAAAAGAGTTCCCAATTCATGACCGGGGCCGACCGCGATAATCAAAGGTTCGCCTGAGGCAGTGGCATCTGTGTCCACCTTGTCGAAGACCATCTGGAGCACTTCGAGTGCGTCTGGGTTAACAAACCTGGCGCGCGTCCGAAGACTGTCCTGCATGTCGTGCCATCGGCGATGAAGCCAGTGGTCTGCTACGCCAGTTTTAATGAATAAGGCGTCCGCCTCTGGTGCCTGGCCATCGTATGCGTCGCGTTCCCAGATAGTCCGCACGATTTCGAATAAATCGTCGGCAAGCGCATTGGATGCGGGTTCTACCTCTTGCTGAATGACCTCCTGGAGTTCATCCCCGAGAGACGGATACCCATGATCCTCACGAAGAACATTGTCGGCAACTTGATAGTTGTCCTGGAACTCGTGGTCAAAAATCTGCGCGATTTCATATAGCTCCAAGGTCGGCGCGTTCCGTCCGCAATAGGCACACGCCACATCGGTCGTTTCGCTGGCACTTATCTTCTGGCTTAGAAACTGATTGCCGATGCATGTGCCACAGACTGCCTTTTCATCCAGATCGACTCCGCTCAAGATGCTGCTCCATTATTTTTGATTTGCTCTGTCCTCGGCGCCGCACTACACGAAGCAGGCGAAATCCTGCTAGGCGGGCGCCATGTCCCGTCCCTTTTCATGGGCGTACCAGCGTTAGATTAGCGTAACGACAAGCTACTGAGTTAGGCACTCATGCTTTGTCGGTTGTGGATGCAGGGCGTCCCCGGCCAAGAAACATGGCCGGTCGCGCTGTCGTGCTGCGCATCGAGCCCCCTTCGGGGTCTCGCCCCTGACGGGCTTCCATCGTCCCCTCGCTCCGCTCGGCTGACGCCTCCGGCCCGGCTTCCAGCTTCGGGCCTGCGCGCTTCGCTTGCCTTGCGGTCGGCGTGAATGGCGGCCGTTGCCTGTCCAGCCATCTTTCCTGACTCCATCACCTTGTCCGCGACTGTAGCCCGCGCCCGTGCGCCATCAAGGCGCGCAGGGCCGTGTCCTCGGCTGCGCCTGCGGGCCGCACCCACCCTGCGCTTGTTTCCTTGACGGCGCCCGTGCGCGCGCTCCCTTTCGTCGCGGGCGATGAACTCAGGAAAGACGGTGGCAACGAGGCCAACCGGGTTCTTCGTGCCGACCGCACCGAACAGCCGAAAGGCTGGGCTCCGAATCTAGGAATCCGGTGTGCGCTTTCTTCAACAGTCAAGTCAGGAGAACGACATGCTTGCCAACCGTTTTGCTTCCCACTCCCCCGCACTGCGCAGCGACACCCCGCTGTCGGATGACCAGATTCGCCGGGTGGCCCCGTCCATCTTCGCGGACGCCCCGCATGACAGCCGCTCCGAGCGGTACGCCTATATCCCCACGGTCGCGGTTTTGACCGAACTTCGCAAGGAAGGGTTTCAGCCCTTCATGGTGTGCCAGACCCGCGTGCGCCGCGAAGACCGCCGCGACTTCACCAAGCACATGCTCCGCCTGCGCCATGCCAGCCAGATCAACGGCGCGGAAGCCAATGAAATCATCCTGCTGAACTCCCACGATGGCACCAGCAGCTACCAGATGCTGGCGGGTCAGTTCAGATTTGTTTGCGCCAATGGGCTGGTGTGCGGAGACACCGTGGCCGATGTTCGCGTGCCCCACAAAGGGGACGTGGCGGGACAGGTCATCGAAGGCGCTTTCGAGGTGTTGAACGGCTTCGAGCGGGTGCAGGAATCCCGCGACCTGATGCGCGGCATCACTTTGGACGATGGCGAATCGGAAGTGTTCGCCCGCGCCGCGCTGGCCCTCAAGTACGACGACCCCGACAAGCCCGCGCCCATCACGGAATCGCAAATCCTGATGCCGCGCCGGCTCGAGGACCGCCGCCCCGACCTGTGGAGCGTGTTCAACCGCACGCAAGAGAACCTCACCAAGGGTGGACTGCATGGGCGCAGCGCCAACGGACGCCGCCAGCAAACCCGCCCCGTGCAAGGCATTGATTCCGACATCCGCCTCAATCGCGCCCTGTGGCTGCTGGCCGATGGCATGCGCGCCCTCAAAGCCTGACCCCTTCCTGAGTTTTCCCCGCAGGAGGGGCGGTTTCCCCTCCATTCCTTGTTTCACTCGATTGGAGATTCACCATGAACGCTGTTACCCACACCGAAGCCCGCGCCGTCACCACCGCAGCGACCATGCTGCAAGCTGCTGACCCGAGCAAGCACATGACCCTCGTTCCGCTGTCGCGGCTGGTGCTGCGCCCCACGGGCCGCAACGTGCGCAAGACCGCGCCGCGCATGTCCATCCCCGAACTGGCCGCATCCATCCAGCGCGTGGGTCTGTTGCAAAACCTCATCGTCATTCTTGCCGCCGATGGCCTGCATTACGAGGTGGTGGCCGGTGGCCGACGCCTCGCGGCCCTCAAGCTGCTGGCGAAGAAACACCGCATCGCCAAGGATTGGAACGTGCCGTGCCTGCAGGTGGCCGATGGCACGGCACGCACCGCCAGCCTTACCGAGAACGTGCAGCGTGAAGCCATGCACCCGGCAGACCAGTTCGAGGCCTTCGCCGCGCTGGTTGCCGAGGGCCGGCCCATCGAGGACATTGCGGCGGATTTCTCCGTCACGCCCCTGGTGGTGCAGCGCCGCTTGAAGCTGGCGAACGTCTCGCCGCGCCTGATGGACGACTACCGCGCCGATGCCGTGACGCTGGATCAGTTGATGGCCCTGGCCATCACCGACGATCACGCCGCGCAGGAGGCCGCGTTCTACGATGCGCCGCAGTGGCAGCGCAATCCCTCCGCGCTGCGCGAGCGCCTGACCGAGCGCGAGATCGGGGCCTCGCATCCGCTGGTGCGCTTCGTCGGGCTGGACGCCTACGAAGCCGCAGGCGGCGGCATCCGCCGCGACCTGTTCGCGGAAGGCGATGCGGGCGTGTACGTGTCCGATACCGCCCTGCTGGAAACACTGGTGCGCGAGAAGCTGGAAAGCTATGCCTCGACTCTCCGCGCCGAGGGCTGGGCCTGGGTGGATGCCACGCCCGCCATGACTTATGCCGACCTGCAAGCCTTCCAGCGTGCCCCGAGGGAGCGGCGCACGCCGAACAAGCGCGAGGCGCAGCGCATCGAGCGGCTGCAAGAGAAGATGCAGGCCGTGGGCGTTGCCGTGGATGCAGCGATGGACGCCGACGACGAGGACAAGGCCGAAGCCTTGCAAGAGGAAGGCGAAGTCCTGGGCGAGCAGTTGCAGGCGCTGGAAGAGGGCTTGCAGGGCTACAGCGCGAACGTGAAAGCCGCAGCCGGTGCCATCGTCACCATCGACCGCAACGGGGAAACCGTGATCCATCGCGGGCTGCTGCGCGAGGCCGAGGCCAAGGCGCTGCGCACGCTGGAGAAGCTGCGCCAAGGTTTTGCCGAGGGTGAAGGTGCGAACGACGATGATGGCGAAGCGGCGGAAGAAGCCCAGGCCCCCGCCGTCTCCGACCGGCTGGCGCAGCGCCTGAGCGCGCACCGCACCGCCGCGCTGCAAATCGAAGTCGCCCGGCATCCGCAAGTGGCGCTGGCCGCGCTGGTGCATGGCATGGTGCAGAGCGTCTTGCAGGGGCGCTACTACGGGCACGACATGCCGATGGGGGTTCGCTTCACGCTGCAAGACCGGCTGGAAGGCATGGCCCCGGACTGGCCGGAATCACCCGCCGCCCTGGCGCTGCGCGAGCTGCAACAGGTATGGGGCGACAAACTGCCCGAGGACAGCGCCGCACTGTTCGCCGCGCTGCTGGCGATGGAGCAAGGCGAACTGGTCCAACTGCTGGCCGTGTGCGTGGCCGCGACGGTGGACGTGGTGACGCCTCGCGCCACGCCGCACCAGCCCGGCGAGGAACTGGCGCAGGCTGTGGGCCTCGACATGGCGTCATGGTGGCAACCGTGCGCGGAAGGCTACTTCAGGCACGTTCCGAAGGCCGCGATCCTGCAAGCCGTGGGCGAGTTCGCGCCGGCTCACGTCGCTCGGCTGGGCAAGCTCAAGAAAGCGGATATTGCCAGCGAGGCCGAACGGCTGGCCAAGGGCACGGGCTGGATGCCTGCCATCTTCAAGGCCGAAGGGCCACAGGAGGTAGGGCCGGAAGAAGGCGCGCAAGCCAGCGCCTCCGCAATGGATGAACTGGCCGAAGCATTGGCCGCCTGAACCTCGACGCAGAGCAGCGCCCCGGCCCCGGCCGGGGCGCTGGCTTGCAAGGAGCCAGATCATGCCCACCACCGACACCACAAGCCGCCCGCGTATGGCGGCGACCTATGCGCCCGGTACGGTGCGCGCCCGCCGCTGGCACGGCGAGGGCGACGTGCGGAGCTACCGTCCGCCCTCGGGGTGGACGGCCCGCGCCGACCTCACGGACGTTCACCCCATCACGGGCCGCGCCCTGGCGCGCGCCGCGTGGTGGATCATCGAGACGAAAGACTGATGCCGGCACCCGGCCCAGGCCGTTCCGGCCTGGGCCGGGTGGATTCAAAAATCCGGGCGCGGCAGTGGCCGCGCCCGGTGTCGAACCCCGAAGGCCAACCAGAACGCCACAGCCTTCGCGACCGCTCCGGTTGCGGCGTTGGCGCGCGCTTGATGGCGAGGGCCCGATCACACCTTGATCGGGCCAAACATCCCTGTGTAGATCAGCGTTTCCCAAACCTTCTTGATCCCCTGTCCGGTCTCCTGGCTCACGAACAGCGACGACCTGGCGCCGTGAGGGGCGCCCAGGAAATACGAACGCATTGACTCCCAGGTCTCCGCGACCTGCGACCAGGTCCAGCACGGAACTTCTTTCTCCAGGATCAAGGGCACAGCGATGGCCAGCGGGATCATCTTGTCCATGGGCAACGGCTCTTCCCAGTTGCACTTGACCAGGATCGGGGTTGCCTCCGCGCTGTAGAACTGCACATCCAGCTTCTCTGCCGTGATGTACGCGGCGTGGTGGCGAGGCAGGGCCAGCACGGAATCCAGGACCTTCTGGCCATCGCCATAGGGGCAGGTGATGAATCCGTGGGCGAAGTACCGCGTGTGATCGAGGCCCTTGTAGCCGCAGCGATCGCTGGGGGTCGTAACGGGATGGCGGTCATCGTGATTGCGTACCAGCGGGTGCCATGAGGGGTATCGGTCAACTACCGGCCCGAGTTCAGTCACGATGTCTTCTAGCGCCCTTTTGCTCCGGAGGCGCTGCGATTCGTCCGCATCCCGAGGGCGGGGGACAAGGTACTTCTCCACCTCTTCGTATCCTGCTTGTGCTGCTTCATCTGCTCGGAACGCCATGATTCACCTCGTTTTGCTGTGTTGTGCGTGAATGTATTGTGTTACGCATGAAATGTCAATATTGTGCGTAAATTGATTGATTCATGGTAGTTGGCGGTCCGTAGTTCGACGACCATGAGCGTGCCGGCGCAACGCGCCGTCGGGCTCTCGGGCTGCGCCCCGTGCCGACTTCGCTGTCACGGCCATTCGGCTTCCATCCCTCACGCCTTCGCGCCTGCGGCGCTGCGCGCTTCGCTTGCCTCCGGGGGACAGTCCTACGGACTCTCCCCGCCGCGCATGGCTTGGCGCCCCTCAATACCGCCGAACCGGCATGCGCCGGATCGGCCGGGCCAGCGCCCCGCTGCGATGGACGGGGCGCTGGCGAACACGCCGGCGCTTGCTGCGGCAGGTTGTGCAAATGCGTGCTGTCCTCAACGCTGGCGGTTCGTGCCCATCACGTCACGAAGGACGGTTCACGGACAACCCGCCCGGCATCGCTATGGAGCTTCCACGCCACGCCTCAAGACCGGCACTGCAGAGTGCGGCCGGGGCGTTCTCGCCCGTCGTTGGCTGGTTGACTTGGCCCGCGTCACGAGGCGAGCCGGAGCAGCCTTCGGGCGGGGATGCTGAGTCGGCCTTGTCTCCTTTCGGTTTGGGGGTGGTTCGGCCCAAGGCGTCCTTGTCTCGTTGTGAATCCTGGCTGTGGCACGGCTGCGCCTCGGTCTTCATGGCTGCAACCGTCCGGCGAAAACAATTTCCCCGCCTTTGTCACTGCGTTCGGCGGCTTCCTCGCGCAGCAAATTCTTTTCGCCTCCCGGTCCTCCACGGTGTTGCGGCCGCAAGCGGTGCAGCCAGCCCGTCCCCCGCCGGCCGGATCACAACAAGGACGCGATGGGCGCGAACCTTGTTCAACCAAAAGGAGTTTCATCATGGCCAACATCGGTACCTTCACCGCAGACAAAGACGGCTTCACCGGCACGCTTCGCACCCTGACGCTCAACGTCAAGGTCAAGCTGGTCCCCAACGACAAGGGCGACAACGAGAAGGCCCCCGACTTCCGCCTGCAGGCCGCCAGCCACGACATCGGCGCGGCGTGGAAGAAGACCAGCGAGGCCGGGCGGGAGTACATCTCCGTGACCCTCGACGATCCTTCGTTCCCGGCCACGGTCTACGCCCGTCTGATCGAAGGCGAGGACGGCACGCACGACCTGATCTGGTCGCGCAGCAAGCCCCAGGCGGCCTGACGGCCGCCAGCGCCCCGCCCACGGCGGGGCGCTGCGTTGTGGGTTAGTCCCGAACGCGGCAACGGCAGATGGTGGTCCATAGCGAGCTGCGGCCCCCTGTTTGGGAGCGGTGTCTGTGTTTACGGCCCGGGGCATGGCGTGTCGGCGCGATGCGCCGCCGGGCTTTGCGGGCTGCGCCCCGTGCCGTCTTTGCCGTCACGGCCATTCGGCTCCAATCCCTCACGCCTTCGCGCCTGCGGCGCTGCGCGCTTCGCTTGCCTCCCGGGGATCGGCGCAAGGCCCATCCCCGCCGCGCGGTCCTTGGCGCCCTCGACACTGGCTGGGCGTCCAAGACCGCCTTACTGCCCGAATTGACCAAGCCCAGGGGGAGGCGGCACTGCGTTAATCCAGCAACCGGGGCTTTCGCTATCGAAAAAATCTACCTGAACAGGTCCAAGATCATCTTGAATGACTTGATACACGTAATTGCAGTAGACCTGATCACCACGGAATACAGAGACCGCCACCCGCCGAATTCCGGTCCCACGCATCCGCTGCAGCAGATGCCGGTCATGCTCCCCGAGTCCCCAACCGAACAGCGTCAACGTGAATCGCTGCGACGTGAGCACCTCGCGGTACACCGTGGCCAGATAGTAGCTATTCTGGATCGAGGACACCTTCTGCTGCATCGTTCCCTCGCTGACAAACAGCGGCACGACTTGCTCGCTGCGCCACGCCTGCAGGATCGCCTCCAGCAAGCCCGCTCCTGCACTATGGATCTTGAGCTCCTGTTCCACAGCGTTGCGGCATAGAGCCAAGTTTCCATGGGGATAGAACACCAATGTGTTGGTTCGCTCCCGATAGGGCTCACGGAACCTCTGCCACGCATCATTGAAGGCGCCGTGTGCGCCGTTCCCGAGGAAGCAATCCTTGAACAGATGTCCGTCTTGGACATTGAGCCCATAGGTCATAGTCCAATAGACCAGCAAGTCGTAGTTCAGCGAAATGACCGTGTCGAACCCCTTCAGGAACTGGTACATGCTGGGCAATCGGCCACTCACCAGATCATATTCAGGATGCACATTCCGAACGGCTTGAATCAAACACTCTCTGACGTTCAGGTAGGCCTGATGCGTGCGATGGTCTGGTATCTCCAGCGACTTGTTGACGTTGGACGCCTGCCAGACCAGGCGAAGAATCAGCTCAAAGTCGGATGTTCCGAAAAAGCGAAAGAGGCGATTTACATCATCGGCGAGCAATCCCGTTCGCTGGGCATGCTCCAGCAATGAGCCGTAGCCGAAGCTGGGCGAGACAGCCATGCTCGCTCCGTTGCCCAGAAGAATCGTTCCTTGTTGGTAGTTGGGCGCAATCTGCGTCCACTGCGCGATGGGGTATGGCATCCCTGGCTCCTCCTTGTTGTTCGATTACATGATGACATTTTCGGGAGTGATCAAGGACTCATAACCTGCAAGTACCGCGGATAGGTCACTCGTGCCCCGTTTTCAGTCTGCCGCGGCTGCACGCTTCGCAGTACCCCAGGGGAAAGCCCTGCGGGCTATCCCCGCCGCGCGCAGCTTGAACACCGCCGAACCGGCTGAGCCTTGCCAGCGCAGGCGCACACGCTAGAGCGTGCCACCCTTCTTCGTCACCATCTCCAGTTCCTGCCGCACCTGCGCCAGCAACTGGTCGGCCTGCCCCAGGTCCTTGCCGGCATAGGCCAGCGTCAGCAGCGTGAGCGGGTGGACCTCCATGACGTCGCACAGCTCGGCGAGCTTGTTCAGCGTCGGGCTTTTCATGTCACGCTCCAGCGTGCTCATGTAGGTGCGGCTGGAGACGTCGGAGAACGCCTCCTGGCTCAATCCACGCGCTTTCCTGATGGTCTTTAGTGCCTCCGACAATGTATGTTTCGCTGCCAACCCTGGATCTCCCCAAAATCCAAGATGACAGCCGATTGAGTTCTATAGGGCTACAATCTATAGTGTTCGTCTATGCCGATCTGCCGCTTTCGTGCTTTACGGAAATCCGTATCTGCGGCTTCGCACAGAAGCGCAAAGCCGCTTCTGTGTCTTTGCGCCAACCCGCCGATACGGTTCTGCGCTTTCACGCTTCAGCGGCTTTGTGCGAATGAGGGGGTAACCCGTGGACCGACTCATCACCGAGGACGAGCGCAGGCAACTGCTGGAGCACGGCGCGGTTCGCGCTGCCGGCCAGGCCATCGACCCGCAGCCCGTCGTGCGGCTCTTCACCCCGGACGCACACGCCACCTGGCTGCTGGCTTCGCTCAACCCGGCCGATGGCGACACGGCCTACGGGCTGATCGACTTGGGGATCGGCATGCCCGAGCTGGGCGAGATCAAGCTGTCCGACCTCGCCTCCATCGTCGGGCCGCGCCGGCAGCCCGTGATGCGGGATCGGTATTTCCGGGCGGCACGCACGCTGTCGGCGTACACCCGGCTGGCCCAGGAGAACGGTTCCATCCTCGATTGAGCGGTTCGCGCCACGGCCAAACCGGGCGCATAGAGGCTATTTGGGTCTTACTTCAGACCTGTCAGGTCTTAGTCGGCACTGTTGCACCAAACCGGTGCCACTCTGGCGAAACCGGCCATGACGCAGCGCGCGTCATGGGGCACGGTGGATGGCGCAGGAGGCGGCATTTCCTCGCACGCCACCGTCGCATTCAGACGATCCGCACAACAGACGGTGTTGCATTTCGTCTTGACACGCAAGTTACCAATCTACCATCTTATTCACGAATGGATGCTAGTTTGATGCGGTGACGTTGGCGTGCGGAACCGGTGACGGCTTTCCTGCGGTTTCAAGGGAGCTTGCGTCATGGCCGAGCCGCATCACCTTGCGCACTGGTATCCAACAGCGGCGTATCTCTACGTCCTGTACCTGGACGCGCTCGCGCTGGCCTGGGAGTACCTGCGCCGCCATCCCGACTACCGGCTCGACTGGCTGCGCCACCATCACCGGCAACCCACACACCAGGCCGCACAGCACGCGGCGCGCCGCTGGGGCCTGCGCCTGCTGGAAGACCCGGCCCTGGATGCGCGCGACGCGCATCCGGCCTGGCTGCCCGGCCACGATGCTGTGGTGCAGCTCCATCCCGATGCCGATCCGCCGCCCGAGGCGGCGGCCTTCGCGTTCTGGAGCATTCCCGGCCACAAGCAACTGCTGCATGACGGCAAAGGGCTAGCGCTGATCGCGCGCGGCCCTGGCCATTGCGCGCGCTTCGCGCTGGCGCCCGGCCTGGAGGACGGCATGGCGGTCGCCTATGCCCACCGCGGCCGTGGCGCTCCGCATGTGCCTGATACGCCGGCCCCGATGGCCCGGCCCCGGCCACCGCCTGCGGCGCTGCTGGAGCTGCACACCTTGCAGGCGCTCGACGCGACCCTGGCGGGCGCGTCCTTGCGCGAGGTGGCCGAGGGTCTGTTCGGTGCCGATGCCGTGGCCGCCGACTGGCACGCGGATGGCGACCTGCGCGCCCGCGTGCGCCGCCTGGCGCGCCGGGGCGATGCGCTGATGCGCGGCGGCTATCGCCGCCTAGCACAGCTCCCCCCGCTTGAGAAGGGACGTTTTGAAGGGGACGCAAAACGTCCCTGAGCAGCAGAGCTTCGTTTTCTGAGACTGCCTCCATCCGGTTGCGCTCTGTGGCCGGAGCTTTGAAAGCTATGGAGGTACACCCCATGCGTCCTGCTCCCCTGCGGCCTGCCGCCGCTCCCGCAACTGCTTCGACCGCTGCCGCGCAGCCGCAGCGCTATCTCACCAACGACGAAGCCGCCGACTACCTGCGGCTGTCGCCGCGCACGCTGGAGAAACAACGCGTGCTGGGTGGCGGCCCCAAGTTCCGCAAGTTCGGCCGGCGCGTGATGTACGCCGTGGCCGACCTCGATGCCTGGGCCGCCGAGCGCAGCTTCGAAAGCACCTCCGATCCCGAGTACGCCGAGCACCATGCGGCGGACACCCGTGCGCGCTGATCGCTGGCACGCGCCCGGCCATCGCCATGTCCCGCCCTGCGCTGCCGTCCCGGCAGCGGCTATCGCAAGAACGCGAACAGCTCGACCTGTTCCGCGCCTTGCCGGGCGACATGGCGCCGCGCGACAGCCAGGACCTGATGGCCTTTCCGTTCTTCTCGCTGGCGAAGTCGCGGCGCACGGCGCCGATCGACTTCCAAGCCAGCGGCGTGACGATCCGCGTGGAGGGCACGCAAGAGCACGGCATCGCCACCATCTGGGATGCGGACGTGCTGATCTGGGCCGCCAGCCAGATCGTGGAAGCGCGCGACGCGGGCCTGCGCCCGTCGCGGCTGATGCAGGCCACACCCTACGAGATCCTGCGCTTCATCGGGCGCGGTACGTCGCTGCGCGACTACCAGCGCCTCAAGGCGGCCTTGGATCGCTTGCAGTCCACCACGGTGGCCACGTCGATCCGCGAGACCACGGGAAGGCGTCTGCACCGCTTCTCGTGGATCAACGAGTGGAAGGAGCTGGCCGACGCCCGCGGCACGCCGCTGGGCATCGAGCTGATCCTGCCGGACTGGTTCTATGGTGGCGTGCTGGATGCGGCACTGGTGCTGACCATCGATGCGGGGTATTTCCGGCTGACGGGTGGCATCGAGCGCTGGCTATACCGCCTGGTGCGCAAGCACGGCGGGCACCAGCCCGGCGGCTGGCAGTTCGATTTCCGGCACCTGCACCGCAAGTCGGGCAGCACGGCGAAGCCCTACGACTTCGCCTGCGACCTTCGCGCGCTGGTCGCGCGGCAGTCGCTGCCCGGCTATGTCCTGGGCATCGAGCGGATGGACGGAGTCGAGCTGCTGACGTTCCGCCCGGTGCGTCCCGTGCCGTGGCCGGCACGGGGATAAACGGTGCGAAGCCTGTGGACGAGCTCGTGCTATCAGGCGTGCCAGGTCTCGTGCTATCAGGCGTGGGACTATCGTGCTATCAGGCGTGTCATTCGCCCGCAAAGCCAATGCTGGCACGGGTTTCGGCCTCCCTTAACTTCCCTAACTTAAATGCTCTAACTTCTAGTAGAAGCACCGCGCCTCGGTGGACAACCGCCGCGCGGGCAGAAACGCAGCAGCAACAGCCGCGCTTTCCAACGCGGAGGGCTAGGCCATGATCGTCGCGCTGCTCAACCAGAAAGGCGGCGTGGGCAAGACCACGCTCGCCACCCACATTGCCGGCGAGCTGGCGATGCGCGGCCAGCATGTCGTGCTGCTGGACGCCGACCCGCAAGGTTCATCGCTGGACTGGACACAGCGTAGAAGCCAGCAAGGTCTGCCACGGCTGTTCAGCGCCGTGGGCCTGG
>NZ_BCTO01000071.1 GCF_001571325.1 Delftia tsuruhatensis NBRC 16741
TGTGGCCAGTGCGACCTGCACGCCCAATACCTTCCCGTTTGCGGGCAATGGCAGCTCCGTGCTGACGTGCACGGTGAACTTCACTGCGGCAGTGGCGGCCGGTGGCAGCACCAGCTTCAACCTGCCAGCTGTTCCGACGGCGGTGGGCTCGAGCACGAACACGGCCTCCTACGATCCGTCGGGCGGCATCAGCCCGGTCAATCCGACGGCAGGTTGCACTGTGAACTGTGCATCGACACCAGCAACGCCGGTCACTCCCAGCACGCAGGTGCCGGTGGCTCCGACGCTGACGGTTTCGCCGACCACGGTGGGAGGCTATCCGCAGATTTCCGGCACCGGCACGCCGGGCTACACGATCACGGTGAAGGATGGCTCGACGACGCTGTGTACGGCAATCGTCGCGGCCGATCAGACGTGGAGCTGCACGCCGGGCGGCGGCTTGCCGACGCCGGGTCTGCACACGATCAGCGCGACCCAGACCAATCCTGGCAATGGCAACACCGGACCTGCCACAACGACTTCGCTCAACGTGCTCGGAACGACCTTCACGGGTCCGACAGCCACCGGGGCAGGCAACGCCACGGCGACCTTGAGCGGTGGTGGCGCGGGCTGCGGGTTCGATGTGTCGCAGTCGTCCTTCGTCGCGGCTGCGGCGGGTGCGCCTGGCCAGTTGAGCTTCCCGTACGGCAATGTGCACTTCGTGGCCCGTGGCTGTACGCCCAGCAGCTCGATCACGGTCAGCGTCACCTGGCCGGGGCCGGTGACCGGCATGGCGTACTGGAAGTTCGGTCCAGCATCCGCAGGGGCGGCGGACTCCTGGTATCAGCCTGCGGGTGCGGTGGTGTCGGGCAATACGACCTCGGTGGTGGTCACCGATGGCGGCCAGGGTGATGACGATCGCGCAGCCAATGGCGTGATCGTGGATCCCAGCGGTCCGGCGCGTGTGGGGGCGGCATCGGGTGCCCGGCCGATCCCTGCCCTCGAACCGCGCATGCTCGCCATGGCCATGCTGCTGATGCTGGCTGCAGGCCTGTGGAATCTGCGCCGCAGACGCGGTTGACACACGGTTGAAGAGGCGCTGAACCATCGCCTGCCGAACCTGTTTCGGCAGGCGATTTCCATTGGGTAGAGGCGCTGCATCCCGGCGGCTCAAGCCTGCACGAAACCCCAGGCCGCCTTGCGGGCCTATCGCGCGTGCAACACGCCGTAAATGAGAACAATTTAGAATTTCGCGCTGATGGGTGCCTTGCATCCCTGGGTCCCGGCCGACGCACAGGCGCCTGGCCCCTTCATTCCTGCACGCCTGCCTTCCATGCACCGTTCTGTCCTGATGTTCCGTTGCGCACCGTGATGGACCGCTGAACGCCGCCGCCTGCTCCCCATGACTTTCAAGAAAATCTGGTTCCAGTTGCACTGGTTCGCCGGCATTACGGCCGGCACGGTGCTCATCGTCATCGGGCTGTCGGGCGCGGTGTTCTCGTTCCATGAGGAGATCCTGGGCTGGCTGAATCCCGGCACTGTCTCCGTGCCTGCGCGCGATGACCCACCGCTGGGGCCGCCGCAGATTGCGCAGGCGCTGCGCGAGGCCGGCGAGCAGCGCGTGGTCCAGCGCATCACCGTCTTTGCCGAGCCCGGCCGCTCGGCCCAGGTGGCCTTCAAGCCGCCGGCCGGCCAGCGCCGGGGCCAGACGGTCTTTGTCGATCCCTACACGGGCGCGCAGATGCCCGAGCAACACGGCACGGAGTTCTTCGAATGGGTGGAGCGCCTGCACCGCTGGCTGCTGCTGTCGCGCGATGACGGCAAGCCGATCACGGGCACCCTGGCCGGCCTGTTGCTGATGCTGTCGCTGTCGGGCCTGTACCTGCGCTGGCCGCGCCGGCCGCTGTCCTGGCGCACCTGGCTGACCTTCGACCCGGCGCTCAAGGGCCGCTCCTTCCTCTGGGGCCTGCACTCGGTGGCGGGCACCTGGGCCCTGGTGGCCTATGTGGTGTTCACCTGCACCGGCATGTACTGGGCCTTTGGCGTGGTGCGCAGCACGGTGGATGGCTGGGCCGGCGTGCCGCCGCGCGTGGCCGCTCCCGCGGCGCCGTCCTCGAAACCCGGTGGCGGCCGGCCTGAGCCGACTGGCGCGCAGCAGCCCATCGACATCGCGCCCGGCTGGGCCGCCTTCGAGCGCATCGCCCATGGCTGGCAGTTCGCCCAGCTGCGCCTGCCCGAGCGCGCGGGCCAGCCCCTGCAGATCAGCTGGCTGGATGCCGATGCCGCCCATGAGCGCGCGCGCAACCAGATGGCGTTGCTGCCCGATGGCACGGTGCAGCGCGACGAGCGCTATGCCGACCTGCCCACGGGCCGCCGCGCCGTGGGCGCCATCTACCCGCTGCACATGGGCACTTATTTCGGCATGCCGGGGCGCATCTTCATGACGCTGGCCTCGCTGATCATGCCCCTGTTCGCCATCACGGGCTGGATGCTCTACCTGGACCGCCGGCGCAAGGCGCGCGCCCTGGCCAAGGAGCGCCAGGCGCTGATGGCGGACCCGCCACCGTCCGCGCCTGCAGGCCAGGACACCGTGCTGGTCGCCTTCGCCAGCCAGGCCGGCCGCGCCGAGCGCCTGGCCGTGGCCACCGTGGCCGCGTTGCGCGGCGCAGGCATGGCGGCCAGCCTGCAATCCGTGGCGGCGCTGGATGCCGAGCAACTGCGCCACCATCGGCGCGTGCTCTTCGTGGCCAGCACCTTTGGCGAAGGCGACCCGCCCGATGCCGCGCGCCGCTTTGCCCGCCTGCTGGGCGCGGCCTCGGGCTCGGCCCTGCCGCACCTGCAATACGGCCTGCTGGCGTTGGGCGACCGGCAGTACGCGGCCTTCTGCGGCTTTGGTCATGCGCTGGACCACCAGCTGCGCCGCCTGGGCGCACAGCCCGTGTTTCCGCTGATCGAGATGGATGGCGAGGACGCCCAGGCCTGGCATGCCTGGCAGCAGGCGTTGGCAGGGCATTTCAGCGCCGTGCTGCCCGTGTGCGATGCCCTGCCTGCGTCTTCGGCGGAACCGCTTGCCGATGCCACGGCCTTTGCCTCATGGCCGCTGCAGGCGCGCAGCCTGTGCAACGCGGGCAGCCAGGGCGCAGGGCTTTATGTGCTGGACTTGGCACCGCCCGAAGGCGTGGCCCCGCTGTGGCGGGCTGGTGCGCTGGCCGAGGTGCTGCCACGCCATGGCGCAGCCACCGTGCAGGCCTGGCTGGCCGTCCAGGAATGCGACGGTTCGGCCCCCGTGCAATGGCGCCAGCAGACCTGCACGCTGGCCGAGGCGCTGGCCGCCAGCGTGCTGCCGGCCCCGGGCGACATCGCCCCCGGCACCGCGCCCCAGGCCGTGGCCGATGCGCTGCGGCCCCTGCTGCCGCGCAGCTACTCGGTCGCCTCGCTGCCGCAGGACGGCCATGTGCGGCTGCTGGTGCGCCAGGCCCGCCATGACGGCGGCCTGGGCGTGGCGTCGGGCTGGCTGACGGCGCATGCGGCCCGGGGCACCTCCGTGGCCATGAGACTGGTGGAAAACCGCGCCTTCGAGCCGCGCGAAGAGGCAGGTGCCGAGCCCGATGCGCCGGCCATCTTCATCGGCAACGGCTCCGGCTATGCCGGCCTGCGCGGCCACCTGCTGGCGCGCATGCACGCAGGCCGCCACCGCAACTGGCTGCTGTTCGGCGAACGCCAGCGGGCCCATGACGGGTACTGCGAGGCCGAGGTCTCCGGCTGGCTGGCCGCAGGCAAGCTGCAGCGCGCCGACTTCATCTACTCCCGCGACCAGGCCCGGCGCCGCTACGTGCAGGACGCCCTGCGCGAAGCCGCCGAACCCCTGCGCGACTGGATCGCCGATGGCGCCGTGCTCTACGTCTGCGGCAGCGCCGACGGCATGGCCGCAGGCGTCGATGCCGCGCTGGCCGACATCCTGGGCGCTACCGCCGTCGAAGACCTGATCGTCGAAGGCCGTTACCGCAGGGATGTGTACTGAGGTGAAGCGCCGCGTCTTAATGCACAGCGCATGAAACTGGCGCGGCCCAAGTCAGGGACACCGAGCAAGGGCCGCCCCGCCGCGAGGGTGTCGTCCCCCTCCCGCGTAGCGAGAGAGGGCGCCGTGCATACGGGGGAAGGCGCGTAAGCGCCTCAGGGGGTGATGTACCTCTCCTTGCCGAGATTGAGCATCAACCGGTTCGCCCAGCCGAACAGCGCGGCCGAATGCAGCATGTCCAGGATTTCCTGGTCCGTGAGGCCGGCATCGCGCAGCGGCTGCAGCTGGGCAGCGCCAAAGCTGCCCGGCGCGCGCGTCAGGGCCAGCGAGGACTGGATGATGGCGCGTTCGCGCGCATTGGTGCCGGCCGTGTCCGGGTCATCGAACATCTGGGCCATGACATCGTTGCGCTTGGCCAGCTGCTCGAAACGCTGGGCGTGGACCGATGCGCAGTACACGCAGCCGTTGGAGCGCGACACGGTCGTGGCCGCCACCTCGCGCTCGGCGCGCGACAGGCCGCCGGGCGCGTACATGATGGCGTTGAAGGCCTGCGAGCGCTCCGACAGCACGCGCGGCTGGCGGGCCAGCAGCAGGTAGAAGTCCGACGTGCGCGCCTTGGGGTGGCTCAGGTCCAGCACGGCCTGCTGCTCGGCCGTGGCCGTGGCGGGGTCGAGCACGGGCAGCCAGGACGTCCAGTCCAGCGTCTCGCTGGTGTAGCCGTTGCGGCGCAGCGGCTCGCCCGGTGGCGGCAGGTTGGCGGGGTGCACGAAGGGTGCGGCGGCGGCTTCGGCAGCCGGCGTGCTGGCCTGGCCGCCCAGCGCGACCATGGCCTGCACGCCCGCGAACAGGCGCAATTGGTAGGCGATGAAGCCCACCAGCTGGGCCACCAGCACGGTGTCGTCGATGGACAGGCCGGACTCGGGCATGGCCAGCAGGGCCGCGCGGTCGCTCTCGGCCGGGTGCAGGGCCAGGGTGCGCACGAAGTGCAGGGCCGCATCCAGGCGGGCGTTGCCGGTCTGGGCGCCGGGCTGGGCCAGCACGGTGCGCAGCGCGGGCGTCAGGGCGTCGCCCAGGGACTCGGCACGTTGGCGGTATTCATCGGCCAGGGCCAGGACGCCGCTGACGCGGCATTGCTCGCTGGCCAGCACCAGGCGCTCGGCGCGCGACAGGCTGTCGGCCAGGCCGTCGCCCAGCAGCAGGTCCTCGCAGGCCTGGGTGGCGATGGCCACCTTGTCGCGCTGGCGGCGCGTGGCGAAAACGGGGGACTGGTCGGTCAGGCCGGCCAGGCGGTCGATGGTGTCGTTGGCGGTGGTCATGGGTATCTCAGGTCTTGTCTGCCAGGGCCCGCACGCGGGCTTCGGGGTCGGCGAGCGTCCATTCGCTGCCGTCGAGCTCGGGCTCGGAATAGGACTGCAGCTGGGCGTAGTGGTGTTCCAGGTCCTCGCGGTAGAACAGCGAGGCCAGGCCCTGGGCCAGCTTGCGCGCGCCGTCGCTGATGGCGGGGATATCACCCGACACCGTGCCGTGCGACAGCGCGGCCGGATAGCAAAAGCAGTGCACATGGTCCAGGCCGGGCAGGGCGCCGGGCGTCTTTTCCTGGAACTCGAACAGCGGGCCCAGGTCGGGCGAGTCCGACAGTTCCTGGTCCTCGGCACCCGCCTCGGGCACGAAGCGGTCGCTCCAGATGCGCACATGGGGCGCCAGGTCGGCGAACTCGGGGCGCTGGCGCCAGTCGATGGCAAAGCCGGTGGAGACGATCAGGAAGTCCAGCACGAACACGCCGCGCGGCGTGCTCACGCGCAGCTTGTCGCCTGCCTGCTCCACCTTCTGCACGGCGCAGCCCAGGTTGAAGTGGGCGTTGGCGTGGCGCGAGACGCGCAGCGTGCTGCCGTGCGGCGGTGGCACCTGCTGCACGTTGATGTAGTGGCGTATGCGCCATTTCCAGGCGTCGGGCAGCAGGAACTGGCCGTGCGTGAGGCCGGGCGTGCCCGAGCCCTTGGATTTGTTGATGCGCGGCAGGTCGCTGCGGCGCACCAGCAGGTCCACGCTGGCGGCGCCGTTCTCCAGCGCGGTGGCCGCGCTGTCCATGGCCGACGAGCCCGCGCCCACCACGCCCACGTGCAGGCCGGCCAGGCGGCGGTAGTCGAGCACGTCGGAGGAATGCGCCCAGCGGCTGCGGTCCACGCCCTGCATGAAGGCGGGGATCTGCGGGCCGCCCAGGCCGTCGCGGCCCGTGGCCAGCACCACGCGGCGCGCCAGCCAGGTGCGCGAGGCGCCATCGGCCGTCACATCGACCTCGACCGTGCCGTCGGCCTGCGGGCGGATGGCCGTGACCTGATGGCCGTTACGCACGTCGCAGCGCATCACGCGGCGGTACCAGCGCAGGTAGTCCATCCACTGCAGGCGCGGGATCTTGTCCAGCGCGGCCCAGGCTTCGCGGCCCCATTGGGCGATGAACCAGGCGCGGAAGGTCAGCGAGGGCAGGCCCAGCGCGGGGCCGGTCAGCTCCTTGGGCGAGCGCAGGGTTTCCATGCGCGCCGTCGTGGCCCAGGGGCCTTCGAAGTCCAGCGGGGCCTTGTCCAGCAAAACGGCCGCGATGCCCAGCTGGGACAGCGCGGCCGACAGGGACAGGCCGGCCTGGCCGGCGCCGATGACCAGGACATCGTGCACGGGCTGGCCGTCGCGGGTGGAGGGAGGGATCCAGGCCTTGGCAGGCCAGCCCAGGGCGACGAGGTCGTCGCGCAGGCGTTCTTCAAGGGCAGCCAGGCCCGCAGGGGCCGCGGCTGCCGGTTCGGTCAGGGACATAGACTCACCAGGAACTCACGAGGAAAGGCGCGCCAGCGGGGCAGGGCCTGCGGGCGCGCGCGGCATCAATCGATGCTGATTTTCGCGTCTTTGACCACCTGTGCCCATTTCAGGCGGTCGTTGTGCACGGTTTTCTTGAACTGCTCGGGCGTCTCTATGCGGATGGCATTGCCCTGGGACTCGAAGCGCGCACGCACCTCGGGCAGCTCCAGCACCTCGCGCACGGCCTGGCCGAGCTTGGCCACGATGGCCGGGTCCGTGCCCTTGGGCGCGAAGATGCCGAACCAGATCGAGCTGTCGAAGCCCTTGGTGCCCGTCAGGCCGCTGGAGGCGATGGTGGGCACTTCCTTGATCACTTCCACGGGCTTGGCCGTGGTCACGCCCAGCAGGCGCACCTTGCCGCTCTTGTAGTGCGGCAGCACGGTCTGGACCTGGTTCATGATGCAGCAGGTCTCGCCGCGCAGCACCGAGGTGATGGCCTCGGGGCCGCCCTTGTAGGGCACGTGGACCATGTTCAGCCCCAGGCGCGCATTGAACTCTGCAAAGGCCATGTGCGTGCCCGCGCCGTTGCCCGTGGAGGCGTAGTTGTACTTGCCGGGGTTGGCCTTGATCTCGTCCACGAACTCCTTGAGGTTCCTGACGTTGATCACGTTGGGGTTGATGGTCAGCACGTTGGACACATCGATCAGCGGCGCCACGGGCACGAAGTCGGTTTCCACGTCAAACGGCAGCTTCTTGTAAAGCGCCGCATTGCTGCCGTGCGTAGCCGCCGTGCCGAAGGCCAGCGTGTAGCCGTCCGGCTTGGCGCGCGCCACGATCTCGCTGGCGATGTTGCCGGCCGCACCCGACTTGTAGTCAATGATCAGGGGCTGGCCCAGGCGCTGGGACAGCGGCTCCTGCACGCCGCGCGCGATCACGTCCACGCCCGAGCCTGCCGGGAAGCCCAGGATCATGGTCACGGGCTGGTGCGGCCACGAAGCCGCCGAATCGGCTGCCACCGCTGCGGTGGAGCCGAGGACGGCCAGGGCCGCGGCGGCGGCGGGAATCCAGGAGCGGAAAAGCGAGGGGCGCATGGTGTGCAGGGAAATCCGGTGAATCAATTCCCATATTTTCCTGAGAACTTAATGAGCCACTTTTATATGCATATGTTGGTATGAAGCCAGTGTGGGCATGGCCGCAGCGCTCAGCAAAAAGCCCGCCGATGGGGCGGGCTTCATGCCGGGCGCAAGCGCCCATCAATGGCGGTAGGGGTTGTTGGGGCGGCGGTCATGGCGGTCCGGCACGCCGTCGCGGTCACGGTCCCAGCGGCCGGGTGCGTAGCCCCAGCGACCACCGTGCTGCGACCACACGGGCTGGCGGTACACATAGCCGGGACGCGCCTTGACCCAGTGGCCGGCCACCCAGGCATGGCGGTGGCCTTGCGGGCGCCAGTAGCCCGGCGCCCACACATAGCCGCGGCGCGGTGCCGGAACGGCCTCGTAGCGCATGGGAGGAGGCGCGCCGAACTGCACAGAGATGGCGGCGCCCGGCGCCGCATAGGTCACGTTGGCCTGGGCCTGCGCGGTCCCGGCCCATCCGGCCAGGGCCACGGTCGCGGCGATCAGCGGTGTGCGAAGGGAAATCATGGCGGCTCCTTGTCCTTGGTTCATCGGGCTGGAGTCCCTGTGACGGGAATCCATGACTGCATGGTGCGAGTGCTGCGTCAAGCCCGGGTTGCCGCGACGCGAAGTCTTGCAATCTTGTGTATCGCCTTGGTGAAGCCTTGTTGCCAGGCGCTGCAGCGCAGGCTGCCGTCCTGCAGCCGCCGTCAGACAGTGCCTCTTCTCAGGGCCGTGAACGCCGTGAATTCCCAGCTGCGCATGGCCAGCACCAGGGTGTAGCCCTCGCGCTGGCCGGGCGGCAGGCGCTGGTCCTGCAGGTGCTGCTGGGAAAAATCATGGGCCAGCCGCTGTATGCGTTCCACGAAGCTGGGCGCCAGATGCCGGCCGATGGAGCCGTGCACCATCAGCATGCCCTCGCCCGGCTGGTCGAAGCCGCCGCCGAAATAGTCGAGCACGGCGTTCTCGCGGAAGTACTCCATCACCGGCCCGCGCGCGCGCCAGCGGAAGGTCTTGGCCAGGCGCAGCCGGTAGCGGTTGCCGGGGCGCAGCTCGATGATGCCGATGCGGTCCAGCTGGGCCAGGTAGCGGATGCCTTCGGCCTCGGTCATGCGGTAGGTGGCCACGATCTGCTCCAGCGTCCACTGGCTGAGCACGCAGATGGCCATCAGCAGCAGCTTGCGGTCGGCGACCACGGCGTTCTCCTGCTCCGGCGTCATCTCCTGCAGCAGCGGCTGGCTGTCGGCCACGCGGCGCGCCAGGTCGGCGAAGTCCAGGCTCAGCGCGCGGCAGATGGCATCGATGCGCGACAGCGGCATGTCGCCCTTGGCCAGCATGCGCTTGACGCTGGACTCGGCCATGCCCAGGGCGCGCGCCAGGTCGGCATAGGTCATCTGGGCGGCCTTGAGTTCCTTCTTGAGGGCGATGACGAGGTCGGCAGTGGTGCTCATGGGTAGCGATTATCGATACCCGAGGTGCTGGTTTGCGCGGCGGGTGCAGAAAAACGATGCTGGAAGGGCCGATGGCTCGCCACACTCCGCGCCACTTTCCACGAGGAGCAACACATGCCATCCACATTGATTTCACCGGCCGCCGCCCTACGCGCGCTGTACTGGGGCGCCGCCTTGCTGCTGCTGGCCGCCTTGATTGGCCCTGCAGTGCCGCAGCCCCAGGACTTTCACGCGTTTGCCGACCAGCGCGCCTGGGGGCCGCTGCCCCATGCGCTGGATGTGCTCAGCAACCTGGGCTTTGCCTGGGCTGCCGTGACGGGGGCGCGCCTGCTGCTGGACCGGCGTAGCCAGGCGCTGGCGCCGGCCCTGCGCTGGCTGGCCGCGCTGTTCTTCACGGGGCTGGCGTGTTCGGCCATAGGTTCGTCCGTCTACCACTGGGCCCCCCACGATGCCACCCTGGCCGGCGACCGGCTGGGCATGTCCATGGCCTTTGCCGGCATGCTGGGACTGGCGCTGCAATCGCGCATTGCCGACCGCGTGGCCGTGCGCGCCGCGGTGGCCATGCTGGTCGCCGCCGTGGCCTCGGTGCTGGTCTGGCTGCATGGCGGCAACCTGCTGCCCTGGGCGCTGGTGCAGGGCGGCGGCATGCTGGCGGTGCTGGGCCTGGCCTGCGTGGCGCCGCGCCATGGCGCGCTGGCGCTGCGCCTGGGCATGGTGATCGCCTGGTATGGCGCGGCCAAGCTGCTGGAGTGGGGCGATGCGGCCGTCTTCGAGGCCACCGGCGGGCTGGTGTCCGGCCACAGCCTCAAGCATGTGGTGGCGGCGGCCGCCGCCCTGCCCGTGATCACCGCGCTGCGTGCGGCCGGCACGGCGCGCATGGCCAGTACGGGCACAATGTGCGCCGATGCGTGCGGCCACGGCGGCGCCACCAACCGTTGAGGGAAGACAAGATGTTCCAGCAAGAGACCGGCAGCCCGTCTGCCCCCACCGCAACGGCCGGCGCCGTGCCATCGGCCGCGCACGAGCACCCCAACCAGTTCGCCCTGCTGGGCCAGCGGCGCTTTGCGCCGTTCTTCTGGACGCAGTTTTCCGGGGCGGCCAACGACAACCTGTTCAAGTTCGCGCTCACCGTGATGGTGACCTACCAGCTCAGCGTCTCCTGGCTGCCTTCGGCCATGGCGGGGCTGGTGATCGGGGCGCTGTTCATCCTGCCGTTCCTGCTGTTCTCGGCCACCTCGGGCCAGCTGACGGACAAGTGGGACAAGACGCGCATGTTCCGCCTGGTCAAGAACCTGGAGATCGCCATCATGGCGCTGGCCGCCTGGGGCTTCATCCAGGCCAATGTGCCCTTGCTGCTGGGCTGCGTCTTCCTGATGGGCCTGCACTCCACGCTGTTCGGCCCCGTGAAGTTCGCCTACCTGCCCCAGGTGCTCAGCGAGCGCGAGCTGACGGGCGGCAACGGCATGGTGGAGATGGGCACCTTCGTGGCCATCTTGCTGGGCAACGTGGCCGGCGGCCTGCTGGTGGCCGTGCCCGAGGTCGGCCATCTGCAGGTGGCCGTGGCTTGCCTGGCGCTGGCGGTGATCGGGCGGATCTTTGCGCAGTTCATCCCCAATGCGCCGGCCACCGATCCGCACCTGGTCATCAACTGGAACCCCTTCACCGAGACCTGGCGCAACCTGCAGCTGGCCCGCGAGCAGCCCGCCGTGTTCCGCTCGCTGCTGGGCATCAGCTGGATGTGGTTCTTCGGCGCCGTGTTCCTCGCCCAGTTCCCCAGCTTTGCCAAGGAGGTGCTCCATGGCGACGAGCATGTGGCCTCGCTGCTGCTGGTGGTGTTTTCCGTGGGCATCGGCACGGGCTCGCTGCTTTGCGAGGTGTTCAGCCGCCGCCATGTGGAGATCGGCCTGGTGCCGCTGGGCGCCATCGGCATGAGCGTGTTCGCCGTGGACCTGTTCTTTGCCTCGCGCGCACTGCCGGCCTCCGAGCTGATGGGCGTGGGTGCCTTCTTTGCCCAGCCCGCGCACTGGCGCGTGATGGCCGACCTGGGCATGCTGGCCCTGTCGGCCGGCATCTACAGCGTGCCCATGTACGCGCTGATCCAGATGCGCAGCCAGCCCACGCACCGCGCGCGGATCATCGCGGCCAACAACATCCTCAACGCGCTGTTCATGATCGCCTCCAGCGTGCTGGCCGGCGCGCTGCTGGCGGCGGGCTTCAGCATTCCCCAGGTTTTCCTGATCACGGGCATTGCCAATGCCGTGGTGGCGGCCTACATCTTTTTGCTGGTGCCCGAGTACCTGCTGCGCTTCGTGGCCTGGGTGGTCTCGCGCTTCGTCTACCGCTTCAAGGTGCAGGGCGACGAGCACATCCCGGCCACCGGCGCGGCCATCCTGGCCTGCAACCATGTGAGCTTTGTCGATGCCGTGCTGCTCATGGCCGCCAGCCCCCGGCCCATCTACTTCCTGATGGACCACCGCATCTTCCGCGTGCCCGTGCTGGGCTGGCTGTTTCGCCTGGCCAAGGCCATCCCCGTCGCGCCCCAGAAGGAAGATCCCGCCACCTACGAGGCTGCGTTCGAGCGCGCCGCCCAGGTGCTGCGCGAGGGCGACCTGCTGGCCATCTTCCCCGAGGGCGGCATCACGCGCGACGGGCAGCTGCAGGAGTTCCGTGGCGGCATCATGAAGATCGTCGAGCGCGCCCAGGCCGATGGCCTGCAGGTGCCCGTGGTCCCCATGGCGCTGACCAATCTCTGGGGCTCGTACTTCAGCCGCATCGAGCAGGGCGGCGCCATGGTGCGGCCCTTCCGCCGTGGCCTGTTCAACCGTGTGGGCCTGAACGTGGGCCAGCCCATGGCCCAGGCCGAGGTGCAGCCCGCGCTGCTGCGCGAGCGCGTGCAGCGGCTGCTGGCGGCCTAAGAGGGGTTCTGTTCCTCCACCGTGAAGCTCAGGCCGGCATTGGCCTTGAGCCTGGCGATGAGCGCGTCGCCCATGGCAGGCGCCGTGGTCCAGATGCCGCCGGGCGTGTCCGGGGCGTCCTGCAGCAGGCAGACGGCGGCCTCGGTGATCATCTTGGACGTGGAGCCGTAGCCCGGATCGCGGTCGCCCTTGACGCCCACGCGCAGGCTGTGGCCGGCCGTGTCGGTGCCGATGAACAGCACGTCGTAGAAGCCCGATTCACGCTCTTCGCGCGATGGCCCCTCGCCAGGCTTGGGGCCGTCGTCCGCGCCCAGCGACTTGTCGGCCGCCACGGCGTTGGCCAGGGCCTCGCCCTTTTCGCCTGCGCCTGTGACCATCATCTCGTCGTAGACAAAGTCGGCGCCATAGGCATGGCCCAGCAGAAAGTTGGAGCGGTGCACGTTGCGCGTGTTGATGGCCGCCATCACGAAGGGCGCCACCCACAGGCCCAGCACCTCGTCCACCATGGGCTTGCTGCCCGAGGGCTGGCGCGGGCCCTCGAAACCCGGCGTGAGCGAGAACGGATTGCGCAGCAGATCCAGCACGCCCGGCTGGGCGGCGGCCGCCGCCATGGTGGCCTTGAGGCTGGCCGCCGTGCCGCCCGAGAACGTGCCCTTCATCTTGCGCACCCGGCCCCGCACGCGCTGGGCGGGCTGGCCGAAGCGGGCCTGCATCTCTCGCTGCAGCATGAACACGCCCAGGTCGAAGGGAATGGAATCGAAGCCGCAGGAGAACACGATGCGCGCGCCGCTGGCCCGGGCTGCGGCCTCGTGGGCATCGATCATCTGGCGCATCCACGCTGGCTCGCCGCACAGGTCCACATAGTCCACGCCGGCGCGGGCGCAGGCGGCCACGAGTTCGTTGCCGTAGAGCTGGTAGGGGCCCACCGTGGTCAGCACCAGGCGGGCCTGCTCCATCAGCGCCTGCAGGCTTGCGGGATTGCCGGTGTCGGTCACCACCAGCGGGGTATCGGCGGGCGCGCCCAGCTCGTCGCGCACGGCCGCGAGCTTGGCGGCATTGCGCCCGCCCATGGCCCAGCGCAGGCCGCTGCCTGCGGGGTAGCGCCTGAGCAGGTACTCCACCACCAGCCGGCCCGTGAAGCCGGTGGCGCCGTGGACGACGAGGTCAAAGGGTTTGGTCATGGGAGATCTCCATCAATCAGCGTGGCGAACGTGCGATTGCCCGCTGCACTGCAGCCGGGGTGGGCGCATTGTCTGTGGCGCGCCGCAGGGTTCCTGTCGCCCAGGTGCCGTGCCCGATGTCCTGTGTGCTGGTGTCACATGCAGGAACTTTTTGGGGTGTAAACAACAGTCAAAAACTTGAAAAGTACCGTTTGAAGATACTCGATGGCCTGTGTCTGGCCACTGTTACGGTTGAATGCAGACACGCAAGTTACGTCTGGGCACCATGCGTCCCGTGTTCAACCAATGCCCTTGAGGGGCACCTCGGCAAATGTCCTCTTCTCCCATCGTCGTTCAGCGTGATACCCGGGCCTGGCAACTGCAGGTGTGGGTGTCGTTCGGCATTGCGGTCTCGCTGTGCGCCATCGGCCTGGCATGGCTGCCCGGCGAGCAGCTGGAGCAGGCCTTCATGGTGATGGGCTATGTGTTCTGCCTCTCGGCCGCCTTCGTGCTGGCCAAGTTCGTGCGGGACAACGAGGGCGGCCGCAGCGGCGCAGGCGACACGCCCATGTGGAAGCTGGTGGTCTGGGGCGGCTTTGCCGTGTCCATGGCGCTGACCGGCTGGGGGCTGGTGAGCATGGACATCAACGTGACCTACAAGGCCTTCCTGGGCGTGAGCTGGCTCTATCTCATCACCACCGCCTTCACGCTGGCCAAGATGCTGCGTGACCGCCACGAGGCCGACCTGGCGCAGGCCCGCATGCATGGCCGCCGCGAGGCCGCGCAACCGGCCGACGCCGAGTGATGTCCACCCCTTCCCCGCATTTCCAGGAGTCCAAGCAATGATGGTCAACCAATCCGTTTTCGCGCGCCTGCCGCGTGCCCTGCTGGCCGCTGGTGCGCTGTGCGCAGCCCTGGCCATGGCGCCTGCCCATGCGCAAAGCGAGGCCTCGGTGGCGCTGTCCATGCTGCCCGTGGCCTCCGTGGTGGGCACGGCTTCGGTGGCTTCGGCGGCCGCTGGCGCCGTGGTGGCCGTGCCTGCCGCTTTGTCGGTGGGCGGCGCGGTGCTGACCGTGAAGGCAGTGCAGGCCTCGGCCACGGGCACGGTCTACCTGCTGGAGCGTGCCTCCGACGGCGCCCAGGCCAGCGTGGAAGTGGTGGGGCGGGGCGCCTCCGCCTCGGCTTACGCCGTGGGCACGGTGCTGACCTGCAGCGTGATCGGCACGGGCGTCATCATCTCGGCGGCCGGCAAGGTGCTGGCCTTCATCCCCAACGAGATGGGCAAGGCCCTGCTGCACAACGAACGCCTGTGATGCCCGCCATGAAACCGCCGCTTTCTCCTTCCCCTGCAGCCCGTGCCGCCTGCCTGGGCCTGCTGCTGGCCGCCGCGCTGGGCACGGCCCATGCAGGGCGCAGCTGCGAGGACAAGCCCCTCACGCCCCAGTCCCTGCAAAAGGGGCTGGACCTTGCCCAGCGCACATCCCAGGCGCTGGATGCCGAGTACGCGAAGAACGGCACCCGTGTCGTGCTGCTGGCGCGCGTGGGCCAGGACCTGAGCAAGTACGACCTGCACTACTCGCACTACGGCTGGGCCTACAGGACCCCCGAAGGCCCCTGGCGCGTGGCGCACAAGCTCAACGAATGCGGCACGGCCGGCGGCCATGTCTACCGCCAGGGCCTGGGCGAGTTCTTCCTGGACGACCTGTGGCGCTACGAGGCCGGCGTTCAGGTGCCCACGCCCGCCGTGCAGCAGGCGCTGTGGACCTTTCTGACCCAGCCCCAGACCGTGCTGCGCCTGCAGCACGAGCCCTACAGCATGGTCAGCTATGCCTGGGGCCAGCGCTACCAGCAGTCCAACCAGTGGGCCACCGAAACCCTGGCCGCCGCCATGGAGCCGGCCACGGTGCAGCGGCGCCAGCAGGCCCAGGCCTGGCTGCAGTTCAAGGGCTACGAGCCGGGCGTGCTGGTCATCCGCGCGCTGTCGCGGCTGGGCGGGCGCGTGACGGCCGCCAACATCGCCTTCGACGACCATCCCAACGACAAGCGCTATGCCAGCCGCATAGAGACCGTGACCGTGGAGTCGGTGACGCAGTGGCTGCAGCGCAGCCAGCTGGCGGGTCCGGTGCGCGTGCTGCCCTGAGCCGGACCGGCTCTTCCTCCGCCTGCGGTCTTCCTCGGCCGCAGGCCACTGAAACAGGAGTTTCCCCATGAGCAAGGCCCTGCGTCTGCCCGAGAAATGGTTCCGCCGAGGCCTGTGGCTGGTGGCGGTGGTGTTCGCGTCCTTCCTCATCGGCCTGGGCGGCCTGGTGGTGGGCGACCTGCCCCAGGTCGAGTCGCCGCGCACGGTGGAGGACTTCATCGCGCCCGAGGCGGCCGAGCCCGTGAAGGCCGAGATCAAGGCCGCCGATGCCGACCACGACAAGGCGGAAACGGCGCTGGAGAACGCACGGCTCAAGTACCAGGCCGCGCAGTCGCGCTACCGCTCGGCGCGCGAGACCTTCGACAACTGGGTGGCCACGCGCCGTGCCACCGCCCGGCCCGAGCAGGACAGCGAACTGCTGTCGCGCACCCAGGCGCTCGATGCCATCAAGCAGGAAGAGAACACCGCCCGCGCCTCCGTGGAGCGGCTGCAGGATACGAGCCTGCGGGCGCGGCAGCGCCTGGACGCGGCCAACCGCCAATGGGACGATCTGCGCGACGGGGCCATGGAATCCTGGCGCACGGAGATGCGCGCCGTCGAGCTGCGTGTCTTTCTCTACCGCCTGGCGCTGACCCTGCCGCTGCTGCTGGCGGCCGGCTGGCTGTTCGCCAAACAGCGCAAGAGCACCTGGTGGCCCTTCGTCTGGGGATTCATCTTCTTTGCGCTGTTCGCTTTCTTCGTTGAACTTGTGCCGTACCTGCCCGACTACGGCGGCTACGTGCGCTATGTGGTCGGTATCGTGGTGACGGTGCTGCTGGGGCGCGCGGCCATCCTGGGCCTGAACCGCTATCTTGAAAGGCAAAAGCAGCAGGAATCGCTGCCGGAGACGCAGCGGCGCCAGGAACTGGGCTACGACGTGGCCCTGGCCCGCCTGGCCAAGGGCGTGTGCCCGGGCTGCGAGCGCCCCGTGGATCTGAAGGACGGCGCCATCGACTTCTGTCCCCACTGCGGCATCGGCCTGTTCGACCGCTGCGGCAGCTGCAACACCCGCAAGAGCGCCTTTGTACGCTTTTGCCACAGCTGCGGCGCCCAGGCCGATGGCCACAGCAGAAAGGCGGGCGCGGTGCTGCCCCGGGCGCAGGAGCCCGGGCCGGCGCCAGGCTGAGCCGGCCTGGCCGTCAGGGGCTCCAAGCCCCTTGAAGCTGCACGGGGTTGTGGTACACCATGGCTTGCGCGCTCGGCCGGGGCGCAGATGTCTTCAGCGAGGATGCCATGTCACGCCAGCTGCCGTATCCCCCACAACACACGCCAGCGCAACCCGCCCACCCACCGGCCGGCGGGTCCGCCCATGTCCTTCCCCTTGCGGCCTGGGCCGTGGGGGCGGCCCTTCTGGCAGGTCATGTGCTGGCGGGCCCTTCTTCATGGAAAGCATGGGCGGCCTACGCCGCGCTGTCGGCATTGGCCGGCATGGCCTGGATCTGGCGCTGCCATGCAGCCGGCTTGCCGCTGACCCGGACGCTGCGCGGCCATGGCTGGATACAGGCCACGATGGCCTTGCTGCTGGCGGCATGGCAGCCGACCCTGGCCTGGGCTTGTGCCCTGCTGTGGCTGGCGGCCGTCGCCTGGCTGCCCTGGGATGGCGAGCGCGAGCAGGCGCTGCATCTGCCCACGGGCCAGGTGGTGGTGCTGTGCGCCATGCTGGCCATGCTCTGCGCCGTGGTGGTGGCCAGGCCCATGCCGCAGATGGCGCCGGGCCCGGTCGCCGTGCGCATCCTGTGGCTGGCCAGCGTGCTGCTGCCGCTGGCCGTGCATGCGCTGGCGCTGTGGCAGGCGCTGAGCCGCATGCAGCGCCAGTACACCGAGGAGCTGGCGCAGCTGTCGAGCTATTGCGGCCAACTGGCCGACGATGTGCAGCAGTTGCAAAAACGCGTGGGCTCGCTGCAATTGCCCACGGGGCGCGACACACTCACCGGCGTGGCCAATTACGCGCGTTTGATGGATGTGGTCGATGGCCTGCGCGAACGCCATGCCCGCAAGCCCGAGCCGTTTTGCGTGGTGCTGCTGGAGCTGGACCCGTGGGTGGAGCGCGTGGGTGTTCACCAGGCCTACAAGGGCCCCTCGCTGCAGGACCGCGTGCTGCTCATGCTCAGCGGCCTGCTGGTCACGCATCTGCGCACCGTGGACGGCATAGGCCGCTACCGCGACGACACCTTCATGCTGGTGATGCCCGATACCGCCTCGGTCCAGGCCGTCTGGGCCCTGCAGCGCGTGCGCGAGGGTGTGCGCCAGCAGCGCTGGAGCGAAACGCCCATCCCCGATCCCGACAAGGACCCGCTGACCCTGACCCTGGCCGTGGCGGAGTTCCAGGCGGGCGAGACCTCGGAGCGGCTGGTGCAGCGGGCCGAGGCAGCCCTGTTGCATGGCCGCGCCTGCGGGCGCAACCAGATCGTGGTGGCCGAGGATGTGCGGCCGCCGCGCGCGTCCTAGACGCACAGCCTGCGATAGGGCCTGTTCATCCCCTGCGGGGGAGCGCGCTCCTCGGGATTTCCCGGATGCGGTCACAATGGGCGCCCATCGGGGCCGCCGGCCCGCCGCGCTTCATTGCATGCCCGTGCTTTCCTCCATTTCCCGGAATCTTCCCGACCGCCTCCTTTGGGGGCCGAAGCCGGCGTCACCGCTGGTGGACGAGGCGCTGCACCTGGAGCGCTGGAAACGCCGCACCTGGCAGCTGCACATCTCCGTGCTGCTCAGCCATCTCTATGCGCTGCTGCTGTTCCTGGGCCATGCATGGGCCGGCTACGCGCCCTGGCCCGTGGTGCTGGGCTATGGACTGTGGGTGGCGGCCGGCATGGGCTTCATCACCTGGGCCTATGCCAGCGACTGGTGCCACAAGCTGCGCGATCCGGGCATGTTCCTCACGCACCAGCTGGTGTCCATCATCGGCGTGCTGGGCATGGTCATGGCGGCACCCGCGCTGGCGTTCCAGTCGATGGTGATGCTGATCGCCTTCAGCGCCGACGGTTTTCTCGCACGCAGCCGCACCAGCTTCTGGCTGACGTGGATAGGCACCCTCGTTGCCGTGGCCGCCATCATCTGCTGGCGGGGTCCGCTGATGCGCATGACCACGGACACGGCTGCGGGCCAGCTGCTGGCCTTCGGCGTGGTGCTGGGGGCCGTGGTGCGCTGCAGCGTGCAGGCGACCTTCTTTCGCAGCATGCAGTACCGGCTGGGCATCGCCAATGACAAGCTGGCCGCTGCGCTGGCGCAGATCGAGGCCTTGCTGCGCCATGACGACCTGACCGGCGTCAGCAATCGGCGCGGCGTGATGGAGCGGCTGCACGAAGTGCGCACCGCAGCCCAGGAGCGTGGCGAGGTGCTGTGCGTCGCGTTGCTGGACATAGATCACTTCAAGCGCATCAACGACAGCTTTGGCCATGAAGGCGGCGATCGCGTGTTGCGCGCTTTCGGCGCGCTGCTGAAGTCGCAGCTGCGCAGTACAGATGGCGTGGGCCGCTATGGCGGCGAGGAATTCCTGCTGGTGCTGCCGGACACCGACCTTGCCCAGGCCGGCGAACTGCTGGAGCGCCTGCGCCTGCGCATTGCCGAAGCCCCGTGGACGCACACCCTGGGCGATGGCGCCCGCGTCACCTGCACGCTGGGCGCGGCGCAGTACCGCACGGGCGAATCGGTGGAGGCCACCATCGCGCGCGCCGATGCGGCGCTGTACCGAGGCAAGGCCCAGGGCCGCAACTGCACGGTGCTGGAGCCGCAACAGGCCCCGCAGGCCTTGAGCGGCGCACCGGCTCCCCGGACTGATGCCGGAATGCCTGACCGCTTGTGAGTGCAGCTCACGACGAGTGACAGAAAACATCGTTATTCATGCGCACCGATCGTCCATAGCATCGGCATCCATGCTCGGAATGGACAAGGGTGCAAATATGAACCAATGGTTCGCTGAAATCGCCGGCAACGGGCCCGAGGGCGCTGGCATCGTGGTGTCTGCGCAAGGCTGGGATAGGCATCTGCAGTCCGGCCCCCGCCAGTTGCAGGCCGGCCCGCTCCGCGCCGAACTGGCCGACGGCGGCCTGCGCAATGTCCGCTATGGCGGCGTCGACATCCTGCGCTCCATGGCCTTTGTGGCGCGCGACGGACAGGGTGACCGCTGTGTGCATGGCGCGGGCGAACTGAGCCTGCGCGAGCGGGCCGGCCGCTTCGAGGCCTTCTACGAAACGGTGGTGGACTGCGAGGAGCTGAGCCTGGCCTGGCGCGTGCGCATCGTGGGTTCGGCGCGCGGACTGAGCTTCACGTGCTGGGCGCGTGCCCAGGGGGATGTCGACGGCGGCCTGCAGCGGGGCCTGCGCGCCGGGCGGGCGGGCCTGGAGCTGGTGTATCCGCTCAAGGTCCTGGCTGGCCGGCCCGTGCATGTCCAGCATGTCGATGGCAGCGCCGAAACCACCGTGCTGCCCGAGCCCGATGCGCTGCAGCGCCTGTCGCAGCTGTCTGGCATCGCCCATGAGCCCGCACCGGGCCTGCAGGTGGATTGCCGCCTGGAAGGCGCCGAGTTCGAGATGCTGGGCCAGCGCTGTGGCGGCAAGGCTTTTTTCCGGCTGCAGCCGCGCGCGTTGTCTCCTTCGCCCTCCTACCCGTTGACCCGGGGCCGGACCCTGGTGCAGATGGCCGGCCTCTCGTTTGTCTCGCCCGGCGCCCTGCAGTAGCACCGCAAGCAGCGCCTGGCCGGGCCTGGCCGGGTCAGCCTGTGCCTTGCAGGCGGGCGGCCTGCACGGTGGCCTCCAGCAGCTTTCTCTCCCTTTGCAGGTGGGCGGTGAACTGGGCTTGCTCCATGACCATGGGCTTGAAGCCGGCCTCGGCCAGCTTGCGCACCAGGTCCGGCTCGGCCAGCACGGCGGCGGTCTCCCGGGCCAGGCGCTCTGCAATGCGGGCATCGGTGCGGGCTGGCAGCAGCAGGCCTTGCCAGGCTTCG
The DNA here is from genome assembly GCF_001571325.1 of Delftia tsuruhatensis NBRC 16741. Classification (GTDB taxonomy): domain Bacteria; phylum Pseudomonadota; class Gammaproteobacteria; order Burkholderiales; family Burkholderiaceae_C; genus Comamonas; species Comamonas tsuruhatensis. The sequence goes on from NZ_BCTO01000071.1 coordinate 20,547, forward strand.
ACATCGAACGCCTGCCAGACCGCCGTGTCCGACAGGCTGGGTGTCTGCGGCAAGGTGGCGGCCCGCTGGCGCGATGTCACCCCCAGGCCGCGCAGCTTGCCCTCGCGCACGAAGGATTGGACCAGGGCCACGGGCAGCACGGCCAGGTCGATCTGCCCGCCTGCCAGCTCGGTCAGCGCCTGCGGGCCGGATTTGTAGGGCACATGCGTCCATGACAGGCCGGCCTGCTGCTGGAGCATTTCGGCCGTCAGGTGCAGGCTGGTGCCCACGCCGTCGGTGCCCACGGTCAGCCGGCCCGGTTGCTGGCGTGACAGCTGCACCAGCTCGGCCGCCGTGGCGGCCGGCAGGTCGGGGCGGCCTGCCAGCACGAAGGCCGAAGAGGCCACGGGCGCCACGGGCAGCAGCTCCCTGAGGCCGTCATAGCGAAAGCGTTCTGGCGAGACCAGCGGCGCGATCAGCACGCAGCTGGCCACGCCAAACAGCACGGTGTGCCCGTCGGGCCGGGCCTTGGTGACACGCTGGGTGGCGATGGTGCCCGAGGCGCGCACCGTGTTCTCTATGACCACGGGCTGGTGCAGCCGCTCGGCCAGCCTCGGCATGACCAGGCGTGCGGCCACGTCCACGCTGCCGCCTGGCGAAAAGGGCACCACCACGGTCAGCGGCTGGCTGGGCCAGGCGTCGGCCCCAGCCGTGGAGGCGCGGGCTGCCGGCGAAAGCCAGGGCGCGCCCAGCATCCAGGCCGCCAGTTGCCTGCGGTTGAGGCTCATGCCAGCCTCCCGGCAGCGCCCAGCCAGGGCAGCTGGTCCGCGTGGTAGCGCCAGGTCTGGAACACGCTGTTGAGTCTGCCGGGGCCGGTGCGGCGCGCTGCGGCATCGGGATACTCGGCGAACCAGGGCAGGATGTATTCCCAGACCACTTCCCCCGCAGGCGTGACCTCGAAGAGCCGGCCCGTGGCCGATTCGGTGATGTGGGTGTTGCCGTTCCACAGGCGCTGGGCATTGCCCATGAAGGCGGTGTAGAAGGCGTTGACCATCTCGTCCTGGTAGCTCCAGACCACGCGGTGGTCGACCGGATCGATCTCCACCACGCGCGAGAAGGCCACGTGGGCGCCTTTGCGGAAGTTGCCGTTGTCGAAGGCCAGGATGTGGCCGTTGGCCAGCGCCACGGGCGCATGCTGGTGCGAGACCACGGAAGGCGGAATGTGCAGCGTCACCGCGCCGCTGGCCTTGTCCACGGCGATGATGCCGGAGGTGGTGCGCAGGCTCATGAGCACGCTGCCGTCGGCCCTCACGCCCAGGCCATTGACCAGCGGCCAGTGGTATCGGCCAAAGCCCGGGTGGATGGGGAAATCCTCGGGCTCCAGGTGCTCCCAGGCCTTCCACTCCCAGACCAGGCGGCCGCTGCGGTCCACCTCGCGGATCACGTCGCCGTACATCACCTCGCCGGTTCCGTGCGCGGTGCCGCCGGGCACGCGTTCGGCAAAGCCCGCAGGCACGGGCGCGCAGGCGGCATAGAGCAGGTGGCCGTTGGGCAGCCATTGCGCGTCATGGTGGTGGTCCGGGTCCTCGTGGCGCCAGACGATCTCGCCCTGCGGCGTGACCTCGTAGAAATCGCCGCCGTGCCACATGGACCACGGCGCATAGCGGTCGGGCGAGCGGGGATGGTTGCCGTTGTAGCCCAGGTTGCCGTTGGGCAGGATCACGGCATGGCGGCCCGCGCGCACGGGCAGCTTCCATTCATGGGCCACGCGGCCTTCGATGTCCACCAGGTAGACATGGCCGTCGGCCGTCTGCGGCGCGATCAGGGTGTAGCCGCCGGCCGAGAGGGCGGGGTCGTGGGCGATGAGTCCGACGCCGCGGCGGCGCTGGGTGACTTGGTCTACGGTGCTTGCCATGGGCTGCTTTCAAAGGAGGGCGGGGAATGAGCGCCACTGTAGGCAGTCGCAAGCGTCAGGAATAGCTGTTTGTTTTGGATGAGGTGTCAGATAAAAATTTACACTCCGCGCCATGCCCGCAATCTCCCAGGCCTTTCGCTGTTTTGACGAGGTGGCGCGCCGTGGCTCGGTGCGCAAGGCCGCCGTCACGCTGCACCTGACGGCGGCCGCCGTGAACCAGCAAATCCTCAATCTGGAGGCCCAGGTCGGCGTGCCGCTGTTCGACCGCCTGCCGCGCGGCATGCAGCTGACAACGGCCGGGGAGCTGATGCTGGCGGCCGTGCGGCGCAGCCAGCGTGACTTCGACAACGCGCTGGCCCAGGTGGAGGACCTGCGCGCCCTGCGCCGGGGCCATGTGCGCGTGGGTGTGTCGCATGCCACGGCCGAGTACCTGCTGCCGCTGGTGATCGCCAGCCTGCACGGGCGCTATCCGGGCATCACCTTCAGCGTGCGTTCGGGCACGGGCGAGGAACTGCTGCGCGGCGTGGCGCAGGGCGAGATCGATGTGGCCTATTGCCTGCGCCGCCCGCCGCCGCCCGGCGTGCAGGAGGTGCGGGCCTGGCCCCAGCCGCTGGGCGCGGTGATGGCTCCCGGCCATCCGCTGGCCACCGAGCCGCGCCTGCTGCGCCTGCGCGATTGCGTGGCCTATCCGCTGATCCTGATGGCGCCGGGCATGGAGCTGCGCAGCATGCTGGAGCAGATGGACAGCGCAGCCCTGCACCAGCAGCGGCCGCTGGTGGAGACCAGCTCCGTGCCCATGGTGCGGCGCCTGGTGGCCGGCAGCACGGCCCTGGGATTCCTGGTGCCCGACAACGTGGCCGAGGATGTGGCGGCCGGCCGCCTGCTCTGGCGGCCCCTGCACGATGCAGGAGCACAGCTGCCAAGCTGTCTGTACCAGCGCATCGGCTACACCAGGGCGGCCGCCATGCGCCTGTTTCTGGACGAGCTGGAGCGCGTGGCCGACGAGATGCGCGCCGGCTTCGAGACCGGCGTGTCCTGGTCGCTCAAGGATATGGCGACCTGAGCGACCCTGGCCACCTGAGTGACCTGAACGATCGGCTGCGGGGCGTCAGACGCCCCGGGCGCGCTCGGCCTTGAAGCGTGCGCGCATTTCAGTGAAGTTGCCCGCCTCCAGCGCATTGCGCACTTCCTGCATCAGGTTCAGGTAGTAGTGCAGGTTGTGGATGGTGGTGAGCATGGGGCCCAGCATCTCGCCGCAGCGGTCCAGATGGTGCAGGTAGGCGCGCGAGAAGCCGTCGCGTCCGCCTTGCTCCCAGCTCACGCCGCTGGCGCCGGCGCAGGCGTGGCAGGTGCAGCTGGGGTCCAGCGGCTGGTGGTCGGTCTTGTGGCGTGCATTGCGGATCTTCAGGTCGCCATAGCGAGTGAAGATGGTGCCGTTGCGCGCATTGCGCGTGGGCATGACGCAGTCGAACATGTCCACGCCGTCGGCCACGCCCTGCACCAGGTCCTCGGGCGTGCCCACGCCCATCAGGTAGCGCGGCTTGTGGGCCGGCAGGCGGTGGGGCGTGTGGGCCATGATGGCCAGCATCTCGTCCTTGGGCTCGCCCACCGAGACGCCGCCCACGGCGTAGCCGGGGAAGTCCATCTCGACCAGGGCCTGCAGCGATTCCTCGCGCAGGTTCTCGTACATGCCGCCCTGCACGATGCCGAACAGCGCATTGGGGTTGCCCAGGCGCTGGAATTCGTCGCTGGAGCGCTTGGCCCAGCGGCGGCTCATCTCCATGCTCTTGCGTGCCTCGGCCTCGGTGGTCTTGTGGCCGTTGGTCTCGTAGGGCGTGCATTCGTCCAGCTGCATGACGATGTCCGAGTTCAGGATCGTCTGGATCTGCATGCTGACTTCGGGCGACATGAACAGCTTGTCGCCATTGACGGGGCTGGCGAAGTGCACGCCTTCCTCGGTGATCTTGCGCATGGCGCCCAGGCTCCAGACCTGAAAGCCCCCCGAGTCGGTGAGGATGGGCTTGTCCCACTTCTCGAAGCCGTGCAGGCCGCCGAAGCTCTGCATGATGTCCAGCCCCGGGCGCATCCACAGGTGGAAGGTGTTGCCCAGGATGATCTGCGCGCCCATCTCCTGCAGGCTGCGCGGCATCACGCCCTTGACGGTGCCATAGGTGCCCACGGGCATGAAGATGGGTGTCTGCACCACGCCGTGGTTGAGCGTGAGCTGGCCGCGGCGCGCGTGGCTGGAGGGATCGGTCTTGAGCAGGTCGAATTGCAGCATAGCCCTCCATTGTCCCAGATGGCCGCATGCGCGTGTCGGACGCGCCGCGACTGTCCCCGGAGCCCGTCCGGCTTAGCCGGCCCGCGTCTACACTGGGATGGTTGCGATTCGCCAGCTACAAAAAAGGAGGTCTGCATGCTGAAGATCATGATTGCCGTCGACGGGTCCGAGCCCTCGCTGGATGCCGTGCACCACGCCATCTCCCTGGTGCGCCAGGGCCTTCAGGCGCATTTCGTGCTGGCCCATGTGCAGCAGGAGGCCTCGCTGTTCGAGCTGGCCACGCAGGACTCGGACATGATCGCCGCCGCCAGCGTGGACGCCGGTATGCACCTGGTGGCGCCGGCCGTGGCCCTGGTGCGGGCTGCCGGCATTTCCTACGAGGTGGAGATCGGCCTGGGCGAGCCCGCCGCCGCGCTGGCCGACATTGCCGAGAGCACGGGCTGCGAGCAGATCATCATCGGCGCGCTGGGCCAGGGCGGCCTGCGGCGCGTGCTGATCGGCTCGGTCTCGCGCGAGGTGGCGCGCAACAGCCGGCTGCCGGTGACCATCGTCAAGCATGCCGAGCCGCGCGATGAAGATGAGGAGCAGGACCTGAGTCCCGAGTGAGGCCGCGCCGGGCAGGCGCGCGGGCCTTCAGGCAGCCCGCCGCTGCTGGCCCTGATGGCTCTGGTGCCGGCCTGCATGGGCGCCGTAAGCTCCGTAGGCGCCGTGGGCACCATGAGCGTGCGAATGCGCGTGGGGCTGCAGCTTGCCGTGCGGCAGGCTGGCCAGGCGCTGGAACATGCGGCGGCAGTAGCCGCGTATGCCCAGGCATTTGTTGATCTCATCCACCGGCAGGGGCCCGGAGACCACGACGATGCTGTCGGCCTGGTCCCAGTCGCCGGCCGCGCGCAGCCGCCTGCGCGTGCACAGCGCCCAGGCATGGATGCGCGTGGGCGAGCCATGCTCATGGACCTGGCCCGTGACCAGGTCGAAGGCAATGGCCACCAGCTCGGTCCTGAGCCGGCAGCGGCGCTCGCCCGTGATGGCACTGGGCGTCTCGCGCATGTCGTACAGGCAGTAACTGCCGGCCTTGAGCTGGTATTGCAAATCCATGGCGGACCTCCGCGGTTCGTTCTGGGGCGGGTTCCGGGCCTGCCTGCAAAGGCCCGGGGCATCGGCGCATTCTGACGCATGGCCCCGGCCGCTGGCAATGCAGCCAGCGGGGCGGGGCTTCCCCGCGAAGGGCAAGCGGCAAAGCGTGCCCGCGAGGGCCGGCCTTCTAGAAGTCCAGAAGGCTGAAGCCCACGCTGAGCACGGTGCGCTTGTAGTTGTAATCGATCAGGCTGTCACCGTATCCGCTGAAAAGCTGGACATGCAGGCGCAAATTGCTCTTGCCACCGTTCCATCCTTCGCCTAGGGTGCGCAGCCATTCGACGCGGCCGGAGCCGCGGCCCTGGCCCAGCGAGCCGCGCGCAGTGAAGCCCAGATAGTTCTGCGCATTGACGTTCCAGCCCAGTTTCACCTCGCCCCGGCCTATGTAGTCCTGGATGCGCGGGTTGTCGTCGTGCTCGGCGCTTTCGCGGATGCGCTGCCAGGCTTTGGCGTGCAGCTGCCAGCGGTTGTCCAGCTCGAAGCCGGTCATCAGATACCAGCGGTTCCAGCTGCGCGACAGCGGATCGCTCTGGCCGTTGGACTGGTGCACCAAGCCCACGCCGCTGTAGCGCCAGCGCCAGCCGAAGGGCAGCCGGGCATCGGTGGGGTAGACGTAGAAGATCTCGGGCTCGTGGTCCGTGTTGCGGAAGGGCCGCGAGATGGCGGGGCTGAACAGCTGCCAGTACGACTGCTGGGTGTAGCCGACCCACAGCGAGTCCTTGCCCGCCGAGGTGCTGCCGGTCAGCAGGCCCTGGGCGACCTTGGTGCGCACGGACAGCTGCACGCGCATTTCCTCGGTCTTGTAGGGCTGCGACTGCGCAGGGTCCTTGCCGGGCGTGGTGGGCTGCCGGTTGACATGGTCGGCCGTCACCACGGACACGGACATGGGCCGATAGCCGCGGAAGCTGAAGGTACCGCAGTCGCTGCCCGGTTCCAGCTCGTAGTAGCGCGACAGCTCGCTGTAGCGCGGGTCGCGGCAGCCGCCGTTGGTGGGGGTGGTGGGCAGCGCCAGGCCCTGGCCGCTGTCGGCCGTCACCACGGGGGCGGGCGTGGGCAGGGCGCCAGGATCGGCTGCGGCGCTGGCGGCCGGAGCACTCCAGCCGGTGGCCGGCGGCGCGGTCAGCGGTTGCTGCTGCTGTGCCCAGGTGTCGAAGCAGGCCAGGCGAGACTGGTTGTCCGTGGTGGCGGCGCACTGGCGCCAGGCGTCCTCGGACAGGGGGCGGGGCGCGGTCTGCGCCTGGGCGCCGAGCCAGGGCGTGGCGCCCAGGCCCATGGCCAGGGCCCACTGCAGGGGTGTCGGCGTGCGGCTTGGGCGCTTGCGGCGATCCAGGTGTGGAGGATTCGTCATGGCAGGGGTCCGGTGATGGAAGGAGCGAAGAGTAAGGGGTAATGAGTGAAGAGGCAGCAGGGGGCTCGTGTGCAGGCTCGGGGGCCGGTCAGGGCGCGAGCTTGCGCAGCACGAAGGGCCGGGGCGCGGCATCCTCGCCTTCGAGGTAGTTGCCGCGGATCTCGCGGGCGCAGCTGCCTTCGACGACATCGCCCAGCCAGGTGGCGGTGATGCGCTTGCCGTCGGCGCTTTCTTCCAGCGTGATGTGGTCATCGGCCACGTCGCCGACCATGGGCCGGGTGTCTGCGCCGCGCGCGATCGTGCCCTTGACGTTGCCCTTCCACTGGGGGTGCGGTCCCAGCTGCAGGCGCACGGGCTGGGCCTGGCCTTCGACCGTGCCGGTCCATTCGCCCTGCAGCTGGCTGTCCTTCATTTCCTCGCCCTCGGGGCATGAGAGAGGGGACTGTGCGGAGGCTGTGCGGGCGGCCTTGGGTGCGGCCTTGGCCTGGGCGGTGGCCTGGGCAGTGGGCTGCAAGGCGGTGCTGGAGCAGGCGGCGGTCACGGCCACCAGCGCCAGGCTGAGAACGGGGCGGTAAAAACGCATGCGGTGTCTTTCGGGGAATCAGGAGTCGGCGGGCGTGGACTGCTGTGCCTTGAGCGCGAACTCGGCGCGCAGCTGGCGCAGCTTCTCGCGCGGGTCTTCGCGCGAGGTGGCGGCGTCCAGGCCCATTTCCTTGATGAAGCGGCTGGGCAGGGTGGAGACCATCTCGCGGCCCTTCTTGCGGCGCTTGGTCCAGCTCACGGCCAGCGATCGCCGGGCGCGCGTGATGCCCACGTACATGAGGCGGCGCTCTTCCTGCAGGCGCTGGGCCGTCTCGTCGCTGACCTTTTGCTGGCGGCCATCGTCGTCGTCGAGCTTGAAGGGCAGCATGCCCTCGGTCACGCCGACCAGCATCACATGCGGCCACTCCAGGCCCTTGGAGGCGTGCAGCGTGGACAGGATGACCATGTCCTGCTCCTTCTCGCGCTCGCTGATGGTGGACAGCAGGGCGATGTTGCGCGCCACCTCCAGCAGGCTCTTGACCTCGGTGTGCGTGGTCGTTCCCGCCGCATCCTCGATCTGGCCGCCGGCGCGCTGGGCCATCCAGTCGCAGAACTCCAGCACGTTGCTCCAGCGCGCGGCGGCCACCGATTCGCTGTCCTCGCTGTCATAGAGGTACTGCTCGTAGCCGATCTCCTTGAGCCAGTCGAGCATGAAGCCGCGCGACTGCTCGGCGCCCAGCGTGTGGCGGGCGCGGTATTCGAGGTCGTTGATGTAGCGGCCGAACTCCAGCAGGCTGTCATGCGCCTTCTTGGGCAGGGCCGCTTCCAGCATGTGCGCGAACAGGGCGCCGAACATGCTGAGCTTGTGCTGCGAGGAAAACTCGCCCAGCTTGCCCAGCGTGGTGTGGCCTATGCCGCGCTTGGGCGTGCCGATGGCGCGCAGGAAGGCGGGGTCGTCGTCGTTGTTGATCCACAGCCGGAACCAGGCGCACAGGTCCTTGATCTCGGCGCGGTCGAAGAAGCTGGTGCCGCCCGAGACCTTGTAGGGAATGTTGGCCTTGCGCAAGGCCTTCTCGAAGGGCTTGGCCTGGTGGTTGGCGCGGTAGAGGATGGCGAAATCCTTCCAGTCCGGCGGCGGGTTGCTGGCCGCGCGCAGGCTCTGGATGCGGGCCACGGCGCGCTCGGCCTCGTGCTCCTCGGTGTCGCAGTCCACGATGCGCACGGGCTCGCCTTCGCCCAGCTCCGAGAACAGCGTCTTCGGATAGAGCTTGGGGTTGGGCTGGATCACGTTGTTGGCCGCACGCAGGATGGCCGAGGTGGAGCGGTAGTTCTGCTCCAGCTTGATCACCTTGAGCTGCGGGAACTCCACCGGCAGCTTCTTGAGGTTGTCCAGCGTGGCGCCGCGCCAGCCGTAGATGCTCTGGTCGTCGTCGCCCACGGCCGTGAAGTGGGCCCGGCTGCCCACCAGCAGCTTGAGCAGCTCGTACTGCGTGGCGTTGGTGTCCTGGTATTCGTCCACCAGCACATGGCCCAGCAGGCGCTGCCATTTCTCGCGCACCTCGGCGTGGTTCTTGAGCAGGCGCATGGGCATGCCGATCAGGTCGTCGAAGTCCACGCTCTGGTAGGCGGTCAGGCGCTCTTCGTAGCGCTGCATGATCAGCGCCGTGCTGCGTTCGTTGTCGTCCTGGGCCATGGCCAGGGCCTTGCGGCTGTCCCAGCCGGCGTTCTTCCAGTTGCTGATGGTCCATTGCCACTGGCGCGCCGTGGCCAGGTCGGTGGTGCCGCCCGAGCAGTCCTTGAGGATGCCCGTCACGTCGTCGGCATCCAGGATGCTGAACTGGGGCTTGAGGCCCAGCACATGGCCGTCCTCGCGCACCATGCGCACGCCCAGGGCGTGGAAGGTGCAGACCAGCACATCCTTGGCCTGTCGGCCGATGAGGCCGGCCGCGCGCTCGCGCATTTCGGCCGCTGCCTTGTTGGTGAAGGTGATGGCTGCGATGCGCCGTGGCGCCATGCCCGTCTCGATCAGGCGTCCGATCTTGTGCGTGATCACGCGTGTCTTGCCCGAGCCCGCGCCGGCCAGGACCAGGCAGGGGCCTTCGGTGTAGTGGACGGCCTGGAGCTGGGCCAGATTGAGTCCTGCGGACATGGGTGCGTTGCGCGGGGAAAGGCGTGGAAGTGAGGGAAGCGGGAGCATACCGCTTCGGGGGTCGGGGCCGTCCGGGCAGGTGTAAGCACCCTTGGAATTCGGCGACAAATCTCGCGACCCGCGGGGAGCTGTCTGTGGCTGTACAGCCACCGATAGAAAAGTTCACATTGATGGGTGTGATCGTTGAGCGAAAACTATCGAAAATATCAGCGCTCGCCTATATTTGCTCCAGGCGACCTCGATCTGTTCATTTCCCGCTGCTATCCGGGGAGGCGTTGAAGTTGGCTCGCACTACCGATGAGATTGGCCTGGCTGCCGAGCTGTGGTCGCCGCTGCTCAAGCAGCGTTTTGAGACATTGTTTGCCGTGGCGTCCCGCAAGTCGCTGCGCGGCTGGCGGCAGGTGCCCCTGGTCAGCGCCCAGGTGCTGGTGGTGGACGGCAGCCTGCCCGTGCCCGAGGCGGCCGGATGGCTGCCTTGCGTGGTCTATGTGGGCGGTGTGCCCCAGGGGCAGCACCTGGAACGCACGCCCCAGCGCCTGGCCACCTATCTGGATCTGGATTTCACGCTCTCCGACCTGATCGACATGCTGGACCGGGCCGCCGTCTTTCTCATGGACTGGACGGTGCGCCAGCAGGTGGCGTCCTCGCAGACCCTGGTGCGCGCCCTGGATGACCTTCGGCAGCAGGCTGAGGGCTGCCGCTATCAATTCCGGCTCAAGGCATGGGTGGCGCTGCCCGCGCCCTGGAACAGTGCCGAATCCCTGCGGGCCCTGGCCATGCTGTGCCGTGGCCCGATGGATGTGGCCACACTGTGCGAGCACAGCGGCATGGAGCCTGCCGCCGTGGCCGAACTGCTGCGCCACCCCCGGCTGCGCGGCACGCTCGATTGCAGCCTGAGGCCGGCCCGTGCGGACGATCCAACGCCGCTGGGCGGCCACCGCGCGCAGGCGCACGGGGCTGCCACTGTCGTGGCGCCAGGCCTGTCGCGCCAGTGGGTGCAGCGGCTGACCGGCTGGATACGCCGCGGAGGGCAGGCATGAGCATGTGGATGAGCGACCAGCCCGGTGCGGGACTGGTGCGGGTGAGCCTGATCGGCCCCATGGGCATCGGCAAGACCACGGCGCTGCGCAGCCTGTGCGGAGCGCTGATGGCCGCAACGGATGTGCCCAATCTCGACCGGGCCGCCCATTCCAAGGAGTTCACCACCGTGGGCGCGGAGTTCGGCGAGATCGACCTGGGCGAGGGAATGCGGCTGCAGCTGGTGGGCAGCCCGGGCCAGGACCGCTTCGACTTCGTGCGCCGCTGGGTGCTCAATGCTTCGGTGGGCGTGCTGCTGATGGTGGATGTGGGCGATGCCTCGGCGCCGGACTATGCCGCGCAGCTCCTGTCCGAGATCGCCACCCTGGAGGTCGAACCCCAGGTGCTGCTGCTCAGTTGCCGTGACGCCAGCGAACAACAGCAGGAGGCGTTCAGCACCGCCTTGGCCGATCGAGGTCGCGGTATAGTGCCCGTCATCCAGGCGGACCCCCGTGACCGGCAGCAGTTGCTGGATGCGCTGGGGGTGCTCGTTTCCTTGCTTTCCTTGCAAAGTCAGGCATGAAGACACCAACGCATCCCCAGATTTCCTCCACCGTGATCGAAGCTGGCCAAGTTGCACTCAATCGCGTGGTGGCGCCTCTCGAGGGCGTGCATATCGCCTTGCTGTGCACGCCCGATGGTTTCGAGATCACGGCCCTGCGGGTCAAGAGCGAGCTGCCGACGGAGCGCCTGTCTGCCATGGCGGGCTCGCTGATGGCCATGGCAAAGGCCGTGGCCGCCGAGATAGGCCACAAGTCCTGCCACCGCCTGACCTTCGAGACCGAACTGGGTACCGTCCTTTTCCAGGCCGTGGGCGGCAGCCACCCGGCCATCCTGTGCATGGTGGTCGATCAAAGCGCCCTGCTGGGACGTGCGCTGTGGGCCGCGGGCGAAGTGGCCGGCGATCTGTCCCGTCTCTGACCCCCGTATCCGATTCAAGAGTTTTCTCCCCCGAGGAGCGGGCGCGATGAGTCCATCGCATCGCCTGCCCTTGCTATTTGAAAGAGGTGGCATATGGCTTCGATACATGATTCTCTGAACGGCCTGCTGGGCATCGATGGCGCCCTGTGCGCAGCCCTGGTGGACAGCACCAGCGGCATGCTGATGGGCAGCGCGGGCTCCGGCCTCGACATGGAGCTGGCCGCCGCCGGCAACACGGAGGTGGTGCGCGCCAAGCTCAAGACCATGCGCATGCTCAAGCTGGACGATGCCATCGACGACATCCTGATCACCCTGACCCACCAGTACCACGTCATCCGGCCCGTGGCCGCCCATGAAGGCGTGTTCTTCTACCTGGTGCTGGACAAGAGCCGCTCCAACCTGGCGCTGGCCCGCCGCAAGGTGCAGGAGATCGAAAAGGACCTGGCACTCTGAGAGCGCCCGCGCTCTTGCCGCCAGACCTGCCGGAGACGGATTCCGGCAGGTTTTTTTCGCCCGCCGTCACCGGTGCGCCACGGGCGCGCAGCGTACGCGCCGGCTTGCTGCCAGAATCGCCGCGTGCTGTCCGTCCTGCTGATCACCTTCCCCTTCTTCGCTCTCGTGGCCTGCGGCTTCGCAGCCACCTGGCGTGGCGTGCTGCCGCAGGCGGCGATACCGGGGCTCAACGCCTTCGTGCTGTATTTCGCGCTGCCCTGCATGCTGTTTCGCTTTGGCGCGCAGACGCCGATCGCGCAACTGCTGGATGTGGGCGTCTCCGTGGTCTACCTGCTGTGCGCGCTGCTGATGGTGGGCGCCACCGTGGCGCTCACGCTGCGGCGCGTGGGCTGGAACGATGCGGCCTTCGGCGCGCTGGTGGCCGCCTTCCCCAATACCGGCTTCATGGGCGTGCCCATGCTGGTGGCGCTGCTGGGTGAGCGTGCGGCGGGCCCGGTCATCGTCACCATGGCCATCGACATGGTGGTGACCACCTCGCTGTGCATTGCGCTGTCGCGCCTCGGAATGCCGGGCGGGCACGGTGTGACGGTGGCATTGCGCCGCGCGCTGGCGGGCATGGCCTCCAACCCCATGCCCTGGTCCATCGTGCTGGGCGCAGTGGCGTCGGCGGCAGGCTGGACGCTGCCCGGCCCCATCGACCGCACCGTGGCCATGCTGGCGGGCGCGGCCTCGCCCGTGGCGCTGTTCACCATAGGCGCCGTGCTGGCGCGCTCGCAGATGAACAGCCATGAGCGCGTGGCCGCGCGCGACTACGTGCCCATCGCGCTGGCCAAGCTGCTGCTCCATCCGCTGCTGGTCTGGGCCGTGGCCCGCGCGGCCATGGCGCTGGGCCTGCCGCTGGGTGAGGAGGCCTTCGTGGCCCTGGTGCTGCTGGCCGCACTGCCCAGCGCCAGCAATGTCTCGCTGCTGACCGAGCGCTTCGGTGCGCATGGCGGGCGGGTGGCCCGCATCATCCTGGTGTCCACGGTGCTGGCCTTCCTGAGTTTCTCGGGTGCCGTGGCGTTGATGGCCTGAGCAGGTCCGAGCGGCAGGACTGGGCAGGCCCGGTCAGTCCAGGCCTGTCGGCAGGCTGGCGCTCTCTACAATCGCGCCCATGTTTTTTCACCACCTCGACGGGATTGCATGAAACCCTCCCCCTCTGCCCTGGCCGGCGCTCCCACGGGCGCGGGCCTGCTCTGGATGGTGACGCTGGCCTGCCTGCTCTGGGCCCTGGTGTCCTGGCTGGCCAATGGCAACCTGGACGGCTACCACGACATGCTGGAGAACTATGCCTGGTCCCAGCCGCTGCAGCTGGGCACGCACAAGCACCCGCCGTTCTTCGCCTGGGTGGTCGGCCTGTGGTTCATGGTGTTTCCGCAGAACGACGCCTTCTACCGCCTGCTGTCCTATGCCAATGTGGGCGTGGGCCTGTGGGGTGTCTATGTGCTGGGCCGGCGCCTGGGGCTGGCGCGCCTGGCGCCGCTGGGGGCGCTGCTGCTGCTGTGGTGCTTCCCGTATACGACGCTGGCCGGCAAGTTCAACGCCAACAGCCAGCTGCTGTCCCTGTGGCCCTGGGCGGCGGCCCTGCTGCTGGCCAGCTGGCAGGAAAAGGGTGTGCGGGGCCTGGCCTTCAGCGTGGCCCTGGGCGTGGTCTCGGCCGCCTGCATGCTCAGCAAGTACTACAGCGGCGTGTTCCTGGCCGGTTTTCTGCTGCCCATCCTCCTGGTTCGCGAAGGTCGCCAGTGGCTGCTCACTCCCAGTCCCTATGTGGCGCTGGCAGCCTTTGGCCTGGCGCTGGCGCCGCATGTGGCCTGGATTGCCCACCACCAGTGGGTGACGCTGGGCTATGCCATGGACCAGGGCGGCGGGCAGGTGGTGTGGAGCTATGTGCTGCGCTTTGCGCTGGCGCCCATCTTCTACTGGCTGCCGGCCTGGCTGGCCGTGTGCCTGGTGTATGGCTTCATGCAGGCCCGCCAGCAAGGCGGTGGCTGGCTGCGCTGGAGCGCGCGCTTTCTGCGCCGCAGCTGGGCCTGGCAGGGGCGGGGCGACACCTTGTTCTGGCTGGCCCTCATGCCCTGGCTGACGACGCTGGGCTTTGGCGCCACCGGCGTGGTGGAGCTGTCCACGCCCTGGGCCATTCCCATCGGCTATGCCTTCGTGCTGCTGTGGCTGCGCAACCTGGACGCCGAGGCGCCTGCCGCGACGCAGGCCGCCCTGGCCGCGCTGCGCCGCGCCTGGTGGCCGAGCCTGGCCGTGGTGCTGGTGATTGGCGTGGCCGCGGGTTGGGGCAATGCGCGAAAGAGCAGCTCCGACTACTACCGGCCCGCGGCCGATGCGGCCCAGGCCATCGTGCTGTCCTGGAACCAGCGCCACCCGGAGCAGCCGCTGCAGTGGGTGGGCGGCGACTGGGCGGAAAACGCCATGCTCTCCTTCTATGCACAGCCGCATCTGCGCACCATCCCCGGACTGCCCGACAGCGAATATGCGCGTGTGCTGGCGCTGCCGGACTGGCGCCGCCAGCCCGGCCTGCTGCTGTGCCCGCGCGGCCCCGTGGCCGGCGAGCCCGGGCCGACCGCGAAATCGCGCGATTGCGAGCGGCAGGCGCAGGCCTGGCTGGCGAAGCTGGGCCTGCCGCAGGAGCCGCGTGTGCTCACGCTGCAACGCTCGGGCTGGCGTTTTCCTGTGCCCACACCTTATGCGTATGCGGTTTTTGATGTGTTGCCGCGCGCGGGCAGCCAGCCCGCTGACAATGCTGGCCTATGACCGAATTGCATGCTGACATTGCTCCGGCCGCTCCCAAGGGAATGCTGCCGCGTGCGCCGCTGCGGCTGAGCTGCGTGGTGCCGGCCCACAATGAAGAGGGCAACCTGGAGGCGTTCCTGCGGGCCCTGGACGCGACCGTGCGCACGCTGACGCCCGACTACGAGCTGATCGTCGTCAACGATGGCAGCCGCGACGCCACGCACGAGATCGCGCTGCGCATGGCGCAGGAGCTGCCCGTGCGCTACCTGGCGCTGTCTCGCAACTTCGGCAAGGAGGCGGCCCTGTCGGCCGGCATAGACCATGCGCGCGGCAATGCCGTGGTGCTGATCGATGCCGACTTCCAGCATCCGCTGCAGATGCTGCCCCAGATGTGCGAGCTGTGGCAGTCCGGCTACGACATGGTCTATGGCGTGATCGCCGACCGGGGCGCCGAAAGCGGCGCCAAGCGGGTGGGCACCAACCTGTTCTACCGGCTCATGAATGCCGGCAACCTGGTGAAGATCCCGCCCAATGCCGGCGACTTCCGCTGGCTGGACCGCTGCGTGGCCGACGCGCTCAAGGCCCTGCCCGAGAGCCACCGGTTCATGAAGGGCCTGTACGCCTGGGTGGGCTTCAAGGCGGCGGCACTGCCGTTCGTGCCGGCCGACCGCACGGCCGGGGCGTCCAGCTTCAATTTCCGGCGCCTGGGCTCGCTGGCCCTGCTGGGGCTGACCTCGTTCACCACCTTGCCGCTGCGCGTGTGGAGCATCGTGGGCGGGATGATCTCGCTGGCGGCCCTGCTCTACGGGCTGTGGATCACCATGGAGACGCTGATCTTCGGCAACCCGCTGGACGGCTGGCCTACGCTGGCGGCCAGCATCATGCTGTTCTCGGGCGTGCAGCTGATGTCCATCGGCATCCTGGGCGAGTACATCGGCCGGATCTATGACGAGGTCAAGCGCCGTCCCACCTATCTGCTGGCGCGCGACGAGGACCGCAGCCCGCTGGCGCCGCGGGAGTAGCCATGCACGATGTGATCGCGCAGCTGCGCCGCCTGCCGCAGGCGCTGCAGTTCGTGCTGGTGGGCGGCTGCGCGGCCGCCACGCACCTGGCCGTGGTCGCCCTGCTGGTGCAGCTGGCGGGCATGGCGCCGCTGCATGCGAATGTGCTGGCCTTTCTCGTGGCCTTCGTGGTCAGCTACAACGGCCATGCGCTGTTCACCTTCGTGCAGACCCAGGCGCGTGGCCGGGCCGTGGTGGCCAAATACTTCGCCGTGGCCTGCGTCTCCTTCGTGGCCAATGAGCTGCTGTACTGGGCGGCCCTGCACTGGCTGCACTGGCACTATTTCTGGAGCCTGGCCCTGGTGCTGGTGCTGGTGGCGGTGGGCACCTTCGTCCTGGCCAAGTTCTGGGCCTTTGCGGCCCCCGGACGCAAGGAATCCCCATGAACACCATGCCTGCCATAAACGGGGAGAAGTCCCCGGCCAGAACCGTCGTCCTGTGCGCCGACGACTATGCGCTGCACCCCCTGGTCGACGACGCCGTGGAGCAGCTCACGCTGCAGGGCCGGCTGTCGGCCACCAGCTGCATGACCACCTCGCCGCACTGGAGGCAGGCGGCCAGGCGCCTGCCCGCGCTGCGCCCGCGCCTGTCGCTGGGCCTGCACTTCAACCTGACCGAAGGCCACGGCCTGCAGCCCGCCGCCGGCATCGGTGCCGTGATCGCGCGCGCCTATGCCGGTGCACTCGGCGGCGGCGCCATGCGCGACGCCTGGCGCCGCCAGCTCGACGCCTTCGAGGACGCGCTGGGCATGGCCCCCGACTTCATCGACGGCCACCAGCACGTGCACCAGCTGCCCGGCGTGCGCGCCGCGCTGGTGCAGGAACTGCGCCAGCGCTATGGCGACAACGCCGACGACCTGCCCTGGGTCCGCTCCACCACCCCGGCCGGCCAGCTCTGGCGCGACCCCAAGGCCGCCATCATCGCCCTGCTCGGCGGCTGGACCACCACCCGCCGCCTGCGCCGCCAGGGCGTGCCGCTCAACCACGGCTTCGGCGGCGTCTACGCCTTCGACCAGCCCACGCCCGAAGGCTATGGCCGCCACATGGCCCAATGGCTGGCCCAGCTGCAGCCCGGCAGCCTCATGATGTGCCACCCCGCCACCGCCCCCGTCCAGGGCGACGCCATAGGCGCCCAGCGCGCCGTCGAATACGCCTACCTGCGCTCCGACGCCTTCGCCCAGGCCCTGGAACAAGCGCACTGCCACATCGCCCAAGGCCCCCTCACCCCGCTGTTCACAACGAACTAAGAAGCAGCAATAGAAAAGGCCCGGCCAAAAATGGACCGGGCCATGTGGGCGCAGCGCAAAAAACCGACGAGGCCCAAAGCAAGGGACAGCAAGCAAGGGCCGCCCCGCAGCGAGGCTGTCGTCCCCCTCCCCCGCGAAGCGGGTAGAGAGGCGCCGTGCCACGGGGGGAAGGCGCGCCAGCGCCTCAGGGGGTGCCTATCAATACTCCCAGAAGATGCGCTGCAGCTGCTTCGTGTCCTGCGTCTTGGTCAGGGCCACGGCGGCCAGCAGGCGGGCCTTCTGCGGGTTCAGGTCATGGGCGACGACCCAGTCGTACTTGTCGTCGGGCTGCTCGGCGTTGCGCAGCACGAAGCCGGCCGGCACGCGCGAGCTGCGCACCACGATCACGCCCTTTTGGCGCAGTTCATTGAGCTTGGGCACGATGCGGTCGGCCACCGAGCCGTTGCCCGTGCCGGCGTGCACGATGGCCTTGACGCCGGCCTTGCCCAGCGCGTCGATGGCCGTGGCGGGCACGTTGCCGTAGCCGTAGACGATGTCCACGGCGGGCAGGTCGGTGATCTGCTCGATGTTGAACTCGCTGCCCCTGGTGTGGCGCTTGACGGGGGCGCGGAACCAGTAGGTCTTGCCCTCGACCACCATGCCCAGCGGGCCCCACTGGCTGGAGAAGGCATTGGTCTTGATGTTGGTGAGCTTGGCCACATCGCGCGCGGAGTCGATGTTGTCGTTCATGCTGACCAGCACGCCCTTGCCCGCCGAGTCCTTGGAGGCGGCCGTGGCCACGGCGCCCAGCAGGTTCAGCGCGCCGTCGGCCGAGATGGCCGTGCCGGGGCGCATGGAGCCGACCATGACGATGGGCTTGTCGGTGGGCACCACCAGGTTCAGGAAGTAGCCGGTCTCCTCCAGCGTGTCCGTGCCGTGGGTGACGACGATGCCGTCCACGCCGGGCTGCTTGGCCAGCTCGTTGACGCGGCGTGCCAGCGTCAGCAGCTCCTTGTTGGTGAAGCTTTCGGATGCGATCTGGAAGACCTGCTCGCCAGAGACGTTGGCGATGTTGCTCAGCTCGGGCAGGCCGGCCAGCAGCTTGTCCACGGGGACCTTGGCGGCCGTGTAGGTGGCGCTGTTGACGGCGCTGGCGCCCGCGCCGGCAATGGTGCCGCCCGTGGCCAGGACGACCACATGGGGCTTGCCGGCCTGTGCGGCGGGAGCGGGTGCAGGGGCGGTCGCCGCGGCGGGCGCTGCGGCTGCGGGGGCCTGGCTGGCGCCGGGCTGGGACGCGCAGCCTGCCAGCGCAAGCGCGACGGCCATCAAGGTCATACGGAAGGGGGTGAACGGCATGTATCGCTCCTGGAAAGGCATTGAATGATCCAGCCTTGTGGGCTGAATGCGGCACGATGCAATAAACATGCCCCGCCTGCATCAGCGCAAATCCCGATGGGAGCCGTGCGGCGGATGCGCTAAAAGCGCTTCCGAAAAAGGAGCGGTGAACGCTTTGTGGGATTGCACCAAAGGCCTGAAAGGCTTGGGGTTTTTTGGGGCCGTTCCAGAGGCTGTGCCACGTTCAGATGGCCAGCGGGTCCACGTCCACCAGCCAGCGCACCAGGGCGCGGTGCTCGGGCTGTGCCCTGATCCAGTGCAGATGCGCCTGCCAGGCCCAGAGAAAGCGCAGCAGGGCGGGCCGCTGTGCCGACTCGATCAGCATCTGCGCCCGCTCCACATTGGCCACGCGCTGGACGGACATGGGAATGGGCGGGTAGAGAAACACATCGTCCACATGGGGCAGGCCGGCCTGGCGCGCGGCTTGGGCGGCGGCGGCCAGAAAGGCCTGGGCGGCCTCCTGGCTGCGCGCATCGGCCCGCACGATGGCCTGGAAGGCAAACGGCGGCATGCCCGCATCGCGCCGCTCGCGCAGCTGGCGCGCCGCAAAGGCTGGGTAGTCGTGCGAGCGCAGCGCGGTGTAGACGGGATGGGACGGGTCGTGCGTCTGTATCCACATCTCCGGATGGCTGCCCTGGGCGGCCACGTAGTGCGCGTCGCGCCCTGCGCGGCCGGCCGCCTGCATCAGCAGGCTGAACAGGCGTTCGGGCGCGCGGTAGTCGCTGGAAAACAGCGCACTGTCGGGCTGCACGGCGGCCACCAGGGTGATGCGCCGGAAGTCATGGCCCTTGGCCACCATCTGGGTGCCGACCAGCACGTCGATGTCGCCGGCATGCACCTGGGCCAGCTGCTCCTCCAGCGCGCCCTTGGCGCGCGTGGTGTCGGCGTCTATGCGCGCCACGCGGGCGGGCTCGCGGTCGGGGCGCTGCACGTTGCGCAGCAGGCGGGCCAGTTCTTCCTCCAGCTGCTCCGTGCCCTTGCCCAGCGGCAGGATGTCGGGATTGCCGCAGCCGGGGCAGGCCATGGGCACGCGCTGGGTGTAGCCGCAGTGGTGGCAGCGCAGCGTGCGGTCGGCCTTGTGGAAGACCTGGTGGGCACTGCAGTGCGGGCAGTCGCTTTTCCAGCCGCAGTCGGCGCAGAACAGCACGGGCGCGAAGCCGCGGCGGTTGAGCAGCACCAGGCTTTGCTCGCCGCGCTGCACACGCTCGGTGATGGCATCGATCAGCGGCGGCGAGAACACGGCCTTGCGCGGCTGCTGGCCCATGTCCACCAGGCGCACGCGCGGCAGGGCGGCCGCGCCGATGCGGCTGGGCATGTGCAGGCGCAGGTAGCGGCCGCCCTGCGGCTCGTCGGCATTGGGCGGGCGGCTGGCGTGCCAGCTCTCCAGCGAGGGCGTGGCGCTGCCCAGGATGACCTTGGCGCCGGTATCGCGCCCGCGCCAGATGGCCAGGTCGCGCGCCGAGTAGCGTGCGCCTTCCTGCTGCTTGTAGCTGGCGTCGTGCTCCTCGTCCACCACGATCAGCGACAGCCCCGGCAGGCTGGCGAACACCGACATGCGCGTGCCCAGCACGATGCGCGCCGTGCCCGTGTGTGCCGCCAGCCAGCTCTTGAGCCGCTGCGGGTTGGTCATGCCGCTGTGCATGCTGACCACGCAGGCCGCGCCGTACTGCGGCGCAAAGCGCGCCAGGAAGCGCTGCTCCAGCTGGGGCGTGAGATTGATCTCGGGCACCATCACCAGCACCTGGGCGCCGGGGTCGGCATCCAGCGCGGCCTGGGTGGTCCTCAGGTAGACCTCTGTCTTGCCGCTGCCCGTGCTGCCGTAGAGCAGGAAGGGGCCGGGGTGGGCGGCGATCTGCGTGAAGACGTCGGCCTGCTCGGCGCTGAGGACGATGGGGGGAATGTCTGCGGCGGCCGGGGCCGGTGCGAGCGCTGATGCAGGCGCAGCGCCAGGCGCCGGTTGCGCCTGTTCCGCCTTTGCAGCCTTGGCCGCTCTCTTCGCCGCGGCCTTGGTCGGCCTGAGCCGGCGCGCCAGTTGCTCGGCCGTCATGTCGCGCAGCTGCGGCGGCAGGGCCGTCACGGCGATCTCGCCCACGCTGCGCTGGTAGTAGTAGGCGGCGAAGGCCACCAGCCGCCGCCAGGCCGCCGGCAGCGGCGCGATGCCCTCCAGCACGGCGCAGATGGCGCGCAGCTCCACGCCTTCGGGCACGGCGGGCGGCTGGGCCGGCGCGTCCCAGACCACGCCCAGCAGTTCCCGGCGTCCCAGCGGCACGCGCACCAGGGTGCCCGGCTCCAGCGGCTGCTCGCAGGTGTAGCTCAGCAGATCACCCACGGCGCTGTGCGCCGGCGTCTGGACGGCGACATGGACGGTATGGGCGGGAAGGGGCATGGGAAGAAAGCGGGGCCTGAAAACGCTGGCGCCGCAGGGCACGAACAGCGGCAACAAAGCCGCCAAGCATAAGCCTTGGGCAGCGTCCGAGGCGTGGGAAGCGGCGTTCTACACCAGACATCCCGGGCGGTGGCTACGGGTTTCTGGGTATATCGTCAATTTCTGTGGATAACTTTGTGGGGATTATTCGGATCTATGGCCATCCCCCCATTTGTCTGACCTTTCCGAGTGGTGCATTCTGAAAACGGTGCTATCAAAAAAAATCTTCAAAAACAACGGCTTATATCGATATGTCGCCCGCGTGCAGGCGCGGGTGACAACTGTGAGTCCTAAGACCTCGCTCAGATTTTTCTGTGCATAAGATGGTCTGTGGCCATCTTGTGCAGCAAGCGCCGGCCGGGCGCGCGGACTGTGGACAGCGCGGCCCAGCCGGGCCGGTGGCTGTCACGGCAGGGGGCCGGCGCTGCGCTGGCATCCGGCCTTGCGGGTGATGAGGAGCAGGGCGGGCGCTCAGCGCTGGCGCATGGCGCGCGAATGGCCGTGGACGGCCTCGACCAGGGCGGCCACATGCTCGGGCGGCGTGAACTGGCTGATGCCGTGGCCCAGGTTGAAGATGTGCGTGGGGCCCGTGGTGGTCCTGTCGGTGTGCGGGGCGCCGAAGCTGTCGAGCACGGCGCGCGCCTGCTCGGCCACGCGCTCGGGCGGCGCGAACAGCACATTGGGGTCGATGTTGCCCTGCAGCGCCTTGCCGGGTCCGCCCACCTCGCCGCCGACGATGGCGCGGGCGCGGGCCAGGTTGGCCGTCCAGTCCAGGCCCAGCACCTCGCAGTCCAGGTCCTTCATGTCGGGCAGCCAGATGCCGCCGCCCTTGGTGAAGACGATGCGCGGCACGTCCTGCCCATCGACGCCCGTGCGCTTGAGTCCGGCCAGCACGCGCTTCGTGTAGGCCAGGCTGAATTCCTGGAAGGCGCCATCGGCCAGCACGCCGCCCCAGCTGTCGAACACCATCACGGCCTGGGCGCCTGCATCGATCTGGGCGTTGAGGTAGGCGGCCACGCTGTCGGCGTTGACGGACAGGATGCGGTGCATCAGGTCGGGGCGCGCATACATCAGGCTCTTGACCAGGCGGTAGTCGTCGCTGCCCTTGCCCTCGACCATGTAGCAGGCCAGGGTCCAGGGGCTGCCCGAGAAGCCGATCAGCGGCACGCGGCCATCGAGCGCGCGGCGGATGCTGGTCACGGCGTCGAACACATAGCGCAGCTTGTCCATGTCGGGCACGGCCAGCTCGGCCACGGCGGCCTCGTCGCGCACCACCTTGGCAAAGCGCGGGCCTTCGCCTTCGGCAAAGGACAGGCCCAGGCCCATGGCGTCGGGCACGGTCAGGATGTCGGAGAACAGGATGGCCGCGTCCAGCGGGAAGCGCTCCAGAGGCTGCAGCGTGACCTCGGTGGCGTAGTCCACGTTGGTGGCCAGGCCCATGAAGCTGCCGGCCCGGGCGCGCGTGGCCTTGTATTCGGGGAGATAGCGGCCCGCCTGGCGCATCAGCCACAGCGGCGTGTAGTCGGTGGCCTGGCGCCGGCAGGCGCGCAGGAAGGTGTCGTTGGTCAGGGGGGCGAAGCTCATGGTGGGCGATTGTCGCCGAGTCGGCTTCGCCAGGTTGCCGCGATGCCCGAGCAGCGCAGGGCGTCTTGCCCCGGGTTAACCCTGGTCAATATCGGCGGCAACGGGCTTTTTGAGGCCGCTACATTGTGCGGCGTGCGTTCCGCACGGGAATCCGTCCATGCAAGGAGAGAGTTTGCGATGCAGCGAAGAACCCTGACCCAGATCCTGGCCCTGGCACCGGCCTCGGCCGTTTGGGCTGCCAGCGGGCTGGCTGGAAGTGCCACGGCGGCCGAGCCGCTGTTTCCGGGCAAGGCGCCGCTGCGCATCGTCGTGGGCTACCCGCCCGGTGGCGCCACCGACCGCGTGGCGCGCATCGTGGCCGACAAGCTGCAGGCGCGCGTGGGCTCGCCCGTGGTGGTGGAGAACAAGCCCGGCGCGGGCGGCCGCCTGTCGGCCCAGTATGTGAAGAACGCGCCGGCCTCCCAGCCTGCGCTGCTGCTGGCCAATCCGGCCGTGATGCTGGTGGCGCCCCTGGTGTTCCCCGACTCGGGCTACGACCCCGACAAGGACTTCCGCCCGGTCAGCGAGGTCAATCGCTATGAATTCGGCGTGGCCGTGGCCAGTGCCGTGCCCGTCAGGCAGCTGTCGCACCTGCTGGCCTGGCTGCGTGCCAATCCGCAGCAGGCCAACGTGGGCGTGCCGGCCACGGGCAGCCTGCCGCACTTCTTCTCGCTGATGCTGGGCGAGGCCGCCAAGGTCCGGACCGAAACCGTGGGCTACAAGGGCTCGGCCCCGCTGCTGACCGACCTGGTGGGCGGCCAGGTGCCGCTGGCCATCGACACCTTCGACGTGCTGCTGCCCCAGCACGAGGCCGGCAAGATCCGCGTGCTGGCCGTGTCGGGCGAGCGCCGCAGCACCATGGCGCCGGACATCCCCACGCTCAAGGAATCGGGCCTGAACCTGTCGGGCATGGGCTGGAACACCTTGTTCGCGCCCCAGAGCATGGCGCCCGACATTGCCGAGCGCCTGTCGCGCATGGTGCAGGAGATCATGAAGGAGCCCGACACGCGCCAGAAATTCGAGGCCAGCCGGCTGACCCCGGTCTCCAGCAGCAGCGCGCAGACGGCCGAGATGCTCAAGGCCTACCGCGCCCAGTGGACGCCGGTGGTGCAGCGCTCGGGTTTCAAGCCCTGAACCTTCAAGAAAAATGGCCCGTGCGGGCCTTTTTTCATCGCCGGGCCGCCCCAAGATGAAAAACGCCCCCTCGGGGGGCAGCGGACCTTGCGCAGCAAGGGCAGCGTGGGGGTCATTTTTCATGGGGCCTAGGGTTTCCTCGGTGCCTGGGCGCTTGTGGTGGAAAGGGTCTGGCGACTAACATTTACCGACCATTCGGTAAATTATGTTTGATCTGCCGCATAAAGACGGCAGACAGGCCACGGAGACTTCCATGCCCCCATCGCTGGTTCTGGTTGAGCAGCACGACGCCGTCCGCACCCTGGTGCTCAATCGCCCCGACGCGCTCAACAGCTTCAACGCGCAGCTGCACGAGCAGCTGCTTTCGGCCCTGGAACAGGCTGCCGGCGATGCCTCGGTGCGCTGCGTGGTGCTCACGGGCGCGGGGCGCGGCTTTTGCGCGGGCCAGGATCTGTCCGACCCCGAGGCCGCGCCCGACCAGAACCTGGGCGACCTGATCGAGCGCCGCTACCAGCCGCTGTGCCTGCGTCTCAAGTCCATGCCCGTGCCCGTGGTGGCCGCCGTCAACGGCGTGGCTGCCGGCGCGGGCGCCAATATCGCGCTGGCCTGCGACCTGGTGCTGGCCGCACGCTCGGCCAGCTTCATCCAGGCCTTTGCCAAGATCGGCCTGGTGCCCGACTGCGGCGGCACCTGGCTGCTGCCGCGCCTGGTGGGCCGTGCGCGCGCCCTGGGCCTTGCGCTGCTGGGCGACAAGCTGCCTGCGGCCGAGGCCGAACGCATCGGCCTGATCTGGCGCTGCGTGGAAGATGCCGATTTGCGCAGCGAGGCCCAGGCCCTGGCGCAGCGCCTGGCCGCCATGCCGGTGCGGGCCCTGGCGCGCACGCGGGAGGCCATGGACTCGGCCCAGCTGCTGGACTACGAACATGCGCTCACGCGCGAGGCGCGCCAGCAGGGCCAGCTGGGCGCAGCCCACGACTACCAGGAGGGCGTGGCCGCCTTCCTGGGCAAGCGGGCTGCCGTGTTCTCGGACCGCTGAGGAGCCCGCCATGCAAGACAACCACACCCCGGGCGAGGCCGCCCAGCGACTGGCCGAGCAGGTGCGCGACGGCATGCTGGCGCGCGACCGCGCCGCGCAAGGACTGGGCCTGCGCATCACCGAGATCGCGCCCGGCACGGCGCGCATGGAGATGGCCGTGCGCGACGACATGCTCAATGGCTTCGACATCTGCCACGGCGGCTTCATCACGGCGCTGGCCGACACGGCCTTTGCCTATGCCTGCAATGCGCGCAACGAGATGACGGTGGCCTCGGGCCTGAGCGTGGACTTCGTCGCGCCCGGCCGGCCCGGCGACGTGCTCACGGCCCAGGCCCGCGAAGTCTCGCGCGCAGGCCGCACGGGCGTCTATGACGTGCAGGTCACCAACCAGCGCCAGGAAGTGATCGCGCTGTTCCGTGGCCGCTCGCACAGCTTCAAGGGCCGGCCCACCGTGCCCGGCCTGAACCAGCCCGTCTGAAAAGACCCAGCCATGCCTGTCCAGCGCCCCGCCCCCGGCGAACTCGATCCCATCGAAACCGCCAGCCGCGACGAGATCGCCTCGCTGCAGCTGCTGCGCCTGCGCTGGTCGCTGCAGCATGCCTACGACCATGTGCCGCACTACCGCCGCGCCTTCGATGAAAAGGGCGTGCACCCTTCCGACCTGCGCACGCTGTCCGAC
>NZ_BCTO01000072.1 GCF_001571325.1 Delftia tsuruhatensis NBRC 16741
GCCAAGAGCGGACATTGCTTCTATCCGATAGTCAAATCTAAAGCCGAATTTGCAACGTCGATTGAAAGTCGCAAAGGCTGGATATGGGTGTGTGGACAAAGTGTCAAGCTAACGGGCACCGAGCTTGGACACAATGGCGCCTCAGACGCCTTCTCGCCTGTCTACACCCCCCTCATGTCTTCCAACATCCTGACCTTTACCTGCATCGGCGCTGATGCCCTTATGCTCTCCGCGCTGCACGGTCACCTCCAGACCGCAGTCGGCCAGTTCGCCGACCAGTGGCCCGCGCCGCTGCAAGCTTGCTTCGACGACTGGGAGAAGCCCTTCGTGACCAGTACGTCGCTGCGGGGCGAGACGCTGCGCTTCGTGATTGACACCTCATCCGGTGACGAATTGGAGAAGGCGCATATCCAGGCACTGCACGACGCCGGCGCGACGCACATCCGAGTGCGCATCTGGTACGGGCAGGTCGGCGAAACGCGAACGCTGCATTACCAAGGCGGCAAAAAGGTTGCTGCCAAGGCCTTCCCGGCGCCGATGCTGACTGAGGAGGAGGAGCTGCTGGAGCTGCTGCTGGACGGCAAGGAGGCTGCCTTCGCCAAGGCCATCAAGGCCGGCGCACCGAAGAATGCCGTGGTCGATGGCACGCCGCTTCTGGTGCATGCGGCCAAGGCCCGGCTAGGCAAGGCGGTGTCGGCGCTGCTGGACGCGAACGTCGACCTAATCGCCTGCCTGGCCTGGGTCGACGAGGTCGCAGAGGTGGTGCAGAGCTACGGCGGCAAGAACACTCCGGCACTGCTGCGCACGCTCGTGCAGGCGCCACAAGCCGACCCCGTGGCGCTGTGGCGCTCGGAGTGTGTGCTGCGCGCGCTCTGCGAACATCCCGAACTGCTGGCCTTGCTGGCCTCTCGCGAGGGCGTGGACGTCAACGCGCAGATCCGCTGGGCCCTGCACCCGGAGCAGGTGAGGGGCAGCCTTCTCTTCAACAGTGTGAGTTTCTTTAAGGACCGGCTGGACGTGCTGGCCGTGCTGGAGACACTGGGCGCGCGCTCCGTTGCGCCGCCGGCCATGAGCGATCAGCGCCGCCTGGAGCGCCTGTACTGGCAGGAGCGCGACGCAGGAACCGTTGCCGAGCTGGTCGCCGCAGGGGTGAATCTGGACACCCCGCTGTGGGATGACCGCCCCACCTCCCTGCTGCGTAACGTCATGCGCCACCCGACGATGGGTTGCCAGCCGCTGACCCTGGCCAATGAGTTGCTCACCAACGGTGCCAGCGCCGCGTTCTGGATGGAGCCCGATGCGTTTCAGCGCGAGGTGTTAGTTGGCATTTTCGACGCCAAGGAGCGGGCGCTCATGGCCGACGTCCCACTGAACGGCGACCGACACTTCGTCCCGGCGCGCGATGGTCAGTTGATCTTGGATTTCTTGGCCGGGCTGCTTGCCCAGGGGTTAGACGCCAACATGCCTGTGCGCCTGTGCTTGCACAAATTGACGGGCAGCGGCATTGACGCTGACTTCCGCTACAAGCGTCTGTACTGGCGCGGCTCGCTGCTCGGTGCCGTTGCGCTGCTGCTGTGCGGTCGCGGCAGCGAGATGCGCCCGATCTGCCTACCGCTGGCGGCGCTGCTGCTGAGCTACGGCGCAGCCCCCGATGACGCAGGCGATCTGGTGGATAGCACGAAAGGCGAGATCTACTGGGACATCTTGCTGCGGGGCGACTGGAGCCGCGAGGCGTGGGACAGCCATCCCCCGACCGGCACGGTAGTTGAACGACTTCGCCATCGACAGAACCAAGTGCCGGACGAGGTCGACGCAGAACTCATCGCGATTTTGGAGAAGCGCGGCCGGTAGTAGGCCCGCCGACCGCTCGCCAGCCAACGTTTGCAAGAGCCTTCAGGCTTGCATTGAGTTACGCCGATGCGGCCGCAGGTCTTCGAAACTGGGGTGCTCTGGACGACCGCTTTTGAATTTGCTTCGAAGACCGCAATGGGTCGCCAGCCGACTGCTGGCCGGCAGCTTCAGGCTGGTTGCTATCTGTTAGCCCCACGGCAGACCTCTTGCCATCCATGCCGTCAACACCCCGCTGGCCGTCTTCTCGCACATGCCGGCAATGGCCCAGCAAGCCCCTGTTCTTTCTCAGTGACCAGCGTGCCGCGCCCCGGCCCTGAGAGCGCCAAAACTAAAATGCCGCCATGACTGCACCCTCGGCTTCCCCCCATTCCTTCGACAAACTTGCGCTTTCGCCTGCGACGCTCGCCAATCTTGAGCGGCTCGGCTACCTTGAAATGACGGCGATTCAGCTCGCCAGCCTGCCCCCTGCGCTTGAAGGCAAGGATGTGATCGCCCAGGCGAAGACCGGCAGCGGCAAGACCGCAGCCTTTGCCCTGGCGCTGCTGGCCAAGCTGGATACGCGCAATTTCTCGGTGCAAGGCCTGGTGCTCTGCCCCACCCGCGAGCTGGCCGATCAGGTGACGACCGAGATTCGCCGCCTGGCGCGTGCGGAAGACAACGTCAAGGTGGTGACCCTGTCCGGCGGCGTTCCGCTGCGCGGCCAGAACGCGAGCCTTGAGAACGGCGCGCACGTGATCGTGGGCACGCCCGGCCGTGTGATCGATCACCTGGACCGGGGCAATCTGAACCTTGATTCGCTGAACACCTTGGTGCTTGACGAAGCGGATCGCATGCTCGACATGGGTTTCGTCGATGACATCGCCAAGGTCGCCAAGCAGTGCCCCCCGCAGCGCCAGACCTTGCTGTTCTCCGCAACCTACCCTGAAGGCATCGCCAAGCTGGCCGCGCGCTTCATGCGTGACCCGGTCACGGTCAAGGTCGCCGCGCAGCACAGCGGCGAGCAGATCGAGCAGCGCTGGTACGAGGTGGACAAGGAAGAGCGGCTGCCTGCGGTGGCTCGCCTGCTGGAGCATTTCCGGCCCGAGAGCACGCTGGCCTTCTGCAATACCAAGGCGCGCTGTCGGGCCCTTGCCGAGCTGCTGCAGGCCCAGGGCTACAGCGCGCTGGAGCTGCACGGCGATCTGGAGCAGCGTGACCGTGACCAGGTGCTGGTGCGCTTCGTGAACGGCAGTTGCTCCGTGCTGGTCGCCACCGATGTGGCGGCTCGCGGGCTGGATGTGACCAACCTGGGCGCCGTCATCAACGTGGACATCACGCCCGACCCTGAAGTGCACGTGCACCGCATCGGCCGCACAGGCCGCGCCGGCCAGAAAGGCCTGGCCCTGAGTCTTGCGACGATGGACGAAATGGGCGCGGTCGGAAACATCGAGCAGATGCAGGGCAGCCCATCCGTCTGGTACCCGCTGGACGAGCTGACGCCGACTCCCGGTGGCCGGCTCCTGCCATCCAAGGCCACCATCCACATCAATGCCAGCCGCAAGGACAAGATCCGCCCGGGCGATGTGCTGGGCGCGCTCACCGCAGACCTGGGCTACACCCGCGAGCAAGTGGGCAAGATCGACATCAACGAGTTCGCAACCTATGTGGCCGTGGACCGCAAGATTGCGCATGACGTCGTTGCCCGGCTCAATAGCGGAAAGATCAAGGGGAGAACGGTGAAGGCGCGCTTGCTCAAGGATTGAGCGGTTGCAGGCGCCGAGGCACGAACGACCACAACGGGTCGTTTCGCGCCAGCCACTGCCCATTCTTGTTTCGTTGGGATTGACGACCAACGATGGTCCTGGCTGCTCACCGGGTCCGCCGGCCGCGCCCCCGCCTTGAAAGGTCTGGAAAGACCGGGCCTGTCATGACTGCGTGGCAGGGTTGGCCGCTTCGGCTTTCTCTGCGGGCGGCTGCAGCCCTTCGGCCAGCGCCGCGCCCAGCGCGTCGATCACGGCCCGCACGCCCGGCACGTTGCGGCGGTCGCGGTGATAGGCCAGGTACACCGGGCAGGACGGCAGTGGCGCGTCCACCTCCAGCCGTGCCAGGCCGGGCACGGCATGGGCCATGGCGTCGGGCAGCAGGCAGATGCCCTGGCCTTGCTCCGTGGCCTCCTGGCGGGCCAGGTCGGAGCCGGATCGAAAGACGAA
This sequence comes from Delftia tsuruhatensis NBRC 16741, assembly GCF_001571325.1. Lineage (GTDB taxonomy): Bacteria > Pseudomonadota > Gammaproteobacteria > Burkholderiales > Burkholderiaceae_C > Comamonas > Comamonas tsuruhatensis. The sequence goes on from NZ_BCTO01000072.1 coordinate 4,041, forward strand.
CCGGGTGGCGCCCCGGCTGGCCAGCCACAGGTTGGAGGCGTCCTGCCGGCCGGTGGCCAGGTCCTGTCCCACGAAGTCGTGGCTGGCGAAGTCCTGCACGCGCAGGCGGCGACCCGGCAGGCGCTGCTCGACATAGCCGTGCGAGGCGTACAGGCCAAACGTCAGTTGCCCCGCCCATTTCTCCACCACCACGGCCGAGCTGGAGCGCCCGACCCGGAGCGCGACGTCCACTTCGCGCCGCCCGACATCCGTGAAGCGCGACTCCACGGCCACTTCGATATGCAGCCCGGGGTGCGCGCTTCTCAACTGCGAGAGCACGGCGGTCACCGGCTTCACGAAGCCTTCGCCCATGCTGACGCGGATGGTGCCGGTCAGCGCATGGGCCTTCTCAGCGGGCCGGTCGTCGCGCTTGATGCCGCCCAGTCCCAGCTCGAATTGCTCGGCCAGCTCCACCAGTTCCATCGCATCGGGCTCGACCGTCGTCCCTGCGCTGCTGCGGTGTACCAGGGCGCGGCCCAGGGATTGCTCCAGCGCCTCGATGCGCCGCGCGACGGTGGAGGTGGACAGGCCCAGGGCCGCGCCTGCGGCCAGCAGGCTTTGGTGGCGGTGAAGCGCCAGGAGCACGCGCAGGTCATCCCAGGTGGTGGGCGGTTGGTTTTTCATGAATGCAAATCAGCTTACCAGCGCTGCCCATTCCCAGGCGGGCCCCCCGTCGCAATACTCGAGTGCATGAAAACCCCTTTTGATTTCTCCCAGAAAACCGTCCTGGTGACCGGCGCCTCCATGGGCATCGGTGAAGTATTCGCCAGGGAGCTTGCCCGCCGTGGCGCCAAAGTCGTGCTGATCGCGCGCAGCCGCGACAGGCTCGAGAAGCTCGCCCGCGAATTGCCCGGCGCCGAATTCCTGGTGGAGGACCTGGCCGCACCCGGGGCGGCCCGGCGGGTCTTCGAGGCCGTCAGCGCCAGGGGCCTGCTGCCGGACCTGCTGGTGAACAACGCCGGCTTCGGCACCCACGGCAGGTTTGATGAACTGGCGCTGGACATACAGCGGGAGGCCATCGACCTGAATGTGGGCGCCCTGGTGGAATTGACGCACCTGTGCCTCCCCGCACTGGAGCAGCGCCAGGGCGGCGTCATCAACATCGCCTCCACGGCAGCGTTTCAGCCGGTCCCGTACATGGCGGTCTACGCCGCGACCAAGGCCTTTGTCCTTTCGTTCAGCGAAGCGCTCTGGGCCGAGTACCGGCCGCGCGGCGTGCGCGTGCTGGCGTTGTGCCCGGGCGCTACCGACACGGCGTTCTTCGCCCGCGCCGGCGAGGCCGCATCCTTCGGGAAAAAAGCATCCAGCGAAGACGTGGTTCGCCTGGGGCTGAAAGCCTTCGACGACAACCGCGCATCGGTGGTGCACGGCTGCGCCAACTACCTGACGGCCCTGGGCGGGCGCATTGTCACTCGCGAGTTCATGGCCCGGTTCACGGCGCGCGTGATGAGGCCTGCCGCGCAGCCGGCTTGAAGACGACTGGCAAGAGACAGCGATAGAAAAAAACCTGTCCCCTTCCCAACCCTAGCCCAGCACGAGCCTTGCTAGCCTTGGCACATGCTGATCTCCGAACTCGCCCGGCTCACGGGCGTCTCCATCCACGCGCTGCGGCACTACGAGCGCGCGGGCCTGCTCAAGCCCCGGCGCCTGCCCAATGGCTACCGCGACTATCCGCGCTCGGCCCGGCGCGAGGTGGTGTTCATCGCCATGTCCCGCGCGCTGGGGTTCGGGCTGCCGCGCATTGCGGAGAACCTGCGCGCCTGGCGTGCGGGGCGCATAGGCCCCGGTGACCTGGCCGATGCCGTGCAGCAGCGCGTGCAGGAGATAGACGAACAGATCGCCGCGCTGCAGGCCCAGCGCGCCCAGGCCCTGGACCATGTGCAGTGGCTGCGCGCCCGCCAGGCCGAGCGGGATCTGGCGCAGACGGCACCGGCCCCATCCAACGCACCCGACAAACCCGCCGCGCCCTGGCCGCGCGTGCGCCGTGCCGCTTCACCCACCACGAAGGAGACAGGCCATGACTGAGCCGACCACCCACCCCACCCCATCCACCCAGGCGCTGCAGAACGCCGTGCTGGCCATGCCCATGGCGCGCACCCTGGGCCTGCGCTTCGTGCGTGCCGAGCCCGGAGCCACCGAGCTGGAGATGCCCATTGCCGATGCCCTGTGCTTTCAGCCGGGCCAGTTGCAGGCCACGGCGGTCTTTGCACTGGGCGACTTTGCGGCGGTGTCGGCCGCAGGTTCACTGCTGCCTGCCGGCTGGGCCAATGCCACGGTGGACGGCAGCGTGAAGCTCTTCGCCCCCGCACGCGGCACCCACCTGCGGGCGCGCGGCCGCGTGGTGGATGCCGGCCGCGTGCTCAGCATCTGCGCAGCCGACCTGTACGCGGTGGCCGAGGGCGGTCATGAAACGCATTGCGCGACCTGGCTGGGCACGGCGCGCAATCTGGAGCCCAGGCCCGTGCGGGCCTGAGAACGTTCCCCCGCCTCCCCACCCCGTATGTCAGCGCCTGCATCGTGGCGGTTGCGGGGTTGCCGAAGGACAGATCACCTCGCCAAGGGCCACCACTGCTACAGGCTCTGCTTCAAGCCAATCTTCTCTTCGGATAGGGAATCTCGCCTGTTGTGGATAAGCAGGACCAACAGCGCACAGGACAGGAGAGAAGAAAATGAGAAAACATAATTGATCATGGAATAACTGGAGCCATGAAATCCCAATGACATCGGGGCAAAAAACACCAATGCGTAAACAACCCAAAAAATGATTCTTGACGACCAATAAAGGCCTAGCCCGCCAGAAATTGCTGCCGCATAGAAAAACCCCACATCCGTAGTTCCTTTGCACACCAAGGAAAGGAACCCCTCACCGACAATTTGATAACCATTGGCCATCGATATTTCATAGAACAGCATGAATACAAACAATGCAACAGCCGGAATAATGGCACAATAAATCATCAATGAAGAAGAATCTTTGATGAACTGAAATTGCACTGCCCATCTTCCACGATTTTTTGATATCTCCATCGCCAGAAGAGCACAGACTCCCATGGCAGGCAGTTCTGCCAAAAGCAATATGGCAGAAACTTGGGATTGAATTGCAGAATACATTGCACCCAGCCCTGCAACAGACATTGACAATATATAAAGCAGATATTTTCCAAAGAAAGAATTGGCATAGCCAGGAATCAAAACGGAAAATATTCTTCTGCCAGGCAATCCACGAAAATTGAATGAAAAACCGAATTGACAGTATTTCCGCATCAAAGCATATGCGGCAATGGAAAAAATGATGTCACTGAACAGATAGGCAAGAGCGACCGAGTCATCACTCATCCACTCATTCCTTCCAAGCAGCACCAGCACAACAATCACACAGGCTGCATGGAAAAAAACCTGCCACATTCTGAATTTTGCAACGATGGCATTATGTGATCTTGACTCAAGAACGCAGCTACATACATTGATGATTCCGAAGAATGGAATACACAGAATTATCAATCTTGCCTGCGATACGGCCCCATCCAACAGTTCCTCTGGCAAACCGGATATCAGGGTTTTCGAGATAACAGGAAGCCAATACACCAGAATAAAACAAACCCCGGTGTACAAGAGGACCAACCAGAATAGCAAACTGATGAGTGAATCGGATTGCTCCTTATCTTTGCTGGCAGCCATTTCCGAAAAGAAGATGGCGCCAATACTCGCCGGCAATACAAAGAAAAGTGAAGTAAAGGAAAGGGCGATGCTGAATTGGGCAACAAGAGCAGGGCTATGGAAACTAATGGCAAAAATGGTGACCATGGAGGCAAGCGGTGGGGCGGAGCGCCCAACTGCGAGGTCAAATACCCGCTTTGCATCACCAGGCCTCATACCTATCCCTCCTCCGCAGAATCAAAACCCATGATATATGACCCGAATTCTTTGAAATGAAGATCCTGGGTTACGTTGAAGCTGCCATTCATTATTCATTACCCGCCATCCCTGTCACTGCGGAATATGGACAAACATATCGGCGCAATCCTTGAGATACACTGGATGCAACAATAGAAAATCTCTTGAGCCGATATAAAAATCAATCATTCAATGCGAAAATGCATGACGCAATCGGACTGGTCTGAAAAGCGTGATGCGGGCATGCGCTGCCCCAGCATCTGAATGAGATCTCGCAGTCTGCCGACCCTGTCTTTACATCGGCGACCTGTATGCACGCCACTGCGCTGTAGCGGTTGCAGCATTGCAGTCCTGCCGAAGGACAGGACTGCTCCCTTGTCTGACGCGGGTCCCAAACAGACCCGGCCAGTCAACTCACCCCCGCAGCTTCGCCCGCCGCGCCTTCACCGCCGCAGCCATCTGCTGCAGCACAGGCACTGTCTGCTCCAGGCTGATGCAGGCATCGGTCACGGACACGCCATGCGCCAGCGGCTGGCCGTCCACGATGTCCTGCCGCCCTTCCTGCAGGTGGCTTTCGATCATCAGCCCCGTGATGCGGGCATCGCCACCGGCGATCTGCTGGGCCACGTCGGCCGCCACGTCGATCTGGCGGCGGTGCTGCTTGCTGCTGTTGGCGTGGGAGACATCGATCATGACCTGCGGGCGCAGGCCCGCACCTTCCAGCAGGGCGCAGGCGGCCTGCACATGCTCGGCGCCGTAGTTGGGCTGCTTGCCGCCGCGCAGGATGACGTGGCAGTCGCCATTGCCGCGGGTATCGAAGATGGCAGACTGGCCCATCTTGGTCATGCCCATGAAGGCGTGGGGCGCGCTGGCCGCCTGGATGGCATCGCTGGCCACCTTGACGCCGCCATCCGTGCCGTTCTTGAAGCCCACGGGGCAGGACAGGCCGCTGGCCAGCTGGCGGTGGCTCTGGCTTTCCGTGGTGCGCGCGCCGATGGCGCCCCAGCTGACCAGGTCGCTGATGAATTGCGGCGACAGCAGGTCCAGGAATTCCGTGCCCACGGGCAGGCCCAGGGCCAGCACGTCCAGCAGCAGGGCGCGGGCCATTTCCAGGCCTTCGTTGATGGCGAAGCTGCCGTCCAGGTGCGGGTCGTTGATGTAGCCCTTCCAGCCCACGGTGGTGCGGGGCTTCTCGAAGTAGACGCGCATGACCACGAGCAGCTCGCCGGCCAGGGCGTCGGCCTGGGCCTTGAGCTGGCGCGCATAGTCCATGGCCTGGTCGTGGTCGTGGATGGAGCAGGGACCGACGACGACGATGAGCCGGTCGTCCCGGCCCTGCAGCACGTCCGAGATGGCGGCGCGGCTGGTTTCCACCAGTTGCTGCGCGGCCTCGGGCGCGGGCAGCCATTCCTGCAGCAGGGCCGGGGTGATCAGGGGGCGCACGGCCTTGATGCGCAGGTCGTCGATGCGGGTGGTGTCGTGCGTGCTTAGGGGCACGGCACTGCGTTGTACGTGGGTGGGGGTGGTCATGGCGCTATTGTCGCGCCTTGAGGTTTCCCGACCGGGGCGGGGCAAGTGGCTTGCCCGCCCCTTGGCATTGACTTACTGAGCCGCCGGTGCCGGTGCCGGTGCCGGTGCTGGCGCAGGTGCGGACCCTGGTGCAGCCGGCACAGCGGCCGGTGCCGCGCCGTACTGCCAGCCGGCGGGCAGCAGGCCATCGACCCAGTGCAGGCGCCAGGCCATCAGCGCCAGCAAGGCCACCACGGCCAGCGCCACCAGGGTGTTGCGCAGGCCGTTGCCTTCCGCATAGGGGTCGCCCGCCGTGCGCCGTGCGCCCACCGGCACCTTGGCGGTCTGCGAGAGGCTGCGGCCCAGCGGCAGGTTGATGCGCATGCGGCCGTTGATGGCCCAGCCGCTGGCGTCCAGGATGGGCCCCAGGCTGCGCTGGCGCAGCTTGAGCCAGGCAATCATCATGCTGGGCCCTGAGATGGCCGCGATGAGGCCGACCAGGGCCACGGGAATCCAGGGCCCCAGGTCAATGAACTTGCCGAAGATGCCCACCAGCACGGCGCTGATGGAGCCCAGGGCCACGCCCAGGGCGGCCACGGTGCCCACATCGGTCTTGCGCGATGCGGCCGCAGCGGTGGCGGCTGTGGCGGCTGTGGCGTTGGCCGCGGCGGTGCCGGGCGCCGTGACCAGTTGGCCGGCCTGCGTGCCCAGGCTGGCGGTCACGCCCTCCTCCTTGGCCGAGGCGCGCTTGGCAACCTGCTCTTCCACCATGCGCAGGAATTTCTTGTAGGGCAGGAAGAAGGCCTGGCCGATGCTGGTGGGGTTCTCGATGAGCTTGACGATGGTGGCGTCCCAGTCGTTGCCCGCGCGGTCATAGAACACGCCGTTGCGGCCCACGAAGAGAAAGTCCACGTCGCCCGCCGTGAAGGCCGCGACGATGGCTTTCTTCTTGCCCTCGCGCCGGAGCTCGCAGTAGGCCAGGCAGGTCTTGGCGCGGCCGGCCAGCGCGGCGTGGGCGGCGGTGTCGCTCACTTCCACGGTCAGGTCGCAGCTGCGGGCATCCAGGTAGAGCGTGCCGGCCTGGAAGGCCGCGCCCTCGCGCCGGTAGAAGCTGCTGAAAGAGACGAAGTTGTTGAGCAGCGCCAGCAGGTCGCGCTGCAGGCGGATGAGCTTTTCCAGCGCCACGGCCTGCAGGCTGTGTTCCTTCTCGGACTCGTCCTGGGCAATGAGGTCCAGCAGCGCGGCTTCCTGGCCGCCGTCCAGCAGCGCCTGCACCTCCTGTTGAGGCAGGGCATCGAGCGGCGTGGCGGGCCGGGCCGCCAGCCATTGGCGGCAGGGCTGCAGGGCGGCCTTGACCTGCTCCCACTGCGCGGCGGTGATCTCCTGCAGGTCTTCGCCCAGCACGGGCTGCACGGCCTGCTCGCGCAGGGCCTGCAGCGCACCGGCCCAGGCGGGGTTGACGCCCTGGGCCAGCGGCAGCGCGCGGTCGGCCGCCACGGCGGCCAGCGGCAGCGCGGCAATGGCCTGGGCGCCGCTGTCCAGCACCTCACGGCCCAGGGCGGCATAGCCTTCGATGGAGGGGTTGAGCGGGTCCTGCGCGCGCGTGTCGAAGGCGGCCAGCCGCGTGCGTGCGAAGAAGTCGTCCACCTTGGCCTGCACCGCGTCCACGGCGCGGGCCGCGGCCAGGGCCTGGTCGCGCTCGGCAATGCCGCAGCCCAGGGCCTCGGCGCCTGCATGCCAGTCGCGCAGGGAACGCAGGTCGGCATAGAAGGACTCGGCCTGCTTGCGTGCGATGCCGGCCACGCCATCGGCGCCCGCCGCCGTGCCGTAGGCCTTGCCGATGCGCTCGACCAGCGCGGCCAGCGCCTTGTCGTCCCCGGCGGTGGCGGGGCTGACGATGCCATCGCCATTGAAGCGCATGGCCGCCAGGGAGGCCAGGCGCTCGCGCACCTGGCCCAGACTCAGCGCGGCGCCGCCGGCCTGACCGGACAGGGCCAGCATGCGCTCGGCCTCGGCATGCAGCAAGGCGCCCTGCTCGCTGTCGCGCTCCAGGCTGGACAGTTGCAGGACGTCGCCGCCATCGGCCAGCACCTGGGGGTCACGCACGCGCGCCACGGCCCATTGGCAGGCGGCGATCAGTTCGGGCGGGCGGATGCGGCCGTCCTTGTCTTCGTCGATCAGGTCCAGCGTGTCGCTGTCGAACTCGATGCCGCGCGTGGGGCAGGCCAGGGCCACCCACAGCTTCTGGTCCAGCTCGCCGATGTGCGCAATGTCCTGCCCGGTGCGGATGACCACCTGGTCCACTCCACCGGCGCGAAAAAACTCCCAAGCATGTTGCTGCTGCATGAAATACCCAACGGCCGCTCTGGCCAACGTTCGAAAAACGGAAAAAGGGCCGCAGTTTAAAAGTCATTCGGCCTGGTCAATTGAAGACATTTGTCAACGACGGGCGTCAGTGCAGGCTGTCAGGGCTATTGCTTTGTGCAAAAATAAAAGCACTGAATAGATACTTTATTGCCTTCATGCCCTCCAACTCCACCGCGTCGGCCCCTCAACAAGGCCGGGACAAGCTGCACCTGCAGCTGGCGCGGCTGTTCCGCAGCAAGGTGTCCACGGGCGCCTGGCCCGTAGGCAGCGCCATTCCCACGGTGCAGGAGCTGCAGGCGCTGCATGGCGTGTCGCGCACCACGGTGCGCATGGCGCTGGGCGCCCTGGTGGCAGAGGGCCTGCTGCTCACGCGCAAGCGCGGCGGCACGCGGGTGATTGCGGCGCCCTACAAGCCGCCGTCCTTCCTGCTGCCCACCAGCTGGAAGGAGCTGGTGGCCTTTGGCGCCCACATCGGCCAGATCACCCTGCACACCGGGCGGGACTGCCTGCCGCCGATTCCCGAAGGCTTCCCCGACGTGGGCCGCATGGCCCCCGCCTACGTGCACCTGCTGCGCGTGTACGACCATGACGCGGCGCGGTTTTGCCTGTCGCAGCTGTACCTGGAGCAGGAACTGTTCCCCGAGATCGAGGCCCAGCTGCAGCGCAGCTCCCTGGCCGTGGCCCTGAGCAGCGACCCCTCGCGCATTGCCGTGGCGCGCCAGCACCTGAGCGTGGCGCCGGCCGACGAACTGGCCGCCGAGCACCTGGGCGTGGCCCTGGGCACGCCGCTGATGCAGGCGCTGCGCTGGGCCTGCAATGCCGACGGGCTGCTGATCTACTGGGCGCGGGTGCGCTTTCTCAGCGAGTACGTGCATATGGAAATGGATCTCCTGAAATGAACCCCACCCCCTCCACCCCGGCCAGCCGCCCGCATGCGGGCCGCGTGGCCTGGATCACCGGCTCGACCAGCGGCATCGGCCTGGCCGTGGCGCGCCATCTGGCCAGCGAGGGCGCGGCCATCGCGCTGCATGGCCAGGCCGCCGCTTCTGCCGAGACCGATGCGCTGGTGCGCGAAATCGCCCAAACGCATGGCGTGCCGGTGCGCCACTACGGGCTGGACCTGCGCGACGGCAGCGCCATCGCCCCGCTGGCGCAGCGCATTGCGGCCGAGATGGGCGCCATCGACATCCTGGTCAACAACGCAGGCATGCAGCATGTGAGCCCGCTGCTCGAATTCCCGGCCGGCAAGTGGGACGAGCTGCTGGCCGTCAACCTGTCGGCGCCCTTCCACGCCATCCAGGCCTGCGCGCCGCAGATGCTGGAGCGCGGCTGGGGCCGCATCATCAATATCGCCTCGGTCAGCGGGCTGGTGGGCGTGGCGCGCAAGCCGGCCTATGTGGCCAGCAAGCACGGGCTGATCGGCCTGACCAAGTCGGTGGCGCTGGAGTTCGCCACCACGCCCGTGACCTGCAACGCCATCTGCCCGGGCTGGGTGCTGACGCCGCTGGTGCAACGGCAGATCGATGCGCTGGCCGCGCGCGAGGGGCTGGATGCCGACGCGGCGGCCCGCCAGCTGCTGGGCGCCAAGCAGCCCTCCCAGGCCTTCGTGACCGTGGAGCAGGTGGCGGCGCTGGCCGGTTTCCTGGCCAGCGAGCAGGCCGCCCAGGTGCGCGGCGCACACTGGAACATGGACGGCGGCTTTGCCGCCGCCTGACCTCGCCACGCCTCGCCCTGCCCCGCCAAACCCCTTTTCATACCAACGACAGACAAACCCAACCAGGAGAGACAGATGTCCTTGAACGAAACCCATGACGCAGGCCTGCGCAGCTGGGTGGCCTCGGCCAACACCGGCGCCAGCGACTTCCCCATCCAGAACCTGCCGTTTGCGGTGTTCCGCCGCGCAGGCAGCCAGGAGGCCTGGCGCGGCGGCGTGGCCATCGGCGACCAGGTGCTGGACTTGGCGCGCGCCAGCGCCCTCAAGGCCCTGGGCGATGCCGTGCAGCCGCAGCTGGAGGCCGCTTCGCAACAGCACCTGAACGGCTTCATGGCCATGGGACCGGCCGCCTGGTCGGCCCTGCGTCTGGCGCTGTCGCGCGCGCTGCGCGAAGGCGCTGCCGCACAGGCGGCACTGCAGGATTGCCTGGTGGCCCAGTCCGACGTGGAATACACGGTGCCGGCCCAGGTCGGCGACTACACGGACTTCTACACCTCGGTGCACCACGCCACCAACGTCGGCAAGCTGTTCCGCCCGGACAACCCGCTGATGGAGAACTACAAGTGGGTGCCGATCGGCTACCATGGCCGCGCCTCCAGCCTGCGCGTGTCGGGCGTGGACTTCCGCCGCCCCATGGGCCAGCTGAAGGCGCCCGACGCCGCCGCGCCCGCACTCAAGCCCTGCGCACGCCTGGACTATGAGCTGGAGATGGGCATCTACACCGGCGCCGGCAACGCCTGGGGCGAGGCGATTTCCATGGACGAGGCCGAACACCACATCTTCGGCCTGTGCCTGCTCAACGACTGGTCGGCGCGCGACATCCAGGCCTGGGAATACCAGCCGCTGGGCCCCTTCCTGTCGAAGAACTTCGCCACCACGGTCTCGCCCTGGATCGTGACGCTGGAGGCGCTGGAGCCCTATCGCACGGCGTTCACGCGGCCCGCCGCAGATCCCCAGCCCCTGCCCTACCTCAGCTCGCCCGCCAATTCCGAGCGCGGCGCGTTCGACGTGCAGCTGAGCGTGGCGCTGGAGACCGGCCGCATGCGCGCCGAAGGCCAGGCCGCCCAGCAGATCACCCACACCAGCTACCGCCACGCCTACTGGACCATGGCCCAGCTGGTGGCCCACCACAGCGTCAACGGCTGCGACCTGCAGCCCGGTGACCTGCTGGGCACGGGCACGCTGTCCGGCCCCACCTCCAGCGAGGCCGGCGCTCTGCTGGAGCTGACCGAAGGCGGCAAGAAGCCCGTGGCGCTGGCCAATGGCGAGAGCCGCACCTTCCTGCAGGATGGCGATGCCGTGATCCTGCGCGGCTGGTGCGAGAAGCCGGGCGCCGCGCGCATCGGCTTCGGCGAGTGCCGCGCCACGGTGCTGCCAGCGCGCCAGGGCTGACAGCAGCCTCCAATCGATCGGGCGCGATGGATTCGCCCGATCGATAGCCACGAATGTCGTGATTCCGACAGCCACGAGTGCATGACACAATTGCTGACATGCCCGCCCCATCGGAAGACGCCATCTCAGCACCTCCCGCCACCATCGACTTCGGAAGGCAGGCGGCCCCTGCCCGGCAGGAGCCCGCCTTTGCCGAGCCCGGCAGTGCCAGTAGGCCCGACACGGCCGACTCTCCCAAGAGTTCCAGCAAACTGCCGCCCTCGATAGCCAGCGCCTTCGCTGCCGCAGCCTATGCGCTGCAGCACGGCGATGACGGCCCAGCCGCCGACGAAAGGGCGGCCCCCGGCGCAAGTTCCGGCACGAATTCCGGCACGACCAGCTTCACCGGTGGCCAGGGTGCAGGCCTGATGCCCGGCCTGTACGCCAGCCTGATTGGCGAGCCCTCACGCGACTACTACCTGCGCCTGTTCGAGCGCTTCGATGCGCTGGGCAAGCCCCTGCCCACCTGGAACCTGGCCGCAGGCCTGTTCACCCTGCCCTGGTGCGGGCTACGCGGGCTGTGGCAAGAGGGCGGCCTCTACGCGCTGGCCGCTGGCGGCACGGGCCTGGTCTGGGGCCTGCTGCTGCGCCCCGCGCTGGGCTTGCCCCCGGCCATTGCCCACGGCATCGATGCCACGCTGATCCTGCTGGCCATTGCCATTCCCGGCCTGGGCGCCAATGCCCTGTACTGGCACCATGTGCGCCGCCTCACCCTGCAAGCCATTGGCGAGGCTCCCAACATGGCCGCAGCGCACGAACGCCTGGCCCGCCGCGCGGCCACGCCCTTGCGCAAGCGGCTGGCCGTGGCGGCCGGTGCGGTGCTTGCCGCCGCTGCGGGTGCCGGCATCTGGGCGCTGTCGGGCACGCCACATTTCATGGCGGCACAGACGGAGGTGATTCCATCCGAAGCCGTGCCGGCCGCTGCACCAGTTTCGCCAGCTGCACCAGCAGTGGCGCCAACGCCCGCCGCAGCCGTAGCTGCCGTTGAAACGCCAAGGACGGAATCGGCGCCCACACCCGCCCCCACTCCCGCACCCACGCCCCGGCCGCAAGAGCCAGTCGCCCAGGCCGAGGCGCGCCCTGATCCGCAAGCGCCCTTGCCCGCTGCCGGCAGCACCGTCTCCGGCACGGTCGAACCCATGCCCGTAGTAGCAGCTGCCGGCGCTGCGGGTGCCGTCGCGGCCACTGCAGCTGCAGCCATTCCCGTCAAGGCCGCGTTGGTGCCAGCCAAAGCACCTGCACCTGCGCCAGCGCCAGCGTCCGTGCACGCAGCCACTCCAGCGCCCGCCAAGCCCTCCAAGGTGGCGGCTGAAACCAAACCAGCCAAGCCTGCCAAGCCTGCCGAACCCGTCGCAAAGGCCCCGGCACCTGCCAAGCCTGCCTCGGCGGCTCTGGAGCCGGGCAACTACTACATCAACATCGGCGTGTTCTCTGAAGCCGCCAATGCCGGGCGCGTGGTGGAGCGGCTGGAGAAAGCCAAGCTGCCCACGCTCAGCCAGACCCTGCACAGCAACAAGGGCGAGATCGTGCGCGTGCGCTCGGGCCCCTTTGCCAAGCAGCGCAGCGCCGATCAGGCGGCGGCCAGGATACGCGCCATGGGCCTGGAGGCCACGGTCTTCCACCACGCCCCTGCGGAAGGCCGCAGCGCGCGGCGGTGATGCCCTGGCAGCACCTTGGCAATGCCTTCGTGATGCCTTTGCTGCCGCCTGTTACTTCCGCATGCCAATGGCACCGCCCGAGCCCGGCTAAGGTATGCGGCGTTGTCCGAGGCGATGCGCCAGCGCCCGCCCTGATACTGCGCAGCACACACCCCCTGAATTGAGGAGACAGACCATGCCGACGATCACCACCCCAGCCCTGCACCGCCGCCTTGCCGCCCTGGCCCTGCTGGGCGCCACCACCCTGGTGGCAGGCTGCGCCGGCATGAGCAATCCTTTTGGCGGCAGCAGCGGCGGTGGGGCGCAACCGGCTCCGCGCCCCGTGCAGGTCTGCAATGCGGCATCGGCGCAGTCCTTCGTGGGCAAGAGCAATACCTCGGCCACGCTGGAGGCCGCCCGCAAGCAGTCGGGCGCCTACATGGCCCGCGTGCTGCGCGAAGGCCAGCCAACGACGATGGAGTTCAACCAGGAACGCCTGAACCTGGTGGTCGACGGCACAGGCCGCATCGTGGCCGTGCGCTGCGGCTGATCGCCGACCGATTGCGCGGTGGCGCTGGATGAAGAAAGGACGCCGAGGCGTCCTTTTTCAATGGTCGTTGGCCCGCTCACTCGGCCAGGAACAGCTCCTGCAGGTCGCTGAGGAAGTCAAAGCCCCGCTCCGTGGGCACCACCCGGCCCAGGTCGCGCGTGATCAGGCCCTTGGCCTGTGCTGCATCCAGCCCCTTGGCGATGGACGACAGCGGCAGGCCCGTGCGCTCCATGAAGTCCTGCAGCGCAAAGCCTTCGCGCAGGCGCAGCGCGTTGAGCATGTATTCGAAGGGCAGGTCGGCGCGGCGCACCTCGCCGTCCTGCGCCAGTGGCGCGCCGGCCAGGGCCTGGTCCATGTAGCGAGCGGGATCGCGAAAGCGCACCTGGCGCACGATGCGGTGCGCAAAGCTGAGCTTGCTGTGCGCGCCCGCGCCTATGCCCAGGTAGTCGCCGAACTGCCAGTAGTTGCGGTTGTGCCAGCACTGGTGGCCCTCACGCGCATAGGCCGATATCTCGTAGCGCTGCATGCCTGCGGCGGCGGTGCGCGCGGTGATGCGGTCCAGCATGTCGTAGGCCAGGTCGTCCTCGGGAATGGCCGGCGGGAACTTGGCGAAATACGTATTGGGTTCGATGGTCAGGTGATAGACCGACAGGTGCGGCGGCGCGAAGGACAGGGCCACGTCCAGGTCACGCGCCAGGTCCAGCTCGGTCTGGCCGGGCAGCGCGTACATCAGGTCGATGTTGAAGGTCTCGAAGCTGTCGGCCGCCTCGCGCACGGCCGCACGCGCCTGGGCGCCGTCGTGCACGCGGCCCACGGCCTGCAGCAGGCGGTCGTCGAAGCTCTGCACGCCAATGGACAGCCGCGTGACGCCGGCCGCGCGGAAGGCGCGGAAGCGGTCGGTCTCGAAGTTGCCGGGGTTGGCCTCCATGGTGATCTCGCAATCGGCCTCCATGCGCAGGCGCGCGCGGATGGCGGCCAGCAGCCGGTCGATGGCCTCGGGCGAGAACAGGCTGGGCGTGCCGCCGCCGATGAAGATGCTGTGCACGGTGCGGCCCCAGATCAGCGGCAGCGCGCTCTCCAGGTCGGCGACCAGGGCGTCGACGTAGCGGTCTTCGGGCAGCTCGGGGCCGTCGCGGCCGTGCTCGTGCGAGTTGAAGTCGCAGTACGGGCACTTGCGTATGCACCAGGGCAGGTGCACGTACAGCGACAGCGGCGGCAGGCTGCCCAGCTGCAGCGTGCCGGGGCGCATGTAGTGCTGGATGTCGCGCTGCACGGCGGCCTGGGCGCCGGCGGCCGCATCCTGGGGCTGGATGGGAATCATCGCACCCAGCGCTCGCGCACGAGTTCGATCATCTGCAGCGTGGCGCGGCCGCGGTGGCTGTGCGCGTGCTTCACGGCCGGGTCCATCTCGGCGAAGGTCTGGCCCAGCTCGGGGATGTACATCACGGGGTCGAAGCCGAAGCCCTGCGTGCCACGGCGCTCGGTGGTGATCTCGCCGAGCACACGGCCCATGGCGATCAGCGGTTCGGGATCCTTTGCGCTGCGCACGCCCACCAGGGTGCTGACCATGGCGGCGCGGCGGTCGGCCACGCCCTGCATCTGCTCCAGCAGCGCGCGCACGTTGTTGTCATCGCTTTTCTCGTAGCCGAACTGCGTGCAGTAGTAGGCCGTATCCACGCCCGGCAGCCCGCCGAAGTGCGAGACGCACATGCCGGCGTCGTCGGCAATGGCGGGCAGGCCCGTGCGCTCGGCCGCGAAGCGGGCCTTGGCCAGCGCGTTCTCCACAAAGGTGCAATGCGGCTCGGGCGCCTCGCCCTCGAACAGGTCGCCCTGGCGGATCAGCTCCACCCCCAGCGGGGCGAACATGGCTTGCAGCTCGGCGAGCTTGCCGCGGTTGTTGGAGGCCAACACAATCTTCATCGTAGAAATCCAGTCGGGCGCCCGTGCGCCCTTTGTCGTCAATAGGTTCGGTAGTCCATGCGCGCCAACGGCACCGCTGCCGCGGGCCGGCAGCGGCGGTCAGCGCTTGAACTGGCGCTCGGCCGAGCGGCGTATCGCTTCGTTGATCTCGGCGATGGAGCGCTCGATGGCCGCGTCGTCGAGCTCATCTTCCAGGTCTTCGATTGCCCCGCCCTGGATCGTGGATTCAAACGCGTCGTTCTCGATGTCCTGGGTGGAGATGCCCATGGTGGACTCGAAGGCGTCTGGCGTCTCCCACTCCATGGCAATGGCCGTGACGTTGTCGCTGGCATCGCCCGCATTGCGCAGCGCCGTATCGACCAGTTGGGGAATGGCCTGGGACACGGTGCGGCCGTGCAGGGTGCGCAGCAGGTGCCCTTCGTCCACGCTGCCCCACAGGCCGTCGGAGCACAGCAGCAGCTTGTCGCCCTGCTCCAGCCGGCGCGGCTCGGTCACGTCGTAGATGGGCTTGGACGGAGAGCCCAGGCAGGTGAACAACACGTTGCGGCTCGATGTCTTGAGCTGGGCCGCGATCTCGCCCATCTCCAGATAGGAGTGATCGCGCGTGCGCACCAGCAGCTCGCCGCCGCGCACCAGGTACAGGCGCGAGTCGCCGCAATGGATCCAGGTGATCTTGCCCTTCTGGATGACGGCGGCGACCAGCGTGGTGCGCGGCGTGTCGATCATTCCCTTGGCGCTGGCATAGCGCAGGATCTGCCGGTGCGCGTGCAGCAGCGCATCGACCAGAAAGCCCTGCGGATCTTCGAGCAGCGGCTTGGCCTGGCGCTGGAAATGCACGGACATCACCTGCAGCGCCAGCTGCGCGGCGACCTCGCCTTCGGGATGGCCGCCCATGCCGTCGGCCAGCACGAAGAGCACGGCTTCCCGCGTGTAGCAGTAACCCATGCGGTCTTCATTGAGCGCACGGCCGCCGCGGCGGCTCAGCTGGAATACCGAAAACCTCATGGCTTGCGCTCCTGGCCCACGGCTGGCAGGCCCGCTGCGCCGCTGATCTTTTGCATGTTCTTCTTGGCGTCGGTCACCAGCGTGTCCAGCTGCAGGCGCATGCGCTCGGAGACGCTGAGCTTGGTGTAGCGGCGCTCGCCTTCGCGGCTCAATTCCTTTTGCAGCGCAAACACCGACTGCGGACGCGATCCCGGATCCACGGCCATGCACCACTCGACCACCTCGATGAGATTGTCCGAATACACGCCGCGCAGCTTGGTCAGCGCCAGCGTGAGCCGGTCCTTGTCCTGGCGCTGCGGCGCCTCGTTGGGCGGAAATCCCTGCATGCAGGCATAGATGCAGGCGCCGATGGCGTAGATGTCGGTCCAGGGCCCCAGCGATGCGTCGCGGCGGTACATCTCGGGCGCGGCAAAGCCCGGCGTGTACATGGGGCGGATGAAGTTGCCTTCCTTGGACAGCACCTCGCGCGCCGCGCCGAAGTCGATCATCACGGCACGGTCGTCATTGGTGATGAAGATGTTGGCCGGCTTGATGTCCAGGTGCAGCATCTTGTGCTGGTGCACGATGCGCAGGCCGCGCAGCACCTCGTCGAACAGCGAGCGGATGGTCGATTCGCGGAACACCTTCTCGGCCTTGAGCTCGCGCGCGGTGACAACGAAGTCCTGCAGGGTGGCACCCTCCAGGTAGTTCATCACCATGTAGACGGTTTCGTTCTCGCGAAAGAAATTGAGCACGCTGACCACGGAAGCGTGCGAGATCTGCGCCAGTGAACGCCCTTCCTCGAAGAAGCTCTTGAGGCCCAGGCGGTACAGCGAAAGTTTTTCGGGCGCCACGGCGGGCTGCAGCTCTCCGGGGGCACGGGTGGCCAGCGAGGCGGGCAGGTATTCCTTGATCGCCACCTGCTTGCCCTCTGCATCCAAGGCCAGGTAAACGACGCCGAAACCGCCGGAAGCAAGCCTGCGCACCACCCGATAGCCGCCGATCGTGCTGCCTGGCGGCAATGGCGCCGGCTTGATCTTGGAAGACATTTTTCTCCGGTGAGTCTCAGGGATGGGGCGAAACCCGGATAATCGGGCAATTGCAAGCATCCATCAAAAGTCCAATGCCAGTTTACAGCATGACCGGATACGCCAGTGCCCAGCACGGCGCGTCCGAAGAAGATGGTGGAGCGTCGGGCCGCAACAGCCGGCTCGGTCTGGAGATCCGCTCGGTCAACAGCCGCTTCCTGGATCTTTCGTTCCGCCTGCCCGACGAACTGCGCGCGCATGAGCCAGCCTTGCGGGCCCTTTTGACCGCCCGCCTCAAGCGCGGCAAGGTCGAGGTGCGCGCCGCCATCGACAACGACGACGGCAACTCCCTGCCCGACCCCTCCACCGCCATGCTGCAGCGCCTGGCCATGCTCCAGGACACTGTCCAGTCCTGGCTGCCCGACGCCCGCAGCCTGTCCGTCTCCGACGCCCTGCGCCTGGCCAGCGGCAGCGGCAACTCGGCCGTTGACTGGAGCAGCGTGCTGCCCACGCTGGCAGAGCAGGCCCTGACCGAACTGCTGGAGGCCCGCGCCCGCGAAGGCAAGCGCCTGGCCACCATGCTGCTGGACCGCATCGCGCAGCTGCGCAAGCTCGCGGCAGATGCCACGCCCCTGGTGCCCCAGCTCGTGGAGCAGCAGCGCCTGCGCTTCATGGAGCGCTGGAAGGAAGCGATGGCCCTGGCCGAAGGCGCCGTGGCGCCCGAAGCCGCCCAGGACCGCGCCCTGACCGAGGCCACGGCCTTTGCCATCCGCATCGACGTGGCCGAGGAAGTCACCCGCCTGGACTCGCACCTGGACGAGATCCAGAGCCTGCTCAAGAAGGGCGGCGAGATCGGCAAGCGCCTGGATTTCCTGATCCAGGAACTGCACCGCGAAGCCAATACGCTGGGCTCCAAGTCCGCCACGCTGGAGCTGACCCGCATCAGCGTGGACATGAAGGTGCTGATCGAGCAGATGCGCGAGCAGGTGCAGAACATCGAATAAGCCCATCACAGATGCCCATGCGTAACCAAACTGCGCACAAATCCATGGATTACCCCGGAAACCTCTTTGTCGTCTCGGCCCCCAGCGGGGCCGGCAAGTCCAGCCTGGTGCGCGCGCTGCGCGAGTTCGATGCGCGCGTCTCCCCTTCCGTCTCCCACACCACGCGCGCGCCGCGTGGCCAGGAAAAGCACGGCCGCGAGTACTACTTCGTCTCCGACCAGGAGTTCGACGCCATGGTGTCGAACAACGCCTTCGTCGAATGGGCGAACGTGCACAGCCGCCGCTACGGCACGGCCAAGAAGGCGCTGGAAGAGCGCATCCAGGTCGGCACCGACGTGCTGCTGGAGATCGACTACCAGGGCGCACTGCAGGTCAAGCAAGCGTTTCCGAACGCCGTGCTGATCTTCATCCTGCCGCCCAGCTGGGACGAGCTGCGTGCCCGCCTGGAAAACCGGGGCGAGGACGCGCCCGAGGTGATCGAGCTGCGCCTGAAGAACGCGGCCGAGGAGATGGCCCAGGTGGCGAAATTCGACTTCGTTATAATCAACGAATTGTTCGAGAGCGCACTGTTTGATCTCAAGACGATCATCCACGCCCAGCGCCTCAAGTATGCGGCTCAGCGCAGCCGCCGCGCAGAGACCTTCGAGTCTCTCAATATTTCTGAACCCAACTGACGTTTCCCGGAGATCCTGATGGCACGCATCACTGTTGAAGACTGCCTGGAGCAGATCCCTAACCGCTTCCAGCTCGTGTTGGCCGCCACTTACCGCGCACGCATGCTGAGCCAGGGTCACACGCCCAAGATCGAAACCAAGAACAAGCCCGGCGTCACCGCGCTGCGCGAGATCGCCGAAGGCAAGGTCGGCATCGAGATGCTGAAGAAGGTTCCGGGCTGATTTGCTGCAAAGCAACACAATGGCCCCACAAAGAGCACCGCACAGCGGTGCTTTTTTTACATGAAGCCTGCACAAACCAGCATGCACGCTACATTTAAGTCATGAAAGCGGCCTTGACTTCGTTCACAGCCCCCTCTGATCCCGTACCGCCACCCCGGCCCGAGCGCATGTCTGCAGAGCAGGCAACCGCCGTGTCGGCCAATGCCTTTGCCGGACTGATGGAGCACCTGGGATACCTGGATGCCACCAGCATCGAGCAGGTGCGCGAAGCCTATGCCTTCGCCGACCAGGCCCACAGCGACCAGTGGCGCAGCAGCGGCGAACCCTATATCACCCATCCCATCGCGGTCACGGCGCTGTGCGCGAGCTGGAAGCTCGACGCCCCGGCCCTGATGGCCGCGCTGCTGCACGATGCGATGGAAGACTGCGGCGTCACCAAGGCCGATCTCGCCCAGCGCTTCGGCCAGGACGTGGCCGAGCTGGTCGACGGCCTCACGAAGCTGGACAAGCTGCAGTTCAACACGCGCGAAGAGAACCAGGCGGAATCCTTCCGCAAGATGCTGCTGGCCATGGCGCGCGATGTGCGCGTGATCCTGATCAAGCTGGCCGACCGCACCCACAACATGCGCACCATGGGCGACATGCCGCGCAGCAAGTGGGGCCGCATCTCCTCGGAAACGCTGGAGATCTACGCACCCATCGCCCACCGCCTGGGGCTGAACCAGACCTACCGCGAGCTGCAGGACCTGGCCTTCCGCCACCTGCATCCCTGGCGCTACGCCACGCTGGAAAAAGCCATCGCCCGCTCGCGCAAGCGACGCCGCGACCTGGTCCAGCGCGTGCAGGACGAGGTCAATGCCGAGTTCGCCGGCGCGGGGCTGCAGGCCCGCCTTGCCGGCCGCGAAAGCACGCTGTATTCGCTCTATCTGCGCATGGAGAAGAACCAGCTGAGCTTTGCCAAGGTGACGGACATCTACGGCTTTCGCATCATCTTGCCGCGTGTGATCGATTGCTACACGGCGCTGGGCGTGCTGCACCAGATGTACAAGCCCATGCCGGGCCGCTTCAAGGACTACATCGCCATTGCCAAGAACAATGGCTACCAGTCGCTGCACACCACGCTGGTGGGTCCCTCGGGCGTGAACATCGAGTTCCAGATCCGCACCGAGGAAATGCACATCGTCGCCGAGGCCGGCGTGGCCGCCCATTGGCTCTACAAGGCCCAGCCCGGCCACGATTCCGAGCAGCTGGGCACGCAGTGGCTCCAATCGCTGCTGGACATCCAGAACGAGACGCGCGATGCCGCCGAGTTCTGGGACCACGTCAAGGTGGACCTGTTCCCCGACGCCGTCTACGTGTTCACGCCCAAGAGCGAGATCATGGCCATGCCGCGCGGCGCCACCGTGGTGGACTTCGCCTATGCGATCCACAGCAAGGTCGGCAACCACATGACCGCCGCGCGCATCAACAACGAGGAAGTGCCGCTGCGCACCGAACTCAAGAGCGGCGACGTGGTGCAGATCGTCACCTCCGAAGACGCCACGCCCAACCCGGCCTGGCTGGGCTTCGTCAAGACCGGCCGCGCGCGCTCCAAGATCCGCCATTACCTGAAGTCGGCCGCGCAAAGCGAATCGGCACGCCTGGGCGAGAACCTGCTGGCCCAGGCCATGCGCGCCGAAGGCATGGACGCCGTGCCGCCGGCCGATGAAGCCAACCAGGCGCTGTGGGACGAAGTGCTGCGCATGGCAGGCAGCCGCAGCCGCGCCGACCTGATGGTGGACATCGGCATGGGCCGGCGCATTGCATCGCTGGTGGCCTCGCGCCTGACGGCGCTGATGGCGCGCCACGGCCACCGGCCCGACGCCCTGCTGCTCACGCGCGAACGCTTCAATGCCAGCAACCGGCCTTTCCAGGGCGCCGTGCTGCTGGACGGCTCCAACCAGGGCTCCATCCACTACGCGCAGTGCTGCCGGCCCGTGCCGGGCGACGCCATCGTGGGCTATCTGGGCAGCGGCGAAGGCCTGATCGTGCACCACGCGCAATGCAAGATCGCACAGCGCCTGCAGGAAAAGGACAGCGACCGCTTCATCGTCGTGGAATGGGCAGATGACATCGATGCCGCGCGCCTTTTCGAGGCCCGCATCGTCGTCACCGTCAACAACGGCAAGGGCGTGCTCGCCCGCGTGGCAGCCGAGCTGGCCGGCGCCGAAGTGGACATCCTGCGCGTGGACATGGCCGACGAGGCCGCCATGAGCACCACGGACCTGTGCTTCGTGATCTCGGTGCACGACAACCAGCAGGTGGAGTCCGCGCTGCGCAACCTGCGCCGCGTGCACTCGGTGGTGCGCGCATCGCGCGTCATCCCCTGAACACTGCCCCGCTCCTGCGGGGCTTTTTCATTGCTCCAGGTCCTGGGCCAGCTGCTGCAGCAACGGGCCGCAGTCCTGCTCGATCTTGAGGGCCAGCAAATCCTCGGAGCGCATGCGGCCCTGGTTGATGGCGGCCACCGGCTTGCCCTGGGCCACGGCCTCATGCACGAAGCGCAGGCCTGAATACACCATCAGCGAAGAACCGGCGACCAGCAGCCCGCCGGCCTGCTGCAGCATGGCGCGCACGGCCTGCACCCGCTGGCTGGGCACGCCTTCCCCATAGAACACCACATCGGGCTTGAGCACGCCGCCGCAGTGCGGGCAGGCCGGCACGTCGAAGCGGCTGAAGTCGCGCCCTTCCAGGTCGGCATCGCCATCGGGCGCGGCCTGGGCGCTCAGGCCGGCCCAGCCGGGGTTGCGCTGCAGCAGCATGGCCTGCAGCGCGGCGCGCTCCATGCCGGCGCCACAACCCATGCAGCGCACGGCGGCAATGCGGCCGTGCAGGTCGATGACACCCTCGCTGCCTGCCGCCGTATGCAGGCCGTCCACGTTCTGGGTGACCAGGCCGGCCATCCATCCGCGCTGCTGCAGCAGCGCCAGCGCCTCATGGGCCGGGCCGGGCCGGGCCTGCGCCATCACGGGCCAGCCCAGCAGGCTGCGCGCCCAATAGCGCTGGCGCGTGGCATGGCTGCCCATGAAGGCCTGCAGCGTCACGGGCTGGGGCCGCTTCCACTGCCCCGCCGCATCGCGGTAGTCCGGAATGCCCGAGCCTGTGCTGCAACCTGCGCCCGTCAGCACCAGCCAGCGCTGGCCAGGGCGCAGCAGGGCACGCAGCGCCTGCGCGGCATCCTGCACAGGCGGGGACAGGGAGGGCGATGGTGCAGCAGTCATGGGAGCACAGCATAGCGATCCATGGATGGCTTGGTGCGGAAACACCGTGTTGCATTCAGCGCCAGGGCGCAGCGGAGACAATGGCTGCATGCCCCACGCACATGCCACCGCCCCCGTCCCCAGCAACGCCAACGGCCCCCACATGCTGACCCGCGCCGGACTGGCCACCGCCCTGACTGCCGCTCTGCTGGCCGGCTGCGCCTCCCGACCTGCGCCCACGCCGGTGCCAGCGCCAGCTTCCGCTGCGGCGACTTCCATGGCTGCGGCCGCCCCTGCCGCCCCTACCGCCCCTGCCGCGGCGGCACAGGCCGGCCCGGCCGCAGCGCCTGCTGCCGAGGCAAGCGGCGCGCAAGAGGCGTCCCAGCAGGCCGAGGCCGCCAGCTTCGAGGCCTGGAAGCGGGACTTCGCGCGCAAGGCGCTGGAGGCCGGCATCTCCGCCAAGACCGTGAGCAGCGCGCTGGAGCCGGCCCGGCTGCAGCGGCGCGCGGTGCAGCTGGACCGCTCGCAGCCCGAGTTCACGCGCACGCCCTGGCAGTACCTGGACAGCGCCGTCTCGGCCCAGCGCATTGCCCAGGGCCGCACCAAGCTGCGCGAAGCGGCTGCACCGCTGCAGGCGGCCAGCCAGCGCCATGGCGTGCCGGCCGAGGTGATCGCCGCCATCTGGGGCATGGAAAGCAATTACGGCAGCAACTTCGGCAACTTCCCCACCGTCGATGCGCTGGCCACCCTGGCCTTCGACGGCCGGCGCGCGGCCTGGGCTCAGAAGGAGTTGCTGGCCGCCCTGCGCATCATCGACAACGGCGACATCGATGCGGCCCACATGATCGGCTCCTGGGCCGGCGCCATGGGCCATACGCAGTTCCTGCCCTCGGTCTTCCTGGCCTATGCAGTGGATGCCGATGGCGATGGCCGCCGCGACATCTGGGGCAGCCTGCCCGATGTGACGGCCTCCACGGCGAACTACCTGGCCCATTCGGGCTGGAAGACGGGCGAGCCCTGGGGCGTGGAAGTGCGCCTGCCGGCAGGCTTTGACCATGCACGCGCCGAGACCAGCGTGCGCCAGGACAGCGCGCAATGGGCGGCCGAGGGCGTGCAGGCCGTGGACGGCTCCGCCCTGCCCGCCATGGCCGATGCCAGCGTGATCGCACCGGCCGGCGCGCGCGGCCCGGCCTTCATGGTGGGCGCCAACTTCCGCACCATCCTGCGCTACAACAACTCCGTGAATTACGCATTGGGCGTGGGCCTGCTGTCGCAGCAACTGGCCGGCGGCCCGGGCGTGCAGGCGGCCTGGCCACGCGATCTGGCACCGCTGTCGCGCGAGCAGTTGCGCGCCTTGCAGGCCGCGCTCAACGAACGGGGATTTTCAGCCGGCACGGCCGATGGCGTGATGGGCCCGGCCACGCGCGCGGGCCTGCGCCAGTTCCAGCAAAGCCAGGGCCTGGTGGCCGACGGCTATCCCACGCTGGAGCTGCTGCAGAAACTGCAGCCCTGAACGCTCACCCGGCGGCGCTGCCCGGCTCCGGGTAGGTGACGTCCAGCACTTCCAGCGTGCGCACACCTGCGGGGGTGGGCAGGGCCACCTCGTCGCCCACACGGGCCTTGAGCAGGGCGCGCGAGACGGGTGCGATCCAGCTGACCTGCTGGCGTGCGCTGTCGGCCTCGTCGATGCCCATGATGGTGATGGTGCGCTCCTCGCCTTCGTCATCGACGTAGGTGACGGTGGCGCCGAAGTAGATCTGCTCGCTGCCGGCATGCACGGAGGGATCGACCACCTCGGCGATCTCCAGCCGCTTGGTCAGGAAGCGGATGCGCCGGTCGATCTCGCGCAGGCGCTTCTTGCCGTACAGATAGTCGCCGTTCTCGGAGCGGTCTCCATTGCTGGCCGCCCAGTGCACGATCTCCACGATGCGCGGGCGCTCGTTGTCGATCAGGTCCAGCAGCTCGCCCTTGAGCCGCGCGAAGCCCTGGGGCGTGATGTAGTTCTTGCCGCCCGGCGGCAAGGGCGGCAGGCCGACTTCATCATCGTCGTCGCCGTCGGATTCCTTGGTGAAAGCCTTGCTCATAGGGAGCCGATCTTCACACAGATCACCGCAGCAGGCGAAGACGCCGCACAAACCTCGACACCAACTGAGCACAAACGAAAAAGCCTCAGAACTTTGCAGTTCTGAGGCTTGTCGTTTTGGTGCGGCTGGCAGGAATCGAACCCACGACCCCTTGGTTCGTAGCCAAGTACTCTATCCAGCTGAGCTACAGCCGCCAAGCTTCGAATTATAGCGTGCTTTTTGAACGCCTACGGAAAACCATGAAAATATCGAAAAATAACCGTTGACCAGCGCCTGAACCATGGCCACGGCCTCTGTGCGGGCCTGTGCGGGCGCCTGAAACGAAAAAGCCTCAGAACTTTGCAGTTCTGAGGCTTGTCGTTTTGGTGCGGCTGGCAGGAATCGAACCCACGACCCCTTGGTTCGTAGCCAAGTACTCTATCCAGCTGAGCTACAGCCGCCAAGACAACGATTGTATATCAATTTCCGGCCTCTCCGCAAAAATTGCAACCATCGCAAACTCCGGGCCCCGTGGCGCACCGCGCTGGCCTATATTGGCCGGTCGCGGATGCAGGCCCTGCCCTGCACCTGCGCGGGAGACAAACACAGCGAGCGGCCCGCCGCAGCGGCGGGAACGACAAGACATGACAGACAAGCGCGCGGCCACGCAGCCGCAACCGCCCGAGGGCGCCATGTGGGGGCAGCTGTTTCGCCGCAGCGCCCGCCCTGCCCTGAGCCTGCAGGGCCAGATCCGCGAGATGCTGGTCGATGCCATCCTCTCGGGCATCCTCGCACCCGGCGAATCCATTCCCTCCAGCCGCGAGCTGGCGCGCCACCTGGGCGTGGCACGCATCACCGTGGTGCTGGCCTACCAGCAGCTGGCCGAGGAAGCCTTTTTGCTGAGCCGCCAGCGCAAGGGCCACTTCATCCATCCCGACGTACTCAAGGGGCGCACGCCGGGCGGCGCTGCGGCCAGCAGCACCCCTGGCGAAGGCCGCCGCACCGACTGGTCGCGGCGCCTGTGGCTGCTGCCCAGCCAGCAGCGCAGCATCGTCAAGGAAGAGGACTGGCAGCGCTACCCCTATCCCTTCCTGTACGGCCAGTTCGACAAGGAGCTGTTTCCCACGGCCGCCTGGCGCGAATGCTGCCTCAAGGCCCTGGGCGTGCTGGACATACGCCAGTGGGCGCCCGACCAGATCGCGCGCGACGACGAGATGCTGATCCAGCAGGTGCAGACCAAGATCCTGCCCAGGCGCGGCGTCTGGGCCTCGGCCGACGAGCTGATCATTACCGTGGGTGCTCAGCACGCCCTCTACATGGTGGCCGACCTGCTGATGCGCGAGGGCACGGCCGTGGGCATCGAGGAGCCCGGCTACCCCGATGCGCGCAACATCTTCAGCAGCCGCACCTCCCAGGTCATCCCGCTGCCGGTGGACGGCCAGGGCCTGCCGGTCACGCCGCTGCTGCGCCAGCTGGACTACCTCTACGTGACGCCTAGTCACCAGTGCCCCACGGGCGTGACCATGCCGCTGGCCCGGCGCGAGGCGCTGCTGGAGATGGCCGAGGCGCACGACATCATCCTCATCGAGGACGACTACGAGAGCGAGAGCAGCTTCGACGGCCAGCCCATTCCGGCGCTCAAGAGCCTGGACCGCAGCAACCGCGTGATCTACGTGGGCAGCCTGTCCAAGAGCCTGGCGCCGGGCCTGCGCGTGGGATACATCGTGGCCGCACCAGAGCTGATACGCGAGCTGCGTGCACTGCGCCGGCTCATGATCCGCCACCCTGCCACCTTCGTGCAGCGCACGCTGGCCATGTTCATCTCCCTGGGCCACTACGAGGCCCAGCAGCGGCGCCTGGCCCAGGCGCAGAAGGAGCGGCACGCAGCCCTCACGGCCGCCATGGCCGAGCATGCGCCCGGCTGCCGCATCACGCCCGTGCGCGGCGGCGGCTCGTGCTGGGTGCAACTGCCCGACCACATTCCCGTCGAAGCCCTGGCGCAGCGCGCCGCCGCGCACGGCGTGCTCATCGAGCCCGGCGATGTGTTCTTCGCACGCCCGGGCACGCCCGGCAGCTACATGCGCATGGGCTACCAATCCATACCCGCCAACGACATCGGCCAGGGCGTGAAGGCCCTGGCCGATGCGATCCGTGAGGAGCAGCAGTAACGCAAGGAATGGCCGGGACCGGCCCTGCCGGTCCCGTCGCCCCTGGGTCAGTACTTCTGCGGCTCGGGCCGCGCAGCCTCGGACAGCGATGTCACCACGGGCGCCACGCCGCGCTGCAGGAACTGCCGCACGGCGTAGGCCAGCAGCAAAATGCACAGGCTGGCCACGCCCAGCGCCAGCGGCGTGCGCTGCTCGGGGATGAAGGCCATGGCGATGACGATGGACAGCATGCCGAAGATGGCGAACCAGGTCAGGTACGGATAGCACCACATGCGCACCTTGAGCTGGTGGGGCGCCTCGCGCTCCAGCCGGGCGCGCAGGCGCAGCTGCGAGATGGCGATCAGGATGTAGACGAAGATCGCCACCGTGCCGTAGGAGTTGACCAGGAAGGCGAACACCTTGTCGGGCGACACATAGGACATCACCACGGCGCCGTAGCCGAACAGCGTGGCCACCAGGATGGCCCGCGTGGGCACGCCATTGCGGCTGACCTTGGCCAGCGCCTGGGGCGCGTCGCCGCGCCGCGTCAGCGCGAACAGCATGCGAGATGACGCATACAGCCCCGAGTTGAGCGCCGACAGCACGGCCGTCAGCACGATGGCATTCATGATCTGCGCGGCGGCCGGCACGCCCATGGTGTTGAGCGCGCTGACATACGGCGTGGCAATGCCGCCCGCATTCCAGGGCACCAGGCAGGCCACCAGGAAGATGGAGCCCACATAGAACACCAGCACGCGCGTGATCACCGAGTTGGTCGCCTTGGCCACGGCCTTCTGCGGCTCGGCCGTCTCGGCGGCGGCAATGGTCACGATCTCGGCGCCGAAGTAAAAGCCCGTGGCCGCCACCGCCCCGGTCAGCACCGGCACGATGCCGTTGGGCATGAAGCCGCCGTTGCCGGTGAGGTTGCCGAAGTGCATGCCCTGCGAGGCGGGCGTCAGGCCCAGCACGTAGACGCCGGCCACGAACAGGAAGACCACGATGGCCGCCACCTTGATGGAGGCGAACCAGAACTCGAACTCGCCAAAGGACTTGACCGACACCAGGTTGGTCAGCGTCAGCATCACCAGCAGCACCAGGCTGATGCTCCAGTTGGGCACATCGGGCAGCCAGTAGCGCACCAGGTCGGCTCCGGCCACGGCCTCCAGCGCCACGACGATGACCCAGAAGTACCAGTACATCCAGCCCGTCAGAAAGCCTGCCAGCCGGCCCACGCCGGGGCGGTCGCGCCAGGCCTCTCGCGCAAACTCGTAGAACGAGCCTCCCCCGGGCATGGAGCAGGCCAGCTCGCCCAGCATGCGCATGACCAGGACCACGAGCAGACCCGTGATGAGGAAGGAAAGAATCGCGGCCGGCCCGGCCGACTTGATGACGACGCCGCTGCCCACGAACAGCCCGGCGCCGATGACGCCACCGAGGGCGATCATGGTCATGTGGCGTTCCTTGAGCCCGTGCGAAAGCCCCGGTGAAGAGGCGTGCTGATTTCCGATCATGTCTTGTCTCCTGTTTTATTCAGGCGCCACGGCTGATGCTCTGTTGTGGTGGCTGCGCAGGTGCGCGCCTTGCCGTGGCGTATCCGGTGTTCCCGGTGGCACGGGGCCGCAAGGCCCCGCGCCGTCAGGCGGCCGCCACCGGCGGGCGGTCCTTGCGGAAGGCGTTCTTCACGGCGATCTTTCCGTCCTTGAAGGTGAAGACATCCACCATGCGCGCTTCCACGCGCAGGCCGTCGGCCTTGGTGCCCTTGAAGGTGCTCTCGGACACGCCACGGTCGCCCTGCACGAAGTGGTCTCCATCGAGCCAGGCCGCATCGGGAAAGGCCTGCCAGGCCATCTGGAAGCCCTCGCGCACCGCCTGGCGGCCGACGAAGCTGCGGCCCATGAGATCGGGGCCGGCCACGGCGTGGAACTCGCATTCATCGGCCATGAAGCCCATCAGGGCCTCGATGTCGTGGCGGTTCCAGGCCTCGGCAAAGCGGGCCAGGAACTGTGCGTCGGGAGGGTTGGTGTCTGCGCTCATGCTGTCTCCTTGTCTGTGGTGGGTACCACGGCGCCGGGCCCGGGCAGGGCCGCCGCGCCGCGTCATCGAAATGTCGATGGGCCATGGTAGGTAGCAGGCACACGGACCCGTTAGAACCAGATGCCATCAATCGTTAGGTCCAGGCGCGCGCACCGGCCGCCGCTGGCTCTATCGAAAGCTGGGCTGTGGCGCTAACTGGCTCCATGGCCTGCTGGCTATGCTGATTCCATCGTCGGCGCACCGCCTTGCAGGGCTTGCCGGCATTGGCCCCATTCCACCGAATCCATAGCAAAAAGCGGCAGATCCCAAGCCGCCGCACCAGGAGACATCCGCCATGAAAGCCGAGGACATCCGCCCCAGCCACCTGCGTCCCTACGACCCTCAGTACGACCCACTGGTGGCCGCCAACCCGGGCCACGGCACGGGCTATGCGCCCACCTACTGGGTCGGCACGGCGGGACGCCCGCCAGACGATGACGGCCCGGTCACCGGCGACATGGACGTGGACGTGGCCATCGTCGGCTCGGGCTTCACGGGCCTGGCCACGGCCCTGTTCCTGGCGCGCGAACACGGCATCCGCGCCGTGGTGCTGGACGCCAACCAGACCGCCTGGGGTTGCACCAGCCGCAACGGCGGCCAGGGGCAGAACGCCAGCGGGCGCCTGTACCGCTCGCAATGGATCGCACGCTGGGGCAAGGACGTGGCGCTCAAGCTCGACGCCGAGATCCGCGAGGGCTTCCAGACCTTCAAGGACCTGGTGGCCGAATTCCCCGAGTGCGAGCCCCAGCCCGGCGGCCACCTCTACATCGCCCACCGCGAAAAGAAACTCGACTTCCTGCGCAACGAGACCCAGATCATGCGCGAGGTCTTCGGCTACGACGCCCG
Source organism: Delftia tsuruhatensis NBRC 16741 (assembly GCF_001571325.1). Taxonomy (GTDB): domain Bacteria; phylum Pseudomonadota; class Gammaproteobacteria; order Burkholderiales; family Burkholderiaceae_C; genus Comamonas; species Comamonas tsuruhatensis. The sequence continues at coordinate 33,382 of NZ_BCTO01000072.1, forward strand.
CATGCTCAGCCCCGAGGAGCTGCGCCGCGACTATGTGAACGATGCCGACAGCCATGGAGCCATGCACGAGCCCGACGGCATCGGCGTGCACCCGCTCAAGCTGGCCTTCGGCTACCTGCGCAAGGCGCGGGAGCTGGGCGTCAAGGTGCACCCGGCCAGCCCGGTCCTGGGCGTCGAGACGCGCAACGGCGTGCACCACCTGCGCACGCCCGGCGGCACCGTGCGGGCACGCGCCGTGGGCTTTGCCACGGGCGGCTACACCAGCAATGCCCTGCATGGCAGCCTGCGCTCCAAGATCATGCCCATCCTTTCGAACTCGCTGGTCACGCGGCCGCTGACCGAGCAGGAACTGGAGGCCACGGGCTTCAAGACCACCCAGGTCATCACCGACACCCGCACGCTGCGCTTTTACTACCGCCGCCTGCCCGACAACCGCGTGCAGATCGGCAGCCGCAGCGCCGTCACGGGTGCCGATGCGCCCAACCCCATCCACATGGCCAAGCTGGTGGACGGCCTGCACCGCAAGTTCCCGGCGCTCAAGGGCATCACCATCGACTACTCCTGGTGGGGCTGGGTCGATGTGAGCCACGACATGATGCCGCGCGTCTTCCAGCCCGATCCGGCCCAGAGCATCTTCTACGCCGTGGGCTATGGCGGCAACGGCGTCTCCTTCTCGGCCCACGCGGGCCGTCGCATGGCCGAGCGCATCGCGGGGCGCCAGAGCAAGACCTTCGAGCTGCCCATCTACAACTCGGAGCTGGAGTACCCGAACGTCTTCAACATGGTGCGCTCGCCCGCGTTTGCGCCGTTTCGCCGGCTGGGGCAGCGGTTCCTGTACCACTGGTACTACATGCGCGACGAAAAGCTCTGAACCCCAACCGATTGCTGCTTGGGCCGGCCTCCTGCAGGGGGCCGGCCCTTTTTTTCAGCAGCGCCGGGGGCAGCCAGCTGCTACCGGTTCCGCATCCAGTCGGCCGTGTTCATGAAGCTGGCCTTGAGGCGCACGCGCAAATCCTCGGGCACGCCGGTCTCGCCCATGGCCTGGTCCATGCAGGCCACCCATTGGTCGCGTTCCAGGATGCCGATGGAAAACGGCATGTGGCGCATGCGCAGGCGCGGGTGTCCGAAGCGTTCCTGGTAATGGTCCGGGCCGCCCAGCCAGCCGCACAGGAACCAGAACAGCTTCTGGCGCGCGTCGGCCAGGGTGCTGCCATGGGCGGCACGCAGTTCGGCATAGCCGGGCTCCAGGTCCATCAGATCGTAGAAACGGTCCACCAGGGCCTGCACCCTGGGCTCGCCGCCGATCCATTCATAGGGGGTCTGGGGCGCGTTGTTCTGGGATTCCTCTGACATGGCGAAAAGCAGCTGGCGGCTGAGTGAAACCCGCGATTGTCAGGCATGTGCCATGTCCGTGCTTGCGTGCGTGCCGGCCCGCAAGAAGGCATACACGCCCAGCGCCGTCAGCACGGTGATGCCAGCCAGCACATCGAGCAAGGTGGAAAAGGCCTGGCCATACGCGGCCAGCACGGCCGATGCAGGCAGGCCGGGCAGCAGCGACAGCGCGCCGGCGAGATCGCCCGTCACCAGCAACTGTGCGGCCGGGCCGGTGGCCGCCAGCGCCTGCGGCGCCAGTGGTGCAGCCAGTGCCGACAGCCGCCATGACAGCAGCGCCGCCAGGCCCGCACCCACCAACGCCAGCGCAAAGCCCTCGCCCGCCACGCGCACCGTGCTGAAGATGCCCGTGGCCATGCCCGCGCGCTCGCTGGGCACCACGCTCACGGCCAGGCCATCCATCAAACCCCAGGGCAGCCCGATGCCCAGGCCTATCAGCAGCAGCGGGGGCGCCATCTGCGCAAAGGCCGTGCCCGGCGCGCACCCGCCCAGCCACAGCAGGCCCGCAGCGCACACCAGCAACCCAGCCAGGCACAGCAGCGCGGCCGAAACCCAGCGCGTGAGCCAGCCCGCCAGCAACGGCACGAACAGCATGGGCAGGGACAGCACAAACATCAGCTGCCCCGCCTGCAGCGGCCCCATGCCCTCCACACCGATGAAGCGCACCGGCAGCAGCACCAGCAGCACCACGAAGGCATAGGCCGGCGCACCCGCCAGCAACTGCACGCCCACGAAACGCGGATAGCGAAACAGCGACAGGTCCAGCATGGGCTGCCCCGTGCGCTGCTGCACGCGCCGCTCCACGGCCACAAAGGCCGCCAGCGCCAGCGCGGCGCCGGCCAGCGGCAGCAGCGCCGCCCCGCTGGACCAGCCCGCCTCCGGCCCCTGCAGCACGCCCCAGGTCAGCAGCGCCAGGGCTGCGGTGAACAGCAGCGCACCGGCCCGGTCCAGCCGCTGCGCCTTCGGATTGCGCGACTCAGGCATGCAGCGCAGCCCCAGCACCAGCGCGGCCAGCGCCACGGCGGCCACGCAAAGCACCACGCCGCGCCAGCCCGCCACGCCCAGCAACCAGCCCGACAGCAACGGCCCGAAGGCCAGGCCCACGCCAAACGACGTGCCCACGCCACTGAAGGCACGCATGCGCGCCGTCCCGTCGAACACCTGGGCCAGCGCCGCCGTGCCGCCCGCCAGCGCGGCCGCCGCGCCCAGGCCCTGCAGCGCACGCAGCAGGTTGAACACGACAATGGCCCCCTGCCCGCCCAGGCAGGCCTGGGCCAGCGCACTGGCCAGCACCACGCCCAGCCCGGTCAGGAAAACGCGCCGCCGCCCGTGCAGATCGGCCAGCGCGCCAGCCGCCATCAGCGTGGCGCCAAAGCTCAGCATGAAGGCATTCGTCACCCAGTTGAGCGCCAGCGGCCCGCCGCCCAGCGCCTCGCGCAGCGCAGACAGGGCCACGGCCGGCCCGGTAAAGCTCAGCGGCATCGCCAGCGCCGCAAGGCAGACCGACAACAGCACCCAGACCGGGGACGCATGCGGTCGCGCTGTGCCGTGGAGCGCACCCGGTGCGCGGGAAGAAGTCAGGCAGGAGGACATGGTTGGCAAGGCTTTCGCAATTTCCCGGCCGCACATGGCCAGGCATGCATGAACGATAAAAGCGCTGCAATGCCGTGAAAATAGGCGCCAGACTCCCCACACTCCCAACCCCAGGTTGGCAATCGACATGGACAGCTTCAGCGGACTCGAATCCTTTGTGCGTGCAGCCGACCTGCTGAGCTTTGCCGAGGCCGGGCGCGCCCTGGGCATCTCGGCCTCGGCCGTCGGCAAGAACGTGGCGCGGCTGGAAAAGCAACTGGGCCTGCGCCTGTTCCAGCGCACCACGCGCCAGGTGCGGCTCACGCAGGAAGGCGCGCTGTTCCATGAGCGCTGCCGCCGCATCCTGGATGAACTGCACGATGCGCGCGCCACCATGCAGGCCGCCGCCGAGGCGCCGCGCGGACGGCTGCGCGTGAGCCTGCCCACCATCGGCTACCGCTTCCTGCTGCCCGTGCTGCCCGAGTTCCAGGCCCTGTACCCGGAGGTTGACCTGGACCTGGACTTCAACGACCACCTGGTGGACGTGGTCGAGGCCGGCCTGGACGTGGTCATCCGCAGCGGCGAACTGGCCGACTCGCGCCTGGTAGCGCGCCGGCTGGGGCCGTTCCGCTTCATCCTGGCCGGCTCGCCCGCCTACCTGGCGGCACGAGGCATACCGCAATCCCCCGCCGAACTGGCACAGCACAGCTGCCTGCGCTACCGCTTCCTGAGCAGCGGCAAGCTGGAGGAATGGGTGCTGCCCGGCATGCCGCCCCACCTGCCCGCCGCCCTGGTCTGCAACAACATGGAAGCCATGCTGGGCGCGGCCGTGGCGGGCATGGGGCTGGCCTATATGCCGGACTTCCTGGCGCGGGATGCACTGGGGCGTGGCGAACTGCAGCGGGTGCTGGCGGAGGACCTGACGCACACGGGGCAGTTTTCGGCGCTGTGGGCGTCGAGTCGGCAGTTGTCGCCTAAGGTGAGGGCGTTTGTGGATTTTGTGGGGGGGAGGTTGTTCAAGGAGGGCTGAGTTGTGTCTCTGCTCGCCGGAGTCGCCTTTTTTTGCCCCTGCCGGGTGGTTGTTTTTCGAGGCCGGGTCTCGGCCCGGCGGCCGACTGCCCTTTCTTGATTCGCCAAGAAAGGTCAGATCAAAGAAGGCGACCCGAATGTCCGCGACCCTCCGCTTCGCTGCGGGCAACCTGCGTCGTGGCAGTTGCGGGGTTCGCCGTGAAACTCTCTTCGCGCTTCGCGCGCCGCTCAGACAACCGCAGCGAGTCAGATCACGAAGCAGTCCTGTCCTTCGGCAGGACTGCAACCCCGCAACCACCACTCCGCAGGCGCTGACATACGGGAAGTTGGCTCGGGCCTTCGCTTCGCTCGGCCATTTTTTGGGCGCGCTCGTCGTCCAAAGCCTCTATCATTTCGACCGGCCCCCTGTTCAGGGGCTGGTGCTTCAAAACACCTTTATAGAGCGGTGCAGCCTCCCCGTCAGCGAGGCCTTGTCACGTCTGGATCATCGGACCGTGGGTGCCTGCCCACGTCCCTGAGGTTACGGACGGGATGGGGCTACCCGCAAGGGCGTCCGCACGGCTCTGTACGTGTTTTGAACATCCCGTCCACCTTCTTCGCGCTTCAAAACGTAAAGCGGGTGGCTTCCATCTCACAGAGGAGAGCGAAACCATGCACGCCATATGTCCCATCCTGGTTACCGTCACCTGCAGGACCAGGCCATGAAGCAGGAAACACGATCCACCAGCGCCAGAACCACGCAGCTGAACTTCTCCATCACCGAGGTGAACCGAATGGTCCAGATGGGCTGCAACGAGATCTCCTCCATCTCCCAGCTCGCCCAGGCATGGCTGCTATCGCCCGAAGGCCTGCGCGACACGGACGTGGTGACCAACGCCTTGCGCACCATTCAGCACAGCGCCGAGCGGCTGGCCACCTACGTGGAAGACGAGATCTATCTCCTGCGCAACACCGCCAAGCCCGAGGCCTGAAGCAGTAGCCTCAGCCCACGAAAAACAGCCGAGCGCAACAATGGCGCATCGGCTGTTTTGCATTTCCGGCTGTTGGCTGTTGGCTGTTGGCTGTTGGCTGTTGGCTGTTGGCTGCCCCCAGCCTCCCCCTTCTGCCCACGCCTGCGTTGGGCGGGATGCGGGGTGGCAGCCCTGCCGAAGGACAGGGCTGCTTCGTCATCTGACTCGCCGTGATGTTTGAGTGAAGCGCGCAGCGCGTAACGAGTTTCACGGCGCACCCCGCATCCCGCCCAACGCAGGTCGCCCGCAGCGAAGCGAAGGGTCGTGGACAGTTTGGGGCGCGCTTCTTTGCTTCCTTTCTTATCGCGCGATAAGAAAGGGAGTCGGCCGCCGGGCCGAAACCCGGCCTCGAAAAACAACCACCCGGCAGGGTCAAAAACCAGGCCCGGACCTGGCCCCAAACTACTCGGCCACCTGCCTCAACGTATCCATCACAGGCCTCCTCAACACCTCCCGCAACGCCCACCACCCCGCCATCCAGGCCAGCAAGGCCCCCGCAACAGCCCCCGCCAGCGGAGTCCACCAGGGCACGGTCCAGTTGAACTCGAACACCCAGCGCGCCAGGGCCCAGCCCACGGCCCCCGCCGCGCAGCTGGCCAGGAAACCCGCCAGCAGGCCCACGCCGGCCAGCTCGGCGCGCTGCACCTGCGCCAGCAGCCGGGCCTGGGCACCGACGGCGCGCATGATGGCGTACTCGCGGGCGCGCTCCTCGCGCGTGGCGGTGACGGCGGCGAAGAGCACGACCAGGCCGGCGGCCAGGGTGAAGCCGAAGAGGAATTCCACCGCGCGTATCACCTGGTCCAGCACGCGCTGCACCTGGGCCAGCGTGGTGCTCAGGTCCACGTTGGTGATGTTGGGAAACTCGCGCACCAGGGCGTTGTCGAAGCCCGCCACGTCCGGCGCGCGGTAGGCGGCCAGGTAGCTGACGGCCACGTCGTCCAGGTGGTCCACGGGATAGATGACGAAGAAGTTGGCCCGCATCGATCCCCAGTCCACCTTGCGCAGGCTGGTGATGCGCGCCTCGCTGGGCACGCCGCCCACGTCGAAGCCCAGCGTGTCGCCGAGCTTGAGGCCCAGGGTCTCGGCAATGCCGTCCTCCACGCTGATCTCACCCTTGGCGCCAGGCGTCCAGGTGCCCGCCGTGATCAGGTTGTGTGCGGGCGCCTGCGCCGTGGTGGAGAGGTTGAACTCCCGGTCCACCAGGCGCTTGGCACGGTCTTCGCTGAAGTCGTCGGGGCTGACCGGCTTGCCGTTGACGGTGACCAGACGCCCCCGGATCATGGGGAACCAGTCATAGGAGGTGACGCCAGCCTTGTCCAGCGCCGCGCGGAAACCGTCGGCCTGCTCGGGCTGCACGTTGATGACGAAGCGGTTGGGCGCATTGGCCGGCGTGGCCTGGCGCCAGCTGCCGATGAGGTCGGTGCGCAGCAGCACCAGCAGCATGAGCGCCAGCAGCCCCACGGCCAGGCTGCTGATCTGCACCACGGCATAGGCGGGGCGCGCGGCGATCTGGCGCGTGGCCAGCACCAGCCAGCGCGGCGCCGTGCTCTCGTGCACCAGGCGGCGCAGCACCTGCACGGCCAGCCAGCCCAGGGCCGCGAACAGCAGCACGGCCACGGCAAAGCCGCCCACGGCGATCAGGCCCAGCTTGATGTCGCGGCTGGCCGCCAGCAGCAAGGCCGCAAAGCCTGCCACGCCCACGGCCAGCACCACCACCGAGGCAGGCTTGAGCGCGCCCAGGTCGCGGCGCATGACGCGCAGCGGCGGCACGCGCGCCAGCTGCAGCACGGGCGGCAGGCCAAAGGCCAGCAGCAGGGTCAGCCCCATGCCCACGCCGAAGGCCGCAGGCCACAGGCCCGGTGCGGGCAAGGCGGTTTCCACCAGCCCGGCCAGCAGCAGCACGAAGACATGGTGGATGGCCCAGCCCAGCAGCACGCCAGCGGCGCTGGAGGCCAGGCCGACCAGCACGAACTCCACGGTGTAGGCGCCCGCGATGCGCCGCTGGCTCTGGCCGAGCACGCGCAGCATGGCCGAGGCGTCGAGGTGGCTGTTGGCAAAGCCGCGCGCAGCCAGGGCCACGGCCACGGCCGACAGCAGCGCCGCCAGCAGGGCGACCAGGCTCAGGAATTTCTCGGCGCGGTCCAGCGTCTGGCGCATCTCGGGGCGGCCGCTGTCCAGCGACTCCACGCGCACGCCATGCACGCCGGGCGCCTTGGCCTGCTGCTCGGCCCAGACGCGGTAGCGCTGCACGGCCGCCTCGGAGCCATCACCCGCGCCGGCCACGGCCAGGCGGTAGGTGATGCGGCTGGCCGGCTGCACCAGGCCTGTGGCGGCCAAGTCGGCGGAGGTGATCATCACGCGCGGCGCAAAGTTCATGAAGCCCGCGCCCCGGTCGGGCTCGATGGAGATGATGCGCGCCACGCGCAGTTGGGCGTCGCCCAGCAGCAGCATGTCCCCCACGCCTATGCCCAGCGACTCCAGCAGCGGCGCATCGACCCAGGCCTCGCCCCGCGCCGGTATCTCGCGCGTGGCCCGGTCGGCCGCGCCGGGGGCATCGGCCACGCGCAGGCTGCCGCGCAGCGGATAGCCTTCGGGCACGCTCTTGAGCGCCACCAGGCGGCTCATGCCGCCTTGCGCGTCGCTGGCGCGCGCCATGGTCGGGAAGCTGGATGTCTCCAGGGCCTGCAGCCCTTCGGAGCGTGCGCGCTCGGCAAAGGCCGGCGCCGTGGGGTTGTCGCCGACCACGACCACGTCGCCGCCCAGCAGCTGGCGCGCATCGCGCTGCAGTCCCGCCTGCAGCCGGTCGGCAAAAAAGCCCACCGAACTGAGCGCGGCCACGGCCAGCATCACGGCGACGATCAACAGGCGCAACTCGCCCGCGCGCAGGTCGCGCCACAGGGTGCGCCAACCCAAGGTCCATGCAGAAGATCCATTCATGCCGCGCAGATTAGCGCAGGCGAAGATGGGCACCCGGGCGCCACGGCTATTGGCACGGCTATTGGCACGGCCGTTCAGGACTATGGGCCCGGCCGTTCAGAACATCAGCCGCAGGCCCAGGTCCAGCCCGAGCGCGCCGGCCGGCTGCATGCCGCCCGTGGTCAGGTAGCCGGGCTGGGGCAGGATGGCCGGGTTGCTGACCACCAGCGGCGTCACGCCCATCACGCCCGGGTTGTTGCGCCCGTTGCCCACGCTGATGCGCGACACCGTGGCGTACAGCGCCGTGCGTTTGGACAGCGGGTGCACATAGCCCAGGGCGAGCTTGTTCACAGAGGAATCGCCGTCGGCCAGGCCCTGGCCATTCCTGAACTGCACACGTGCATAGGAGGCGCGCAGCGCCCCCTGGCCCACGGGGATGTTCACGCCGGCCAGCACGCCCAGGTAGCGGTCGTTGATCGCGGCCAGCGTGCCGGCGTCGCGCCGCTCGTTGCGCACGCCGGACCATTCGCCAAACAGCTTGACCGGGCCGAAGTCATAGGAGCCGCCCAGGTTCAGCGAGCGGATCTTTTCCGCGCCGGCGCCCGAGGTGCCCAGGGTGTTCTCGCCATAGCCCAGCGCCACATCGGCCGCCCCCATGGCCCAGCCGATGCGGGCACCCGCGTAGCGCCCCCGCTTCGAGCTGTTCTCGGGGAAGGCGTACATGGCCTGCCCGTAGACGCCGCCCAGGCCCGGCGGCAGGAAATAACCGATGGAGTTGCCTGCGCGCAGATAGGTGTCCGTGCCCGCCGACAGCCCGCCGCCCAGCAGGCCGCCCGTGGCCAGCGCGCGGGCGATGGCCAGGTTGCTGTTGACCACGGCGATCAGGTTGGTGCCCACGCCGTTGACGGTGAAGGGGTCGAAGGCCCAGTCGTTCAGAAACGAAGGCGTGTGATCGCGCCCCATGCGCAGCTCGCCCAGGCGCCCGGACAGGCTGATGGTGGCGCGCCGCCCGAAGTTGAGCGCGCCGCCGCCCGTGTCATTGGCCACCGGCGCCTCCAGCCACAGGCCGGCCATGAGGCCGCCGCCCAGGTCCTCGCTGGCGCGTATGCCGATGCGGCTGGCCAGGTTGCCCGAAGGCGACAGCGCCCAGGTGCTTTGCCGCGCCGAGCGCGCGGGGCCCGTGTCCCAGGATTCGCTGCGCACGCTGTAGCGGCTGATGCCGGCGTCCATCACGCCGAACAGCGTGACCGAGGTGGGCGCCTGGGCGGCGGCCGCGCCTGTCAGACACAGCAGGCCCAGCGCGTGCAGGCCGCAGGGATGGGGGTGAAGTCGGGGCATGGAGGTCTCCTGTTCATCGTGGGGCTGGCGCGGTCCTGCGCCACGAATCGACTCTAGGAAAGCCATCGCGCCGCTTCTTGGCAGTTCATGCCAACGGTTTTGCAATTCACGACATGCGCGGGTTGCCCTGGTCAGGGTTGCCATGGATTTGTCCCAACAAGGCAAATGCCTGTCCCCCAATGGCAAGTCCCGGGAAAGCGGGCTTTCGATACTGGATACCAGAACACGGAACAAGGAGACACGGATATGAGACTGCCCCACGCCATCGCCACGCTGCTCGCGGGCTGCGCCATCACCATCGCCATCGCCGGCACGGCCTGGAGCCGCCAGCCGCTCAGGCTCATCGTGCCCGCACCGCCGGGCGGCACCATGGACATCGTGGCGCGCGTCGTGGGCCAGCAGCTCGCGTCTGAAACAGGCCAGGCCGTGGTGATAGACAACCGCCCGGGCGCAGGCGGCCTGCTGGGCATGCAGACCCTGCTGCAGGCGCCCGCCGACGGGCAGACGCTGCTGGTGGGCGCAAGCAATCTGCTGGCCGAGATCCCCCATGTGATCAAGATGCCGTTCGATCCGCTCAAGGACCTGGTGCCCCTGGCCTCGCTGGCCCGCTCGGGCGTGGTGCTGGTGGCCGGGGCCAGCCAGCCCGCCCAGGACATGCAGGAGCTGCTCGCGCAGCTCAAGGCACGCAAAGGCCAGACCAGCTTTGCCAGCTACAGCCCCGGCACCGTGTCGCACTACGCCGGCCTGATCCTCAGCGACAAGGCGGGCCTGGACCTGCAGCACGTGGGCTACGCGGGCTCGCCGCCGGCCGTGCAGGCCCTGCTGGGCGGCCAGGTGGACGTCATGTTCGACGGCATGCTGACCTCGGTGCCCCTGATCAGGGCCGGCAAGCTGCGTGCCTACGCGTTCTCCGGCCCCCGGCGTTCGCGCCACCTGCCCCAGGTGCCGACCACCGCCGAACTCGGCTACCCCGAGCTGCAGTTTCGCGGCTGGGTGGGCCTGATCGCGCCGGCCCGCCTGCCGCCCGAAACCATGGAACGGCTGCGTGCCGCCATCGGGAAAGCCGCCAGCGCGCCGGCCGTGCAGCAAAAGCTCTCCGACGTGGGGCTGGAGCCCGAGGTGCTCACCGACACCGCCGCGCTGCAGCGCGAGACACGCCAGATGTCCGAGCGCAACGCCGGCATCGTGAAGAAATACCAGATCACCGCGAACTGACTTCCAGGGAAACACCGACCATGCAGATCCGACAGATCACCCCCGCCATCGGCGCCGAAATCTCCGGCATCCATCTCGGCGATGCCGCACGCGACGCCGCACTGTTCGCGGACATCCGCGCCGCGCTGCTGACCCATCGCGTGCTGTTCTTCCGGGACCAGGACATCACGCGCGCCGAACATGTGGCCTTTGCCAGCCGCTTCGGCCCACTGGAGGACCATCCCGTGGCAGGCAGCGATCCCGAGCACCCTGGCCTGGTGCGCATCTACCGCAGCGACGATCCGCACAGCTACGAAAACACCTGGCACTGCGATGGCCTGTGGCGCCCCAACCCGGCCATGGGCGCGGTGCTGCGCTGCATAGAGTGCCCGCCGATCGGCGGCGACACCATCTGGGTCAACATGGTCAAGGCCTACGAGGAGCTGCCCGAGAGCATCAAGCGCAGCATCGACGGCCTGCGCGCCAAGGCCGGCATAGAGCACACCTTCGGTGCCGTGATGGCGCCCGAGGCGCGCGCGCGGCTGGCCAGCGAGCACCCGCCCGTGGAGCATCCCGTGGTGCGCACCCACCCCGAGACCGGCGAGAAGCTGCTGTTCGTGGGCGCGGGCTTCAGCACCCACTTCGTCAACTACAGCACGCCCGAGAACGTGCGCCACGGCATAGACAAGGCGCCCGGCGCCGCGCTGCTGATGAACTACCTGATCAGCCGCGCCATGATTCCCGAATACCAGGTGCGCTGGTCCTGGAAGCCCGGCGACGTGGCCGTCTGGGACAACCGCAGCACCCAGCACTACGCGCTCAACGACTACTACCCGGCGCCCCGCCGCATGGAGCGCGCGGGCATCGTCGGCGACATCCCGCGCTGAGGCCCTGCACAGACTCTTTCCACACCTACCCCCCACCCCCA
>NZ_BCTO01000073.1 GCF_001571325.1 Delftia tsuruhatensis NBRC 16741
CCAAGATCATTGCCTAACTGATTCGTAGGGGTATAGCTCAATTGGCAGAGCGTCGGTCTCCAAAACCGAAGGTTGTAGGTTCGATTCCTACTGCCCCTGCCACCTGATGGTGGAATCGCAACGAGCCCGCCCCAAAGCGGGCTTCGGTGTCTTGGCGTTGCGCAAAAAATGCGCATTAGAAATGGATTATGGCCACTACTCAGGTTGAAACGGTCAGCTCCGGAGCTGACAAAGCCAAGCTTGCCGCAGTCGCGGCTTTAGTCGTTGCTGCGATCGCAGGTTTCTATCTGCTGAGCAAGCAAGGTCCCATCGTTCAGTGGCTGGTGCTGCTGGTCGGTCTGGCTGCGGCTGCTGGCACGTTCCTTGTTTCCGAGCCCGGAAAGCGTTTCGTCAGCTTTGCGCAGGATGCCTGGCGCGAAGTCAAGAAGGTCGTCTGGCCGACGCGCAAGGAGACCATGCAGATGACCTTGTACGTCTTCGGCTTTGTGGTCATCATGGCCTTGTTCCTGTGGTTCACGGACAAGACGCTGGAGTGGGTCCTGTATGACCTGATTTTGGGCTGGAGGAAGTAATGGATGCTGTCGAAACAGGTGTGAACGACGGAGGGGCAACGCCTGCCAATCCGGATCTGCGCTGGTACATCGTCCATGCCTACTCCGGCATGGAAAAGGCCGTGGAGCGCAACATCATCGAGCGCATCGCGCGTTCGGACATGCAGTCCAAGTTCGGCCGCATCCTGGTTCCCACCGAGGAAGTGGTGGAGATGAAGAACGGCCAGCGCCGTACCACCGAACGCCGCTTGTTCCCTGGCTACGTGTTCGTCGAGATGGTCATGGACGACGACACCTGGCACCTGGTCAAGCACACCAGCAAGGTGACGGGTTTCGTGGGTGGTGCCAAGAACCGCCCCGCACCGATCTCCGAAGAGGAAGTGCGCAAGATCGTCAGCCAAATGCAGGAAGGCACGGACAAGCCGCGCCACAAGATCGAATTCATGCCCGGCGAACTGGTGCGTGTCAAGGAAGGCCCGTTCACGGACTTCAATGGCTCGGTCGAAGAGGTCAACTACGAAAAGAGCCGCCTGCGCGTCTCGGTGATGATCTTCGGTCGCTCCACGCCGGTCGAGCTTGAATTTGCCCAGGTTGAAAAAACCTGAGTTACCGCTTACAATCTCTGGCTCTGCATTTTTAGGCTCGGTGCAGGGCGTGTCAGCAAGAGTCTTTTAACCCCCGGGGAGCTGCCGGCTGCAACTATTGTTGGTTGGGCCGGCGGCGCTATACCCGCAAGGAGCATTCAATGGCGAAGAAAATCGTCGGCTTCATCAAGCTGCAAGTGCCAGCTGGTAAGGCCAATCCCTCTCCTCCGATCGGTCCTGCGCTGGGTCAGCGCGGCCTCAACATCATGGAATTCTGCAAGGCGTTCAACGCCCAGACCCAAGGTGTCGAGCCCGGCCTGCCCCTGCCCGTGGTCATCACGGCCTTTGCCGACAAGAGCTTCACCTTCATCATCAAGACGCCTCCGGCGACTGTGCTGATCAAGAAGGCCATCAAGCTGGACAAGGGCTCCTCCAACCCCCTGAAGAACAAGGTCGGCAAGATCACCCGCGCTCAGCTGGAAGAGATCGCCAACACCAAGCTGAAGGACATGAACGCTGCTGACGTCGACGCCGCCGTGCGTACGCTGGCTGGTTCGGCCCGTTCGATGGGCGTGATTGTGGAGGGCGTGTAAATGGCCAAGTTGACCAAGAAGCAAAAGGCTCTCCAGGGCAAGGTGGAGTCCACCAAGCTGTACGCTTTCGCCGACGCCGTGGCGCTGGTGAAGGAAGCCGCCACCGCCAAGTTCGATGAATCCATCGACGTGGCCGTGCAACTGGGCGTGGACGCCAAGAAGTCTGACCAAGTGGTTCGTGGCGCCGTCGTGCTGCCCCACGGCACTGGCAAGACCGCCCGCGTGGCCGTGTTCGCCCAAGGCGCCAAGGCTGAAGAAGCCAAGGCTGCTGGCGCCGACGTGGTCGGCATGGACGACCTGGCTGCCCGCGTGAAGGCTGGCGACATGCCCTTCGACGTGGTCATCGCTGCCCCCGACGCCATGCGCGTCGTCGGTACGCTGGGTCAGATCCTGGGCCCGCGCGGCCTGATGCCCAACCCCAAGGTGGGTACGGTGACTCCCGATGTGGCCACGGCCGTGAAGAACGCCAAGGCTGGTCAGGTGCAATACCGCGTCGACAAGGCCGGCATCATCCACGCCACCATCGGCCGCCGCTCGTTCGACAACGAGAAGCTGCAAGGCAACCTGGCTGCGCTGATCGACGCCCTGAACAAGTCCAAGCCCGCCTCGAGCAAGGGCCTGTACCTGCGCAAGGTGGCTGTTTCGTCGACCATGGGTGTGGGCGTTCGCGTCGACACGCAAACCATCTCGGCCTGATAGCCAAGAAATCTTGAGGCGGCTTGCGGGCTGCCTCAGTGGTGGGCCGGCGCAGCGATGCGCCGGGTCATCCAAGACCGTTGGTGTGCCTTGCGGCACTTAAACCTCAGGGGCCAACGCAGATGGCGATCCCGCTGCAGATGGATGCATTTCCAAAACAGTTGGTCGCTGCAACAAGAGCGCGCATGAGGGGCCTGCCCCGAGTGTGCATTTGAAGGAGTAGACCTTGAGTCTTAATCGCAGTGAGAAAGAAGCGGTCATCAATGAAGTGACCAGCCTCGCCGCAAAAGCTCAAACGCTTGTGATCGCGGAATACCGCGGCATCACGGTCGCCGACATGACCAAACTGCGCGTTGACGCCCGCAGCAAGGGTGTGAGCCTGAGCGTGTTGAAGAACACGCTGGCCCGCCGTGCTGTGGCTGGCAGCCAGTTCGACGTTGTCGCCGACCAGATGACCGGCCCTCTGATCTATGGCTTCTCTGAAGACGCAGTGGCTGCCGCCAAGGTGGTGGCCGACTTCGCGAAAACCAACGACAAGCTGGTGATCCGCGGTGGTGCGTTTGCAGGCAAGGCCCTGGACGTGAACGGTGTGAAGCAACTGGCGAACATCCCCTCGAAGGAAGTTCTGCTGGCACAACTGTGTGGCTTGCTGATGTCGCCTATCTCGCGTACGGCCGTTGTGCTGGGCGCCCTGGCGGCAAAGAAGAGCGAAGGCTCTGCCGAAGAACCGGCAGCCGAAGCAGTCGCAGCCTGAGCGCGCGGCAGTTAACCAATATTGTTAGGAAATCAAAATGGCATTCGATAAAGACGCATTTCTGACCGCGCTCGACGGCATGACGGTCCTGGAACTCAATGACCTGGTGAAGGCCATTGAAGAGAAGTTCGGCGTGAGCGCTGCCGCCATGGCCGCTCCCGCTGCTGGTGGCGCTGCTGGCGGCGCTGCTGCTGCAGAAGAAAAGACCGAGTTCAACGTTGTGCTGACCGAAGCCGGCGCGAACAAGGTTTCCGTCATCAAGGCCGTGCGTGAAATCACCGGCCTGGGTCTGAAGGAAGCCAAGGACCTGGTCGACGGCGCTCCCAAGAACGTCAAGGAAGGCGTTGCCAAGGCTGACGCTGAAGCCGCTGTGAAGAAGCTGGTGGAAGCCGGTGCCAAGGCTGAACTGAAGTAATTCAGTCCCCTCAAGGGCTGGAGGCTCCGAAAAAGGGCCTCCAGCCTTTGGCGCTTGTGGAGAGCGTATCCATAGAGCACACTAGAAAGCGGTCTGGAGCAGCCTGTTTTCTAGTGTCTTCTGACAACCCGACAGCAGAAGATGCCTTGGTTCGGGCGATGTGCAACGCATCGCCGTCAGCCATGGTTGGTAGTGGCCAACCGCCAAGCCCGCAGGGAGCTTTCCATGTGGGGCAGTCGTCGCAGACCCAGGACTCATGTCTTTGCCCGGAGATCTCATGGCCTATTCTTACACCGAACGCAAGCGAATCCGCAAAAGCTTCGGGAGCCGCGACAGCGTGCTCGAAGTGCCTTACCTGCTGCAGATGCAAAAAGATGCATATACCGCATTCTTGCAGGCAGATGTAGCCCCCAAAAAACGCACCATCGAAGGCCTGCAAGCGGCCTTCAACTCTGCCTTCCCCATCGTCTCCCACAACGGTTTTGTGGAGATGAAGTTCGTCGAGTACAACCTCGCCAAGCCTGCTTTCGATGTGCGCGAGTGCCAGACCCGTGGTCTGACCTTCGCCTCTGCCGTGCGCGCCAAGGTTCAGCTGATCATCTATGACCGTGAGTCTTCGACCTCGCAGTCCAAGGTGGTCAAGGAAGTCAAGGAGCAAGAGGTCTACATGGGCGAAGTGCCCCTGATGACCGACAAGGGCTCGTTCATCATCAACGGCACCGAGCGCGTCATCGTCTCGCAGCTGCACCGCTCGCCTGGCGTGTTCTTCGAACACGACAAGGGCAAGACCCACAGCTCGGGCAAGCTGCTGTTCTCGGCACGCATCATTCCTTACCGCGGCTCGTGGCTGGACTTCGAGTTCGACCCCAAGGACCTGCTGTTCTTCCGCGTCGACCGTCGTCGCAAGATGCCCGTGTCCATTCTGCTGAAGGCCATCGGCCTGACGCCGGAATCGATCCTGGCCAATTTCTTCGTCAACGACAACTTCCGCCTCATGGATTCGGGCGCGCAGATGGAGTTCGTCCCCGAGCGCCTGCGCGGCGAGGTCGCGCGCTTCGACATCACCGACAAGTCGGGCAAGGTCGTGGTCGCCAAGGACAAGCGCGTCACTGCTCGCCACACGCGTGAGCTGGAGCAGTCGGGCACCAAGTTCATCAGCGTCCCCGAAGATTTCCTGATCGGCCGCGTGGTCGCCAAGAACATCGTCGATCCGGACACTGGCGAGATCATCGCCAAGGCCAACGAAGAGCTGACCGAGTCCCTGCTCAAGAAGCTGCGCAGCGCCGGCATCCAGGATCTGCAGTGCATCTACACGAACGAGCTGGACCAGGGCGCCTACATTTCGCAGACCCTGCGCACCGACGAAACCGTCGATGAGTTCGCTGCGCGCGTGGCCATCTACCGCATGATGCGCCCCGGCGAGCCGCCGACCGAGGACGCCGTGCAGGCCCTGTTCCAGCGCCTGTTCTACAACCCCGACACCTACGATCTTTCGCGCGTGGGCCGGATGAAGTTCAACGCCAAGGTCGGCCGCGATGGCGCCACCGGCCCCATGGTGCTGTCCAACGAGGACATCCTGGCCGTGGTCAAGATCCTGGTGGATCTGCGCAACGGCAAGGGCGAGGTCGATGACATCGACCACCTGGGCAACCGCCGCGTGCGTTGCGTGGGCGAACTGGCCGAGAACCAGTACCGCACGGGCCTGGCACGTATCGAGAAGGCCGTGAAGGAGCGTCTGGGTCAGGCCGAGCAAGAGCCGCTGATGCCCCATGACCTGATCAACAGCAAGCCGATTTCGGCCGCCCTGAAGGAATTCTTCGGTGCGTCGCAGCTGTCGCAGTTCATGGACCAGACCAATCCTCTGGCCGAAATCACGCACAAGCGTCGCGTCTCGGCCCTGGGCCCGGGCGGTCTGACGCGCGAGCGCGCAGGCTTCGAAGTGCGCGACGTGCACGTGACCCACTACGGCCGCGTCTGCCCTATCGAAACGCCTGAAGGCCCGAACATCGGCCTGATCAATTCGCTGGCCCTGTACGCCCGCCTGAACGAGTACGGCTTCATCGAGACGCCTTACCGTCGCGTGGCCGACGGCAAGGTCACGATGGAGATCGACTACCTGTCGGCCATCGAGGAAGGCAAGTACATCATCGCCCAGGCCAATGCCGAGCTGGATGCCGAAGGCCGCCTGATCGGCGACCTGGTGTCGGCGCGCGAAAAGGGTGATTCGACCCTGGTGTCGGCCGAGCGCGTTCAGTACATGGACGTGTCGCCCGCACAGATCGTGTCGGTGGCTGCCTCGCTGATTCCGTTCCTGGAGCACGATGACGCGAACCGCGCATTGATGGGCGCCAACATGTCGCGTCAGGCCGTGCCTGTGCTGCGTCCCGAAAAGCCCATGGTGGGCACGGGCATCGAGCGCGTGGCGGCAGTGGACTCCGGCACCGTGGTGACGGCAACCCGCGGCGGTATCGTGGACTATGTCGATGCAACGCGCATCGTGGTCCGCGTGAACGATGCGGAAGCCGTGGCCGGCGAAGTCGGCGTGGACATCTACAACCTCATCAAGTACCAGCGTTCCAACCAGAACACCAACATCCACCAGCGTCCCATCGTCAAGCGTGGCGACAAGCTGGCCAAGGGTGACGTGGTGGCCGACGGCGCATCGACCGACCTGGGCGAAATCGCCATCGGTCAGAACATGCTGATCGCCTTCATGCCCTGGAACGGCTACAACTTCGAGGATTCGATCCTGATCAACGAGCGCGTGGTGGCCGAAGACCGCTACACCTCGATCCATATCGAAGAACTCGTGGTGATGGCCCGCGACACCAAGCTCGGTGCCGAGGAAATCACGCGCGACATCCCGAACCTGTCCGAGCAGCAGCTCAACCGCCTGGACGAGTCCGGCATCATCTACGTGGGTGCGGAAGTGCAGCCCGGCGATGTGCTGGTCGGCAAGGTCACGCCCAAGGGCGAGACCACGCTGACGCCTGAAGAGAAGCTGCTGCGCGCCATCTTCGGCGAGAAGGCTTCCGACGTGAAGGACACCTCGCTGCGCGTGGACCAGGGCTCGCAAGGCACCGTGATCGACGTGCAGGTCTTCACCCGTGAAGGCATCCAGCGCGACAAGCGTGCCCAGCAGATCATCGACGATGAACTCAAGCGCTACCGCCTGGACCTGAACGACCAGCTGCGCATCGTCGAGGCCGACGCCTTCGACCGTATCGAGAAGCTGCTCAATGGCCGCGTGGCCAACGGCGGCCCGCAAAAGCTGGCCAAGGGCGCCAAGATCGACAAGGCCTACCTGGACGGCGTGGAGAAGTTCCACTGGTTCGACATCCGTCCTGCAGAGGACGAGGTCGCCACCCAGCTCGAGTCCATCAAGAACTCGCTGGAGCAGACGCGCCACAGCTTCGACCTGGCTTTCGAAGAAAAGCGCAAGAAGCTCACCCAGGGCGACGAGCTGCCCGCTGGCGTGCTCAAGATGGTCAAGGTCTACCTGGCCGTCAAGCGCCGCCTGCAGCCCGGCGACAAGATGGCCGGCCGCCACGGCAACAAGGGCGTGGTCTCCAAGATCGTTCCGGTCGAGGACATGCCCTACATGGCCGACGGCTCCACTGCCGACATCGTGCTGAACCCGCTGGGCGTGCCTTCGCGCATGAACATCGGCCAGGTGCTGGAAGTGCATCTGGGCTGGGCCGGCAAGGGCCTGGGCCAGCGCATCGGCGACATGCTGCAGCAGGAAGCCCGTGCCGCCGAAATCCGTGCCTTCATGGAAGAGATCTACAACTCGCGCGGCCGCAAGGAAGACCTGGCCCAGCTCGATGACAACGAGATCGTGTCCATGGCGCAGGCGCTGACCACGGGCGTGCCGTTTGCCACGCCGGTGTTCGACGGCGCTTCCGAGCAGGAAATCCAGGACATGCTGCATCTGGCATATCCGGAAGAGCTGAAGGAGCGCAAGGGCCTGACCGAAAGCCGCACGCAGGCCTACCTGTATGACGGCCGCACCGGTGACCGCTTCGAGCGTCCGACCACCATCGGCTACATGCACTACCTGAAGCTGCACCACTTGGTCGACGACAAGATGCACGCCCGCTCCACGGGTCCGTACTCTCTGGTGACGCAGCAGCCCCTGGGCGGCAAGGCCCAGTTCGGCGGCCAGCGTTTCGGGGAAATGGAAGTGTGGGCGCTGGAAGCCTACGGCGCCGCCTATGTGCTGCAGGAAATGCTGACCGTGAAGTCCGACGACGTGGTGGGCCGTACCAAGGTGTACGAATCCATCGTCAAGGGCGAGCACGCCATCGAGGCAGGCATGCCCGAGTCGTTCAACGTGCTGGTCAAGGAAATCCGCTCCCTGGGCCTCGACATCGAGCTTGAGCGTTCTTAAATATTGAAAAGGGAAAGAGTCTTATGAAATCTCTACTCGACCTGTTCAAGCAATTCACGCCCGATGAGCATTTCGATGCCATCAAGATCGGCCTGGCTTCTCCCGAGAAGATCCGTTCCTGGTCCTTCGGCGAGGTGAAGAAGCCCGAGACCATCAACTACCGCACGTTCAAGCCCGAGCGCGATGGTCTGTTCTGCGCCAAGATCTTTGGCCCCATCAAGGACTACGAGTGCCTGTGCGGCAAGTACAAGCGCCTCAAGCACCGCGGCGTGATCTGCGAGAAGTGCGGCGTCGAAGTGACCCAGACCAAGGTGCGCCGCGAGCGCATGGGCCACATCGACCTGGCTGCGCCCTGCGCCCACATCTGGTTCCTGAAGTCGCTGC
Organism: Delftia tsuruhatensis NBRC 16741; assembly: GCF_001571325.1. Lineage (GTDB taxonomy): Bacteria > Pseudomonadota > Gammaproteobacteria > Burkholderiales > Burkholderiaceae_C > Comamonas > Comamonas tsuruhatensis. The sequence goes on from NZ_BCTO01000073.1 coordinate 8,368, forward strand.
CGTCGCGTCTGGGCCTGGTGCTCGACATGACGCTGCGCGACATCGAGCGCGTGCTGTACTTCGAAGCCTACGTGGTGACCGACCCCGGCATGACCCCGCTGAAGAAGTTCAGCATCATGACCGAGGACGACTACGAGGCCAAGCGCACCGAGTACGGTGACGAGTTCGAAGCCAAGATGGGCGCCGAAGGCATCAAGGACCTGCTCGAAGGCATCGACATCGACGTCGAGACCGAGCGCCTGCGCGGCGACCTGACCGGCTCCGAAGTCAAGGTCAAGAAGAACGCCAAGCGCCTGAAGCTGCTGGAAGCGTTCAAGAAGTCCGGCATCAAGCCGGGCTGGATGGTCATGGAAGTGCTGCCCGTGCTGCCCCCGGACCTGCGTCCGCTGGTGCCGCTGGACGGCGGCCGCTTCGCGACGTCCGACCTGAACGACCTGTATCGCCGCGTCATCAACCGCAACTCGCGTCTGCGCCGCCTGCTGGAGCTGAAGGCTCCGGAAATCATCGCGCGCAACGAAAAGCGCATGCTGCAGGAAGCAGTGGACTCGCTGCTGGACAACGGCCGCCGTGGCAAGGCCATGACGGGCGCCAACAAGCGTGCCCTGAAGTCGCTGGCCGACATGATCAAGGGCAAGAGCGGCCGTTTCCGCCAGAACTTGCTGGGCAAGCGCGTGGACTACTCGGGCCGTTCCGTGATCACGGTGGGTCCGTACCTCAAGCTGCACCAGTGCGGTCTGCCCAAGCTGATGGCGCTGGAACTGTTCAAGCCCTTCATCTTCGCGCAGCTCGAGCAGCGCGGCATCGCCACCACCATCAAGGCGGCGAAGAAGGAAGTGGAATCCGGCACGCCCGTGGTGTGGGACATCCTCGAAGAGGTCATCAAGGAGCACCCGGTCATGCTGAACCGTGCTCCCACGCTTCACCGCCTGGGCATCCAGGCCTTCGAGCCCATCCTGATCGAAGGCAAGGCCATCCAGCTGCACCCGCTCGTCTGCGCGGCCTTCAACGCCGACTTCGACGGTGACCAGATGGCCGTCCACGTTCCGCTGTCGGTGGAAGCACAGATGGAAGCCCGCACGCTGATGCTGGCCTCCAACAACGTGCTGTTCCCCGCATCGGGCGAGCCCTCCATCGTTCCTTCGCAGGACGTGGTGCTGGGTCTGTACCACGCGACGCGCGAGCGCATCAACGGCAAGGGCGAGGGCATGGTCTTCGCCGACATCGGCGAAGTGCAGCGCGCGCTGGACGCCGAGCAGGTCGAGCTGGCCGCCAAGATCAGCGTTCGCCTGACCGAGTGGACGAAGAACAAGGACTCCGGCGAGTTCGAGCCTTCGACCAGCCTGGTGGAAACCACCGTGGGCCGCGCCCTGATGTCCGAGATCCTTCCCAAGGGCCTGCCGTTCAGCCACATGAACAAGGCGCTCAAGAAGAAGGAGATCTCCAAGCTCATCAATGCCTCGTTCCGCAAGTGCGGTCTGAAGGCCACGGTGGTGTTTGCCGACAAGCTGCTGCAAAACGGCTTCCGCCTGTCCACGCACGCCGGCATCTCGATCGCCATCGGCGACATGCTGGTGCCGCCGCAAAAGGCCGAGATCATCGGCCGTGCCGAAGCCGAGGTGAAGGAGATCGAACAGCAGTACGTCTCCGGTCTCGTGACCGCTGGCGAGCGCTACAACAAGGTGGTGGACATCTGGGGCAAGGCCGGCGACGAAGTCTCCAAGGTCATGATGGCCCAGCTGGCCAAGGAAAAGGTCATCGACCGCCACGGCAACGAAGTCGAGCAGGAATCGTTCAACGCCATCTACATGATGGCCGACTCCGGCGCCCGCGGCTCGGCCGCGCAGATCCGCCAGCTGGCCGGCATGCGTGGCCTGATGGCCAAGCCTGACGGCTCCATCATCGAGACGCCCATTACGGCGAACTTCCGTGAAGGCCTGAACGTTCTGCAGTACTTCATCTCCACCCACGGCGCCCGAAAGGGTCTGGCCGACACGGCGTTGAAGACGGCCAACTCCGGCTACCTGACGCGTCGTCTGGTGGACGTGACGCAGGATCTGGTGGTCAACGAGGACGATTGCGGCACGAGCAATGGCGCACTGATGCGCGCCATCGTCGAAGGCGGTGAAGTCATCGAATCGCTGCGCGACCGCGTGCTGGGCCGTACCACGGCCGAGGACGTCGTGCATCCCGAGACGCTGGCCGTGCTGCTGCCCGCAGGCACGCTGCTCAACGAAGACGTGATCGACGAGCTGGAATCGCAAGGCGTGGACGAGATCAAGGTCCGCACCGCGCTGACCTGCGAAACCCGCTACGGCCTGTGCGCCAAGTGCTACGGCCGCGACCTGGGCCGCGGCGGCCTGATCAACCTCGGCGAAGCCGTGGGTGTGATCGCCGCCCAGTCCATCGGCGAGCCCGGCACGCAGCTGACCATGCGTACCTTCCACATCGGTGGTGCCGCTTCGCGCGCTGCCATCGCCTCGAGCGTGGAAGCCAAGTCCAACGGCTCCATCAGCTTCAACAGCACGATGCGCTACGTCAGCAACACCAAGGGTGAGCTGGTCGTGATTTCGCGTTCGGGCGAAATCGTCATCAGCGACAACGGCCGCGAGCGTGAGCGCCACAAGGTGCCCTACGGTGCCGTGCTGACCGTCAGGCCCGACCAGCAGGTCAAGGCCGGTCTGATCCTGGCCAACTGGGATCCGCTGACCCGACCCATCATTACCGAGTACGCCGGCCAGGTGCGCTTCGAGAATGTGGAAGAGGGCCTGACCGTGGCCAAGCAGGTCGATGAAGTGACCGGCCTGTCCACGCTGGTGGTGATCGATCCCAAGCGCCGTGGCTCTGCCAAGGTCGTGCGTCCCCAGGTCAAGCTGATCGATGCCAACAACCAGGAAGTCAAGATCCCCGGCACCGACCACTCGGTGACGATCGGCTTCCAGGTCGGCGCTCTGATCCAGGTGCGTGACGGCCAGGACGTGGGCCCCGGCGAAGTGCTAGCCCGTATCCCTGTCGAAGGCCAGAAGACCCGAGACATTACCGGCGGTCTGCCCCGCGTGGCCGAGCTGTTCGAAGCCCGTACGCCCAAGGACAAGGGCACGCTGGCCGAGATGACCGGCACCATCTCCTTCGGCAAGGAAACCAAGGGCAAGGTGCGCATGCAGATCACCGATCTGGATGGCAAGGTCTGGGAAGAACTCGTGCCCAAGGAAAAGAACATCCTGGTGCACGAAGGCCAGGTGGTCAACAAGGGTGAGTCCATCGTCGACGGCCCGGCCGATCCGCAGGACATCCTGCGCCTGCTGGGCATCGAGGAGCTGTCGCGCTACATCGTCGATGAAGTGCAGGACGTCTACCGCCTGCAGGGTGTGAAGATCAACGACAAGCACATCGAGGTGATCGTTCGCCAGATGCTGCGCCGCGTCGTGGTCGAGAACACCGGCGACTCGACCTACATCGCTGGCGAGCAGGTCGAGCGTTCGGAGATCCTCAATACCAACGAGGCGCTGCAGCGCGAAGGCAAGATCCCTGCCACGTACTCCAACGTGCTGCTGGGTATTACCAAGGCATCGCTGTCGACCGACTCCTTCATCTCTGCCGCGTCGTTCCAGGAAACGACCCGCGTGCTCACCGAGGCTGCCATCATGGGCAAGCGCGACGAGCTGCGTGGCCTGAAGGAAAACGTCATCGTGGGTCGCCTGATCCCCGCCGGTACGGGTCTGGCATACCACCAGGCGCGCAAGGCCAAGGACGCCATGGACGACGCAGAGCGCCGCGCCATCGCCGACGCCGAAGCGGCCGAACTGGCCGGTGTGATGGCTGACGACGACGCTGGCGTGGCTGCCGTCGCCGGTGACGCTTCCGCTGACTGATAGGCGGTGTCACCCCCTGAGCGGCTGTGCCGCTTGCCC
>NZ_BCTO01000074.1 GCF_001571325.1 Delftia tsuruhatensis NBRC 16741
CGGCGTCCCTCTTGTTGGGACATGCTGTCTCCTAGAGCAGTGCATGGCGCAAGTGCTTGATGATGTGACGCTCCCGGCCTGCCCTGCGCAGGCGGGAGCGTTTTTCTTTGGGAATAACCAGAGTTCGGCCGGACCAGCTTCCGGCCGGGCCATTGCAGACGATGTGGTCCTTGTCTCTTGAATGGATGCTGCTGGCACTGCTGGTGTTCTGGGCCGTCGGCGCATACAACCGGCTGGCCCGGCTGCGCAGCGGCTGCGTGCAGCAGTTCGGTACGCTCGATGCATACCTGGGCCAGTGGCATGCCATGCTGCAGGCCTTCGAGGCACAGCCCAAGGGCGAAGGCCAAAGCCCCGCCCTTGTGCATGCCCAGGCCGCGCTGCACCAGACCGCCGCGCAGTTGCAGGCGGCGCTGGTCGATGCCCGTGGCCGGCCGCTGCGCGAGAGCGCGCTGGCCTCGCTGGAGCATGCCTGCTCGGCGCTGGAGGTGGCCTGGCAGGCCATGACCAAGGTCGCCGTTGACACCGGCGCCGGCGCCGCTGGCACTGGCACTGGCACTGCGCCATCAGATACCCCGTCGCCGGACCCCGATCCGATGCAGCCCTGGCAGCAGCGCTGGACCGAGCACCAAGTGCGCAACCGCCTGGGACTGCAGCAATTCAACGCCGCGGCCGAGCGCTACAACGCCGCCATCGCGCAATATCCGGCCAGGCTGCTGGCCTGGCTGCTGGGCTTTCGCCCGGTGCGCAGCCTGCTGGTCGAACCTGCGCCCAGCAAGGTGCAGGAAAGTGGAACATGAACCAACGCACGCATTCTTCCCCGCGCCGCGCTGCGGCGCCCTCGCAGGCGCATGCCGCACCGGCCGCACCTCCTCTTTGGCAGCAGCTCGACGCCGTCGCCCAATGCCTGCAGGCCGTGCTCGAAGGCCAGTCCAGCCGCAGCGTGCTGGCGCGTGTGCCGCAGCCGCTGCGTCCCGGCGTGCAGGCCCTGCTGTTCCAGGTGCTGCGCCAGCTGGGCCGTGCCCAGGCGCTGCAAAAGCAGCTGGCCTCGCGCAACCCGCCGCCGCGCGTCAGCGCGTTGCTGAACACCGCCCTGGCCTTGGCCTGGGATGAATCTCGCGCGCCATACCCGCCGTTCACCCTGGTCAACCAGGCCGTGGAAGCGGCCAAGCAGGGGCCGACCCGCGCGCAGTCCGGCTTTGTCAACGCCTGCCTGCGCCGCTTTCTGCGCGAGCGCGATGCCCTGGTCGCCGCCACCGAAGCCCAGCCGCAGGCGGTCTGGAACCATCCCGCCTGGTGGATTGCCCGCCTGCGCAAGGACCATCCCGATCACTGGCAGGCCATCCTGCAGGCCAACAACGAGCAGCCGCCGATGACGCTGCGCGTCAATCGCCAAAGGGCAGACCGCGCGCAGTACCAGGCGGCGCTGCAGGCCATGGACGTGCCATCGCTTGCCGTGGCCGACAGCGGCCTGCAACTGCAGCAGGCCTTGCCCGTGCAATCCCTGCCGGGCTTCGACCAGGGCCTGGCCTCCGTGCAGGATGCGGCGGCGCAACTGGCCGCACCGCTGCTGCTGCAAGGGCTGGAGCAGCCCGCCGGCCGAGCGTTGCGGATACTTGATGCCTGCGCCGCCCCCGGTGGCAAGACGGCCCACCTGCTGGAATACGCAGCGCCGCAGACCCTGCAGGTCACGGCGCTGGAGATAGACGCCGAGCGCGCCGCGCGCATCGAGGACACGCTGGGAAGGCTGCAGTTGCAGGCGCAAGTGGTCGTGGCCGATGCGTCCCAGCCTGCGCAGTGGTTCGAGGCGCAATGCGGCGGCCAGCTGTTCGACGCCATCTTGCTGGACGCGCCCTGCACGGCCTCGGGCATCGTGCGGCGCCAGCCCGACGTGCGCTGGCTGCGCCGCGAAAGCGATGTGCACCAGCTGGCCCAGATCCAGTCCCGGCTGCTCGACACCCTGTGGCCCCTGCTGCAGCCTGGCGGGCGCCTGCTGTACTGCACCTGCTCGGTCTTCAGGCAAGAGGGCGAGGCACAGGTTCAAGCGTTTGTTGCACGCAACAGTGAGGCGCGAACACTGCCGGCGCCGGGGCATTTAATCCCGGGCAAGGACTACAAAGCCGGCATGCTGGCTGACAATGCTTTGGGTGACCACGACGGCTTCTTCTACGCCTTGCTGCAAAAGACGCGCTGACCCCCGTCCCCGGACCAGGTCGCCAGCCTGGCTGCGCCTGCTGGCGCGGCTGGCCGGGGCACTTGTGCTGGCCGCCGTGCTGGCCGGCCTGGGCCTGCAGGCCAGGGCCGATGCGCTGACCGCCGAGATCGGATCCATGCAGCTCGAGCGCTCCGACGATGGTCTGCTGCTGTCCGCCAATCTCCAGTTCGAGTTGCCCTACCAGATCGACGACGCGCTGCGTCAGGGCATTCCCATGTACTTCGTGGCCGAGGCCCAGGTCCAGCGTGAGCGCTGGTACTGGTCCGATCAGCAACTGGCCACCGCCAGCCGCCACTACCGCCTCAGCCACCAGCCGCTGACACGCCGCTGGCGCCTGCACATCTCCAATACCCCCTTCTCCAGCGCCGGGCTGGGGCTGGCCCTGGGCCAGACCTTCGAGACCCTGGAAGATGCGCTGTCCTCCATGCGGCGCATCTCGCGCTGGAAAATCATGGACACGGCACCCACGCAGTCGGGTGTCTCGGTGCAGCTGCGCTTTCGCATCGACCTGTCCCAGCTGCCAAGGCCGTTGCAGATCGGTGCGCTGGGCCGCTCGGGCTGGAACCTGCAGCTGTCGCGCGCCCAGATGCTGGAAGACGCGCCATGAACCGGGACACCGACGCCGACGAACGCATGGCCCTGCCGGCCTCGGCCGGCCTGTCGCGCGGCACGCGCTGGGCCGTGGGCGTGGGCGCCGGCCTCATGGGGCTGGTCGGCGTGCTGCTGCTGTTCCTGCTGACACTGGCAACCAACAACCGGCTGGACTACGAGCGCAACTACAACTGGCTGTTCGCCGCCAACGTGGTCGTGGCCGGCCTGCTGCTGGCCATCCTGGTCTGGGGCGGCATCCGCCTGGCCATACGCCTGCAGCGGGGGCGCTTCGGCAGCCGCCTGCTGCTCAAGCTGGCCGGCATCTTCACGCTGGTGGGACTGGTGCCGGGCCTGCTGATCTACATCGTTTCCTACCAGTTCGTCTCGCGCTCCATCGAGAGCTGGTTCGACGTGCAGGTCGAGGGTGCGCTGTCGGCAGGCGTGAGCCTGGCCAGCTCCACGCTGGAGACCGTGGCCAACGACATGGCCAACAACACGCGCACCGCAGGCGCCCAGCTGTCCCAGGTCTCCGATGCGGGCGCCGCGCTGATCCTGGAGCGCGTGCGCGACCAGTTGGGGGCCACCGATGTCGTGCTGTGGAGCGCCTCCGAAATCGCCGTCGTGGGTCCGGCGCCGGTGCCGCGCAGTGGCGAGCTGGCTGGCTTGCGCGCGGTTGCCAGCGCAGGTCAATCGCGCTTCAACCTGCAGCCCGAACGCCCCAGCGCGCAAATGCTGCGCTCGCTGCGCGAGCAGCGCGCCGTGGCCAGCATCGAAGGACTGGACGACGACGGCACGGCCCAGCCGGGTGCCACAGCGCCGAATGCCCAGGTCCGCACGCTGGCCGTGGTTCCCAACCCCAGCGTGGGCCTGCTGACCGAGCCGCGTTATTTGCAGGCCACCATTGCGCTGCCGCAGGCGCTGGTGACCAACGCCCTTGCCGTGCAGGCCGCCAACCGCGAATACCAGGAACGCGCGCTGGCACGCGGCGGCCTGCAGCGCATGTACATAGGCACGCTCACGCTCAGCCTGTTCCTGGCGGTCTTCGGCGCCGTGGTTCTGGCCATCGTGCTGGGCAACCAGCTGGCCAGGCCGCTGCTGCTGCTGGCCCAGGGCATGCGCGACGTGGCGCGCGGCGACCTGCGGCCCAAGCCGGCGCTGCAGACGCGCGACGAGATCGGCGGGCTCACGCGCTCCTTCGCGCTCATGACCCAGCAACTGGCCGATGCGCGCGCCGAGGCCAACCGCAGCATGGGCCAGCTCGATGCCGCACGCGGCAACCTGCAGACCATCCTCGACAACCTCACATCGGGCGTCATCGTGCTGGACGCGCGGGGCGCCATCGTCCTGAGCAATCCCGGGGCCACGCGCATACTGCGCGCGCCCATGGCCGTCCATGAAGGACGGGCGCTGTCCCAGGTGCCGGGGCTGGAGCAGTTCGGCGAAGTCGTGCAGGAGCAGTTCGCGCTCTTCCTGGGCGAGCAGGGGCGCGATCGCTGGCAACTGGTGCATGAGCTGCATGCCTCCACCGATGGCGGCGTCATCCAGCACACCACCACCCTGGTCATGCGCGGTGCGGAACTGCCCGATGCGCAGCGGCTGCTGGTCTTCGACGACATCTCAGAGATCGTCTCGGCCCAGCGCGCCCAGGCCTGGGGCGAGGTCGCGCGCCGCGTGGCCCATGAGATCAAGAACCCGCTCACGCCCATCCAGCTGTCGGCCGAGCGCATGGCCATGCGGCTGACCGACAAGCTGCAGCCGGCTGACCAGGCGCTGCTGGCCAAGTCCGTCAAGACCATCGTCGATCAGGTCGGCGCCATGAAGCGCCTGGTCGATGAATTCCGCGACTACGCGCGCCTGCCTGCCGCCAATCTGCAGTCGCTGGACCTCAACGCGCTGGTGACCGACGTGCTGCAGCTGTACGGTGAAGAGAACGCCGAAGTGCGCGTGGAGTGTGTGCTGGACCCGCAATGCCCGCCGATTTCCGGCGATGGCCAGCAGCTGCGCCAGGTCATTCACAATCTTTTGCAGAATGCCCAGGACGCCACGGCCCAGCGTGCGCAGGAAAGCGGCCAGCCCCCCGGCCCCGTGACCATAGAGACGCGCTGGAATGAGTCCACGCGCCGCGTGCGCCTGAGCATCAGCGACAGCGGCACGGGCTTCGCGGCCAACATCCTTCAACGGGCCTTCGAGCCCTATGTCACGACCAAGGCGCGGGGCACCGGACTGGGCCTGGCCGTGGTCAAGAAAATCGCAGACGAGCATGGCGCCCGCATCGACCTGGGCAACAGGGACGACGGCGGGGTGATTCAAGGTGCGCAAGTGTCGCTATCATTTGCGCCTGAGCGTACAGGATAGGCCTGACGCCCCCCCGCGCCTCAGCACATAGGCTTAAGACACATGGCAAACATACTGGTGGTCGACGACGAACTGGGGATCCGGGATTTGTTGTCGGAAATCCTCAACGACGAAGGTCATAGTGTGGACGTGGCCGAGAACGCCGGCCAGGCGCGCACGGCGCGCGCCTCCAACACCTACGACCTCGTGCTGCTCGACATCTGGATGCCCGACACCGATGGCGTATCGCTGCTCAAGGAATGGGCCTCGGCGGGCCAGCTGACCATGCCGGTCATCATGATGAGCGGCCACGCCACCATCGAGACGGCGGTGGAGGCCACGCGCATCGGTGCGCTGTCCTTCCTGGAAAAGCCCATCACCATGCAGAAGCTGCTCAAGGCGGTGGAGCAGGGCCTGGCGCGCAATGCCGCCAGCCAGGCGCCGGCTGCAGCGCCTGCCGCAGTGGCCGAGCCCGCCGACATCGCAGCCGTCGTCACGCCTGCGGCCAGCCGTGTGCCGGTGGACAACAACGTGCCGCATGCACACCAGGGTTTCGATCTGGACCGCCCCCTGCGCGAGGCGCGCGACGGTTTCGAGAAGGCCTACTTCGAGTTCCACCTGGCGCGCGAAGGCGGCTCCATGACCCGCGTGGCCGAGAAGACCGGCCTGGAGCGCACCCACCTGTACCGCAAGCTGCGCCAGCTGGGCGTGGACCTGGGCCGCAACAAGCGCGGATAGACTTTTTGAAGGAATTTTGGCTTTTTCGTTTTTGGGTCAAAAAATCCTGCATATAATCTAGTTCTCGGCCCGGTAGCTCAGTCGGTAGAGCAGAGGATTGAAAATCCTTGTGTCGGCGGTTCGATTCCGTCCCAGGCCACCAGATACAGTGAAAAAGATTACGGACTGCTTCGCAAGAAGCAGTCCGTTTTTCTTTGTGCCTCAGGCAATGCGTGATCCTGCCTGTGCTGCGGCCGCGTTCAGTCGTTCGCGCCCGCAATCGTCACCAGCAGCACGCAGCCCTGGTCGCCGCGCGCGTGCACATCGTGCAGCTCGCCGGCAGGCACCAGCACCACCGAGCCGGCCACCAGCCGCAGGCTGGCCAGGCGCGTGGCAATGCCGGCCTCGCCCGCCAGGCAGTGGATGGTGGCCTCGCCGGGGACCTGATGGCTGGGCAGGGCATGGCCGGGCGGCAGCACCAGGCGCAGCAGCTGCAGCTTCGGCGTTCGGATCAGGCTGGTGCTGATGGGCATGCCGTCGCGGGCGTGCAGGGCGATGACCTCCAGTGGCTTTGCGTGTTCGAGTGCCATGCTTGGCTCCTGCTTGATATGGGTCAGAAGGTGGTTGCGCCGCCGCCTCGCCGGTGCACTTGAAGATGTACGCTGGATGCATCTTATGCAGGCGCAGCGGGCCGGAAGGAGTGCACATCATGGCGCAATGGATGGAGCTGGAGGAACCCCTGAGAACCCGGGAGCCGGCGCCGCAATGGACGGCATTCCTCGAATTGGGATTTCGGCCGCTGTACCTGCTTGGCTGCCTCTGGGCCGCGCTGTCGGTGGCGCTGTGGGTCCATGCTCCGCAGTGGATCGCGGGGCGCATGCCCGGCGTGTTCTGGCACGCGCACGAGATGCTGTGGGCCTTCGTGGCCACCATCGCCGTGGGCTTTCTGTTCACGGCAGGCAGCAACTGGACAGGGCGCAATCCCCTGCAGGGCCGGGCATTGGGCGCGCTGTGCCTGCTGTGGCTGGTGGCCCGCGCAGGCTTCTTGCTGCCGGGGCCGCAGGCCTTTGCGGTCGCCGCGCTGTGCGAGACGGCCTTCTTCTGCTGGGCCGCGCTGGCGCTGGGCCGTGCCATTCAGGTGGCGCGCAGCCGGCGCAACTACGGGCTGCCCCTGCTGCTGGCCGGCCTGGGCGCGGCCGATGCGCTGTACCTGTGGTCCATCTGGCAGGGCGACTACGGCGCGCTGATGCAGCGCTTCAACGCAGGCCTGCTGTGCATGGCCGTGATTGCGCTGCTGATCGCGCGGCGCGTGATCCCCTTCTTCGCCATGCGCGCCGTGTCCGGCCTGCAGATCCCCATGCACACGGCCAGCGGCCAGTGGCAACTGGGTGCGGGCGTGGTGGCCATCGCCTGCCTGCTGGCGGGCTGGTGGCCGGGCCTGGCCGCCGGCCTGGCCGTGGCGGGCCTGATCGCCCTGTGGCAGGTGCTGGCCTGGAAGCCCCAGGCCGTGCGCCGCGTGCCGCTGCTGTGGATTCTCTACCTGGGCCACGCGGCGCTGGGTGCGGGCCTGCTGGTGGCCGGCGCGCATGCGGCCGGATGGGTGCTGCGCCCCGCCTGGCCCGTGCATGTGATCGGTGCGGGCGGCTTTGCCCTGCTCATCATCGGCATGTGCACACGGACGTCGATGGGCCACTTGGGCCTGCCGCTGCGCACCGACCGCAGCATGGTCGCCGCCTATGCCCTGGTCATTGCCGCTGCCGTGCTGCGCCTGGCGGCCCTGCTGCCCACGGCGCTGTCGCTGGCGGCGCTGCATGCCTCGGCCGCTGCCTGGGTATTGGCCTTTGCGCTGTACCTGTGGCGTTTCGCCCCGCTGCTGGTGCGCCCGCGTGCCGACCGGCAGGCATGATCGCAGGCCTGCCATGCGCCTGACCCTGATGACCGACTACGCGCTGCGCCTGCTCATGCATGTGGCGCGCCACCCCGGGCGGCTGTGCACGATTGCAGATATCGCCCAGGCCCATGCCATCTCCGAAGCCCATCTCATGAAGGTCACGCACCAGCTGGCGCTGCGCGGCTGGATCGTGACCGTGCGCGGCAAGGGCGGCGGCATGCGCCTGGCCCATGCGCCGGCCGACATCGGCCTGGGCGACGTGGTGCGCGGCATGGAGCCGGACCTTGCCATCGTCGAATGCTTCACGGGCACCAGCCCACCTGCCTGCACGCTTGCGCAGGACTGCCGGCTGGCCGGCGTGCTGGGCGGGGCGCTGGACAGCTTCCTGGCCCATCTGGACGGCTTCACGCTGGCCGATCTGCTGCCGGCTCCCGCATCCCTGCCGCTGCCCCTGCCGCACAGGAGGCGCGCATGAGCTACGGCCTGCTGCTGACCCTGCACCTGCTGGCTGCCATCGCCTTCGCGGGTACGGTGTTCTTTGAAGTGGTGCTGCTGGCCGGGGCGCGCCGCCACCTGCCCGCCATCGTGGCGCGCGCCACCGAGCAGGCGCTGGGCGACCGAGCGGTGGCCGTCATGCCCTGGGTGCTGCTGGTGCTGTACGGCGCGGGGCTGGGTCTGGCCTGGCAGCATCGCGCGGCACTGGCTGCAGCCTTTGCCGCTCCGCTGGCCAGCAGCTTCGGCCTGCTGCTGGCGCTCAAGATCGGGCTGGCGCTCAGCGTGTTCGGACATTTCCTGGCAGCCATGTGGTGGCGCCGGCGCGGTGTGCTGGGCGGGCGCCGCTCGCACCGCCTGCACCTGAGCGTGTTCTGCCACGTGCTGGCCATCGTGCTGCTGGCCAAGGCCATGTTCTACCTGCATTGGTAATGGACCCGCGCGGTCCCGGCCCGTGTCAACCGCGTTAAGCTCGCTGCTCGCATGGCTTGGAGCACGGGAGCGCAGAGGTGGCATCGCATTGGCAGCCGGGCTTGATCGCCCTGCACGGTAATCAGACGGAGGTGCTGGCCGACACGGTGCTGGCATGGCTGGCTGCGCACCCGCTGGACGTGCTGGAGCCGGAGGTGGTGCTGGTGCAGAGCAACGGCATGGCCGAGTGGTTCAAGATGCGCATGGCCGAGCAGCTGGGCGTGTGCGCCGCCGCGCGCGTGGAACTGCCCGCGCGCTTTGTGTGGCGCAGCTACCGCCAGGTGCTGGGCCGCCAGGCCGTGCCGCGCGAATCGCCGCTGGACAAGACACCCATGACCTGGCGGCTCATGCGCCTGCTGCCGCAGTGCCTGCATGACCCGGCCTTCGCCCCCATTGCAGGCTTTCTGCGCCCCGGCGAGCCCGAGCGGCTGCTGCAGCTGGCCCAGCGCCTGGCCGACCTTTTCGACCAATACCAGATCTACCGCGCCGACTGGCTGGACGCCTGGGAGGCCGGGCATGACGTGCTGCCCATGCCCTTGCGCCCTGGTGTGGCGGACGCCCCGGTGCCCGAAGGCCAGCTGTGGCAGCCGCGCCTGTGGCGCGCCGTGCTGGCCGAGCTGGACGAGGACCAGCACGGCGCCACGCGCGCGCGCCTGCAGGGCAGGGTGCTGGCCGCGCTGCAGTCGGGCGAAGCGCCGGCCGCGCCGCTGGCGCGCCGCGTGGTGGTGTTCGGCATCAGCCAGCTGCCGCTGAGCCTGCTGGAGTTCCTGGCCGCCATTGCCCGCCACAGCCAGGTGCTGCTGGCCGTGCCCAATCCCTGCCGCTTCCATTGGGCCGACGCCATCGACGGGCGCGAGCTGCTGCGCATGGCGCGGCGCCGCCAGCCGCTGCGCGGCGGCCGCGACCTGGCGCAGCTGCCGCTGGAGGCCATGCATGCCCACGCCCATCCGCTGCTGGCCGCCTGGGGCCGGCAAAGCCGCGACTATGTGCGCCAGCTCGACGCCTTCGACACCACGGGTGCCGCAGCCCAGCTGCAGATGCCGCGCGTGGACCTGTTCGACGAAACCGATGCCGAGGACCTGCGCACCGCGCCGCTGCTGGCCCAGGTGCAGCAGCGCATACGCGACCTGGTGCCGCTGGCCGAGCACCCGCCGCTGGAGGTGGCGCGGGCCGACCGCTCCATCGTGTTCCACAGCGCGCACAGCGTGGTGCGCGAGCTGGAGGTTCTGCACGACCAGCTGCTGCAGATGCTGGCCCGGCCACCGGATCCCGGGCAGCCGGGGCAGGCACCGCTGGCACCGCGTGACGTCGTAGTCATGCTGCCGTCCATAGAGACCGCCGCGCCCTCGATACGCGCCGTGTTCGGCCAGTACGGCAGGCATGATCCGCGCCACATTCCCTTTGACATTGCCGACCTGGGCGCACGCGCCAGCAGCCCGCTGGCCGTGGCCCTGCAATGGCTGCTGCGCCTGCCGCAGCAGCGCTGCCGGCTCAGCGAGCTGTGCGACCTGCTGGACGTCCCAGCGATTGCCGCGCGCATGGGTCTGGCGGCCGACGACCTGCCCCAGCTCACGCGCTGGATGGCCGGGGCCGGCATCCGCTGGGGACTCAATGCGCCGCAGCGCGGCGCCCTGGGCCTGCAGGCCTGCGGCGAGCACAACAGCGCCTGGTTCGGCCTGCAGCGCATGCTGCTGGGCTATGCCAGCGGCGTGGCGCAGGACGGCCAGGCCTTCGGCGGCATCGAGCCCTATGACGAAGTGGGCGGCCTGTCGGCCGAGCTGGCCGGCGTGCTGGCCGCGCTGCTGGAGCGCATGCTGGCGTGGTGGCGCGAGGCCGAGCAGCCCGCCATGCCCGAGGCCTGGGCGCAGCGCTTTCGCGCGCTGCTGCAGGACTTCTTCAAGGCGCAGGACGATGAGGACGAGGCCATGCTGGCCGCACTGGACGCCGCCCTCACGGACTGGCAGCGCGCCTGCGAGCAGGCCGGCTATGCGCAGGCCGTGGAACTGGGCGTGGCCCAGGAGGCCTGGATGCAGGCGCTGGAGCAGCCCTCGCTGTCGCAGCGCTTTCGGGCCGGTGGCGTGACCTTTTGCACGCTGATGCCCATGCGCGCCATTCCCTTCGAGGTGGTCTGCCTGCTGGGCATGAACGATGGCGACTATCCGCGCCGCGCCACGCGCAGCGACTTCGACCTGATGGCGCTGCCCGGCCAGCAGCGCCCCGGCGACCGCGCGCGCCGCGACGATGACCGCCAGCTCATGCTCGAAGCCCTGCTGTCCGCGCGCCGCGCGCTCTACATCAGCTGGACCGGCCACCATGTGCGCGACAACAGCGAGCAGCCGCCCTCGGTCCTGGTCTCCCAGCTGCGCGACTACCTGGAGGCCGGCTGGCGCGGCGAAGGCGGCCAGCCGCTGCTGGCGCAGCGCACGCAGCAGCACCCGCTGCAGCCCTTCAGCCGCCGCTATTTCGAAGAAGGTTCGCCCTGGACCACGTATGCGCGCGAATGGCGGGCCGCGCATGCGCAGTCTGACGGCACGGACGCGTTGCCTGCGCTGCCCGCGCAGCCGCGCCCGCCCTTTGTCCCGGACGCCTCGGCGCCGCTGACGCTGGCCCGGCTCACCGATTTCCTGCGCCACCCGGCGCGCGCCTACCTGCGCCAGCGCCTGCAGGTGCGCTTCGAGCAGGAGGACAACCCGGTCGTGGACGAGGAACTGTTCCAGCTCGACGGCCTGACCGAATACCTGCTGGTGCAGCAGTTGCAGCAGCAGGTGGCGGCCGGCCTGTCCGAGCCCGGGCAGGCGCCCCAGGCCATGGAAGACAGCGTGCGTGCGGCCGTGGCGCGCCTCACGCGCTCGGGGCGGCTGCCGCTGGCGGGGCTGGGCGCGCGCGGCGCGCGGGCGCTGCAGTCCTCGGTCACGCCTTCGCTGCGGGCCTGGCGCCAGCAACTGGATCGGTATGCCCATCCCGCGCCGCGCAGGCGGCTGCTGATCGAGGACGATGGCCTGGTGTTCGACGACTGGATCGACGGGCTGCGCCAGTCCTGCGAAACCGAAGAGTCCCCCGATGCGGACGACGCACAGTGCTGGCTGCTGCTGGACCCGCGCAACCTGCTCAATGCCAAGGGCAGGCCCCATGCCGACAAGCTCATGCCGGTCTACCTGCGCAGCCTGGCGCTGGCCGCCAGCGGCTCGCAGGCCGAGCTGCGCGTGGTGGCGCGCGACGGCCTGGTGCAGGTCCTGCCCATGGACCCTTCCGACGCGCTGGCACGGCTGCGTGAATTGATGGCCCTGTGGCGCGAAGGCCAGAACGGCCCGTTGCCCCTGCCGCTGCGCAGCGGCCTGGCCATGGCCGAAGGCCTTCCCGCTGCGGCCCAGCAGGCCTATGAGGGCGGGCATCTGGTCGGCGGCGAGGGCGAGGACCCGTCCTGGGCACGCTGCTACCCGGACTTCGAACGGCTGAGCGCCGATGGCCGTTTCGAGGCCCTGGCCCATGCCGTCCACGCGCCGCTGCTCGACTGGGTGGCCGCGCAGGTGCAGGTCCAGCCCTACCAAGCGGATGCACCATGAGCACCAGCGAAGTGACCGGCGGCGTGACCAGCCATGTGCTCGACGCACAGCGTTTTCCGCTGTGGGGCAGCCGCCTGATCGAGGCCAGCGCCGGCACCGGCAAGACCTGGACCATCGCCGCGCTCTACCTGCGCCTGGTGCTGGGGCATGGCGAGGGCAGCCTGGACGGCATCAGCAGCACGGCCTTCGAGCGGCCGCTGATGCCGCCCGACATCCTCGTCATGACCTTCACGCGCGCGGCCACGCGCGAGCTGTCCGACCGCATACGCAGGCGCCTGATCGAGGCCGTGCAGTGCTTTCGCGGCGAGGCCGAACCTGCGCCCCACGACGGCTTCCTGCACGCGCTGCGCGAGGCCTACCCTGAAGGCGCGGCCCGTGAACGCGCGGCCTGGCGCCTGGCCATGGCGGCCGAATGCATGGACGACGCGGCCATCCACACCATCGACGCCTGGTGCCAGCGCATGCTGCGCGAGCATGCCTTCGACAGCGGCAACCTCTTCGACGAAACGCTGGAGCCTGACGAAAGCCAGCGACAGACCGAGGCCGCGCAGGACTACTGGCGCCAGCAGTGCTACCCGCTGTCCGACGAACTGCTGGACGAGGTCCTGAAGGTCTGGCCCCACGTCGATGCCCTGGTCGAAGACATGCGTGCCCTGCTGCGCGAGCCCCCCGTGCCTGGCGCGGGCGAGGGCAGCCTGGCCGACTGCCTGCAGCGCGCCATGGAGCAGAGCCGCAGCCGCCTGCTGGCCCTGGCGGCCGGCTGGGACGACAAGGCCCAGCGCCTGCAGCGGTGGCTGGATGGACAGCTCGACGGGCAGGGCGCACTGTGGGACAAGCGCAAGCTGCAGCCCGCGCGCTACACCGGCTGGCTGGCCGCGCTGGCCGACTGGTCGCGCGCCCCGCTGGACGGTCCGCTGGCGCTGACCGAGGCCGCGCGCCACCGCCTCAGCCCCGAAGGCCTGGCCGAGGCCTTCAAGGGATCGGCCGGCGATGTGCTCATGCCGCTGGAGCTGGCCGAGCTGCAGGCGCTGCTGTCGCAGCTGGAGCAATTGCCGCCCGTCAGCGTGGCCGTGCGCCTGCATGCGGCCGCGCGCGTGGCGCAGCGGCTGGCCCACCTCAAGCGCCAGGCCGGCAGCTTCGGCTTTGCCGACATGCTGCAGCGCCTGGACACGGCCCTGGCCGGCGACAACGGCACCGTGCTGCGCGAGCGCATCCTGGCCCAGTACCCGGTGGCGCTGATCGATGAATTCCAGGACACCTCGCCGCTGCAGTACCGCCTGTTCGACCAGATCTACCGCACGGCGGCCAACGACCCGCACAGCGCCCTGCTGCTGATCGGCGACCCCAAGCAGTCCATCTACGGCTTTCGCGGCGCCGACATCCACAGCTACCTGCGGGCGCGCCGCGCCACCGAGGGGCGCCACTACGTGCTGGGCACCAACTACCGCTCCACCGAGGCGCTGGTGGGCGCCGTCAACCATTGGTTCGCGCAGGCCGAGCAGCGCCCGGGCGAGGGCGCCTTCATGTTCCGGCGCGGCAGCCACAACCCGCTGCCGTTCGAGCCCGTGGCCGCCCAGGGGCGCAGCGAGCAACTGCACACGCGCGACGGCGCCATGCCCGCCCTCACCGTGGCCTGGAGCGCGGGCCGTGACGAGGACACCGGCATCCCCCTGCCTTTGTCGGCCGACGAGGTACGGCGGCGCTTTGCGGCCCATTGCGCCGAGCAGATCGTGCAGTGGCTGGCCGACCCGCAGGCCGGCTTTGTGCAGCCCGATGGCCGCCTTGTGCGCCTGCGGCCTGCCGACATCGCCGTGCTGGTGCGCACGGGCCGAGAGGCGGCCACCGTGCGCCGCGAACTGCAGGCACGCGCCGTGGCCTCGGTCTACCTGTCGGACCAGGATTCGGTGTTCGCCAGCGACGAGGCCCATGACCTGCTGTACTGGCTGCGCGCCGTCGCCGCGCCGCTGGATGCCCAGGCCGTGCGCGCGGGCCTGGCCACGCGGCTCATCGGCCTGTCGCTGGACGAGCTGGCCTGGCTGGCCGCCGACGAGGAAGCCTTTGACGCGCGTAGCGAGCAGCTGCGCGAACTGCACAGCATCTGGCTGCGCCTGGGCGTGCTGGCCATGCTGCGCCAGACCCTGTACCGGCTGGACCTGCCCGCGCGCTGGCTGCAGGACCCGGCCCTGGGCGGCGAGCGGCGCCTGACCAACTACCTGCACCTGGCCGAGCTGCTGCAGACCGCCAGCGCCCAGCTGGAGGGCGAGCAGGCCCTCATCCGCTGGCTGGCCACCCAGATCGAGGCGCCGGGCAGCGGCAGCGAAGAGCAGGTGGTGCGCCTAGAAAGCGATGCCGACCTGGTCAAGATCGTCACCGTGCACAAGAGCAAGGGCCTGGAGTACCCGCTGGTCTGCCTGCCGTTCGCAGGCAGCTTCCGCCCCATGGAGCGGGCCAGGACGCCGTTCCTGACCCTGTCCGCGCAGGATGGGGTGGAAGACGATGCCGCCCCGGCCCGCAGGCTGCTGCTGGACTTCAGCGACGAAGACCTGGCCCAGGCCGACCGCGAGCGGCTGCGCGAGGACCTGCGCCTGTTCTACGTGGCGCTCACCCGCCCGCGCCATGCGCTGTGGCTGGGCCTGGCCCCGCTCAGGCGCGGCAACGGCAAGGCCTGCGTGAACGAGCAGGGCGCCGCCGGCTACCTGCTGGGCGGCACCGAGCCGCGCTCGGCCCAGGGCTGGCGCGACGGCCTGCAGCAGCTGTGCGGCGAAGACCCGCACATGGCCTGGCGCGATCTGGACGCCGAGCCGCTGCAGCGCACGCGCTGGCAGCCGCCGGACGCTGCCACGCCGCTGCACGATGCCCGGCCCTACGAGGCACGCTTCGACACGCGCTGGGGCATCGGCAGCTTCTCTGCCCTGGTGCGTGCCATGGCCGCGCCCAGCCTGCCCGTGCTGCCCGTGGCCGTGCAGCGACCGGCCGAGGATGAGCAGGCGCTGGAGCCGCCGCCATCGCCGGAACTGGCGGACATTGCCGGCCTGGCCGGCCTGGCGGGCCTGCAGCCCCTGCAGGATGGACCGGCCGGCGGGCCTGCGGTCTGGCACCGCTTTTTGCGCGGCCCCGTGGTCGGCAACTTCGTGCACGACCAGCTGGAATGGCTGGGCGGCGAAGACTTTGCCCTGCCCGTGGACGGCCAGGGTGCGCTCGCTGATCGCCTGGTGCGCCGCTGCGAGCGCGCGGGCCGGGGCGAGCAGGCGCGCGACCTGCTGGCCTGGCTCACGGCCGTGGTCCACCAGCCGCTGGCGCCGCTGGATGTGACGCTGGCCACGCTGGGGCCGCAACTGTCCGAGATGGAGTTCTGGCTGCCCGCGCGCCAGCTGCCGGCCGAGCGCATCGACCAGCTGTGCCGGCGCTTCATCCTGCCGGGGCAGGAGCGGCCCGCGCTGCCCCAGCGCTCGCTGCACGGCATGCTCATGGGCTTTGCCGACCTGGTGTTCTGCCACGAGGGCCGCTACTGGGTGCTTGACTACAAGAGCAACCACCTGGGCCCGGACGGCACCGCCTACGGCCAGGAGGCCTTGGCCCGCGCCATGCTCCACCACCGCTACGACGTGCAGGCCGCGCTCTACCTGCTGGCCCTGCACCGGCTGCTGCGCAGCCGGCTGGGCACGGCCTACGAGCCGCAGCGCCAACTGGGCGGTGCGCTGTACTACTTTCTGCGCGGCATCGATGGCCCGGCCGGTGGCATGCATGCCATGGCGCCCGAGCTGCCCTTGCTTGATGCGCTCGATGAACTGCTCGGTCCCGGCCGCGCCAACGCGGAGGAACTGCCATGAGCCCGCGCCCCCGTTCGCGCACCATCGATACGGCCACGCTGGACCTGTTCGATGAACGGCCGGGCGGCGAACCGCCGGGCGACGACTCGCCGGGCGCCGTGCCGCCAGACACCAATGAAGTGCTGGCCCTGCTGCGCCGCTGGGCCGACGCGGGCCTGCTGCGCCGGCTGGATGCGGCGCTGGCTTCCTTCGTCGCCGGGCAGGATGCACAGGCCGGGCCCGCCTTGCTGGTGGCCGCCGCGCTGCTGGCGCAGATGGAGGGGCGCGGCCACAGCTGCCTGCCCCTGGCGCCGCTGGCCGGCCACCCCAACGACGTGCTGGCCTGGCCGGCCGATGCGCTGCCCGCGCAGCAGGCCCTGTGGCAGATGCTGCCTGCGCGCCTGTCCGGCTGGGTTGCGGCGCTGAGCGCCAGCCCCGTGGTGCGCGTGGTGCACGGGGAGCAGGTAGATGGACAGGATGGCAGCGAGGACCTCGGCCAGCCCCTGGTGCTGGCCGGCGCAGACGGCCCCGCGCCGCTGCTGTACCTGCGCCGCTACTGGGACTACGAACGCGCCGTGGCCGCCCACGTCATCCAGCGCACGGCGGCGCAGGCCGTGGCCGGCCAGCCGCTGGACGAAGCCCTGGCCCGCCACTGGCTGGACCGCCTGTTCCCGCCTGCGGCGGACGGTGGCGCCGTGGACTGGCAGAAGCTGGCCTGCGCGCTGGCGCTGCGCGGCCGGCTGTCGGTGATCACGGGCGGCCCCGGCACCGGCAAGACCTATACCGCCGCACGGCTGCTGGCCCTGCTGTTTGCCACGGCGCCCGATGCCGGCCAGTTGCGCGTGGCCCTGGCCGCCCCCACGGGCAAGGCGGCTGCGCGGCTGAAGCAATCGATCGACGGGGCCTTGCTGCAATTGCAGGGCAGCATGGGCGGCGAGATCGACCTGGCGGGCCTGGTGCAGCGCATGGGTGCGGCGCGCACCCTGCACTCCATGCTGGGCGCGCGGCCCGATACGCGGCACTGGGGATTCCATGCAGGGCGGCAGCTGGACGTGGACGTGCTCATCGTCGATGAGGCCTCCATGGTCCACCTGGAGATGATGGCGGCGCTGCTGGAGGCACTGCCGGCCGGCGCCCGCCTGGTGCTGCTGGGCGACAAGGACCAACTGGCTTCGGTGGAGGCGGGCGCCGTGCTGGGCGACCTGTGCCGCGATGCCCAGGCCGGGCGCTACCTGCCCGACACGCTGGACTACGCACTGCGCGTGGCGGGCCAGCGGCTGCCGCCGCAGTTCGCGGCGCCCGACGGCGATCGTGCGCCAGCGCTGGCGCAGCACACCGTCATGCTGCGCGAGAGCCGGCGCTTCGGCGGCCCCATCGGCCAGCTGGCACACGCCGTGAATGCCGGTGAGGCGGTGAAGGCCCAGGCCCTGCTCGATGCCGGCACGCAAGCCGGCGCAGGTTCCGAGCTGTGGGAACGCCATGGCGGCGGCGTGCACGCCGTGACCGAACTGGCCGTGCACGGGCGCGGCGGTCTTGCCAGCTATGCCCTCTATGCCCAGGCGCTGCAGGGCCGGCCGGATGCGGCCGGCGCCGACGAGGCAGCGCACCGCGCCTGGGTGGTCGCTGTGCTGCAGGCCTTCGAGCGCTTCCGGCTGCTGTGCGCCGTGCGCGAGGGGGACTGGGGCGTGTCCGGCCTCAACCGCGCGGTGGAGCAGGCCCTGGATGCGCAGGGCGTGATCCGCCGAGGCGGCGAATGGTATGCGGGCCGTCCCGTCATGGTCACGCGCAACGACGCGCAGCTGGGCGTGTTCAACGGCGACATCGGCATTGCGCTGCCGGGAGCGCACCAGGGGCAGCCAGGGCAGCTGCTGCGCGTCTACTTCCTGCAGGGCGACGAATTGCGCTCGGTCGGCGTCAGCCGCATGGCCCATGTGGAGACCGCCTTCGCCATGACGGTGCACAAAAGCCAGGGCTCGGAGTTCGAGCACACCGCCCTGGTGCTGCCCTCGCGCGGCGGCAGCGTGCTGGGGCGCGAGCTGGTCTACACCGGCATCACGCGCGCCCGCCAGGCCTTCTCGCTGTTCTCCGAGGTGCCGGGCCTGCTGGCCTCGGCCGTTGGCAGCCCCACGCAGCGCGCCAGCGGGCTGCTGCGCTGGCTGCAGGAGTGAGTGAAGGCCCCGCGCCTCAGGCCGGGGTCTTGTCGCTGGCGTAGCGGGCCATCATCAGCGCCGTATTGGTCTTGCGGTCGGCATTGACCTGCTGCACCGTGGGCCGCTCGGCCATGCGTGCCAGGTACTCGCGCACGGGCAGGTCGGCCAGAACGTCGCGGCCGCCAACGATCTTGCTGGCCGCGCTGACCAGGGGCAGGTGGACGATGGCGCAGCAGTCGGCCAGCGTGAAGCTGTCGCCCGCCACAAAGGGTGAGAAACGCGCGAGTTTGGCGAAGGCCGCCACGTTGTTGTCGAGCTGGGCCAGCGTGCGCTCCCGGGTGGAGTCGCTGACCTGGCCGCCGAAGAAGGCCTGCGGGTAGAGGATGCGCGCCACCAGCTCCAGGTGCAGGTCCAGGTACACGCACAGCTCGCGCACCTTGGCGGCCTCGAAGGCGTCGGCCGGCAGCAGGGCCGGCGAGGGCGACAGCGTCTCCACGTACTCGACCATGGCGGCCGACTCGCACAGACCCCGGCCGTCGTCGATGCGCAGGTAGGGCACCTTGCCCAGCGGAGAAAGCGCCATGTCGGTCTCTCCCAGCCAGGCCAGTTCCTCGTTGAAGGGCAGCTGCTTTTCCAGCAGGGCCAGCTTGACCTTGTTGTAGTAGTTGCTGGCCGCGAATCCGCACAGGGTGAGCATGGGTGTCTCCTAGGGTGTTGGTGAGGGCTGGGGGATGCGCCTGCGATGGTAGGGGCGGGCAGGGCCTGGCGGGGTCACGGACATGACGTCCTGGGGCAGACCCCTAGAATGACGCCATGCCGCTTCGCCTGCCCTCCACCTTGGCTGCCTGCGCCCGCTGGGCGCTGGGCCTGTGGCTGTGCGTGGCGCTGGCATCGGCGTTTGCGCCGCTGGCGCGCGCCTCGGGCTGGGAGCGCCTGTGCTCGGCCCCTGGCGAATCGGTCTGGGTGCCCTCGCCGGCCGGTCAGGACGATGCCCTTGCCGGCAGCCACGGCATCGACTGCCCGCTGTGCCTGCCCCCGCTGGCGCCGCCGCCCGCCCGGTGCAGTGCGGCCCCGGCACCGCTGGTGGCAGATGCGCAGCCACGGGCGCACCCGGCCTCCGTCCACAGCGTGGCCATGCCGGCCCTGCCCCAGGCCCGCGCCCCGCCCCGGTGACTCCCGGATTCACTCCCGCTTCCTTCGCTTGGCCAACCCTTTTTGCAAGGCACGAAGACCGTGCCGCAATGCATTGAAATTTCTGGAGAAACCGTGATGACACTGCGTCAATGGACCACCCCTTTCCTGATCGCCGCCTCCCTGTCCATGGGCCTGGCCCATGCCCATGCCGATGCGGCCCATGTCAAGGCCGACGCCGCCTGGGCGCGTGCCAGCGTGCCGGGCCAGCAGGCCACGGGCGCCTTCATGCGCCTGACGGCCGAGGAGCCGCTGCGCCTGGTGGGCGTGGAGTCGCCCGCCGCCGGCGTGGCCGAGGTGCATGAAATGAAGATGGAAGGCGATGTGATGCGCATGCGCGCCATCGACGGCCTGGACCTGCCCAAGGGCGTGGCCGTGGACCTGAAGCCCGGCGGCTACCACGTCATGCTGCAGCAGCTCAAGAGCCCGCTGCTCAAGGACAGTCAGGTACCCATCACCCTGGTGTTCAAGGACGCCAAGGGCGAGACCTCGCGCCTGAGCCTGCAGGTCCCCGTGCGCGCCATGGCGCCCGGCGCAGGTGCGGCATCGGCTGCGCAGGGCGGCGCGCATGGCGGACACGGCGGACATGCCGGCCACTCCCACTGAGCTTTTTGTCATCCACCGGGTTTGTGCGCAGCGGGCCGTGCATGACTTGCGATGGACTTGGCGTGTGCCTGGGTTAAGCTGAGCGCATGGCCGGTGTGCTTCACCGGCATGTTCTTCCAACCCAGTCCTAGCGAGTGCTGCCATGAGTGATGCGTCCTCCTTCGGTTTCGGCAAGTTCATCCCCGGTTTCGACTTCCTGCAGGGCCTGGCCCAGAGTGCAGGATCGGCCACCGCCCGGCCCCTGGGGCGCCTGCCCGAATGGGTGGCGCCCACGGTGAGCATCGAAGAGGTGGACAAGCGCATCACCGAACTCAAGGCCGTGCAGTTCTGGCTCGACCAGAACGGCAAGGCGCTGGCCGCCACCATCCAGGCCCTGGAAGTGCAGCGCATGACGCTGTCCACCTTGCAGGGCATGAACGTCAGCATGGGCGAGCTGGCGCAGGCCTTCCAGTTCCCTGCAGCCGCAACCGCCGCGGCCAAGGGCGCCGCCAGCGCGGGGCAGGGCGACCTTTCGGACTGGCCCATGTCCTCGGCCGCCAGCCGGGCGAGCAAGAAGGAAAAGCCGCAGCCCGAGCCCGCACAGGCCGCTGCCGCGCCGCCTGCAGCCCCCGAGGCGGCCAAGGCCGCCGACAGACCCGCAGCCGCGGAGACTGCGGCGCCCAAGGACGAGTCCGCCCAGGCCGCCGCCATGGGCCAGGCCATGCAGTGGTGGGGCGCGTTGACCCAGCAATTCCAGCAGATCGCCGCCAAGGCCATGGCCGAGCCCATGGCCCCGGAGGCCGTGGCGGCCGCCCAGCGCGCCACCGGCATGGCCGGTGACCTGGCCAAGGCCACCATGGACCGCATGGCGGCACAGGCCAGCGCCTTTGCTGCGCAGGCGGGCAAGGCGGCGGCGGTCTCCCCTGCCAAGGCGCCGTCCGCAAAGCCGGCGGCCAAGGCTGCGGCGCAGGCCGAAGCCCCCAGGACCGCTGCCAAGGCTCCCGCCAAAGCGGCTGCCAGGAAAGCCGCTGCAAAGGCTGGAGCCAAGGCGCCGGCCGCCAGCAAGCCGGCAGCCAAGAGCCGGCCGGCGCGTTGACCGATCGGGCCGGACCCATGGATGCGCAAGGCCCCAGCCACCCGCAAGCCGGGTGCTGGCGGGGCTAGAAAGAAGGTTGGTATGTCGTTGTTTCCTGTAGGCCATGCCAGCCATTCCGACTGGCGCGCCGCGGCCGACGCGGTGCTGCAGCAGCTGCGCTTGCAGATGGCCGGGCCCGGCCACGCGCAGCGGCCCCGTCTGGGACTGGTGTACCTGTCCCATGCGCATGCCGCCCACGCACGGCCGCTGCTGCAGCATCTGGCCAGGGCCCTGCCCCATGTGGCGGACTGGGCCGGCTGCTCGGCCGGCGGCGTTCTGGCCATGTCGCATGAGTACCTGTCAGGAACCGCGCTCGCGGTGATGCTGCTGGATGTACCGGCCGCCCACTACCGCCTGTATTCGGGCCTGGCGCCCCTGCATGCGCCTGGCGGCGAGGCCGGCTTCACGGCCCATTCGGCCCTGGTCCATGCCGCAGGCGGCCAGCCCGAGCTGGCCGAGCTGCTGTACGAGCTGTCCGAGCGCACCGAGTCCGGCCTGCTGTTCGGCGGCGTGGGCGATGACGGGGAAGATGGCGTGGAGGGCGTGCAGATCGCCTGCCGTACCGAGGATCTGCATGCGCAGCATGCGGACGCGCGCGGCATTTTTCGTGGCGGCTTTTCAGGCGTGGCCTTCGGTGCCGGCGTGCCCTGCATCACGGGCATGGCCCAGGGCTGCGTGCCGCTGGGCGAGGGGCTGGAGATCACCGAGGCGCGCGGCGCCCTGGTCACCGGGCTCGATGGCGATCCGGCCCTGCAGCGCCTGCTGCAACTGCTGGGCGTGGAGCTGGAAGGCAGCGACTGGCAGCCCGCGCTGACCACGGTCCGCACCACGCTGGCGGCCATTGCGCCGCCGGGCCGGGGCCTGGCCCACGGCGTGCTGACCGAAGAGGCCCAGGTGCTGACCCTGGTCGGCCTGGACCCGCTGCGCCAGGGCGTGGCCCTGTCATCGGCCGTGGAGGCCGGGCATTCGGTGATCTTCTGCCGCCGCCAGGCCCAGGTGGCGCGCCAGGAACTGCTGCAACTGGGCGCTGCGCTGCGCGATGCGGCGGAGCCCGAGGAGGCGGCGCCCGAAGGCGAGGCACAGCCCCGCATCCGTGGCGCCATCTACATCAGTTGCCGGGGCCGCGGCGGCGGCCTGTTCGGCGGCCCCGATGCCGAACTGCGCACCCTGCGCCACGCACTGGGCGATGTGCCATTGATCGGCTTCGTTGCCGAAGCCGAGATCATGGACGCCCGCCTGCACCGCTTCGCCGGGGTGTTGACGGTGTTCACTGCCTAGGCGTCGTACACGCCGTACACGCCGTCCGCACCTCAGACCGCGCGCGGGCGCACCGTGCCTGCGCTGCGATCCGGGTCCATGGCTGCGGCCCCCAGGAAATCGAAATCCACGGCCGGCCGCCTGCCGCTGACCAGGTCGGCCAGCGCCATGCCGGAGCCGCAGGCATGGGTCCAGCCCAGCGTGCCGTGGCCGGTGTTCAGGAACAGGTTGGCGATGGGCGAGCGTCCGATCAGCGGCACATTGCTGGGCGTGGCGGGGCGCAGGCCGCTCCAGAACTGGGCGCGCCCGGTATCGCCGGCGCCAGGGAACAGCTGCTGCACGCGCCGCACGATGGCCTCGCAACGCACGGGGTCCAGGTTGCGGTCGTAGCCGTTGAACTCGGCCGTGCCCGCAATGCGCAGGCGGTCGCCTTGCGCGCCCGTGTAGCGCGAGAACACCAGCTTGAACTCGTCGTCCGTGAGGCTGACCTGGTAGGCCTTGGCGGGGTCCAGCACCGGCAGGGTCACGGAGTAGCCCTTGGCCGGGTAGATGGGCAGGCGCAACCCCAGCGGCTGGGCCAGCAGCGGGCTGAACGAGCCCATGGCCAGCACATAGGCGTCGCCCTGGATGCGTTCATAGCGGCCATCGGCATTGGTCACCTCCACATGGTCGATATGGCGGCTGGCGCCCGCACCCGTGGTGCGCAGCGCCATGACGTGGTGGCCGTGGCGGAACTGCACGCCCGTGGTGGTGGCAATGCGCGCCAGCTCGCGCGTGAAGAGGTTGGCGTCGCCCGATTCATCCTCGGCCGTATAGGTGGCGCCCGCTATCTGCCCGCGCACATGGGCCAGGGCCGGCTCCAGGCGCACGGCCTCGTCGGCATCGATCAGGCGGCGGTCGCAGCCCAGGGCCTGCATCTGCTCGGTGGGCTTGAGCGCGCCCTCGAACTCGCGGGCGTTCGTATAGAAGTGCAGGATGCCCTGCGTGCGCTGCTCGTACTGGATGCCGGTGTCCGACCGCAGCTGCTGCAGGGCCTCGCGGCTGTAGGTGCCCAGGCGAACGATCTGCTGGATGTTGTGGCGCGTGC
This sequence comes from Delftia tsuruhatensis NBRC 16741, assembly GCF_001571325.1. Taxonomy (GTDB): domain Bacteria; phylum Pseudomonadota; class Gammaproteobacteria; order Burkholderiales; family Burkholderiaceae_C; genus Comamonas; species Comamonas tsuruhatensis. The sequence goes on from NZ_BCTO01000074.1 coordinate 23,486, forward strand.
GCGCGGGCGTGCAGTTGCGCAGGAAGGACAGGCCCCAGAGCCACTGGCGCATGTCGGCGCGCAGGCGGAAGAGCAGGGGGGCGTCCTGCCGGCCCAGCCAGCCCAGCAGCTTCAGCGGTGCGCCGGGGTTGGCCCAGGGCTCGGCATGGCTGACCGAGATCTGCCCGCCGTTGGCGAAGCTGGTTTCGGCGCCGGGCGCGGCCTGGCGGTCGATGACGGTCACTTCATGACCGAGGGATTGCAGATAGTAGGCCGACGTGGTGCCGATCAGACCGGCTCCGAGAACGATGACGCGCATGACGATGCCCTTTCAAAGGCATGTGCCGGGTCACGCGAAAGCTGGCCGCTATGGTCTGGATAGCAGGCAGCCGGCGTCCGTCGTGACGCAGCTGCCGCTCCCCCTGTCCTTGGTACCTGAGAGATTCACCGCCGTCCATGGGAACGGGGCTTGCTCCTTCGGTGCGCCGCACATTGCGTGCGGCGGCTCTCCAGACGGCATGTTGTGTTTGCAGTACGGAACCTGAGCGTGTATGGGAGTTTGCGCCTTCGGTGAGGCTCGGCACCGTGGCGCCCGCCTGCTCTCCTGCAGGGGCGATTCTATGTGGCTTGCGCAGCCAGCTCCAGTCGTATTGGGGATACCACCAGTTACCTGTATGTGGTGTGGCTGATTCAGGGTATTCCCTAGATCGCTCAAGTGCCTCCCTCGTAGCGCTGGTACGAGCCTCTGGTTTCATGTAAAAAAACTATTGAAATAGAAAAAAACATGATTTAGCCTATCGATATGTGCAGTGGTTTGTCAGTGCATGTTCTGGTCGATTGGACCTGCATGGGTTAACCATGGGTTGTATATATGTCTGATAGGCGACTTACCGTTGCACAGGTGCGGGTCCATGGAAACTGGTCCGTCACTGAAAAAATACAAGCACGGTGAATATGGTTTGTCGAGGGAGGAATGTTTTGCGTCGCAAACCCGACTGAAGGTGTGTCCGCTCAACGGGCAGTGGAGCAGCGCGCAAGCGTTGATGGAAATCCGCCTTTTTTTGATTGACGCGCAGGATCTGCGCGAAAAATTTTGCTTCCAAACTCACCGGCTGCAAGGTGAGTTGTGGGCTCGTGATTCAAATAGAACTATTCGAGGTACGGCGATGCAAATGCGCTGGGTACAACTGATGGCCATTGCCATTGGGAAAATCATTTTCCTGTCATATCTCCTTGAGAAAACGGGGAATATCATGCATGCTCTCAATCGCCTGCCTAGTTCGGCATTTTTTCGCAAGTGGCGTGCAGCGAAGTGCCTTTTCTCTTTGCTGCTGCTTTCATGCGCGGGTATCTCATCCACGGCACTGGCGGCGACCATCGTCTTCACGGTCACCGACAACAGCGACGCTCCCAATGCCAATGCAACGACACCAACCACCTGTGTCAGCACGCTGGGGGGCACCTTTGCTGGCGCATGTACGCTGCGAGCGGCCATTCAGGCAGCCAACTACACGCTGCAAACACTGGATCCGAGTGCCGATGTTTCCATCGTCTTTGCGCCGACACTGACCACGTCGGTACGAACCATACAGAGCGGGACATCCAAGGATGCGGCGGGAAACCTCCATCCGTATGTCGACAATCAGACGGTTTACGTGCGCTGTGCCAATACATTCATCAGCGGAGCCCAGTCCGGCGCCGTGACGGGAGCCACCAATGCCTGTGGTCAAACCCAGATGATCAGCGGCGGCGATACGGGCACCACCACTGGTGCCGGTGGTGCCTGGTACTGGCTCAAAGGCACCGTGCCAGCCGGCACGGGCTCGTTGACCATCGATTTCGGGGGAGTCATACAAGTCCAGAACTGGGCGGACTCCCCCTGGGAAACTTTTTATCTTGGTGGGAAGAACATCACGCTCACCAATTCGCCCAACATGACCTGTGGCGAAGCGGTATTCGTCGTTGGCTCCCCGGCGAACAATGTCACCATTGACCGCGTCGGCTTGGTGAATGTGGCGCCAACCCCTGCGGGAGAGGGGACGCCGTTCAACTGCGAGCTGTACGCGGAGATTCATCAAGGCGCACAAAACGTATTCTTTACCAATAGCACGATCAATTCCGCGATATGGAATGGAAATTACGGCAATAACAAGGGCTCGGCTATTTCGGTTGCCGCAAGCAACGGTGCAGGCACGGTTTCCAACATTGTTGTCGATAATTTCACGGTAACGAATCTGCCCAACCCTATCGGGGGAATGCAGCTCGAGCAGTTCTTCCAGGTCATGTCGAACATGACCGTCAACGGATTGACGATCAAAGATTCGAATATCGCACTGAGCCCGACTGGTGGAAATGCGCCCAGGGCCGTGGTGTCGGTTGATGGAACGATCAACCTGGGCAATGGAATTGGTCTTGCCGTGACGGGTAATACCTTCTCGCTGCCTATCGCCGCCTATACCGCTTCATCGCCAATGCATGTGTCGGCACCAACGGTGAATACGGCAGCCTCAGGCACGACGCAGGTAGTGACGGTGACCGATAACAATTTCACTGGCGGCGGGGACGGTTTGAATATTAGTGGGACGGGTACGGCACCAGGGTTGATTGGCAACAACAAGATGACAAGCCAGTCGAGAAGTGCCATTCGTATCACTACGCATGATTTCTTCAAGATTTCTCAGAACACGCTGTTTTCCGTGCCTGTGGCTGCAAACTCAGGTATCAGCTTGCAGACGACGGCCAATGGACAAACCGGATGGACCCCGACCCTTGGCGTTGGCGCCAGTGACACCGCCGCCTGCACCTGGACATTCAATATCACGGCAAATGCCAATGCGAGCGAGCCGGCACCGTATACGGTGGAAGCCTTTTGGTCGCCGACCGGCGCGGGCGCCAACGACGCACAGGTCTATCTGGGCTCAGGGACCATGGCCGGAGCCTCGGGAACGCTGACCGTTCCTTCGTACCTCAGCGGCCAGGTGCGGGTCACAGTGACGGACAGCAATTCCGGTGGAGCCCAGACCTCGCAGCTTTCAACGGCGGCAAGCGTCACCGGTTTTCCCTGTGCCCTGAAATCCGGCGTTCTGGCGACGACCAACAATCAACCTGTCGGCAGCAGCGACTTGCTGGAGGTCTACATTGTTGACGGCCAAGGCAATGCCTGGACGGGGGGCAGTGACACCGTTACCTTCGCAGCGCCGCCTGCAGGTGTCACGTTCAATGGCAGCTCCGCCGCAGTCAGCTGCACGACCGACTCCAGCGGAAAGTGCGCGTCTCCCATCAATGCCAGCAGCAGTGTCGCCGGAACATTCACCACACCCGTGACCTTGTCGTCGTCAGTCGCTGGTGCCACGTTCTCCAATCTTCCATTGGGTGGAAGCCCGGTATCTGGCGCAGTGACTTATCAGCCTTCGCCGGTTGCTTACAGCTTCACCGGGCTGCCGGCCAGCACGACCGGTTCTGAAATCGCCGCGAGTCCGCCATCGATTGCGGCCAATGGCGTCTCCACTAGCACCTTGGCCGTGCAGTTGAAGGATGCGTTAGGCAACCTTGTCACCACCTGTACCGATACGGTGGCCTTCACCCTCAATGCGGGGACGCAAGGCGTTCCTGCCGTCAGCGTCACGGGCTGCAGTGCCGGCATGTACACGGGGACGGTGACATCGCCGGTGCTGGTCGGCAGCGGCACCTTCGGGTTCACCATCAACGGGGCTGCGGCTGTTGCCACCGCAACAGTCTCCTATGCGGCCGCAACGCCGAGCACGAGTGCATCGACGATAGGCGCCACTCCGGCATCGATCGTGGCCAACGGCAGCTCCACCAGCGTGCTGCGCGTGCAACTGGTCGATGCCAGCAGCAATCCGATCAACACGTGCACGAACACGGTGGCGTTCACCCTGAACGGCGGAACGCAGGGAACGCCGAGTGTGGGCGCGGCCTCGTGTACCGCCGGCATCTATACGGGCACCGTCACATCGCCCACGGCGGTCGGCAGCGGGATCTTCGGATTCACCATCAACGGCTCTGCCGCAGTTGCTACGGCTTCAGTGAGCTACACGGCGGGTCCGCCAAGTACCAGCGCCTCGACCATCGTTGCGAGTCCGACCTCGATCATTGCCAATGGCACTGCAACCAGCACATTGACGGCGCAGCTCAAGGATGCATCAGGCAATTCGATTGCGACCTGTGCCAACACGGTGGCCTTCACGCTGAACGGCGGAACACAGGGCTCGCCCGCGGTCGGCGCGGGGGCGTGCAGCGCAGGGGTGTACACGGCCACCGTCACGGCACCTACCGCAGTCGGCAGCGGCACCTTTGGTTTCACCATCAATGGCTCGGCCGCCACGGCTACGGCTGCGGTGAACTACACGGCCGGCTCGCCCAGCAATGGCGCGAATGGAAACCTGATCAGTGCCAGTCCGCTCAGCGTTGTCGCAGACAACACTGCCACGAGCTCGATCAGCGTGACCCTGCGCGATGCCAATGGCAATCCCGCCACGGATACGGTGGCGCACACGATTGTCTTCACCAAAACGGGCGTGGGCACGACCACGCCGGCCGCACCCACGTGCACGATCGCGGCCAACGCCAATCCGGCCACCTGCTCCGTGACGGTGAAATCGGCCACGGTCGGCACCGCAAGCTTCACGGCGACGGACAACGGAGAGGCCGTGAGCAATGGCAGCCCGGTATCGGTCAACTTCATTGCCGGGCCGCCCAGCAATACAGCCAGTGGCAATCTGCTCAGTGCCACACCGCTCTCGGTGATGGCCGACGGTACGAGCACCGGCACGGTGACCGTCGCACTGCAGGACGCCAATGGCAATGCAACGGTCGATACGGTCGCCCACACCATCGGCTTTGTCCATACCGGCGCCGGCACGCCTTCGGCAACTTCCTGCACGATTGCGGCCAATGCGAATCCAGCGCGCTGCTCCATCACGGTGACATCCACCGTCGCGGGTGCGGCGAGCTTCACAGCCACGGACAACAACGGCACCACCACCCAGAGCGTGGCCAATGGCAGTCCGGCCGTGATCAACTTCACGGCCAATGCCGCCGACCCCGCCAGGTCGGGGGTGCGTACCGTCAGCAGTCCGGCCACGGCCAATGGCTCGGCGACGGATGTGCTTGAAGCGTTTGTGGGAGATGTCAACGGCAATCCGGTGGCCGGAAGCGTTGTCACGTTCTCTCCCACCGCAAACATCACTTTCAGCGGTACCTGCACCACCAATGCGGCCGGTACTTGCCAGGTCACCGCCAGGACAACCGTCGCGGGCTCCTACACTTCCGGCGCAAGCATCGCGGGGGGCGCATTGAGCGGCAGCGGCATCAGCTCCGGCGGCAATACGTACGGCGCTACGGCTGCCTATGTCTTTACGGCAGGTGCCGTCGATCCCGCCAATTCGACCATGTCGGTCGATGTGAACAACCAGGCAGCCGGCGGCGGCCAGGACGTCGTTTCCGTGGTCACCAAGGATGCGTTCGGCAATCCGGTCACCGGCGTTGCCGTGAACTTCAGCGTGACGCCTGCCGGAGCGGCACCTGCCACCGCCAGTTGCACGACTGCGGGTGCGGCGGCGACCTGCTCGGTGTCGTTCACCAGCGTGACCGCATCGACTTACTCGGCTGCCGCCACGGTGGGTGCAACTGCCATCGGCAACAGCCCGCAATCGATGGCCTTTGTCGCCGGCAATGCCTCGGCAAGCAACTCGGGCCTGCGTGTCGTGAGCGACAACGCGGCGGCAAATGGCACGGCAACCGATGTGGTGGAAGCGTATGTGCGCGATGCCGGTGGCAACCCCAAGGGCGGCGAGGTCGTCACCTTTGCCGGTACCCCCGGCGTGAAGCTGAACGGTGGCGCGGACGGCGCGTCAGCCACTTGCACCACTGGAACAAGCGGCGCAACTCTGGGCATCTGCTCGATCACTGCCACCAGCACAGCAAGTGGTACCTACACCATCGCCACCAGCATTCCTGCAGGAACCCTGGGTGGCACGTTCACCGTGGGAGCAAACGCGTATTCGCCAAGCGCCGCACAAATTCATTTTGTGAGCGTGGTGAACCTCAGTGTCACCAAGGCCAACCCGGGCAGCCTGGCCGTAGGTTCGCCCTTCAACTACACCTTTACGGTAGCGAATGCGGCGAGTGCCTTCGGTTCTGCCAGCAGCGTGACCATCAAGGACCTAGTGCCGGCAGGCATCAGCATCACGGGCGTGCCGAGCGGCGCGAACGTGGCCAGTGCGACCTGCACGCCCAACACCTTCCCCTTCGTGGGCAATGGCAGCTCCGTGCTGACTTGTACGGTGAGCTTCACCACGCCGGTGGCGGCCGGTGGCACCACCAGCTTCAATCTGCCGGCTGTGCCGACGGCGGTGGGCTCGAGCACGAACACGGCTTCCTACGATCCGTCCGGCGGCATCAGCCCCGTCAATCCGACAGCCGGTTGCACGACAGACTGCGCTTCCACACCGGTGACTCCAGTCACGCCAGGCACGCCAGCGTTGACGGTCACCAAGGCCAATCCCGGCAGCCTGGCTGTGGGCACGCCGTTCAACTACGCGTTCTCCGTGTCCAATGCGGCCAGTGCCTTTGGTCCCGCCACCAGCGTGACCATCAAGGACCTGGTGCCTGCGGGTATCAGCATCACAGGAGTGCCGACCGGCGCGAACGTGGCCAGCGCGACCTGCACGCCCAACACCTTCCCGTTTGCGGGTAACGGCAGCTCCGTGCTGACGTGTACGGTGAACTTCACGGCGGCAGTGGCAGCCGGTGGCACCACCAGCTTCGATCTGCCGGCTGTGCCGACGGCGGTGGGTTCGAGCACGAACACGGCTTCCTACGATCCGTCGGGTGGCATCAATCCCGTCAATCCAACGGCAGGGTGCACAACAGACTGCGCTTCCACGCCGGTGACTCCGGTCACGCCTGGCACGCCTGCGCTGACGGTCACCAAGGCCAACCCTGGCAGCCTGGCTGTGGGAACTGCGTTCAACTACGCCTTCACGGTAGCGAATGCGGCCGGTGCCTTCGGCCCTGCCACCAGCGTGACCATCAAGGACCTGGTGCCTGCGGGTATCAGCATCACGGGCGTGCCGACCGGTGCGAATGTGGCCAGTGCAACCTGCACACCCAACG
>NZ_BCTO01000075.1 GCF_001571325.1 Delftia tsuruhatensis NBRC 16741
GGCCGCCTTCTTTGATCTGACCTTTCTTGGCGAATCAAGAAAGGGCCGTCGGCTGCCGGGCCGAGACCCGGCCTCGAAAAACAACGGCCCGGCTGGGTCAAAACAAGCCCGCTGTAGTCATGACATGGCAACACGCGCACCGCCAACCACAGCGCGCGTGCGCCTCAACCCAGTCCACTGCAACTCAGCCAACACCACAACCACCACCGCCTGAGCCAACACCCACGCCACCCCCCAGGCAGACAACCCCAACCCACCAAACGCCAACAGCGCAACACAGCCCACAGCCCACCCGAAATTCCCCACAACCACCAGCCCGATCAACCGCCGCGGCACAGGCGAGCGCGCCGCCATCCACGCAGCCAGCAGCGCATAGCCCAGCAAAAACCAGCCTGTGGACTGCAGCAGCGCCAGAGGCAACCCCGTCACATCCGCCAGCGGCTGCCCCGCCACCAGTTGCAAGGCGCCCGAGGCGGCGCAGGAAGCAGCATCGGCCCACATCACGCGGGGCAGGAAACGGGGGGAAGCGAACATCGACATGGCGAACTCCTTGAGAGCAACAGGCACACACCGTGCATGCCATGGACTGCATGGTCCGCCGCAGGCTGCACAGGGTCGATAACCTCGCAGGTCATGGCCGCCAGGCCAGCCCCGCCGCTACGATGCGGACCATGACCTCCACCGCCCATCCACCGTCCGCGCGCTCGCCCTTCGGCGACCATCTGCGCCACTGGCGCCAGCACCGCCGCCTGAGCCAGCAGGGCCTGGCGCTGGAGGCCGAGATCTCCACGCGCCACCTGAGCTATGTGGAAACCGGCCGCGCCCAGCCCAGCCGCGAGATGGTGCTGCGCCTGGTCGAGCGCCTGGGCGTGCCGCTGCGCGAGCGCAATGCACTGCTGGTGGCCGCAGGCTACGCCCCCATGTACCAGGCCCGGCCGCTGGACCACCCGGACCTGGCCGCCGCGCGCCAGGCCGTGGACCTGGTGCTCAAGGGCCACGAACCCAATCCGGCCCTGGCCGTGGACCGTCACTGGAACCTGGTGGCCGCCAACGCCATCGTGCCGCTGCTGCTGGCCGGCGTGGCGCCCTGGCTGCTGGAGCCGCCCGTCAATGTGCTGCGCCTGAGCCTGCACCCCGAAGGCCTGGGCCCGCGCCTGGCCAATGCAGCCCATTGGCGCGCGCATCTGCTGCACCGCCTGCAGCAGCAGATTGCCGCCACGTCGGATGCGCAGTTGCAGGCGCTGCACGACGAGATTGCCGCCTACCCGTTCAAGGAAGATGAAGCGGACTCACATGGCGCAGCACCTGCCAGCCACATTGCCGTGCCCTTCGCGCTGGACACCGACCATGGCCGGCTGAACTTCATCAGCACCATCACCATCTTCGGCACGCCGGTGGATGTGACACTGCAGGAGCTGGCCGTGGAGTCGTTCTTTCCGGCGGATGCGCAGACGCAGGAGGTGCTGGGGCGGTTGAGGCAGGCTGCGTAAACCGGAAAGTACAGAGCCAGAAAGCAGCAAAGCCCGCCGAAGCGGGCTTTGCTCATGGAGCCGGATCAGGCCGGACTCAGGCGCTCACGCCCTTGGCCACGTCCGCGTACTCTTCGATCTGGTCGAAGTTCATGTAGCGGTAGACGCTGGACTTGTCGGCATCGATCACGCCCATTTCCTTGAGGTATTCCTCCTTGGTGGGCAGCTTGCCCAGGCGCGATGCGATGGCGGCCAGCTCGGCCGAGCCCAGGAACACGTTGGTGTTCTTGCCCAGGCGGTTGGGGAAGTTGCGGGTCGAGGTGGAGATCACCGTCGCGCCTTCGCGGACCTGGGCCTGGTTGCCCATGCACAGCGAGCAGCCCGGCATTTCGGTGCGGGCACCGGCCGTGCCGAAGGCGGCGTAGTGGCCTTCCTTGATCAGCTCGTTCTGGTCCATCTTGGTGGGCGGAGCCACCCACAGCTTGACGGGGATGTCGCGCTGGCCGCCCAGCAGCTTGGCTGCTGCGCGGAAGTGGCCGATGTTGGTCATGCACGAACCGATGAAGGCTTCATCGATCTTGGTGCCGGCCACTTCGGACAGGAACTTGGCGTCATCGGGATCGTTGGGGCAGCAGACGATGGGTTCCTTGATGTCGGCCAGGTCGATCTCGAACACGGCAGCGTATTCGGCGTCCTTGTCGGCTTCGAGCAGGTCGGGCTTGGCCAGCCAGGCTTCGACCTTCTCGATGCGGCGCTGCAGCGTCTTGGCGTCGGCGTAGCCGTCGGCGATCATGTTCTTCATCAGAACGATGTTCGAGGTCAGGTACTCCTTGATCGGCTCGGGGTTGAGCTTGATCGTGCAGCCGGCAGCCGAGCGCTCGGCCGAGGCGTCGGACAGCTCGAAGGCCTGTTCCACCTTCAGGTCGGGCAGGCCTTCGATTTCCAGGATGCGGCCCGAGAAGATGTTCTTCTTGCCGGCCTTGGCCACGGTCAGGGCGCCTGCCTTGATGGCGTACAGGGGAATGGCATGCACCAGGTCACGCAGGGTGACGCCGGGCTGCATTTCGCCCTTGAAGCGCACGAGCACGGACTCGGGCATGTCCAGGGGCATCACGCCCGTGGCGGCGCCGAAGGCCACCAGGCCGGAACCTGCGGGGAAGGAGATGCCGATGGGGAAGCGCGTGTGCGAGTCGCCGCCCGTGCCCACGGTGTCGGGCAGCAGCAGGCGGTTGAGCCAGGAGTGGATCACGCCGTCACCGGGACGCAGGGCCACGCCGCCGCGGTTGCTGATGAAGGCAGGCAGCTCGCGGTGGGTCTTGACGTCCACGGGCTTGGGGTAGGCGGCCGTGTGGCAGAAGGACTGCATGACCATGTCGGCCGAGAAGCCCAGGCAGGCCAGGTCCTTGAGCTCGTCGCGGGTCATGGGGCCGGTGGTGTCCTGCGAACCCACGGTGGTCATGCGCGGCTCGCAGTAGGTACCGGGGCGCACGCCCTGGCCTTCCGGCAGGCCGACGGCGCGGCCGACCATCTTCTGGGCCAGCGTGAAGCCGGCGTTCGAAGCAGCGGGCGCCTGGGGCAGGCGGAACACGGTGGAGGCGGACAGGCCCAGGAATTCGCGGGCCTTGGCGGTCAGCGAGCGGCCGATGATCAGGTTGATGCGGCCGCCGGCGCGCACTTCGTCGAACAGCACGTCGCTCTTGAGCTGGAACTCGGCGACGGTCTCGCCGTTCTTGACCAGCTTGCCGTCATAGGGCAGCACGTCGATGACGTCGCCCATCTCCAGCTTGGAGACGTCCACTTCGATGGGCAGCGAGCCGGAGTCTTCCTGCGTGTTGAAGAAGATGGGGGCGATCTTGCCGCCCAGGGTCACGCCGCCGAAGCGCTTGTTGGGCACGAAGGGGATGTCCTGGCCCGTGGCCCAGACGATGGAGTTGGTGGCCGACTTGCGCGAGGAGCCGGTGCCGACCACGTCGCCCACGTAGGCGACCAGGTGGCCCTTCTTCTTGAGGTCGTCGATGAACTGCATCGGGCCGCGCTTGCCGTCTTCCTCGGGCTTGAAGGCCGCGTCGGGACGGGTGTTCTTGAGCATGGCCAGGTAGTGCAGCGGGATGTCCGGACGGCTCCAGGCATCGGGTGCGGGCGACAGGTCGTCGGTGTTGGTCTCGCCGGGCACCTTGAATACGGTGACGGTGATCTTCTTGTCCACTTCGGGGCGCGAGGTGAACCACTCGGCGTCAGCCCAGCTCTGCATGACTTCCTGGGCCTTGGCGTTGCCGGCCTTGGCCTTGGTGGCCACGTCGTTGAAGAAGTCGAACATCAGCAGCGTCTTCTTCAGCGCGTCGGCAGCGACGCCGGCGACTTCGGCATCGTCCAGCAGCTCGATCAGGGGGTGCACGTTGTAGCCGCCCACCATGGTGCCCAGCAGCTCGGTGGCCTTGGCCTTGGAGATGAGAGCCACCTGGATGTCACCGTGGGCCACGGCCGCCAGGAAGCTGGCCTTGACCTTGGCGGCATCGTCCACGCCCGGAGGAACGCGGTGCGTGAGCAGGTCGAGCAGGAAGGCGTCCTCGCCAGCGGGCGGGTTCTTGATCAGCTCGATCAGTTCGGCAACCTGCTTGGCATCCAGCGGCAGCGGGGGGATACCGAGCGCGGCGCGTTCGGCCACGTGGTCACGGTAGGCTTTCAACATGATTCTCTCTCCATGGTTTTCTAAAGTGGGGCTGCTTGCGGGACGCTCAGGTCCGGGCCTGGATTACTGGCCGGCGGGCTTGGGTGCTTCCAGCAGGCTGGGAGGCGGGTTCTTCTTGATGGCCTCGGCCACCTGAAGCTGGTCAGGGCTCATGCATTCGTCGGCCAGGCGCTGGCCGACCTTCTGGTTCATGAGCATGGACTTGTTGGCGATCTGCAGCCAGACGGCGCCGGCATGCTTGTCTTCCAGGCGCACGGTGCCGGTCGAGGTCTTGACGGGCGCCATGTGGTACTTGAAGCCCTTGCCGTCGATGTTGAAGTAGCCGGGGTTGGACTGGTCGGCCGTCACATTGACGAAGGCGCCCAGCTCGCAGGGAATGCGGCCGGTGTGCACGCGCTCCGAGATGGCCAGGTCTTCGGCGGACAGCGGCTGCTGGGCAGCAGCTGCCACGGCCGCCGCACCGCCGACTGCGGCAGCGCCGGCAGCGGCCTTGGCCGCGGTGGCCTTCTTGGCGGGAGCCTTCTTGACCGTAGGCTTGGCGGCGGCCTTGGCCGGAGCCTTCTTGGCAGGTTCGGCGGCGCTGGCGCCCAGGCCCATGGCCAGCAAGGGGGCTGCGATCAGGATGGAGGCGATAGCTGTCTTCATACGTTGGGCTCCTGCAAATTCCCGGTGTGGGCTAAGCAAGTGATTCTGATGCAAACCAGGGCTGCACCTGCGGGGGCAGCGCCTGGCCGGTCTGGTGGGCACGTGTGAGCAACTGCCAGAAGTAGCGGTAGCTCGCCCGGTCATGTAATACACCATCCACGCTGACGGGCGCCCAGTCGGCGGCCTCGGCGGCGGTAAGTATTTGTGCGGCCTGCGCCACTTCGTCGGCCTGGGGCGCGAACGCGGCGAGGATGGGACGGATCTGGTCCGGGTGGATGCTCCACATGCGGGTATAGCCGAGCCGCCGTGACGCCTGTGTGGCAGCGGCCTGCAGCGCCTGTGGATTCCTGAACTCGGTGACCACGCAGTGCGAAGGCACCTTTCCGTGCGCGTGGCAGGCAGCTGCGATCTCCAGCTTGGCACGCACGACCAGCGGATGGTCGAACTGGCCGGCCGAGCCCATGGCCGAGGCGGGAATCGCGCCGCCATGGGCCGAGACGAAGTCCATCAGGCCGAAGGAAATGCTCTGCACGCGCGGGTGTGCCGCGATGTCGAAGGCGCGGTGCACGGCGGCGGGCGACTCGATGAGCACATGCAGCGGCAGTTCGCGGCAGCCCAGTCGGCCCAGATGCCGCTCGGCCAGCAGCACGTCGTCCACGCTTTCCACCTTGGGCAGCATGAGGTGGCACAGGCGGTCGCCGGCCTCGCCGACGATGATGTCCAGGTCCTGCGCGAAGCTGGCGTGGTCCACGGCATGCACGCGCGCAGCCACGCGGGCGCCGGGCGCGGCATCGCGCGCCAGCGAGGCCACCAGGCGCGCATGGGCGGCCTCCTGGCCCACGGGGGCGCCGTCCTCGCAGTCCAGCGTGACGTCGAACACGCAGGTGCCGAACTCGGCCATCATCTCGGCCTGCAGCTGCAGGCTCTTGCGCATGCGCACTTCCACGCCGCTGTAGTGGTCGCAGACGGGCAGGTGCAGGGCACCGCCCTGCGCATCGAGCAGCACCTGGGCCGGGTGTGCGCGAGAGGGTGTGGACGTGGCGGCGGTCATGGCTTGCGCTGGGCGACGATGAACAGGCGGGGGAAGGCCAGCAGGCGCCGGCCGTCGGCGCGCACGCCGTAGGCGGCGTCCACGCGGTTTTCGTATTCGGTGAGGAAGTCGGCCTGCAGGGCTTCGGGCAGGCCTTCGACGAAGGGCTTGAGGCCGGTGCCGCGCAGCCACTGGACGATGGCGCCGGCCGAGTCCATGGGATGCTGGTAGACGGTGTGCCAGACATCGACGGCGCCGGCCTCGACGCCGGCCTGCTCCTGCGGTCCGGCCAGCAGGTCGTAGTAGCTGCGGATGGGCAGGATGTCGGCCCGCACCTTGGCGGCGTCGCCGATGTAGGCGGCAAACTTGGGCAGGCTGGCAATCTCGCGCATCACGCGGTGCGTGGCTTCCTGCCGGTTGTCGGGCATCTGTATCGCCAGCACGCCCCCTGGCGCCAGTTGGGCGAACAGGCGGGGTATCAGCGTTTCATGCTCCCCCACCCACTGGAGGGAGGCATTGGCATAAATCAGGTCGGGAGCGCTCTCGCCGGGGGCGGGCGTCCAGGAAGCAATGTCGGCCAGCGCGAAGCGGGCCTCAGGCAGATGCTGGCGCGCGGTGGCCAGCATCGCCTGGGAGTTGTCTATGCCGGTGATCGTGGCACCGGCATAGCGCTGTGCAAGCAGCTCGGTGGAATTGCCCGGCCCGCATCCCAGGTCCACCACATGGCGGGCCTGGGCCAAGGGCACACGCGCCAGCAGCTCGGCTGCGGGGCGCGTACGCTCATTGGCGAAACGCAGGTAAAGCGCGGGATTCCAGTCGAGCATGGCTTGCCGGCGGCTTACAGCAGGTGCTTGACGCCGTCCTGTTCGCCTTGCAGCTCGGCCAGGGTCTTGTCGATGCACTCTTGCGAGAAGGCGTCGATTTCCAGGCCTTCGACGATCTTGTACTCGCCGTTCTCGGTGGTGACCGGGAAGCCGAAGACGATACCGGCGGGGATGCCGTATTCGCCGTTGGAGGGCACGCCCATGGTGACCCATTCGCCACCCGAGCCCAGGGCCCAGTCGCGCATGTGGTCGATGGCGGCGTTGGCAGCCGAGGCAGCCGAGGACAGGCCGCGCGCTGCAATGATGGCGGCGCCACGCTTGCCGACGGTGGGCAGGAACACGTCCTTGTTCCAGGCCTGGTCGTTGATCTTGGCCTTGACGCTTTCACCGTTGACGGTGGCGAAGCGGTAGTCGGCGTACATCGTGGGCGAGTGGTTGCCCCAGACGGTCAGCTTGCGGATGTCGCCCACCTTGAAGCCGGCCTTGGCAGCCAGCTGCGATGCAGCGCGGTTGTGGTCCAGGCGCAGCATGGCGGTGAAGTTCTTGGCCGGCAGGTCCGGAGCCGACTTCATGGCGATGTAGGCGTTGGTGTTGGCGGGGTTGCCGACGACCAGCACCTTCACGTTGCGCGAGGCCACGGCGTTCAGCGCCTTGCCCTGGGCCGTGAAGATCTGTGCGTTGGCAGCCAGCAGGTCGGCACGTTCCATGCCGGGGCCGCGGGGACGCGCGCCGACCAGCAGGGCGTAGTCGGTGTCCTTGAAGGCTTGCAGGGGGTCGGAGTGGGCTTCGATGCCGGCCAGCAGGGGGAAGGCGCAGTCTTCGAGTTCCATGATCACGCCCTTGAGCGCGTTCTGGGCCTTCTCGTCGGGAATCTCCAGCAGTTGCAGAATGACGGGCTGGTCCTTACCCAGCATTTCGCCGGAGGCGATGCGAAACAGCAGGGCGTAACCAATTTGACCGGCGGCACCGGTGACGGCGACACGAACGGGCTTCTTGCTCATGATGAAACTCCAGGGATGGGGAAAAAATCAGGTGTTATCGGCGCCAGGTCGCACCAGCGTCAGAAACCAGCAGCCCGTGCTCCGCAAACAACGCGAAAGTGTACTCCCGATTTCGAAGCCCGGTCAATTTGTCTTATGTCTTATATAAGATATGATCGACGTCTGTTTCCAAGTCTTTCATCTGCGTCGCCGGGAGCCTCCCCACCCCGAACTTTCCCATGCCAGCCCTGCCTCCCCTCGCCTCTGAAACCGCCGCTGCCACCATCGGCGCGGGCGCATCGACCCCGGCCTTCAGCCCGCTGTACCAGCAGATCAAGGGACTGATACTGCAAAGCCTTGAAGCAGGCGAATGGCGGCCCGGCGAGCTGATCCCCAGCGAGATGGAGCTGGCAGCGCGCTTTCGCGTGAGCCAGGGTACGGTGCGCAAGGCCATCGACGAGCTGGCCGCGGAGAACCTGGTGATGCGCCGCCAGGGCAAGGGCACCTTCGTGGCCACCCACGCGGCCCAGCATGTGCAGTACCGCTTCCTCAAGCTGCAGCCCGACGCCGGCGACCAGCAGGGCGAGGGCCGTGCCGAGCGCCGCATCATCGACTGCCGGCGCCTGCGCGCATCGGCCGACGTGGCGCGCGGCCTGGCGCTGCGCAGCGGCGATGCCGTGATGCACGTGCGCCGCGTGCTGTCGTTCTCCGCAATCCCGACCATTTTGGAAGACATCTGGCTGCCGGGCCACGCCTTCAAGGGCCTGACCGCCGAGCAGATGTCCGCCTACCAGGGCCCCACCTACGCCATGTTCGAGCTGGACTACGGCGTGCGCATGGTGCGCGCCGACGAAAAGATCCGCGCCGTCCTGCCCGAGGCCGAACAGGCCCTGCTGCTGGACGTGCCCAGCACCACGCCCCTGCTGAGCGTGGAGCGCACCGCTTACACATACAACGATGTTCCCATGGAGTTACGCCGTGGCCTGTACCGCACCGACACCCATCACTACCGCAACGCGTTGAGCTGAACGATCCGTTCCCCAGAGAAGCGGGCGAAAATACGCAATTCCCAGCAAAGCTGTTTTTATTGCATTGCAATAGAATTTTGCATCGCCGCCCCTGAGCGATTACGAAGCAGTTACATCCACGAAAGTACCCTGCCATGACTGAGCAAGCCAAAAAGCGGCCAGAGTTCCGCAACATCAACTTCTTCAAGGACCTCCCCACCTACCGGTTGCCGCCGGCCGGCATCGTGTCCATCCTGCACCGCATCAGCGGCCTGCTGATGTTCATCCTGCTGCCTTTCATCCTGTGGATGATGGACATGTCGCTGACCTCGGAGATCTCCTTCGACGGCTTCACCTCGGTTTTCGCGGGTCCCTTCGGATGGTTCCTCAAGCTCGTGTGCCTGGCATTGATCTGGGCCTACCTGCACCACTTCTGCGCCGGCCTGCGCCACCTGTTCATGGACGTGAACCACCATGCGGTCAACAAGCAGTTCGGCAAGACCTCCGCCCTGGTGGTGCTGGTGCTGAGCGTGGGCCTGACCCTGATCCTGGGCGCCAAGCTGTTCGGCCTGTACTGATAGACGATCTCCCCTCACGATAAGGAAAAAGAACCATGTCCGTGAATTACGGCTCCAAGCGCACCGTGGTCGGTGCGCACTACGGCATCCGCGACTGGATGGTGCAGCGCGTCACCGGCGTGCTGATGGCACTGTTCACCATCGTGCTGCTGGCCAAGCTGATCTTCAGCACCGGCTCCGTCGGCTATGACCTGTGGGCCGGCATCTTTGCCCCGCAGTGGATGAAGTTCCTGACCTTCGCCGTGATCGTCTCGCTGGCCTGGCACGTCTGGGTCGGCGTGCGCGACATCTGGATGGACTACGTCAAGCCCGTGGGCCTGCGCCTGGTGCTGAACGTTTTCACCCTGGTCTGGCTGGTCGGCTGCGCCGGCTGGGGCATCCAGATCCTGTGGCGTATCTGATAGAGACTCGGTCTCCACGATTGAAGGTTAAGAATGAGCTACTCCAAAGCAAACATCACCAAGCGCAAGTTTGACGTCGTCATCGTCGGCGCTGGCGGCTCCGGCCTGCGTGCCGCGCTGGAACTGTCGCGCGCCGGCCTGTCCGTGGCCTCGCTGTCCAAGGTCTTCCCCACGCGCTCGCACACCGTGGCTGCGCAGGGCGGCGTGTCCGCTTCGCTGGGCAACATGAGCGAGGACAACTGGCACTACCACTTCTACGACACCATCAAGGGCTCCGACTGGCTCGGCGACCAGGATGCGATCGAGTTCATGTGCCGCGAAGCGCCCAACGTCGTGATCGAGCTGGAACACTTCGGCATGCCGTTCGACCGCAACCCCGACGGTACCATCTACCAGCGCCCCTTCGGCGGCCACACGGCCAACTACGGTGAAAAGCCCGTGCAGCGCGCCTGCGCCGCGGCCGACCGTACCGGCCACGCCATGCTGCACACGCTGTACCAGCAGAACGTCAAGTCCAAGACCAACTTCTTCGTGGAGTGGATGGCGCTGGACCTGATCCGCAACACCCAGGGCGACGTGGTCGGCGTGACCGCCATCGAACTGGAAACCGGCGACCTGTACGAGCTGCACGCCAAGGCCGTGCTGCTGGCCACGGGTGGCGCTGGCCGCATCTTCCAGGCATCGACCAATGCCTTCATCAACACCGGCGACGGCCTGGGCATGGCTGCACGCGCAGGCATCCCGCTGCAGGACATGGAGTTCTGGCAGTTCCACCCTACCGGCGTGGCCGGCGCGGGCGTGCTGCTGACCGAAGGCTGCCGTGGCGAAGGCGCCATCCTGCTCAACAGCGAAGGCGAACGCTTCATGGAGCGCTACGCTCCCACGCTGAAGGATCTGGCTCCGCGTGACTTCGTGTCCCGCTCCATGGACCAGGAAATCAAGGAAGGCCGTGGCTGTGGTCCCAACAAGGACTACATCCTGATGAAGCTGGACCACCTGGGCGCCGACACCATCCGCAAGCGCCTGCCTTCGGTGGAAGAGATCGGCCACAACTTCGCCAACGTGGACATCACCAAGGAACCGATTCCCGTGGTGCCCACCATCCACTACCAGATGGGCGGCATTCCCACCAACATCAACGGCCAGGTCGTGGTGTGGGACGGCCAGCAGAACAACGTGGTCAATGGCCTGTATGCCGTGGGCGAATGCTCGTGCGTGTCGGTGCACGGCGCCAACCGCCTGGGCACGAACTCGCTGCTGGACCTGCTGGTCTTCGGCAAGTCGGCCGGCAAGCACATCGTGCAGTTCGTCAACGGCTTCGGCGACCACAAGCCCGTGCCGGCCGATGGCTCCGAGCGCACGCTCACGCGCCTGAACCAGCTCGACGACTCCAAGGAAGGCACCTACGCCCAGGACCTGGCTGGCGACATTCGCGCCACGATGCAGCAGCATGCCGGCGTGTTCCGCACGCAAAAGAGCATGGACGAAGGCGAAGTCAAGATCAACGCCATCCGCGAACGCGTGGGCTCCGTGACCCTCAAGGACAAGTCCAAGGTCTGGAACACCGCCCGCATGGAAGCGCTGGAAGTGGACAACCTGATCGAAGTGGCCCAGGCCACCATGATCTCGGCCGCTGCCCGCCACGAATGCCGCGGCGCCCACACCGTGTACGACTACGAGCATCCTGCCGACCACGCCGAGTTCCCGCTGGGCCGCAATGACAAGGAATGGCTCAAGCACACCCTGTGGTACAGCGCCACCAACAGCCTGGACTACAAGCCCGTGAACCTGAAGCCCCTCACGGTGGACAGCGTGCCGCCCAAGGTCCGCACGTTCTAATCCAGCAGCCCACGAGAGAACAGACAAATGAAGCGCACTTTCAAGATCTACCGCTACGACCCGGACAAGGATGCCAAGCCCTACATGCAGACCGTCGAGGTCGAGCTGGACGGCCACGAGCGCATGCTGCTGGACGCCCTGGTCAAGCTCAAGGAGATGGACCCCTCCATCTCGTTCCGCCGCTCCTGCCGCGAAGGCGTGTGCGGCTCGGACGCGATGAACATCAATGGCAAGAACGGCCTGGCCTGCCTGACGAACATGAAGACCCTGCAGGGCGACATCGTTCTCAAGCCCCTGCCCGGCCTGCCCGTGATCCGCGACCTGATCGTGGACATGACGCAGTTCTTCAAGCAGTACCACTCGATCAAGCCGTACCTGCAGAACGACAGCTTCGCGTCTCCCACCAAGGAACGCCTGCAGTCGCCTGAAGAGCGCGAAGAGCTCAACGGCCTGTACGAGTGCATTCTGTGCGCCAGCTGCTCCACCAGCTGCCCCAGCTTCTGGTGGAACCCCGACAAGTTCGTGGGCCCGGCCGGCCTGCTGCAGGCCTACCGCTTCATCGCGGACAGCCGCGACGAGGCCACGGGTGACCGCCTTGACAACCTGGAAGATCCGTACCGCCTCTTCCGTTGCCACACCATCATGAACTGCGTGGACGTGTGCCCCAAGCACCTGAACCCCACGCAGGCCATTGGCAAGATCAAGGAACTGATGGTCCGCCGGGCCATCTGATGACCATGACGAATACTCTGCTCGACGAACGCGAGCGAGACCTGCTGCGCTGGCGCTGCCGGCGCGGCCTGGTCGAGAACGACCTGTTCATCGCGCAGTTCTTCGCCACCTACGGAGACCAGCTCACGCGGAGACACGCGAGCGGTCTGTCTGCCTTGATGGACCTGGCAGACAACGACCTGATGGACCTCTTCTTGCGCCGCAAGGAGCCTGAAGGTGAACTCGATACCCAAGAAATCAGGGAAGTTCTGGAACTGGTGCGCAAGCGCAAGCCCGGTTCTCTCCCGCTAGTAGGCTAGGCAATCTAGAGAAGGAAGTTTGGAAATGAAACTCGCAGACAACAAAGCAACGCTGTCTTTCAGCAACGGCGCCCCCAGCGTCGAGCTGCCCGTCTACCAGGGCAACGTCGGTCCCGACGTGGTGGACATCCGCAAGCTGTACGCGCAGACCGGCATGTTCACCTATGACCCGGGCTTCCTCTCTACCGCCTCGTGCCAGTCCGCCATCACCTACATCGATGGCGACAAGGGCGAGCTGCTGTACCGCGGCTACCCCATCGAGCAGCTGGCCAAGAACTGCGACTACCTCGAGACCTGCTACCTGCTGCTGTACGGCGAGCTGCCCAACGAGTCGCAGAAGGCCGACTTCGTCGAGCGCGTGACCAAGCACACCATGGTCAACGAGCAGATGCAGTTCTTCCTGCGTGGTTTCCGCCGTGACGCCCACCCCATGGCCGTCCTGACGGGTCTGGTCGGCGGCATGTCGGCCTTCTACCACGACAACATGGACATCAACAACGCCGAGCACCGCGACATCGCCGCGATCCGCCTGATCGCCAAGATGCCCACGCTGGTCTCCATGGCCTACAAGTACGGCATCGGTGCGCCGTACATGTACCCCAAGAACGACCTGAGCTACGCCGGCAACTTCATGCGCATGATGTTCGGCAACCCCTGCGAGGAGTTCAAGGTGAACCCCGTGGTCGAGCGCGCGCTGGACCGCATCTTCATCCTGCACGCAGACCACGAGCAAAACGCCTCCACCTCCACCGTGCGCCTGTGCGGCTCGTCGGGCACCAACCCCTTCGCCGCCATCTCGGCCGGCGTGGCCTGCCTGTGGGGCCCTGCCCACGGCGGCGCCAACGAAGCCTGCCTGAACATGCTGGAATACCTGCAGGCCAACGGCGGCGTTGCCAAGGTCGGCGAGTTCATGGAACAGGTCAAGGACAAGAACAGCGGCGTCAAGCTGATGGGCTTCGGCCACCGCGTCTACAAGAACTACGACCCCCGCGCCAAGCTCATGCAGGAAACCTGCAATGAAGTGCTGGCCGAACTGGGCCTGGAAAAGGACCCCCTGTTCGCCCTGGCCAAGGAAGTCGAGAAGATCGCCCTGGAAGACGACTACTTCGTGCAGCGCAAGCTCTACCCGAACGTGGACTTCTACTCCGGCATCGTGCAGCGCGCCATCGGCGTGCCCGTGAACCTGTTCACCGGCATCTTCGCCCTGGCCCGCACCGTGGGCTGGATCGCCCAGCTCAACGAGCAGATGGCCGACCCCGAGTACAAGATCGGCCGTCCCCGCCAGCTGTTCACGGGCTCCGTGTCCCGCGACGTCAAGCCGATCGGCCAGCGCTGATCGCAGGTCCGGGCCTCAGCGGCCCGGCACCCAAAAGCCCCATGCCTTTGCATGGGGCTTTTTTCATGGGCGAGTCCACCGTTCCAGAAGGCCACGCCACTCCTAGGAACACCATTCTGGCTATCGTGGCATGGACCTCGATTGATCACATCTACCCTAAGGTGACCGTTGACCCTCCCTGAAACGGGATGGAGGCGCAGCGCAATGCCCGCTGCCGTTCAACGCAACCCCGGGACTCACATGCTTGTCGAAATCACCAAGGACGGAATGCTCATCCATGCGTGCGTCAAGAATGCGCGCAGCCCCGCCATCGAGAGAGGAAAGCGGACCGCCGCCATCACCGGCATCGTCGTGCACCAGACCGATGCCAACACGGCCCAGTCTTCGCTGAACAGCTACAAAAACCCGAAGGCCAATGCGGCACACTTTCTCATCGACAAGGACGGAACCATCTACCAGACTGCGGCCATCTACCAGCGCACCAACCATGTGGGGCCGCTGAAGGCAAGATGCCTGCTTGTGGGGAAATGCAAGGCCAGGGACTATGAAGGAGCAGGCGTAAAGGGAATGCACCGCATCGAGATGATGAAAGCCCCTGGCGATCGCTATCCGAGCAACATGGAAGCCATAGGCATCGAGATGGTTGGCAGGGCTGTGCTGCCGAAAGGGTTCAAGCCCCCTCAGCGACGAAAGGAACTGAGTCCGGAAGGGATTCGGGGAGAATTTGGCGTCTACCCCACACCGACTGAGGCACAAAACCGTGCTCTGACATGGCTGGTTGAAGCACTGCAAGATTCCATGCAACTATCGCCCAGTGAAGTCTTCAAGCACCCTGAAGTAAGCCGGAAGAACCTGTCCGAAGCAGAAGGCGCAAACTGGGAAATGGCACCATGAGCTTCATTTTCTTTCGCACTGTGACTGTGATTTCGGCAATGGCCATGGCATCGATGCTCCATGCGGCCGATGCCAGATACCCAGTCAGGCAAGTACAGAAAATCGACATCATCGAGCCCTCAGGCGGCTCTTCTTGGGAAGACAAGAACTGGCTTGATTGCAACGATGTGATATTGACCGAAGAGGATGTGCGATATGCGCTGCAGCACATGCGCAAAATTTCAGAGAAGCACTACTTCGGTGAATATATGGAAAGAACAGGGTGTTCAGGAGGAGCGTCCGTCAAGTTCAAGAGCGGAAAAATCATCGTCATGGGAATCGAACCCACAGGACGTATTAATCTTTTCGAGGCCAACAAAAAGCTGGACCCTATTGGAGTACCTGGAAGCTTCTACGACTGCCAACCCTGCAACAAACGCAAGATGGACCTGCTGCAGGACGCCCTGGACCGCGCAACCGAACGACGGCTCAAGGAGCTGAAGAGGCAGGGACGACTTCCTCCATGAGCCGCCTCCATTCGATCTTCTGGGCACTCATTTCGGCGATGCCCGATCCCTGGACAGGCATGCGCCACCGGCCCGGCTGCAAAGGCTGGCGGCTTGGTGAACAGCCTGCTGGTCGGCCGCGCCGCCTGGCCTGAGCGCCCGGGCCAAGCCCCCTGCTTCACGCAGCGGCGCGGTTTCGCCGACAATGCCCCCCCGGCCCTCGTGGCCGGCCCTTTCTTGCGCCGGGGTTCCGGCCCCAGCCACTCCCTGCACACCATGAACTTTGCCTCCCTCGGCCTGAGCCCGGCGCTGGTCTCCAGCCTCCAAGACCTGGGCCTGGTCGATCCCACGCCCATACAGACCCAGTCCATCGCCCCCGTGCTTGCGGGCCGCGACCTCTGGGCCTGTGCGCCCACGGGCTCGGGCAAGACGGCCGCCTACCTGCTGCCGCTGCTGCAGCGCTGGATGGATGGCGGCAAGGCCCAGGGTGCCCAGGGCGGCTTTGTGCGAACCCTGACCACGCTGATCGTGGTACCCACGCGCGAGCTGGCCCAGCAGGTGGGCGAGACGCTGTCCGACCTGGGCCGCACGCTCAGGCAGCCGCCGCGCATCGGCGTGGTCTATGGCGGCGTGTCCATCAACCCGCAGATGATGATGCTGCGCGGCAGTGCCGACTTCCTGGTGGCCACGCCGGGCCGCCTGCTGGACCTGGTGGAGCACAACGCCGTGCGCCTGTCCGCCGTGCGCCATCTGGTGCTGGACGAGGCCGACCGCCTGCTGGACCTGGGCTTCCAGGACGAGCTGCAGCGCGTGCTGGCCCTGCTGCCGAAGCAGCGCCAGACCCTGCTGTTCTCGGCCACCTATCCCGATGCCGTGCAATCGCTGGCCACAGGCCTGCTGCACGATCCCGTTCAGGCCCGCGTCGATGCCGCCGAAGGCCAGGATGCCGCCAGCCCCCAGAGCATTGCCCAGCGCGCAATTGCCGTGGACCGTGCGCGCCGCACCCAGCTGCTGCGCACACTGGTACAGGGGGAGACGGCGCCCGGCACCGACCCCGCCACGCTGGAGCGCGCCCTGGTCTTCGTGGCCACGCGGCACACGGCCGAACTGGTGGCGGAAAAGCTCTACAAGGCCGGCATCTTCGCCACGGCCTTCCATGGCGACCTGAGCCAGGGCGCACGCAAGGAAGCGCTGGCCGACTTCAAGGCCAGGCGCTGGCAGGTGATGATCACCACCGACCTGGCGGCGCGCGGCATCGATATCACCCAGTTGCCCCTGGTCGTCAACTACGACCTGCCGCGCTCGGCCACCGACTATGTGCACCGCATCGGCCGCACGGGCCGCGCGGGCGAGGACGGCACGGCCATCAGCTTTGTCACGCCGGCCGACCAGGCGCACTGGGCGCTGATCTGCAAGCGCAACCAGCTGGACCTTGAACTGGAGCAACTGCCAGGCTTCGAGCCCACCGAGCCCGTGCCGCCGCCCCCGGTGGCCCAGGACGGCAACGGCGGCATCAAGGGCCGCCGCCCAAGCAAAAAAGACAAGCTGCGTGCCGCGGCCGCCGAAGCAGCCAAGACCGCAAAAAAGAACTGAGCGTTTCCGGTTCAGCCCGCGCCGCCGCGCCCGCCAAAGCGATCCCGGTACGCCACCGGGGTAATGCCCAGGTGGCGCACGAACAGGTGGCGCAGCGCCTGCTCCGAGCCCAGGCCCACGCGCGCGGCCACGGTCTTGAGCGGCAGATGGGCCTGGCTTTCCAGCAGTTGCTTGGCCGCCTCCAGCCGCGCGCTCTCCACAAAGGCCGTGGGGCTTTGCCCGGTTTCCTGCTGGAACACGCGGCGCAGGTGCCGCTCGCTCATGTGCGCCTGCTCGGCCATCTGCGCAAGGGTCAGAGGCTCGGCCAGATGGGTCATCACCCACTGCTGCACGGCCTGCACGCCGCCGTGCTGCGCGGCCTGGGCCGCCAGCGGCACGCTGAACTGCGACTGGCCACCGGGACGCTTGAGGTACATGACCAGGTCACGCGCCACCTCAAGCGCCAGCGCGTGGCCGAAATCCTCTTCGACCACGGCCAGGGCCAGGTCGATGCCGGCCGTCACGCCGGCCGAGGTCCACAGCTGGCGGCTGCCTGCGCCATCGCGGATTTCCTCGCGCAGGTAGATGGCATCGGCATCGACCTGCACGCGCGGATGGCGCTGGGCCAGTTGCGCCGTCACGCTCCAGTGCGTGGCCGCGCGCCGGCCGTCCAGCAAGCCCGCCTCGGCCAGGAAGAAGCTGCCCGAGCACAGCGCAATCAGCCGCTGCACGCGCGGCGCCACGCGGCCCAGCCAGGCGACCAGCTCGGCCGAGCCGCCCAGCACCTGCTCGATATGGCGCGAGCCCACGACAACCACGGTGCAGCCCATGCCTGCAGCCTCCAGCCCGGCCAGCGTATGCGTGGCCTCCAGCGACATCAGCGTGTCCGAGCGCACGGGCCCTTGCCGCTGCGAGACCACGCGCACCTCGTAGCCATCGCTCTGGCCGCGCGCGCGCAGGTGCACGTTGGCATAGTCGAACACCGACATGGGCCCTATGGCCTCCAGCGCCTTGAAGCCGGGGTAGACGACAAGATCGATGCGGTGGGCGCTGGCGTGGCGGTGGTCCATGGGAAACGGCGGGCTCGGAGGAGGTCAGGGTGGAAAGAATGGGGCGGACTATACGAAAAGACGCAAGCACCCACAGCCAGCAGGCCCGGCCGACGCCGGCCACACCCCTCAGATTCGGACATATCACCTGGGGCTGCGGCCATGATGCGGCCGGGCCGCCCGGCCATGGCCTACATTCAAGGCTTCGCGGAGCGCGCGCCCTGCCGTTCCTGAGCCACCCCGACAGAAAGACACGCCCATGAAATCCAAAGCCGCCGTCGCCTTCAAGGCTGGAGAACCCCTGCAGATCGTCGAGATCGACGTGGCCCCCCCGAAGAAGGGCGAGGTCCTGATCAAGATCACCCACACCGGCGTCTGCCACACCGACGCGTTCACGCTGTCGGGCGACGACCCCGAAGGCATCTTCCCCGCCGTGCTCGGCCATGAAGGCGCGGGCATCGTCGTCGAGGTCGGCGAAGGCGTGACCAGCGTCAAGCCCGGCGACCACGTGATCCCGCTGTACACCGCCGAATGCGGCGAATGCCTGTTCTGCAAGAGCGGCAAGACCAACCTGTGCGTTTCCGTGCGCGCCACCCAGGGCAAGGGCGTGATGCCCGACGGCACCACGCGCTTTTCGTACAACGGCGAGCCCATCTACCACTACATGGGCTGCTCCACCTTCAGCGAATACACCGTGGTCGCCGAAGTCTCGCTGGCCAAGATCCACCCCGATGCCAACCCCGAGCAGGTCTGCCTGCTGGGCTGCGGCGTGACCACGGGCCTGGGAGCCGTCAAGAACACCGCCAAGGTCCAGGAAGGCGACACCGTGGCCGTGTTCGGCCTGGGCGGCATCGGCCTGGCCGTGATCCAGGGCGCCAAGCTGGCCAAGGCCGGCCGCATCATCGCCGTGGACACCAACCCCTCCAAGTTCGACCTGGCCCGCACCTTCGGCGCCACCGACTGCGTGAATCCCAAGGATTTCGACAAGCCCATCCAGCAGGTCATCGTCGAGATGACGGGCTGGGGCGTGGACCACAGCTTCGAATGCATCGGCAACGTCAACGTGATGCGTGCCGCCCTGGAATGCGCGCACCGCGGCTGGGGCCAGTCGGTCATCATCGGCGTGGCCGGCGCGGGCCAGGAAATCTCCACACGACCCTTCCAGCTGGTGACGGGCCGCAAGTGGCTGGGCACGGCCTTCGGCGGCGTCAAGGGCCGCAGCGAGCTGCCCGGCATGGTCGAGCAGGCCATGAGCGGCGAGATCCAGCTGGCCCCCTTCGTCACGCACACCATGGGCCTGCCGGAGATCAACGAGGCTTTTGACCTGATGCACGAAGGCAAGTCCATCCGCTCCGTCGTCGTGTACTGAAGCTCCCCCTGAGGCGCTGCGCGCCTGGGCAGCGCCAGTTTCATGGGCCGTTGACCGTGTATAGCGTATCAACTCCCATCTTTGAATGCTGCACGCACCGCTTGCCAAGGTGCCCGTAGCATTTTTCTTTTTGAGGAACACCATGTCCGCACTGCCGCCCCTGGAACTCAAGAACGCCCATGCCTGCTTCGGCGGCGCACAGCGTTTCTACGAGCATTTCTCCGCCGAGATCGGCCTGAACATGAAGTTCTCGGTCTTCCTGCCGCCCAAGGCCGTGGCCGGCGAGAAGGTGCCCGCCGTGCTCTACCTGGCCGGGCTGACCTGCACCGAAGAGACCTTCATGACCAAGGCCGGCGCCCAGCGCCTGGCCGCCGAGCTGGGCATTGCGCTGATCGCGCCCGACACCAGCCCGCGCGGCGCAGGCCTGCCCGGCGAGGCCGATGCCTGGGACTTCGGCGTGGGCGCGGGCTTCTACCTGGACGCCACCACCAAGCCCTGGGCACTGCATTGGCGCATGGAAAGCTATCTGCTGGGCGAGCTGCTGCCGCTGATCGCCGCACGCCTGCCCATCGACGCGCAGCGGCTGGGCATCTTCGGCCACTCCATGGGCGGCCACGGCGCGCTCACGCTGGCGCTGCGCCATCCGGACCGCTTCAAGAGCCTGTCGGCCTTCGCGCCCATCGCCAACCCCGTCAACTGCCCCTGGGGCCAGAAAGCCTTCTCAGGCTATCTGGGCGATGACCGCAAGGCCTGGGAAGCGCATGACGCCAGCTGCCTGATGGCCGCGCAGACCCAGGCGCCCTACCCGGCCGGCATCCTCGTGGACCAGGGCCTGGCCGACAAGTTCCTGATCGAAAAGCAGCTGCTGCCCGAAGCCTTCGAGGCCGCCTGCGCCCAGGCCGGCCAGCCGCTGACGCTGCGCCGCCACGGCGGCTACGACCACGGCTACTACTTCATCCAGAGCTTCATTGATGACCATCTGCGCCATCATGCAGAACAACTGAACACCCCCTGAGGCGCTTCGCGCCTTCCCCC
>NZ_BCTO01000076.1 GCF_001571325.1 Delftia tsuruhatensis NBRC 16741
CGGCGTCCCTGTTTTTTTGGCCGCGCCAGTTTCAAAGGGTGATGCGCCCAACAGGTGCAGGGCAGCTTGCCTCAACCTGGCCTATGGCCAGCGCGCATGTCCTGCGCAATCCGCTCCAGTACCTGCGGCAGGTCCTTGACGCTGGCGATCACGTGGTGGGCGCCGGCTGCGCGCAGCTTGGCTTCGGCGCGGGCCACGCGCTCGCGCACTTCTTCGGCGGGGGCGGCGGCCAGTTCGGCGGGGGAGTAGCCGACTTCGTTGCCGGACAGGGTCAGGCCCACGGTCCACATGCCGGCGTTGCGGCCCTCCTCGATGCCGGGCACGGTGTCGTCCACCTTCACGCAGGCACGCACGTCGCCGATGCCCAGCGCCAGCACATTGGCCAGCGCCATGAAGGGGCCGGGGCGGCCGCCTGCGGCCATTTCATCGCCGGCCACCACATGGTCGGGAGCCAAGCCGTTGGCGGCGGCCTGCGGCAGCAATTGATTCAAGACTTCACGCGGATAGCCCGAGCACGAGCCCACCTTCAGGCCCTGCGCGCGCAGCCAGCCCAGCAGCTCGGGGGCGCCTTCGATCGGCGCCGAGAACTCACCGACCTTGGCGATCTGCATGGGCATGAAGCGGGCGTAGATGGCGTCCACGTCGGCGTCGCCAGGCTGCTGGCCGAAGGCCTTGTGCCATTGCGCGCGGATGCCCTCGTCCTGCAGCAGTTCATGGATGTGCTGCCACTTGGACAGGCCCATGGGGCCGCGTGCCTGGGCCAGGGTGATGGTGATGCCGAAGCTGGCAAAGGCCTCGACAAAGATCTGCGTGGGTGCCAGCGAGCCGAAATCGACCAGGGTGCCGGCCCAGTCGAAGATGACGGCCTGCAGCGGCGACAGATCGGCGGCGGCGGCGGTGGAGACGGTGGTGTGGTTCATGGTGCTTTTTGACAAGGAAAGAGGTTCAAACAAAAGAGGGCCGCACGCGCCTGTTCATTCCAGCGTGCGGATGAAATTGCGCCCGCGCGGGCCGGATGCGGCCGACTGCAGCAGCTGCTGCCACTCACCCCCGGGCACGCCGTAGTGGGCGGGATCGGTGGCCACGCCCAGGCCTTCGAGGAAGTTGCGCAGGCGCTGCACGGCCAGCTCGCCCGTGGCGGCATCGAAGATGGACAGCAGGGCCGCGTCGGCCTGGTCGTCGGCGCCCAGGGCCATCTCCAGCACCAGCGGCAGGCTGAACGAGCAGGCAATGCCGTGGGCCACGCCATGGCGCAGCGTGATGTCGTAGGACAGCGAATGCGCCAGCGCCGTGCGGGTGTTGGAGAAGGCCAGGCCGGCCATCAGGGCGGCCTCGGCCATGCGGCTTCGCAGCGGCAGGCTGCCCAGGTCCTGCATCAGCGCGGGCAGCGTGGCCAGGGTGCGGCGCGCGGCGCCCACGGCCAAGGTGGTGGAGACGGGATTGCGGTGCCGGTTCCAGATGGACTCCAGCGCATGCGACAGCGCATCCAGCCCCGAGGCCAGCGTGGCGCCGGCCGGCAGGCTTTGCATGAGCTGCGCGTCGATGATGGCGGCCTCGGGCCAGGTCCAGTGCTGGTGCAGCGAGTGCTTGCGGCCAGCGGCCTGGTCCCAGATCGTGGCCCAGGGCGTGACCTCGCTGCCCGTGCCGGCCGTGGTGGGAATGGCGATCAGCGCCTTGTGGCCTGCGGCCGGCAGGGCCAGCCCCTGCTCCAGGGCCTGCAGCAGCTCGCCGAAACGCCGCGTGGGCGTGGCGCACATCAGCGCCTTGGCCGAGTCGATGGCGCTGCCGCCGCCCAGGGCCACGATGCACGGGACCTCGGCGTATTCGCGGTGCACGCGGTCATACAGCGGGGCCAGCCACTGCACATCGGGATTGGGCGCAATGCCGTCCACCACGCCGCGCAGCTGGCTGCCCAGCCGTTGGCGCAGCTGCTGCACCAGGCCCAGGGATTCGGCCTCGGGAAACGTCACCAGCAGGCAGTCGCGCCCGGCCAGCAGCTCGGGCAGGCGGTCCAGGCGGCCGGGGCCGGCATGGATGGCAACGGGGTTGTGATAGGTCCACACAAATCGGTCCTTTGAATGAAACGGGGGCGCCGGGAAAAGCGCAGCCCTCAATGGCGGGTGCCCTGCTGGATGCGGCTGCGCAGCCAGTGGGAGACGAGATCGGCGGCGATCACCATCACGGTGATGACCACGATGCAGGTGGCCGTCTCCTGGTAGCGGAACAGCTTGAGGCTGCCGACCAGCTCGAACCCCAGCCCGCCCGCGCCCACCATGCCCAGCACCGTGGCCGAGCGCAGGTTGACCTCGAAGCGGTAGAGCACGACCGCGATCCAGGCCGTGATGGCCTGCGGTATCACGCCGAAGACGATGAGCTGCAATTGCGTGGCGCCTGCGCTGCGCAGGGCCTGCAGCGGGCCGTCGTCGATCTCTTCGATGCTCTCGGCGAAGAACTTGCCCAGCATGCCCATGCCATGCAGGGCCAGGGCCAGCACGCCGGGAAACGGCCCCAGGCCCACGGCCGAGACAAAGACCAGCGCCAGGATCAGCTCGTTGATGCTGCGCACCACGTTCAGGAACTGACGCGTGATGCGCCGCAGCCAGTGCCAGCCATGCAGGTTGCTGGCCGCGATGAAGGACAGCGGCAGCGCCAGCACCACGGACAGCAGCGTGCCCCAGATGGCGATCTGCACCGTCTCCAGCGCGGGCGCCATCAGGCGCGGCAGCATGCTCCAGTCCGGCGGCACGGAGCGCGCCACGAAATCCGCGATCTGGGGCATACCTGCCGCCAGTTCGCCCCAGCTCATCTGCGCGCCGCCCGCGCTCCAGTGCAGCACCCAGGCGATGGCCAGGGCCGCAGCCGCATAGCCGGTCCAGCCCAGGGCACCGTGGGGGCGCGGCGCGGTCCATTGCCAGCGGTCGCGCGGCTCAGGGCTCCAGGAATTGGCGCTGGTCATCACAGTCCTCCTGCGGGCGCGCTGGCCCGCATCCACGAGGCAGGCACCGGCGCCTGCGCATGCAGGCCGGCAGGCCCTATGGCCTGCGCGCCCGGTGGTGTGTCCGGCTCTGCGCCCTGCCCTGCGCCTTGCCCTGCAGTGGGCTGCGCATGGTAGATGGCCTGCAGCGCGGCCTCATCCAGCGCCTGCGGCGATCCGTCATAGACCATGCGGCCCTGGGCCAGGCCCAGCACGCGGTCGCCGAACTCCCGCGCGTAGTCCACCTGGTGCAGGTTGCAGACCACGGCAATGCCCAGCTCGCGCGTGGCATCACGCAGGTACTGCAGCACGCTGCGCGCGGTCTTGGGGTCCAGGCTGGCCACGGGCTCGTCGGCCAGGATGACCTGGGGCTGCTGGGCCAGCGCGCGGGCAATGCCCACGCGCTGCATCTGCCCGCCCGACAGCGCCTCGGTGCGCTCCAGCGCCTTGTGGGCCAGGCCCACGCGCTCCAGGCACTGGTCGGCCAGGCGGATATCGCTTTCGCGGAACAGCTGCAGCACCGAGGCCAGGGTGCCGGTCTGGCCCAGGCGCCCGGTCAGCACGTTCTTGCGCACCGACAGGCGCGGCACCAGGTTGTGGTGCTGGAAGACCATGGCCACGTGGCGAGCCAGCTCGCGCCGGCTGTGCCTGCCGCCTCCCAGCATCAGGTCCATGCCGCCCACCTCCAGCGTGCCGCTGTCGGCGCGGGCCAGGCCGTTCATGCAGCGCAGCAGCGTGGACTTGCCGGCCCCCGAAAGGCCCAGCATGACGACGAACTCGCCGGGCTGCACATCCAGGTCGATGCCATGCAGCACGTGGTTGCTGCCATAGCTCTTGCGCAATTGGCGGATGCGGATCATTTCATGCTCCCGAGGTCCAGCTTCAGGGCCTTGGCCGTCTGGCGCACCACGTCGTAGGCCTTGTCATCCGTGGCCGCGAAGCCGTCGAGCACGCCCTGGTCACCCCAGGGCAGGTCCTTGACCTCGGCCAGGGCCGCAGCCACCTTCTGCTTGGTGCCTGCGTCCAGGTTCTTGCGCCAGGTCATGGGCGACTCGGGAATGGGCTGGGAGCGCCAGACGATCTGGAAGTCCTCGCGCTTGACCAGGCCCTTGTTCACGGCGGAGTCGAAGATGCGGTCGGCCACGGCCGCCGCATCCACCTTGCCGTTGGCCACGGCCATGATGCTGGCGTCGTGCGAGCCCGAGAAGATCACGCGCGAAAAGCCCTTGTCCGCATCGAAGCCCTCGGCGATCAACCCCGCCTTGGGAAACAGGTGGCCCGACGCCGAGGTCGGGTCCACAAAGGCAAAGCTGCGGCCCTTGAGATCGGGCACGCTGGCCGGGCCCTTGTCCTTGCGGGAGATCACCATGCTGTGGTACGCGCTCTTGCCCGTCTTCTTGGTCACGGCCACGGCAAAGGCCTCGGCGCCGGCCACCTGGTTGGCCAGCACGTACGAGAACGGGCCGAGGAAGGCGATGTCGATCTTGTTGGAGCGCAGCGCCTCGATCACGCCGTTGTAGTCATTGGCCACGAAGGGCCGCACCTTCATGCCGGTGCGGGTGGCCAGCTGGTCCATGACCTGCTGGCTGGCGCGGATCATGGCCTGCGCGTCCTCCGAGGGGATCAGGCCCACGCGCAGCTCGGCGCTCTGGGCAAAGGCGGCAGTGGTAGCGGTGGAGGCGGTGGCGGCCAGGGCCAGCACGGCGCCGGCATGGCGCAGCCAGGTCTTGCGGTTCATCTTCATGGGAGCGTTCCTTTGCATCAGGTCAGGCACATCGGCGGATCGGTGGATCCGTGAATCGCCGGTCAAATCGCCAGGCGGGTGGGTATGGCTGAATGCTAGGAGCGACATATTTCTGCCATGTGAAAGTTTCAGAATCGGTTTTGACAGCATCCATAGACAAAACCTTGAGATACCGACTTTCGTGAGCAACGCCCGCTACCGCGCCTTCATCGCCGTCGCCCACCATGGCAGCCTCAGCGCCGCCGCCCGCGCACTGGGCGTGAGCCAGCCCACCATCTCCACCCAGATCGCCACGCTGGAGCGCCAAAGCCAGATCGAGCTGTTCCACCGCCGCGGCTACCGCATGACGCTCACGGGCGCAGGCGCCAGACTGCTGCCCATGGCGCAGAAAATCATGGCGCTGGAGGCCGAGGCCGAATTCTTCCTGCGCGACTCGGGGCAGTTGCACCAGGGCGAGCTCAAGATCGGCGCCGTGGGGCCCTTCCATGTGATCGAAATGGTGGCCGCCTACCGCGCACGGCACCCGGGCATGCAGCTGTCCATCCGCATGGGCAACTCGCAGCAGGTGCTGGCCGACCTGGAACGCTACGACACCGACGTGGCCGTGCTCGCCGGCCTCTACGACCGCCCGGAGCTGCTGGCGCGCGAGTACGCGCGCCACGCCATCATCCTGTTCGCCCATGTCGCCCATCCCTTCGCGCGGCGCAGCGAAATCGCGCTGTCCGAACTGCATGGCCAGCCTCTGCTGCTGCGCGAGCACGGCTCGACCACGCGCACCGCGCTGGAATCGGTGCTGCAGGCCGCCGGGGTGCAGCCGCGCACCGAGCTGGAGATCGGCAGCCGCGAAGCCATACGCGAAGCCGTGGCGCGCGGCCTGGGACTGGGCGCCGTGTCCGAAGCCGAATTCATCCCCGACCCGCGCTTTCGCCCGCTGCGCATCGCGGGCGACCCGGCCAGCACCACCACCTATGTCTATTGCATGCGCGAGCGCGGCGACAGCCTGCTGGTGAGGTCTTTTCTGGAGGCGATTTGAGCCTGCCGGTCCGCCGCTCAGAACAGACTGCGCTGCGCCAGCAGCAGCGACGGGTGGTAGAGGCTGCAATCGAGCCGCAGCGGCTCGCGGTTGAACCCGTACCGACGGCAGGCCAGGGCGAAGCGCTGGCGCAGCAGCTCGGCCCAGTGGCCAGTACCTTTCATGCGCTGGCCGAACTCGGCGTTGTACACGCGGCCGGCCTCGCGCTGCTCGCCCTGGATGCCGTGCAGGTCGCGCACGCGCTCCATCACGCGGCGGGCGCGGTCGGGGTAGTGCACCTGCAGCCATTGCTCGAACAGCGGCGCCACTTCCCAGGGCAGTCGCAGCACGGCATAGAAGGCGTGGCGCGCGCCTGCTCCGGCGGCCGCCTCCAGCACCTTCTCCAGGTCTTCGTTGATGAAGGGAATCTGCGGTGCCAGGCTCACGCCCACGGGCACGCCCGCCTCGGTCAGCGCGCGGATGCTGCGCAGCCGGCGGTGCGGCGCGGCGGCGCGCGGCTCCAGGTGGCGTGCCAGGTCGGCATCCAGCGTGGTCAGCGTGATGTGCACCGAGGCCAGGCCCTGGCGCGCCAGCGGGGCCAGCAGGTCCAGGTCACGCTCCACCCCGCTGCCCTTGGTGACGATGGAAAACGGGTGACGCGCCTCGGCCAGCACTTCGATGAGGCGGCGCGTCAGCCCCAGTTCGCGCTCCACGGGCTGGTAGCAGTCGGTGACCGAGCCCAGCATCACGGGCGCGGCCACATGGCTGGCGCGCGACAGCTCGGCGCGCAGCAGCTCGGGCAGGTTCTGCTTGGCGATGAGCCGGGTCTCGAAGTCCAGCCCTGGCGACCAGCCCAGGTAGCTGTGCGTGGGCCGGGCATAGCAATAGATGCAGCCATGCTCGCAGCCCCGGTAGGGATTGAGCCCCATGTGAAACGGCAGGTCGGGCGACTGGTGGCGGCTCAGCGCCGAGCGGGCCTGCTCCCAGCGCAGTTCGGTGCGCAGGGGCGCGGCTTCCTCGCCTTCGGCCGGCGCCTCAAGACTGCCCCAGCCGTCGTCAAAGGCCTCGCGCGGATCGGTGGTGAAGCGGTGTGCCAGTTGGCTGGCTGCGCCCCGGCCCTTGATGGGGTGCAGGGGCACCCGGGCCGTGTCGTGATGAGGCGTGGGAGGACTGGGAAGCATGAAGCAACTGTATAAAAATACAGTCATACCAACAAGCACTCCCCGCATGCCTGCGGTTGCGAAGTGGGTTTTGCCGGCTTGGCAAGTGCCCGCGCCAATCCGCACCGCACCGTGCGGGTTCGCTTGGCAGAACGCGCACGGGCCTGCACAATGGCCTTATCGCACCAACTTGGTGCTTTTCTCTTTTCTGAAGATGCCTTGGCCCGGACAACCGCGTTGCCCGGGCTTTTGTCCGTTTGGGCGCCGCTGCCCTTCACTGCAGCCACGGCGCAAGCACACAAGGGAGCCAACACCATGGAGCGCAAGCCCCACATCATTCTTTCGTCCCTGGACCTGGAACGCATCGAGGCCCTGCTGGACAAGCAGCCCGCCTTTCCCGGCCGCGAGGCGCTCGAGGCCGAGCTGGACCGTGCCGACGTGCTCGAGCCCAAGGAAATGCCGCCCAACGTGGTGACCATGAATTCCACGGTGCGCTTCACGCTGCTGGAGTCGGGCAAGACCAATACGCTGACCCTGGTCTATCCCAAGGAGATGGATGGCAGCGCCGACAAGGTGTCGGTGTTCGCGCCCGTGGGCATTGCCCTGCTGGGCCTGAGCGTGGGCGACCAGTCCCGCATGCCCGGCCCCTCGGGCCAGGTCACCGTGCGCGTGGATGCCATCGAGTTCCAGCCGGAAAGCGCAGGCGAGCTGCACCGTTGAACGCCGACCGGCGTGAAGCGAAAAAGGCAGCCCACCGGCTGCCTTTGTTGTTTGTGGACTGACGCACCGCGCCTCAGCGCAGGCCCGCCAGAAACGCCGCGATCAGGCCGGTGCCCACCAGGCCCGCCTGCCAGCGCAGCGCCATGTGCCAGCTGGGAACGTGGCGCTCCACGCGCTCGTACAGCAGATGACCGGCCGCAATCGACAGCACAAAGGCCGTGCACATGCCCAGCAGGGCGGCGGGAATGGAATGTGGCCAGAAATGGCTTTCCACGGCATTGACCAGCAGGCAGACCGAGAAGTGCACGAGAAACACCGAGTACGAAATCTTGCCCAGCCGGCGCAGCGGCGCCCAGCCTTGTGCCTGGGCAAACGCGGGGCTGCGCATGGCCGCGACCAGGGCCAGCGCCGTGGCACCGGCCAGCGCGATGCGGTCGCGCCACTCCACTGCCAGCGCCGCCACGACCAGGGCCACGATCAGCAGGGACCAGCTCCAGGCCGTCGAGGACTTGTCCGCATGCGCGGCCCAGTACGCCAGCATGCCCAGGCCGTAGGCGCCAAAGAAGTACGGCGCCCACACATCCCATTGCGCATCCAGATTGAAGCCCAGCAGCGAGGCCGCCACGCCGATCACCACCAGCGCCTGCGCCACGCTCAGCGTCCAGGGCCAGCAGCGCGACAGCGCCTGGCCACCGAAGCGGCGGCGCAGCAAGGCGCCGCCCCAGCGCGTGCCGGCCAGCAGCAGCGCCGTCAACGCAAACAGCTGGAAGTCGATGGACACGTACCAGACGCCGGCGGACAGCGACTCCTCGCCCACGATGTTCTGCAGCAGCAGCGCATGCGCCACCAGCTGCCAGAGATCGGGCTCGCCCGACACCGAGGCATGGTCGAACCAGGGCCGCACTGCCGCCGAGACGACGACGGCCACGACCAGGGCCACGGCATAGGGCACGACCAGGCGCACGAAGCGGCGCCCGATGCGCGACCACGGATCGCTGTGCAGGCCGTGGCCTTGCGGCGCCATGCTGGCTGCCGCCAGGTAGCCGCCCAGCACCAGGAAGATCTGCACGGCCATGCGCGCATATTCATAGAGCCAGTCGATGAGGTCCGGCGCGGCCGGATGGGCGATATCGGACATGGGGCCGTAGAAGGCCAGGTGGTGCCAGACGATGGCGGCACAGGCCAGGCCCTTGGTGCAGTCGATCAGCGCACTGCGGCTAGCGTGGGACATGGGGCAATATGCAATCTGCGAACGGGTCGGGAAGCGGGAAGCGGGAGGCGCTGGGCCCGGGCCGCCTGGCCGCAAGCCCGCAAAGGCGCCATTGTGCGCCTTTTGACTGCGTCTTGCAGAAAGCTGACGCACCGCTTTCCAAGCCGCACAGGACATGCCGGCACGCGAAGGCACAATGCATGCCATGACGCAACCCAAACCTCTTCCGGCGTTGAACCGGCAGTTCGTCTCGCACTTCGGCGAGATGGGCAGCCGCTGGGGCATCAACCGCACGGTAGGCCAGATCTACGCACTGCTGTTTCTTTCGCCCGAGCCGCTCAATGCCGACCAGATCGCCGAGACGCTGGAGTTCTCGCGCTCCAACGTGAGCATGGGGCTCAAGGAATTGCAGGCCTGGCGCCTGGTGCAATTGCGCCACCAGCCCGGCGACCGGCGCGAGTATTTCGAGGCGCCGCAGGATGTCTGGGAAATCTTCCGCCGCCTGGCCGAGGAACGCCGCCGCCGCGAGATCGAGCCCACCCAGTCCATGCTGCGCGCCGCCATGCTGGAGGAAGTCACCACCGAAGAGGAACGCTACGCCCAGCAGCGCATGCGCGACATGTACGAGCTGATCGACCGGCTCATGAACTGGTTCGACGACGTGCAGCGCCTGTCGCCCGAGACCGCCATGCAGCTCATGGGCATGGGCACGGCCGTGACGCGGCTGCTGGACCTGAAGGACCGCATCACGGGCGGCAAGGGCCGCGCCAAGGCGGACGACACCGACGATTGAACCTGGCAAGCCTGCGTACAAAAATGAGCTCCCGAGGGAGCTCATCGTGTTTACAGCAATGCTTCATTGGCGGTAAGCGCGTGCAAAAACTGGCGTAGCCCAAAGCGAGGGACACCGAGCAAGGGCCGCCCGCCCCCGCAGCGAGGGTGTCGT
>NZ_BCTO01000077.1 GCF_001571325.1 Delftia tsuruhatensis NBRC 16741
GGGGGAAGGCGCGAAGCGCCTCAGGGGGAGCTTTATTTCTCCCGGGCCAGGAGTTCGCGGCGCGTGGCCTCGTCGTCCATCAGTTCGTACCACATCGCGTTGAGCACCGCGAAGGCGGCCGCCAGCGGCAGGCCGAGCAACCAGGCGAAGTACCACATGGTGTTGTGTCCTTTTCTTGACGTTGAATGTCGTTGCTTGATTCGGTGGATCAGTACGAGTGGCCGCGGCCCTCGATGATGGCCATCGGGTCGACCTTGCCGCGCAGCACGCTGTAGACCCAGCTGGTGTAGGCCACGATGAGGGGCACGAAGATC
Organism: Delftia tsuruhatensis NBRC 16741; assembly: GCF_001571325.1. Taxonomy (GTDB): domain Bacteria; phylum Pseudomonadota; class Gammaproteobacteria; order Burkholderiales; family Burkholderiaceae_C; genus Comamonas; species Comamonas tsuruhatensis. Next base: position 315 of record NZ_BCTO01000077.1, read on the forward strand.
AGCGCGCACACCAGCATGATGAACAGCGTCACATGGCTGGACGAAGAGTCCCAGACCGTGAGGCTGTGCTGCGGGTTCAGCGACGAGGGCAGGATGAAAGGGAACATGGACGCCCCCACGCTGGCGATGATGCCGGCAATGCCCAGGCCGCTGGACAGCAGGGCCAGCCACTCGCGGCGCAGCCACAGGCCCAGCGCCGCCAGCAGCGGCATCAGCAGGCCGATGGCCGGCACGGCCCAGAGCACGGGCCGGGCCTGGTAGTTGGCAAACCAGGCGCCCGCCTGCAGCGCAGCCGTCTTGAACAGCGGGTTGGACGGTCCGGTGGTGTTGACCTCGCTGGTGATGCGGTAGCCGTTGAGCGCGGCCAGCCACACGCCGGCCGCCGCGAACAGCACCGTGGTGGCGACGGCCGCCACCATGCCGAGGCGGCGCGCGCGCGCGGCCACATCGCCCTCGGTCTTGAACACCAGCCAGGACGCACCATGCATGAGCAGCATGCACAGCGAGACCAGGCCGGCCAGCAGCGCAAACGGGTTGAGCAGGCCGAAGAACGTGCCCTCGTAGTAGATGCGCATGTCGGGCGCCAGGCGGAAGGGCACGCCCTGCAGCACATTGCCCAGGGCCACGCCGAAGATCAGCGCGGGCACCACGCCGGCCATGCACAGCACGGCATCCCAGCGCGCGCGCCAGGCCGGCTCCTCGCGCTTGCTGCGGAACTTGAAGGCCACGGGCCGCAGGATCAGCGCCACCAGGGCCGCGAACATGGCCAGGTAAAAGCCCGAGAACGACACGGCATACAGCTGCGGCCAGGCCGCAAAGATGGCGCCGCCGCCCAGGATGAGCCAGACCTGGTTGCCTTCCCAGACCGGGCCCAGAGAGTTGATGACGACGCGGCGCTCCACGTCGGTCCTGGCCGCCAGCGGCAGCAGCGCGGCAGCGCCCAGGTCAAAGCCATCGGTGACGGCAAAGGCGATGAGCAGCACGCCCAGCAGGCCCCACCACAGCAGGCGCAGGATGTCGTAGCTGATCAGTTCGTGAAGAATCATGGTGACAATCTCCCTTGGTCATTGCCCGCGGGCGAGTTTTTGCATCAGAGGGAAGTAGGTGGTCAGGTGCGGTGCGCTTTCCTCCTGCGGTCCCTTGCGGATGGCCTTCACCATGAGCTTCATCTCGATGACGAAGAGCACGGAGTAGATGGCGATGAAGCCTGCAATCGTCAGCAGCAGCGTGCCCGCGCCCAGGTTGGAGACGGCCAGCGCCGTGGGCAGCACGCCTTCGATGATCCAGGGCTGGCGGCCCACCTCGGCCACGATCCAGCCGCACTCGGCCGCGATCCAGGGCAGGGGAATGGCGATCACGGCCAGCTTGAGCATCCACGGATGGGCGTCCAGCCTGCGCCGCACCGACAGCCAGAAGAAGGCCGCCGTGAGCGCGATGAAGAACATGCCCAGCCCCACCATGATGCGGAAGGCCCAGAACAGCGGCCCCACGGCCGGCACGGTGTCCCAGGCGGCCTGGGCGATCTGCGCGTCCGTGGCCTGGCGCGGGTCGTCCACGTAGCGCTTGAGCAGCAGCGCGTAGCCCAGTTGCCCGCCCTTGTCCTCGAAGACGGCCTTGGCCTCGGCCGGCACCTGGCCCGTGGGGCCGGCGGCGCGGATGGCCTCCAGCGCGCCATAGGCCTCGATGCCGTTGCGGATGTACTGCTCGGTGCGCTGGACCAGGTCGTTGATGCCGGGGATCTCGGTGGTCAGCGAGCGCGTGCCGATCAGGCCCATGACCCAGGGAATGTGCACGGCGTAGTGCGTCTCCCGTGCGGCCTTGTCGGGGAAGCCGAAGGCCGTGAAGGCGGCCGGTGCGGGCTCGGTGTCCCACATGGCCTCGATGGCGGCCAGCTTCATCTTCTGGTGTTCCGACGACAGGTAGCCGCTTTCATCGCCCAGCACCACCACCGACAGCGCGGCGGCCAGGCCGAACGAGGTGGCCACCGTCATGGAGCGGCGCGCCAGCTGGATGTGCCGGCCCTTGAGCAGATACCAGGCCGAGACGCCCAGCACGAAGATGGCCGCCGTCACATAGCCTGCCGAGACCGTGTGCACGAACTTGGCCTGGGCCACGGGGTTGGTCAGCACCGCGAAGAAGTCGGTGACCTCCATGCGCATGGTCTGCGGGTTGAACGCCGCGCCCACGGGGTTTTGCATCCAGCCGTTGGCGATCAGGATCCACAGCGCCGAGAAGTTCGAGCCCAGGGCCACGCACCAAGTGGTCACCAGGTGCCCCACCTTGCTCAGGCGGTCCCAGCCGAAGAAGAACAGGCCCACGAAGGTGGCTTCGAGGAAGAAGGCCATCAGCCCCTCGATGGCCAGCGGCGCGCCGAAGATGTCGCCCACGTAGTGGCTGTAGTAGCTCCAGTTCATGCCGAACTGGAACTCCATCACGATGCCCGTGGCCACGCCCATGGCGAAGTTGATGCCGAACAACGTGCCCCAGAACTTCGTCATGTCGCGCCAGATGGTGCGGCCCGTCATCACGAAGACGGTCTCCATGATGGCGATGATCACGGCCAGGCCGATGGTCAGCGGCACGAACAGGAAGTGGTAGAGCGCCGTTACCGCGAACTGCAGCCGCGATAGATCGACGATGTCGAGGTCCATGGTGAGATCCTTTCTCTCGGGGTACTTGGTGAAATCCTTGATCAGCCGTCCTGCCGCAGGCGCGCCAGGGCCGCCTCGAACGGCGGTGTGCCGCGCAGCGCCTCGGACACCACGCGGCCCTGCTCCACCCACAGCAGCCGGTCGGCCAGTTGCGCCTCCCGCAGCTTGTGGGTGGCCAGCACCAGGGTGCGGCCCCGGGCTGCACTGTCCAGCCGCACCAGCAGGTCGGCGGCCGTGCGTGCATCCAGGCCCTCGGTCACTTCGTCCAGCAGCCAGCAGCGCGCGGGGCTCAGCAGCAGCCGCGCCAGCGCCAGGCGCCGTGCCTGGCCGCCGGACAGGCCCAGCCCGCCCTCGCCCAGCCGCGTGTCCAGGCCCTGCGCCATGGCCCGCACATCGCCGGCCAGCCCGGCGACTTCCAGCGCCGCCCACAGCGTGTCCTCGGCGGCCTGGGGGCAGGCCAGCAAAAGGTTGTCGCGCAGGCTGTCCTCGAACAGTTCGGTGCGCTGCGTCATCCAGGTGCAGCGCCGGGCACGCACGGCGCCGGCCAGCGGCTGGAGCTCGCCGGCCATCAGGGACAGCAGCGTGGTCTTGCCCGCGCCGCTGGCGCCCAGCAGGGCGACACGCTCGCCCTCGGCGATACGGATGTCCTGGGCCAGCACGGCGGCACGGGGTGCCACGACCTGCTCCAGCTCAACCGCCAAGCCTTGCCTGGGCGCAGCCGGTTCGCAGGCGCCTTGCGCAGCGCCATCGCGCAGGGCAGGCGCCAGCCGGCGCGCGGCCAGCCAGCTGCGGCCGGCCTCCAGCGCGCCACGGCGCAATGCCGCAAAGGGCTCCATGGCCGTCAGCGCCAGCAACAGGGCCAGCGCGGCCACGGGGGCGCCCAGCAGGCCGGCCTCGGCCAGCCAGCCTACGGCCAGCAGCACACCGGCCAGGGCCAGGGCGCCGCACAGGCCTTGCACGAAGGAAGTTCGGGCCTCCAGGCCGTGGAGTGCGGCGTCGGCCTCGGCCACGCGGGCGTCCAGGGCGGCAATGCGTTCGCAATGCGCGGCCAGGGTGCCGGCCATGGCCAGCTCCGCCTGCCCGGCCACCAGGTCGGCCGTGCGGGCGCGCAGGGACTCCAGCGCCAGCGCGCGGCGCACGGCGGGCCGGCGCGCACTGCGGGCCAGCCACAGGGCGCTGCCCAGGCCCGTGGCCAGCAGCCACGCAGCCAAGGCCAGGCCCAGCCACCAGCGCATCAGTCCCAGCGCAAGGGCGGCCACCAGCGTGGCACCCGTGGCGGCCAGCAAGGGCACGAACAGGCGCAGGTACAGGCTGTCCAGCGCATCCACGTCGGCCGTCAGCCGCTGCAGCAGGCGCGCGGGCCGCAGGCGCAGGCTCAGGGCGGCGGCGGGTGTGGCCCAGCTGCGCAGCAGCCGCTCGCGCAGGGCGGCCAGCACGGCCAGGGTGGCGTCATGGGTGACCAGCCGTTCGGCATAGCGGGTGCCCGTGCGGCCCAGGGCCAGCAGGCGGATGCCGGCCGAGGGCATGAAGACGTCGAAGACGATGGCCGTGGCCGGCACCAGCCCGGCCAGCGCCGTGGCCGTGATGAACCAGCCCGACAGGCCCAGCAGCGCCATGCCCATGAGCACCGTGAGCAGGGCCAGCAGCGCGCCGCCCAGCCACAGGCGGCGGGGCGCCATGCGCGCCAGGGCGGCAAGCACGGGCCGGAGGGTGGAGCGGGGCTTCATGCGGCCAGCTCCTGCGGGGCGGCATGGCCCGCCAGCTCCACCACGCGGTGCATGGCGGCGGCCAGCTCGGCATCGTGGGTGGCGACGATCAGCGTGCGCCCGCGTGCCAGTTGCAGCAGGGCATCGGTGACCTGGGCGGCCGTGGCCGGGTCCAGGTGGGCCGTGGGTTCATCGACCAGCAGCAGGCCTGCATCGCGCGACAGGGCCAGGCGCGCCAGTGCCAGGCGCACGATCTCCCCGCCCGACAGGCCGGCTCCGCCCTCGCCCAGCGTGGCGCCGGCACGGGCCTCGGCCAGCTTGCCCAGACCGGCCAGCCGCAAGGCCTGGCGTAGCTCGCCGAAGGTGAATCCCGGGCGGCCCAGCCGGAGGTTTTCGCCCACCGAGCCGGCGAACACATGGGGGCTCTGCCCCATCCAGGCCATGCGCGCGCGCAGCCGTCCGGCCGATTCGCCGTCGAGCAGCTGGCCGTCGATATGGATGCGCCCAGGCTCGGCCACCGGCAGCAGGCCGGCAATCTGCGCCAGCAGCAGCGACTTTCCGCTGCCGCTGGGGCTCCACAGCGCCACATGCTCGCCAGGCCGCACGTCCAGCGTGAGCGCCGGCAGCGTGACCGCGCCGCCTGGCGCCTGGGGCCGCACCTGCTCCAGGTGCAGGGCGCAGGCCTGGCCGGCCGCCCTGCCGGGCGCAGCCAGTGCGCCCGGCAGCGGCTGCGCATCGCGGCCCAGATCGCCCAGGGCCTGCAGCGCAGCCTCGCCGCTGGCGCGGTCGTGCCAGACGGCAGACAGCTCACGCAGGGGATCGAAGAAGCTGGGCGCCAGCAGCAGCACGAACAGCGCCTGGCCCAGGCTCAGTGTCTGGCCCCAGCTGCCAAAGGGCAGATGGCCCAGCAGGTGAAAGCCCACGTAGACGGCCACCATGGCCACGCCCAGGGCCGAGAACAGCTCCAGCACCGCGGAGGACAGAAAGGCGATGCGCAGCACGCGCATGCTGCGTTCGCGCAGGGATTCGGCATTGGCGCGCAGCCGCTGCGCCGTGGCATCCACCGCGCCCAGGGAGCGCAGGGTGGACAGGCCGCGCAGCCGGTCAAGCAGGAAGGCGTTCATGCCGCCCAGCTCCACCATCTGCGCCTGGCTGGCCGCCTTGGCGCGCCAGCCGACGATGGCCATGAACAGCGGGATCAGCGGCGCGGCCACCACCAGGATCAGCGCCACCACCCAGCTCTGGCTGGCCACGGCCAGCGCAATCACCAGCGGCACGGTGCGCACGCGCCACATGGCGGTCTGGTAGCGCGACAGCCAGGGCACGATGGCCTCGGCCTGCTCGGCCATGGCGCTGGCCGCCTGGCCCGAGGCCGCGCGCTGGCGGTCCAGCGGCGAGGTGCCCGCCAGCGTGCGCAGCACCTGCGCGCGCAGCGCGCTCACCAGGCTGCGCGCCTGCAGATTGGCGCGGCGCGTGCCGCTGGCATCGCACCAGGCGCGCAACCCGCCCAGCAGCGCAACGCCGGCCGCAAGCTGCCACAGTGGCCACAGCGGCTCCACGCCTGCGCCATCGGCCATGGACTGCACAGCCAGCGCCAGCAGCGCCGCCTGGGGCAGCCACAGCAGCGAGGCCAGCACCAGGCGCCCCGTACCCGCCATCGGACGACGCGCCAGCTGGTGGAACTCAGGCAATGACGGGGTACAAGGTTTGTTCATTTATTCTGTAATTTCAGTATTTACTGAAATTACGCAAAGAATTCTAAACAAACTTGCTCCAGGCAAGTCGCTCGTAGGGGGAAGCCGAGTGAAGCAGTCAAGCGTGCGCAAGAGGTTTTGCGCAAACAACTTCGAGGACCGGACCCGCACAGCGTGGGTAATACCCAAAGAAAACGGCGCCCGAAGGCGCCGTCTGGCAGAGTAGGAGAAGAGCCCGTCCTGGGCTCTGCCGACCTTACGGGGTGGACAGCAGGCGGTCGCGCGCCTGGTTGTATTCACGCTTGAGACGCTCCACCAGCTCGCCCGCACCCGTGACTTCGCGAATGGCGCCAATGCCCTGGCCGCAGCCCCAGATGTCCTTCCAGGCCTTCTTGGCGTCGCCGCCGAAGTTCATCTTGCTGGGGTCCGATTCGGGCAGGTTGTCGGGGTCCAGGCCTGCCGCACGGATGGACGGCGCCAGGTAGTTGCCGTGCACGCCCGTGAACAGGTTGCTGTAGACGATGTCGTCGGACGTGCCGTCCACGATGGCCTGCTTGTAGGCGTCGTGCGCACGCGCCTCATGCGTGGCGATGAAGGCCGAGCCGATATAGGCGAAGTCCGCACCCATGGCCTGGGCCGCGAGGATGGCACCGCCCGAGGCGATGGAGCCCGACAGCGCCACGGGGCCGTCGAACCATTCGCGGATCTCCTGGATCAGCGCGAACGGGCTCTTGACACCCGCATGGCCTCCCGCGCCCGCCGCCACGGCGATCAGGCCGTCGGCCCCCTTTTCGATGGCCTTGTGCGCGAACTTGTTGTTGATGATGTCGTGCAGCACCACGCCGCCCCAGCTGTGCACGGCCTGGTTCACGTCCTCGCGCGCACCCAGGCTGGTGATGACGATGGGCACCTTGTACTTGGCGCACATCTGCATGTCGTGCTCGAGCCGGTCATTGCTCTTGTGCACGATCTGGTTGATGGCGAACGGCGCCGAGGGCCGGTCCGGATGGGCCTTGTCCCAGGCGGCCAGGGTCTCGGTGATCTCGGCCAGCCAGTCTTCGAGCTGCTCGGCCGGGCGCGCGTTGAGCGCGGGCATGGAACCCACGATGCCGGCCTGGCACTGGGCGATCACGAGCTTGGGGTTGCTGATGATGAACAGCGGCGAGCCGATCACTGGCAGGGCCAGTTTCTTCAGCGCCGGGGGAAGCTTGGACATGCGTTGTCTCCGTTGGTTCTCGGTGTCTCTGTCTGCGTTGTGCCGTGCGGGAGCGCCGGGTCAGAAGGCGTCCATGGGCAGTGCCATCACGCTGCCTGCGCCGTGCACGATGGCATCGCGCAGGCCCGCCGCCTTGACGAGGATGTGCTCGGCATAAAAGCGCGCCGTCGCAATCTTCGCGCGCATGAAGGCCTCGTCCTGTCCCTTGTGCAACAGCTGCTCGGCCGCCAGCAGGGCGCGGCCCATCTGCCAGCCTGCGACGAGGTTGCCCGCCAGCATCAGGTAGGGAACGCTGCCGGCGTACACGGCATTGGGCTCGGCCTTGGCCTGGCCCGAGACGAAGTGCACCGCCTCCACGAAGGCCTGGCGCGCAGCGGCCAGCTGGCGGGCCACGGCCAGTGCCTCAGGCGTGCCGCTGGCGGCCAGCTCGGCCTCGGTCTTCTCGATCTGGCCCGCAATGGCCAGCGCGGTCTGGCCGCCATCGCGCGCCGTCTTGCGGCCCACCAGGTCATTGGCCTGGATGGCGGTCGTGCCTTCGTAGATGGTCAGGATCTTGGCGTCGCGGTAGTACTGGGCGGCGCCCGTCTCCTCGATGAAGCCCATGCCGCCGTGCACCTGCACGCCCAGGCTGGTGACTTCCAGGCTCATCTCGGTGCTGTAGCCCTTGACCAGGGGAACCATGAATTCATAGAAGGCCGCATTGGCCTCGCGCACCTGGGCATCGGCATGGTGGTGGGATGCGTCGTAGGCCGCGGCGGCCGTGGCCGCCATGGCGCGGCAGCCCTCGGTGTAGGCGCGCATGGTCATGAGCATGCGGCGCACATCGGGGTGGTGGATGATGGTGGCGCTGGCCTTCACGCTGCCGTCCACGGGGCGGCTTTGCACGCGCTCGCGGGCATAGGCCACGGCATGCTGGTAGGAGCGCTCGGCCACGGCAATGCCCTGCACGCCCACGGCGTAGCGGGCCGCGTTCATCATGATGAACATGTATTCGAGGCCGCGGTTTTCCTCGCCCACCAGGTAACCGATGGCGCCCCCGTTGTCGCCGTACTGCAGCACGGCTGTGGGCGAGGCCTTGATGCCCATCTTGTGCTCGATGCTCACGCAGTGCACATCGTTGCGCGCGCCCAGCGAGCCATCCTTGTTGACCAGGAACTTGGGCACCACGAACAGGCTGATGCCCTTGACGCCCTCGGGCGCCCCGGCCACGCGGGCCAGCACCAGATGGACGATGTTCTCGGCCATGTCGTGCTCGCCATAGGTGATGAAGATCTTGGTGCCGAAGACCTTGTAGCTGCCATCGGGCTGCGGATCGGCCTTGGTGCGCACCAGGGCCAGGTCGGAGCCGGCCTGGGGCTCGGTCAGGTTCATAGTGCCGGTCCACTCGCCGGTCACCAGCTTCTCGAGATAGGTGGCCTTGAGCTCATCGCTGCCGGCCGTCAGCAGGGCCTCGATGGCGCCGTCGGTCAGCAGCGGGCACAGCGCAAAGCTCAGGTTGGCGCTGTTGAGCATTTCCACGCAGGCCGCGCCAATCGTCTTGGGCAGGCCCTGGCCTCCAAAATCCTGCGGATGCTGCAGGCCCTGCCAGCCGCCTTCGGCGTACTGGCGAAAGGCCTGCTTGAAGCCCGCCGTGGTGGTGACCACGCCGTCCTTGAGGCTGGAAGGCGCCACGTCGCCCGGCAGGTTCAGCGGCGCCACCACGCCTTCGCACAGCTTGGCGCATTCCTCCAGCACGGCCTGGGCGGTCTCGAGGCCAGCCTCCTCGAAACCGGGCAACTGCGCCACCTGGTCGATCTGGGCCAGATGCTCCATGGCGAACAGCATGTCTTTGAGGGGAGCCGAGTAAGTCATTGTTGAACCTTCCTGAACAGAGCCTGGACCGCCGGCGCGCAGCGCGCGGCGACCTGGGACAGCGGGCGCGCCGCCACGGCACTACTGCATTGCTGCGTTATTGCGTGACGCGGCCCGATGCGTTGACGATGGACAAATCCACGAATTTCGAGCCCGCCTGCGAGCCCGGACGATAGGTAACCCAGTAGCCGCCCAGATCGAAGGCGTCCAGGCCGCGCAGCGAAGCGGCCAGCTTCTCGCGCGTCAGCGGCTGGGTGCGGCGCATGGCCTCCACGATGACGCGGGCGTTCACATAGCCTTCCATCATGGCGTAGCTGACCGGCACGGTCAGCGACTTGCCGGCAGCGGTGGCCGCGTCCCTGAACTCCTTGTTCAGGCGCATGGTCACCTTGTAGGGACTGGGCACGACCTGGGCAATGGACAGGCCGCTCATGAACTCCACGGGCAGGCGCTTGGCCAGTTGCTCGATATCGGCTTCCGATGTCGCGTAGATCTGGGCCGTGCCGCCCGCCATGCGGTACGCCTCGACGAAGGCCGAGGTCACGGGGCTGGAGGCCACCACCATCACGGCCTGCGCCGAAGGCTGGGCCTTTTGCAACTGGGACACGGCCTTGTCCATGGCACCCTTGCCCGTGCTCAGCGAGGCGCTGACCACCAGCTTGGCCTTGGAAGGCGCAATCGCCTTGTCCACAAGTTCCGCCACGGCCTTGGCATCCGGGCGTTCGTCATGCAGCAGGGCCAGGCGCGTGATGCCCACGGTGGCCAGGTGCGAGGCGATCTTGGCCATTTCCTCGGGCAGGTTGGCGCGGGTGCTGAAGATCTGGGGATGGCTCAGCACACGCGTGTCCGTGCTCTGGTAACCCACCAGGGAGATCTGGGACTGGTCGAGCAGCTTGCTGTCCAGCAGCGAAGCCATGTTGCGGTTGCCGAAGTAGCCGGCCAGCACCACGGGCTTGGACTCGTCCAGCAGCTTGCGGGTCTTGTCCACGGTTTCATCGGGGTGGCCCACATCGTCCACCGTGACCAGTTGCACGGGCTGGCCCTGCACGCCGCCGGCCTTGTTGATCTGGTCAAAGTACAGGCGCATGCCCTGGGCATAGGCCCGGCCCTGCGTCGCGCCGGCTCCCGACATGGGTGCCACCTGCCCCACCACCCAGGCATTGGCCTCGGCGGCCAGCGCCATGGCGCCACAGACAAAGGCCACGGCCGTGCGGGCCAGGCGCAAGCGCATCATCTTCATTTCAATCTCCCTCTCGGTTCATGCCATTGCCAGCACCCGCTGGCGGCCAAAGCCGTTGTTGTAGTCGTTGCCGCGAACCATGACCAGCGGGCCATCCCGGCATCCGTGACGGAAAAAGAGGGGCCTTGTGCCCCTCATTTTTCAGCTTTGGTCGCTTACAGCGCCTGCACCAGCTCGGGCACCG
>NZ_BCTO01000078.1 GCF_001571325.1 Delftia tsuruhatensis NBRC 16741
ACCGGCAGCAGCCCAAGCGTGTTGATTTCCACCCAGAAGTGACCCACTAGCCCCCGGTGGGGGTGCGGATAAAAACTTGGACTGGTTTTATGCGGCTAGGCCAAGTTTGTGCCGGTATTCCACAGGACTTAAACGTCCCAGAGATACCTTGATACGTTTTTCGTTGTACCAACGAATGTACGCATCGACAGCTTCAATGAACTGCTCAATCGTTGTTGATTGCCAGTTGTTGGGATAGAACAGCTCCATCTTTAGCCTTCCAAAAAAGCCTTCGCACGCAGCGTTGTCTGGTGAGCACCCTTTGCGAGACATCGAGCGAGTCAACTTTGCATCATGGACCCTCGAGAGCCAGCCTGGCCAGCGGTAGTGAGCTCCACGATCAGAATGAATCACAGGGCGGCTCTCGCTGCCTTGAACAGCATCAATGGCCGCATCCAGCATTGTGTTGACGAGATGTGCGTTGGGATGAGTCCCAATCGACCAGCTCACCACCAGCCCGTCAAAGCAATCAATGACTGGCGACAGGTAAACCTTGCCAGCAGGAATCTGGAGTTCAGTAATGTCGGTGAGCCACTTCTCATTGGGCGCAGCGGCACGGAAGTCTCGATTGATGAGGTTTTGCGGGGCGGCACCTATCTCTCCAAGGTAGGAGTTATATCTGCGGCGTTTGGGCTTGGCCACGATCAACCCCTCCTGCTTCATCAGCCGACGAACCACCTTCTCTGAGATGCCCGTGCACTCCTTGAGCAGAGATGCCTGCACCCTGCGATATCCATAGCAACGGTAGTTGTTGTCGAAGATCTCTGTGATGCTTCGGCGTAAATCAACGTATTTGTCAGCCAGCTTCAGCCGAGCACGATGGTAAAAATACGAGCTTCTAGCAAGGCCAACAAGAGAAAGCAGTTCTGGCAATTCATACTGCCCGTGCAACGCTTCAACCAGCACAGCCTTATCTTTGTTTGCCAGCCTATGCAGATCAATGTCAGCCCCATTTTTTAAGATTTCATGGGCCTGCTTGAGAAGCTCACGTTCTATCTTCAGCCGCCGAACATCCTGGCGCAATGATTCAACTTGGCGCCTGAGTGCTGCTTCATCCAACACTGGCGATCGCTTTGGACTGTGTTTCATTGAGGCTGGGGCACAAGGGCCAAGCAACTGATTTTTCCAGTTGTACAAGGTCCCCCTACACACCCCTAACTTGTCCGCAATCTGCTGTGCACTTGATCGACGGGCACACAGCTGCACCACGCCCTCACACATCAAGGCATCAGGCTTTGTAGCCGGCCAAGATCTGCCTACTCTCGATTTGCAGGTGTCAGGGCAGTCTTGCCGAACCCACGCAGTCAACGTTCCTCGACCCGGATAACCCAAAGCCCTCATCGTTGCAGCAATACAGCGATCATGGGCGAGGTAATGAGCAATAGCCACCTGCCTTTGCTGCAGCGAATATTTTGGTGCTCTTGGAGCTTGGCTTGCTGGCAAATCCTGATGCTTCAGGTAGTGCTGATACCAGCCTTTCAATGCGTTCTTGGTTGGGTACCCCAACTGGCGAATCGTGGCTCTGACACGCAAGCCAAGCTTGATGTAAAGCGCAACTGCACGAATCCTGTCTGCGTATGAGTACATGAACTACCTCCCCTGGTAGTCCAAGTTTTTGTCCGCATCCCCGGCGGGTCAGTTCTGCGTGGAAATCAACAGCCTAGATTCATTGAGATGCATCAAAGCAGTCTATCGGCGACAACGCACCTCGTCGTCTGCGTGAACTCTAAGGCAGACCCTAAAGGGGCGAGGGAGACACTTTCGGCGGTGCATCTCAACACTCTGCGCAGTGCGGTTGTATTAGACCTAGGGTTCAGCCGTGCAGTCCAAGAACTCGCAAAGCAGCGTCACCTCTACTACGAGCCGAATGTAATGACCTCAGCTGAAACGTCCTGGGTTGAAACCACTATCAGAGGCCAAGAACGATCAGTGTTGTAGCCTGACCCCTCGAAGTATCTGGTGTTTGCCATGCGCCCATTTGGGCTTACCCCATGAGCTGCGCCGTGCAGAGAACATCATCGCTAAACCACTTCGATGATGACTCAAGTCATTTCCCCTTGGCGAGCAGGATGGCATCACACGGGCAGGTTGCACCCAGCCATAGGACATAGGCTCTGAAGCCGCGCCCATTTCAGCTGGCGTGCAAACCGCCGAGCAACCATACCTATGCTGCCGCGCTGGCCTCGACAGCAACATCACTCAAACTCTCGCCCCTGAGTGAGCGGACTAGGTTCTCAGCAGCCCGCATTTCAATTTCGAACCGTACGCGTCTCACAGCCGAGCCGATGTGGGGAGTGAGTACTGTTCTGGCGTTGTTGGTCAATCCCGGATGAATTTCGCGAGGTCTGTCTGGAAGTAGCCAATCTTCCATCTCATAGACGTCAGCGGCGTACGCGCCAAGTTGCTCATTCGCCAAGGCATCGACAACCGCCCTTTCGTCGACCACAGACCCCCTACCCACGTTTACAAGGATCTGGCCCTTTTTCGATAGTTGAAGCATCCTGGAGTCAACCAGGTGGCGCGTATCGCTAACAAGAGGCACTGCCAGGAACACATAGTCCGATGTGCTGACAGCCTCATCAAGCGTGACCAGTTCGACCTGATCTAGACGCACACTTGGGTCTACACCAAGCAGCCGCGCGCAGCCAAAGCCCGCGAGTCGCGCCAATATGGCCTGCCCAACTTTTCCGAGACCGATCACGCTGGCCACCGACCCATGAAGCCCGGTTCCGTATAGAGCTGGCCTCCACCCAGAGTAGCCTGCTCTTGTAGCGGCGTCACCCTGAAGCACGTTCCTGCCAGCAGCAATAGCCAATCCGATGGCCAGCTCGGCTGTGGGCTCTGTGAGGAGGTCAGGAACAAAGGTGACGCTCACCCCGGCTTGTGCGCAAGCCCTCAGGTCGAAGTTGTCGTACCCCTTGAGTGCACAGGAGATGGTCTTGAGCCTGGGAGCGTTCAGCAGCGACTCTTTGGTCACACTGTCTGTCATGAAGGCCATCATGGCATCAGCATCCACGAGGTACTCCCTGAGCTGGCTGGGGCTCCAGGGGTCAGGCCCTGGATTCATGATGACCTCACCCTCAGCCTGGAGCTTCCTTAGAACCTCTTCATGAACTGGCTGCGTTACGACGATTTTCCGATGATTCATTTTTCGATTTACTTGAGACGCTTTCGCAGCATCGATCCAATGCTGTCAACCACGAGGACACAGGCAAGAATCGACAGAAGGATGGCTGAGACCTCGTCATACTTGACAAGGCGAAGTGCTGCCATCAACTCGAAGCCGATGCCACCTGCACCGACAATGCCAAGTACTGCGGAGGCCCTGAAGTGGTACTCCCAGCGATAGATGGTTATGTCTGCCAACTGTGGAAGGACTTGGGGGATAACGGCATGCGAGATGACCTGAAAGCGGCTTGCGCCTACCGCAGCAGCTGCTTCAAGTGGCTTCGGATCCACGTGCTCAATGGCTTCCGCGTAAAACTTTGCGACCATTCCCGTGGAATGCAACGCTAGTGCGAGCACCCCAGGTAGAGCACCAAACCCTACGGCTGCCACGAACAGAATGCCAAGAATGATTTCTGGCACGGACCGGAATGCCGCCAGGATGACTCTGGCCACTCTTCCCACCAAAGGATTGGGGGTGGTGTTTGGAGCCGCCAGGAGCGCCAGCGGAAGTGAAAGCACGATAGTCAGTGCTGTGCCGGCAATCGACATCGCCAAGGTGTCCCTCAGCGGGATGACCCAGTGCTCCCAGCGGTCGAAGTTGGGAGGGACCATCTCAGATGAGAGCTGCTTGACAGCCGGGGCGCCTTCGATGAACCGCTGTGCATCGAAGAACCCCGTGACGTACAGGGCTACAAGGCAAACCAGAAGGACGAACGCTGTATTGCGCAGTCCAATGAACTGCTCCCGCTTGTCGCGACTGATGATGTTCTCGAATGCAGCCGAGGTCATTGCATACGGCCCAAATCAAGCTTCAGGATGGTTGCGGTATCCCTAAGGACGTCATATGCAGCGTCATCAGTGGCGGCAAACGCCTGGACACGAAACGCCTTGAGCACCTCAGCATCCTTCATGTCCAGAAAGGCAGAGCGGATGGCAGCTTTGAGCTCAGGCTTGAGGTCCCCCTGCATGACGACCGGATAGTTTGGAATGGGAGCAGAAAGGTCAAGCTGAACAATCTTCGTGGCATCAATGCTTCCTCGAGCGATGAGGTTGTCCAGAATCGGCTTGGACAGAGCCCCGGCTGGAATCTGACCCGACTGCACCGCACGTGCGACCGCGTCATGTGCCCCAAGGTGAACTGGCCGATAGTCCTTCTCACCATCAAGCTTGTACTTCTTGAGCAGGTGTGCACGTGGTGCAAGGTGGCTTGATGTGGACGCCTGGTCGCCAAATCCGAAGGGCTTGCCGCGCACGTCTTCAAGCGTTTTCACCGGCCCTCCGGCCGTTGCGATGAGGACCGACTGGTATGTGGGCGACCCACGTTCAACGCCCACCGCAAAGGGCTCAATCCCGGACGCCTTAGATTTGGCCAAAACGTACGAAAACGGTCCAAAGTACGCTACCTCAATCCGACCGAACCGCATTGCCTCGATCATCGAGGAGTAATCGGTAGTCACCACAATCTCAACATCCTTCTTGAGCTGCTGTTCAAGATAGCGCTTAAGAGGCTGCGCGTTCTGGATGATGCTGGCAGCGTTCTCATCTGGAAGAAGGGCGACACGAAGCTTTGATGGATCCTTTCCCTGCGCATGAGCCCACAGAGGAAGGAGTGCAGCAAAAGAAGCTGCGCTGACAACAAGAGAGAAGTTACGGCGATTCAGCATGGCAAGAGCTCCTTGGTTTGACTGGATTGAAGAGTTCGGGGGCTATCAGTGGACGCACTCGTGTTGGAAGCGTTGGACTGCTTTGCATAGAGGTTCCGCGCAACATCAGGACTCAGCTGCTCTGCCCTACCCTCGAATACAACAGCTCCCTGGCGGAGCCCAATGATTCGGTCTGCAAACGAGCGCGCGAGCTCCACCTGGTGAAGACTCACGATTGCGGTGAGGTGGTCCTTTTTGCAGATCTCATGCAACAAGGTGAGCACGCTATGTGCGGTTGCCGGGTCCAGGCTGGCAACAGGCTCATCGGCCAGCAGGATTCGTGGCTTCTGTATTAGCGCCCTAGCTATGCCTACGCGCTGCTGCTGCCCCCCAGACAAGGCATCAGCCCGGGAGAGCGCCTTTTCGAGCAGCCCGACACGCTCAATCACTGTGAGCGCCTCCAGCTTGTCCTTCTTGCTCCACGGCCATAGCGAAGCGAATGCACCCCTGTCACCG
This sequence comes from Delftia tsuruhatensis NBRC 16741, assembly GCF_001571325.1. GTDB lineage: Bacteria > Pseudomonadota > Gammaproteobacteria > Burkholderiales > Burkholderiaceae_C > Comamonas > Comamonas tsuruhatensis. Next base: position 5,367 of record NZ_BCTO01000078.1, read on the forward strand.
AGCTTTCCCATCAGAACATTCCTGAGGACCGACTGACGTCCAATCAGATGATGCTGCTGGAAAACCATCCCACAGCGCTTGCGGTGCTCTCTCAGCGTCTTTGCGTTGACTACCCCACCTGCCAGGCCAGGTATCGATACCTCGCCTTTTGTGGGCAGCACCAGTCCATTGATGCTTCGTAACAAGGTGGACTTCCCTGCGCCCGAGGCGCCCAGAAGCACCAAAAACTCTCCCTGCTTCACATCCAGACTCGTCGGGTGCAAGGCCACGGTCGAGTCAACGTAGCGGACGGAAACTCCCTTGAGACTCAGAACGTCTCGGTCCTTCTCCAACTTCATGTTGTTACCTTTGCAAGTTTCTGCCTGCGAGCAGCGCGAGAGCGCTTATGACGCACATTTGCCGCAGAAAGAAGTTCGATACGGCTAGGCATGCGTGCAGTTTGTTCGTGGAACGTGTCATCAATATGAAACTTGCACCCCGAAAAATAGGGGTATCTATAGATAACACCTATGTCTGGACTCACGCTACTTGCGGCTTTGAAAGCCTTTGATGCGACGGCAAGGGCCGGAAGCATGACTGCTGCTGCGAAGCTGCTTGATCTACAGCAGCCCACCATCTCAGCGCATATTCAGCGCCTGGAGAATGAGTACGGCGTGGAGCTTTTTCTTCGTCAAGGCCGCCGGCTTGAGCTGACTACCTTTGGCAGGACTCTGCTGGACTACACGCGGCGGGCATTCAGCGGCGAGGAAGATGCGCACGCCCTTTTGGCAGCAGCCAAAAACCGATTCGTCGGGCGTCTTGTGATTCACGCGATCGGCCCGTACAACGTAGTCCCTGTTCTGAAGGCCTTCGGGAGCCGCCATCCCCAGGTCGAGGTCTCTGTCCGTGTAGGCGACTCCCGCTCAATCACGGAAAAGCTCCTCGACTACCAGGGTGATGTCGGCGTGGTCCTCAATCACGCCGAGCACCCCGAACTCCATTGCATGCCATACAGGTCACAGCGCCTGGTGGTCTTTGCGAACCGAGAGCACGCCCTAGCCCGGTGCGGTGAGATAGTGCTCAAGGACCTTCAGAGCCAGCGCTTCGTCATACGTGAGGAAGGTTCAACGACAAGAAGAGTCTTCGAGAGCGAGCTAATTGCCCGCAATATCAACATCCAGGTTGCGCTGGAGATGGGAAGCCGGGAGGCTGTCCGCGAGGCAGTCGCACAAGGAATAGGACTAGGCGTCGTTGCCGAGACAGCCTATGTTCCAGATCCGCGTCTTGTGAAGCTGAAGATTCTGGATACAGCAATGGCCACCCACGTCGACTTCATCTGTCGTCGCGAACGACAGAACGCTCCGCTGATAGCAACGATTTTCGACTTGGCAAAAGAGGTGAGAAGAGGCCTGGCCTAAAGATTCACGAACTTGGCGACAGGGCCCGAGTGGATCATTCATGCCAAGCCTATCGTTAGCAGCCATGCTGTCAGTCAAACAGGCCTGAGACGTCCCCACGTACAAAGGTGTCGATCTGACCGGTGCAACCTATGCCACGGACATCCGGCTCTCCGACCCGGATGGCAATGAGCGCACGCTGGCGGACTTCCGAGGCAAGGCCATCCTGGTCTTCTTCGGCTTCACTCAGTGCCCAGATGTCTGCCCGACGGCCCTGGCGCGGGCGGCCGAGGTCAAGCGGCTTCTCGGCCCCGACGGCGAGCGCTTCCAGACACTGTTCGTCACGGTCGATCCCGAGCGCGACACGCCCGAGGTGCTCAAAGCCTACACGGCTGCATTCGACCCCAGCTTTATCGGTCTGTACGGCGACCTGGAACGCACCGCACAGATCGCCAAGGACTTCAAGGTCTACTACAAGAAAATGCCGACGGGATCGTCCTACACCATGGACCACACATCGCTCAGCTACGTCTACGACCCGCTAGGAAAGCTGCGCTTGGCCCTGCGCCATGAGCAACCCGCCCAAGACTATGCGGACGACATCCGCAAGCTCTTGAACCCTGCCTGACCCTCTATCCCCTCAAGGAGAACACCATGAAACTCGTCATCCGCACAGCCATCGTCGCCGCCTCGCTGCTCGCGGCCACCGCCCAGGCGCAAGTCACCGTCAAAGATGCCTGGGTGCGCGCCACCGTACCGCAACAGAAAGCCACCGGCGCCTTCATGCAGTTGAAGGCAACCAAGAATAGCAAGCTGGTCTCGGCCAGCTCGCCGCTTACGCCCGCCGTCGAGGTCCACGAGATGGCCATGCAGGACAACGTGATGAAGATGCGCCAGGTGCCGGCCGTCGAGCTGCCCGCAGGCAAGACCGTGGAACTCAAGCCCGGCGGCTACCACGTGATGCTGATGGACCTGAAGCAGCAGGTGAAGGAAGGCGACACGGTGCCTCTGACCCTCGTCATCGAGGGCCCGGACGGCAAGCGCGAATCGGTCGAAGTGAAGGCTCCCGTGCGTGCGCTCAACGCCAGCGCCCAGCCGGCTGGCCACGATGCCCAGGGCGGCCACAAGCACTGAAGCACTTGGCGGGTGGGTGAATGGCGCACCTGTAGCACACCCCACCGCTTGCAGCCCTCGAAATTCGAAGCCGCGATGCCAACTCCCGCAACCTAGGTCACGCATAGCCAAAAAGCTCACGGCGTACGGCAACCGGAGATGGTTACTCCACCAGCGTTTTGCAATGCGTGTTTACTAGCGCTGTTTCTCTGAAACCCACGGTCTCCTTGCATGAAGGCCTCTAGCATGTGCGGGATCAGCGTCGTGGCATCGACCGCTTCGCCGTACACCTGCGCGTGCAGCGCGGCGTAACGGTCGAGGTCGGCTTTCAGGCTGACCGGGCACGCAAAGGCCAGCTTGACGCTCTCGACCTTGGGCAGCGGCCCAAGCCGCAACTTCCTGGTGGTGTTCATTTCGCAATTCCACGGTTGAAGAACATAGGCTGGTACGGCCGCAGCACAAAATCGCGGTTGACGATGATCCGCACCGGCAGGCCCGGCCGCTCGGTCAGCGTCGGCTGGATGTTCATGTTGCGCCGGGTCATCTCTTGGCCGACCTGGTTGATGCTGTCCTGCGCGCTATCGCGCCCAGCGATCACGATGCGGTTGCCATCCTGCCGGTTTTCCGGTGCGGCCAACTCGGCACCCACGCCCAGCAGGGTCGTCAGCGCCGCACCCGCGAAGACGCGATCCCAATGCCAATCGACGCCATCCTCCAGGCCGGAATAGCCGGCAGGGTCAGTGCCCGCCAGGTTGTCTAGCTTCAGCGAGGACGTGTCCGGCAGGATGACGCGGTTCCACACCACCTGTACGCGGCTCTGCCCGTAGCTCACCTGGCTGTTGTACTTGCCCAGGATGCGCGATCCCTGTGGGATCAGCAGGAACTTGCCAGTGGCCGTGTCATAGACCGGCTCCGTCACCGTGGCTATCACGTCGCCCGGCAGATCGGACTTGATGCCCGTCACCAGCGCGCCCGCGATCACCGTTCCCGCCATGACCTGATACGGCGAGGCCGGCATCTGGAGATTGCCGGAATTGCGGGTTTCCGTAGAACCGCCTTTCAGGAAAGCCTCTTTCTGGTCTTGCCGGTTCTGCACGGCTGTCGGGTCGGATGGCTGGGCCGCCGTCGAGGCCGGGCCAGCGGCCAGCGGCCAGCGGGTCGAAGCCCGCCAAGGCGCTGCCGGGCGCAGCCGCAGCGGCTTGCGCCGTGACCGGCGCGGTGGCCTTGCCTTGGTTGCCCGAGCGGAAAAACACCGACGAGTTCGCCGCCGCATCGGCCTCCTTGCGCCACGCATCCGCCGGATCATGTCCCGGCGGTGCGTAGGCCGGCGTCACCGGCTGCTGCGACTTCACGATGGCTGGGCCGAGATCACCCGGCAGCGGCGGCCCCAGCTCGGGCACCTTCGGCGGCAGCTTCGAGTAGTCGGCCGGCAGACCATCCAGCCCCTCGGACTTCGAGACGCGATCGACGTTGTAAAGCTCGGTCTGCTCGCCCGTGCCGCGCCGGTGCGGCTGCAATGACCAGATCGTGGCCCCGAGCACGGCGACCGACAGGACGCCGACGAGGATGGCCAGCGTGCGCCGGTTCAGGCGCGTGACCGGGCGCGGCTGGGCGCGCAGCGCCACCGCCTCGGGCGCGACCTTGCCCGCCTGCGCCGCAAGATCAGGGGAATCGTCCTGGCTCATGGTCAGTTCCTCCGTGTGCCGTCCGTGCGCTCAATCCGCACCACGTCGCCTTTGTCCCCGCCCAGGCGCAGTTCGGCCGCGCCGAACAGGCGATCAACGATGTAGTACGGCGCACGGAATCGGTAGTTCACCAGTTGCCCGTCGCCTTGCGCGCCGATCACGAACAGCGGCGGCAGCTCGCCCTGGGCGATGCCGGGCGGGAACTGGATGTAGACCTTCTCGCCGTCATCGAAAGCACGCAGCGGCTTCCACGGCGGATTGCTGCCGCTGATGGCATAGCGGAAACGGATCTTCTCCAGCGACAGGCCGCTATCGACCGGGGCGGCGGCGCTGGCCGCCTGCGCCTGGCGCTGCAAGGCCAGCATCTTGTCCTTCGGGTACTCCCAGGACACCGACGCCATCCACGTCTTTTCGGTCGAAGTCAGCTCCAGCAGATACGTCCGGCGGCTGGTGGTGATGACCAGATTGGTCTTCAAGCCCGAGCGGATCGGCTTGACCATCACGTTGACGCGCAGAGCCTCACCGCTGCCGCTCGACGTGTCCCCGACGATCCAGCGCACCGTGTCGCCGGCCGCGACCGTCACCAGTTCCTCGCCGGGCTGCAGCGAAACCACCGTCACGCGGCCCACGGCCGCATAGAGCTGGTAAAGCGCGCCATCGGTAAAGGGCCAGACCTGGATCGCGTTGACGTAGCCTTCGCGCGTGGGCGCGACACGGGCCTCGGCATTGGCGCGCGAGACGCGCACTTTCTCATCCGCGGGTTCCGGCGCGGGCTTGGCCTCCTCGGTCTCTGGCAGTGGTTTCAACTGCGACGGCAGCGCGAGCGGCTGCGGCACCGTGACCACCTCCACCGGTTTTGGTGGCTCCGGCAGCGGCTGGGCCTGCACCGGCTCATCGAGCGAAATGGTCGGTGGCGGCTTGCCCTGAGTAGCGCAGCCAGAGAACAGCACGGTCGAAGCCAGAAGCATCACCGGCAAGGCGGATTTACGGAAAAGATCATTCATGGTTTTGCTCCTTCGTTAGCTTCCAGTTCGCGGCTCCACGACAGCCCGTTGACGTAGATGCCCAGGGGGTTCTTGCGCAGACGCTGCTCGGTGCGCGGGGTTTGCAGCACCGTGGAAATCACCGCGTTCCAGCGTTCGGTGCGATCCAGCGCGCCATTGACGAAGCGCGTTTCCGTCCAGCGCACGTTGAAAGACGTGTCGCTGGCGCGGGTCACGCTGGTGATCTGCACCGTCACCGACTCCTTGCCGATGCGCGCGAACGGGTCATTCGTGCGGGCGTACTCGTTGAGCACGACCGCGCCTTTGTCGGTCGTGTAGTCGTAGGCATCGAGCCAGTTCTGCCGCACCACGATGGGGTCGATGGACAGCGAGCGCACCAGGCCGATGAAGCGGCCCAGGTGGTAGGCGATCTGCGCATCGCTGGGCTTGTAGGGCGTGGCGGCCTCGCCGACAGCGCGCACCTGGCCCGCGTTGTCCACCTCAATGACGTAGGGCGTGACGATGGACTGCGCCGAGCGCCAGACTAGGCCGCCCGCCATCAGCACGGCCAGCGTGAGGCAGCCAAAGGCCATGAAACGCCAGTTTCTGGCCTGCACGCGGGCCGAGCCGATGCGCTCGTCCCAAACCTGGGCGGCGGATTGATACGGAGTAGCAGGCTGTGGCGTATCGGCGTAGCGCACCTGCGGTCGTTTGAATCGCATGGGAGTTCTCCTTGAAGATCAGGAATCGGAATCGCGCAGGCTCGGGCCTTGGCTGGAGCTGCCGCCATCGCCGCCGCGCAGCGTGTGGGCGGCGGTCGTCGCGGCATGGGTGAGCTGCTGCCTGCGATGCAGGCGCTTGGCCCAGGCGGGTTGCGCGGTGGATGGGGTTGGCTCGTTTGCAGCCTGTGCGGCACCGCCCCCTGACGCCGATCCGGCGTCATCGGGCCGGAAGGCGGCGGCGACACGCTCCTTCATCGAGCGCGCACCATCAGCCACCTTCTGCCCGGCCGCCTGCGCGCCGGTCTTGGCGACATTGCCCACGCCGGCGGCGGCGCCCTTGAGGCCACCGCCGGCGGATGCAGAACCCGCCTGAAACGCCGACCGCGCGCTGCTGGCGGCCCCAGTGGCGGCACGCGCTCCGCTACCGGCCAGCTTGGCGGCTGCGGGCGCCATGCGCGCCCCGGCGGCGACTGCGCCGCCGACGCCCGTAGCCGCAGCGCCCACGGCAACAGCAGCGCCGGCCGCGCCCAGCGCCGCACCGGCCATCGCACCTGCGCCGAGCTGCGGGCTGCCGGACACCAGCCCGGTTGCAATGCCCGGCCCGAAGATGCCCAAGGCCAGCAGCGTCAGCGAGGCCAGCATCACGACCACGGAGTGGTCGATGGATGGTTCGGCGGGCTGTACCTGAAACTCGGCGAACAGGCCCGAGCCGATGCCCACGATCACCGCCAGCACCAGCACCTTGATGCCGGACGACACCACGTTGCCCAGCACCTTCTCGGCGAGAAATGCGGTCTTGTTCCAGAGCGCGAACGGCACCAGCACGAAGCCGGCAAGCGTGGTCAGCTTGAACTCGATCAGCGTGATGAAAAGCTGGATCGCCAGCACGAAGAAGCACAGCAGGACGATCAGCCAAGCGAGGAACATCACGACGATGGGCGTGATGTTCACGAAGACTTCGGGGAAGCCCGCCATGTCGCCGATCTGTTTCAGGATCGGCGCACCGGCGTCGATGCCGACCTTCGCCAGCCGGCCCGGTTGCAGGAAGTTCTCCATGCTCAGGGTCGAGCCGCTGGCCGTCAGGCCCAGCCCGGCGAAGGAGCGGAACACGATGCCAGCCAACCAGTTGAAGTTGCCGATGATGTAGGCGAAGGCGCCGACGTACAGCACCTTGCGGATCAGCTTGGCGATCACGTCCTCGCCCTGGCCGGTGGCATGGCTCATCGCCCAGAACAGCCCGGCGAGCGTCATGTCGATGACGATCAGCGTGGCGGTCAGAAACGCCACTTCGCCGTGCAACAGGCCAAAGCCCGAGTCGATGTAGCGCGAGAAGGTGTCAAGGAAGCGGTCGATGACCGTCACGTCGTTCATGGCGAGTCCTCCTGCCCAGGCAGAGCGATTGCCGCGCTGCCATCGGCGGGTTCATCGAAGCTGGGCGGGATCGGCGGCAGGTCGGCCAGCGTCTGGTACTCATTCGGCCCGGCCTGGCCGGAGAGAAAGCGCCGCAGGTCGGCCTGTGCCACCTGCGCGCAAAACGCGCCGTCGTGCGCGCCCGCGCGGCACTGCGCGCGCAGCGCGTGCAACCGGGCCGGGTCGGCGGCGAGCGCATTCACCGACACTTGCTGCGGCCGGTCACAGCCGGCCAGCACCAGCGCATGAATGGCGAAAGCAAACACGACGGGCGTGCGTTGCATGGCAGCCTCCGTCAGCGGTTGTAGAAATTGACGGGCTGCGGCGTGTACGGCGTGCCTTCGCCCAGGAAGCGGCGCGTCACTTCGCGCCCGCGCTCCGTGGCCGCCGCCTGCCGCGCCAGTTCCAGCGAGGCCGCGCGGTCTTGCGTGATCTGGAGCCGCTGCGTCTGGATCGACTGCTTGGCCTGCAAGGCCAGCAACTGGTTCATGGCCTGCATCGCTTGCAGCGCGCCCTCGGCCGACTGGCTCTTGCCCACGAGGTCGGCCAGCACGCTTTCGTCGTCGCTCAGGTTCTGCGACGCCTGGGCCTGCATCTGCATGGTCGTTTGCAGGCCGTTGAGCGTGTTCTTCCAACGCTCCTGCGCATCGAGGTACATCTGATTGCCGCTCACCGTGGCGGCGTACTTCTCGGGATACAGGCGCACGAATTCGCGGTCGATGCTTGTCACTTCGTAGGCCAAGCCCTTGGCCTGCGCGATCAGTCGCTGGGTGGTCGCCAGGTTCGCGCGCAACTGGCCGACCACGCTGGACGGCAGGCTGGCCAGGTTGCGCGCCTGGTTGATGAGCATCTGCGCTTCGTGCTGGAGTTGCTGGATCTGGTTATTGATCTGCTCCAGCGTGCGAACGGCGGTGAGCGTGTTCTGCACCAGATTGGTCGGGTCGAGCACGATGTCGCCGACGCCGAACAAGGCGTGGGCGGGTTGCGCGATGCCGAATGCGAGCACGCAGGCGGCGGTCAACGCGGCGAGCTTGGGGGTATGCAATTTCATAGTTGGTTCTCCTGGGGGTGGTCAGCGGTACGGAGGGAACCCGGCGCGTAGCCGGGGAACGAGGGCAGCAGGTCGGCCGCCCAATCGAGGCCGCGATGGCGCAGCCAGGCGCCCGCGAAGCCGGGCACGCCGGCGTCCTGCGGCACGCGGCCAAGAACCTCATCAATGGCGCGCTGGTCTTGCGGCGTGGAAGCACCCGCGAAGGCCAGCGTCGCCGGCCCCAGGTCGAGGTCGAACACGCGGTTGCCGAGGCGGGATTGGTAGTAGTAGTCGCGCTTGGGCTGCGCGGTGGCGACGATCTCGATCTGCCGGCTGTTGAGGCCGAAGCCCTCGTAGATCGCGCGAATCTGCGGTTCGGTCGCTTGCGGGTTCGGCAAGAAAATCCGGCTCGCGCAGCTTTCGATGATGGCCGGCGCGATGGCCGAATCCTTCACGTCCGCGAGCGACTGCGTGGCGAAGATGACACTGACGTTCTTCTTGCGCAGCGTCTTGAGCCACTGGCGGATGCGCGCCGCAAACACCGGGTCATCGAGGAACAGCCAGGCTTCATCGAGGATCAGCAGCGTGGGCGCACCATCCAGCCGCTCCTCGAAGCGCGCGAACAGGTAGCGCAGCACCGCGAGCACAGCAGCCTTGCTGTGCATCAGCTCCTCCATCTCGAACGCCTGCACGTCGGATGTGCCGAGGCGGTCGTGGTCGGCATCCAGCAGCCTGCCGTGCGCGCCGCCCAGGACGTAGGGCGCGAGTGCCTGGCGCAAGGTGTTCGATTGCAGCAAGGCCGTCAGGCCCGTGAGCGTGCGCTGCTCCACCGGCGCGCTGGCCAGGCTCCCCAGCGCAGACCAGATGGCCGCCTTCTCGTCCGGGCCGACGGCCGCGCCTTCGTGCAGCAGGCGGCCTTCCACCCATTCGCTGGCCCAGGTGCGGTAGCCCTCTCGGTCGATGCGCGCCAGCGGCTGGAAGGCGATCTCGTCGTCCGCGCCCAGGTCGTAGTGCTCGCCGCCCATGCCCAGGATGGCCGCGCGGATCGAGCGCCCCATGTCGAAGGCGAAGATGCGCGAGCCGCGATAGCGGTGGAACTGCATCGCCATCGTCGCCAGCAGCACCGACTTGCCCATGCCGATGGGGCCAACCACCAGCGTGTTGCCCACGTCGCCGATGTGCGTCACCAGCCGGAACGGCGTGGCGCCGTCTGTGCGCGTGACGATCAGCGGCGGCCCATCGAGATGCGCATTGCGTTCCTGGCCGGCCCATACCGCCGACACCGGCATCATGTGCGCCAGGTTCAGCGTCGAGACGATGGGCTGGCGGACATTGGCGTATGCGTTGCCCGGAATGGACGACAGCCACGCATCCACGGCGTTGAGCGTTTCGGGGATGGTGACGAAGCCGCGCCCCTGGATGACGCGCTCCACCATGCGCAGCTTCTCGTCGGCAACGGCGGCGTCCGCGTCCATGACGGTGACGGTCGCCGTCAGGTAGCCGAAGGCGACCTGATCGCTGCCCAGCTCCTGCAAGGCAGCATCGGCGTCGGCGGCCTTGTTGTTGGCGTCGGTATCGACCAGCGGGCTTTCCTGCTGGAAGATCGTCTCGCGCAGCAACGCGATGACGTTCTTCCTTTTCGCAAACCACTGGCGGCGCAGTCGGGCGAGTTCTTTTTCCGCCTCGGCTTTGTCGAGGCACAGAAAGCGCGTACTCCAGCGATACGCGAAGCCCAGGCGGTTGAGGTCGTCCAGAATCCCCGGCCAGGTCGAGGTCGGGAAACCGCGCACCGACACCACGCGCAGGTGCTGGTCGCCCAGCATCGGCGCCAGGCCACCGACCAGCGCGGAATCGGTCAGCAGCGCGTCGATGTGGAACGGCACTTCGGGAACGCCGACGCGGTAGCGGCGCGTCGAGACGGTCGAATGCAGGTAGGTCAACGTCTGGCTGTCATCAAGCCAGGCGATCTCCGGCATCACGCCATCGAGCAGGTCGAAGATGCGATCCGTTTCAGCGACGAAGGCGTGCAGCCGCTCGCGCCAATCCACGCCTTCGGTGGGCCGGTTTTCGTACAGCAGGCCCGCGGCCCGAGCACGGGATTCCTCGGACGGCAGGTAGGCCAGCGTCAGGTGATAGCCGCTCTCGAAGTGGTTGCCCGAATCCTCGAAGGCGGCGCGGCGTTCTTCATCGACCAGCCAGGACAGCGGTTCGGGGAAATCGGAGTGCGGGTAGTCGGCGGCAGACCGGCGCTCGGCTTCGATGAACAGCGCCCAGCCCGAACCCAGGCGGCGCAGCGCGTTGTTCAAGCGCGCCGATGTGGCGATCAGCTCGCCTTGCGTCGCGCTGTCGAGGTCGGGGCCACGAAAGCGCGCCGTGCGCTGGAAGCTGCCGTCCTTGTTCAAGACGACGCCCGGTGCCACCAGTCCGGCCCAGGGCAGCCAGTCGGCGAGCAAGGCCGGTCGCTGGCGGTATTCGGCGAGGTTCAGCATCGCGGCGTCCTCCCCTACACGTCCAGCAGCGGGCGGTGCTTGATGTGCCGCGCGAACACGGCCATGAACTGCGGATCGACGCGCGCGCCCCGCATCGCCAGCGAATGGCCGACGATCCAGAGCACGACACCGGGAATCCACAGTTGCAGGCCTAGCCCGACAGCGGCGGCCAAGGTGCCGTTGGCGATCGCCACGGTGCGCGGTGCGCCGCCCAGCAGGATCGGCTCGGTGAGCGAGCGATGCAGCGGCACCTCGAACCCGGCCGCGAAGGTGTCCGGGGCACTCATACGACGGCCCCGCCCGAGAAGCTGAAGAACGACAGGAAGAACGAGGACGCGGCGAAGGCGATGCTCAAGCCGAACACGATCTGGATCAGCTTGCGAAAGCCGCCCGACGTGTCGCCGAACGCGAGCGCGAGGCCCGTGGCGATGATGATGATGACCGCGACGATGCGCGCCACCGGCCCCTGGATGGATTCAAGGATGGATTGCAGCGGGCCTTCCCACGGCATCGAGGAACCGGCGGCCTGTGCAGTGCCCGCAAGCAGCAGCATGAAGGCAGCGAGCATCAAGCCTTGCATGGCCGGGCGGGCCAGGCCATCCAGCCGCGCGGGACTGGAGCGGCGGGAAAGCGGATTTACAGAAATACGGAAAGCATCAACGTGCGTCATGGCAGTTCTCCAGAAAGGTCGAGGGATGGGGAAGTCGCCGCAGCGGGTGCGGCATCGGGAAGTGGCGGCAGCTCGGGAAACGGCGCGTCCATCGCATCCGCCAGTCGGTAACCCACGCCGTCGAAGCCGACGACGCGGGCGATGCTCTCGATGCGGCGCTTGCGTCCGCGCCCGGCGATGTGGATCACCACGTTGACCGCCTCGGCGATCAGCGCGCGGGGCGGGTTCACCGCCACTTCGAGAATCAGTTGCTCCAGGCGCAGCAGCGCGCCGAGGGCGGAGCCGGCGTGGATCGTGGCAATGCCACCCGGATGGCCCGTGCCCCACACCTTGATGAGATCCAGCGCCTCGGCGCCGCGCACCTCGCCCACGACCACGCGGTCAGGCCGCAGGCGCATGGACGAGCGCACAAGCTCGGTCATCGACACCACGCCTGCGCGGGTGCGCAGCGGAACGTGGTCGCGGGCCGCGCATTGCAGTTCCACCGTGTCTTCGAGCACCAGCACGCGGTCGCCCGTGGCGGCGATCTCGGCCAGCAGCGCATTGGCGAGCGTGGTCTTGCCGCTGCTGGTGGCGCCGGCGATCAGGACGTTCTGCCGCTCGCGCACGACACGAACGAGAAAGCCCGCCTGCGCGCTGGTCATCATCCCGTCGATGACGTACCGCTCCAGCGGAATCACACCGATGGCGCGCTTCCGCAGCGCGAAGGCCGGCCCTGGCGCGGCGGGCGGCAAGATACCCTCGAAGCGTTCGCCGGTTTCGGGCAGTTCGGCGGACAGTAGCGGCTGGCCGCGATGGACTTCTGCGCCAACGTGGGCGGCGACAAGGCGGATGATTCGCTCGCCGTCCGCCTCGGACAGCTCCACGCCCATCGGTGCGCGGCCCGATGAAAGCCGATCCACCCAAAGGGTGCGATCAGGATTGAGCATGACTTCCACCACGTCCGGGTCTTCGAGCGCGGCAGCGATCAGCGGCCCCATCGCCGTGCGCAGCATCTGAATGCGGCGGTCGAGCGAGGTGGCGAAGGACGAAGGTGCGACGCTCATGAGGCGCGCTCTTGCGCTTCGGCAACTGCCGCCGCGTCATCCATCCGCGCCGGGTCGGGGTGCAGTTCCTCCACCACATCGCGCACCAGGCTTCGACCGCGCAGCAGGTGGCGACCCAACTGTTCAACGAACTGCTCGAAGCGCGCTTTGCCCTGTGCGCGTGCCGCGTCTTGGTGCGCCTCGGGAACTGGCGTGCTGACCGTGAGGTAATAGCGGATGAACAGCGCCAGCGTTTCGATGGCGATGTTCTGGTCGCGCTCCATGCGCTCGGCCTGGCGCGAGAGGCGATCAAGCCGCTTGGCAATCGCTGCCTCGCGCTGGTCGGCAGCATCGGGCGACAGCCACGATGCGAGCGCCGCCGCGACGATGCTGGATTTCGATACGCCTTTCTTGGCGGCCAGCTCGTCCAGACGCTTGGCATGCTCCGGCTGGATGAACAGGTTGAGGCGGTAGTGGCTCATAGCTCGATTCCGTCGTTGGGGTCGAGGGAAGCCAGCCGGGCCGTGCGCTGCATGGCCGGGTCAAGCTGGCGAGGAAGGGGAAGCGGCAGGTCGTCATCGTCATCGAGCAACCCGAGGTCGGCTGCGGACGCGGCCAGCTCGGGGTCGTAGGCGACGGCTTCGGAAAGTTCGGGCTGACGGCGCGGTCCGCCGTCGTCGGCCGAACCCAAGTGCTCCAGGCCATCAGTAGGTGCAGTGGCCGCTGCGGCAGGCACGGCGGGAATCGCCAGCCCGCTCCAGTCGTCGGCTCGCGAGGGCGGAACGTCGGCATAGCGTCCGGCCGCAAGCACGGGCGGCGGCAGCACGCGCCGCTTGAAATTGGTGTCCGCGTAATAGCGCAGCTTTTTGGCCTTGATCGGCGCCACGCTGGACACCATCACCACGGCTTCATCCGGCGGTAACTGCATCACTTCGCCCGGCGTCAGCAGTGGGCGCGCGGTCTCCTGGCGCGACACCATCAGGTGGCCCAGCCACGGCGCGAGCCGGTGGCCTGCGTAGTTGCGCTGTGCGCGCAGCTCGGTTGCAGTGCCCAGCGTTTCGGAGATCCGCTTGGCCGTGCGTTCGTCGTTGGTGGCGAACGTCACGCGGACATGGCAGTTGTCCAGAATCGAATGGTTCTGCCCATACGCCTTGTCGATCTGATTGAGCGACTGCGCGATGAGAAAGCTGCGAATGCCATAGCCCGCCATGAAGGCCAGTGCCGTCTCGAAGAAGTCGAGCCGCCCGAGCGCCGGGAACTCGTCAAGCATCAGCAGCAGCTTGTGGCGGCGCTCGATGCCGTCGGAGCCATCGAGCGATTCCGTCAGCCGTCGCCCGATCTGATTGAGGATCAGGCGGATCAGCGGCTTCGTCCGCGAAATATCTGAAGGCGGCACCACAAGGTACAGCGATACCGGATGCTCGGCCGCGATCAGGTCGGCAATCCGCCAATCGCAACGCGACGTGACTTCGGCCACCGTAGGGTCGCGGTACAGGCCGAGGAACGACATGGCCGTGCTCAACACGCCGGAACGCTCGTTGTCCGACTTGTTGAGCACTTCGCGCGCCGCCGATGCGACGACCGGATGCGGGCCATAGCCGAGATGCGGCGTGGTCATCATCCGGTGCAGCGTCAGCTCGAATGGGCAAGCCGGATCGGAGAGGAAGTTGGCGACGCCGCGCAGCGTCTTGTCCTCGCCCGCATAGAGCACGTGCAGGATGGCGCCGACCAGCAGAGCATGGCTGGTCTTCTCCCAATGGTTGCGCCGCTCCAGCGCGCCTTCGGGATCGACCAGGATGTCCGCGATGTTCTGCACGTCGCGCACCTCATGGGCGCCGCGACGCACCTCCAGCAGCGGGTTGTAGGCCGCTGACTTCGCATCGGTCGGGTTGAACAGCAGGCAATGCGAGAAGCGCGAGCGCCAGCCTGCGGTGATCTGCCAGTTCTCGCCTTTGATGTCATGGATGACGGCGGACGCGGGCCAGCTCAACAAGGTGGGCACCACCAGGCCCACGCCTTTGCCCGAGCGGGTTGGTGCGAAGGTCAGGACGTGTTCCGGACCTTCGTGGCGCAGGTACTGGCGTTCGTGCTGGCCGAGGAACACGCCGTCCGGCTGCGTGAGACCGGCCTCGCGAATGTCATCCGCGTTCGCCCAGCGCGCCGAGCCGTAGGTCGTGACCAGGCGCGATTGCCGCGAGCGCCAGATCGACATGCCGATGGCCACCAGCACGGCCACCAGGCCGCTGCCACCCGCAATGGCGCCGCCGATGTCAAAGACGCTGGGCGCGTAGGCATCGAAGAAGAACCACCACTCGAACAGCCGCCACGGGTGATAGACCGGCGTACCGAAGAAGTCGAACCAGGGCGAGCCAAGGCGTAGCTGATAGCCCAGGGCGGCGGCTGTCCATTGTGTGGCTGCCCACACGCCGGCGATCACGATGCCGAATACCACGGCGATCTGACCGAACAGCACGTTCGTCCCTTGCATGATCCCGCCTCCAATCACGGCACAACAACGTGCCGCGTGCATCAGGATCAAGGCGTGTGCATAGGTCGGTCAAAGACCGTTATGGCGGGGATTTAGGCCGAAAAAGCCTGATTTCTTGCAGGAGCGAAGGCAATAAAAACGCCGCAGACGGGAGCGCGTTGCGGCGTAGTGAGGTGTCAGCGAGAACTTTGTCGCTGCGAAGCGACTACAACAGAGCTATTTGGACTTCTGCTCAGGTCGGTCACCGAAGAAACGCCGATTGGCGGCTTCGGCAGCACGGCGGCAAAGTTCATCACCGACTTTTGTGCGATCTTCCTTGCATTGCCGTTGAATCTCCTTGATGCGCTCGGGATGCGCCGCGAGGAAATCCACGGTTTCCGAAGGTTGAGACGAGCCACATGCGGTCAGTGCGACGGTCAGCATCAGTAGCATCACTCTGTTCATGATTCCAGTCCTTTCGTCGGATGGTTCAGGCATCGTCGGCAGCGTCGATACCGTCTGCCGAATCAATGAAGGCCACACGCTCGATGAACCGAGCCAGCATCTCGGACGGCTCCGCATCGCGGCGTAGCAGATAGGTCGTAAGCATGTATGGCTTGCCTGCCAAGCGGCGGGCCACGACACCCGGCTCGCGGCTGGAGGCGATATGCGCCTCGCCCGCTAGGCCCAAAGCCAGGCCAGCGGAAACCAGCGTCATCATCACGTCGAAGGTTGCCACGCGCTGCGCAATCAGCGGCTCCTGATCGAGCTTGCGCAGAAAACGATCGATCTGCCGCGCGTGGCCTTCGCAGACCGCCGGGTCGCCCAGTGCCAACGGATAGCGCAGCACTTCTTTCAGCGGAACCTGTTTGAAGGCGAGCACGGGATGGCGGGCTGGCACCGCTACCATCAGTTCATCTTCCCAAGCAGGTGTGACCAAGATCCCATCGCCTCCATCCTCTGCCATCGAAAAACCTACGTCATACAGATCTTCATGCAAACCCTTGATCTGCAGCCCGAGCGGCACCTCAAACAGACGCATCTCAACTTCAGGGTCCTCTTCACGGCATCGCGCCAGCAAAGTTGACAATCGTGTGGGTGTTACACCATCAGACAAGGCAATGCGTAACTGGCCTAAAAATCCGTTGGTGGCCGACTTGACGCCATCACGGGCCTGATCCAATGCGGTAAAAATGCGCGGGACATGCTCCAAAAGCTGTCGCCCGGCACGGGTTAGTTGAGTGCTTCGGGTAGTACGAATGAATAAACGAGCACCAAGTTCCTCTTCTAATTCTTTGATAGTGCGTGAAAGTGGAGATTGGTCGATATGTAGTCGTTCAGCGGCGCGAGCGAAATGAAGTTCCTCCGCAACGATGAGAAAGCAGCGAAGATGTCGAAGCTCCATTGTGCTCACTCCACTTTAATTCGTCTAATTTCATTTGCGCGGCTAATTAATCAGCCTTTGCCAGAGTGCTGACAGCCAAACCCCCCCAGTCAGCAAAGTGGCTAACAGCACGGCAGCGCTTCCCATGTCCTTTGCACGCTTTGATAGCTAATGCCATTGAGGGCCAATACGATCAATCGCCGATTCCACAGCAGTATTGAGTAGCTCCACAATCATCAAAATAAGGATACTTCCTGAGAGAAGAGCGACTTCGACCCATCCCTGCCCCAACCAGAAGGCCAATGGGACCAACACAAAGGAAAATACTGACTCAAGTCTAAAGGCCGGCTCATTCCATCCAGCGCGCAATCCCTGAATTGAGTAATGGGACGCATGCCAAATTCTCAATATTCCTCGGCGAGATTTTTGTTTATTTTCGAATGCGGACATGGAATCAGCTGCGATTGTGTGTTTTTTATCTTTCATGAGAACAACTCTTATATATTCTTATCATCACAGCCAAAGAAAAAATCGAAATTCCTATCGTACTCACTTGTTTTAACCTGCATTAGCCCCAAGACAGACGAAAACAATGCGTCGTGATTCGCATAAGAGCGGGCTCGCTCACTCAAACAGCCAATATTCAGCCCTCGACTTTGAGTAAACGTTGAAGAGAACCACATAACCAAAGGAACACGAGTCTGCTCTTGTGGAGCAATCGCATAAGGCATGCCGTGCAGAAAAAGTCCCTTCTCGCCCAGGGATTCGCCGTGATCCGAGACGAATATCATAGCTGTGTCGTAGTCGGAAAGGCCCTGCAATTTTTTAATGACTTGGGTTAGGAAATGATCTGTGTAGAGAATAGCGTTGTCGTAGCTATTCACAATCTGTTCGCGGGTGCATTTCCCCATTTCCGGTGTGTCGCATGTTGGGATGAATTTTCGATACGCTGCTGGGTATCGTTGAAAGTAGCTGGGGCCATGATTTCCAAGCTGGTGCAAAAAAATCACACGATCACCGGGATTTTTGCGAGCCTGAGCTGGTAAGTCTTCAAGCAAAATCTCATCGAAACACCGACCATCAACGCATAAAGAGGAACTTTGTGCATTCCCTAGGCTTTGATATTCGAGACCATCGCACACCCCTTTGCAACCTGACTGGTTATCTCTCCATAAGGTGGTAATACCGGCGCGCTCCAGAACATGCAGTAAGGATTGGTGTGAGCGAATCTTGTCTTCATCGTAGTTTCGGCGACCAAAGGACGAGAACATGCAAGGCACAGAAACCTCGGTATTAGTTCCACAGGAGTGCATGTCGGAGAAATTGATCACACCCATCTGAGTCAATTGAGGCGTTGTTTCGCGTGCATAGCCGTTCAATCCCCAGTTTTGGGCGCGAGCCGTCTCGCCTACGACAAAGACTAATAAACGTGGCCGACTGCCTTCGGGCCTGACTGTTGCAACGGCATCAGCTCCAATGGGTATTTTTTCGGCGGACTGCGTGATAGAGGAACCTGTCAGTGCCTTCGGCAAACCCACCAGATAGTTTCCCGGTGTAATCAAGTATCGCACTTCGCGATGATTTCTCATCAGTGCGGACATGTCCTGAAATGACAGCATGACACCGCCCGAAATCATCAGTGTCGAAAACAGCATCAATCCCATACGCCACACGGTTGCTTTCAGCCAAGTACGCCCGAGCAATCGGATTCGCCAAAGAAAAATAATCGGAACTACTGCCAGTAGGCTTAGTGGAGCAATCAATGCAGGCGTCAGTAGCTCGCGACTTTCCTTGAAGTCTGTGGCTAGAACATTGCGCAACATGCTCGAATCGAGGTAGATATGAAAGCTGCGCATGTAATGTGTTGCGAGGGCAGAGGCAACAAAAAGCACCGCAAGTAAAACCTTGGC
This sequence comes from Delftia tsuruhatensis NBRC 16741, assembly GCF_001571325.1. Lineage (GTDB taxonomy): Bacteria > Pseudomonadota > Gammaproteobacteria > Burkholderiales > Burkholderiaceae_C > Comamonas > Comamonas tsuruhatensis. Next base: position 23,631 of record NZ_BCTO01000078.1, read on the forward strand.
ATTCCAGCGCCACACAACCAAACTCAACAGCAGACTGTGAATTCCCACCAGAAACAGCAGTACGGATGTACCCATGCGTAAGCTGGACTGGACGCCTAAGGCGCTACTCCAAAATAGACCATTGCAGGCTAGTGCAAAGAAAATACTGGTCATCAAGATCAGCCACTCGACGCTGCATTGTGGTCGCCAATGGCTTAGGTCCTTGAGGTTTGCAGTTCTGAATCGCGGCATCAGACCGAGAGCCTGTTTGAAAGTTCTCATGCTTGGAACCCCGATGAATAGACATCGCCTGAGCCATCAACAAACCAGCGTTGCCAGACCATGAAAAGACCCAAGGCAACGACCCAACAAATCAGGAGCGTCCACAAGTCATGGGAAAGGAAGTGGGCTCCGCGCACCTGCTGGGTCCATCCAAAGATGGCACCTATCATCAAACTTGCAGCCAAGGCCATCCAACGCCAGGCAGGACGAACCATCAAGGTAAAGAAATATAGGCTGACCCATGCATATCCGGCACTTGCATGCCCTGCGGGAAAGCACACACCGCGCGGCATACCGGGCGGGCGTGTTTCAAACAGGCCCACAAACACTCGCGCTCCGCCATAGCGCACCAAGTTCCAGGGGCAATCCATGTTAGTGAACGATTTCAGCGCCGAAACCGTCAGTGCCCCGATCAAGTACGCACAAAAAAGATACAGTAGCGGCCAGCGTAGGTATGCCGAGCATTTGTTGCTACGTTTTTTTCTCCAAGCCCAGATGCACGTTGCTGCAACCGCAATTGCCAGGAAGGTGGAAAGATTCTTCCCACCACGATGCAGCAGGTTGCTGGTTAGCCAGGCATCCCGCAAAGCCCATCGGCTGCCCTGCAAGCGATAGAGATGATCGGCGACCCAGAAGTCCCCACCGCCATCCATCAATAGACTGCTGATGATCAGCGCCGCACCCGCTGGTAGCGCTAAATGAGTGATTAAGAATCGAGGTGCGAATGGTGCGTTGGATAGTGGGGCGTTGCCCAGTAGTCGGGATTCATTGAGGGGCATCGGCATGTGCCCCCTTCGAATGCCACAGCGCATGCGCATCGATACGCACCAGTGCTGACGCTTGCAGCGCATCGATGCGAGCCTGTGCCTCACCGAGGCGTGTCTGGCGCAGGTTTCGCAACGTCAAGAGGTATTCGGCCAAGGGGGCCTCTCCCAGTTCCCAAGCTCGCCGCGTGCGGTTGCTGGCCGTGGTCTGCGCGGCCAGCGCCTGCGCGAATGACTGCCACTGCGTGCGCTTACTTTCAGCTGCCTGCGCGGCTACCCACGCACTTTGCTCCACCGCGCGCCGCACGCCGAGCGCCTCTGCCTCTGCGGCAGCTGCGTTGGCGCTTTCCGTGGCAGCCATTGCACTGCGATAGTCAGTGCCAAATGGCACCGTCAGGACAACGCCAATGACACGTTCCGTCCCACCGCGTTCAGACATCATCCGTACCCCGACTGTGGGGTCGGGCGTGCGGTTGGCGCGAGCTCGCTCGGCCACCTTGGCAAGGCGCGCTGCCTCTCCATCGGCAATGCCGATTTCGACGCTTTGTCGCACAATTCGCGCCAGCCACTCCTGTACCCCGCCCGGCAAAGGATCGGGATCTGGCAGCGTGGATGGCCGCGCGGGAGTCTCAATGCCCGGGAACTCGATCACCATCGTTTGTCGTGCTGCCCGTTCTGCGTCGCGCGCAGCGCTAACCTGGGCTGCAAGCATCGCGCGTTCGGCTTGCAGAACGTCGCTGTCCCGCTGCGCTGCATCGCCCAGGGCCACGCGGCGGGCCATTGCTTCCTGCTCACGTCTAAGCAACTTTTCCTGAGCTTGCATCTCGTCGGCTACGACGAAACTGCGCAGCCATCCGGCCCAGACTTCCAACAGTCGCCTTGCCATTTGGTGCTCGGCATCTTCAAGGCGCATATCGGCCACCCTACGGGTGCGGCTGCCGATGTCCCGATCTATACGCGCCTTGTTTGGCAAGCGAACAGCACGGCTGAGCTGGATTTCCCATTCGTTGTAGCGACGCGCTTCGTTGGTCACGTTGCGACGTTGTAGGCCACTACTGAGTTCAAATTCGTGGCTACCGGCTTCAAGGGCGCTTTGCGTGGCGGCCGCCGCGTCCAAGCGAGCGGCTGCGGCATTCACGACCGGCTGGATTTTTATCGCCGCTTCGACTTGCGCCTGCGCAGGCAGCCACGAAAGATCATCGGCGCGCGCTTGCGCGGGATGAAATGTCAAAGCCGCGATAGCCACCATGACGGCACCAGTCGGTAGTACCAGGCTGCATCCTTTGTTTTTACTCGTCATACCAGTCTTCCACTTGCCAACACCGACTCCACCCACCAGCGGACATCGCTAGACGCGATGCGCTGGCGCAGATGCGCCAGGACCTGTTCCAGTTGTTCATATTCGATCAACACCCAAATGACGCGCCGATCCACACGGCCGCGAACCTTCTCGCGAATGGACGCGCGCGCGAAGTCGCCGGTATGCCCTTCGGCGTGCAACAGGGTGAACCCTGGCAGCACCGGGTCGGCCATCAGGGCATCGGTGACGGCGTCTTCGAGCGTGGGTGGAAACACCAGATTCAGGCGCACCAGTTGCGCTTCTTTCAATCCGTTCATGCGTGGACTCCTTGTTGTGAGGAGATGGCCTGGCCGAATCGCCGGTACAGCACCGGCAGCAGGACCAGGGTCAGCGCAGTGGAACTGACCAGTCCGCCAATCACCACGATGGCGAGTGGGCGCTGGATCTCAGAGCCAGGGCCACTGGCCAGCAGCAGGGGCACTAGGCCAAAGGCGGTGATGGAAGCCGTCATCAGCACGGGGCGCAACCGTCGCAGCGAACCTTCGCGCACCACCTGTTCCATGGGCAGGCCTAGCGCGTGCAGGTGGTTGAAGTGCGTCATCAGCACCAATCCGTTGAGCACGGCGATGCCCAGCAGCGCGATGAAGCCGACCGAAGCAGGCACCGACAGGTACTGCCCCGACAGCCACAGCGCCGCCACGCCGCCGACCATGGCAAACGGCACGTTGCCGAGGATGAGCGCGGCCTGCCGCACCGAGCCGAAGGTCATGAACAGCACGAAGAAAATCAGCCCCAGGGCCACCGGCACCACCATGCCAAGGCGGGCCGCTGCGCGTTGCTGGTTCTCGAACTGCCCGCCCCATTCGACGCGGTAGCCGGGCGGCAGCGGCACGTCGCGCGCTACGGCGGCGCGCGCTTCATCCACGAAGCCGACAAGATCGCGCCCGCTCACGCTGGACTGGATCAGCGCGAAGCGCGAGCCGTTCTCGCGCCGCACCAGCACGGGGCCATCAGTGGTGGCGATGCGCGCCAGCGAGGTCAAGGGGATTTCGCCCTGATCGCCGCGGGCGAGCTGCAAGTCCTTGAAGCGCTCGGCCGAGCCGCGCAGGCGGGCGTCGCCGCGCACCACGATCGGCGTGCGCCTGTCCGGCTCAATCACCAGCCCGGCCGGAACGCCTTCGAGTTGCGCGCGCAACTCGTCCTGAACCTGTGTCACGGCCAGCCCGGCGCGCCCCGCCGCCTGCGCATCCACCTTCACCTGCAGGTATTCCACGCTGTCGCTGGCCTGGGTGAGCACGTCGCGCGCACCGGGCACTTTCTCGATGCGAGCGGCCATGCGCTGCGCCAGATCGCCCAGTGTTTGCAGGTCAGGGCCGAACAGCTTGACGGCCACGTCGCCCCGGCTGCCGGTGAGCATTTCCGAGATGCGCATCTCGATGGGCTGGGTAAAGCCGAATTCCAGGCCGGGGAAGGCATCCATCACCTTGCGTATCTCGGCACTCAACGCGTCCTTGTCGGCTGCATGCCAATCCTTGCGCGGTGCGAGCTGCATGAACAGGTCGGTTTCGTTCAGGCCCATCGGGTCGAGCCCCAGCTCGTCGGAGCCCACCCGCCCGATGCTGTGCCGCACCTCGGGCACCGCCGCACCGATGGCCTTCTGCACCGCCAGGTCAATCTCCAGCGAGCGCTGCAACCCAATGGACGGGGGTTTTTGCAGTTGCAGCAGGATATCGCCCTCGTCCATCGTCGGCATGAACGCCTTGCCCGTGCCAAGGTAGGCCACCACACCCAATGCCAGGGCCGCGATGGCGACCGCCGATGCGCGTAGCGGGTGGTGAAGCGCAGCCTCCAGCAGCGGTTGGTACAGGCGCGTGGCCCAGCGCATCACCCACGGCTCGGTGTGAGCATGTTCCTTGAGCAGCAGCGAGGCCAGCACCGGCACCAGCGTGAGCGACAGCAGCAGCGAGACGCCCAGGGCGAATACGATGGTCAGCGCCACCGGCACAAACAGTTTGCCTTCCAACCCTTGCAGTGTGAGCAGGGGCATGAAGGTCAGACAGATGATGAGGATGCCCGAGGCCACAGGCATGGCGACCTCGCGCGCCGCGGCGAATATGCGGTGCAGGCGCGGCTGGTGCGCACTGGGCGCGTGCGGGTCGAGCCGACTGACGGCGTTTTCCACCACCACTACGGCAGCGTCCACCAGCATGCCGATGGCGATCGCGAGGCCCCCCAAGCTCATCAGGTTGGCGCTCATGCCGACCAGACGCATCAGCAAGAAGGTGCCCAGTGCCGCCAAAGGCACCATCACCGCCACAACCAGCGCGGCGCGAAGCTCGCCGAGGAACAGAAGCAGCAGGATAACGACCAGTACCGTCGCTTCCAGCAAGGCGCTTTCCACCGTGCCCACGGCGCGCTCGATCAGCGTGCTGCGGTCATAGAACGGCACCACCTTGACGCCGGGCGGCAGGCTGGGAGTCACCTCGTCCAGCCGGGCTCGAATGGCTTTGACCAGCGCCGAGGCATCGGCCCCGCGCAGCGCCACCACGATGCCTTCCACCGCTTCGCCCGCGCCGTCCCGGGTGACGGCGCCATATCGCGTCACGCCTTCGATGCGCACCTGGGCCACGTCGCCCAGGCGAACTGGGGCCGTACCATTGGCCCCCGCGCGCAGGATCAGACGGGATAAATCGTCCAAAGTGTGGATCGCGCCTTCGGCGCGCACGATCAGCGTGTCTTCGCCTGCATCCAGGCGGCCCGCACCGTCATTGCGGTTGTTGCGGCCGATCGCCGTGATGACATCAGAGAAGCTGAGGCTCGCAGCGGAAAGCCGTGCGCGATCCGGCACCACAGCAAAGCTCTTGGCTTCTCCACCCAGCACGTTGACATCAGCAACACCGGGCAGCGTGCGCAGGGCCGGGCGCAGCGTCCAGTCCAGCAGGGCGCGGCGCTCGCTCAACGTGAGGCCACCGCCTTCGATGGTGAACATGAACACGTCCGACAGCGGTGTCGAAATCGGCGCCAGCCCGCCGCTGACGCCTTCGGGCAGGCTGCCCGAAACGCCGGCATAGCGTTCAGCCACCTGCTGACGCGCCCAGTAGATGTCGCTGCCTTCGGCAAAGTCCACCGTGATGTCGGCGATGGCGTACTTGGCCGTGGAGCGCAACATCACGCCCCGGGGCACGCCGAGCAACTCCATCTCCAGCGGCGTGATCACGCGCGACTCCACCTCCTCAGGCGTCATGCCAGGAGCCTTGATAATCAGCTTGACCTGCGTGGGGGAAATATCCGGATAGGCGTCGATCGGCAGTTGCAGGAAGGCCGCTAGGCCCGCACCCGCCAAAGCCAGCACGCCAAGCAGTACCAGCGCACGTTGGCGCAGGGAAAATTCAATCAGACGGGACAACATGCGTGGTCGCCCCTCATTGCAATGGAATCATGGATTTGAGCAGTGCCGTACCGCGCACGACGACCTGCATGCCTGCCGCAAGCGGCGCAGTGTCTGGCGAGACTGCACGCACGGCGCTTGACGCCTCTGATTCGTCTTGCCCCAGCAGTTGCACCGGAACAGCGCGGACGCGTAGGTCGCCTTGCTTGTCTTGCGATGACGGCTCAGCAACGTAGACCACGTGGGCGCTGCCCGCTGGCAGCAGTGCGGCCGATGGCACGCTCAAGGTGCCCTGCGGTGCTGGCAGCAACAGCGCGACACTGATCTGCTGCCCGGCCGCATAGCGGTCTGCCCCTGCCTGATCTGCATCGACGCGGGCACGTACCCGCAGGCTCTGACTACTGAGGTCAGTGTCGCCACCAACAGCCGTCACGCGAGCGATCGTGCCATCGGGAAGACGCACTTCCAAGCCTGGGTGGAGATCTGAGCGCCAGCGCAGCGGAACCGCGACGCTGACATCCAGCGGGCCAGGCTGAGCCACTATAAAGGCGATGTCGAGCGGCGCGACCGCCTGCCCGAGGCTCAGGTGACGACGCATCACCCGCCCGGACAAAGGCGCCAGCAATTCATACTCGCCGGCCTGCCCGCCGCTAACGGGTCGAAGCCGTGCGAGGGCGCCATTGGCCTCTTGCAACGTACTTTGCGCAGCCGCTGCGCGCGCCTGAGTTTGCTCGTTGCGCGCGGCGGGGATGATGCCCTCGGCGAGCAGGGCAGCATCGCGCCTGGCCTGCGTGGCGGCTGCGGTCGCGTCCGTGCGGGCACGCGCCAGATCGGCTTGCGCCGCCAGAACATCCTTGCTCTGGATGCGCGCCAAAGCCTGTCCTTGGCGCACTGCGGCACCTTCATCGACCAGAACGCGCGTCACCACACCGCCATAGGGTGCCACAACCTGCGCGCTGGCCGAGAGCGGTGCCACGGTCTGCGCGGGCAAGCCATCCAGCGGTATTGCTGCGGCGTCCTTGACGATGGCGGTTTCCACGCCCTGCGCGCGGAGTTGAGCGGCGTTGAGCTGAACGCTGCCAGCACTCGGCTGGGCGACGGCTTCGTTCGCGTCTTTATCGGCTACGGTTGTCTGCTGCGTTGCCCAAGCCCACCAGCCGTACCCTACGGCAGCCAGAACTGCCACACCGACGGCGGACAGGGCCAAGGTCTTGGTTCGGCTGGAGGTGCCCGCCGCTTTCAAGGTCGGGAAGCTCATGCTTGTGCCGCCCCAAATGACGTAGAGCAGAGTAGAGAGCACACAGCGCGAATTGAAAATTCGTCGCATATGAAGCGGTGCGCGAGGTTAATGAGGCGAAACATGCGGTCGATCTCTTGTAAAGATCAGCTCATGTTCTTCGGTGAAGCTTTGAGAAAGCTTTGGAGAAAGCGAAATTTTCTCTGTACGATCTATTCAGAAAAAAACCGCTTGTCTTGAGCCACAAGCTGCCGGCAAGTTGACTTCTCAGTCACTTGATCCGATAGCCAGGATAGCCAGCGGTTCGCTTTTTTGCCATCTCAAACATCGGGGCCATGCGCCATGGACATCAAGAATTCCGAATACCGTTTCAGTCCCTTGGTCATAGGCTTGCACTGGCTGACCGTGATTCTCATCATTGCGGTCTATGCGAGCATGGAATTGCGCGGACTGGCACCCAAGGGAGCCTTGAGAGACGCCATGAAGTCCTTGCACTACCTGCTGGGCCTCAGCGTTCTGGTGATCGTCGTGATCCGTATCGGGGTGCGCATCCAGGCGGGCGTGAAGCCCGCGATCCAACCACCCATGCCACGCTGGCAGGCCACGCTCGCCGATGGCATGCACTATGCGCTCTACAGCTTCATGCTCGCCATGCCGCTGCTCGGATGGCTCACCTTGAGTGCGGCGGGCAAGCCGATTGTTCTGTTTGGCTTGCCCGTTCCCTCTCTGATCGGCACCGACGTTGCTTTGTCGCGCCAACTCAAGGATGTCCATGAGGCGCTGGCGACATTGGGCTATGTCTTGATCGGATTGCATGCGATGGCGGCGCTGTTGCACCACTACGTCATGCGTGACAACACACTGGTTCGCATGCTTCCCGGTCATCGCACCTGAACTGCTGGCCTTGGGCTGCTTCACATGGATTTGATTTTTCAATGACAAAATTTCATCATCGCGCTCACCCTGAAAGTCATCGCACTGAACATATCGGATGGCTACGCGCAGCTGTTCTGGGTGCCAATGACGGCATCATTTCCACGGCCAGCCTAGTTGCAGGCGTGGCTGCGGCCCATGCAAGCCATGCCAGCATCATGACCACGGCCATCGCGGGGTTGGTAGCCGGTGCCATGTCCATGGCTGCAGGCGAATTCGTATCGGTCTATTCACAAGCTGATACGGAGAAGGCGGATCTGGCGCGGGAACGTGATGAACTGAAGAACAGTCCGGAAGCCGAACATCGCGAACTCACGGCCATCTATGTTCGGCGTGGCCTGGATCATCGACTCGCGGATCAGGTCGCCACGCAATTGATGGCGCATGATGCGTTGGGCGCGCACGCGCGCGATGAATTGGGCATTTCTGAAACCTTGAGCGCTCGCCCGCTGCAAGCCGCCATGGCGTCCGCTGGAAGCTTCGCCGTGGGTGCGGCCATGCCGCTGGCCGTGGTTCTGTTGGCGCCGGAGCAGAGCCTGCTCTATTGGATCGTCGCGACGGCGATTGTCTTCCTGGCCCTGCTCGGCGCTGCGGCTGCTGCCGTGGGTGGTACGCCGCTGTTCAAAAGTGCACTGCGCGTCGCGTTCTGGGGCACATTTGCCATGGCGGTGACAGCGGGCGTGGGAGCCATGTTCGGCACCGCGGTGTAAATCTGCGTCAATCTCAGAGCAGCGCTGGCCAAGGGCCAAGCCGCGCGGACAGCCGACCGTTGTCCAGTGAGAACGCCAGCGGCAGGTCTATGGCATGCGCGAGCGCCAGGGCCAGTGCAAGTCCCAACCCGGCGTGGTGCGCCGTGCCACCTTCGGAATCCTTGCGCCAGAAGCGAAGGCCGAATTGATCCAGATCGGATGCCAGCAAATTGGGAGCTGTGTTGACGATGGTCAACATCCAGCCGGAAGCTTCGCGCTCCAGCCCGCATTGAATGTCGTCGCCTTCGGGCGCGTATTCAATGGCATTGCGCAAGAGGTTGGAGACGATGCGTTCGATCACGCCCTGATCACTTTGCACCCATGCCGATTCAGGCAAAGTCACGCGGATGGGTGACTTGGGTGCCATTTGCTGGACGTTAAGTCCCGCCAGCAACTCTCGCAGCAAAGCAGTTAGATCCAGAGGATCCAGCGCCATTGTGTGTTGGCCGGACTCAAGTCGCGCCAACAACAGCAGAGTGTCCACACTGCGCTGCATGCGTGAACTGGCCTGGATCATTGCATTCAGGGCGCGCTGGATTCGGGCCGGGTCGGCATCGATCAAAGCGCTTTCTGCGCTGATGCGGATTTCCGCCAGGGGCGTGCGCAACTCGTGGGCCACATCGCGGGAGAAGCGGCGCTCGCGGACAATGGCCACATACAGGTGATGCAAGCCCTGATTGAAGGCTTCGGCAAATGGACGCAGTTCACGGGGAAAGTCCGCTCCGATCCGCGCAATCGGCCGATCCGAACGCAGATCGGCCAGTTGCTCGCCGACCCGCTCCAGCATGACCACGATATGCCGAACCATGAGCAGCGCCAGGCCCGTCGCTAGCAGCGTTGCCAGCACAATACCGCCCAAGAGCGCAAAGTGGATGCGCCGCTCGGTTTGATCCCAATCCCGGCGTTCTGTTGCGACGACTAATAGCTGAGACCTCTCTCCAGTTACCGACACGCGCGTCGCCAGCGCGCGGCCCGCGTGGCCATCCGGAAGTGTCACGTCGTAATAGCGCGGGGTGCCTTGCTCCACCGGGCCAAGCGATAGCTCGGCGCCTGCACTGCTGGGAGAGCGTAGCAAGGCCCGGTGGGTCTGCGAATCGAAGACCGTGAAGAACTCGGTATGCCCGCCAGGCTCATATTCCGGCATGAGGCTTTCGAGCTTTCTCGCATCCAACTCCTGCAGCACGCGCCCCACCGCCGCTGATCGTTGCATCAGGGTGGTATCCATCCGTCGATAGATTTCGTGGTCAATCCAGTAGTCGAGGACGGGAAACAGGATCGCGAAGGTTCCTCCAATGCAGATCACCAAGCTGGCAGCCAGCCGCCGCTGCAAGGACCAGGATCCGCCTTGACTCGCATCAGAAAGGGCTTCGGAATCGGGACGTACCATCGTTCAGGGCAGGATGTAGCCGAAGCCACGGCGTGTCACGATCAGTTCATCCAGGCCGCACAGGGCAAGCTTGGTTCGCAAGGTGCTGACGATCACCTCTACCACTTTGTCCGATGCATCGCTGCGGCTGTCGTACAAATGTTCAAAAATCTGCGAGCGCGACAGCGTGGCGCCGCGCCGACGCAGCAGCAAGTCGAGCAGTCCATACTCCTTCGGCGTGAGCCCAAGATCAATGCACTTGAACCTCGCGATGCGCGAGCGCGGATCGACCTCCAGATCGCCGTGGCGCAGAACTGGAACGTCCCGTTGCGGCGGACGCCGTACTAGCGCCCGCAGGCGAGCCAGCAGTTCGGCTAGCTCGAAGGGTTTTGTCAGGTAGTCATCGGCACCCGCATCCAAGGCCCGCACCCGGTCGTCGAGCAGTTCGCGCGCGGAGAGCACCAACACCGGTGCGGCATGGGCCTCCCGGCCCAATGCGCGCAACACGCCAAAGCCGTCCAGCCGGGGCAGCATCAAGTCCAGAATGATGGCGTCGTACCGGTAGCTGGCAAGAAACTTCAGCGCGGACACGCCATCGGCTGCTGTATCGCAGGCATAGCCTTCCGACTGAAGGCTCTGGCTCAGGGCTTCGGCCAGCGTTTGCGAGTCTTCCACGATCAATACGCGCATGTGCTTTCTTCCATTCAGCGCATCTCGAAAAGCTCCTGGTGGAACGCCTCCGGCTCCAGCCCCTGGGCCAGCAGGTCGGCGCGCAACGCGCGGCCGAAGGCCGTGGGGCCGCAGAACCAGACGCTGGCGTCTTTCCAACCCGGCACCATGGCACGCAGGCGTTCACCCGTCAGGCGACCGTTCTGCTTGTCGATGAGCAAGTGCAGCACAACGCCGGCCGCCTGGCTGTCGGCGCGCAGTTTCTCGATGGCCTGCGGATCAACGTCGCTCGTAGGATGAAACAAATCGACCGGGCGTGCGTCTTGGCCTTTATGCTGCGCCAAATACTTCATGCGCGCAATGAATGGCGTGATACCGATGCCGGCGCCGATCCAGATCTGGCGGGCCTTCTCGTCGTCGAAAGTGAAGCAGCCGTAAGGCCCCTCGACCGTTACCTGGTCGCCTACCCGTAGGCGCTCAGGCAGCCGGCGGGTGTGGTCGCCCAGCGCCTTGGTGATGAAGGTAATGCGCCGGTCTTCCGGCACCCAGGCTGAGGCTAGCGTGTAGGGGTGCGGGCCTTCTTTCGGGTTGGACATGGCGAAGGCAAACTGTCCGGGCCGGTGGCCGGGCCAGCCCGGGTCCATCCGCAGGGTGGTTTCCAGCACGTTCAGCGCAGGGTAGGTCTGCAGCGATTCGATGACACCGTGCGCGGTGCGCTGCGCACCGACTCGGCCCAGCAGCACCCACACCGCCGATACCGTGCCGCTCGCCAGCAGCATAGCCAAAGCCCAGCCCACGGGCTGGGCCCAGTAGGAGAACTGCACCAACACCAAGGTGTGGAAGGCCAGCACCAAGTAGATCGCTGCCATCCAGTGGTGCGTCTTGGCGAACAGCCGGTAGGGAAAGCGCTTAACCAAAGCCAGCACCAGTAGCACGGCGACGGCGTAGAAGGCCCATTCGCCCAAGTCCTCGGCCAGTCCACGCCAGCCACGCAGCGCCGATTCAATGGAGCCCATTGAATCAGCCGTTGCGCGGGGCTTGCGCGCGGGGCGCGTCAGCCAGCCCCAGCCTACGGCCCATTTAGTACCCTGCGCCCACAGCCAGTGTACTGTTGCAGCGGCCAGAGCAGCGATGCCGAGCCACTTGTGCAGGCGGTATATCTTGTCCAGTCCGTTCAAGCTGGGCTCCAGCCACGCCGGGCGCGTGGCCAACATCATCGCCACGGACATCGCGCCGATGGCCAGTACGCCGCTGTATTGAATCCATACCGTTCGCAGGGCGAAGTAGTTGGACTGTGCAGGCCAGAGCGTATCGGTAAAAAGCCATAAAGCGCTCAATGCCAGCGCAAAAAACCAGAACGTCCAAATTATTCTCTTCATCGTGGATTTGCCCCAAATTCTGCGGAAGGCGCATGCGGCACTGGTCGGAAACCATCAATCCATATACGCGATAGCGTGCCTTTGAATGTGGCCGTGTATCCGAAATTACAGATAATTCTAATTTTGACATCCCAACCTTTGGTAACGCTTTGGATTGATCACCCATCTATGGATAAAATCTAATTTTGCCCACCGGCTTGTGGCTTTACCTTGACTCAAGAAATGGTTGGCCCCCGATGCCGCCCAATCTCCCAGGACGCCCCGCCGCCGCGAACCGTCGCGGAAAGCTGCTGCCCCAATCGCTGTTCGATCACCGGCTTCCACGGCACCAGCGAGAAGCCCATGCCGTCATCAAGCATCGCGTAGCGCCCGCTGGCGAGCATGACGCTGCGCCGGTAGATGCCGGCCACGCGCTGCCCGTCGGCCACGGGCCGATGCTCCAGGCCCGTTTCGCCTGCAATGTCCTTCGCGGCCTGCGCCAGCTCCCGGTTGCGCAGCGTGCCCAGCAGGTTGCGCGCCAGGATCACGCGCTGCCCGCGCCGCTCGGCCAACCCCTGTTCGGCCAGGAAGTCGGTGCGCTGCTGCATGGCCTGTTTGGCCTCGCCGCCAAAGCCCAGGTCGCCCAGGCCCGAGCCGCCGCCGATCAGTTGCTGGTCGAGCCAGGTGGCCCCGATCACGCGGGCCTGCCGCTCGATGGGCAGGTGCGATTTCAGTTCCACGGCCACGCTTCCCAGGCGCTGCGCGTCGTACTGACGGCCACGCTCGGGCAGATCGTCCGGCACCTTCCATAGACCTTCGGCCACACGCTCCACGATGCCGGCGCGGCGCAAGGCTTCCAGTCGGCGGACATGGGCCGCGACGACTTCCTGCGGATCGCGGCCGGGCACGGCCTGCCCCTGGGCGATGGCGAGGTGATGGTCGGTACGGTACAAGCCATCGCTCGCCAGCGCGGCGATGTTCTTGTCCGCCGCGCGCACGTCGGCCGATCCTTTCACCTCCACCACGGCGCCGCTGGGATAGTTCGCCAGCTCGTCGCGGGCATTGAGCGCGACGTAGTGGGCCTTGCCGTCCACGCCGTCGATGACCAGATAGCCCCGGTCGCGCAGTTCGTCGGCCAGCCCCTTCGCGGCTACGCGGCCGAGAATAGTTCGGCCATCGTCGCCCGGCTCGAACACCGCCAGCTCGCGCGGCTGGCCGCTCATGGCCCGCTGGATGGTGCGGATGATGTCTCCACGCTCGCCCAGGGCGCGCAAGGTCTTCTCGGCATCGGCATGGACGGCCCAACTGCCGGGCTGCGTCTCGTCGACCAGGCCCAGGTGCTGCAAGCGTTGCAGGCGGCTGATCAGCAGCAGGCGCTGGCGTTGCAACGTCGGTTCGTTGAAGCGTTCGATCTGTACCCGGCCATCCTCGCCGGCCTCGCGTTTCAACGTGCGATCCAGGCTAGTCCACCGCTCTTGCTCCACCTCGCGCTGCAAGGTCTGCTGGATCTCCAGCTCGGTGCGTGGCCCCAGCCATTCGGTCGCCAGCTCGGCGGCGCGATGACGAAAACCATCAGTGATGTAGTCGCCCGCGATGATGAGGTCTTTGCCGGTGTCGTCGCGCCCGCGCACGATCAGGTGGGTGTGCGGGTTGTCGGTATTCCAGTGATCGACCGCCACCCATTCCAGCCGCGTGCCCAGGTCGGCCTCCATGCGTCCCATCAGGTGCCGCGTGTAGGTGCGCAGGTCTTCCAGCTCGGCCCCTTCCTCGGGCGAAACGATGAAGCGAAAGTGGTGCCGATCATCGGCGCAGCGCTCCTTGAATGCGTTCAGATCAGCTTCGTCGGTCTGCGGCCCATAGGCCCGACCCGGTTCGCCGTCGCGGCCCACGCCGTCGCGCTCGATGTAGCGCAGGTGCTTGGCGAGCGACTGCGGACTGGCCCGCTGCTGGTTGACCAGTAGTGTCTTGATGGTCACGCGCCGCGACATAGGCGTGAGCTTCGCCCCTGCGAAGCGCGCCGCCGTGTGGCCGCGTCCCAGGCGCGATCCGGGCCGCTGGCCGGTGCCCTTGCCACTGCCGCCAGGACGGCGCACCGTGGACTTGCCGCCGCTGGCCTTGCCTGCCTGCTGGAGCACCTTGGATACGAAGCCCTGGCCCCGGTTCTTCGGTGCGCTGGGGCGGATGCGGAAATCATCGTCGCGGCGGTTGGTCATGCCTGCGCTCCCTGCAAACTCTGGCGTGTCCGGGCGTGCGAAGCACGCGGACATGCCTGTATCGGTGCGTGCCTCACGCCCCAAGCGGCACGGCGGCAAAGCCGCTGCGTGCCTCGCCCCCCCACGTGCAGACTGGCTTTGCGGGCCGACAGGTGCCGCCCCCTTTTGTCTTGCCTTCCGCATTGGCCTCCCGCATCCGCTCCCAGCCCCTGCGGCCCGGTGGCGCTGCTGCGTGAGCAGCGAGCGCCCCGGCGAACGCGGCCAGGGCCACAGGCCCGGCAGGTTCGAGGCAAGACACCTGCACGTGAGAAAGCAGCGCCCAAGCCGCAGGATGGGCGCTTGCACTGCACGCGTGGCGACAGGTTGAATGCCACCGGATCAACACGCCCGATGGCACGACAAGATGCACGGCAACGTGCAGCGCGTCGGCGGCCATCACGGGCGTTTCTCCAGCCAGACCGGATGCGCGATGCCGATCACTGTGGATGCGCTGATCGGCCCGAAGTACCGGCTGTCGAACGACGCCGGATTGGTGACGCTAAGCAGAAACAGCTCACCCGGCTGAAGCCGCCTGCACTGCGGCCAGGACGCCAGCGGACGGCCCAGCCGGTCAGCGGGCAGCACGGCGGCCGAAGGCACGCCGTCGATGCGGACGCTGCCACCCGCGATGCACACTTCCTGCGGCGCGACGGCACCCACGCGCTTGAGCAGGGGCACGCGCGTCGGCAGGTAGCCGCGCTGCGCGGCCAGCGCGGCGGCGTCTGCCGGCAAGCGGGTCAGGACGATGCTACCGACGTGCAATGACGGTGGTAGCGGACGGGGTAGCGAACCCGCCCCCGGAGCGGGCGGATAGAGCGGATCGACGCGATACCAGCCGACCGCCACGCTGTCGGACGGGTTGTAGGCCAGGCGCGGCAGCGGATGCACGAAGGAGGCCCAGGCCAGCGCAGCGAGGCCGCAGGCGGCGAGGCCTGCGAGCACGATGCGAGCGCGCCGACTTGAGCGAGTGTGCGAACGAGGACGCGGCGTGGTGCCAGTGGTGGAAACGGCGCTCATGGCAGCGCCCTCCCGGCCAGCCAGGCGGCGTGCCGCTCGGCGGTGTATTCGGGCAGAGGCAGGCGGGCGGCGAGCCGATTGGCGAGCGTGCGCCAGTACGCGGGCGAGACGGCGGCGGGTGCGATGTCCAGCGCCTCGATGGTGTCGATGCGCTCCAGCACGGCGCGCACTTGCCCCTCGCCCTCGGCGTGCAGCAGCAGGCGCGCCCCCGGCTGCACGCCGGGGATGCGCTGGGCGCCGTCCAACGGCGTGCAGGCCTGCATCACCATGAGCTGCCAGCGTACGGTGCCATAGTCATTGGCCTGCCAGCGGATGCGGCAAAAGAGCGCGCCCGGCAGGAACACAGCGCTGCGCCGCCAGCGGTCGAGCTGGTGCGTACGCGCGGGTTCGCCGAAGCGCAGGTAGAGCTTGAAACGGGCCTCGATGTAGGCCAGCGCCACCCGCGTCAGCGGCGCGCTGGCCGGCTGGCCGCAGGGCGCGACGGATGATGGCTGGGGCGCAGCCGTGGCCGCGTCAGCGGCGGGCGCACAAACAGGCGAAGCGGATGCGGTCATGGTGTGTTCTCCCTGCGTTGTTCGGGAAACTCGCGCTCCAGCAGCGCGCGCAGCAGGTCGGCCACCGTCACGCCCTGCGTGAAAGCCGAGACCTTGATGCGCGAACGCATGGCGGGTGTGATGTCAAGGGTCAGGCGAGCCGTATAGACATCGCCTTTCTGGAGTTCGTCGGCGCTGCCCTGGCGAATCCACGCTTCGGCGTGCGGATTCGCGGGCGGGCGCGCGCCGATGCCAATGCGCTTGCCCGCGCGCTTGCTGGCGGGGCTGTTCATGGCGGCCACCGCAGCAGTTCGTCCACCAGGGCGGTGACTTCGCGTGCGGCGGTGCTGTCGGGCGCCGTCTCGCGTGCGAGCCGGCCAGCGGCCACGCTGTCAGCGAACACGATGCGCTGATGCACTTCCGCGCGCAGCGCGGGCAGCGGCTGATCGGCCAGCGCCCCGCGAGCCTCGCGCCCGATCACGGTGGTGCTGACGCGCCGGTTGATGACGAAGGCCGCGCGCAGCACAGGCCGGAAGACTTGCGCCTCGCGGATCAGCGCCACCATCTCGGCGCTGGCCCACAGGTCGTAGGGACTCGGCTGCACCGGGATCAGCACGCGCTCGGCCGCCAGCAGCGCAGAGCGCGCCAAGGCGGCGATCCTGGGCGGCCCATCAATGACGACGTGATCGGCCCGCCTGGCGAGTTCTGGCGCTTCCTGGTGCAGCGTTTCGCGTG
>NZ_BCTO01000079.1 GCF_001571325.1 Delftia tsuruhatensis NBRC 16741
ATTCATCGCCCAATGGCGTATGGATGGTGACTCGGCGTGTCATTGGTGCTCGCGCCCTGTCGGGGCGCCCTCCCGGTCTTTCGATACGGAAAGATCATGGAAGAATGAGCCGCTCTATGGAAATTCCAATTTCTGCCAAAAAATAGGATTGCCAAAAGGAAAATTGCCGCTTCTCCCACTCGGATCGGGCTTGGGAAAAGCCTAGGACAAGCGGCCGGAGCAAGGGCCTTCATGATGTGCAGCCGCTACACATCGCCCCGCTTGGCCGTCCCCCGGATCAGGGCGCCGCACGCCCGCGCAGCCGCTCAGGGGTTCAAAGAGTCCTTCCGATGATCTCCTTCATGATCTCGTCGCTGCCCCCGTAGATCCGCCCTATGCGCGCATCGGTCCAGGCGCGGCCGATCTGGTATTCGGTCATGTAGCCGTAGCCGCCGTGCAGTTGCAGGAATTCGTCGAGCAGGCGGTTTTGCAGCGCCGTGGCATTGAGCTTGACCATGGCGGCCCGGTCGGGGGCGAGCGCGCGGCGCAGGTGCAGGGCGATGCAGTCGTCCACGAAGACGCGCAGCATGGTGGCCTGTGCCTTGGCCTCGGCCAGCTTGAAGCGCGTGTTCTGGAAGTCGAACACCGGCTGGCCGAAGGCCTTGCGCTCGCGCGTGTAGGCAATGGTCTTGTGCAAAAAGGCTTCGATGGACGCGGCGGCGCGCACGGCCACCACCAGGCGCTCCTGGGCCAGTTCGTGCATCAGATACCTGAAGCCCGCGTTCTCCTCGCCCAGCAGGTGGTCGGCCGGCACGCGCACGTTGTCGAAGAACAGCTCCGAGGTGTCCTGCGCCATGAGGCCGATCTTCTCGAGCTTGCGGCCCTTGGAGAAGCCGGGCATGCCGTCCTCGACCACGATCAGGGACACGCCCTTGGCACCCATCTCGGGCGCGGTCTTGGCGACGACGATGACCAGCTCCGAATTGATGCCGTTGGTGATGAAGGTCTTCTGGCCGTTGAGCACGTAGTGGTCGCCCTCGCGCCGCGCCGTGGTGCGCACGGACTTGAGGTCGCTGCCCGCGCCGGGCTCGGTCATGGCGATGGCGCCGATCAGCTCGCCCGCGGCCATGCGCGGCAGCCAGCGGTCCTTCTGGGCCTTGCTGCCATAGGCATGGATGTAGGGCGCGACGATGTCCGAATGCAGCGGAAAGCCCAGCCCGCTGGCGCCCGTGCGCGCGATCTCCTCCAGCAGCACGGCCGCATGGCCGAAGTCGCCGCCGCCGCCGTAGGGCTCGGGCAGCATGGGGTTGAGCAGGCCTTCGCGCCCGGCCTTGCGCCAGACCTCCTTGGGCACGATGCCCTGGCGCTCCCATTCGGCATGGTGGGGGACGATCTCGCGCTCGAAGAAGCGGCGGGCCTGCTCGCGGAACTGTTCATGGTCTTCGCGGTAGACGGAGCGCTCGGTCAGGTCTTGCATGGGTCGGTATCCGGTGGTTGTCGGTGAGGAAAGACGGGGAAGGGCCGTTCAGGCGCTGCGCAGGTTGAAGCCCGCGTGCGGCTGCTCGCGCAGCCTGTCCTTGAGCACGCGGCGCAGCAGCTTGCCCGTGGGCAGGCGCGGCAGCTCGTCCACGAACTGCAGGCGCTGCGGGCGCTTGAGGCGCGACAGCGTGGCGCCGGCCTCGGCGACGATGGCGCGTGCCATCTCGGCGCTGGCCGCGTGGCCCTGGCGCAGCACGACCACGGCCATGGGCTGCTCGCCGAAGTCGGGCTCGGGCACGCCGACCACGGCCACCTCCTGCACGGCCGGGTGCGTGGCCAGCGCGTTCTCTATCTCCTGCGGATAGAGGTTGACGCCGCCCGACAGGATGAGGTCGGCCCGCCGGTCGCTGAGAAAGAGGTAGCCCTCCTCGTCCACATGGCCCAGGTCGCCATAGGTGGCCCAGCCGCGCTCGTCGATGGCCTCGCGGGTCTTGGCGGGGTCGTTGAGGTAGGCGAAGGGCGCCACGTCCGAGAAGAACACGCGGCCGATCTGGCCCGCAGGCAGCTCCTGCCCGTCGTCGCCCACGATGCGCAGCCGACCGTAGCTGGCGCGGCCCACGGAGCCTGGACGCCGGCGCCATTCGGCGGAGTTGATCAGGGTGATGCCGCAGCCTTCGGAGCCTGCGTAGTACTCCAGCAGGATGTCGCCCCACCAGTCCAGCAGCGCCTGCTTGACGGCCACCGGGCAGGGCGCGGCCGCATGGATGGCGCAGCGGTGGCTGGACAGGTCATAGCCGTGCCGCACCTCCTCGGGCAGCTGCAGCAGGCGGCCCAGCATGGTCGGCACCCATTGGCTGTGGGTGATGCGGTAGCGCTCGATCATCGCCAGCGCCTGCTGTGCGTCGAAGCGCGCCGTGATCACCACCGCGCCGCCGCCGTCCAGCGTGCGCAGGCAGTAGCGCAGCGGCGCTGCGTGGTACAGCGGCGCGGGCGAGAGGTAGACCGTGTCGGCGTCAAAGCCCATGTTGCGCTGCCAGGCCAGGAATTCGGGGTCGGCCTGCGTGCGGTAGAGCGCCGCCGGCAGCGCCTTCTTGATCCCCTTGGGCCGGCCCGTGGTGCCCGAGGAGTACAGCAGGTCGCGCCCCAGCGGACGGCCTGACAGGTCGATGGGCGCGGGCGCCTGCGCACGCCAGGCGGCCAGGGCATCGGCCAGCGACGGCAGGCCCGTGGATGCGCAGTCTCCGTCCACCGAATGCACGGAGGCGGCCAGTTCGGCCGGCAGCTGCGCCGCCGTGGCGGCCGAGGCAAAGACATGGCGCGCCCCGCTGTCGCCCAGGATGTAGGCCACCTCGGGCGCCGTCAGGTGGGTGCTGATGACCACCGCGTACAGGCCCGCCAGGCGAGCGGCCAGCACCAGCTCCAGGATCTCCACGCGGTTTTCCATCAGCACGGCCACCGTGTCGCCGGCCGCCAGGCCCTGCCCGGCCATCCACTGCGCCACCTCGCGCGAGCGCTGCGCCAGCGCGCCCGCCGTGTGCTGCTGGCCGCTGTCGCCCATGGTCAGCGCAACGCGGTCGGGCCGGGCATCGGCCCAGCTGTGAAAGTCATGCACGCCTGTCTCCTTTGCTTTTTTGAATCCGCCGTCTCGAATTCATCGGGTTTCAGCAAGTATTTTTGTTTGCGCGCGGTTTTTCATCCGGGAAAACGCTTTGTTCAATGCAAATTTCGAGACTTATCATTCATTTCATGAACCTCCAGTCTCATTAAATCCGCATGAACACTCCCGTCATCGTCGATGCCATCCGCAGTCCCATGGCCCGGGCCAAGCCCGATGGCGCCCTGGCCCAACTCCACCCCGTCGATCTGCTCAGCCAGGTGCTGGAGCAGCTCGTGCAGCGCAACCGCATCGACCCCGGCGCGGTGGACGATGTGATCACCGGCTGCGTGAGCCAGGCCGGCGAGCAGGCCGGCACGCCGGGCCGCCTGGCCTGGCTGGCCGCAGGCCTGCCGGCCCATGTGCCGTCCACCACCATCGACCGCAAGTGCGGCTCCAGCCAGCAGGCCGTGCACTTTGCCGTGCAGGCCATCATGTCGGGCACGCAGGACATGGTGATCGCCTGCGGCGTGGAGTCCATGAGCCGCGTGCCCATGGGCAGCTCGCGCATGGGGCAGAACACCACGGGCGCACGCTTCGATGCGCGCTTCGCGCCGGGGCTGGTGGGCCAGGGCGTGTCGGCCGACCTCGTGGCCGCGCGCTGGGGCCTGGGCCGCGAGGAACTGGATGCCTATGCCGCGCGATCGCACCAGCGCGCCCATGCGGCCCAGTCGGCCGGGCACTTCGAGCGCGAGATCGTGGGCATCACCACGCCTGCCGGCCTCGTCACGGCCGACGAGACCATCCGCCCGGGCACCACGGCGCAGAAGCTGGGCGCGCTCAAGGCCGTGTTCCAGAACGACGAGCTGTCGGCGCGCTTTCCGCAGATCCGCTGGCACACCACGGCGGGCAATGCCTCGCAGATGACCGACGGCGCCAGCGCCATGCTGCTGATGAGCGAAAAGCGCGCCCAGCAGCTGGGCCTGCGCCCGCGAGCGCGCTTCGTGGCGCTGGACGTGGTGGGCGACGATCCGCTGTACATGCTCACGGCCCCCATTCCCGCCACGCGGCGCGTGCTGGCCAAGGCCGGCATGCGGCTGGAGCAGATGGACCACTGCGAGATCAACGAGGCCTTCGCCTCCGTGCCCCTGGCCTGGCTGAAAGAGCTGAGGGAACTGGGCGCCGACCCCGAGCGGCTGAACCCGCGCGGCGGCGCCATCGCCCTGGGCCATCCGCTGGGGGCCTCGGGCATCCGCCTGATGACCACCATGCTGCACGCGCTGGAGGACAGCGGCGCGCGCTACGGCCTGCAATCCATGTGCGAGGCCGGCGGCATGGCCAACGCCACCATCATCGAACGCCTGTGAGCCAGGCACGGGAGACACATCCATGCAACTGCAAGAGAACATGACGGCCCTGGTGACGGGCGGCGTATCAGGCCTGGGCGAGGCATCGGCCCTGGCGCTGCTGGAACGCGGCCTGAACGTGGTGGTGGTGGACCTGAACGAGGACCGCGGCGCGGCCATGGTGGACGCCGCCCGCCAGCGCCACGGCAGTCGCCTGCGCTTCGTGAAGGCCGACGTGGCCGACGCCGACCAGATGGCCGCCGCCATTGCGGCCGCCGAGGACTTCGGCGAGTTCCGCGCCCTGGTGCACTGCGCGGGCGTGGGCGGGCCGCTGCGGCTGGTGGAGAAGGACGGCAGCCCCGGCTCGCTGGACAAGTACACGGGCATCGTCCGCGTGAACCTGATCGGCACCTTCAACACGCTGCGCCTGGCCGCCGCCAGCATGGCGCGCAACGAGCCCGTGCAAGGCGAGCGCGGCGCCTGCGTGCTCACGGCCTCGGTGGCGGGCTACGAGGGGCAGATCGGCCAGATTCCCTATGCCTCGGCCAAGGCCGGCATCATCGGCATGACCATCGTCGCCGCGCGCGACCTGGCCACGCGCATGATCCGCGTGTGCACCATTGCGCCGGGCCTGTTCGACACGCCCATCCTGGCCAAGCTGCCCGACAACATCCGCCAGTCGCTGGCCGCCTCCGTGCCCAACCCCGCACGCCTGGGCCACCCGTCCGAGTACGCGCTGACCGCGCTGCACATTCTTGAAAATCCCATGCTCAATGGCGAGACGATTCGCCTGGACGGTGCCATTCGGATGAGTCCTCGCTGACAAGCGCCCCGGCCCAGCACACGCGCGGAGAAGAAACACCATGTTCAAACGTCTCACGCTGGCGGCGGCTGCCTTGCTGTGCGCCACGGCAGCCATTGCAGCCGATGCCTGGCCCACGCGGCCCATCACCCTGGTCGTGCCGGGCGCGGCCGGGGGCTCCACCGACATTCCCGCGCGGCTGCTGGCGCTCAAGCTGGGCGAGCGGCTGGGCCAGCCCGTCATCGTGGACAACAGGCCGGGCGCGGGCGGCTCCATCGGTGCCAGCCAGGTGGCACGCGCGCAGCCGGACGGCTATACGGTGCTGGTGGGCAATACGGGCTCCAACGCCATCAACTACACGGCCTACAAGAAGCTGCCCTACAGGCCCGAGGACTTCGTGGCGCTGACGGACATGATCTCGTTTTCCAACGTGCTGGTCGTGCCGCAGGCATCGCCGGTGCGCTCGCTGGACGATCTGCTCAAGGCCGCGCGGCAGGCGCCGGGCAAGCTGTCGTTCTCCTCGGCCGGCGTGGGCCAGACCACGCACCTCATGGGCGAGCTGCTGCGCGAGCGCACGGGCGTGGACGTGGTGCATGTGCCCTACCGTGGCTCGGCACCGGCCACGGCGGCCATCGTGTCGGGAGAGACGCAGTTCATGTTCGACAACCTCACGGCCTCGCTGGTGCATATCAAGGCGGGCAAGCTGCATCCCATCGCCGTGACCGGCGCGCAGCGCGAGCCCGAGCTGCCCAACGTGCCCACCACCACCGAGCTGGGCCTGCAGGACTTCGACAAGGTCGGCTGGATGGGTTTCTTCCTGCCCGCGCAGACGCCGCCCGCCGTGGTGCGCAAGCTCACCGACGGCCTGGTCGCCGTGCTCCGGGACCCCGAGGTGGCGCGCCGCTACCGCGAGCTCGGCGGCCGCCCGGGCGGCATGCCGCAGGCGCAGTTCACCCAGCTGGTGGACAACGACCGCAAGAGCTGGGGCGCGCTGATCACCAGCCGCCAGCTGCAACTCGACTGACCCGATTTCGACGGAGACGCCATGAAGGTGCTGGACAGCGTGCGCGTGCTGGAGATTGGCGGCATCGGCCCGGGGCCGTTCTGTGCCATGCATCTGGCGGACCTGGGGGCCGATGTGGTGTCCATCGTGCGGCCCGAGGGGGAACCCGCCGCCACCCCAGCCACCTCAGCCACCTCAGCCGCCTCGGCGCTGTCGCGCGGCAAGCGCTCGGTGTTCGCCGATCTCAAGTCACCCGAAGGGCGTGACCTGGTGCTGGCCCTGGTGCGCGATGCCGATGCGCTGATCGAGGGCATGCGGCCCGGCGCCATGGAGCGCCTGGGCCTGGGACCCGAGGCCTGCCAGGCCCTCAACCCGCGCCTGGTCTATGGCCGCATGACGGGCTGGGGCCAGGACGGCCCGCTGGCCCAGGCAGCCGGCCACGACAACAACTATGCCGCCGTCTCGGGCGCGCTGTGGGGGTGCGCGCCGGCCGATGCCCGGCCGGTCTCGCCGTTTGCCACGCTGGGCGACATCGGCGGCGGCGCCATGTACCTGATGACGGGGCTGCTGGCCGGCATCGTGCAGGCACGCGCCACGGGGCGCGGCACCGTGGTGGACGCGGCCATCGTCGATGGTGCGGCGCACATGCTCAACCTCATGCTGCACGCGCGCCAGCGCGGTCTGGTGGCCGACGAGCGCGGCCACAGCATCCACGACAGTGCGCCGTTCTACGAAACCTATGCCTGTGCCGATGGCGGCTTCATCACCGTGGGAGCCATCGAGCCGCAGTTCCATGCCCTGCTGCTGGACAGGCTGGGCCTGGCCGGTGCCGCAGCGTTCCAGGGCCCCCAGTGGGACCGCGCCGCCTGGCCCGCGCGGCGCGCGCAGCTGCAGACGCTGTTCGCCTCCCGGCCCCGCGCGTACTGGCAGCAATTGCTGGAGGGCAGCGATGCCTGCTTCGGCGCCGTGCTCAGCCCTGTGGAAGCCGCCAGCCACCCGCACCTGCAGGCGCGTGGCGTCTACCTGCAGCCCGAAGGCGGCGCCCTGCAGGCCAGCCCCGCGCCACGCTTTGACGGCCAGGCCTATGCGCCGGGCCGTGCGAATGCCGCAGGCTTCGACACCGCCAGCGTGCGGGAGAAGGTGAGCGCAGGGCGCGCGCAGGAAGTCTGGCGCAGCGCCCGCTGATTCACGAGAGGCTGGAGGCGCCCAGCATGCCTTCGACCAGGCGCACCAGCGTGATCAGGCGCGGCCCGGCATCGCTTTCCAGCGCGCGGCTTTGCGGGCTGTAGATGGGCAGGGAGACCGAGAACACCCAGTACTCGCCGTCCTGGGCCGTGGACATGGGCACGGCAATGGACTGGATCTCGCGGTGCAGGTCGCCGTGGCTGCGGCAAAAGCCGTGCTCGGCCAGGTCGCGCCGCGCATCGTCGAGCCGCTCGCGCAGTTGCTGGGCGCGTGCGGGATCGTCGGCCTGCAGCTCGGCGATGAAGGCCTCGCGCTCGGCCTCGGGCAGGCTCAGCAGGTAGGCGCGGCCCGTGGCGGTGCGCGACAGCGAGATGTGCACGCCGATCTCGGGCAGGAAGACCTTGTTGGTCAGGCCGTTGGCCAGCTCCACCAGGCACAGCTGGCGGCCGTGGCCCACGGCCAGCTGGATCTGGCCCTCCAGGTGATTGGCCAGCTCCTGCATGTGCGGCCGCGCGAACTGGCGCATGTGCATGCGCGCCAGCACGGGCGAGGACAGGTTCAGCAGCCCCACGCCCGGCACGTACTTGGACAGGCGCTCGGAGTAGCGCATCAGGTTCAGTTCGCACAGGGTGTCGATCAGGCGGAACAGCGTGGGCTTGGGCAGGCCCGTCATGTCCATCAGTTCACGGGCGCTGAGTTCCTGGTGCTTGTTGGAAAAGCACTGGAGCACGGAGATGCCGCGCACCAGGGCGGCCACCAGCTTGCCATTGTCTTCGGAATTCATGGATTGATGAGGGCTGAAAAGATGAAACGATTGTCTCAATTTTCAGGATGCCGCCGCACAGATTTCCAGGGCCATGCGCAGTGCAAACCCGTAAACAGGCCTTGCCCCGCGCAACGGACATGACACGGCACAATCGGTCCATGCTTGGCGCACTGCGCCTCCCACCAGAAAAGCCTGCCGTGTCCGAACCGTTTGCCGCCGTCCCGCCTTCCGAATCGCCAGACTACGACGCCTTCCTGCGCGCCCATGTGCTGAGCCAGCCTTTGAGCATCCAGCGCTATGACCGCGGCGACGAAACCATCTGGGTCAAGCGCGCGGGCGCCAGCAACCCGGCGTGGCGCTATCGCGCCCTGGCCCTGCTGGCCGCCGGCCTGCGCCTGCCCGTGCTGCGGCCCGTGCCCAACCCGGGCGGCCACGAAGCCATCCGCACCGAGGTGCGCCGCCTGCGCCAGCTCGCGCAGCGCGGCCTGCGCGTGCCTGCCGTGCTGGCCGAGTGCGAGGACGGCTTTGCCATGCGCCACCTGGGCAGCCCCGGCGTGGAGGCGCCCTCGCTGGGCAATGCCATGGAAGCCGCCCTGCCCCGGGGGGATGGCAGCACGCTGGCGCTGTGGCTGCAGGGCCTGCAGACCCTGCAGCAGGTGCATGGCAGCGGCGACTGCCTGAGCCAGGCCTTTGCGCGCAACATGGTCTGCTGTGCAGACGGCGTGATCGGCTTCATCGACTTCGAGGACGACCCCGCCGCCCACCTGCCCCTGGCGCTGTGCCGCGTGCGCGATGCCCTGTGCTACGCCCACTCCACGGCCTGGATACTGGAGCAGGCCGGCGCCATGCCGGCCGCGCGCACGGCCTGGCGGGACTTCGTGCAGTCCATGGAGCCCGAGACCCGCGCCCTGATGGCGCGCACCGTGAAACAGCTGGCCTGGGTGCGCCGCCTGCCTGAGAGCCGCCGCCTGGGCCGCGACATGCAGCGCGTGCGCATGGCCTACATGCTGGTGACGCCGTAGCGGCAGCGGGCTGCACGCCTCAACCGGGCCTCAGCCGGGCTTCAGCCGGGCCTCACCGGGCAGATGGCCCAGCGAGGCGCTGACGCGCGCCGCTTCGGCGCGCAGGGCCCGGGCCACAGCGCCCTGCGGGTCCGGGTCGAAGCCGCCGCTGGCGCCCAGCGCGCACAGCACGCCCACCACATGGCCCGTGTAGTCGTGCAGCGGCGCCGCCACGGCGCTGATGCCCGGCAGGTTGACGTCGCGCACCGAGGCGCAGCCCGCAGCGCGGATCTCGCGGCGCAGCGTGCCCAGCGGGTCCGCGCCATCGAGCAGCGCGCGCCGCGCGGCCGGCGCCTCGGCCAGCTCCCGGGCCAGCAGCGCATCCACGCGGGCATCGTCGTCCATGAAGGCGAAGAAGGCGCGCCCCGTGGCCGACCACAGCAGCGACATCACCGAGCCCACGCGCACATTGACGGTGACCGGCAGGCCCGGCTCCTCGAAGCGCACGATGGTCGGCCCCAGGTTGCCCATTACGGCCACGAAGCTGGTGACCTGCAAGGCCTCGCGCAGGTGCAGCAGGGCCGGCTCGGCCAGGCGGATGGGGTCGGACTGCCGCATGGCGGCCAGGCCCACGCGCATGGCCTCGGCCGCCAGCGCGTACTGCGTGCCGCCACGGTCCTGCTCCACCAGCCCCTCGGCCATCAGGCTGGCCAGGTAGCGGTGGACCTTGGCCGGGCTTTCCTCCACCGCGCCCGCGATGGCCGTGAGGCTGGCGCGTCCGCCCAGCGTGGCCAGGGCCTTGAGCACGGCCAGGCAGGTCTCGGCGGCCTGCACGCGCTGGCGCCTTTCGCGCGGCGGCGCGGGCTCGTCAATCTCGGAGGCAACAGTGGAAGTCATGGCGGCAGGGCGGGTCTGGAAAGGCCTGTTTTAAGGGCTGGCGGGGCATTGTGCCGCAGCTTGCGGGTAATCCCGGGCGGTATTTTTACGCAATGCGTAGAAAAATTACGCAAAACAAGATTCCATGGATTCCACCCAGGCCTCACCGGAGACAAGCCCCATGCACAAGCGCCTTTTCCTCACCACACTGGCCGCAGGCCTGCTATCGGCCACCGCCATGCCCGGCGCGCTGGCCCAGGACGGATTCCCCAGCAGGAACGTGCGCTGGATCGTTCCCTACGCGGCCGGCGGCGGCTCGGACTTCCTGGCCCGCACCATAGGCCAGGCCTGGGGCGGCCAGGTGCACCAGCCCGTCGTGGTGGACAACCGCCCGGGCGGCAACACGGCCATAGGCGCCTCGGAAACCGCGCGCGCCGCCGCCGATGGCTACACCGTGCTGTCGGCCGACAACGGCACCCTGGTCTTCAATCCCGTGCTCTACAAGAGCCTCAGCTACAACCCCGCCAGGGACCTCGCGCCGGTCACGCTGATGGGCCGCTTCCCGATGATCCTGGTGGCCGGCCCCGGCATGGCAGCGGCCACGGCCAAAGACTTCCTGGCCCAGGCGCGCACCAGCAAGGACGGCGTGAACTACGCCTCGGCCGGCGCCGGCAGCCCGCACCACCTGGCCATGGAACTGCTCAGGGTGGAGGCCGGCCTGAAGCTGGTGCACGCGCCCTACAAGGGCGCGGCGCCGGCCCTGGGCGACGTGGCTGGCGGCCAGGTGCCCGTGATGATGGTGGACTTGGCCGCGGGCGCAGGCTTCATCAAGGGCGGCAAGGTCCGCCCGCTGGCCGTGGCCAACGCCACGCGCCTGCCCCAGTTGCCCGACGTGCCCACCTTCGCCGAGCTAGGCCTGCCCAAGGTGCAGGCCGCCGCCCTGGTGGGACTGGTGGCGCCCGCCAGGACGCCGGCCCCGGTCATCGCGGCCCTGCACCGGCAGGTCGTGGCCGCGATCAACGAGCCCGCCGTGCGCCAGAAGCTCGTGGATTTCGGCGTGGAGCCCGTGGGCAACACGCCCGAGCAGTTCGCCGCGCTGCTGGCCAGCGAAAGCACGCGCTGGCACCAGCTGATCCGCGACCAGAACATCACTTTGGATTGACCCTCCGCGCCTGCCTGCCTGCGAACAACCAGCCATGACTGCCTCCGCCGCCCCCGACACCGCCCCGTCCGCCTTTGCGTCCGGCTCTGCGCCCGCCTCCGCGCGCTGCCCCTTCGACCACCGCCAGCCCAGCGGCCAGACCGGCCCCACGGGCTGCCCCGTCAGCGCAGGTGCCGCGGCCTTCGACCCGTTCAGCGACGGCTACCAGCAGGACCCGCCCGAATATGTGCGCTGGGCGCGCGAGCAGGAGCCGGTGTTCTACAGCCCGCAACTGGGCTACTGGGTGGTCACGCGCTTCGACGACATCAAGGCGGTGTTCCGCGACAACATCGCCTTCAGTCCCTCGATCGCGCTGGAGAAGATCACGCCCACGGGCGAGGAGGCCAATGCCGTGCTGGCCTCCTACGGCTTCGCGCTGAACCGCACCCTGGTCAACGAGGACGAGCCCGCGCACATGCCGCGCCGCCGCGCGCTGATGGACCCGTTCACGCCCGAGGAATTGCGCCACCACGAGCCCATGGTGCGCGAGCTGGCGCGCGCCTATGTGGACCGCTTCATCGACGACGGCCGCGCCGACCTTGTGGACCAGATGCTGTGGGAGGTGCCGCTGACCGTGGCCCTGCACTTTCTCGGCGTGCCCGAGGAGGACATGGACAGGCTGCGCGAGTACTCCATCGCCCACACCGTCAACACCTGGGGCCGGCCCCGGCCCGAGCAGCAGGTGGCCGTGGCCCATGCGGTGGGCAACTTCTGGCAGCTGGCCGGCAAGGTGCTGGCCAAGATGCGCGAGAACCCCGATGCGCCGGGCTGGATGCAATACGGCATACGCAAGCAAAAGGAGCTTCCCGAGGTCGTCACCGACTCCTACCTGCACTCCATGATGATGGCCGGCATCGTGGCCGCGCACGAGACCACGGCCAATGCCACGGCCAACGCCGTCAAGCTGCTGCTGCAGCATCCCGGCGCCTGGAAGCAGATCTGCGAGAACCCTGCGCTGATCCCCAATGCCGTGGAGGAATGCCTGCGCCACAACGGCTCGGTGGCCGCCTGGCGGCGCCTGGCCACGCGCGACGTGGTGATCGGCGGCGTGGCCGTGCCGGCGGGCTCGAAGCTGCTCATCGTGACCTCGTCGGCCAACCACGACGAGCGGCATTTCGCCGATGCCGACTTCTTCGACATCCACCGCGACAACGCCGGCGACCACCTGACCTTCGGCTATGGCTCGCACCAGTGCATGGGCAAGAACCTGGCGCGCATGGAGATGCAGATCTTCCTGGAGGAGTTCACGCGCCGCCTGCCCCACATGCGGCTGGCCGAGCAGCGGTTCACCTACGTGCCCAACACCTCGTTCCGGGGCCCCGAACACCTGTGGGTGGAGTGGGACCCGGCCCTGAACCCCGAGCGCGCCCGTCCCGCCCTGCTGCAGGCGCGCCAGCCCGTGCGCATCGGCGAAGCCCTGCAGGGCGGCGCCAGCCGGCCCATGGTCGTGGCCGAGGCCGAGGCTGCCGCCGAAGGCGTGCTGCGCCTGCGCCTGAAGGCCGCCGATGGACACGCCCTGCCGCGCTGGACGCCGGGCTCGCACATCGACCTGCAATGCGGCGACACGGGCCTGTCGCGCCAGTACTCGCTGTGCGGCGACCCGCAGGACACCGGCAGCTACGAGATTGCCGTGCTGCGCGAGGCCAACGGCCGTGGCGGCTCGGCCTGGGTGCATGAGCATCTGCACCGCGGCGCCACCGTACAGGTGCGGGGCCCGCGCAACCATTTCCCGCTGGACGAAGGCGCCAGCCACCTGATCCTGGTGGCCGGCGGCATCGGCATCACGCCCATCTCGGCCATGGCACGGCGCGCCAGGGCGCTGGGCTTGTCCTATGAAATCCACTACAGCGGCCGGCGCCGCGCGGGCATGGCGCTGCTGACGCCGCTGCAGGCCGAGCATGGCGCCCGGCTGCACCTGTACGTGGCGGAGGAAGGCCGGCGCGCCGACTACGCCGCCCTGCTGGCCACGCCGCGCGCCGGAGCCCGCATCCATGCCTGCGGACCGGCGCGCCTGCTGCACGGCCTGGAGGCCGCCAGCCGCCACTGGCCCGAGGACAGCCTGCGCGTGGAGCATTTCGTCTCCACCGTGGGGGCGCTGGACCCTGCCAGGGAGCAGGGCTTCGAGGTGGAACTGCGCGCCTCGGGCCTTGTGCTGCAGGTGCGCAACGACCAGACGCTGCTGGACGCCCTGCGCAGCGCGAAGATCGAAGTGCAAAGCGACTGCCGGGAAGGGCTGTGCGGGTCCTGCGAAGTGCCCGTGCTCGAAGGCGAGGTGGACCACCGAGACATGGTCCTCACGCGCGGCGAGCGCGCGGCCTGCACCAAGATGATGAGCTGCTGCTCGCGCGCCAGGAGCGGCAGGCTGGTGCTGGGCCTGTAGCCAGGGCTACAGGGCAGCCCGGCGCCCGCAAGCCCGGCGCCCAGAAACACAAAAGCCCCAAGGCCATCATCGGCAATGGGGCGATCGCATCGGTGGGCGCGCTTCAGGGCGCACCTGCCTCCAACCGGATTACTGGTTGGCGATTTCGAGCTCGGCGTTGCGGGCTTGCTGGATGAAATCGATCAGGGAATAGATTGCTTGGCGCATGGTGAACTTCCTTACTGAGACGCTCAACAATCACTGGCGGCATGCATCTCAAGTGCCGCGAATGCCGGGAAAACCCTCTAAGCGTTTACCCTAGGAATAAGTATAAACCACTAGATTCCGGCGTGCAAACGCACAGTTGTAAGCGCACGTCAAGATTCCGCAGAGGCGCCCAACTGCGTCCCAATGTCAGGCATGGGATGATTCAGGCTTATGACCGCGCCTTCCGTTTCCCTCGCACCCTGGCACATAGAGCCGCTGAACCCGGCCGAGGCGCCGTGGCCGCTGCTGCTGTCGGCGGACCCGTCGCGGGAAAAGGTGCGCGGCTATCTGGCGGGCTCCACCTGTTTTGCCGCGCGCGAGTCCTTCCAGCGCGAAGGCCAGCCGCCGCGTCCCGGCGGGCGCGGCGAGGTATTGGGCATGTGCGTGCTGGTGCCGCTGCGCGCCAGCGGCGACGAGGCCTCAGGCCCACCCGCCTGGGAGCTGATGAACATCGCGGTCGCGGAATCGCTGCACCACCGGGGCCTGGGCACCGCCCTGCTGCGCCAGGCCATCGCCTGGGCGCGCTCGCAAGGTGCTCCCCGCATCGAGGTCGGCACCGGCAGCTTCGGCGACCAGCTGGTCTTCTACCAGCGCGCGGGTTTTCGCGTGACGGGCATCGTGCGTGACTTCTTTCTGAAGCACTACACCACCCAGCTGTGGGAGCGCGGCGTGCAGCACCGCGACATGCTGCGCCTGACGCTGGAGCTGGGCACGGGCCGCTGAACGGCCACCCGCTCAGTCCGAAGACATCTTCATCAGCACCAGGCCCGAGACGATGAGCACGGCCGCGCCGATGCGCATGGCGCTGACCTGCTCGCCCAGGACCGTGATGCCGACCAGGAAGGCGCCCACGGCGCCGATGCCGGTCCAGATCGTGTAGGCCGTGCCCAGCGGCAGGCTGCGCATGGCCACGGCCAGCAGGCCGAAGCTGGCGATCATGGTGACGATGGTGATGGCGCTGGGCACCAGCCGCGTGAAGCCGTGCGATTGCTTCATCGAGAACGCCCAGACCACTTCGAGCAGCCCCGCCACCAACAGATAGACACATGCCATGGAAAACTCCTTGTGAAGCCGGGTCGTCCCGGCGCATGCATGTCCCGATGTGGGGGAGGCCGTCCTCCTGGCAGAAGGGCTTGCGCCTCCTGCATGGCCGCCAGTTTAGGAGAAAGCCTTCAAGCCGGCCGCACCCAGCCTGTTGCCCCATTGCCGCCTGGGTGGTTGCTGCACAACAGCATCCAGGGCGTCAGGCGGCCAGTGCCTCTTCCTGTTCAGCCAGCAGGATGTTGCCCACGGTGGCGCCCAGGCCGGCCACGCGCTTGCGCAGCTTGAGCACGGCCTTGTCCTTGCTGATCAGCAGCGCCTGGTGCTGGCTGGCCAGGTCCAGGAAATGCTGGTCGTCGGGGTCGGTGCAGGCAAAGCGGATGCGCGGCGCATCGGCCACGTATTCGACGGCTCCGTCGAAGGCCGAGAGCACGCCCTCGACCGTCTTGCCGTAGAAGGCCACGCGCGGCGCGATCTGGCTGTAGTGCAGCACGCGTTCGAGCTCGATGCGCTGGGCCTGGTCGGCGATCCAGCGCATCTGCCCCTGCTCCACCAGCTCGCGGATCGGCGGAACATGCGGATCGTCGAAGATCAGCATGTCAAGGACCACATTGGTATCGAGCACCACGGGCCGGGGCAGGGGACCTTCGTAGCCGTCGTTGCACTGCGGCCAGCGCAGCACGATCTTCATGGCGCGGCGCCCTCTGCCGGGCCTTCGGCGGCCTTTCTGGGCTTGACAGCGCCACGGACCATGTCGAAGCGGAACAGCCGGCACTCGATGGGGCCGTTCCACATGGGCGTGCGCCGCGCTTCCTTCAGGCGCATCTTGCCGGGCAGCTTGAGGTCGGGCGTGAGCATCCAGGCGCTCCAGCCGCTGTAGTTCTTCTTCCAGTGGGTGGCCAGCTGGCTGAAGAATTCCACGCCGTCCTCGGTCTGGGCCGTCTCGCGGCCCGCGCGCTCGACCACGGCCATGCGCTCGCCGGCGCTGCGGCCGGCCGAGCCGGCTGCGGCAATGCGCTCGCCATAGGGCGGATTCAGCAGCATCAGGCCGGGCTGCTCGCAAGGCGGCATGCGCTGCAGCGCGTCACCGCCGCGCAACTGCACGGTCTGGCCCACGCCCGCGCGCTCGGCGTTGCGCTGGGCGAAGTCCACCATGCGGTGGGACACGTCGGAGCCATAGATGCCCACGGGGCTGTCGGGCAGGATGGCGGCCTCTGCCTCGTCCAGCATGGCTTCCCACACATGCCTCTGGAAGGGCACGAGCTTTTCGAACGCGAAGCGCCGCAGGATGCCTGCCGGAATGCGCCGGGCGATCTGCGCGGCCTCGATCAGCACCGTGCCGCTGCCGCAGCAGGGGTCGTACAGCGGCTGGGGATCGTCGCCGTGCGGGTCCCAGCCCGTGGCGGCGATCATGGCCGCGGCCAGGGTTTCCTTGAGCGGCGCATCACCCTTGTCCTCGCGCCAACCGCGCTTGAACAGCGCCTCGCCCGAGGTGTCGATGTAGATGGTGGCCTCGTCGGTCGTCAGGTGCAGGTGCACGCGCACGTCGGGGTGGCGCGTTTCCACGTCGGGGCGCACGCCCTTCCTGTCGCGGAAGCGGTCGGCAATGGCGTCCTTGACGCGCAGCGCCGCAAAGTTGAGGCTGGTCAGCGGGCTGTGCTGGGCCGTGACTTCGATCTTGAAGCTCTCGCGCGGGGAGAACCAGATCTCCCAGGCCACTTCGCTGGCGGCGCGGTACAGGTCGTTTTCGTTGCGGTACAGGGTCTGCGACAGCTGCACCAGCACGCGCTGGGCCAGACGGCTGTGCAGGTTCAGCAGCATGGCGTCGCGCCACAGGCCGCGCACCATCACGCCGCCACGGCCGACCAGGAGGTCGTGGCCGCTCAGGCCGGTGATCGCGTGGACCTCGTCGGCCAGAAATCCCTCAACGCCGGCGGCGCAGGGCAAAAACAGATGCAGTTGGTTCATAGCTTGGGTGCCGAGCATACGCGCACCGCGATTCCCCGCGCAGGCGCCAGCCGAAACCCGCTTGCCTGCGCTTCGGCCCGGGCCTACAGTGGAAGCAACCGCGAGGGAGAGCACCATGAAGCCTCGAACCACGCCCGTCCACACGGATTTCCTCGGCGCCACGCAGGCCGCACGCCTGGTGGCGCAGGTCGGCGTCGCCGCCTGCCTGGCCGGCCTGGCCGATGCCATCGAGCAAGACTTCGCGCGCTGGCCCGATTTCGAGAAATCGGCCCGCCTCGCCCACCATTCGCCCGGCGGCGTGATCGAGCTCATGCCCGTGTCCGATGCGCTGGACTACGCCTTCAAGTACGTCAATGGCCATCCAGACAACGCCGACCGGGACCTGCCCACGGTGATGGCCTTCGGCGCCCTGGCCGACGTGGCCACGGGCCTGCCGGTCTTCCTGTCCGACCTGACGCTGGCCACGGCGCTGCGCACCGCGGCCACCTCGGCGCTGGCCGCGCGCCGGCTGGCGCGGCAGGGCTGCCGCAGCATGGCGCTGATAGGCGCAGGATCGCAGTCCGAATTCCAGGCCCTGGCCTTCACCCACCTGCTGGGCGTGGAGCGGCTGCGCATCTTCGACATCGATGTCCAGGCCATGCGCAAGCTGGTGGACAACCTGGGCCATGCAGGCATTGCCGCCCAGCGCATCACCTGCTACACCAGCAGCGCCCAGGCGCTGGAAGGCGCCGACATCGTCACCACGGTCACGGCCGCCAAGCGCCGCGCCTGCGTGATCGCCGATGCCGATGTGCGCCCCGGCACCCACATCAATGCCGTCGGCGGCGATTGCCCCGGCAAGACCGAACTGCCCGTGGAGTTGCTGCGGCGCGCGCGCATCTTCGTGGAGTTCACGCCCCAGACGCGCGTGGAAGGCGAGATACAGCAGCTGCCCGCCGACGCGCCCGTGACCGAGCTGTGGCAGGTCATCAATGGCCTGGCGCCGGGACGCGGGCACGACACCGAGATCACGCTGTTCGACTCCGTGGGCTTTGCGCTGGAAGACTATTCGGCCCTGCGCTGGTTGCGCGCGCTGGCCCACGACACCGGGCTGATGCAGTCGATCGACCTGGTGCCTGCGCTGGCCGCCCCCCGCGACCTGTACCGGCTGGTGCGCGAGGCCGGGCAGGCAGAACGCGGCTTTGGCTGACACGGGGACTGCATACCATGGGTCCCATGAGCATGAACACCCATACGACCCCGCAGACCGCACGCGCCCTGAGACTCATAGGCGTGCCCACCGACATCGGCGCCAGCCGCCTGGGCAGCGCCATGGGCCCCGACGCGCTGCGCGTGGCCGGCCTGGCCCCGGCGCTGCGCCAGCTGGGCTGCCAGGTGCGCGACATCGGCAACCTGGCCGGTCCGCCCAATCCCCAGACACCGCCCGAGCAGGGGCTGCGCCACCTCGCACCGGCCCGCGCCTGGATGGACGCCGTGCACCAGGCCGTTGGCCAGGCGCTGGACGATGGCGAGCTGCCGCTGATGCTGGGCGGCGACCACAGCCTGGCCATGGGCTCGATCAGTGCCGTGGCCGCCCACTGCCGCCGCCTGGGCCGCGCGCTGCGCGTGATCTGGCTGGACGCCCACGCCGACTGCAACACGCCCGATATCTCGCCCAGCGGCAACCTGCACGGCATGCCCGTGGCCAGCCTGTGCGGCCTGGGGCCCGAGCCGCTGACCGCGCTGTCCCAGGGCGGCGATCCGGCGCTGGATGCCGCCTCGCTGTGCCAGATCGGCCTGCGCAGCGTGGATGACCAGGAAAAGCGCCTGCTGCATTCGCTGGACATCGAGGTGTACGACATGCGCGCCATCGACGAGTTGGGCATGCGCGAGGTCATGCGCCGCGCGCTCGACGGCCTCGCCGGCAGCGACACCCACCTGCACCTGAGCTTCGACGTGGACTACCTCGATCCCGACATCGCGCCCGGCACGGGCACGCCCGTGCGCGGCGGCCCCAGCTACCGCGAGGCCCAGCTGTGCATGGAGATGCTGGCCGATACCGGACGCCTGGGCTCGATGGACCTGGTGGAACTGAACCCGGCGCTGGACCTGCGCAACCAGACGGCCGAGCTGGTGGTGGACCTGCTGGAGAGCCTGTTCGGCAAGAGCACGCTGGTGCGGGCCGATCGCTGAGGCCGCTCAGGCTGGCGAGAGCGAAACACGCCAGCCGTCGCCCGGTGCGTCCGTAGCGAAGCGCACAGGCACAAAGCGCTCGATCACCTCGAAATTGCTGCGCGCATGCGGCGTCAGTTCCGTGCAGGTGTAGCTGGCACCGCGCCCGCTGCGCCAGACGGCCAGCGCCAGCGGCAGGGCCCATTGGTCGGCCAGGTACGGGCCCAGCGCGGCCCGGCTGCCCTGGTGGCGGCGCACCTCGCGTGCCAGGTCATGCGCCACCTTTTCGGCGCTGACGCCCTTCATGCCGAACTGCGTGAACACTTCGCTCAGGTGCTCATAGGCCAGCGTGGCCAGCAGCGCGTTGCCCGGCCCCTCGTTCTGGCGCACGGCAGCCACCTGCAACTGCTCGCCAGACCAGCCCAGGGCCTGGCCCAGATGGTCCAGTTCGCGCTGGGCCACCGCGCGTGGCAGCGCGGGCGCAAAGCATTCGGCATGGCTGGCCACGGGTGCGCCGCGTTCGGTGATATCGAAAGGCACCAGCCCATTGGTTGCCGGCGTGATCGTCACATCCATCTCACCGCCACCGGCCGGATAAAAGCCCAGCCGGCGCAGCCGCAGTTCGCAGCGCGCGCCCAGCCTGTGCAGCAGCGGCGCATAGCTGCGCTCCAGGAAATGGAAGGGCGGCGCGGCCGGGTTGTGGGTGCCGCCGCCCAGGGTCAGGCGGCTTTCGCCATTGGCCAGCATCAGCGCGGGCCACAGCGTCTGCAGCAGCAGGGTGCAACTGCCCGCCGAGGCGATCACGAAGCGGTACTCGCCCGCACGCACCGGCCCCGGTGTGAATTGCAGCGTCTGCGAATTCATCTCGGCGCCCTGCATCTGCGCGCCGCAGATTTCGGCGGCGGCATTGACGCAGGCCAGGTGCTGGCGCATCAGGCCCGGCTTGGCGCGCCCGGCACGGATGCGCTGCATGGCAAAGGGCTGACCCGTGCACATGGACAGCGCCAGCGCGCTGCGCAGCATCTGGCCTCCGCCCTCCCCGGCGGAGCCGTCGATCTCGATCACTTTCATTTTTCTCTTTCATTCATTGCCGCCAATTGCCGCCAAAGCGCGCCACGGCATCCCGCAGATAGCGGTCCAGCGGCGCCGCATCGGCCTGGCCCCCCGGATCGGGCGCATGGGCCATGGCATGGGCCAGCTCGCGCTCCAGGAAATCATGGACCCGCACCCGGCGCGGCCCCTTGGCGGCCTCGCCCAGGCGCATCTTGAGCTCCAGCAGCTCGTTGAGCTCGGCCAGCAGGCCTGCATCCTCCAGCGTGCCCGCCGCCAGCTGCGCAAAGCGCATGGGCGGCGCACCACGCCCCTCGCGTATCCAGCGCGCGGCCAGCAGTGGACGCAGCACGTAGAAGTATTTCTTGTAGCGCACCACATCGCCCTGCAGGTGGGCGCGCAGGTTCTTGCGCGCCATGGCCACATAGTGGTGGTAGCCGCGCACCGGCGAAAAGCCCTGCTCGGCCAGCAGATGCAGGCGCTCGGCCCAGGGCTGCTCCTGCCGGTAGACCACGGGCGAGCGAAGCCATTCGAGCAGCGTGGGGTTGGAGGCGCGCAGCAGCCCCAGCGCCTTGCGCAGCTCCCAGCCGCTGACATCGAGCTCGCCGCTGAGCGGCTGCTCTATGACATCGCGGCCCGGCGCCACCGTCAGATACCAGGGCAGGCGGTGGACGTAGATGAAGCGCACGTCATAGTCGCTGTCGGGCGAGGCAAAGCCCCAGCCGCGGCTGCCCGACTCGCAGGCAAACAGCACCGTGACCTCGTGCCTGCGCTCCACCTCGGCCAGGTTGGCCAGCACCGTGGCGCGCATGGCGTCGGAGACCGGATGCGC
This sequence comes from Delftia tsuruhatensis NBRC 16741, assembly GCF_001571325.1. Classification (GTDB taxonomy): domain Bacteria; phylum Pseudomonadota; class Gammaproteobacteria; order Burkholderiales; family Burkholderiaceae_C; genus Comamonas; species Comamonas tsuruhatensis. The sequence continues at coordinate 20,901 of NZ_BCTO01000079.1, forward strand.
GCTCAATACCTTCTCTTCCCTCATGCTCTCATCCTGCTTTCTGTTCCGGAGGATGAGAGCCCGGGGCCCTCATCCACTCACCCTTTCACGCACACCACTTGCTTCAGGGTGTGCACCACCTCCACCAGATCCTGCTGCGCGGCCATGACCGCATCGATGTCCTTGTAGGCCATGGGAATCTCGTCCACCACATCGGCATCCTTGCGGCATTCCACGCCCTCGGTGGCCTTGATGTGGTCCGCCACGCTGAACATCTTCTTGGCCTTGGTCCGGCTCATCACGCGGCCCGCACCGTGGCTGCAGCTCTCGAAGCTCTCCGGGTTGCCCAGGCCGCGCACGATATAGCTGCGCGCGCCCATGCTGCCCGGGATGATGCCCAGCTCGCCGCGCCGCGCGCTCACCGCGCCCTTGCGGGTGATGAACACATCCTGGCCGAAATGGCGCTCCTGCTGCACGTAGTTGTGGTGGCAATTCACCGCCTCCACATGCGACTCGAAGGGCTTGGCGATCACCTTGCGCACCGTGGCGATGAGGTTGGCCATCATCACCTCGCGGTTGCGCATGGCGAACTTCTGCGCCCAGGACACGCCGCGCACATAGTCGCCAAAGTAGCGGGCCCCTTCCTCGAAATAGGCCAGGTCCTTGTCGGGCAGGTTGCGCTGATGCAGTTCTGCGTCCTTCTTGGCCAGCTCGATGAAATGGGTGCCGATGGCATTGCCCACGCCGCGCGAGCCCGAGTGCAGCATGAACCACACGAAGCCCGCCTCGTCCAGGCAGATCTCGATGAAGTGGTTGCCGCTGCCCAGCGTTCCCAGGTGCTTGCGGTTGTTGGTGTTGGCCAGGCGCGGATGCAGCTCGCACAGCAGGTCGAACTCCTCGGCCAGCGTGGCCCAGACCTGGTCCACCGACACGGGCGGGTTCTCCCAGCTGCCTGGATCACGGCCCCGGTGGCGCGGCACCGAGCCATGCGGCACGGCCTGCTCTATCGCCGAGCGCAGCGGGCCCAGGTTGTCGGGCAGGTCCTCGGCGCGCAGCGTGGTCTTGGCAGCCATCATTCCGCACCCGATGTCCACGCCCACGGCCGCCGGGATGATGGCCTTGATGGTCGGAATCACCGAGCCCACGGTGGCGCCTATGCCCAGGTGCACATCGGGCATGGCCGCGACATGCTTGAACACCACGGGCAGGCGCGCGGCGTTCTCCAGCTGCTTGCGCGCCTCGTCCTCCACGGGCACGCCCTTGGTCCACATCTTGATGGGCACGCCGTTTTCCACGTTGTGTTGCAGGTAGTTCATTGCGTTGTCCTTCAGTCTTCTTGTCTGTTCGTCTTGTTCAGGTCTTGCTGCCGCGCGGCTCATCCACGCATCAGGCGAGACAGGTCCCGCTTGCGGATGGCGCTGCCCAGGCTTTGATAGTCCCGCAGCGGGAATTCATGCTCCAGCCAGCGCTTTCGGTATTCCTCGACGCCCATGCCGCAATAAATACCGTCCAGCACGCGGTACACGCTGCGCACCACGTCCTCGCGGGCCATCTGCCCACGGGCCAGCACTTCATAGTCATCCATGGCGGTGATGCCCCAGCTGGCCCAGTCCGCGTACTGCCGCAGCTCGTATGAAAGGGTGTCGTGGCCACCCTCCATGCTCAGGTGCACTTCGCCGGGCTCGTCCATGAACACGGCGGCAGCGCGGTGCGCGCCCTTGGCCAAGGCCAGCGCCATGGCGGCCAGATCACCCAGCGAATCATGCAGGTAGGACACGGCACACACCAGTTCCTCCTCGGGCGTGCTGAACTTCAACGTCGCCCAGCCCGCCTTGCCCACCTCATAGCTCCATAGTTCTTCGAATGCGGCCATGGCCGTACCTCTCTTTTGTTTCTTCGTTGTCCGTTGTGTGCCGACCAGCCTGCCGGTCAACGCATCTTCACCAGCCCGTTGAGCACCTGGTCCAACCCTCCGAACACGGAGATCTTGTCGATGCGCTCGGCCACGCGTTCCAGCGTCTCCAGCTCCTTCATGCGCAGGGCCACGGGGTTGTCCTCCATGACCTTGGCGGTGTTGAGCAGCGAGCGCGTGGCCGCTGTTTCCTCGCGGCGGCGGATCACGTTGGCCTGGGCCTGCTTTTCGGCCTGCACCACCTGGGTCAGGATGGCCTTCATCTCGCCGGGCAGCACGATGTCCTTCACGCCCACGCTCTCCACCACCATGCCGAAGGGCTGCAGCTTGGCCGCCATGTGAGCGGTCACCACGTCGTCGATCACCGTCTTGTTCTCCAGCAGCTCATCGAGCGTGCGGGTGCCCACGGCGGCGCGCAGCGCGAACTGCAGCTCCCGGTACAGGTGCTCGGCGGGCTTTTGCAGCTGGGCAAAGGCGCGCAGAACGTCGGTGTGGCGATAGGTGGCGCTCAGGTTCAGGCGCAGGCTCACCTTGTCGCGGGTCATGATGTCCTGGCCCGAGACCTCGACGGCCTGCAGGCGCAGGTCCACCAGCTCCACGGCAATGCTGCGGCCGAACTTCCAGAACGCATGGCTGCCGGCCTGCAGCAGGCGGTCCACCTTGCCGTCGATGGTCAGCAGCGCGCACTGGCCTGCGGGCACCTGCACCTGCAGCACGCCGTTGAGGCCGGACACGCTGCGCTGGCGCAGCTGCGTCTGGGTCAGGCGCGCCGCCAGGGCGGCGGGCAGCTCGGCGCCGGCCTGCAGGTCGACCACCTGCACGCTCACATCCACCAGTCCCTTCCAGTACAGGCGGCGCGTGCCGGGCGGCAGGATCTCGACCAGCACGCCGTTTTCGCTGCGCAGGCCCGCCTCGGTTTCGGACAGTTCCACGCGCAGGAATTCGGCGGCCACCACGGCGGGCTCCTGGGCCATCAGGTAGTCGGCCAGGCCGTGCGTGAAGGCGGGCTGCTCCAGGGCAAAGGTTTCCACGCGCAGCTGGTCGGTGCCGGCAAACAGCCAGTGCCGGCCGCTGTGCAGCACGCGCTCGAAATCGCCATTGCGCAGCAGCAGGGCGCGTTCGTTCTTCTTGACGGTGATGCGTTGGATCTTCAGCATTTCTTCTTCTCCTCGTTCGGCGTCTTCGCCGCAATCCATAGGGGTGCCGTTACAGCAGCGGCAGGGTTCCAGGGGGCACGGCCCGGGCCTTGCAGTGCGCCGTGGCGGCAACCCTGGAAACAGGTTGCAGCGTGGCTGGCTGCGGGCGCGGACCGTGCCGGGACCTGGCACAGCCGCCGCTGCTGACGGGGGGGCGGCCTGGGGCTGCATCGCAACCCGGCGGCCACCTCCCGCGTTCGGCGGGTGGTCTTTCGACCGTTTCAATAGCCCGGCCTTGCGGCCGGAAGAGTGGACAGGAATCGAACCTGCGACAGTCCTCTTGCGAGGGTGCTCTACCAGACTGAGCTACCAGTGGCTGGCAAGCCTGGAGTCGAACCAGGCGTCCCTTGCGAGACGGTTTCCACAACCTTGCCGTCACCCAGCGCCTGCGGCGTGCGGCATGCGGGAAATCGACAAGCCCCTGGGGGCCCGGACTTCCGGCACCGGCGGGGCGGGCCTTTGCCCCAACCCCGGCCTGTGAGCGGTCACCGCCTGCACTGGATGCCTTGGTTATTGCGAGATGCGTGCCAGCCCGGCATCAGGCGCCAAACAATTCTTCAACCCCTTGATTTATTTGGATAAATCTCAAATCACACTTTTCTTGATTTCTTCTTCAATCCAAAGAAACTAGAATTTCAGCTATCCAACTAGACAAAAACATGGAAAAGAAAAAGGTCGTCATCGGCTTTCTGGGTACGCAGCTGGACTCCGGCAGGGGCGCGGGGCGCTGGGAGAAATGGCGGCCGACCCTCTCCCTCATGCAGCACGAGGATCTGGTGGTGGAGCGGCTGGAGCTGCTCTACACGCCGCCCCATCTGGCCCTGGCGCAGCTGCTGCAGGGCGACATCGCCACGGCATCGCCCGAGACCCAGGTGAACCTCGTGCCCATGGACATTGCCGATCCCTGGGATTTCGGCGAGGTCTATGCGCGGCTGTTCGACTGGACGCAGGCCTATCGCTTCGACCCCGAGCGCGAGGAGTACTGGACCCACATCACCACGGGCACGCACGTGGCACAGATCTGCCTGTTCCTGCTGGTGGAGTCGCGCCGCATTCCCGGCGTGCTGGCCCAGACTTCGCCGCCCCGGCGCCAGCGCATGGGCGACCCGGGCAGCTATGCGCTGATCGACCTGGACCTGTCGCGCTACGACGTGATCGCCCAGCGCTTCGGCGCCGAGCAGAGCGAGGCCGTGCAATTTCTCAAGAGCGGCATCGCCACGCGCAATGCCGGGTTCAACGCGCTGATCGACGAGATCGAGCGCGTGGCCGTGCGCTCGCGCGCGCCCATCCTGCTCACGGGTCCCACGGGTGCGGGCAAATCGCATCTGGCGCGGCGCATGTACGAGTTGAAGAAGGCCAGGCACCAGGTGCAGGGCGAGTTCGTCGAGGTCAATTGCGCCACGCTGCGCGGCGATGGTGCAGCCTCGGTGCTGTTCGGCCACAAGAAGGGCGCGTTCACGGGCGCTGCGGCCGACCGCGCCGGCCTGCTGCGCAGCGCGCACCAGGGCGTGCTGTTCCTGGACGAAATCGGCGAGCTGGGCCTGGACGAACAGGCCATGCTGCTCAAGGCCGTGGAGGAAAAGCGCTTCTATCCCATGGGCAGCGACCGCGAGGTCAGCAGCGATTTCCAGCTGGTCGCCGGCACGCACCGCGACCTGCGCATCGACGTGGCGCAGGGGCGCTTTCGCGAGGATCTGTTCGCGCGCATCAACCTGTGGTCCTACGCGCTGCCGGGCCTGGCCGGGCGCCCCGAGGACATAGAACCCAACATGGACCACCTGCTCGCGCGCTCGGCCGACGAGACCGGCCAGATGGTGCGCTTCAACGTGGAGGCCCGCGAGCGCTATCTGCGCTTTGCGCGCTCGCCCGAGGCGCTGTGGAGCGGCAACTTCCGCGACCTGTCGGCCAGCATGACGCGCCTGGCCACGCTGGCTGACGGAGGGCGCATCTCCACGGCCCTGGTCGATGCCGAGATCCAGCGCATGCAGTGGCTGTGGCAACGGGGCGAGGCAGCGCAGCCCGCCCCCGCCGGCGCCGGCTGCGGCCTTGATGCGCTGTTGCCCGCCGATAGGCTGGAGCAGATGGATCTTTTCGACCGCATGCAGCTCGAAGCGGTGCTGCGCGTGTGCAGGCAATCGCCCTCGCTGTCCGATGCGGGGCGCCGCCTGTTCGACCAGTCACGCACCCAGCGCAGCGTGGTCAACGATGCCGACCGCCTGCGCAAATACCTGCTGAAATTCGGCCTCAAATGGGATGACGTGGCCGGCCGCGCGCCTGCGGCCTGAGAGCGTGCGCGCCCTGCGCGGCTACAGCGCCTTGCGCAGCGTGGTCGGCGGGATCTTGAGCAGCTCGCGGTACTTGGCCACCGTGCGCCGCGCGCATTCGATGCCCTGCTCCTTGAGCATGTCGGCGAGCTGGTTGTCCGACAGCGGCTTCCTGGGGTCCTCGGCTGCGACGAACTGCTTGATGAGCGCGCGCACGGCCGTGCTCGACGCGTTGCCGCCCGCCTCGGTGCCCAGGCCCGAGCCGAAGAAATACTTGAGTTCGTAGGTGCCCTGCGGCGTGGCCATGTACTTGGCCGTGGTCACGCGGCTGATGGTGGATTCATGCAGGCCCAGCGCATCGGCAATGTCGCGCAGCACCAGCGGGCGCATGGCCAGCTCGCCATGCACGAAGAAGTTCTTCTGGCGCTCCACGATGGCCTGCGACACGCGCAGGATGGTGTCGAAGCGCTGCTGGATGTTCTTGATGAACCAGCGCGCCTCCTGCAGCCGCTGCTGCAACGCCGCATGGCCTTCGCTGCCCCGGTGGCTGCGCAGCGCGCTGGCATAGATGTCGTGCACGCGCAGCTTGGGCATGACATCGGGGTTGAGTTGCACGCTGAACTCCATGCGTCCCGCACCCATGCGCACCGGGCGCACGATGACATCGGGCACGACGATCTGGCGCTGCACGTCGGCGAAGCGCCGGCCCGGGCGCGGCTCCAGCCGGGCGATCAGGACCATCGCCTCGCGCAGCCGCTCCTCGCGCGCGCCGCACAGGCTGGCGAGCTTGCGCAGGTCACGCCGCGCCAGCAGGTCCATGGGCTGGGCGCAGATGTCCAGCGCGGTGCGCAGCACGGCCTGCCGATCTTCGTCCTCGGCACTGCCGTCGCCTTCGCGCTCGGCATCGGCCAGCTGGTCGCGCAGCTGCAGCGTCAGGCATTCGGCCAGGTCGCGCGCGCCCACGCCCACCGGCTCCAGGCTTTGCAACAGGCGCAACGCCACGGTGAAGCGGTGCACCAGTTCCTCGCACTCCTCCAGGTCGTCGCCCGCCAGGCCCTGTGCCAGCTCGTCGAGCGGGTCTTCCAGGTAGCCGTCGTCGTTGAGGTTCTCGATCAGAAAGCGCAGCGCGGCACGATCCACCTCGCCCAGGCGCAGGCTCAGGGCCTGGCGGTGCAGATGGTCGGTCAGGCTTTCTGCGCTGCGTGCCAGCTCGGTGGCATCGGTCTCGTCATCGTCACCCTGGCCGCGCGTGCGGCTGGAAGGCGCATCGCTGCCCCAGTCGCGGTCGTCGTTGCCCGAGTTGGTCTGGCCATCGCCTTCCCAGCTCAGGGACTCGGCCGTGCCAGAGGTCTCGGCGGCATCGCCGGAGGATGTGTCCGACGGCGCCTCCCATTCCACCGCAGCCGATGGCTGGTCCGCACGGCTTTCCTGGAAGGAGTCCGCGGCGCCGGGCGCCGCAGGCTCCGGGGCGCTGCTTGCCGCTTCGTGGTCGCCGTCGTCGTTCGCCAGCTCCAAGAAGGGGTTGTCGCCCAGCATCTGCTCCACTTCCTGCGCCAGCTCCAGCGTGGACAGCTGCAGCAGCTGTATCGACTGCTGCAGTTGCGGGGTGAGCGAAAGATGCTGGGAGACGCGCAGCGACAGTCCGGGCTTCAAGCGGCAGCTCCTTCGCGCAGGCAATCTCGCAGACGGGCCAGGCAGGGCATGGCGCTACATCCGGAAGTGTTCGCCGAGGTAGACGCGCCGCACTTCGGCGTTGTCCACGATCTCCTCGGGTGTGCCTTGGGCCAGCACATGGCCGTCGCTGATGATGAAGGCATGGTCGCAGATGCCCAGCGTCTCACGCACGTTGTGGTCGGTGATGAGCACGCCGATGCCGCGCGCCTTGAGAAAGCCGATGATGCGCTGGATCTCGATCACGGCGATGGGGTCGATGCCGGCGAAGGGCTCGTCCAGCAGGATGAAACGCGGCTGCGTGGCCAGCGCACGTGCAATCTCGACGCGGCGGCGTTCGCCGCCCGACAGCGCCAGCGCGGGCGATGCGCGCAGATGGTCCACGCGCAGCTCCTGCAGCAGCGCCGTCAGGCGCTCCTCGATGACGCTGCGCGCCAGCGGCCGGCCCTGCTCATCCCTTTGCAGCTCCAGCACGGCGCGCACGTTGTCCTCGACGCTGAGCTTGCGAAAGATCGATGCCTCTTGCGGCAGGTAGGACAGGCCCAGGCGCGAGCGCTGGTGGATGGGCATGTTTCCCACGGCCTGTCCGTCGATGAAGATGTCGCCGCCGTCGCTGCGCACCAGGCCCACGATCATGTAGAACGAGGTGGTCTTGCCCGCGCCATTGGGGCCCAGCAGGCCCACGACCTCGCCCTTCTTCACGGACAGCGACACGTCCTTGACCACCTTGCGGCTGCCGTAGGACTTGGCCAGATGGCGCGCCTGCAGGCTGCTGCCCTGTTCGGCGCGTGGGGAGGAAGCGTGGGCAGCGGGGGCTGAGGCCTCGGTACTCATCGCTTGGTACCACCAAGGCTGTCCAGGGTGTTGCTGGGCTGCAGGGATGTGCCCGGCGCGCCTGCGGCGGGAGCGCGCGGCTGCGAGCCCGGTGTGCCCTCCTTGGGCGCCAGCACGGCGCGCACGCGCCCGCCCTGGCCGGCGGTGGAGCTGGGCTGGCCGCCGCTGGTCTTTTGCCCATCGACGGTGAACACGTCGGTGAGGTTGTTGTAGACGATGATGGAGCCCGTGATCTCGTCGCTGAGCTGGCCGCCGCGATAGCGCCGCAGTTCGCCGCGGCGGATGAACTTCACGAGGTCGGCCTTGCCGTCGTATTCGATGACCTCGCCCTCGCCTTCCACGAATTCCTCGGGCTGGCCGGGAACGGTGTCGCGCTTTTGGCGGAAGAAGGCGCGCTTGCCCGCTTCGGCCGTGACCACGCCGTACTGAAAGCCTTCGGGGTCCTGGCGCACATCGAGCTGGGCACCGCGCAGCACGATGGTGCCCTTGGTCATCACCACGTTGCCGGTGAAGACGCTGGTCTGCTTGAGTTCGTCATGGCGCAGCGCGTCAGCCTCGATGTTCATGGGCTTGGTGCTGTCGGCCTTTTCGGCCTGGGCCAAACCGGCGAAAGCCGCCAGGGCGGCTGCGAGCAGGAGGGGGGAAAGTCGTTGTTTCATGGAGGGCACGCTTCTTGCATCCATTGTAGGGGGTGTCGCGCGCAACCGTTCCTGGCGTCTTTCAAGCCGGGGGGCAAAGCGCTGACACGAAGGCACAAAAAGAGGTTTCCAAAAGCGACAGGCCCGCTCAATGGCGGGCCTGTCACGGGTGGTCTGGGCCGAGGCCCCTACCTCAGCCCTTGCGGCTGGTGGCGATCAGCTGATCGACCACGCGCAGCACATTGGTCATGTTCCCGGCCTTGGTGCCATCGGTGTAGTAGCGGCCCGCCACGCCCATGGCCGGCACGCCTTCCACGTCATAGTCCTGCTGCAGCTGGGTGGCCTTGCGCACCTGGTTGGAGACCGTGAAGGAGTTGTAGACCTCCTTGAACTTGGCCACGTCCACGCCCTGCTTGCCCACCCAGGCGAAGATCTCGTCGTCCTTGGCCAGGCGGTTGCGTTCCACATGGATGGCGTGGAAGGCGCGCGCATGCATGGTGTCCAGCAGGTTCATGCCTTCAAAGGCGTAGTACAGCTTTTGCTGGGGCACGAAGCTGGCGTTGAATGCCACGGGCACGCGGTGCACGACCACGTCGGCCGGCGCCTGGTTCTTCCAGGCGGCAAAGGTGGGCTCGAATGCATTGCAGTGCGGGCAGCTGTACCAGAAGAACTCGACCACCTCGACCTTGCCGGCGCCGGCGCTGGTGGGTGCGGGCTTGGCCAGCTTGATGTAGTCCTTGCCCTCCTTGGGCGCTGCCGCCTGGGCCTGTGCGGCGGAGGTGCCCAGCGTCAGCGCGCTGGCAGCGGCTGCCGAGGCAGCCAGGGAAAAGTCGCGGCGATTCATCAAAACAAACTCCTCGTTCAATGCTGCAGATTAGGAGGCTGGGGTTTGCCAAAAAGTTCAGCGCTCTTGCTCAACGCTGTTTCAGCGAGCGGCGCGCACCAGCGTGGACTCGACCCCGGCGCCATCGAGCTTTTGCTTGAGTTGCTCGGCATCGTCGCGCTTGGTGAACGGACCCACGCGCACGCGGAAGATGGTGATGCCGTTTTGCTCTCGCTCGCTTACGCGCGCCTCCCATCCCAGCATGGCCAGCTTGGCCCGCTGCGCATCGGCATCGCCCTGGCTGCGGAAGGCGCCGGCCTGCACGAAGTAGTTGAAGGCAGCCTCGGCCTTTTCGGCTTTTTCCGTCTTCTCGGCAGCGGCGGAACGCGCCTTCACCAGATCACCCAGCGGGTCGGCGGAGGTCTTGCCATCGGCCTTGGTGTCGGGCTTGGCGGGCGGCTTGGCCGGGTCCACGGGCGCGGGCGGCGGCGTCACGCCGCCGGCCACGGCGGGCGGGGTGGGCGCTGCTGGCGTGGTGCTGCCGGGGAGGCTGGGCGTGACGGCAGCCGGTGGTGGCGGCGCCGGGTTCTTGCCCTGCAGCGGTGCGTTGGGGTCCCAGTTCTTGTTGCGCTGGGCCTCTGCCGCGTCCTGGTCGGCCGTCTTGCCGCCCTTGGAGAGAAAGGGCACGGGCACCTTGGTCACATAGACGGCGACGGCCAGGGCTGCTGCCAGCCCGACGATCATGCCGATGATGAGACCGATGACGGTGCCCCCACGTTGCTGTGTCTTCATAGATGGCTTGTCGCTCGAAGTTACATGCGTTGCGGGGCCGAGACGCCCAGCACTGCCAGGCCATTGTGCAATACCTGGCGCGTGGCCGAGATCAGCGCCAGGCGGGCGAGCTTGACCTTTTCATCGTCCACCAGGATGCGTTCCGCGTCGTAGTAGCTGTGGTACAGCGAGGCCAGTTCACGCAGGTAGAAGGTCACGTCGTGGGGCGCATTGCCTTCTGCGGCCGAAGTCAGCATGGCCGGGTACTTGGCCAACTGCAGCATCAGCGCCTGGGCCTGCGGGCCTTCCAGCGCCGACAGGTCCACGTCCTTGAGCGTGTCCGCATCGCCGCCCCAGGCTGCCAGCACCGAGCAGATGCGCGCATGGGCGTACTGCACGTAGTACACGGGGTTGTCATTGTTCTGGGCCACGGCCAGGTCCACGTCGAAGGTGTACTCGGTGTCGGGCTTGCGGGACAGCAGGAAGAAGCGCACCGCATCCTTGCTGGTCCACTCGATCAGGTCGCGCAGCGTGACGTAGGAGCCGGCGCGCTTGCTGATCTTGACTTCCTCGCCGCCGCGCACTACCCGCACCATGGTGTGCAGCACATAGTCGGGATAGCCGGCCGGAATGCCCACGTCGGCGGCCTGCAGGCCGGCGCGCACGCGTGCGATGGTGCCGTGGTGGTCCGTGCCCTGGATGTTGACGACCTTGGAGTAGCCGCGCTTGAACTTCTGGATGTGGTAGGCGACATCGGGCACGAAGTACGTGTAGTTGCCGTCCTGCTTGCGCATCACGCGGTCCTTGTCGTCACCGTAGTCGGTGGACTTGAGCCAGAGCGCGCCGTCGAGTTCGTAGGTGTGCCCGCCCGCGATCAGGCGCTGCACCGCGTCCTCGACATGACCGTTGGTGTAGAGGCTGGATTCGAGGTAGTACTCGTCAAAGTGCAGGTTGAAGGCCTGCAGGTCCTTGTCCTGCTCGTTGCGCAGATAGGCGACGGCGAACTGGCGGATGTTGTCGTAGTCCTCGACATCGCCGTTGGCCGTGAATTCGCGGTCATCGGCCTTGACGGTCTTGCAGGCCTTGAAATCGTCTGCGATGTCCTGGATGTAGGAGCCGTTGTAGAAGGCCTTGCTTTCCGGATTCTCGGGATCGATGGGCCAGCATTCGTCGCCGGGCTTGAAGCCCTTGGCGCGCAGCTGCGTGCTCTTGGTCAGCGTGTCGATCTGCACGCCCGCGTCGTTGTAGTAGAACTCGCGGTGCACGCCCCAGCCCTGGGTGGCATAGAGGTTGCAGATGGCATCGCCCAGCGCGGCCTGGCGGCCATGGCCCACGTGCAGCGGGCCGGTGGGGTTGGCGGAGACGAACTCAACCAGCATCTTGGCGCCACGGTCGGCCTGCCAGCCGAATTTCTCGGCCTGTCCCAGCACTTCGCGGATGATCTGCTGCTTGGCGGCGGGCTTGAGACGGATGTTCAGAAAGCCGGGGCCGGCGATCTCGATGGCATCGACCCAGCGCTGGAAAGCCGGCGTGGCCTCCAGCGCAGCCTTGAGCTGTTCACCGAGCGCGCGCGGATTGAGCTTGAGTGGCTTGGCCAGCTGCATGGCGGCCGTGCAGGCGAAATCGCCATGGGCAGCCACCTTGGGGGATTCGAAAGCGGCACGGGCACCGGCGCCGGGCGACAAAGTTTCAAGCTCGCCGGCCAGAGCCGCGAGCAGTTCCTGTTTGACGGAGAGCATCGGCGGATTCTACGTGGCAGGCCCGCCCCATGCCGCCAGACAGGAAAACCGGGCCTACATGCCCCGCGCCCAGAACACCGCCACCACAGCGATCACAGGCACCACATGCGCCTGCCACATCACCCAGCGGCGCGTGCTGGCCACCTCGGCCGGCTGGGGCAGGCCATGGCCAGCATCCAGCGCGCGGCGCCAGCGGCGGAAGGCCAGCGTGGGCTTGATCGACAACACGGCGCCGACCACGAACAAAGTCATCTTCAGATGAAACAGTGGCTGCGAGACGTACCAGGACATGCCCTTGACGCCCCACACCAGGCGCGCAATGCCGGTGAGCACCAGGAACACCACCGCCAGCCCGTAGATCATGTCCAGCCGCGCCAGGCGCTGGACCACGGCGGCACTCATCCACTCGCTGCGGCACAGCGCCGCCTGGCTGGACAGGAACACCACGAAGGTGAGGATGGCCAGCAGGTGGAGGCTGGCCAGAATGGCTTCTATCGTCATGGGGAATCCGTATAGAAATTGAGCCTCTTGGGCCATGCTGCATTACGCCAGAAACGGCGACCGCCATCGGGATGCCCGAGGCAATCGGTAGACCACTGCGGTCCTCCCGTCGCGCCGGCTCTTGCGTCGTTACTTCGGCAGTTCCGCGCGCAACCAGTCATCCAGCAGCGTCTTCTCGTAGCGCAGGGGATCGTTGGGATACAGGTCGGGGCGCATCATGAAGGTCGCATCGCGCAGTTGGCGGCTGCCCTCGCGCAGCAGCTTTCCGTCGGCATCCAGCAGCTTGAAACGCAGGTCGATGCGCGGCGGATAGATATCGCGGACGATGCGCACATCGGCGGCCTGGGGTCCGCGCCAGGGCTCGAAACTGCCGGCACGCTGCACATCGGTGAGGTGGACTTCCAGCCGCTGGCCCTGGGGCAGCCTGGGCGCGGCCCGTTCGGCCAGGAACTGGGCCAGCGCATCGACCCAGGCGCGGCGCGCCTTCTCGGACTCCTGGGGTCCATTGCGCCCGGCATCGAACCGCGAGGGATCGTCAAAGGTCACGCTCACGATGCCGGCAGGCACCGCGCCCTGCCGCATCCCGTCCGGCCGGCCCTGCCCCGGCCCCTGGACGGCGCAGCCTGCCAACATGCCCAGGCAGGCGGCGCCCAGCGCCATGCGCATCCAGCGCCGCCGTCCTGGGGCCGCGCCCTGCGTTGCGAATACCGCTTCCGTCGCGATCGACACTGCCATGCTCATTCCTCCTTGCTGGGCGGCCCGCTCAGGCCGCGTGGGTTCGACGCCAGAATTCCGGCTGCTCGTAATGGTGCTTGAGATAGTCGATCCACAGCCGCACGCGCAGCGGCATGTGCTTGCGCTGGGGAAAGACCACGAAGATGCCGTTCGGTGGGGCCGCAAATTCCTCCAGCACCGCCACCAGGCGCCCGGCGGCGATCTCGGCCTCCACCTCCCAGGTGCTGCGCCAGGCAATGCCCCAGCCGCCCAGGCACCAGTCGTGCAGCACCTGGCCGTCGGAGCAGTCCAGCGGACCGCCCGGCTTGAAATGCACGACTTCGCTGGTACCGCTGTCCGGGTGCGGAATGCGGAAGGCCCAGCCGCGCGTCTGCGAGGCATCGCTGGACAGCGTCAGGCAGTCATGCTGGGTCAGCTCGCTGGGGTGGCGCGGCGTGCCGCGGCGCTCCAGATAGGAGGGCGTGGCCACGCACTGGCGCCGGTTGTCGGCGATGCGCACGCTGACCAGGGCCGAGTCGGGCAGGTCGCCTACCCGCACCGCGCAGTCAAAGCCCTCACCGGCCAGATCGACCACGCGGTCGCTCAGATTCAGGGAAATCGTCACATCGGGGTGCAGGTCCCGAAAACGCGGCACCAGAGGCGCCACATGCCGCCGACCAAAGCCTGCCGGCGCCGTGATGCGCAGATGTCCTGTGGCCTTGACCCCGCCCGCACTGACGCTGGCCTCGGCGTTGGACACATCGGACAAGAGGCGCTGGCAATCCTCGAGAAAAGCGCTGCCCTCGTGCGTGAGCGAGATGCGGCGTGTGGTCCGCACCATGAGCTTGACGCCCAGGTGCTCTTCCAAGGCATCCAGCCGCCGCCCCATGATGGCTGGCGCCACGCCTTCCGCCTTGGCCGCTGCCGTGAGGCTGCCGCGCGTGGCCACCGATACGAATGACTCGAATGCCTTGAGCTTGTCCATGACTGCTGTCCGTTTCTTTTCCGTGTTCTTGTGGGGCATGCGCATGCATGCCTGTCTCCTGGGGTCCGCCTTTTTGCGCAGTAGGCACTGGCTGTCTGCCATTTGCCCTTCGCACCGGGCTGCATGCCAATTTCCGATGGTTTTGGCAGGCTCATAACCTTCCCACATTTTTGCGTAAAAGTCACGAGTTTTAAGATTTATGGTCTATTTATGTATGCAAATAAATCTAATAAAGTATTCCTTATAGTCAGGCCCGTAAAGGGTCCAGGCCAGTCTTTCCATCCATCCAACCGGGGTTCCCACCATGACCGATCGCACCCAAGCCCACAGCCTGCAGGTGGCCACAGAGCTGCACCGCTTCATCAATGAACAAGTGCTCCCGGGCACGGGTGTCGCGCCCGAGGCATTCTGGAAAGGCTTCGACGAGATCGTCAACGACCTCGCCCCCCGCAATGCCGCCCTGCTGGCCGAACGCGACCGCCTGCAGGCCGAGCTGGACACCTGGCACAAGGCCCATCCCGGCCCCATCACCGACATGGCCGGCTACCAGCAGTTCCTGACGCAGATCGGCTATCTGGTCGAGCAGCCCAAGGATGCCAAGGCGACCACCACCAACGTGGATGCGGAACTGGCCATCCAGGCCGGCCCCCAGCTGGTCGTGCCCATTCTCAACGCCCGCTATGCGCTCAACGCCGCCAACGCGCGCTGGGGCTCGCTGTATGACGCCCTGTATGGCACGGATGCCATCGGCGAGGACGGCGGCGCGGAAAAGGGCAAGGGCTACAACCCCGTTCGCGGCGCCAAGGTCATCGCCTTCGCACGTGATTTCCTGGACCAGGCCGCCCCGCTGGCCTCGGGCTCGCACAAGGATTCCGCCGGCTACCGCGTGGAAGGCGGCCAGCTGGTCGTCGCGCTCAAGAACGGCGGCACCACGGGCCTGAAGAACACCGCCCAGTTCGTCGGCTACCAGGGTGATGCCGCAGCACCCTCTTCCGTGCTGCTGCTCAACAACGGCCTGCATATCGACATCCGCATCGACAAGACCACGGCCATCGGCCAGACCGATGCCGCCGGCGTGGCCGACGTGGTGGTCGAAGCCGCCCTGTCCACCATCCTGGACCTGGAAGACTCCGTGGCGGCCGTGGATGCCGAGGACAAGGTGGTGGGCTATGCCAACTGGCTGGGCATCCTCAAGGGCACGCTGACCGAGACCTTCGACAAGGGCGGCAAGAGCATGACGCGCGGCCTGAATGCAGACCGCGAGTACACCGGCGCCGACGGCAAGCCCGTCAGGCTGCATGGCCGTTCGCTGATGTTCGTTCGCAACGTCGGCCACCTGATGACCAACCCGGCCATCCTCTGGGGCAACGGCAAGGAAATCCCCGAAGGCATCCTGGACGCCATGGTCACCACGGCCATCGCCGTCCATGACATCAAGGGTCTGGGCGCCAACGGCATCCGCAACTCGCGCACGGGCAGCGTCTACATCGTCAAGCCCAAGATGCACGGCCCTGCGGAAGCCGCCTTCGCCAGCGAGCTGTTCGGCCGCGTGGAAAAGGTGCTCGGCCTGCCCGAGAACACCGTCAAGCTGGGCATCATGGACGAGGAGCGCCGCACCAGCGTCAACCTCAAGGCCTGCATCGCCGCTGCCGCATCGCGCGTGGCCTTCATCAACACCGGCTTCCTGGACCGCACGGGCGACGAAATGCACACCGCCATGTATGCCGGCCCCATGGTCCGCAAGGCCGACATGAAGGGAAGCGCCTGGCTGGCCGCCTATGAGCGCAGCAACGTGCTCGTGGGCCTGGGCCTGGGCCTGCGCGGCAAGGCGCAGATCGGCAAGGGCATGTGGGCCATGCCCGACCTGATGAAGGCCATGCTGGAGCAAAAGATCGGCCACCCCAAGGCCGGCGCCAATACCGCCTGGGTGCCCTCGCCCACGGCCGCCACGCTGCACGCCCTGCACTACCACCAGGTCAACGTGGCCGAAGTGCAAAAGCAGCTGGAGCAGACCAATGCCGACGCCGAGCGCGCCAACATCCTGGCCGACCTGCTGCAGGTGCCCGTGGTCAAGGAAGACAAGTGGAGCGCCGCCGAAAAGCAGCAGGAGCTGGACAACAACGTCCAGGGCATCCTCGGCTATGTGGTGCGCTGGGTGGACCAGGGCGTGGGCTGCTCCAAGGTGCCCGACATCCACAACGTGGGCCTGATGGAAGACCGCGCCACGCTGCGCATCTCCAGCCAGCACATCGCCAACTGGCTTCAGCACGGCATCGTGACCGAGGCGCAGGTGCGCGAGACCTTCGAGCGCATGGCCGCCGTGGTCGACCAGCAGAACGCGGGCGATGCGCTGTACAAGCCCATGGCCGGCCACTTCGACACCTCGATGGCCTACCAGGCTGCCTGTGACCTGGTCTTCAAGGGCAAGGAGCAACCCAGCGGCTACACCGAGCCCCTGCTGCATGCCTGGCGCCTGAAGGTCAAGGCCGCCGCCTGACGCGGGCGGCGCCCGGCGCTTGAAAAAGCACCCAGGCTTGCCTGAGGTGCTTTTTTCATGGGCCTACACTCGGAACCACGATGAGTGCCCCTCCCTCCGATGCCAGCCTGTGTCCGCTGTGCGGCCGCAGCAATCAATGCGCCATTCTTGCGGGCGTTGATCCGCTGAACTGCTGGTGCATGGACACGCCGGTGGCACCCGATGCATTGGCCCGCATTCCGGAGCCCCTGCGCAACAAGGCCTGCCTGTGCCCCGCCTGCGCACTTGGCACCGACAAGCCTCGACCGCCCGCGTCGGCCGATATGATGTCGCCGACCCAACCCCCTAGACCTTGATCCCTGAGGAGATTGACATGCCCACGTACCACGTCGAAATGATGGAAGGCCGCACCGTCGAACAAAAGCGCAAGCTGGTCGAAGAGATCACGCGCGTCTCGGTCGAAGTCCTCGGCGGCTCGCCCGAATCGGTGGACATCCTGATCACCGACATCAAGCGCGAAAACTGGGCCACGGGCGGCAAGCTCTGGTCCGAACGCAGCTGAGGACTTTTCCTCCAACGCATGCAAAAGGCAGCTTCGGCTGCCTTTTTCCATGAAGCTGCAGCTTTACTTGCGCATTTCTCCAAGTGCCTGCAGCGCACTGGCAGCCACGGTCCACGGCACAGGATGGGAGTCTCTGGCCTGCCAGTACCTGGCAACCCCATCCATGGAAACCTGGGTCAAAACCACCTGGGCGGCGCCGGCCGCATAGGCTTGAAAAGCGGCATCGGTCATCCGTGCCTGGTAGCCAGAGAGATCGCCTCTACGGAAAAGCGCCCATGCGCCTTCGACACACTGCAGCTGCAGGCGCAGATGTGCATCGCCAGACAGCAACGCTTGCACGAACAGATCGCGCGTGGCTTCATACGTCGTGGGAGCAGCACACAGCAGTGCAATCGTGACTGGGGATCTCTCTGCAAGGCAGCGGCCACCTTGCGGGCCAGCATGCCATCGGCACGCCAGACCTTGCCACTGCGGCAATCCGCCACGGCCGGACCCAGGGTCGAACAGGTCAGCAGCACGGCATCGATATCGATATCGGCAGGGTCTGCCAGCGCATCAAGCTGCCCTGCTGTTTTCCGCCGAAGCGCCGCATCCATGCCGCCAGCAGCCTCCGCCTCCAACAACAGTTCCTCATGCACCTGATGAACGATTGAGTGGGCCGGCCAGCCCAGTTCGGCAGCAGCCTGCTCGAAGATCACGGCGTTGCTGTGCGCCGTATGCAGACAGAGGATGGGCATGGGTTTCTTCCGTTTTTTTGCCGTTGCACCGCATTGTGCTTGCAGCTGCTGCGCCAGGCGTTAGGCTATGGCTTGAACTACGCAAACAACGATACTGCCATGTGCCAGCTGCTTGGAATGAACTGCAACACGCCCACCGACGTGCGCTTCAGCTTCTCGGGGTTCACCCAGCGCGCGGGCAATACCGGCGACCATACGGACGGCTGGGGCATCGCCTTCTTCGAGGACAAAGGGCTGCGCCACTTCGTGGGCTATGAGCGCGCCATCGACTCACCCATCGCCAAGCTGATACGCGAGTACCCGATCAAGAGCCGCAACGTCATCGCCCACATCCGCAAGGCCACGCAGGGCGCGGTAAGCCTGCAGAACTGCCACCCCTTCGTGCGTGAACTGTGGGGCCGCAACTGGGTCTTCGCTCACAACGGAGATCTCAAGGGCTTCGCTCCCAAACTGCATGCCCACTTCCATCCAGTAGGCAACACCGACAGCGAGCAGGCCTTCTGCTGGATTCTCCAGGAGCTGTGGAAGTCGCATGCCGGCCTGCCCAGCGTGCAGGAACTCACCCACACGCTGCGCGAGCTGGCCAGGCGCATCTCGCCGCATGGAACCTTCAATTTCCTGCTGTCCAACGGCGAAGCGCTGTGGGCCCATGCCACCACGCACCTGTGCTATATCGAACGACGCCACCCCTTTGCCCAGGCCCATCTGTCGGATGAAGACCTGGCGGTGGACTTCGCCCGGGAAACCACACCCCAGGACCGCGTGGCCATCATCGTCACGGCGCCATTGACCAAGAATGAGACCTGGACCTCAATCCAGTCGGGCGAACTCAAGGTCTTTGTACAGGGCGAATGCCTGCCGCTTTGAACCATTGCGTATT
>NZ_BCTO01000080.1 GCF_001571325.1 Delftia tsuruhatensis NBRC 16741
AGATTCCTTGTGCAGACCCTCGTGTTTGCGCAGACAAGAAGCCACCGCAAGGTGGCTTTTTTGTTTCTGGTTGTTGCGGTTTTTGGTGTGACTTCTTCACATGGAAAGCCTTTGTGCACAAAACACGATCTATTGTCCAGATTTTTTAAGGGCAAACCCGGAACTTTCCCTCAACATTCGTAACAATAGACGGTGTCCTGTTTGCAGGGCGTCCATCTTTCACCGACTCGTCTGCCCCGCTCCATGCGCCTTGCGCCATCGTTTGTCTTTTCGTTGCTGATGCTGTTGTCCATCTTCTGCGGGCAGGTGGCAGCTTCGGCATCTTCCGATGGACTGGAAGGCGATGGCCTGCTGGCGCACCATCCCGTCGTGACCATCGATGAGGAATTCCTCGAGGAACTCGCGGAAGTGGAGGAAGACGACGAGACCGAGTTTGCCGAGCTGACGGCACACAGCGGCAACAAGCGCCAGCTGCTGGCCCTGCTGGCCTGCGGCGAGGACCGTTCCGCCGAGATGTACTGGCCGCCCGAGCCCATCGCCGTGCAGGTGGTGTCGCTGTGGGCCCCGCCTTCGACCTATTCCCAGGCGCACCTGTCGCCCGCCCCGGGCCAGCTGCTGCGCCCTCCAAGACCTTCCCTGCTCGGCTGACCGCATATTGCGGCGCAGGCATGCCTTGTGCCCCTTGCGCCCCTTGTCGGCTGACGCATCCCACTGCCTGATCACTGCTCGTGCGCGCCTTGCTGGCGTGCACGCCATGCCGTCGTCCGCGCGCTGACTGCGCACGGCGCGGCCATGCCCGTTCCCGCGTGGTCCGCAGGGAAGGGCCCATCTCTTACTCAACCCCTCGACTGTCGCTTTGCGGCAGATGCATGCCATGGTGAATCCAACGGTATTGGCGGGAATGGCCCCCGCCCGTTTTCCATCCTGTTCGCGCAAGGTCCTGCAAGGCGCGATCTGCAGCCTGCTGGTGGGCTGGGGTGCTGGCGCTTCGGCGCAGGCCCATCCCCCTGGCAAGCCCCAGGCGTCCCAGGCGCCCCTGACGCAGGCGGCTCCGGCCGCCGCCGAGGCCGCCGAGGCCGCGGCGTCCCGTACGCCGATCGTGCCGAAGGCCGGTTCGGCCGCAGAGGCGCCTTCGGTGGCTTCGGCCGCCGCACAGCGCCTGCCCCAGCTGAGCCTGAACGAGGTCGTTCGCGCCGTGCTGGACCACAACCCCGATCTGCGCGCTGTCGAGCAGTCCCGGACCACGGCGCGCGCAGGCGTGGTCAGCGCCTCGGCGCTGCCCAATCCCAAGCTCGAATGGAACCAGGGCCGCAACAGCGCCCGCGTTCCGGGCGCGGCAGCCGGCACGGTGCAGGGCTGGGCCGTGGCCTTGCCCATCGAGAACCCCGCCGTGCGCGGTGCGCGCGTGGAGGCCGCGAGGGCAGGCGAGCAGGGCTCGGTGCACTTCGTGGCGACCACGCGCAATGCGCTGGTGGCCCAGGTGCGGCTGCGCGCCTACGAAATGGTGCTGCGCGAGGCGGAGGTCGAGGCCGCCAAGGAGGCGGTGCGCCTTCTGGAGCAGGCCCATGAGCGCGTCCGCGTCCGCGTGGACAGCGGCGAGGCGGCCCGCTACGAAATCATCAAGGCCGATGCCGAAATCATCCAGGCGCGCCAGCAGGAGCAGACCGCAAGGCTGCGTGCCGAGCAGGCGCAGCTGGCGCTGGGCCGCCTGGCCGCAGGCCAGCTGCCCGTGCGCTTCCGCCTGGATGTGTCGCTGGAGGATCCGCTGCGCATCGAGGACATGGGCGAGATCGATCCCATGGAGCATCCCGAACTGCGCCAGCTCAAGGCGGAGGTCGAGCGTGCCCAGGCGCGGCTTGACGGTGCCAAGGCCTCGCGCTGGCCGGGCGTGGAGCTGCGCTACGGCCAGACGCGCGAGCCCGATGTGCGCCTGAACACGGTGGGCGTGAGCATCCAGATCCCCTTGCTCGACCAGCACCGCGGCCCCATCGACGAGGCGGCCTCCGAGCTGGAGCGCGCGCGTCTGCAGCTGGAAGGCCGGCAGATCGAGCTGCGCCAGCAGACGCTGCAGGCCTGGAAGGAGCTGGAGATGGCGCGACTGCGCACCCAGGCACTGAGCCAGGGTTCGGTGCGCGAGGCCGAGTCGGCCCTGCGCGTGGCCGAGGCCGCCTACCGCTTCGGCGAGCGCGGCATTCTCGATGTGCTCGATGCGCAGCGCGTGCTGCGCTCCATCCGTGCAGACCTGCTCGACGCGCGCTACCAGCTGCAGGCGGCGCGCATACAGCTCGAATACCTGGCGGGCCGCTACGACGATCCGTCCGCGCTGTGAAGCGCGCCCCTGCCTCACACCCGAAATCAGAAACGAACATGTCCTTGAATATGCATCCGCAACCCATCGCCGCCCGCGCAGGCAGCAGCACCTTGGTGAACTCCCTGGCCCTGGCCGGCCTGCTGGCCGCAACGCTGGCGCTGAGCGCCTGCGGCAAGAACGAAGAGGCCGAAGCCAAGGCGGCGCCCGCAGCGGCCGCTGCGCAGGAGCAGGACCCGATGGAGGTCCGCGTCACCGCCGAGATGGCGCCCAACTTCGCCGTCAAGCCCGTGGCGCAGGCGCAGATCGCGCTGCTGCAGGAGGTGTCCGGCCGCATCGAGGCCAATGAGCGCCAGGTCACCCGCATTGGCGCGGCCGCCACGGGACGCGTGACCGAAGTGCTGGTCGAAGTGGGCGACCGCGTGCGCGCGGGCCAGGTGCTGGCCCGCGTGGCCAGCCCCGAGCTGACCACCGCCCAGCTGGCCTATCTGCGTGCACACTCCGCCGCCACGCTGGCCGAGCGCGGCGTGGAGCGCGCGCGCCAGCTGATAGCCGCCGATGTCATCGGCTCGGCCGAGCTGCAGCGCCGCGAGTCCGAGCTGTCGATTGCGCGCGCCGAGCAGCGCGCTGCCGGCGACCAGTTGCGCCTGATCGGCATTCCCGACAGCGCCATCGCCCAGCTGCGCGACAAGGGCACGCTGCAGTCGCATGCGGCCGTGCTGTCCACAGGGGCCGGCGTGGTGATCGAGCGCAAGGTCAGCTCCGGCCAGGTGACCCAGCCCGGCGATCCGCTGTTCACCGTGGCCGACCTGAGCAGCGTCTGGGTGGTGGGCGCGATCCCCGAGCAGATGGCCAGCGGCGTGCGTGCCGGCCAGGCCGTGGAGATCGCCGTGCCCGCCCTGGGCGAGCGCGTGCTGTCCGGCCAAATCGTGCATGTGGGCGACACCGTGACGCCCGAGACCCGCACCGTCACCATCCGCACCCAGGTGGACAACCCCGAGCGCGACCTCAAGCCCCAGATGCTGGCCACCATGCGCATCCAGGGCGAGGTGCGCCAGCTGCTGGCCGTGCCGGCCGAGGCCGTGGTGCGCGAGAACGACCGCGACCATGTCTTCGTCAAGAAGGGCGAGAACCACTACCGCCTCACGCCCGTCGAGCTGGGCACCGCCAGCGGCGGCATGCGCCCCGTGAACAAGGGCGTGGCCGATGGCACGGTCATCGTTACCACGGGTGCCTTCCACCTGAACAACGAGCGCAAGCGCGCAGAGCTGGAGTAAGCCCATGATCGCTTCCATGATCCGGGCCGCACTGAGCCAGCGGCTCATCGTGATCGTGCTCTCGCTGGTGCTGTGCGGCTTCGGCCTGCGCGCCGCCATGAATCTGTCGGTGGATGCCTTTCCTGACGTGACCAACGTCCAGGTTCAGGTGGCCACCGAGGCGCCAGGCCGTTCGCCCGAGGAAATCGAGCGCTTCGTGACCGTGCCGCTGGAAATCGCCATGACCGGCATGCCGGGCCTGGTGGAGATGCGCTCGCTCAACAAGAGCGGCCTGTCCATCATCACCCTGGTCTTCACCGATGCCACCGACGTGTACTTTGCACGCCAGCTCGTCACCGAGCGGCTGATGGAGGTCACGCCGCGCATGCCCGCAGGCATCATCCCCGTGCTGGGGCCGGTGTCCACGGGCCTGGGCGAGGTCTACCAGTACACGCTGGACCATCCCGACGACGGCAAGCGGGCCCTCACGCCCGAGGAGCTGACCGAGCGCCGCACTATCCAGGACTGGGTGGCGCGCCCGCTGCTGCGCTCCATTCCCGGCGTGGCCGAAATCAACTCGCAGGGCGGCTACGTCAAGCAGTACCAGGTGGAGGTCGATCCCGGCCGGCTGCGCCACTACGGCCTGTCCGTGCGCCATGTGGTCCAGGCCATCGCCGACAACAACGCCAATGCCAGCGGCGGCATCCTGCCCCAGGTCACCGAGCAGTACCTGATCCGCGCCGTGGGCCTGGTCCAGTCGCTGGATGACATCGGCAACATCGTTCTCAAGCAGGAAGGCGGCGTGCCGGTCTTCGTGCGCGATGTGGCCGAAGTCCAGCTGGGCCAGGAAGTGCGCCAGGGCGCCATCATCAAGGGCGGCTATACCGAAGGCGTCTCCGGCATCGTGCTGATGATGCGCGGCGGCAATGCCAAGGAGGTGGTCACCCGCGTGAAGGAGCGCGTGCAGGAGATCAACTCCAAGGGCATGCTCCCCGGCGGCCTGCAGATCGTTCCCTACTACGACCGTACCGACCTGGTCGACTCGGCGCTGTGGACCGTGGGCAAGGTGCTGATCGAGGGCATCCTGCTCGTGGTCGTGGTGCTCTTCATCTTCCTGGGTGACGTGCGCTCCAGCCTGATCGTGGTGGCCACGCTGATCATCACGCCGCTGACCACCTTCATCATGATGAACCGCTGGGGCATCTCGGCCAACCTCATGTCGCTGGGGGGGCTGGCGATCGCCATCGGCCTCATGGTCGATGCCACCGTGGTGGTGGTGGAGAACGTGTTCCACAAGCTCGGCCAGGCCGGCGACAGCATGGGCGCACGCGTGCGCACCGTGCTGTCGGCCACCACCGAGGTGGCCACGCCCACCATCTTCGGCATCGCCATCATCATCCTGGTGTTCCTGCCGCTGATGACGCTGCAAGGCATCGAAGGCAAGATGTTCGGCCCGCTGGCGCTGACCATCGCGATCTCGCTGGCCGTCTCGCTGGCCGTGTCGCTGTTCCTGTCGCCCGTGCTGTGCTCGTACTTCCTCAAGGGCGGCGCGGACCATGACACGCGCCTGATCGCCTTCCTCAAGCGCTACTACCTGCGCCTGCTGGACCTGGCCACCGCGCGCAACCGCGCCACGCTGGCCGTGGCCGTGGCGCTGCTGCTGGGCTCGCTGGGACTGTTCCCGCTGCTGGGCAAGTCCTTCATGCCCACCATGAAGGAGGGGGCGCTGACGCCGCAGATCAACCGCGTGCCCAGCATCTCGCTGGACGAGTCCATCCGCATGGAAATGGCGGCGATGAAGTCCGTGGCCGAAGTGCCCGGCGTGCTCAGCGTGGTCTCCAAGCTCGGACGCGGCGAATCGCCGGCTGATCCCGCAGGCCCCAACGAGTCCGACCCCATCGTGCTGCTGGACCCCGAGTCCGACCGCACCCAGGATGAGATCGACGAAGACATCCGCCAGCGCCTGTCCTCGATCCCGGGCGTGCAGATCGTGCTGTCCCAGCCGATCTCCGAGCGCGTGGACGAAATGGTCACGGGCGTGCGCTCGCAACTGGCCATCAAGGTCTTCGGGGACGAGCTGAGCGAGCTGCGCGACGTGTCCGAGCAGGTCGCACGCATCCTCAAGAGCGTGCCGGGCAGCACGGACATCCGCGTCGAGCGCCTGTCAGGCCAGCAGGCTCTGACCGTGGATATCGACCGCAAGGCGATCGCCCGCCACGGCCTGAACGTCACCGACGTGCAGGGCGTGATCGAGTCGGCCATCGGCGGCAAGGAAGTGACCACGGTCTACGAGGGCGAGCGCCGCTACAACGTGGTGGTTCGCTTCCCCGAGCCGTTCCGCGGCTCGCCCGCCGCCATCGGCGCCACCTTGCTGACCACGGCCACGGGCGCCCAGGTGCCGCTGAGCAGCGTGGCCCGCATCGAGCTGGTGGACGGCCCCGCGCAGATCAGCCGCGAAGGCGGCAAGCGCCGCGTGGTGGTGGGAGCCAACGTGGAAGGGCGCGACCTGGGCGGCTTCGTGACCGAAGTGCAGCAGCGCATCGACAGTGAAGTGCAGTTGCCCGATGGCTACTACTTCAAGTACGGTGGCCAGTTCGAGAACATGGAGCGCGCCATGGGCACGCTGCAGATCATCGTGCCGCTGACCATCGTGGCCATCTTCTTCCTGCTGTTCCTGCTGTTCAACTCGGTCAAGCTGGCCGGGCTGATCATCCTGGTGCTGCCCTTCGCCTCCATCGGGGGACTGATAGGCCTGTTCGTCACGGGCGAATACGTGAGCGTGCCGGCATCGGTGGGCTTCATCGCGCTGTGGGGCATTGCGGTGCTCAACGGCGTGGTGCTGGTCTCCTGCATCCGCAAGCTGCGCGAAGATGGCATGAACGTGGCCGAGGCCGTGCGCGAAGGCTGCGTGCAGCGCTTCCGCCCCGTGATGATGACGGCCACCGTCGCGCTGCTGGGCCTGGTGCCCTTCCTGTTCGCCACCGGCCCCGGCTCGGAGGTGCAACGCCCGCTGGCCATCGTGGTGATCGGTGGCCTGATCTCGTCCACCCTGCTCACCCTGGTGGTGTTGCCGACCCTGTACCGCTGGTTTGACGAAAAACCGCTGGAAGCCTGATGAAGGAGACACTGCAATGACCATGAAGGAAATCCGGGCCATCGTGCGCCCCAGCCGCCTGGAGCGCCTGCGCGACGCGCTGCGCGCCATTCCCAACTTCCCCGGCGTGACGCTGTTCCGTGCCGAGGGCTTCACGGCCCCGGCCGCCATCGACAAGCGCAGCGTGAAGGAGGAGTTGACCGACTTTTCCGACAAGATCATGGTCTGCGTGCTGGCCGAGGCATCCATGGTCGAGCCCATCCGCGCGGCCATCACCTCGGCCTGTCACTCGGGCCAGGTCGGCGACGGCCTGGTCTGGGTGGTGGACATCGCCGAGATCCACCGCATACGCGACGGGCAAAGCCTGGCCTGACCCGGGCTGCAGCAGGGCGCCGGAATGCAGGACGACATAAAAAAGTCATGCATTCCGGAATTGCCCCAAAAACGCTGTGCTACAATTTTTGAATCGCAGCAACGAAGCAGTGCAACGTTGCAGCAA
>NZ_BCTO01000081.1 GCF_001571325.1 Delftia tsuruhatensis NBRC 16741
AGATTCCTTGTGCAAACCGCCGCGTTTGCGCAGACAAGAAGCCACCGCAAGGTGGCTTTTTTTCGTCTGCAGTTTCGCTGCGGGCCGCGTCTCGATGGGGCCTGCCCAGTGCGATGGCAGGGGCCTGCGCTGCAGGCAGTTCCTGCTTCCATCCCGATGTATCGGGCATCACCAGTCCGTCATGATCCAGGCCCATCATCCACGGCGAGGGAAAGCCATGGTGATGCGATGCGCCATAGGCGATGCCTGCCGATTTTCCACAGCCGATAGCCGTGTCTCCGTTTGCACTGGCGGGACGTCTTCCAGGCAGGTGTGAGCAGCCATTCCAGGCCCGGTCCTGTCGCCGGAACTGGTAATGCTTCTCATTTCAATGTTGGAAAACGTCAAAGGAGCGCCACTGCATGCCATGGTCCCGGTTCAAGTTTCAGCACGTCTGCAAGGCT
This sequence comes from Delftia tsuruhatensis NBRC 16741, assembly GCF_001571325.1. Classification (GTDB taxonomy): domain Bacteria; phylum Pseudomonadota; class Gammaproteobacteria; order Burkholderiales; family Burkholderiaceae_C; genus Comamonas; species Comamonas tsuruhatensis. The sequence continues at coordinate 444 of NZ_BCTO01000081.1, forward strand.
GCACAGCCCTTGCCGATCCTGTTGCAGGACGCATGGATCCGGCGAGGGCGGCCGCCGCCCTGAGGCCGTCATGAGGCCGATCTAGGCCTGCCTCCCAAGTCACGCCGATGCGCATCGGCGCGCACTGATGCCCTGCGGTCAGCGGTTGTGCCTCCGCTTGCCGCCTGTGCCGAGTCCCGCTCCGCCCTATTGCACGGGCGGCACGCCGGCCGTCCATCGACCTGCGGTCGACATTTCCCCTTGATGTTCTTGCCTAGCTTGCGAGAGGAACTGCATCGTGTCCTTGAATCACACACATTCTTCGCTGGAAGAGGTCTTCATTGCTTCGCGTGGACAGTTGGTGAGGGTCGCGCGAAGAATTCTCAGGAATCCCGAACTGGCCGACGAGGCCGTGCAGGACACCTATCTGCGCGTTGCCGAGATGCGCAGCGATGCCGAGATCGCCAAGCCCGCCGCCTACTGGACGCGCGCCGTCTGCAACATGGCGCTGGACTACCTGCGCCGCCAGGAGCGCGAGAACACCTACCGCACCCACGGCGTGGATGTGGACACGCTGGAGATACCGGACGGCCGCTCGCCCGAGCGCAGCCTGTTCGAGTCCCAGGCCATACGGCTGATCGACCAGGCTCTTGATGAGGTGCCGCCCAAGACACGGGAGACCTTCGAGCTGTACCGCATCAAGGGCCTCACCCAGCGCCAGATCGCCGAGCACATGGAGTGCGCGCTGGGCCTGGTGAACGCCAGGATTGCCGACGCCTGCAAGGCCATCCATGTCCACCGCTCGCTGCTGGACCGCCATTGAACGGTGCAGCCCGGCGCACGACCTGGAACCGGCGCGCACGCGGCGTGAACAGTTTCGGATCCGGAACGTCATGTTCAACAGAGGCGCAGTACCGGATCGCCGCGATCCGGAGCTGGCCTCACCGATGTTCAACCGCATTAAGGACGCCTGCATGTCTACAAGCTGCTTCGACCGCGAAGACGAAACCTTCATCGTTCTGGTCAACCACGAGGAACAGTATTCCATCTGGCCGCACTGGAAGGCCGTGCCCGGCGGCTGGACCGCCGTGGAGGGCGTGAAGGGCGACAAGAAAACCGTGCTCGACTACGTGGACGCCACCTGGACGGACATGCGGCCCAAGTCGCTGCGCGTGTGGATGCAGCAGCAGGAACAGGCGGGCTCCGGCGCCGCGCGGCACAAGGCCGATACCGATACCGAAACCGCAGCGGGCTGACGCGCATGCACGCGCCGCTGACCCTGCTGTGCCTGCCGTGCGCAGGCGCCAGCGCCACCATGTACCTGCGCTGGCGCAGGCTGCTGCCCCACTGGATCCGCATTGCGCCGGTGGAGCTGCCGGGGCGGGGCAGCCGGCTGGGCGAGCCTGCGGTCGAGGACTTCGGGCAACTGGTCTCGCTGCTGTGCGCCGAGCAGCGCCAGGCCATGCGCGGCCGCTTTGCGCTGCTGGGCCACAGCATGGGCGCGCTGCTGGCCTTCGGCATGGTGCGGCAATTGCGCGAGCAGGGCAGGGAGCTGCCGCTGGCCCTGGTTGCCTCGGGCAGCCCGGCACCGGCCTGCCGCGATCCCGAGCGCTTTGCGGGCAAGGGCGACGATGCGGCGCTGATTGCCGATCTGCGCAGGCAGGGCGGCACGCCCGAAGAGGTGTTTGGCAGCCCCGAGCTCATGCGCATCACGCTGGATGTGCTGGGCTCCGACTACCGAGTCTGCGAGAGCTTCGGCCATGTGCCCGCTGCGGGCCTGCCGCTGCCGGTGCATGTCTTTGCGGGGCGGCAGGACGACATCGAGGCGCCCCGTGTACAGGCCTGGTCGCAGGAGGCCGCCGGGGCCTTCACGCTGGACTGGTTCGAGGGCGGGCATTTCTTCATCAGGCAGCGCGAAGGCGATGTGCTGGCCGTGCTGGCGCAGCGCCTGGCCGGGTCCCAGTCACTCCAGGGGGAAATCCATGCAGCTCGTGTCCGTGCGTGAGGCCATGAGCCAGGGCATCGAGGTCTTCAGGCTGGACCTGGACCTGTCGGCCGAGCTGAGCGACAGCCTGCCGCACCTGACCCCCGAGGAGCGCGGTCGCGCCGCGCGCTTCGTGCGGGCCGCCGACCGGCTGCGCTTCGCACAGACGCGCGCTGCCACGCGGCGGCTGCTGGGGCGCAGGCTGGGCTGCTGCCCGGCCGATGTGCCCCTGGCCATCGGCACGCACGGCAAGCCTTTCGTGGATGACGAGCCGCACAGGGCACCTGTGTTCAACGTCTCGCATTCGGGCGGCCATGCGCTGATCGCGCTGGCCGACCCCGGTGGCGTGCTGCACCTGGGCGTGGACATAGAGCAGCACAAGCCCGACCTCGATGCCGAGGTCATGCTCGACGCCGTCTGCACCGACCAGGAACGCGCCAGCGTGCGCCGTGCGCCTGATCGGCTGGCGGCCTTCTACCAGCGCTGGGTGGGCAAGGAAGCCGTGCTCAAGGCCATCGGCATTGGCGTGGCCGAGCACCTGCGCTCCATTGGCATCAGCCCGGGAGGGGACGGACGGCTGGCCATCGCCTGCGCGGTTCCCGACTGGAATGGTTTTCAAGCGATGGCGCTTCCAGCGCCGCCGGGCTACGCGGCAGCTCTTGCGTGGCGCACCAAGGAATCGACATGAACGAAACCCTCCAGCGCTTCGAGCGCAAGGCCCCCGCGGGCTCGCTGCTTCCCCAGCTCATCACGCCCGCCCAGCCGGGCCAGGACCTGCTGGCCGCGCTGCCGCCGCTGCGTCGCGACATCGACGAAGCCCTGCTGACCACGGGCGGCGTGCTGCTGCGCGGCTTTGGCGTGCCCGATGTGGAGACCTTCCAGCGCTTTGCCTCGGCCTTCGGCCATCCGCTGCTCAAGTACGAATTCGCCTCCACGCCGCGCAGCGCGGTCGAGGCCTCCAGCGGCGCGGGCGTCTACACCTCCACCGAGTACCCGGCCCACCAGAGCATTCCGCTGCACAACGAGCAGGCCTACACGCGCGAGTGGCCCATGAAGATCTGGTTCCACTGCGTCACCGCATCGCCCGAGGGCGGCGAGACGCCGATTGCCGACAGCCGTGCGGTCTACCGCCGCATTCCGGCGCGCATCCGCGAGCTGTTCGAGCCCGGCATCCTCTACGTGCGCAACTTCGGCGAGATGGACGTGCCCTGGCAGAAGGTCTTCAACACCGAAAGCCGCGCCGAGGTCGAGGCCTTCTGCCGCCATGCGCGCATGGACTGGGAGTGGAAGGAAGACGACGGCCTGCGCACGCGCCAGCTGTGCCAGGCCATGGAAAGCCACCCCGTCACGGGCGAGATGGTCTGGTTCAACCAGGCCCACCTGTTCCACATCTCGGCGCGCGAGCCCGAGGAGCGCGAGGTGCTGGAGGAGGTCTACGGCATCGAGAACCTGCCGCGCAACACCTTCTTCGCCGACGGCTCCACCATCGGCGACGACATCTTCGCCGAGGTGCGCGCCGCGCTGGACGCCGAGACCGTCAGCTTCCCCTGGGAGCAGGGCGACGTGCTGATGCTGGACAACATGCTCGTGGCCCATGCGCGCTCGCCCTTCAAGGGGCCGCGCAAGGTCATCGTCGCCATGGCCGAGCCGCGCAGCAATCTGGACCGTTTCTGAGAACCCGGGAGGCAGCTGACATGCTGAGTGGACAAAGTGCAATCGCGGCAGCAGGCCAGGCGCCGGCCAGCCTGGTCGAGCATCTGAGGGGCCTGGCGCAGCAGCGGCCCGACGACATCTGGCTCACCGTGGCCGCCGTGCAGGACGGCCGCGTGGTCGAGCGCAGCCACAGCTATGGCGAGTTCGACCGCCGCGTGCGCGCGCTGGCCGCCCGGCTGCAGCAGCTGTGCCCCGTGGGCGCGCGCGCCCTGGTGATGATGGACAACGACGAGCACTACGCCGCCAGCATGCTGGCCTGCTTCTACGCGGGCGTGATCGCCGTGCCGGTGCCGCCGCTGGAATCGCTGCGCGTGCAGCACTTGGAGCGGCTGCTGGGCATCGTGGGCGACGCGGACGCGGCCTGCGTGATCAGCACTGCCGAAGTGATGCAGGCCCTGCCCGGCGCCGATGCGCGCTTTGCCGGCATTGCCGCCGTGGCCGCCGACCAGGTGGACCTGGCCGATGCCGACGCCTGGCGGCCCCACGCCCCGGCTGCCGACCACATCGCCTTCCTGCAATACACCTCGGGCTCCACCTCGGCGCCCAAGGGCGTGATGGTCAGCCACGGCAACCTCATCGCCAACGAGGCCGCCATCCAGCAGCGCATGGACATCGGCGCGGGCGACCGCTTCATGTCCTGGGCGCCGCTGTACCACGACATGGGCCTGATCGGCGGCCTGCTGCAGCCCCTGTACAGCGGCCTGCCGCTGGTGCTGACCTCGCCGCGCCTCTTTCTGGAAAGCCCCGTGCGCTGGCTGGAACTGATCTCGCGCCACCGCGCCACCATCAGCGGCGGCCCCGACTTCGCCTACCGCATGTGCCTGGAGCGCATCAAGCCGTCGCAGCTGGCGCAGCTGGACCTGTCGAGCTGGCGGCTGGCCTATACCGGTGCCGAGCCCGTGCGTGCCGACACCGTCACGGCCTTCGCCCAGCGCTTTGCCGCCTGCGGCCTGCGGCCCGACGCGGCCTATGCCTGCTACGGCCTGGCGGAAGCCACCCTGTTCATCACCGGCGGCAGTTGCGGCGCGGGCGCCACGATCACGTCCTTCGATACCGAGGCCCTGGGCCAGGGCCGGGCCGTGGAAAGCCCCGGCGCCTCGCAGACCACCGCGCTGGTGGGCTGCGGCCCCGCCGTTCCCGGCCATGCCGTGGCCATCGTCGATCCGCACAGCCTGCAGGTGCTGGAGCCCGGCCGCGTGGGCGAGATCTGGGCGCACGGCCCCAGCATCAGCCAGGGCTACTGGGGCAAGCCGCAGCAAACGCAGCAGGCCTTTGTCGAGCATGCAGGCCGGCGCTGGCTGCGCACGGGCGACCTGGGCTTCGTGCACGGCGGGCAGGTCCATGTGGCGGGCCGCATCAAGGACCTGATCATCGTGCGCGGGCACAACCTCTACCCGCAGGACATCGAGCGCGTGGTCGAGGCCGAGGTCGAAGCCGTGCGCAAGGGACGCGTGGCCGCGTTTGCGGTGGACATCGATGGCCGGGAAGGCATAGGCATTGCTGCCGAAGTCTCGTTCGGCATGCAAAAGCTGGTGCCGGCCCAGGCCCTGGTCGATGCCCTGAGCACCGCCGTGGGCGCGCAGTGCGGTGAGGCACCCCGGGTGATCGTGCTGCTCAACCCCGGCGCCTTGCCCCGCACCTCCAGCGGCAAGCTGCAGCGCGCAGCCTGCCGCCAAGGCTGGTCCGCGCGCACGCTGGATGCCTGGGCCGTGTTCGAGTCGGGCCGCTTCGCGGGCGGCGGCAGCCAGGCACCGCAGGAGGCGGGCGCGGCAGATCCCACCACAAGCACGCTGGCCGGCCTGTGGCGCGAGGTGCTCGGTGGCGATGCCCTGCACAAGCCGGCCGGCGAGGCCAACTTCTTCTCGCAAGGCGGCAACTCCCTGGCCGCCGTGCGGCTGGCTGCGCGCATCTGCCGGCAATGGTCCCTGGAATATCCGGCCGGGCGGGTCTTCGAGCACCCGCGGCTGCGCGACCAGGCGCAGGACATCGACCGGCTGTGCCAACAGCGCCAGCCGGGCACGGCGCTGCAGCGCATTGCCCCGCTGGCCGAGGCCCGTCGCGCCATGCCCCTGCCGCTGACGCCGGCCCAGCAGCGCCAATGGTTTCTCTGGAAGATGGATACGCGCAGCACGGCCTACCACGTGCAGGGCGCCCTGCGCATCACCGGGCCGCTGGATGCAGGCGCCCTGCGTGCGGCCGTGCAGGGCCTGGCCGAACGGCACGGTTCGCTGCGCACGGTATTCAACGCCCGGCCCGATGGGGAGGTCGAGCAGCGCCTGGACCCCCAGGGCAGGCTGGAGCTGCAGTGGCTGGATGCCGCGCAGGGCAAGCCCGCGCAGCGCGAGGAGCACGCCGCCCAATGGCTGCAGGCGCTGTGCGCCCAGCCCTTTGATCTGCAGCAGGGGCCGCTGGCCAGGGCTGCCCTGGTGCGGCTGCAGGCCAATGAGCACATCCTGGCGCTGGTGATGCACCACATCGTCTCCGACGGCGCCTCCATGCAGATCCTGCTGGACGATCTGGCGGCGCTGTATGCCGGCGCCCCGGACAGCGGCCCGGCGCTGCAGTACGTGGACTACGCCGTCTGGCAGCGGGAGCAGGCTCAACAGGCCCAGCAAGGCCAGCAGGCCTCGCTGGCCTACTGGCTGGAACGGTTGCAGGTGCCTCCAGGCGAGGCCCAGCCTGTGCTGGCCCTGCCTACCGACCATCCGCGCCAGGCGCTGGCACGCTATCGGGCGGGACGGCACGGCTTCGAGCTGCCCGGCGCGACCTTGCAGGCACTGCGCGCGCAGGCCCGCCAGCAGGCAGACACGCTCTTCACGCTGCTGCTGGCAGGATGGCAGGCGCTGCTGTACCGCTACACGGGCCAGGAGGACATCCGCGTCGGCGTGCCCGTGGCCAACCGCGCGCATGCCGACCTGCAGGGCGTGGTCGGCTTTTTCGTCAACACCCTGGTGCTGCGCAACCGAATCGACGGGCGCATGCGCCTGGCCGACGTGCTGCAGCAGGCCCGCGAGGCGGCGCAGGGCGCGCAGGCCCACCACGCGCTGCCGTTCGAGCAGCTGGTGGAGGCGCTGCAGCCGCAGCGCAGCCTGGCGCACAGCCCCTTGTTCCAGGTGCTCTTCAATCATCTGGTGGAGGACTGGCACGCGCTGCAGCAGGTGCCGGGCTGGACGGTGGCCGGCCAGCCGCTGGCGGCCGCAGATGCGCAGTTCGAGCTGACCGTGGAAGTGCGCGAGCGCTCCGATGGCAGCCTGGGCATCAGCCTGGTCTATGCCCGCGAGCTGTTCGAGCCGGGCAGCATGCAGCGCCTGGCCGCCCACTATGCGGCCATGCTGGAGGCCCTCGCCCGGCAGCCCCAATGTGCCGTGGACGAGGTGCCGCTGCTGGGTCCCGACGAACGCCAGCAACTGGCGGCCTGGAGCTGCAATGACCAGGTCGTGCACGGCGGCGACATCGTGCACCGCCGCTTCGAGCAGCAGGTGGCGCGCAGCCCCGATGCCCCGGCCCTGTGCCTGGGCGAGGCCACGCTGGGCTACGCCGAACTCAATGCGCGCGCCAACCGGCTGGCGCATCACCTGATCGCATCGGGCGTGCGGCCCGGCGTGCCGGTGGGCATTGCCATGGAGCGCTCCATCGAGATGGTCGTGGGGCTGCTGGCCATCATGAAGGCCGGCGCGGCCTATGTGCCCATCGACCCCGAGCATCCGGCCGACCGCATCGCCTACATGCTGGAGGACAGCGGCGTGTCCCTGGTGCTGGTGCAGCCGCAGGTGCGTGACCGCCTGCCGGCCAACTGCAGTGCCCAATGGGTCGATGTGCCGGGCCTGGCGTCCCGGCTGCAGGACATGCCGGCCCACAACCCGGCCGTTGCCCTGCATGGCGACAGCCTGGTCTATGTCATCTACACCTCGGGCTCCACGGGCCGGCCCAAGGGCGCGGCCAACCGCCACCGTTCGCTGTGCAACCGCCTGGCCTGGGGGCAGATGCACCAGCCGCTGGGCCCGGGCGATACGGTGCTGCAGAAAACGCCCTTCGGCTTCGACATCTCCTTCTGGGAATTCTTCTGGCCGCTGACCACCGGCGCACGCCTGGCGCTGGCCGCCCCCGGCGACCACCGCGATCCCCGGCGCCTGGCCGAGCTGATAGCGCGCCACCAGGTCAGCACCATCCACTTCGTGCCGTCCATGCTGCAGGCCTTCATGGCGCACCCGGTGGCCGCCACCTGCCAGGGGCTGCAGCGCATCGTGTGCAGCGGCGAGGCCCTGTCCGCCGAATTGCAGGCAGCCGTGCTGCAGGCCTTCCCCGGCACCTGCCTGCTCAATCTCTACGGCCCCACGGAGGCGGCCATCGAGGTCACCTGGTGGGACTGCCGGGACGAGGGCGCGTTGTCCGTGCCCATAGGCCGCCCCGTGGCCGGGCTGCGTACCCATGTGCTGGATGCCGCGCTCAACGAGGTGCCGCGCGGCGTGGCCGGCGAGCTGTATCTGGGCGGTGTGGGCCTGGCGCGCGGCTACTGGCGGCGGCCGGGCCTGAGCGCCGAGCGCTTTGTCGCCGATCCCGCCAGCCGCACGGGCGAGCGCCTGTACCGCACGGGCGACCTGGTGCGCTGGCGCGGCGACGGCCAGATCGACTACCTGGGCCGCGTGGACCACCAGGTGAAGATCCGCGGCTTTCGCATCGAGCTGGCCGAGGTGGAGGCGCAACTGCTGGCCCACCCCGCCGTGCGCGAGGCCGTGGTGGTCGCCCGCCAGGCGGCCGACGGCGCGCGGCTGGCCGCCTTTGTCTCGGTGCAGCAGGGGCAGCGCCTGGACATGGCTGCGCTGCGCAGCGCGCTGGCCGCGGCCCTGCCCGACTACATGCTGCCCTCGTCCATCACCGTGCTGGATGCCTTGCCGCTGAACGCCAACGGCAAGGTGGACCGCAAGGCGCTGCCCGAGGCGCCCGCCCTGCCGGCCCTGGAGCACCAGGCCTACGAGCCGCCCGAAGGCGGCGTGGCCGCGACCATTGCCGCCCTCTGGGCCCAGGTGCTGGGCGTGGAGCGCATAGGCGCCAGCGATAACTTCTTCGACCTGGGCGGGCATTCGCTGCAGCTCATCCGCGTGCATGGCCTGCTGGAGGCGCGGCTGGGCCGGGAGCTGTCCCTGGTCGATCTCTTCAAGCACCCCACGGTGTCGGCCCTGGCGCGGCGCATCGAGCAGGGCGCAGATAGCGAGGGCGATGGCGAGGGCGAGGGCGACGGCGCCGCGCAGGCGGCCGCCGCCCGGGACGGCATGGACGCGGCCCAGCGCCGCCGCGAGGCGCTGCTGCAGCGCAAGCGCCACATCGAAAGGACCCTCTGATGTCTTCTTCCTCCGAAACCACCGGCCTGGAGATCGCCGTCATCGGCATGGCCGGGCGCTTTCCGGGCGCCGACGACATCGACCGCTTCTGGGCCAACATCCGTGACGGCGTCGAGTCCGTGAAGCGCTACAGCGACGATGAGCTGCGCGCCCTGGGCGTGCCCCAGGCCCTGCTGGACGATGCCGGCTACGTGAAGGCCGGCGTGCCGCTGGCCGGCATGGACCTCTTCGATGCCGACTTCTTCGGCTACACCCCGCGCGATGCCGAGCAGCTGGACCCGCAGCACCGCCTTTTCCTGGAATGCGCGTGGCAGGCGCTGGAGCATGCGGGCTACGAGGGCCGGCGCTACCCCGGCGCCATCGGCGTGTATGCGGGCACGGGCGCCAGCGTCTACCTGATGCGCCATCTGCTGCCCCGCCATGCGCCGGGCCCTGGCGCCCAGGTCGCCGACCTGCTGGGCCTGATGAGCGGCAACATGGCCGATGCCCTGGCCACGCGCGTGGCCTACAAGCTGGACCTGCGCGGCCCGGCCGTCACCGTGCAGACGGCCTGCTCGACCTCGCTGATGGCCGTGCACACCGCCTGCCAGGCGCTGCTGGGCCATGAATGCGCCATGGCGCTGGCCGGGGGCGTCTCGCTCAACCTGCTGCAAAACGGCGGCTACCGCTACCAGGCCGGCGCCATCTTCTCGCCGGACGGGCATTGCCGCGCCTTCGATGCCCAGGCCGCAGGCACGCTGCAGGGCAGCGGCGCGGGCATTGTGGTGCTCAAGCGCCTGGACGATGCGCTGCGCGACGGCGACACCATCCACGCCGTCATCCTGGCCAGCGCCGCCAACAACGATGGCGCAGACAAGGTGGGCTTCACGGCGCCCGGCGTCAACGGCCAGGCCGCCGTGGTGCGCGCGGCGCAGGCCCTGGCGGGCGTGCCGGCCGACACCATCGGCTATGTGGAAGCCCATGGCACGGGCACGGCGCTGGGCGACCCCATCGAGATCGCAGCGCTGACCCAGGCCTTTCGCGCCAGCACGCAGCGCAGGGGCTACTGCGCCATCGGCTCGGTGAAGACCAATATCGGCCATCTCGATGCGGCCGCCGGTGTCACGGGCCTGATCAAGACGGTGCTCTCGCTCAGGCATGCCACCTTGCCGCCCAGCCTGCATTTCGAGCGGCCGCACCCGCAGATCGACTTCGAGCGCAGTCCCTTCCATGTCAACACCGTGGCCAGGCCCTGGCCCCAGGCGGCCACGCCGCGCCGCGCGGGCGTGAGCGCCTTCGGCATTGGCGGCACCAATGTCCATGTGGTGCTGCAGGAGGCTGCTGCCGCCCCTGCCACCTCTGCCGCCCCTTCCCTTACACAGGCGGATACAGCCCGGGGCTGGCAGGTGCTGCCGCTGTCCGCTCGCAGCCCCCGTGCGCTGGATGAGTCGGCGCGCCGCCTGGCTGCCCATCTGCAGCAGGCCGGCAGCGGCCTGTCGCTGGACGATGTGGCCCACACCCTGCAGCAGGGCCGCCGCGCCTTCGGCCATCGCCGTGCCGTGGTGGCCGACGGCATGGGCATGGCGGTGGAGGGCCTGCACCTCTCTGCTACTGCTGCTGCTGCTTCTGCTGCTGCGCCGGCAGGCCAGGCCACCGAGGTGCCGGCACAGCCGCCCGGCGTGGCCTTTCTTTTCCCGGGCGGGGGCGTGCAGCACGCCAACATGGGCCTGGACCTGTACCGCGACGGCGGTGTATTCCGGCAGGAGGTGGACCGCTGCTGCGAGCTGCTGCAGGCCGAAACAGGCTGGGACCTGCGCCAGTGGCTGTTCCCCGCCCCGGGTGAAGAGGTGGAGGCCGACGCGGCGCTGTCCGCCATGGACAAGGCCCAGCCGGCCCTCTTCGTGATCGGCTATGCGCTGGCCCGGATGTGGATGGCACGCGGCGTGCAGCCCGTGTCCATGCTGGGCCACAGCCTGGGCGAGTATGTGGCGGCCTGCCTGGCCGGCGTGTTCGAGCTGCCGCATGCCCTGCGCATCGTCGCGGCGCGCGGCCGCCTGCTGCAGTCGCTGCCTCAGGGCGCCATGACCTCGGTGCCCCTGGCCGAGGCCGAGCTGCAATCCCTGCTGGATCTGGGCTGTGACCTGGGTGCCGTCAATGGCGAACGCCTGTGCGTGCTGTCCGGCCCGCTGTCCGCCATCGAGGCGGCCGAAGAGGCGCTGCGCGCGCGCGACATCACCGCGCGCCGGCTGCACATTGCCGTGGCCTCGCACTCGGCCATGACCGAGCCCCTGCTGGCGCAGCTGGAGCAGGTGGTGGCCAGCGTGCCCCGGCATGCGCCGCGCCTGGCCTTCATCTCCAGCGTGACCGGCAAGCCCATCACGGCCGAGCAGGCCATGAACCCCGCCTACTGGGCCGGCCACCTGCGCCATACCGTGCGCTTTGCGGACGGGCTGGACGAGCTGCTGAGCGTGCCGGGCCGCGTGCTGCTGGAGGTGGGCCCCGGCCAGGCCCTTGCCGCCCTGGCCCGCCAGCATGCGCGCGCCGCCACGGCGGCCGGCATCTGGCCCAGCCAGGCCCATCCCCAGCAGACCGCACGCAGCGCGCAACTGCTGGCGCAGGCCGTTGCCGGACTGTGGTGCGCGGGCGTGGACATCGACTGGACTGCCTGCCGGGGCGGGCGGCCAGGCCGGCGCGTGCCGTTGCCGACCTATGCCTTCCAGCGCCGCTCTTTCTGGGTGCAGGCGGCGGGGCAGGGTGGCGATGCACCGAAAGCGGCAGGCGCGGCAGGCCCCTCGGCGACCGCGGGTCCGTTCTACGCAGCCGCCTGGCAGCGCAGTCCCTTGCAGTGGGCGGCAGGCACCACCGGCGCAGCCCAGGTGGCCCTGGTATTTGGCGACGGCAGTGCCACGGCCGAGGCCCTGGTGCACGCATTGCGGGCGCAGGGCACCGATGTGGTCTGCGTGGAAGCGGGCGCCGCCCCCGCCTGCCTGGCCCCGGGCAGGCATGCCGTGCGCCCCGGCGAGCGCCGCGATTGCGAGGACTTGCTCGATGCGGTGCAGGCGCAGTTCGGCCCCGTGGACGCCATCTACCACCTGTGGGCCATGGATGCGGCCGCCCCTGCGCCGCTGGGGCGCGGCTTTCACAGCGTGCTGGCCCTGGCGCAGGCGCTGGAGGCCCGTGCGCACGGAGCTGGAGGCCCGCGCACACGGCGGCTGCTGCTGGTGGCCGCAGGCGGTTCGGAAGATGTGTCCGGAGCGGAAGCGCTGAACCCCGAGATGGCCGCCGTCTTTCCGCTGTGCAAGGCGATAGGGCAGGAATGCCCGTCCATCGACTGCCGTTTCGTCGATGTGGTGCAGGCGGGCTCGCCCGCAATGCAGGCCCGGCTGGCGCGCCAGCTGCTGGACGAAGCCCGCGCGCCGCATGGGCTTCGCACGGCCGACACGGCCATCGCCCTGCGCGGTGCCCACCGCTGGCGCAAGACCTACGAGCCCCTGCAATGGCAGGACGCCGCGGCGCCGCGCCTGCGCAGGCAGGGCGTGTACCTGATCACGGGCGGCCTGGGCGGCGTGGGCCTGGCGCTGGCCCGGCATCTGGCCGCGCACTGGCAGGCCCGCCTGGTGCTGCTGGGCCGCACGGCGCTGCCAGCACGCAGCCAATGGGAGGCACTGGCCGCCGATGACGGGCAGCCGAGCACCCTGCGCCAGCAACTGCTGCAGCTGCTGGCCCTGGAGGCCGAGGGCGCCCAGGTGCTGACCCTGGCGGCCGATGTGGCCGACGCCGCGCAGGTGCAGGCGGCGCTGGCGCAGGCGCACCAGCGCTTTGGCGCCCTGCATGGCGTGGTCCATGCCGCAGGCCATGCCGACAGCGGCATGCTGGCCACCCGCACGCGGGACAGCGTGGAGCGCGTATTCGCCCCCAAGCTGCGCGGCACCCGGCTGCTGCTGGACTTGCTGGGCACGCAGGACATGCAGGACATGCAGGACATGCAGGACATGCAGGACATGCAGGACATGCAGGACATGCAGGACATGCAGGACATGCAGGACATGCAG
>NZ_BCTO01000082.1 GCF_001571325.1 Delftia tsuruhatensis NBRC 16741
AGGACATGCAGGACATGCAGGACATGCAGGACATGCAGGACATGCAGGACATGCAGGACATGCAGGACATGCAGGACATGCAGGACATGCAGGCGCCGGACTTCGTGCTGCTGTGCTCGTCCATCTCCAGCCTCACCGCAGGCCTGGGCAAGAGCGACTACGCCGCCGCCAATGCCTGCATGGATGCATTGGCGGCACTGGCCAGCCGCCAGCGCGCCTGGCCCGTCATCTCCGTGGACTGGGACGCCTGGCGTGACCTGGGCATGGCCGCCGGCATGCGCATTCCCGAGGGCATAGGCTGGAGCGGCGCAGAAGCGGCAGCGGTGTTCGAACGCATCGTCAACGGCGATGTGCCGCACCAGGTGGTCATCTCCACCACCGACCTGCAGCAGCGCCTGGGCGAGATCGATGCCGGGCTGGTGGATGCGCTGGCAGAACCTGCCGCCGAAGCCGTCGCCGAACCTGCCAACGGATCGCAGGCCCGTGGCGGCCATCCGCGCCCGGCGCTGCAGACCGCCTACGTTGCGGCCGAAGGCGAACTGCAGCAGGCCCTGGCCGCGCTGTGGACCGACATGCTGGGCATTGCCCCGGTGGGCGTGCACGACAACCTGTTCGAGCTGGGCGGCGACTCGCTGCTGGCCCTGCAGATCCTGGGCCGCGTGAAAAAGCGCTTTGGTGTCGAGCTGCACCCTGCGGCCTTCTTCAAGGCCCCCACCGTCGGCGAGCTGGCCGTGCTGGTGGAGACCCGGCTGATCGAGGAGATCGAGGCCACCGTTACCGATGAAGGCGATGCCCTTGCCGCCTTCGCATCTGCGTGAGAAGACCACCATGTCCCTGAACGATCTCGATTCCCGCAAGTCCCGCCTGTCCGATGCGCAGCGCGCCGCACTGGCCCTGAGGCTCCGGGGTGCATCCGGCGCACCCGCTGCATCCGACGCAGGTGGCGCAGGTGGCCTGCCGGACGGCGACGCCCGCAACACGGCCCACACCATCACCCGCTGCGACCGCACGCTGGCCATTGCCCTGTCCCCCGCGCAGCGCAGCCTCTGGCTCACCTGGCGGCTGGAGCCCGCCAGCCCCGCCTACAACATGGTGGGATCGCTGTCGCTCAAGGGGCCGCTGGATGCGCTGGCGCTGGAGCAGGCGCTGCAGGCCCTGGCCGAGCGCCACGAGATCCTGCGCACCTGCTATCCGGCCGGCGAGGACGGCGAGCCCCGGCAGTCCATCCAGCCCGCCGCGCCCGTGCCCCTGCGCCATGTCGATCTGGGCGCATGGACGGACGGCGATCCGCAGGCCGAGGCGCAGCGCCAGGTACTGCTGCTGGCCCGCCAGCCCTTTGCGCTGGATACGGAAACGCCATTGCGCGCCGTCCTGTGCCGGCTGGGCGCGCAGGAGCATGTGCTGGGCCTGTCGCTGCACCACATTGCGGGCGATGGCTGGTCCAACGGCATCGTGATCCAGGAGCTGTTCCACCTGTACGAGGCCCTGCGCACGCAGCAGCCATCGCGCCTGCCGGCCATGGCCCTGCAGTTCGCCGACTATGCCGTCTGGCAGCGCCGCTGGTTCGATGCCGGTGAGCGCGAGCGGCAGCTGGACTACTGGCGCGCCCGGCTGGGCACCGAGCACGAGGCCCTGGCCCTGCCGATGAAGCAGGCCAGGGCGGCCGTGCAGGAAGCACAGGAGCAGCGCCTGGAGTTCACGCTGCCCGCCGCGCTGGCCACCCGCGTGCGTGCCCTGGGCCGCGCGCATGGCGCCTCGCTGTTCATGGTGATGCTGGCCCTGCTCAAGCTGGTGTTGTACCGCTTCAGCGGCACGCGCGAGCTGCGCGTGGGCACGCCCGTGGCCAACCGCCAGAAGGCCGAGACGCATGGCCTGATCGGCTACTTCCTGAACCTGCTGGTGCTGCGCACGCACATCGATCCCGCGCAGGACTTCGGCGCGCTGCTGGCGCAGGTGCGCGAGGCGGTGCTGGGCGCGCAGGCCCACCAGGACCTGCCGTTCCACCTGCTGGTCGAGGCGCTGCAGCCGGCCCGCCAGCCGGGCGTTCACCCGCTGTTCCAGGTCAAGTGCACCCAGCAGGAAGATGCCTCGGCCGCGCGCCACATCGCCGGCCTGGAGATCGCCATGCAGGCCGTCTCCAGCGGCCAGGCGCATTTCGACCTGAGCCTGGACTTCACCGACCGGCAGGACGGCATCGACTGCGTGCTGATCTACGCCCATGAACTGTTCGACGAGGCCGTGGTGCGCGACATGGCCGCCGCGTTCCAGGACCTTGCGCGGCAGGTCAGCGCCGCAATCAGCGACAGGCAGCCCAGGCTGGGCGAACTGTCACTGCCAGGCCGCGTGTCGGAGTCTGCAGGCCCGGTGCAGGCCTTTGGCGCCGACAGCGTGCTGCAGCTGTGGTCGCGCGCCGTGCAGGCCCAGCCCGATGGCACGGCGGTCAGGGACGCAGGCTCTGTCCTGGACTACGCTCAGCTGGACCGGCGGTCCGACCAGCTGGCCCGGGCCCTGGTGGCGCGCGGCGTGGGGGCCGATGTGCGCGTGGCCCTGCATGCCGAGCGCAGCTGCGCCTTTGTGCTGGGCCTGCTTGCCGTGCTCAAGGCCGGTGGCACCTATGTGCCCCTGGACCCCGGCCTGCCGGCGCAGCGGCTGGCCTGGCAGCTGCGCGACAGCGGCGCGGTGCTGATGCTCTGCCAGCAGGCGCCCGCCTGGGACGCGGGCGTTCCCCTGCTGAGCCTGGACCTGAATGCCTGCCGGGAGCCGTGCATTGCGGGGCAGGCGCCGCCGGCCGCGCCGCCGCATTCCGCACAGGGCGCCTATGTGATCTACACCTCGGGCTCGACCGGGCAGCCCAAGGGCGTGGTCGTCAGCCACGGGGCGCTGGCCCACTATGTGCAGGCCGTGCTGCAGCGGCTGGACCTGCCCGATGCGGCGCGCAGCATGGCCATGGTCTCGACCGTGGCGGCGGACCTGGGGCACACCGTGCTGTTCGGTGCGCTGTGCTCGGGGCGCGCGCTGCATCTGATGGCGCCCGAACTGGCCTTCGACCCCGACGGCTTCGCGCGCTACATGGCGGAGCACCGGGTGGACGTGCTCAAGATCGTGCCCAGCCATCTGCAGGGGCTGCTGAACGCCGGCATGCCCGCCGAGGTGCTGCCTGCCAGCCGCCTGGTGCTGGGCGGCGAGGCCACGCGCTGGCCGCTGGTGGACCGCATCGCCGCGCTCAGGCCCGGCTGCCGCGTGCTCAACCATTACGGCCCCACCGAAACCACGGTGGGCATCCTCACCCAGGAGACGGACGAGGTGCTGCGCGGCGGCGAAAGCCTGCCCGTGGGCAGGCCGCTGGCCAATAGCCGCGCCCTGGTGCTGGATGCCGACCTGCAGCCCGTGCCCCTGGGCGCCAGCGGCGAGCTGTACCTGGGCGGGCCGGGCCTGGCGCGCGGCTACCAGGCCCGGCCCGGGCAGACGGCAGAGCGATTCGTGGCCAGCCCGTTCCAGCCGGGCGAGCGCCTGTACCGCACGGGCGACCGCGTGACCATGCTGGCCGATGGCAGCCTGCAGTTCCTGGGCCGCATGGACGACCAGGTGAAGGTGCGCGGCTACCGCGTGGAGCTGCGCGAGGTGGCGCTGGCGCTGCAGGCCGTGCCCGGCGTGGCCCAGGCCGAAGTCGTGGCGCGGCTGGATGGGAATGGGGATGGGGGCGGCGACGGGCGCATGCAGCTGCATGCCTATGCCGTGCCCCAGGCGGGCGTTCCCGCCGACAGGCAGGGGTGGGCCGCCGCGCTGGCGCAGGCGCTGCCCGAATACATGGTGCCCGCCAGCATCACCGTGCTGGAAGGCATGCCCCTGACGGCCAACGGCAAGATCGACCGCAAGGCCCTGCCCGTGCCGGAGCAGGCGGCCGCCGATCTTTTCGAGGCGCCCCAAGGCGAGGCCGAGCAGGCGCTGGCCGCCGTCTGGGCCGACCTCTTCGGCCTGGAGCGCGCGGGCCGGCATGACGACTTCTTCGCGCTGGGCGGGGACTCCATCCTCGCGCTCAAGCTGGTGGCGCGCGCCCGCAAGCGCGGCGTCAAGCTCACGCCCAAGCAGCTGTTCACGGGCAAGACGCCGGCGGGTGTGGCACGGCTGGTGGAGGGGCCGGTCGCCGGCGCCGAGCAGACCGAAGGCGCGGCGTCCCTGCCCAGGGCCGACCGCAGTGGCCCGCTGCCGCTGTCCTTTGCGCAATTGCGCCAGTGGTTCCTGTGGCAGCTGGAGCCGGCCGGTACGGCCTATCACATCAGCGGCGCGCTGCGTCTGCTGGGCACGCTCGACGTGCTGGCGCTGCAGCAAAGCTTCGACGCGCTGGTGGCGCGCCACGAGTCGCTGCGCACGGTGTTCCGCATGGGCGGGGACGGGCAGGTGGTGCAGGTGATCGCCGCACAGGGCAGTGTGCGGGTCGAGCAAACGGATCTGTCCGAACTCCCCGCTGCGCAGCGCCAGGAGCAACTGCACGAGGCGGCGGCCGCCGTGCACCGCCAGCCCTTCGACCTGCAGGCCGGGCCGCTGCTGCGCGTGGGCCTGATCCGGGAGTCGGCCGAGGCGCATGTGCTGGTCGTGGCCATGCACCACATCGTCTCCGACGGCTGGTCCATGCAGATCATCGTGGATGAATTCGTGCAGCAGTACCGCGCACGGTGCCAGGGACAGGTGCCGCAGGCCGCACCCCTGCCGCTGCAGTACGCCGACTACGCGGCCTGGCAGCGCCAGTGGCTGGAGGCCGGCGAGCGGCAGCGGCAACTGGCCTACTGGCGCGCCCAGCTGGGCGACACGCACCCCGTGCTGCAACTGCCCACGGACCACCCGCGCCGGCCCGGCGCGGACCATGTGGCCGCCAGCCATGGCCTGCAGCTGCCGGCCGAACTGGTCGGCAGCCTGCGCCGCCGCGCCCAGGCGCAGGACGCAATGTTGTTCGTGCTGCTGCTGGCGGGCCTGCAGGCCGTGCTGCACCGCTACACGGGCCAGGAAGACATTCGCGTGGGCGTGCCCATTGCCAACCGCCACCGGGTGGAAACACAGGGCACGGTGGGCTTTTTCGTGAACACCCAGGTTCTGCGCGCCACGCTGGACGGGCGCATGGGCCTGGCGCAACTGCTGGACCAGGCCCGGCAGGCCGCCCAGGGCGCGCAGGCCCACCAGGACCTGCCCTTCGAGCAACTGGTCGAGGCGCTGCAGCCCGAACGCAACGCCGGCACCCAGCCGCTGTTCCAGGTGCTGTTCAACCACCAGCGCCAGGACCGCAGCGCGCTGCAGCAACTGCCTGGGCTGGAGCTGCAGGAATATGCGCTGCAGGGCCAGGGCGCCCAGTTCGAGCTGACCGTGGACACCACCGAGGATGCGCAGGGCCGCCTGCACCTGCGCCTGACCTATGCCCGCGAATTGTTCGAGGCCGCCACCATCGGCGCACTGGCCGGCCACTATGTGGCCATGCTGCAGGCGCTGGCCGATGATCCGGCCCGCAAGGTGGGCGAGGTCGCCTTGCTGGGCGCGGCCGAACTGCACAGGCAGCAGGCATGGGGCCGCGCCGCCGGCCTGTCGGCCGGCCAGCCGGCCGCAGCGCAGACGCTGCACGGCCGCTTCGCCAGCCAGGCATTGGCGCGAGCCGGGGCGCAGGCGCTGTCCTTCGAGCACCACGTTCTCGGCTACGCCGAACTCGACGCCCGGGCCAACCGCCTGGCCCGCCGTCTGATCGCCCTGGGCGTGCGGCCGGAGACGCGCGTGGGCATCGCCATGCAGCGCTCGGTGGAGATGGTGGTCGGCCTGCTGGCCATCCTCAAGGCCGGTGGCGCCTATGTGCCGCTGGACCCGGATTACCCTGCCGACCGGCTGGCGCACATGGTGGCCGACAGCGGGATCTCTCTGGTGCTGACGCAGGCTGCGGTGCGTGAGCGCCTCCCGGGCGCTGCTGCGCTGCAGGTGCTGGAGATCGACACGCTGGACCTGTCGGGCGAACCCGATACCGATCCGCAGGTCGATGTGAACCCGGACAGCCTGGCCTATGTGATCTACACCTCGGGCTCGACAGGCAAACCCAAGGGCGCGCAACTGAGCCACCGCAATGTGGCACGGCTGCTGGACGCCACCGATGCCTGGTTCGGCTTCGGGCCTGACGATGTCTGGACCCTGTTCCACTCCTACGCCTTCGACTTCTCGGTCTGGGAGATCTTTGGCGCCCTGTGCACGGGCGGCAGGCTGGTGGTGGTGCCTTACTGGGTCAGCCGTTCGCCCCAGGACTTCCTGGCTTTGCTGCGTGCGGAGCGCGTAACGGTTCTCAATCAAACACCCTCGGCCTTCGGGCAGCTGGTCCATGCCGTGGAGCAGGAAGATGGGAACGAGCAGGGCGGCGCTGGCCTGTCGCTGCGCCATGTGGTCTTCGGCGGCGAGGCGCTGGAGCCCGAGAGCCTGCGGCCCTGGTTCGACCGCTTCGGTGACCAGGGCCCCCAACTCATCAACATGTACGGCATCACCGAGACCACGGTGCATGTGACGTACCGGGAGATCACGCAGAAGGATCTGGAGGACGGACGCAGCCCGGTGGGCGTGGCGATTCCGGACCTGGGCCTGTATGTGCTCGATGGCAGCCTGAACCTGCTGCCGCAGGGCGTGGCCGGGGAGCTGTACGTGGCGGGCGAGGGCTTGGCACGCGGCTATCTCAACAGGCAAGGGCTGACGGCAGAGCGCTTCATTGCCAACCCGTTCAGCGAGACGGGCGAGCGCCTGTACTGCACGGGCGACCTGGTGCGCTGGAGTGCCCAGGGCGAACTTGAATACCTGGGCCGTGCCGACCAGCAGGTCAAGATCCGGGGCTTCCGCATCGAGCTGGGCGAGGTGCAGTCGCAACTGCTGGCCCAGCCTGAAGTGCGTGAGGCCGTGGTGTTGGCCAGGGAGGGTGCAGGCGGGGCGCGATTGGTGGCCTATGTCTCGCTGAATTCGCCAGCCGAAGACGGTTTGCTCAAGGACCGGCTGGGCCATGCGCTGCCCGACTACATGGTGCCCTCGGCCATCGTCGTGCTTGACGCCCTGCCTTTGACGGCCAACGGCAAGGTGGACCGCAAGGCGCTGCCCGAGCCGGAGATGGTCAGCGCCCAGCAATACGAGGCACCGCAGGGAGAGCTGGAGGAAACACTGGCGAAGATCTGGGCCGAGGTGCTGGGCGTGGAGCGCGTGGGCCGGCAGGACGGCTTCTTCGAGTTGGGCGGGCATTCGCTGCTCGCCCTGGGCCTGCTGGAGCGCGTGCGCGCCCAGGGCCTGCGCGTGCAGGTGCGCACGCTGTTCCAGCACCCGAGGCTGGCGGAGTTTGCGCAGGCGGTGCTGGAGGAACAGCAGGAGCAGCAGGGTGAGCAGGTGGCCGGCGAGATCGATGTGCCACCCAACGGCATCCCCGAAGGCTGCACGGCGATCACGCCGGACATGCTGACCCTGGTGGCGCTGGATGACGATGAGATTGCACGCATCGCCGCTGCGGTGCCCGGTGGGGCGGCCAACATCCAGGACATATACCCGTTGGCGCCGTTGCAGGAGGGAATTTTGTTCCACCACCTGCTGCAGTCCGGGGGCGATGTGTTCGTCTCGCCCAACCTGCTGAGCTTCGGGGCGCGCGAGCAGCTGCAATCCTTCGTGCACAGCCTCAACCAGGTGATTGCGCGCCATGACATCCTGCGCACGGCCGTGCTCTGGGAGGGGCTGTCCGAGCCCGTGCAGGTGGTGCTGCGCCAGGCACCGCTGCAGCTGCAGTGGCCTGATGCGGATGAGGCACATGAGGCACTGGTGCCGCAGATGCTGGAGCAACTGCGCAGCCACGACCTGCGCCTGGACGTGCGGCAGGCGCCGATGATAGGGGCGCGGGCCGCGCACGATGCCGGGCAAGGCCGCTGGCTGCTGCAACTGCTGAGTCACCACCTGGTGATGGACCGCATCACGCTGGACCTGCTGCTGCAGGAAGTGCTGCGGCTTCAGCAGGGCCGTACGGCCGAGCTGCCGGTGCCCGTGCCCTTCCGGCGCTTTGTGGCGCAGGCGCGCCAGGGCGTGGCGGCCGAGGCGCACGAGCGGTTCTTCCGCCGCATGCTGGCCGATGTGCAGGAGCCCACGGCCGCCTTCGGCCTGCTGGACGTGCAAGGCGATGGCCGGGGCATGGAGGAGGCCCGCCTGCGGTTGGACGCCCCACTGGCCCAGGGCATGCGCCGCCAGGCGCGTGCGCACGGCGTCAGCCCCGCCGCGCTCTGCCACCTGGCCTGGGCGCTGGTGCTGGCCCGCACCAGCGGCAGGCAGGAGCCGGTCTTCGGCACCGTGCTGATGGGCCGCATGGACGGCGGCGCCGGTGCGAACCAGGCGCTGGGCATGTTCATCAACACCTTGCCGCTGCGCCTGCCGCTGGGCGAAGGCAGCGTGCTCCAGGGCCTGCGCAGCACGGCGGCGGCGCTTGCGGCGCTGCTGCAGCACGAGCATGCCAGCCTGTCGCTGGCCCAGCGCTGCAGCGGCCTGCCTGCGGGAACGCCGCTGTTCAGCGCATTGCTGAACTACCGGCATGGCGCGGCAGAGGGCGCTGCGCAAGAGCTGGCCCGGGCCGGCGTGCAGGTGCTGGGTCGCCCCGAGCGCAGCAACTATCCCGTGGGCATGGCTGTGGATGACGACGGCCAGGGCTTTGTGCTCGTCGCCCAGGTGGTGCGCAGCGTAGGGGCCGGGCGCGTCTGCGCCTACATGCAGCAGGCCCTGCAGGCGCTGGTGCAGGCGCTGCAGCAGCAGCCCGGCCGCGACCTGCGCACGCTGGACGTGGTGCCCCCGGCCGAGCGCCAGGCGCTGCTGGCGCAGGCCGGCAACCCCCGGTCCTGGCCGCAGGCCTTGCCGGTGCACCGCATGTTCGAGACGCAGGCAAGGCAGCGGCCCCAGGCCCCGGCCCTGGCTGCGGACGGACAGGTGTTCAGCTACGGCGATCTGGACCGGCGGGCCAGCCGCCTGGCGCAGGCCTTGAGCGCCCAGGGGCTGCGGCCTGGGCAGCGCGTGGGCCTGGTGGCCGAGCGCGGGGCCGCCATGGTGGCCGGCCTGCTGGCCATCCTCAAGGCGGGCGCTGCCTACGTGCCCGTCGATCCGGCCCTGCCCGATGAGCGCATGCGGTACATGCTGCAGGACAGCGGAGCCTGCCTGGCGCTGGCCTCGGGCCTGGCGCCGGGCCGGCTGGCCTTGCTCGCCGCCAGCGTGCCGAAGGTGCTGGAACTGGAGGCGCTGGAGGTACTGGAGGTGCTGGAGGCAGTGGAGGCAAGGGAGCCAGGGCCGCAGGCAGGCACGGAACGCGCGCCCCGCGTCGAGGTGCATGGCGACCAGGCCGCCTATGTGATCTACACCTCGGGCTCCACCGGCCGGCCCAAGGGCGTGGTGGTGCGGCATGCGGCCTTCTCCAACTTCCTGCAGTCCATGGCGGCACAGCCGGGCCTGCAGGCGCAGGACGTGGTGCTGGCCACGACCTCCGTGTCCTTCGACATTGCGGGCCTGGAGATCTTCCTGCCCCTGGCCGTGGGCGCGCAGCTGGTGGTGGCCGGGCGCGAGCAGGTGCGCGACGCGGCCGCGCTGGCGGCGCTGCTGGAGCGCAGCCGCGCCAGCGTGATGCAGGCCACGCCCTCGGGCTGGCGCCTGCTGCTGGCCGGTGGCTGGAAGGCGGCACGGCCCCTGAAGGCGCTGTGCGGCGGCGAGGCGCTTGCGCCGGACCTGATCGCCCTGCTGCGCGCGGCGGGCGTGGACCTCTGGAACCTCTACGGCCCGACCGAGACCACGATCTGGTCCAGCCTGCAGCAGGTGCAGGGCGATGCCGCCACGCTGGGCCAGGCCATCGCGGCCACCCGGCTGCTGGTGCTTGACGAAGGACTGCGCTGCGTGCCGCAAGGCGTGGCCGGTGAGCTGTTCATTGGTGGCCAGGGCCTGGCGCGCGGCTACTGGCAGCGGCCGGGCCTGAGCGCGGAGCGTTTTGTGGCCGATCCTTTCGCGGGACCGGGTGAGGCTGGCGAACGCCTGTACCGCACGGGCGACCTGGTGCGCCGCAATGCCGATGGCGCGCTCGAATACCTGGGCCGGCTGGACCACCAGGTCAAGATCCGCGGCCACCGCATCGAGCTGGGCGAGGTGGAGGCCGCGCTGCTGGCCCAGCCCGAGGTGCGCGAGGCCGTGGTCACGGCAGCGGGGTCCGGCAGCGATACGCGCCTTGTGGCGCACGTATCTCTACATGCGTCGCTACATGCACCGCTGCATGCAGGCCCGCCCCTGGACGCTGCGGCACTGCGCGCAAGACTGGCCAGCGGCATGCCCGACTACATGCTGCCATCCGCCATCGTGGTGCTGGACACGCTGCCGCTGAACAACAGCGGCAAGGTGGACCGTGCCGCGCTGCCTGCGGCGCAGGCACCGTCCGGCCCGTCCTACGAGGCTCCTTCGGGGCAGGCCGAGGAAATGCTGGCCGGGCTCTGGTCCGAGCTGCTGGGCGGTGGCCGCGTGGACCGCCGCGACAGCTTCTTCGAGCGCGGCGGGCACTCGCTCAAGGTGGTGCAACTGCTGGCGCGGCTGCAGGGGGCAGGCGCTGCGGGGCTGACCGCCCAGGACGTTTTCCGCACCCCGGTGCTGCAGGACATGGCAGGCCTGGTGCGCCTGCCGGCCCATGGCAGCGCGGGTGCTGCGGGTGCAACAGGCACGACAGGCGCGGATGCGCAGGCGCTCGATGCGCTGGATTCCTTTCTCGAAACTCTGGGAGATATCTGATGGACCGTGGCCGCCTGCGCCAAATCGCCGAGCGCTTTGCAAGCCTGAGCCCTGCCCAGCGCACGCTGGCATTGCAAAAGATCCGGGCCGAGGGACTGGATCTCTCGCATTTCCCCATCCCGGTGCGCGCACCATCGCCCGACCAGACCGAAGCCCTGTCCCATGCGCAGCTGCGCCAGTGGTTCCTGTGGAAGCTGGACCCGCAAAGCTCGGCCTACCACATCGCCCAGGCCTCGTGGATGCATGGCGAGCTGGATCTGGCGGCCTTGCGGCAGGCGTTCGGCGTGCTGCTGGAGCGCCACGGCGGACTGCGCACGGTGTTTGAGGAAAGCCCCGACGGCCTGGCGCGGCAGCGCATCGTGCCGCAGCTGGCCCTGGAGCTGCCGCTGATCGACCTCAGCTCCCTGCCTGCAGCACAGCGGCGCGAACGGGCCCTGGCCGAAGCCGAGCGCCTGTGCCTCACGCCCTTTGACCTGACGCGCGGCCCGCTGCTGCGCGTGGCCGCCGTCCGCCTGGACAGCCGCCAGCACCTGCTGGTGGTGGTGATGCACCACATCATCTCCGACGGCCGCTCCATGCAGATCCTGCTGGAGGAATTCGCCGGCCTGTACGCGGCACTGGTGCAGCAGCGCCCGACCCGCCTGCCGCCGCTGCCCATTGCCTACACCGACTACGCCGCCTGGCAGCGCGACTGGCTGGAGGCCGGGGAAAGGCAGCGCCTGCTGGACTACTGGCTGCCCGAGCTGGCCGGTGGTCAGGACCTGCATCTGGAGCTGCCCGCCGACCATGCCCGCGCGCCGGGCGCCGAGACCCGTTGGCATGCCGCCTGGCACCGGCTGGAGCTGCCCACCAGCCTGGTGGCCGGACTGGAGCAGCGCGCCCGCGAGCAGGGCACCTCCCTCTTCGTGGCGCTGCTGGCCGGTTTCCAGGCCCTGCTGCACCGCTATACCGCCGAGACCGATATCCGCGTGGGCGTGCCCGTGGCCAACCGCAACCAGCCCGAGGCCGAGCCGCTGGTCGGCTTCTTCGTCAACACGCTGGTGATGCGTGGCCGGCTCGATCCCCGCATGCGCCTGCAGGAGCTGCTGGCCCAGCTGGCCGAGCGGGTCCGCCTGGGCCTGGCCCACCAGGACCTGCCCTACGAGCAACTGGTCGAGGCACTGCAGCCGCGCCGCAGCCTGGACGGCAGCTCGCTGTTCCAGGTGATGCTGAACTACCAGCACGAAGAGGCGGCCGGCCTGGCGGGCCTGGAGATCCAGAAGCTGGAGCTGGACGGCCTGGCCGCCCAGTTCGAGCTGACCCTGCACGCCAGCCGCCGCGCCGACGGCAGCCTGCAGCTGGGCTTTGCCTATGCGCGCGAGCGCTTCGAGCCGGCCACGGTGCAGCGCATGGGCGCGCATCTGTCGCTGCTGCTGCAGGCGCTGGCGCATGCGCCGCAGTGCGCGCTGGACCAGGTGCAACTGCTGCCCGGCGATGAGCAGGCGCAGCTTCTGGACCGCAGTGCGCGCCGCAGTACACGCAATGGACCTGCGCTCAACCCTGCGCAGCCCGCCTGCCTGCACCAGCGCTTTGCCACAAGCGCGCAGCAACGGCCGGATGCGGTGGCGTTGACCTGCGAGTCCGCACGACTGACCTACGCCGAACTCGACGCCCAGGCCAACCGCCTGGCCCGCCGTCTGATCGCCCTGGGCGTGCGCCCCGAGACGCGCGTGGGCATTGCCATGCAGCGCTCGGTGGAGATGGTGGTGGGACTGCTGGCCATCCTCAAGGCCGGTGGCGCCTATGTGCCGCTGGACCCGGACTACCCTGCCGACCGGCTGGCGCACATGGTGGCCGACAGCGGGATCTCTCTGGTGCTGACGCAGGCTGTGGTGCGTGAGCGCCTCCCGGGCGCTGCTGCGCTGCAGGTGCTGGAGATCGACCTACTGGACCTGTCGGGCGAACCCGATACCGATCCGCAGGTCGATGTGAGCCCGGACAGCCTGGCCTATGTGATCTACACCTCCGGCTCCACGGGCCGTCCCAAGGGCGCGCAACTGAGCCACCGCAACGTGGCACGGCTGCTGGACGCCACCGATGCCTGGTTCGGCTTCGGGCCTGACGATGTCTGGACCCTGTTCCATTCCTATGCCTTCGACTTCTCGGTCTGGGAGATCTTTGGTGCGCTGTGCACTGGGGGCAGGCTGGTGGTGGTGCCGTACTGGGTCAGCCGCTCGCCCCAGGACTTCCTGGCCTTGCTGCGTGCGGAGCGCGTAACGGTTCTCAATCAAACGCCTTCGGCCTTCGGGCAGCTGGTGCATGCGGTGGAGCAGGATGAAGAAGGCGGCTCCGGCCTGGCGCTGCGCCAGGTGATCTTCGGCGGCGAGGCGCTGGAGCCCGAGAGCCTGCGGCCCTGGTTCGACCGCTTCGGTGACGAGAGCCCGCAGCTCATCAACATGTACGGCATCACCGAGACCACGGTGCATGTGACGTACCGGCAGATCACCAAGGCGGATTTGGACGGAGGCCGCAGCCCCGTTGGCGTGGCGATTCCGGACCTGGGCCTGTATGTGCTGGATGGCAGCCTGAACCTGCTGCCGCAGGGCGTGGCGGGAGAGTTGTACGTGGCAGGCGAGGGCTTGGCACGCGGCTATCTCAACAGGCAAGGACTGACGGCAGAGCGCTTCATTGCCAACCCGTTCAGCGAGACGGGCGAGCGCCTGTACCGCACGGGCGATCTGGTGCGCTGGAACGCTCAGGGCGAACTCGAATACCTGGGCCGTGCCGACCAGCAGGTCAAGATCCGGGGCTTCCGTATCGAGCTGGGCGAGGTGCAGTCGCAGCTGCTGGCCCAGCCTGAAGTGCGTGAGGCGGTGGTGCTGGCCAAGGAGGGCGCAAGGCTGATCGCCTATGTCTCCCTGCGTGACGTGGTGGAGGAAAGCCAGCTCAAGCAGCGCCTGGGCCAGGCGCTGCCCGACTACATGGTGCCCTCGGCCATCGTCGTGCTCGATGCCCTGCCTTTGACGGCCAACGGCAAGGTGGACCGCAAGGCGCTGCCCGAGCCGGAGATGGCGAGTGCGCAGCAATACGAGGCACCGCAAGGTGAACTCGAAGAAACGCTGGCGAAGATCTGGGCCGAGGTGCTGGGCGTGGAGCGCGTGGGCCGGCAGGACGGCTTCTTCGAGCTGGGCGGGCATTCGCTGCTGGCCCTGGGCCTGCTGGAGCGCGTGCGCGCCCAGGGCCTGCGCGTGCAGGTGCGCACGCTGTTCCAGCACCCGAGGCTGGCGGAGTTTGCGCAGGCGGTGCGGCAGGAGCAGCAGGGTGAGCAGGGTGAGCAAGGGGCGCAGGTGGCCGGCGAGATCGACGTGCCGCCCAATGGCATCCCCGAAGGCTGCACGGCGATCACGCCGGACATGCTGACCCTGGTGGCGCTGGATGAAGATGAGATTGCACGCATTGCCGCTGCGGTGCCCGGTGGCGCAGCCAACATCCAGGACATCTACCCGCTGGCGCCGTTGCAGGAGGGAATTCTGTTCCACCACCTGCTGCAGTCCGAGGGCGATGCCTATGTCACCTCGCACACGCTGAGCTTCGACTCGCGCGAGCGGCTGCAGCGGTTTGCCGAGAGCTTTGACCAGGTGGTCGCGCGGCATGACATCCTGCGCACGGCCGTGTTCTGGGAGGGCCTGGCGACGCCCGTGCAGGTCGTCTGCCGGCAGGCCCGCCTGCCGCTGTCCTGGCTGGAGGAGGGAGGCACGGCGGCATCATCGCAGGACGCGCTGGCCCGGCTGGCCGCCTGCGCCCAGGGCTACCGCATCGACCTGCGCAAGGCGCCGCTGATCCACCTGGTGGCCGCGCACGACGCGCCGGGCCAGCGCTGGCTGCTGCAGATCCTGGCCCACCACATGGTGGACGACAACACCACGCTCAAGCAGGTGATCGGTGAGATCGCGCTGATCCAGCAGGGCCGCTCCAGCGCGCTGCCCCGGCCGCTGCCGTTCCGCCAGTTCGTGGCCCAGGCGCGCTCGGGCGAGGGCACGGCCGGGCATGAGGCGTTTTTCCGCGCCATGCTGGGCGATGTGCAGGAGCCCACGGCGCCTTTCGGGCTGCTGGACGTCCAGGGCGACGGAGCGCGCACGAACGAGGTGCGGCAGGTGCTTGACGGCGGCCTTGCCGCCCGGTTGCGGCAGCAGTCCCGGCGCCACGGCGTCAGCGCCGCCGCGCTGTTCCACCTGGCCTGGGCCCTGGTGCTGGCCAGGACCAGCGGCAGGGACGACGTGGTGTTCGGCACCGTGCTGTTTGGCCGCATGCAGGCCCAGCAGGGCGCGGCCCGCGCGCTGGGCATGTTCATCAATACGCTGCCGCTGCGCGTTCGCCTGGCCGGTCGTGGCGTGGCCCAGGCCCTGCGCCAGACCCAGTCCGCGCTGACGGACCTGCTGCAGCACGAGCACGCCAGCCTGTCGATGGCCCAGTCCTGCAGCGGCCTGGCCGGCGGGGCGCCACTGTTCACGGCCCTGCTCAACTACCGGCACACGGCGCTGCAGGACGCGGACGCTGGCGATGCCTGGAGCGGCGTGCAGATACTGCAAAGCCACGAGCGCACCAACTTCCCGTTCGGCCTGTCGGTCAACGACACGGGCGAGGGCTTCACGCTGATCGCGCATGTGATCGATGCGGTGAATGCCCACAGCATGTGCGGCTACATGCACGAGGCGCTGGACGGCCTGGCCGATGCCCTGGCGCGCGACCCCGGCCAGCCCGTGACCGCGATTGCGGTGCTGCCCGCGCATGAACGGGACAGGCTGCTGCAGTGGAGCCTCAATGGAAAGGCCCATCCCGAGGCCCTGCCCGTGCACCGGGAATTCGAGGCCCGCGTGCGGGAGCAGCCCGATGCCGTTTGCCTGGTCCATGGCGACGAGGCGCTGACCTCGGCCCGGCTCAACGCCCGTGCCAACCGGCTGGCCCATCGGCTGATGGCCCTGGGCGTGGGGCCGGACGTGCGCGTGGGCGTTGCGCTGGAGCGCTCGGTGGACATGGTGGCCGGGCTGTTGGCGGTGCTCAAGGCCGGTGGCGCCTACGTGCCGCTGGACATGGAGTACCCGGTGGACCGCCTGGCCTACATTGCCCAGGACAGCGGCATTGCCCTGCTGCTGACCGAGCGCAAGGCACGCCAGCGCCTGCCGTTCGCGCAGGCGCTGAACGTGGTCGAGCTCGACGATCTGGACCTGGACGCAGGGCCTGACCACAATCCCGGAGTGGTGGTCCATGGCGACCATCTGGCCTATGTGATCTACACCTCGGGCTCCACCGGCCGGCCCAAGGGGGCGGCCAACCGGCATGCCGCGCTGTCCAATTGCATGGCCTGGATGCAGGACCACTACCGGCTCACGCGGGCCGACGCGGTGCTGCACAAGGCGGCCTTCGGCTTCGATGTCTCGGCCTGGGAAATCTTCTGGCCGCTGACGGCGGGCGTGCGCCTGGTGGTGGCCCGGCCCGGCGACCACCGCGATCCCGAGCGCATCGTCGCGCTGATCCGCCGCCACCAGATCACCACGCTGAACTTCGTGCCGGCCATGCTGCAGGCGTTTCTGTCCCATGAAGGCATCGAGGAGGAGACCCGCCTGCGCTATGTGATCTGCGGCGGCGAGGCCATGCCGGCCGAGACACAGCGCGAGGCCCTGCGCCGCCTGCACGGCGTCAGCCTGCAAAACCTCTATGGCCCGACCGAGGCCGCCATCCACGTGACGCACTGGACCTGCCGCGACGATGGCCGCAGCCCGGTCCCCATCGGCCGCCCCGTCAGCGCGACCAAGGCGTTGGTGCTGGGCCAGGATCTGGGACTGGTTCCCGCAGGCGTGGCCGGCGAACTCTATCTGGGCGGGCAGGCGCTGGCGCAGGGCTACCTGGGCCGGCCCGGCCTGAGCGCCGAGCGCTTCGTCGCCGACCCGTTCGACCAGGGCGGCGGCCGCCTGTACCGCACGGGCGACCTGGTGCGCTGGAACGATGAAGGCCAGCTGGAGTACCTGGGGCGCCTGGACCATCAGGTGAAGATCCGAGGCTTTCGCATCGAGCTGGGCGAGATCGAGGCCCGGCTGCTGGCCCAGCCCCAGGTGCGGGAGTCCGTGGTCGTGGCCCGCAAGGGCCCGGCGGGCATGCACCTGGCGGCCTATGTCTCGGCGCATGAAGGGCAGCAGGTCACGGCGGCCGAACTGCGCGAGCGCCTGGCCCTTGAACTGCCGGACTACATGGTGCCGGCCGCCATCATGGTGCTGGACCGCCTTCCCCTGAATGCCAACGGCAAGGTGGACAGGGCCGCCTTGCCCGAGCCTGAACTGCTGGCCAGCCTGCACTACGAGGCGCCCGTGGGCGACGGCGAGCAGCGTCTGGCCGCACTCTGGAGCGAGGTGCTGGGCGTGGAGCGCGTGGGGCGCCACGACCATTTCTTTGAGCTGGGCGGGCACTCGCTGCTGGCCCTGAAGCTGCTGGAGCGCATGCGCGCCCAGGGCTGGGTGACGCAGGTGCGCACGCTGTTCCAGCACCCCCGGCTGGCGGATCTGGCGCTGGCGCTGCGCCGCGAGCAGGGCCTGCCCCGGCATGAGGTGCAGGTGCCGCCCAACGGCATCCCCGAAGGCTGCACGGCCATCACGCCCGACATGCTGACGCTGGTGGCGA
>NZ_BCTO01000083.1 GCF_001571325.1 Delftia tsuruhatensis NBRC 16741
TCGTGGGCAGTTTGGGGCGCGCTTCTTTGCCCCGCTTTCTTGTCGCGCGACAAGAAAGCGGGTCGGCCGCCGGGCCGAACCCCGGCCTCGAAAAACAACCACCCGGCAGGGTCAAAAAAAGACCCACCAGCAAACCAGCAAAAAAGGCGCCACCAGCATCCCGCCAGCAGCGCCTTCCTCAGTCAATCATCAGACCGAAATCAGCGAACGGTATCGCCCAGAACAAGCCCTTCACGGCGCGGATCAGCCCCACCTTCCAGCTGCGCCTGCCCATTGCGCTGCACCCGCAAGATGGTGCCAATACCGCTGGACTGCGCACTGATGGACACCACATGGCCCAGGGCACGCAGGCCGCTGACCAGCGGATCGTCGTTGCCGCCATTGGCCGTGTTGATGTTGGGGTGCTCGCCGCCCACGTTGGTGGTCGGGCTGTTGGCCGCGCCGAAGTCCACCATCGACGTGGCCTGCTGCGCATCCAGACCCCAGTCCAGCGCGCCGACCAGGGTCTTGGTCACGTACTGGATGATGGTGCTGCCGCCCGGCGAGCCCGTGGCCATCTTGAAGTCGCCGGCGGTGCCGTCGGTCTTCAGGTCGAACACCAGCGTGGGCGCCATGGAGCTGCGCGGGCGCTTGCCCGGCTGCACGCGGTTGGCGACCGGGCCGTCGGCGGTGCTGGGGATGGCCGCGAAGTCGGTCAGCTGGTTGTTGAGCACGAAGCCGCGCGTGACGTGAAAGGACCCCATGCTGGACTCCACCGTGGTCGTCATGCTCAGCGCGTTGCCCTTGGCATCGACGATGCTCATGTGCGTGGTGCCGGCCTCCTTGACATCGACCACGCCCTGCGAAGGCGTGCCGAAGTTGCCTGCCTGGGCCGTGCCCATGCTCTTGGTGGTGGAGATGAGGGCGGCGCGCTGGCGCAGGTAGCTCTTGTCCAGCATCAGGGCCGGCGAGCCGCCGGGCAGGGACACGAAGTCGGTGTCGGCCACGTACTTGTCACGGTCGGCATAGGCCAGGCGCAGGGCTTCGCTGACCAGGTGCACGCCCATCACCGACGGCTTGCCGCCCTCGCCATCGATGGCCGTGGGCGCATAGGCCTTGAGGTCGAAGTTCTCCAGAATGCCCATGGCCTGTGCCACGGCGATGCCGCCGGACGACGGCGGCGGCATGCTGCAGACCATGTAGCGCGCGCGGTAGGTGGTGCAGACGGCCTCGCGGCGCTTGGCCTCGTAGCTGGCCAGGTCCTGCAGCGTGGTCTTGCCGGGGGTGATGGGCGCACCGTCCGAGACGGTCTGCGTCACGCCCACCTTGCTGACGATGGCCTGGGCCAGGTCGCCACGGTAGAAGGCATCGGCACCGCCCGTGGCGATGCTGCGCAGCGTGTCGGCATAGGGCTGGTTGACGAACTTGGCGCCCAGCGCCAGCGGCTTGCCCTGGGCATCGAAGTACAGCTTGGCGGCATCGGCATCGCGCGCCAGCTCCGTCTTGGAGCCCTCCAGCGCGGCGGCCATGCGGCCGCTGATGGGAAAGCCCTTGCTGGCCAGGTCGATGCCCGAATTGAACAGCTGGGGCCAGGCGGTCTTGCCGTAGTCCTTGTGCGCGAGTTCCAGCATGCGCACCACGCCCGGCGTGCCGATGGAGCGGCCGCTGGAGCGCGCCGAAGGCTTGGGCGCGGTCTGGTCGGTGGCATCGTCCACGTAGCGCAGGTAGTTTTCCGTGGCGGCAGCCGGCGCGGTCTCGCGGCCGTCATAGGCCACGACCTTGCCCGTGGCCGCATCGCGGTAGAGCATGAAGGCGCCACCGCCAATGCCGCTGGACTGCGGCTCCACCAGGCCCAGCACCATCTGCACGGCCACGGCCGCATCCACGGCCGAGCCACCGGACTTGAGCACCTCGCAACCGGCCTTGGACGCCAGCGGGTTGGCCGTGACCACCATGTACTTGGAGGTGTGCAGGGCCTTCTTGCCGAGGCGGTAGCCCGACGAGGGTTCGGGTGCGGCCGGATCACCGGGCAGGCCCGAGCCCACGACCACGCTGCCATCGCCCGAGGTGATGGCACAGGCGGCCAGGTCGTCCTGGCCCGATCCGCCATTGCCACCACCACCGCACGATGCGAGGAACAGCGGCGTGGCGGCCGCAAGGCCGATCCACTGCCATGCAGGCAGGCGTTGCCTGGAAGGGGGTTGCTTCATGAAATGTCTCCTTGTGGTGCGTGGAATGCGTTGATCTTGTTCACCTGGGGCAGCACCCGCCCGCAGGCTTGCCGCGAGCTTACATCCGTTCCACCACCACTTCGCGCAGATGCAGCCACGCGGTGCAGGACGTCCGTCCGGCGCCTGAGCGACCCGGCATCCATGCAATCTTCATACCAAGCGTGTGCACTGTTTTGGCAAGCGTGAAGGATGCGAGGCAATTGAACTGACGCTAGCGTTCGGAACTCTGCTGCGATGTTTGACGCATGTGTTGCGTTGCCTGCGGGACACCCTCCGTTGGCAGGCGCCAGTCAAAACTGGCTGCCGTGTTGCCACGCACCAAGGACTCGAGAGGCAATGCAGGTCGCGCCCCATCCGGCCAGGCATCGGTGTGGCGAAGAAATGCCCAGAGCGCATCGCTTTCGTGCCGCTCTCCATAGGTCACCCTCTCCCTGGCGTTGTCCCGGCCCTCATTCTTGGCGGCGAGCAGCTGCGCCTGGCACCAGGCCACCTCCCGAACCAAGCCAGTCGCCGCAGGTACGTCTCCAAGCTTGAGCCACAGGCCTTTCAATGCAAAGGCCCGAATGTTGGCGCAGTAGCTGGGAACCGACCCCACGCGCTCGAATCCGAAAGCTCGGCCATCCTTCGTGTTCAGGCGCAGATAGTCTCCCCAGAGCGGACTGCTATCGATCCACCCCGTCGATGGATCCACCAGCACCCTGGCGATGCGCTCGGCCTGATCCATGCCGCGTTGATCCGGGATGGTGTGCACGCCCTGCGACCTGCAGGACCTCAACGAATAAAGCTTGTTGGACGGCACGTCATGCCAGCCATTCAATCGACGATCCGCATAGGCGTTGACGCATGCCTGCTTCTCCTGCGCGACCTGCTTTCCGCTCGTGCGATCCGCAATGGTGCGGAACACAAAAATCGCAGCCACCACGATCAGGCCGGCTATCGCCAGGCGAGCTCCAAGCACCTTGAGAGCCAGTCCCGCCAGCTTGGCCCCGGCCACAAGCCCCATTGAGGCACGCGTGCCTATTGGAATCCGGCGCCATGCCACCCCCCAACGATGCAATTGCTCTTCGGGAAGCCACCACTCCAGCCATGATTGCCATTGCTGTTCCACGTAACCCAGAAACCTCGGCGTGAGCAGCAGCTCCCGTGCAGAGTCGGGATTGGGCTCGCCAAGCAAGCCTGTCGCTACTTTGTGCAGCATGGGAGGTAGCCGCGCCAGGCTATCCAGTATGTGTTCGAGTGGCTCCACACCCACCCCTCGGCGGCGCCAGTCGAATACGGCATCTGCGGCCAGCAGCAAGGCGCTGCTGCGCGCCCCGAAGGTCCTGCCGGCGATGCGCCGTGCGAGCCGCCGCTCGAAGGCCTCACGGTTGTCGAAGCCCTGCAATTCCGGCCTTTTCAGCAAGATCCGAAGCTCCTGCGTGGCGGCATCCAGCTCCCATGGCTGGAATCGACACTGCCATCCATCCAGCACACGGTTGGCCACATCCTCTGGTGGCTCCGGTGGCTCCGGTGGCTCCGGTGGCTCCGGTGGCTCGGGAGTTTCTGCCAACTCCATCTGTTTGGTTGGCTCGGCATGTTCAGGGCGATCCGGGCCAGGTGCCGGCCTGGCAATGAAAGCCAAAGAGTCTCGGACAAATGCGTCTGCCTGCGGTTCATTCAGCTGCGCTTGGGCGCCAGGCTCCTGCACATTTGCATTTGCCCGCACATGGGCCATTGCCAGCTCATAAGCGGCGCGCAATTCCATGAAAGCCTGTGGCTGGGACACCTGATCCAGGCCCTTGAGCAACTGCGCGTAAGCCCTGCGCACTGCACGCCCATCAGAGTCGGGGGGCAGCCCCAGTTGTGCGAATGCCTCGCTCAGAGTCATGGCTACTCCAGATCAGGGAGGAACTGGTCCGCCTCGATGCTCGCCAGCAGGTCTTCAAGCCGCTTGCGCGGCTGTGCGAACCTGCGCTCATCCTGCGTCTCCAGCGCCACCTCGAGGCCCAGAATTGCATCGGCCAGCAGGCTACGCCACTGGCCAAGCAGCTGCGCGTGGTGCCGCTCGGCCCGCGCCATCAGCGCACGCACTTCCAGACGGTCACGCGGGTGCAGCTTGAGCCCCTGCAATCTTTCCAGGCATCTAGACAGCTCCTCCGGAGAGAGCCGCTCGGCCGATGCCTCGATCACCAGTTGCTTTACCTGCCCCTGCGGCTGTTCGCCGCGCAGCGGCCATGCCTCGACTTCCAGCAGCCCATTGGCGTCGAGCGTGAAGCGTACGTCGATCGCCACATCGCCGAATTTGCCTCGCGGCAATGGCAGCAGGAGCTTGCCCAGCGCCGTGTTGTCCTGCACACGACGCGCCTCTCCCTGATAGATCTCGATAGCAATCTGCGTTTGGTCCGCCGACACCGGGTAGAAACGTTTCACCCGGCTCGCTGGAACAATGGTGTTGCGCTCCAGCACCGGCGCCATGAAGCCCGTCTGCCGATGTCCGTTGCCCATTTCCCGGGAGACATGGATTCCGAGCGTATAGGGACAGACATCCGTCATCACCCGCTCGGCCAGCGCCTTGTCGCGCCCGCGCAGCGCGGCCTGCACCGCAGCACCGAGTGCCACGACCTCATCGGGATCGAGCGAGACTTCAGGAAAGCGCCCGAACAACCGCGTCACCAGCTGCCGCACAGCCAGCAGACGCGTGCTCCCACCTGCGAGCACGACGGCATCCAGCTCCTGCGGGCGAATGCGCGAATCACGCAAGGCGCGCTCGACCGGCTGGCGCATCCGCTCCAGCAACGGTTCAAGTACGGCTTCAAGGTCCCGCAGTGTCCAGGTCATCGCCAGCGACTCGCCATCGACATCGATGCGCATCACGGCAGCCTCCTGCACGGCCAGCCTGCGCTTGGTGGCCTCGGCCGCACGCCGCAGCCGCGAGCCCACCTCAGGCTGGTGCAACTGCTCCTCGGACATGCCCGCATGCTGCGCAAAGCGCCGCACCATGAGCTCATCCACATCCTCGCCGCCGAGGCGGTTGTCGCCCGCCGTGGCGCGCACTTCCATCACGCCCTCGAACAGTTCGAGCACCGACACATCGAATGTGCCGCCGCCCAGGTCGAAAACCAGGAATCGCCCCTCATCCCGATGTAGCCCGTTCGCCAGCGCCGCCGCCGTGGGTTCGTTGAGCAAGGTGATGTTCGCAAAGCCCGCCAGCACGCCCGCCGCGCGCGTGGCCTGGCGCTGCGCGTCGGCAAAGTAGGCAGGGACGGTGATCACCACGTCCGTCACCACCGCACCCAGCTGGGCCTCCACATCAGCCTTGAGAGATCGCAGCACCAGCGCCGACAACTCCTCGGCACGCATCAGATGCTCACCCAGCCGAAACACCCGCGCCGTGCCCATATCGCGCTTGAACACGGAGCAACTCAGGTGCGGATGGCTCTGCAGCCGTTCACGCGCGGGCTCTCCCACCAGCAGGCGGCCATCGCTGTCCACACTGACGACGGAGGGCGTCAGCACTTTGCCAAGGGCATTGGGCACCAGGCGGGCGCAGCCGTCCTGCCACACCGCCACAAGGCTGTGCGTGGTGCCCAGATCGATACCTACGAACATGTTTTTTCCCCTCTCGAAACATCAGCGTCATTCCAGCCGTGCGCTGACGGCCTCATTCGCAGGCTGTGAACAAAACCTGCTGATACCGGATTAGTTGGCTTGGAGTGATCTACATCCCCTCGATGAGGGTCGCCTGCCGGATCATCCTTGCTGGATGTGCTGTCTTATAAACACCCGACCGTAGAACTACAACCCAGGCGGACGAGGACAGATCAGCGGCACGCCGGGTACTTCCCTGGGCTCATCAGGCCTGCTGATATCCACAATACGCAGCCCGCACTTGCGCACGCCAGCCCAGACAAAATCCACACGGTAGACGCTATCGGCAGTGGGCGTGAACAGCTTGGTTACCGGCCCACAGGACCCTCTGCTGTACTGGTCTTGCCAGGAGGAGAAGCCTTTGACCTGTACTGGTGCATCTGCAGGCACTACGGCCTCTCGCACAGTTGGAACGCCGCTGAGCTTGTTGCTCAACGCTGCAATCCAGGGCAGCAGCACGCCCTCGCCTCCATCGCGGACAGATCCTGCGAATTCAAAGCCTTCGCACACCGTACTGGCGGAGCTGATGGAGAAGCTTGCCGACATGGGCATGCCTGTGGAGCGGAGATGCAATGTGGCGTCTTTGGGCTGTGGCGTGTAGTTGCGGCGAGGTTCGATGGCGCAGCCAGCCAGTAGAGCACCCAAAGAGAAGACTAATAAAAAAGAATGCATTCCACTCATATCATTCCTATACTTTACTTAAAACATAAGAGCATCTTTAATATTTATAATCATCAAATTCCCATAAAAAAACTTTGATAATTTAGTAGAAATTTCCTGCCAACTTTCGCCCTCAATTCCGTCAACTAGTTCATGAATATTTTTATAAACCTCCTGCAAATTATATTCACGAATTAATAATAAACCACGCCCCCAATATGGATTGTATATATTATCAATCAACCACTCTGGAGTACAGATGAAAATCTCAAAATCGTCAGCTCCGAGAGTGCAATCAAGCCCAATCTGAACACGAAGACTAATAGAAAAATTTCTCAGATTATCTGGACAATAGGTTTTCAAGTCAAAGATATCGCTAGTTATATTTTTTACAGCTGCCTTCATTATTACCCCACCGCTCTTTCAAGAAGATCAGTATTTACAGCTCATTCCTGCAACCTGCGCCTCCCTCGCTACTCAAGGCCTGAGTAAATATTTCTTGCACAGCAGTTGTTGAAGGCGGAGTTTCGCCCCAAGCTGGAGCACCTCATTTATTGGGAATCTGCCTGCCACCCCTTGATTTCCCTATGGGCTTTCACAGTAAAAAAGCTCCCGCGCGACCAAGAAACATCATGTTTTAAAAACTCTTGCTCAACTTCGATAACAAATGGCTCGCAGAAGCCATCTGAGACCATTCCATTCACTCCAAATCTTTTAACCAAACTCAAACTCAATTCCGTACAACACAACATAGTTCCAAGCCAGTAATCTTCCCCCTCCTCCGATAATTCAAATGGACTTAACTCGGATAGTTTCTTACAAAACCCCTCATGATCTACGATGCTATTCTGCGTCAGTAGTGGCGAATTCCATATTCTCCAAAATCCCGCCGCCAAACATCGATAAATAATATCAACAGTATATTGCCAATGAATAGGATTTTCATCTCTACTTTGCCCACCTAGCACTCCGTGTGGTGCATAGTCATCCAGCGTCAACATATAAATATCATTTTGAATTGCCACAGAATCTTTAAAAGAAATACTCAACATCACTCCCCAAGAATTTCGAAATGAAACAACTTTGCAATTAATTCACCTTATTTTTATTAGAAAATAATTAGTATTTATACGACGCCGGAAAAATTATATTTAATGTATCCAGATAATTTATTTAAATCACTGTGTGCAGGCGAAGAAAAATCAGGAAACTCAGATAAAAAATAGGAATCAACAGACTTCAAACCAGAGACGACAGGCAGAAATTGAAACCACAACAGAGCGATCAGAACGCGGGCGATACGCATGGCGGTCCTGACTTGTGAACACCTGACCGTAGAACTACAGCCCAGGCGGGCGAGGACAAATCAGCGGCTCACCAGGCACTTCCCTGGGCTCATCAGGCCTGCTGATATCCACGATACGCAACCCGCACTTACGCATGCCAGCCCAGACAAAATCAACACGATAGACGCCATCGGCCGTGGGTGTGAACCGCTTGGCGACTGGCCCACAGGAACCGCTGCTGTACTGGTCCTGCCAGAAAGAAAAGCCTTTGACCTGCACTGGCGCATCTGCAGGCACTGCAGCCTCTCGCACGGTTGGTACGCCGCTGAGCTTATTGCTCAACGCAGCAATCCAGGGCAGCAGCACGCCCTCGCCTCCATCGCGCACCGATCCTGCGAATTCAAAGCCTTCGCACGCCGTGCTGGCGGAGCTGATGGAGAAGCTTGCCGACATGGGCATGCCTGTGGAGCGGAGATGCAATATGGCGTCTTTGGGCTGTGGCGTGTAGTTGCGGCGAGGTTCAATGGCGCAGCCAGCCAGTACAGAACCCAAACAAAGAATCAATATAGAAGAATACGTGCTACTCATATCTATTCCTATATTTAAACTGCCCTGCAAAGGTATTTAATTTCCTATTTTAGGCCACCCAAGAGAATTCACTACTCCTTCTTATGTATCTCAAAGCTATTAATATTAAAATCAGGCATCGATACGTGCAACCTATTGCAATCTGGACACCAATACACAGTTCTTGAATTCGCATCTGTCAAACTCTCCATTTCGGAAGCAGACAAATCTTTTTGCACCATCGCGCCACTACCCTGATTGTCATTTTTTCTACAGCACGCGCTTTCTATTTAAATGAAAAAATATAAATCAGAAAAGTCATTTTATTTCAAATAACCAATGATAAATCAACATTAAATTTAGAATAATAATTATTATTACCTCACTAGCATCAAATTATTTCAATCGAAAAAAATCTCCCTTCGTTGTAAGAAGCTCTATAATTTATCCATATGAATTTTGTTAATTCACTTAATATTGAAAAAACATCATCATCATCCAAACCATTTAGATAAAACCCAAACTCAGTACCATAATCACACTCTTTCCAACCAACATACACATCACAACTTTCATCAATCCAAAACTGGACACCATTAATTAACCCGGATTCAAAATATTCATTAAAATCAGAAAGATTTCCTTCTAATCTTTTTCCAGAAACATCAAAATAGAAAATAGTTCTACTAAACGGATTTTCTTTCAGAGTATTCAACCCACTCAATAATCCTTCAATTTTCTCAAATCCATTGCTCAAGTTCTCAGGGAGAACAACACAACAAAGAGGTAAGGACATATTTATTTCCTTTTAAATATAAATACTTTGCCAACGCCACCGAATAGTTTCTCGTCATCATTTCCTGCAACAAATTCAATACCCCCCATCCCACCATCACTCATATCCAAGACAAGTACTCTTCCGTATGTTTCTTCAACCTCATAAAGAGAAATACCTAGCAACGCTGAAATTAATCGCTTTTCATTTTCCCGAAGAAATCTACTGTTTTTTTCGGTGTGATTCGGTCGACATTTCTCCTCCCATCAGGACGCAAAAAATACAACCCTACCAACCAACACATTGCCATTATTCGGACCAGCATCCAGGGACTTTAAATTATTCACAAGATCATTTCC
The DNA here is from genome assembly GCF_001571325.1 of Delftia tsuruhatensis NBRC 16741. Lineage (GTDB taxonomy): Bacteria > Pseudomonadota > Gammaproteobacteria > Burkholderiales > Burkholderiaceae_C > Comamonas > Comamonas tsuruhatensis. The sequence goes on from NZ_BCTO01000083.1 coordinate 9,485, forward strand.
AACAGCCGCTCTTAATGATTCTTTATCTGAACCTTAATTTAATACGTGCCTAGGGATTCTCTGCAAAACCTCGCTTTCTGAAAATTCAACCAGATCAGATCAATAAATTGCGATCGATTGAATGCAGGAATGAGTTTTACAGATCATCCTTAGCATAATGAAATATCGCTCACATCAGAACCAAAATCCTTATATATAGATATTATTTCGCTCATAAAATCATGATTCACATCAAAATCAAGATACCTCCAATCACCAAGGCCATATCTCTCAATTAATTCATCAAGCTTTTTGGTACTTGAATATATAACTCCATTCCACAATACAAGAGATTCCTCATTTCCATCGACCTCTAAAGTTTCATATTCTTTTGAAAACTTCATAATGTCTTTGATCTTATAAATATCCGGATTTACACAACCAATCAATCCTGATGAATAATTTCTAAAGACAAACCTTGAAACGGCGTTTCTCCACTTATCCTGATTAGCCCCATACTGACCACCACACCATCCAGAGAGAATACTGACGCCTGATATATCCTCTAATGAGGCAGCAATAAGATTTCGCTGATAACCCAACAACAATTCATACTTCATTCTATTTCCCAGGAAATTTAAACTGTGCAGGCTTATTTCTATTGATATAAAACTACGACTTACGTAAGAAGGAACAAAGCGCGCGGCTTGCCATAGGGCGCAGCACGTTGTCGCATCCTGTTTGTATAAGTCCTTAAAACGATAGTTCTAATACTGGCAATTTTGGCAACTTCACTTCCAGATGAAATTTATACCTCCCTCTTATATATCTCAAAATTATTGCTAGACAAATCAGGTGTTGATACGTGTAGTCTTCTACAACTTGGACACCAATAAACAGTTCTTGAATCTAGATCAACTTTTTCGAAAAATGAATCCACATCAATCCCCTTATTTTTAACAATAGCGTTGCCAATATCCTCTACATTTGCATTCTTAATCAAGATCAAATCATAACTCTCTCTCCCAGTAGAAAGATGAAATACATACCCACACAAGCATCTATATTTAGGCATAATTTATTTCTGCCTTTTAAGCACCTTTAGCTTACCATTTGAACCAAATATCAATGTATCAATATTTTCTGCATTAGGTTTTATCCAAAACCATGTTACTCAAGATTTCTATTTCATAATCAGTCAAATCCTTCTGCACCATCACCCCATTTTCCTGCTTGTTCTTCTTCTCTATGGCACGTGCCATATTAGGCAGCTCCGTAGATGGATCCGGACTGTACTCGTCAACTTGCCCGATTCCTTCCACATAATAATCAGCTTTCTGTCCTGGCTGATTTGCGATGAATTAGTCGGCTGATGAACCACATTAAAATCGTTATCCGCAAGTGCATCAGCCTCTTTTATCTCGTTAACTCCAGGCGCAGCCCCGGGCAAAGCACTGACGCCACCCCCATTTTTGTTCTCGCTGAGAACAAGCTGCGGCCCTTGCGGTTCTGGGATCGGGGTAACAGTTGTAGTGTCTGAAGGGTCTGCTATCGGTTTGCCATTAGGACCCAACCCACCCTTCGGACCATCATTAGGTGTCGTAGTAGTGCCGCCACCAGGATTCGGATTTCCAGTCTGATCCCCACCAGTGTGATTCGGCCCTGGAGCAGGCGTTTCCGGCTTACCTTGCACCCCCCAATAGTCGAGGATCCACACCTTGCGCAATAAGCGACAGCGTACACATGGGGATCAGCCCACATCCGCGCATCCACGACTGGCCAACGGCACTGGCAATCTGCTCTTTGGTCAGACTGGACAGATACTGCGCCATCTGCGGTGCAAAATTCTTCGCGCATGCAGGTATCGCGTAGCATCCGATCAAGGCCAGTGAGCCTCCCTTCAGCAACACATTATGGCAAAGGGTGCCACCGCGTTGTTTGACGCTTCATTCGCGCCAGTAGCTGCACCGGGTGCACCGCCAATGCTGGCGCCAGCACCCAACGCATAGCCTTGCACAAAAGCATCCACCACGAGCTCCAGCAAGCTTCGAAGTTACCTTGATGCCCGCTACAACGTTGTCAGTATCTTGTTCTTATCAATTCAGTAAATATCCTATATATATCCATATGACCGAGCCGCACGAACAATATCTGCTTCAGAGCTACTGCCGACTCCACTAATATCAATAGCCCTCTTCCACAAACCTTTTATATCAGATCCAAAAGAGTCGATTAACAACTCCTTCTCTCCTGCGATCATATGGTATTCATCGCACACATTTAGATAACAAAATTTCTTTGATTCAGGAAAAATAAAATATGCACCATCATACAAAGGAATCATACCTCTCCGAATTATTTTAACATTCTCGACACTTAAATAAAAATTAGCTATTAAAGCCGGAGAAAACATTTCAATCTCAGGAATTACATTTCGATGTTTTTTCGAAAATGATTTTGATGGCAAAGCATATGCATACTCTTTAAAATTATTTTCCAAAATATTGAAAGTCTTATCGAAAAGATAATTTTCTATATCCTCATCATTGCACGATATTATTCCAACACTCCAGTTTTTCAAATCCACATAATCCGCAGATATCATTGTACCGAAATGATTATCAACCATATCTCTAAAATTGATGATATCATTTATTTTATTGGAATCATACAGGCAATAAAACTCTCTTTCCTCGCCTATTATCCAAGGGACTCTCTTAACCTCAGCATCAGACATAAGATACCTTCACAGAAGTCAAAAATAATACGATTTCATTTTTCAGGATACCTGATTTTTACCACCGACTTTCCATCTGGTCGCTGTATTTCAATTGTACTTCCCTCCATTGAGCGGCTTCCTGGTCTAGATATTATTTTTGTGCCATCAGGCAAAATAGCAATTTTCCCATTCCCGTATTTTGTACCCATATCTTTTATTTCACCGCCATGCGAAAGATAGTCAAAATCACTTTCCAAAGATGATCCGGGATAGGAAACCACGTTCCTTGTCCCAGACGTTCCTCTACCAGGTATAGAAACATCTACCCCTCCGGCTAGAACATCATTAATCTTCTCAATATTCTTTTGATCAACTCCTTTGGATGAACCAACAGTTGGATCTTCAGCGGGATTTTTAACAGGATGTCCCGGCGCATTAAATACCAGGGGATTTCCTTGATTTTCTGGAATTAAAGAACCCGGAGAACCTCCAAGTGGTGGATTTTGACCAACCGGCTTTCCGCCAATCCCTTTCTCAACTTTACCCCCATCGTCAGGTGTATTCGTAGTGCTGCCATCAGGATTTGGATTCCTCGTCTGATCCCCTCCAGTGTGGTTCGGCCCAGGAGGCGGCGTGACGGGCTTGCCAGGAACTACGGGTACAAACCCCTCAATCCCCATGAGCGACGCAGCAGCCCAACAAGCAGGAGTCATTTTGCAGGCATTGATCAGATCAACTCTGTCACCGATCATTTCAAGCAGACTGGGGCCAACATTTCTAGCGCAGGTCTCCATTGCAAAGCAACCAGCCAAAACCAAGGGGCCTTCCTTCTGAAGGACGTATTGCCTGAAAAGAAGCGTGTTATTTGCCGTCTCGTTGACACCGACGGCAGCGCCCGCACTACCTCCAGTCACAGCGCCTACACCTGCGCCATAGCCTTGCACCAAGGCATCCACCACGGGCTCCGGCAAGCCAGCTCCCCGCAGCAGGGCCTGTGCCTGCGGCGCCGTCAGTGAGGTAAACCCGCCAGCGGCCGCACCGCCCACGCCGCCTGTCGCGCCGCCAATCAGCGCATGGCCGACGGCACGGCATGCGCCGCTGGGTCCCCAGCACTCTGCCGCTTCAGCATCCTGGTTCTTCAGTGCTTCGGCATATTGCCTGGTGGCGTAGTTGCCCCATGCTGCGCTGCCTTGCTTGCCAAACTCCCGCGTGATCTCGATCTGCGCATTGACGTTCTCGCGCACCTTGTCCTTGTCGAAGATGGGCTTGAGGCCCGTCTCCTTGTCCCCCGTGCGCGCACCGCTGTCACCCGCCACGCCGCTGATGCCTGCCTTGGTGGTGCTGCTGGCATTGCCGCTGTCGCTGCCCACGCCGGCACTGCCGCCCGTCAGGCCCTTGCCTGTGTCGAGTGCGGCCTTTTTTTGTTCTTCTGTCTTGGCTGTGCTCTGGTCACCTGCCTGGAAGCCCACGCTGCCGCCTGCGCTCCAGCCGCTGGCGTCGTAGGCCGCGTGGTTTTCAATGTCGCTGGTGGTCAGCTTGCCGCCGGTTTCAAAGCGGTTCTTGCCGTCGTCCATCGCCACCTGGGTGCTGGTGATGGCGCCGCCCTTGAGCGTGGTGTCGCCCTTGACCTTGACGTCAAAGCCACCGTCGCCAGCGCGGATGCCGCTTTGCTCGACCACGCTCTGGTAGTCGCTGTCGATGCGCGTGCGCCCGGCGCTGCCGCCCACGCTGGAGGCGCCGTAGCACAGGGGAGGCACGCACAGGCTGACGTTGAGGCCTGCGCTGCTGCTTTTCTCGTTGTAGGTGCTCTTGTCCTGCAGGCTTTCGATGGCGAGGTTGCCGCCTATGTCGGCCTTGACCGTGTCGGCCACGATGGTGGCGCCCTTGAGCGTGGTGTCGCCGCCGCTTTGCACGCTGGCCGTGCCGCCTGCCTTGATGTGGGTGTTGGTGTGGCTGAGGCTTTCACCGCTGCCACTGCCCTTGCCCTGGCTGAGCCCCACATTGACGCTGAAGCCGTTCTTGCTGCCCAACGTGAAGGCCACGCCCACGCTGGCCGAGCTGCTGCTTTGGCTGTTTTGCTCGGCAAAGCGGTTTTCTGCCGCTTCCAGGACGATGTTGCCCTTGTCCGCAGCCAGGCGTACGTCCTTGCCGGCTTCCACGCTGCTGCCGCGCACGTGGACGTCACCCTGGGTAGCCGTGATGCTGACGTTGCCGTCGGCCTTGACCAGGGAGCCTACGGCGCTGTTGACCTGGTACTCGCTGGTGCTGCGGCTGGAGCTTTTGCCCAGGCTGAGGCTGATGCCTACGCTGGTGGCACTGCTGGGGTCTGCGATGAGCTGGCTGGCCTTGCCATAGGTTTCATAGGCCGCCATGCCGGCAGCGGCCGCACCCAGGGCCTGCATGCGGGCATCGCTGGTCTTGCCGGTCGCCCCGGCAATGCGGGCGACCGTCTCACCGCCTTGCACGACATTGACCACGGGGTTGCTGATGCTGACGCTCAGCCCGCTCTGTTTGGCCCGTATCTCGAACTTGTCGCGCTCGAGCTCGCGCGCCTCGTTGATCTCAACGCTTTTGCCGACGATGTTCACATCGCCCTGCGCCAGCACGGCCGAGCCCGTCTGGCGGTACTGGTTGCCCGCCACGATGGAGGCGTTGCCGCCCTGCGCCTGCACGCTGGAGCCGGCCGCGCGCACGCTTTCGTTGCTGCGGTCGATGGTGACGGACTTGGAGCCCAGCGTGATGCCGAAGCCGCCGCCGCTGAACAGGCCCGATTTCTTGGTCTGGCTGTGGCTGGTGGCGGCGGCGCTGTCCTGGCCCGCCAGCAGTTGCACGTCGCGCCCGGCCACCAGGCCCACGTCGCCCTGGCCCACCACGTGCGAGCCGGTCACACTGATGTCGCGCCCGGCCTGCAGGTAGATGTTGTTGGCACTGAGCACGCTGCCTTCGCTGAGGCTGCTGGCGCCTTCCTCCACGGTGTGCGTGCTCTTCTTGCTCAGGAAGCCGCTTTTCTTGCTGTAGGTTTCCTCGAAGCGGCCGTGTTCGGTCTGCTTGTCCTGCAGGTTGACGTCGCGGCTGGCGATGAGGCTGGCGTCGCCCTTGGCGGTGACGGTGGCGCCCTTGAGGGTGATGTCGCCCTTGCCTGCGTCGGCCTTGCCGTTCGCCACGATGCTCAGGTTGCGGCCTGCCTCGATCTCACCGCCCGACAGGGATTCGCTGCGCTGGAACAGCGCATGGTCGTAGTTCTTGCGGTGCTCTTCCTCCAGGCTGCTGGACTTGTCCATCAGGGCTTCGACGCGCACGCTGGCGCCTTGCACCAGAACGTCCTCACCGGCCTTGATGTGCGAGCCCAGGGCCACCACGTCGCCCTTGGCCCGCAGCGTGACGCCGCCTTCGCCGCCATCGATGGTGGTGCCGGTGTGGGTCAGGGTGTCGGTGCGCCGCTGGGTTTCGCCGATCTTGATGCGGATCTCTGGGTTGGTGAGGTTGTTGTCCGCGTCGTAGTGCTGGGTGACGAGGATCTGGTCCTCTTTCTTGTGCGTGCTTTCGGCCTTGGCGGTGGCGCCCAGGCGGATGTCGCCGTCGGCATACAGGCCCGCGCCCTTCTTGCCTTCGACCTTGCTGGCGACCAGGTCGATGTTGCCGCCCGCGTCCAGCACTATCTTGCCCGCGTCGCTGACGAAGCGGCCATCGGTGGCGGCGATATTGCCGCTGGCCTGCAGGTAGCCGCCGTCATGCGCGACGATGCTGCCGCGGCTGTTGTCGATGTCGCCCTTGAGGGAGGTCAGCAGGGTGCCGGTCTCTATCCTGCCGTCCCGGTTGTCGAGGCCACCGCCGCTGAGGCTGGTGTAGCCGCCCGCGCGAATGCTGGCGCCGAAGTTGTCTATGCCTTCGGCGGCGCGTATGGCCAGGTTGTTGGTGACTTCGAGCTGGCCCCGGTTGATGAACTGGCCGTTGAGGTTGAGTTCCAGGTCGTTGGCGCTGATGCCGCCGGGCACGATCTGCATCTGCTTCCAGTCGGGCCAGGCCACGCTCTTGCCGCCACCCAGCAGGGCGGCCACGCCGCCTTCGGGCGTGGCCAGTTCAGGGCGCGAGAGGTCCAGCGGCCTGGAGGTCCGGGGCGGCAAGCCTTCGTCGCCCGGGCCCTTGATGTCGCTGCCCTGGCCCTTGGTGTCGCCGGCGCCTATGGTGCCGGGGTCGCCGCCCAGGACCTTGAATTCCCTGGGCGCGTCGGCCTTGTCGGCATCGCCGGTCTTGACGTCGCCCTTGACGGCCTGTCCGTCGGGGCCCTTGGCCACGTCGCCGGGCTTGACCTCGCGGTTGCGGGCTTCCACGACCAGGGGCAGGCCCGTGGCGGGATCAATGCCGGGCCGTACGGTGATGGTGCCGCCATTGATGGTGATGGCATCGCCGACGATGGTGCCGGTATCGGGCCCGACCAGAGTGATGGTGGAGCTGCCGCTGCCGGTGTTCAGGCGCGGCACGCTGCGGGCCAGGCCTTCGACGGTGACGATGTCCCCGTCGGCGTTCTTGCCCTCCCAGGTGATGGTCTGGTTCTTCTTGCGCTGCTCGATGCTGCCGCCACCCACGCTGGCGTCCGAGGCCTCATTGACCAGGGAGCCGTCGAAGCCGCCGCCGATGTACAGCTGCGCACGCTGCGCCACGTCGGTGTAGCCGACGACGCGCACTTCCTTGAGCTCGGCCAGCGCGGCCGGGTATTCGGGCACCTCGTAGGTGCCGTCGCGCACGTCGGGCTCGCCACTGCCGCTGCGGGTGCCCGTGGCTTCGTTGTGGATGCTGCCTTTGGCGCTGCCGGCAATGGCGACGCTGCCCTGGTTGCGCAGGGTGCCGGTCCAGGCCACGGAGTTGCCGCCATAGGACCAGCTTTCCGAGGCGCCCACGTTGATGCCGCCCACGTTGAGCTGAAGGTGGCCCAGGGCCAGCAGTTCGTTGCCGGTGGCTCCATAGGCGCCGGCCATGGTGAGGGTGGCGTCGCCCAGGCTGCCCACGGTGCCGCCGCTGTTGCTGTAGCCGCCAGACTGGATGTTGAGCTTGCCGCCCGCGACGAGGGTGCCGCCGCTGTTTCTGAAGCCGCCCGTGGTGTTGATGTCGATCTCGCCGGGCGCGCCGCCCTGGCCATAGACCGTGCCCTGGTTGCTGAAGCCCGAGCCCTTGATGCGGATGTCCTGGCCCAGCAGGTTGGCACCGTCGCCGTTGTTGACCGCGCCGCTGGCCTGCAGTTGCAGGCCGCCGCTGGCGGCCACCGTGCCGGTGTTGGCAATGCCGCCGGAGCTGGCGGTGAGCTTCGCATCGCCGCTCTTGGCCAGCAGCGTGCCCTGGTTGTCGATGCTGGCGGCGTTGATGGTGACGCTGCTGCCCTGGATCTGGCCGGTCACCCCTTCGGCCGGGGCTCCATTGCTGAAGGCACCGGTGGAGGTGATGTTGACGGCGCCGCCTGCCTGCATCTGCCCGCCCGCGTTCTGCACGGAGGGGCCCGAGATGGTGAGGTCGCCACCGGCCGAGATGATGCCGGTGCTGGCGCCACCACTGGCGCCTGCGGAAGTGTAGGGGTCGTTGACGCTGCGCGTGTTGTTGAGGCTGCCCTGGATATTGACGCTGCTGCCTGCGCTGACCACGCCCTTGTTGGTCATGCTGCCGACGTTGACGGTGAGCGCGCCGCCCGCATGCACGGTGCCCGGGTCCTGGCTGTAGCGCCAGTCTTCGGGGGCGGAGCCCGCGCCGCAGCCGCTGGCCGAGACACAGCTACGCGATTCTGTCAGCCCGTTGTCGAAGCTGCCGCCCGAGATGCTGAGGGAGCCCGAGGACTGGATCTGTCCATCGTTGCCTATGCTGCTGCCGCTGAGGGTGACGTCGCCGCCCGCCAGGGAGCCGCTGTTGGAGATGGAGCCGCCATAGACGCCGAGCGAGCCGCTCGCGCCTATGCTGCCGCTGTTGCTCAGGCTGCCATCTATGCCCACGCTGGAGCCGGAGATGCTGCCCGAGTTGCCGGTGGCGCCCAGGGAGATGCCCTGCGCACCGATCTGGCCGCTGTTGTCCAAGGCGGCCATGGTGATGGTGCTGGCGGCAATGTTGCCGCTGTTGCTGGTGCCGCCCGAGACGCCCAGGCTGCCCTGGGCATAGACGCTGCCGCCCTGGTTGCCCAGCGCGCCGTCGATGGTGATGTCGTCGGCCACGACGCTGCCGCTGCTCGACAGAGTGCCGCCGTGCGTGAGGTTGCCGCCCGCCTGGATGGTGCCCTGGCTGCTGGTGCCGCCTGCCGCCTGCAGCGCCATGTCCTGCCCGGCGCTGAATTTGCCCTGGCTGCCCAGGCGCGTGGCGCCCCCGGCCTGGACGGTGAGCTTGCCCGGTGTGACGATGCCGCCGGCCCTGGCCAGGTTGCTGTCGATGTTGCGCGCACGGATGGAGATGTCCTGCTGCGACTGGATCAGGCCTTCGTTGGAGAGATCGCCGCCGGTGTCGATGTCCACCGCCTTGGCGAAGGTCATGTCGCCCCGGTTGCGGATGGCACCGTTGTCCGCCTTGAGCCGGGCCTCGCCCAGGAAGAGGCTGTTGCCTTCAAAGCCCAGGTTCTGCGCCGCATGGGCGTCGAAGTCGCCGGCCACGTCGAGGTTGCCGCCAAAGCTGATGCTGCCAGCCTCGCTGCGGGCGGTGAGCCGGCCTTGCGCGACGGTGGCACCGCCAATGGCAATGTCACCCCGGGACTTCAGTCCCAGGTCCTGTTCGGCAGAGACCTTGCCTGCGATGGCAATGGCGCCGCCGGAGCTGGCAAGCTCACCCTTGCGCAGTTGCAGGTCGCCGCCCACGCGCACGCCGTCCGAGCCCTGCAGGCGCGCATCGCCCAGCGTGGCGAGGCCGCCGCCCACGTCGATGGCACCGGCCTTGGCCTCGATGTCCATGCCGTCGTTGACGCGCAGCTCCTTGCCCACGGCGAAGCCCTGGCCGGCGCTGGCATCCAGCCTGCCGGTGACGCGCATCTGCCCGCCCGCCTTGCCGCCCGAAGTCTCGCCGTAGCTTTGGCCCGCACCGCTTTGCAGGCGTGCATCGCCCAGCACCAGCGTGTCGCCGGCCACGGCAATGCGTCCGCCGGCATTCGCGGCCAAGCCCGGGCCGAAGGCTGCATCTGCACCCACGGTGATGTCCGCGCCAGCGGCGATGTCGGCCGGTCCCTGGACGGTGGCCGCGCCTGCCACCTCGTGGCTGCCTCCCGCGCGGGCCTGGTAGGCGCCGCCGGTCTCCAGGCTTTGCAGGCGGATGTTGCCGCCCGCGTCGATCACGGCAGCCTGGCCGTCGGCCGTGCCGGCCACCACCTTGCCGGCCTCGGCATCGGTGCCGGCCTTGAGGCTCAGCGCCCCCGGCGTGGCCACCGTGCCGGTGACCGAGATGGCGCCCGTGCGCGCCGTGGCGTCGATGCCGGCGCCCATCAAGTCGCCCTGGATGCGCAAGGCATCGTCGGCGCGCAGCGTGGCCTGGCCCTGCGCCAGCACGCTGCGGGTGTGGACGGATGCGGCCGCAACGTCAAGATCGGCGCCGGCCTGCAGGCGTTCGGCCTTGAGGGCCTGTGCCGACCGGATGTCCATGGTACCCATGGCCGCGATGTCGCCCGCCACCGTGATGTCACGGCCTGCGCGCAGTTGCAGGTTCTCGCCGGAAAGCACGGGCCCCTGGACGTCGATCTGGCCTGCGGACAGGGCGGTGATGCCCCGGTTGGCGACCAGTTGGCCCCGGCTGGCGATGCCGCCGTCACCCGCTTCCAAGCGCAGATCGCCGCCGGCCTGCAGGCCCTTGTCCAGGCTGATGGAGCTGCCTGACAGCGCCACGTCGCGCCCGGCATAGGCATCGCCGCGCACGGCGGTATCACCCTTGGCGGCAATGCGCGCATCGCGCCCGGCATGCAGTGTTCCATCGACGAGCACATTGCCCGCCGCAGTCACGCCGGCATCGCGCCCGGCCAGCAGGTTGCCCGTTGCAATGCTGCCCGTCGAGGATTCCAAGCGCACGTCGCGCGCGGCCTGCGCCTGCTCCAGGGCGATGTTGCCCTGGCTGCGGATGTCGAGGTCTTCGTTGGTGAGGATGGACTTGGCGGTGATGCCTTCGGCGCCGGCGCTCAGGGTGGTGCTGCCTGCCGAGCGCAAGTCGCCTCCCAGCTGGAGCTTCTGGCCTGCCTTCATGTTGACGGCGCCCTGGGACAGCACATCGCCGGCGATGCGGATGTTGCGGCCCTCGACGGACAGGCCCGCAGCCTCCATGCCCTTGTCGGCGGAGAAGTCGCCGCCCGCACTCCATTGCTGGGAACCGGCCGAGCCCACCTGCCCGCCCAGGCGGATGTCCCCGCCCGCCTTGCCCGTGATGCCGCCGCCCGCAAGGATGTCGCCGTGCGCCGTGAGATTGCCTGCGGCATTGAAGCTGGCCTTGCCGCCCGATGTGACCGGGCCGGCCATGGTCAGGTCGCCACCTGCGCTCAGGCCCAGGTCGCGCCCGGCAGTGATGGCGCCGTCGAACCGGGCGTCGCCCCCGCTGGAAAGATTCGCGCTGCCCGTGACACTGACATCGCCACGCGCATGCAGGGAGTCGCCGACGCGCAGGTTCAGGTCGCCGCCGATGGACAGGCCTTTTTCCGCGCTGCCGAGATCGACCCTGCTGGCGTCCACATTGGTCTCGCCGGCCGAGATGTCACCGTTGATGCCCACGGTGCCCGCCTTCATGCTCAGCGACTGGCCCACGTGGGCGCTGCCTATGAGGTCAACCGACCGAACACCGTCGAGCTGGAAGTTCTCGCCCACCACGCTGCGCCCCGTGACGTCGATGGTATCGGCCGAAACCTTGGCGCTGCGGTTGACCTGCAACTGCCCCGACAGCAACGCACCTTGGCCGGCCCGCATGTCCAGGCTGCCCGCGACTGCGGTGACGCCGCCCAGCGACGCACCTTCGCCCGCGTCGATGGCCAGGTCGCCACCCACCAGCAGCTTGCCGGTCTGGTGGACGTTTTTGCCACCCAGTGTGGTGGCGCCCGCAACCTGCACGGTGCTTGCGCCAGAACCCATCTGCAGGTCGCCACCCGCACGCGCCTGCAGGCTGCCGGCGGTCACGAGATCGCCGCTCACGGCGATGCCGCCCTGCGCGCTTTGCAGCCGGATGTCGCCCTGCGCCTGAACGGGTCCGTTGAACTGCATGCCATCGCGGCCGCTGACCTGCAGTTGCTTGCCCGCAGAGACTTCTCCAGCAACGCTGACATAGCCATCGCTGTCGATGCGGATGTCCCGTGCCGATGCCAGGGAACCCGTGCTGACGCGGCCGGCGCTCTGGATCTCCACGTCGCGCTGGTAGGCCAGAAGCGGGCCCTGCAGGTTGACGCCCATGCCGGCATCGGTGGAGATGACACGGATCTGGCCTGCGGTCATGGCACCGAGGGCCGTGGCATCGATGGCCAGAGCCCGGCCCGACTGCGCTGGAGCCGGGGTCTGCGGGGACTGCGGGGACTGCGGGGATTCGGAGGCGGCACGCGCGGAGCCCGGCATGGCGGGCGTCTTGCCTGCCGTCAGGTTGATGCTGGAGATGTCCTGGTTCAGGTAGTGGGCGCGCAGGGGAGCGTCGATGCTCAGCGTCTCGCCGATCAGGTCCAGCTGTCCCACCGTGCCTTCGATGCCCGAGCCGCGCACTTCGATGCGGCCACCGGTGACGTCGAAGCCCTGTTTCCTGGCATCCTGGAACGTGCTGCCCTGGCCGCTGGCATCCAGCCAGGTGGGCCGGCCCGTGCTCAGGGTAAGCCTGGGCGTATTGACCACGCCACAACCATCGCAGGTAATGCCGTTGGGGTTGGCGATGATGACGGTGGCGGGCGTGCCGAAGACCTCCACCGTGCCCCGCATCTGGCTGGGTGTTCCGGTGACGGTGACCTCGTTGACGATGGTGTTGGCCGCGCGCCCGCCAGCCAGGTTGGGATTGGCAGCCGCCGTGCCGCCCAGCAACGGCGTGCCACCGATGAGGCTGTTGTTGAGAACGACACCGGACGTTGGCACATCGAAGCGCTCGTACTGGTTGAGCGAGGTTCCGGCCGCATTGGGCGCCGTGATGTTGACCAGGGCACCGCCACCCGGCAACGACTGGATGCCCGGCTGGAAGGCCATAGGCGCGCGCGGGTCGGCAATGGGCCCGCCGAATGGGCCTGCGATGGCCCCGGCCGGCGGCTGCGGCTGGGCCTGCGCGGTGCCAACCATGACCAGTTGCAGTTGAGTCAGCCAGAAAACAGCGGCCATGAACGCCGCTGTGCGCCGGGCCCACCGAGGGGCGCGGTGCGCGGTTCTCGGTTCCTCGGGCACAGAGGAGGACTGTTGGTTGTGCTGGCTCATGGTCGGTGCATGCATGCTGGGCTCCCTCTTCATTTCTCTGTCTTGTCTGTCTCTGTGTTGCTGCTGTCTTGCTGCCGGTGCGCCTGTGCGGGCGGTACAGCGCTAGAACTGGTAGGCCAGGCTGGCATTGACACGCCAGCCGGGCTTGGGCATTTCACTGGGTGTGCGCAATGGCTTGCCCGCGATCAGCTCGGCGAAGCCGCCCGCGAAGGCGATGCGCAGCCCGCCTCCCGCGCTGGCCAGGGCATGTGAGCGGCTGTCTGCAACGGTGGACAGCCGCGCCGCATCCACAAACAGGTAAGGCTCGTAGCGGATCTGCCCGCCCAGGATCTGGGGCGGCCGCTGCAACGCCCATTCATTGCGCCAGACCATGCCCTTGTCGCCGCCAACGGCCGATTCGGGAAATCCGCGCACGCTGCCCACGCCTCCGGCGAAGATCTGCTCGGACGAGTACAACGGATGCCGGCTCCATTGGCCCAACGCACGCGAGCGCCAGGTCAGGAGGCTGCCCAACGGCCGCTCCACCGATGCCGACAGCTCCAGCTTGGTGAACCGGTAGCGGGCGGCCTCCCGGGGCAGGTCGGCCGGGTCGCGGTTGGTGTCCAGCCAGGGCATGCCGCGCGAGATGCCCGCATCGACCGTCCACTGGCCCAGCCCCTCGCCGGCTTGAAAGCGCGTGAGGCGGTTGATGCCCAGGCGCAGCACGGCCTGGGTCTGCGGGCTGAGCGAGATGTTGTTGACGGAACGCTCGGACTTGCGGTGCGAGAAGCTCAGGTCCATGGCCGTCTTGCTGTTCTGGTCGCGCTGCAGCAGGCGGCTCAGCGACAGCGTGTAGGTCTTCGATGTGCCGTGGACCAGGGCGGTGTCGCCGATGAGGTTCTGGTACTCCGAGACGGAAGCCATTGCCGACAGCGTGGCATAGCCCAGGGGCATGGAGAAGGTGCCATACAGGGCGTTGGTTTCCGTGCTGGTGGTCAGGCCGGCGCCCAGCGACTCCATCAGGCCCAGCACATTGCCGGCGTCCAGGCCCAGCTGCACGCGAAGGCGGCCGGTGGCGGCCGCGCCCTGGTTGTCCAGCGAGACGTTGTAGCGCGCGGCCTGGCCCGCCTGATTGACGAACTCGACGATGGAGCCGCCCGGCTGCGTGCCCGGGCGGATCTGCACCTGCACGTTGTTGCGCCTGAGGCGGTTGAACTGGTCCACCGACTGCTCGATGTCGCGCAGGCGCAGCACGTCGCCCTGCTTCATGGCAAGGGCCAGATGCACGCCCGGAGCCTGATCGTCGCCAGGACCGACGGGGGTGCCGTTGAACAGCAATTGCTCGATGCGACCCGGCACGATGGTGAGGGACAGCACGCCCTCCTGCAGGCTCTGGTTGCCCACGTAGGCACGCGAGGTGGTGTAGCCCGCAGCGATCAGGGCCCGGTTGACCCGCTCCAGCAGCACGTTGATGTGTTCGACCCCGATCGAGCGGCCGACAAAGGGCGCGGTGACCCTGGCAAAGACAGCCTCCGGCAGCAACGCCATGCCGTCTTGCCTGATGGTATGAATGGGAAAGGCCGGTCCCTGGGGCTGCAGGCCTTCGGGGAATCGGTCGTCCATGCCTGCGGCTGCGGCAGCGGGTTGCTCGAATTCAATGCTGGCGGGTGCGGAGCGGCGCAGCATTTCCTCGCGCAGTTTTTCCTGCTGCTCGCGGATGATCTGGTCGTTGGGGTCGCGCGCAGACACAGGCTGTGCATGGACGAGCATCGGGCTGAGGGCCAGCGCGCAGATGCCCGCGGCGGAGATCCAGTGGCTCATGCGGTTCACCACCAGAAGATGCCGAGGTGGTCCTCGATGCGCACCGCATCGCGGGAAGGCTTGCGAATCACCTCGATGGCGCCGTCCACGCCTTCGGAGGCTTGCAACACCCCGCCGTCCTGGTATGCCAGCCCCTTGAGAACCAGCCGTCCTTGCTGGACGGTGTAGCTGCCGCCCTGGTCGGTGGCATAGATCCTGGCCCAGGTGTCGCCGAACAGGGCCTTGAGGCCCTTGTCACGCAGGATGACGGTATGCACGGGGCGCCCTCGCGCGATGATCTCGGGAGCCTCCAGGGTCATGCCCTTGCCTGCGTAGACCTGGCCGGCATCGTTGAGGATCTGCCCGCCAGCACGTATATCGACCGATTCGGCGCCCATGATCTGCCCGCCCACCAGCGCCTCGTTGGAGGAGGCTGTGCGCCTGCAGACGAACAGGAAGCAGCTTTGCCGGTATTCGAATCCGCCAATGCTGTGCGCCTTGGTCACGACGCTTTCTTGCGCCTCTATCTTGATGCCGCCCTGGTTGGAGAACACATGGCCGCCCAGGTTGGAGAAGTTGCGCGCCTTGACCTGCACATTGCCTTGCGCCACCCAGTAGGCCTGGTTGGCAGGATCGGCCAGCTCGCCCATGTCCACGCTGTAGCCTTTCCTGCGCTTGAAGACGCTGTGCGATGCCCAATCTTCCAGGCCGGCACCGGCGATGTGCACGCTTTCGTTGCGCACATCCGCAGCTCCCCGAATGACCAGATCGCTGTTGGATACGATGCGTGCGTTGATGGAATCCACGCCCTGCCCGCTGTCCAGCAGCACGGAGCCTTCCTTGCCGAAGATCAGCGCGGTTTTCGCGGCCCCCACGGGCGTCCTGTGCTCTATGCCGCCACCGGCCTTGAGCACGACGGCATGGGCATCCTCTGCCTCGCCCACGCCTTGCTGGCCGGATATCTCGCCGCCCAGGTTGCGGATGACCCCTTCGGCCTGGAGGCGAACACGGCTGCCGGCCGCCAGCAAGCTGGTCTCGTCGCCGCGCGAAACGAGCGCGATATCCCGGGAGCGTATGTCCACCTGCCCCTGGGCCTGCACCTTGCCGCCGATCTGCTCCAGCTGTCCCGTGCTGGTCAGCCGGAAATCCCCGGCCGAGGCCACCATCTGCCCCTGGTTGCGCACACCGGCGCCCTGGTCGGTCACCAGAATCTCGATACGCCCGGAGGTGACCTTGGAATCCGCATTCAGGTCCACAGCCAATGCGGTGCTGCGCGCCTTCCCGCCCTCGTAGTAGACCCATGGCGTCAAGTTGTCCGTTGGCGACGCCGCCGTATCGAACTGGGCCGTGGATTCCCCGGCCACCATGCGGACCAGGGCGCTTGACGATGAGAACTCGTTGGTGACGGCACCCTGCAGGGCAATGCTCTTGGCAATCATCTCCAGACGGATCAGATTGCCGGTGACCCCCTGCTCGCCAATCACGATCTCGCCTTGCTTCGTATGGACATCCACCAGCCGCTGGACATAGCCCGAAGGCTGCAATTGATCGCGCAGTGTCACGGCGCCCGTGGTCAGGGCAACGCTGCCGAAATTGACGAAGCTGCCTCCATTGACGCGTATGCCGTTCTGATTCGCAAAAATCAGATTGGCGCGGGGGCCATTGACATCGATGGTTCCTGTGATATGCGAGGGCGCAGCGGAGAACACCTCGGCCACGATGGTTCGCGCCTTGACGCCCTCATTCAGGAACGTGAGCCCAGCCTTGCCCACATCGAACTGGCTGAAGCCGTTGTATGAAACACCGTCCGTGACCTGGGCCGGCGTGACCTGCACGCGGCCACCATCACCCATGTTCACCCGCGTGGCGGAATCTGGCAGGGCCGTGACCCTGGAAACTACCTCCGACCGGACTTCCCCCACTGTCCCCCAACCGCAGGCAATGACGCCCAGCGCACCGCAAAGCGCGGCGCCTCTCATTGATTTCTTCATATTGCATAGCCAGCCGCGCCCAGGCACCGGGTACTGTAGCCAGCCTGTCCATCTGGTTGAACTCCATTGCCGGCACATGGCATCCTTTGCCGGCAACCCTCTCTTTCAAAATCTCCACTGCCAATGGCTATGCCCATAGCCCACTGACAGCGGGAGCAGATGATCAGCGAAATCACCGCTATCGCCAATACACTTTTTTTGACAATGGGATTTTCATCCTAGGAAATATCTAATTTTTCTGGAAAAAATCAGACCACTCCTAATTGATTAGCATGCCATTAATATGGCATTCGTTTTTTCCGTCGCCCGATTGGCCAGGGCGATAACGCCAATCACGCCAGTGCAGTTACCCGGGCCATGCGCCCGTCGGCCGGATGCTTCCCGCCACAGGTCTTCCCGCATTCCAGGCGTGCCGGCCGGAAACCTGTGCGCCACCTGCGAACCCGAGCGTGCTCCAAGGGCGTGGCCATGGCGGAATGTGCCGCCTGGCGCTTTGGCTTACCATCGCCGGCCCTCTGCTTGATAGGTACAAGCCATGATCCGCGTCTCTGAACTGAAACTGCCCCTGTCGGCAGTGCAATACCACCCCGACAGCCACACCGAATACCTGCCCCTGGAGCCGCTGCGCGCCCTGGCCGCGCGCCAGCTGGGCATTGCCGAGGAGGCCATTGCCTCCGTGCATGTGCACAAGCGCAGCTTCGATGCGCGCAAGTCTGAGCTGCTGGCCGTCTACATCGTCGACCTGACGCTGGCCGACGAGAGCCAGGAAACCGCGCTGCTGGAGCAGTTCTCCAGCCATGCCCATGTGAACCCCACGCCCGACATGCGCTGGCATGCCGTGGGCCAGGCACCTGCCGACCTGCAGCGCCGGCCCGTGGTGGTGGGCTTCGGGCCCTGCGGCATTTTTGCGGCCCTGGTGCTGGCGCAGATGGGCTTCAGGCCCATCGTGATCGAGCGCGGCCGCTCGGTGCGCGAGCGCACCCAGGACACCTGGGGCCTGTGGCGCAAGCGCGAGCTGGTGCCCGAGTCCAATGTGCAGTTCGGCGAAGGCGGCGCAGGCACCTTCTCCGACGGCAAGCTCTACAGCCAGATCAAGGACCCGCGCCACCTGGGCCGCAAGGTGATGCAGGAATTCGTCACCCACGGCGCGCCGCCCGAGATCCTCTATGCCGCGCACCCGCACATCGGCACCTTCAAGCTGGTGAAGGTGGTCGAGGGCATCCGCGAGGAGATCATCCGCCTGGGCGGCGAGATCCGCTTCGGCCAGCGCGTGTGTGACATGCGCATCGAAGGCGAGGGCAAGGACCGCCGTCTCACCGCCCTGGAAGTGCTGGACCAGGACAGCGGCGAGCGCCAGTGGCTGGAGACCGACCATGCCGTGATGGCTTTGGGCCACAGCTCGCGCGACACCTTCGCCATGTTCTACGAGCGCGGCGTGCACATGGAGGCCAAGCCGTTCTCGGTGGGCTTTCGCATCGAGCATCCGCAAAGCGTGATCGACCGCGCGCGCTGGGGCAGGCATGCCGGCCACCCGCTGCTGGGTGCGGCCGACTACAAGCTGGTGCACCACGCCAGCAACGGGCGCGCGGTCTACAGCTTTTGCATGTGCCCGGGCGGCACCGTGGTGGCGGCCACCAGCGAGCCCGAGCGCGTGGTCACCAACGGCATGAGCCAGTACTCGCGCGCCGAGCGCAATGCCAACGCCGGCATGGTCTGCGCCATCGACCCCTCCGACTACCCGCGCGATGCCAAGAGCTTTGCCTGGGCCTTCGACGGCAAGACCCATGGCGTGGAAAACCTCAAGGACGGCGAGCTGCATCCGCTGTCGGGCATCGTGCTGCAGCGCCAGCTGGAGACCAAGGCCTACCTGCTGGGCGGGCGCAACTACAACGCGCCGGGCCAGCTGGTGGGCGACTTCATCGCGGGCAAGGAATCGGCCGCGCTGGGCGAGGTCGAGCCCTCCTACAAGCCCGGCATCACGCTGACCAACCTGCACCACGTGCTGCCGGCCTATGCCATCGAGGCCATGCGCGAGGCGCTGCCCGCCTTCGGCAAGAAGATCCGCGGCTACGACATGCACGATGCCGTGCTCACCGGCGTGGAAACGCGCACCTCCTCGCCCGTGAAGATCGAGCGCGGCGCGGACTTCCACAGCCTGAACACGCGCGGCCTGTACCCGGCCGGCGAAGGCGCCAGCTACGCGGGCGGCATCCTGTCGGCCGGCGTGGATGGCGTGAAGGTGGGCGAGGCCGTGGCCTGCGCCATCCTCGGGCTGCCCCTGCCCTCGTCGGGTGCACGCGGCTCCGGTGGCGCAGCATGACACCGCGTCCGCCCCGTTTCGCCGCCCCCTCGCGCACCCAGCTGCTGGCCGCCATTGCGGCCATGGGCGTGGTGGTGCTGTCGTCCAACATCCTGGTGCAGTACGCCATCAACGACTGGCTGACCTGGGGCGCCATCACCTATCCGTTCGCCTTCCTGGTGAGCGAGCTGGTCAACCGCAGCTTCGGCCCGCAGCAGGCCCGGCGCGTGGCCTGGGTGGGCTTTGCCGTGGCCGTGGCCGCCTCGCTGGTGCTGGCGCCGCCGCGCATCGCGCTGGCCTCGGGTGCGGCCTTCATTGCCTCGCAGTGGCTGGACATCGGCGTGTTCCACCGCCTGCGTGCGGGCCGCTGGTGGCGTGCCCCCCTGGTGGCCACGCTGCTGGCCGCCTGCCTGGACACCTTCCTGTTCTGGAGCATCGCCTTCGCGGGCGCCGCCGAGCCCTGGGTGACCTGGGCCCTCGGCGACCTGGGCGTGAAGCTGGTGCTGGGCGTGGCACTGCTGCTGCCCTTCCGGCTCGCCATCGCCCGGTGGTGGAAAGGCCCATCGGCAATCGCCAGCGCCAAATAAAGCCGACGCGGTTCGCACGGACTCGATCTCAAGCCAGGGGCACCGTGCAACGGGATGCGGCTTCCGCCGCTCAGGGCGAGTCGAATAACTATGGGTTGCGCTGCAGATAGTCCACGGCCAGCGCGGCCAGTGAGCGCGCGCCCGTGGGCAGTTGCTTCTCGTCGATGTCGAACAGCGGCGAGTGGTTGGACGGCGCCTTCGCGAAATCCTGGCCTGCCGGCGGCGCGCCCAGGAAGTAGAAGAAGCCCGGAACCACCTTCTGGAACTCCGAGAAATCCTCGGAGCCGCTGACCTTGGGAATCACCATGGCCTTGCCGCCCATGGCCAGCTTGAGCGCGGGCAGCGAGGCCTCGGTCAGTGCGGCGGGGTTGGTGGTCACCGGATAGGCCACGGGACCGAAACGCACCTTGGCCTTGGCGCCGCTGGAGGCCGCGATCTGCTCGGCCGTGGCGGTGATGCGCTTGTGTGCCTCCTGGCGCATGTCCTCGTCGAAGGTGCGCAGCGTGCCCTGCATCTCCACGTTGTCCGGGATGATGTTGTAGCGCGTGCCGCCCTGGATGGAGCCGATCGTCAGCACGGCCGGCTCCAGGCTGATGTTGAGCTGGCGGCTGACCACGGTCTGCAGGCCCAGCACCACCTGGCTGGCCGCGACGATGGGATCGACCGCATTCCACGGCGACGAGCCATGGCCGCCCCGGCCCTCGACCTGGATGCTGAGGCTGTCCGAACCCGCCATCAGCGGCCCGCTGCGGTAGCCCACCATGCCCGACGGCAGGTTGGACGTGATGTGCAGGCCGTAGATGGCCTGCACGTCCTTGAGCACGCCGGCCTCCACCATGGCCTTGGCGCCGAAGCTGGGCACATGGCCGTGGGCATCGGCCTCCACGGGAGCGCCTTCCTCGGCGGGCTGGAAGATGAACTTCACCGTGCCGGGCAGCTTGGCGCGCATGCCGGCCAGCGCCTCGGCCGCGCCCATGAGCATGGCCACGTGGGCATCGTGCCCGCAGGCATGCATGACCGAAACCTCCTTGCCCATGTACTGGGCCTTGGCCTTGGAGGCAAAGGGCAGGCCGGTCTTCTCGGCCACGGGCAGCGCATCCATGTCGGCACGCAGCGCCACGGTCTTGCCCGGCTGGCCGCCGCGCAGCACGCCCACCACGCCCGTGCCGCCCACGCCGGTCTGCACCTCCATGCCCAGGCGGCGCAGGTGATCGGCCACCACCTTGGCCGTGCGTTCTTCCTGCCCCGACAGTTCGGGGTGCTGGTGGATGTCGCGGCGCCATTCCACCATCTTGGGCGCCAGCGGCTGGATGGCGGCATCCAGGGCCGCCAGGCCCTGTGCATCGAGCCCCTGGGCGCTGGCCGCCAGTGGCAGGCCGCAGGCCAGCAGCCCGGCCAGGGCGATGGAGCGCAGGCCTGTGCGCGGGAAGGAGGAAGGCTTTGTCTCGGCGCTGGTGTGGAGCATCTTCGTGGTCCTGGAAAGTGGCACAAGCAGCCATGCTAAAAGTGAAGCACGTATGACGGACACGTCAAAATCGCCATTCGAGGAGCCAGAATCGCCATGCCCCGGACCTTTGTCATCGAGCTGCCCTGCCTGGAGCACAGCGCCATCGGCCACGCCGCGCACCTGGTGGAGATGCTGCGCAGCGCCAACCTGGTCGCCAGCCTGCGCCTGGGCCGGCGAACGCCGCGCTTTGGCTGGCGCTGGGTCGACGGCCAGGGCCGGCCCCTGCCCACCATGCCGCACGCGGACGAAGGCGCGGCAGCCGAAGGGCCCGCGCAGGCCGTCTTCGTGAGCGCGCTGCACTGCCCTGACATTCCCTCCATACGCGACATCGTCGCCGCGCATCCGGCCCTGGTGCGCCGCATCACCACGGCCTTCGACCAGGGCCTGGCCGTCTGCACGCTGGGCAGCGCCGCCTGGTTTGCGGCAGCGGGCGGCCGCTGCCAGGGCCGGCTTGTGGCCCTGCCCTGGTATTTCATGGGCGGCTTTGGCCTGGACTTCCCGGGCATCGAACTGGCCGAGGGCCAGCCCTTCGTGGACGACAGGCCCTGGCTCAGCGCCTCCCATCCCGAGGCCCTGGCACCCATGGCCGTCGCGCTCACACGCCATGCCTTCGGCGACGACCTGGCCGCAGCGCTGGCCGCCGTGCTGCAGCCCGATGCCCAGCGCGAACGCGCCACCCGCGCCGCCCTGCAGGACCGCCGCATTCCCGCCACGCGCAACAGCGTGCTGGCCCATGCCATCGCCTGGCTGGAAGCGCGCGTGGAGCAGCCCTATGACCTGCAGGCCCTCGCGCACGCGGCATCCACCAGCCCGCGCACCCTGCTGCGCCACTTCCAGCAGGAGCTGGGCCACAGCCCGCTGGACCACCTGCACCGCCTGCGCTGCGCACGGGCCCGGGTGCTGCTGGAGATCACGCTGGAGAGCGTGCCGTCCGTGGCGCTGGCCTGCGGGTATGGGGATGCCTCTGCGTTTCGGCGGGTGTTCTTGCGGTATGTGGGGATGGCGCCTGCGGCCTATCGGGAAAGGCATGCGTTGAGGGCGCCGAGGAGGCGGTGGAGGGTGGGGGCTGCCTGATTGTTTTTGCCCCTGCCGGGTCAAAAAACAGACCCGAGAACAAGAAAGACTCAGTCCACCGTCACCTTCGCCTCCCGAATCACCCTCCCCCACTTCTCCGTCTCGGCAGCAATGAACCGATCGCACTCCTCAGGCGTGGACCCCTCCGCAAACGTCCCCATCACCTGCTCCAGCCGCTGCGACACCTCGGCACTGCGGATGATGCGCGACACCTCGGCGGACATGCGCTGCACGATCTCGCGCGGCACGCCGGCCGGCGCGATCATGGCCGCCCAGGTGCTGCCCAGCAGGCCGTCGTAGCCCTGCTCCACGAAGGTGGGCACGTCGGGCAGCGCGGCCAGGCGCTTGTCGCTGGCCACGCCGATGAGGCGGATGCGGCCGGCCTTGGCGGGCTGGATGAGGTTGGGCGGCGGGTCCAGGAACAGCGGGATCTGGCCGCCCATGAGGTCGGCCAGCGCAGGCGCGGCGCCCTTGTAGGGCACGTGGACCATGTCCGTCCTGGTGAGCAGCTTCATCAGCTCGGTGGTCAGGTGGGCGCTGGAGCCGCTGCCCGAGGAGCCGAAGCCCACCTTGCCGGGATTGGCCTTGGCATAGGCGATCAGCTCGGGCGTGGTCTTGAAGGGCGCGTTCATGGCCACGGCAGCGACCAGGGGCGAGACGCCCATCAGCGAGACGCCGACCAGGTCCTTCTTCGGGTTGTAGGGCAGCTTGGGATAGAGCGTGGTGTTGGCCGCATAGGCCGCGATGACCACGCCGAAGGTGTGCCCGTCCGGCGCGGCCTTGGCGATCTGGTCCACGCCGATGATGCTGTTGGCGCCGGGCTTGTTCTCCACGATGACGGGCTGGCCCAGGGCCTTTTGCAGGCCGACCTGCAGCAGGCGCGCCATCTGGTCGGTGAAGCCGCCTGCCGTGTACGGAACGATGATGCGGATGGGCTTGGAGGGCCAGGGGCTCTGGGCCCAGGCCGAGGGGGCCAGCACGGTGGTGGCTGCTGCAGCGGCGGCAGCGGTAGATTGCAAAAAGCCGCGGCGGGAAGTCGAAGGCATGGTGTCTCTGGATTCTTCTCAGTTGAAAAATGGCCCCCACGCTACCCTTGCTGCGCAAGGTCCGCTGCCCCCCAAGGGGGCCGCTTTTCATCTTGGGGCGGCCCGGCGATGAAAAAACGCCACGCAACAGCGCAGCGTCGGATGGAAAACAAGGCTCAATACCCCCGCGCCACATCCACAAGGTTGAGCAGCGGCTCGCCCGCGCGCAGGCGGCGCAGGTTCTCCAGGCACTGGCGCGCCACGGTGTCGGCCGAGGCCTGGGCCGCGATGTGCGGCGTGACAAAGGCCTTGGGATGGCCCCAGACCTTGTTGTCGGGCTGGGGCGGTTCGTCGCGCAGCACGTCCAGCGCGGCGCCGGCCAGGTGGCCTTCGTCGAGCAGGGCCAGCAGGTCGTCTTCCACCACCTGCTCGCCGCGCCCCACGTTGATGAAGTAGGCGCCGCGCGGCAGCAGGGACAGGGTGCGGCGGTCCAGCAGGTCGCGCGTCTCGGGCGTGAGCGGCAAGGCGCAGACCAGGATGTCGCTGGTGGACAGCAGTTGCTTCAGACCTTCGGCACCGCTGTGCGTGGCCAGGCCTGCAATGCTCTTGGCGCTGCGGCTCCAGCCTGCGACGGGGTAGCCGATGGCCTGCATGGCGCCGGCCACGAAGCGGCCGACCTCGCCCAGGCCCAGGATGCCCACGCGGCAGTCTGCGCTGGCGCGCACGGGGCGGCGCAGCCAGTCGCCGGCCTGCTGCTGGCGCGCGAACAGGTCCAGCTCGCGCGTGTGGCGCAGCGCGGTACCGACCACGTACTGGGCGATCTCCACATGCTGCTGCGGATCGACGGTGCGCGCCACGGGCAGGCCAGCCGGCAGGTCGGGCACGGCCAGCAGCTTGTCCACGCCCGCGCTGGGCGCGCACAGCAGCTTCAGGCCCGGATAGGCCGGCAGCACGCCCGGCTTGAGGCTCCAGGCAAGCATGGCCTCGACCGCATCGGCCGGCGCCTCCTCGCGGTGGCCCCAGACCTGCACGCCGGGCGCCAGCGCGCGCAGCGAGTCGACGATGGGCGCGCCCATGCTCGGATGGATGTTGACCAGAATTCCCATGGTTTCCTTCAGTCCTTGTAAGAAGGGTCTATGCGGTCCAGGCGGCGCAGCAGGCCGGGCCAGGCCAGGCCTGCGCCCTTGCCCTTGGTGACCTGGCGCGACTGGTTGACCGCGTCGGCAATGATGTCCTGCGGGATGCGCGTGAGCTCGCCGCCGCCCGACTGCGCCAGGATCTGGATGCGGCAGGCCGACTCCAGCGTGTACATGGCCAGCACGGCCTCGGCCACGTTGCGGCCGCAGGTCAGCAGGCCGTGGTTGCGCAGGATGAGGAAGTTGCTGGCGCCCAGGTCATCGACCAGGCGCGGCTTCTCGTCGTCGCGCAGGGCCACGCCTTCGTAGTCGTGGTAGGCCAGGCGCGCCAGCGGGAAGATGGACTGCTGCGAGATGGGCAGCAGCCCCTCCTTCTGCGCCGAGACGGCCACGCCATAGCGCGTGTGCGTGTGCAGCACGCACTGCACCTCGGGGCGGCCGTCGTGGATGGCGCTGTGGATGACGAAGCCGGCCGGGTTGACGTCGTACTCGGTCTCCATCAGCGGCCGGCCCTCGTGGTCCACCTTGACCAGGCTGGACGCGGTGATCTCGTCGAACAGCATGCCGTAGGGGTTGATCAGGAACTGGTCGGGCTGGCCCGGCACGCGCGCCGAGATGTGGGTGAAGATCAGGTCGTCCCAGCCGAAGTGGGCGACCAGCCGGTAGGCGGCGGCCAGCTCGATGCGGGTCTGCCATTCCTCGGCCGTCACCTGGCGGCGGACCTCGGACATCGTGGTGTCGTTGCTCATGGGGTGTACCTCTTGGTGGACATCGTGGTGGACATCGTTTGGAGAAAGCATCCGCCGGTTCAGCGCCCCGTCGCGTACTGGTCGCGCAGCTCGCGCTTGAGCACCTTGCCGATGGCGCTGCGCGGCAGCTCGGCAATGAAGCGCAGGTCCGCCAGGCGCTGGGTCTTGCCGGCCCGCTGGTTGTACCAGCCCATGATGTCCTCGGGCAGGGCCGGCTGCCCCGCGCGCGACACCACGTACGCCACGGGCGTCTCGCCCCACTGCTCGGACGGCACGCCGACCACGGCCACGTCGTCCACGGCCGGGTGGGCGCGCAGTTGGGTCTCCAGGTCGCTGGGGTAGATGTTGAAGCCGCCGCTGATGATCATGTCCTTGCGGCGATCGAACAGGGTGAGGAATCCATCGGCATCGAAGCGGCCCACGTCGCCCGTGCGGATGAAGCGCTTGCCCGTGGGGTCGAACCATTCGGCTTCGCGCGTCTTGGCGGGCTGGCCGTGGTAGCCGGTCATCATGCTGGCAGAGTGGCCCACGACCTCGCCATCCTCGCCCGGGGCGACCTCGCGGCCGTCCTCGTCGATGAGGCGGATGTCATGGCCCTCGGCGGGCCTGCCCACGGTGTGCAGCTTGTCCGGGTGCAGATGGGCTTCGAGGATGCAGGTGCCGCCGCCTTCGGTCATGCCGTAGAACTCGGTCAGGCTGCCGGGCCAGCGCGCCACCACGTCGGCCTTGAGCTCGGCCCGGAACGGCGCGCTGGTGCAGAACTTGGCGCGGAAGCTGGACAGGTCATGCTCGCCGAACTGCGGCAGCGCCATGATGCGCTGGTACTGCACGGGCACCAGCATGGTGTGGGTGACGCGGTGCTGCTGGGCCAGCTGCAGGTAGCGGGCCGCGTCGAACTTGGGCATCAGTACCACGCAGCCGCCGCTGCCCAGCGTGGGGAAGAACACCACCAGCGTGGTGTTGGAGTACAGCGGCGTGGCCAGCAGCGTCGTGCCCTCGGGGCCATAGCCGTAGACGCTGCCCCGGTTGATGTGGGCCCAGCGCATGCCGTGCGACTGCACGATGCCCTTGGGGGTGCCCGTGGTGCCCGAGGAATAGATGATGTTGAACGGCGCGGCCGGCTCCACGCTCACGGGCGCGGGCTGCGCGCCTTCGGGCGCCAGCCAGTCGTCAAAGGCCCGGCCGGGCGCGGCGCCGTCCAGCGAGATGCATTGCAGGGCGCCGTCGGCAGGCACCAGGTCCTGGGCCGCCTTGTCGAGGAACAGGTGGCGCGCCTGGGCATCGCGCAGCATGGAGGCCAGGCTGTCGGCCGTGGAGGACGGCGCCAGCGGCGCAACCACCACGCCCGCGCGCAAGGCGCCCAGGAACAGCGCGGCATAGCGCACCGAGTTCAACGCGCAGATGGCAATCGCCTGGCCAGGCTGCACGCCGTCGCGCTGCAGCGCGGCAGCCACGCGGTCCATGAGGGCGTCGAGCTGCGCGTAGCTCAGCGTCTGCTGGTCGTCGCGCAGCGCGGCATGGGCCGGCTGCTGGCGCGCGTGGCCGCGGATCAGCTCGGCCAGCGTGGTGAAGGGCGCATCGGGCGAAGGCAGGGTAACAGTCATGAGGGGCTCCGTTCCAGGAATTCACGAATCTCAAGCGGACTGCGCCCGCCAGCCCCCTGGCCCTGCGGGCGCATTGGAGGACAGGCCTACTTGGCGGCCAGGCCCAGGCGGTCGATCAGGACCTTGTCCTTGGCATAGGCCTCGCGCACCCACTGCGCATAGTCGGCGCCGGAGCGGTACCAGGCGTCCTGGTTCAGCTGCTTGAGCACCTCGATGTGGCGCGGGTCATCCATGGCTTTCTTGAAGGCGTCGTGCAGCTTGCGCACCACGGCCGGGTCCATGCCCTTGGGGCCGGCCAGTCCGTAGGGCGAGGTGGAGACCACGCCATAGCCCAGCTCCTTGGCCGTGGGCACGTCGGGCCAGCGCTGGGTGCGCTTTTCGCCGAAGGTCATGAGCAGGCGCATCTGGCCGCCATCCACATAGGTGTCCCAGCCCGAGGCATCGCTTTGCGCGGCCACGTGCCCGCCCAGCAGGGCCTGCTGCAGGTCGGCGTTGCCCTTGAAGGGCACGTGGTTGAGCGTGACCTTGGCGTTCTCGGCCAGCTCCTCCATCAGCAGGTGGGGCGAGGAGCCTATGCCGGTGGAGCCGTACTCGATCTTGCCGGGGCTCTTGCGCGCGGCGGCGATGTATTCGTTGAAGCTCTTGTAGGGCGAGTCCGAGCGCACCGTGAAGCCGAAGGTGTAGCCCGAGACGCCGATGATGTAGGTGAAGTCCGTGACCGGGTTCCAGGCCGTCTTCTGCATGTGCGCCATGCGCAGCATGGACATGGGGAACTGGGTGATGGTGTAGCCATCGGGCTTGGCCGTGCGGGACATGTTGCCCGGGCCCAGCGTGCCGCCCGCGCCGGGCTTGTTCTCCACGATGATGGCCTGACCCAGCTGCTTGCCCGCGATGTCGGCCAGGGTGCGCATGTGGCGGTCGGTGGAGCCGCCTGCGGGGAAGGGCACGATCAGCGTGATCGGGCGCGTGGGAAAGTCGCTGGCCTGGGCCCATGCCGGCGCGCTGGCGCCCGTGGTGGCCACAAAGACAACAGCCGCAAGCGCAAGGCTGCGGCGGCCAATGGAAATCTGCATGTCTGTCTCCTGCATCTCTGAACCAGGTGGGGCCGGGGCACATGCCTTGTGTGCCGCTCTGGCCAGGGCCCGGATACTTCACCGGGCCCGTTGGCACCGCCTCCCGGTG
Source organism: Delftia tsuruhatensis NBRC 16741 (assembly GCF_001571325.1). Taxonomy (GTDB): domain Bacteria; phylum Pseudomonadota; class Gammaproteobacteria; order Burkholderiales; family Burkholderiaceae_C; genus Comamonas; species Comamonas tsuruhatensis. The sequence goes on from NZ_BCTO01000083.1 coordinate 37,480, forward strand.
CGGCGCCTTGCATTCTTACAGCGACTGCACCAGCTCGGGCACGG
>NZ_BCTO01000084.1 GCF_001571325.1 Delftia tsuruhatensis NBRC 16741
ACAGGAGCTGGACAAGATCTTCCAGCCCTTCGTGCAGTCCAGCAAGACCAAGGACGGCTCGGGCGGCACGGGCCTGGGACTGGCCATCTGCCGCAAGATCATCGACGCCATGGACGGCACCATCGTGGCCGGCAACGGCCCGGCAGGCGGCGCCATCTTCACCATCATCCTGCCCAGCCGCAGTGCGCAGGAGACCCGACCGGCCGAGCTGACATAGCCTGCGCGGGCGCGGTGGCGCGGTGGCGCGAGGCTCAGGCCTCGGACGGCATGTGCCGCCCATGCACCAGCCAGTTGTCCCCTGCCTGCCAGCGCGCGGCCCAGGCGGGCAGCTGGTCGGCGGGCATGGGCCGGGCGATGCCGTAGCCCTGGGCCACGTGGCAGCCCATTTCGCGCAGGCGGCGCGCATGCCTGGGGGTTTCCACGCCTTCGGCCACGGATTCGAGCTGGAAGGTGCTGGCCAGCTGGATCACGCCTTCGACGATGCCCAGGTCGTCCGGGTCGGCCAGCATGTCTCGCACAAAGCTCTGGTCGATCTTCAGCGACTGCACGGGCAGCTTGCGCAGGTAGGTGAGCGAGGAGTAGCCGGTGCCGAAGTCGTCCAGCGCAAAGCGTATGCCCAGCTGCCGGCACTGGCCCATCACCTGGATGGCCTGCTCCATGTCGGCAATGGCGGCGCTTTCCAGGATTTCCAGCTCGATCAGGTGCGGCGGCAGTTCGGGATGCCGGGCCAGCACCTGGGCCATGGTGGCGTGGAAGCCGCCATCCAGAAGCTGGTTGGCGCTGACGTTGATGCTCACGCACAGGTCCAGGCCCTGGTCGAGCCAGCGTGCCGCCTGGGCCACGGCCTCGCCGATGACCCAGTCGCCCAGCGGTCGCTCCAGGTCGCTGCCCGCGATGAAGGGCAGGAACTCGGCCGGCGAGCGCAGGCCCTGGCGCGGGTCGTGCCAGCGCAGCAGGGCCTCGGCGCCCACCAGCCTGCCGCCACCCAGCTCCACCTTGGGCTGGTAGTGCAGCAGGAATTCGCCCTGCTCCAGCGCACGGCGCAGCCAGCCCAGTTGCAGGCGGCGCGCATCGGCCTTGCGGTCGTTTTCCGGGTCGAACAGCTGGTAGCGGTTGCGCCCGGCCTGCTTGGCCACGCACATGGCCTGGTCGGCATGGCGCAGCAGCAGGTCGGGGTCGGCCTGGTCGTCGGGGTAGAGGCTGACACCCACGCTGGCGGTCACGGTCAGCACCCGGTCCTGCACGGGCACGGGGCGGCTGGCCGCCTCCAGCACCCGGTCGAGGATGGAGGTGCAGTGCTCGACCGAGCCGATCTGCGACAGCAGCAGCACGAACTCGTCGCCACCGAGCCGGGCCAGCGTGTCCTCGGAGCGCAGCACGCTCTTGAGGTGCTCGGCCACGCCCACCAGCAGCGCATCGCCGGTTGCAACGCCGTGCAGGTCGTTGATTTCCTTGAAGCCGTCCAGGTCCAGAAAGCACACGGCCAGGGAGCGCCCCTCGCGCGCCGTGCGCAGCATGGCCTGGTTGAGCCGCTCGACCAGCAGGCGGCGGTTGGGCAGTCCGGTCAGCAGGTCGTAGTGGGTGACGCGGTCGAGCTCGGCCTCATGGGCCTTGATGTGGCTGATGTCGGTGAAGACGCCGATGTAGTGCTCGATCTCGCCGCCGGCACCCTGCGCGGCGGAGATGGACAGCATCTCGGCGAAGATCTCGCCCGATTTGCGGCGGTTCCAGATCTCGCCGTGCCAGAAGCCGTCGCGCGCGATGCAGGCCCAGATCTGCCGGTAGAACTCCGGCCCGTGCAGGCCCGAGGACAGCACGCGCGGCGTCTGGCCGATCACCTCCTCGGGCGCATAGCCGGTGATGCGGGTGAAGGCCGGGTTGACGCGCGTGATGCGCCGCGCCGGATCGACCACCATGATGCCCTGGTGGCTGCTGTCGAACACCACGGCGGCCTGGGCCAGCTCGCGTTCGAAGCGCTTGCGCTCGGTGATGTCCCGGGAGATGCCGAACAGGCCTGCGATGTGGCCTGCCGTATTGCGCACCGGGCCCTTGGTGACCAGGAGGTCCAGCGTCCTGCCCGGCTCCACCGTCAGCTGCTCCTCATGCGTGGCCACCTCCTGTCGCAGCACCGCCTGGTCCTTCCTGCGGATGGCGCTGGCGATGCCGAAGGGAAAGAGCGCGAAGTCGTCCTTGCCCACGATGTCTTCGGCCTGCCGGCCCACCAGGCTGGCGGCGGCCCGGTTGACCAGCAGATAGCGCCCGCGCAGGTCCTTCACGAAGACGGCGTCCGAGGTGCCGGAGATCACCGAGTCCAGCAGCTGCCGCTGCATGTTGGCCTTGCGCAGCGAGCGCTGCAGCGTCTCGGCCAGCACGCTCACGGCCAGGCCGTTGACGGCCACCACCCCCCATTGCGCCCAGTCGCGCACGGCGACGCCGTCCGTCTGGTCCAGGCTGTAGGCCGCAAAGGCCGTGGCCAGCAGGCCCGGCCCCAGGCCGCCGATCAGCGCACTGACCAGCACGGGCAGCATGAACAGCAGCAGCAGCGAGCGTTCACCGAAATGGCTGGCCAGCGTGCTGCTGGCGGCCAGCACGGCCAGGCTCATGGCCAGGGCAAACAGATAGGAGGCCCAGACCGGGAAACGGCGCGGCCCCATTTCCTGGGTGATGGCGGAGGCGCCGCCGCTGTGCGCGGCCGGCACCGAGCACAGCGCGAAGAACAGCAGGAAGTCCGTGGCCAGCACAAAGAACAGCCCCTTGGCGACGGAAAGCCAGCCGATATCCGCACTGCCTGCCAACGCGAACAACAGCTTGTCGGACAGAATGATCCAGGCGAATGCGAGCAATCCGTAGCTCACCGTGATCAGTCCGATAAATCGGCGTCTTGCTGATTTGGCCATTTCAGCGTGGCACTCCCTGTGTATATGGCTGTCCGGAATTATTGCCAATCCCTGCTGGCAATCGCGTCGTCATTCGCCGAAAACAGGGGGCAATAAAACCATTTGCCGCGCACTCGCTCATTCATAGAGAAATTGCATCGCAGGCCTTTTCCGCCGGATGCGGGAATATCTGTCCGGCCCCTTTTCCCGGTCCGGCCGCCAACTCATTCCGGGCACTGGCGGCAGGGCTGCTGCTCGGTGCGGGCGGCCTCGGCATGCAGCCAGGCCAGGAAGGCCGCCACGGCGGGGCGCCGGGCGTTGCGCGCGGGGTAGACGGCAAAGTGGGCCTTGACGCGCAGGGCCCGGTCCATGCCGAAGGGGGCCACCAGCCGGCCGTCGGCAATGTGGCCGCCCGCGTTCATGGCGCTTTCCAGCGCCACGCCCAGGCCCTGCGTGGCCGCGTCCAGCGACATCTGGGCGCGGTCGAAGCGCACGGCAAAGCGCTCTGGCGCGCGCAGCTGCGAGAACGCCTGGAACCAGTCCGACCACTGGACGATGCTGACGTTGCTCTGGATCAGCGGCACATGCAGCAACTGCTGCACGCGCTGCAGCCCATGCTCGGCCACGAACGCGGGGCTGGCCAGCGGCAGGATGTGCTCCTCGAACAGGGGCTCCACCTCCAGCTCTGGCCATTGCGCAATGCCGTAGCGGATGTCGATATCGGCCTGGCCCAGCGCGAAGTCGCTGTGCGAATGCGCAGCCGACAGGTTCAGCGCAATGTGCGGGCAGGCCCGTGCGAAGTCCCGCAGCCGGGGCATGAGCCAGAGGCTGGCGATGCTGGGCGCGCAGTGCACGTAGAGGCTGTTGCTCATGCTGTGGCGCAGGTCCTCGGTGGCCGAGACGATGGCCGCCAGCGCGCCGCCCACGCGTTCCAGGTAGGCCTGCCCCGGGCGGCTCAGGCGCACGCCATGCGCGCTGCGCTCGAACAGGCGCACGCCCAGCTGCGCCTCCAGCTTGGCCACCTGGTGGCTGACGGCCGAGGCCGTCAGGTGCAGCTCGGAGGCGGCCAGCGCGAAGCTGCGCCGGCGCGCCACGGCCTCGAAGGCCTGCAGGTGGGCACTGCTGGGAATGGATGCCATGGCAAGTTCCTCGAAGACGCGGGCAGCTCACGGGCAGCTCACGGGCAGCTCACAGGCAGACCCCGGGAGACCCCGTACGTGAGCTGAAGAACCGTCATCTTAGGCTGATGAAACATCGTTTGTCTTCATGCTCGTGACAGCCCAAGATGGCTGCATCCACCACCACTACAGCGGAGACAGGCACATGCTGCTCAAGGACAGGGCCGCCATCATCACCGGCGGCGCAGGGATCAACGGACTCGGTTTTGCCACGGCGCGCCAGATGGCCGCCCAGGGGGCCCGCGTGGCCATCCTCGACCTGGAGCGGGCCGATCCGGCCGGCGCGGCCGCGCGGCTGGGCGAAGGGCACCTGGGGCTGGTGGCCGACGTGACGGACAAGTCCTCGTGCGAGGCGGCGGCCGCCGCCGTGCTGCGCGCCTTCGGCCGCATCGACGCGCTGGTCAACAACGCGGGCATCACGCAGGCCGTGGGCACACTGGAGATCGGCGGGGCCGACTACGACCGCGTGCTCGACGTGAGCCTGCGCGGCACGCTGTACATGTCCCAGGCCGTGCTGCCGTCCATGCGCAGGCAGCAAGCGGGCGCCATCGTCTGCATCTCTTCCGTCTCGGCCCAGCGCGGCGGCGGCATCTTCGGCGGGCCGCACTATTCGGCCGCCAAGGCCGGCGTGCTGGGGCTGGCCCGCGCCATGGCGCGCGAGTTCGGCGCCGAGGGCATACGCATCAACTGCGTCACGCCGGGCCTGATCGAGACGGACATCACCCAGGGCAAGCTCGGCCCCGAGCGCAAGCGCGAGATCTCCGCCACGATTCCGCTGGCCCGCCTGGGCCGCGCCGACGATGTGGCCGGCGCCTGCGTATTCCTGGCCAGCGACCTGGCCGCCTATTGCACGGGCATCACGCTCGATGTGAACGGCGGGATGCTCATCCACTGAGCCCCGCGCGCCTGGCCATGGCCTGCATGGCCGCACACAACCCAAGCAAAGGAGACAAGACCATGCAAAGCACGCTTTTCCACCGCGCCGCCCTGGCCGCCTGCGCCCTGCTGCTGCCGGCCCTGGCCTGTGCCCAGGCCGTCAAGCTCACGCTGGGGCACGGCGCCGCGCCCGACAATCCGCGCCACCTGGCATCGCTGAAGTTCGCCGAGCTGGTGAAGGCGCGCAGCGCGGGCCGCATCGAGGTGCAGGTCGCCCCCTCGGCCCAGCTGGGCGACGACGCGGCCATGGTCACGGCCCTGCGCACGGGCGCGCTGGACCTGTCGGCCAATTCCCAGGGCGCGGTGGCCGCGGCCGTGCCCGAGTACGCGGCCTATGGCATGCCGTTTCTCTTCGCCACGACGGCCCGGGCCTTCCAGCTGCTGGACGGGCCGCTGGGCCGGGAGCTGGCCGACAAATCGGCCGCCAAGGGCATGGTGGTGCTGGGCTACTGGGACAACGGCATACGCCACATGACCAACAGCAAGCGGCCCCTGCGCAGCGTGGACGATCTCAAGGGCCTGAAGATGCGCACGCCGCCCGACGCGGTGCTGGTGGACATCATCCAGGCCCTGGGCGCCGAGGCCCAGCAGATCAAGTTCGCCGAGCTGTACGTGGCCCTGCAGCAGGGCGTGGTCGACGGCCAGGAAAACCCGCTGGCCAACTTCCACGCCAGCAAGCTGTACGAGGTGCAAAAGCACCTGGCGCTGACGGGCCACATGTTCCAGATGACGCCGCTGATCATGGGCAAGCGCAGCTGGGACCGGCTGCCGGCCGCCGACCGCACGCTGCTGGCCGAGGCCGCGCAGGAGGCCACGGCCTACCAGCGCCAGCTGGCGCGCGAGGCCGACGACAAGCTGCTGGACGACATCCGCGCCAAGGGCGTGGAGGTGAGCACCATCGACGCGCGGGCCTTCGCCCAGGCCACGGCCAAGGTACAGGACAAGTGGCTGGCCAGCCCAGCGGGCCCCTATATCGCCAAGGTCGTCAAGGCCGCGGGCGCGCAGTCAAGCGCAGGGAGCCATCCATGAACCTCATCGAACGCCTGGTCACTGGCCTGTGCCGCGCCGTGCTGTGGGCCAGCACCCTGGTGATCTTCGTGATCCTGGTGTGCAACACCGCCCTGCGCTATGCCAGCGGCACCAGCCTGCAGTGGGCCAACGAGGTGCCCGAGCTGCTGTTTCCCTGGCTGGTGATGTCGGGCGTGGTGCTGGCCGCCGCCCATGGCGCCCACATTACCACCAGCTTCCTGGTCGAGGCCCTGCCGGCCCGCGTGCGGCGCGCCACGGCCGTGCTGGGCTGGCTGGCCGTGGCCGCCCTGTACGCCACGCTGGCCTGGTCCACGCTGAACATGCTGGAGATCGTGCATGACGAGCGCAGCCAGATCCTGGGCATTCCCGGCTCCCTGACCTATGGCTGCGTGATGGTGGGCATGGCCTTGCTGGCCCTGCTGGCCCTGCAGTCGGCCTGGCGCGCCTGCGTGGCGGGCAGGGACCGGGTATCCGCGCAGGCCGGTGCCGCTGGTGCGTCTGCCGAACCGGCCCGGCCCGTGGCCGGCGCGCACTGGTGAAGGGAGGGTGCCATGTCCTTCATCATGCTTTTCGTCTTCATGGCGGGCGCCGTGATCGCCATGCCCATTGCCCACGCGCTGCTCATGGGCGCCATGGCGGCGGCCGCCACCTCGGACCGCGTGCCGCTGGACCTGCTGGTGCAGCAGATGGTGGCCCAGGTGCAGAGCTTTCCGCTGATCGCCATCCCGTTCTTCATGCTCACCGGCTCGCTGATGATGGGCGGGCGCCTGGGCGAGGCCCTGGTGGGCGTGCTGTCGGCGCTGATAGGGCGCTTTCACGGCGGGCCGGCCCAGGTGGGGGTGATGTCGTCCACGCTGTTCGGCGGGGTGTCGGGCTCGGCCGTGGCCGACGCCTCGGCCATCGGCTCGCTGATGATCCCGTGGCACAGGCGGCTGGGCTATCCGCCCGCGTTCTCGGCGGCCACGCTGGCGGCGGCGGCCACCATCGACATCCTGATCCCGCCGTCGATCCCCATGATCCTGTTCGCGCTCAGCGCCAATGCATCGATTGCGGCGCTGTTCGTGGCGGGCATCGTGCCGGGGCTGCTGATGTGCGCGGGCTTCATGGGTGTGTGCTGGTGGGTGGGCCGCAGGCGCGGCTTTCCGCGCGACACCACGCCCTTTGCCTGGCCCGCCTTCCGTCGCCACCTGCTGTACGCCAGCCCGGCCCTGCTGCTGCCGGTGCTGATCATCGTGTTCCTGCGCTTGGGCATTGCCACGCCCACCGAGGTGGCCGTGCTGTCCACGCTGTATGCGGGCCTGGTGTCGGCCGCCATCTACCGCGACCTGGGCTGGCGCCGGCTCAACGATGCGGTGGTGCATGCGGGCCTGGCCACGGGCGTGGTGCTGCTGGTGATCATGGCCTCGGCGGCCATCGGCTGGCTGCTGACCTTCGACCGCATGCCCGATGGCATCGTCCAGTGGGTGCAGTCGCATGTGCATTCAGCCTGGCTGGTGATCGTGCTGATGAACCTGCTGATGCTCTTCATCGGCATGTTCATCGACCTGCCGGCCGCCGTGCTGCTGCTCACGCCGGTGTTCGTGCCGCTGGCCCAGAGCATCGGCATGGACATGACCCAGCTGGGAATCATGATGGTCGTGAACCTGGCCCTGGGGCTGTACACGCCGCCCGTGGGCACGACGCTGTTCATCACAAGCTCGCTGGCCCGGGTCAAGGTGGGCCAGACCGTGCGCGAGCTGATTCCCTTCTACCTGGTGGCGCTGGCGGTGCTGGCGCTGGTGTCCTATGTGCCGGCCAGCATCCTGCGCTGAGCCGCGCGCCTTTCCATCTCTAGGAGACGATGCATGAACCAAGAACTGCAACAGCGCCTGGACCGGCTCGCGGCCTGTGCCTGGCGCATACGCCGCCGCGCCCTGCAAATGGGCGAGGTGCAGGGCCAGGGCTACATAGGCCAGGCCCTGGGCTGGGCCGATGTGCTGGCCGTGGCCTATGGCGACGCGCTGCGGCTGCGGCCCGATGAACCCGGGTGGGAGGGCCGCGACCGCTTCCTGCTCTCGCACGGCCACTACGCCATCGCCTTCTACGCGGCCCTGGCCGAGGCGGGCATCCTGTCCGACGAGGAACTCCAGACCTATGGCAGCGATGACAGCCGCCTGCCCATGTCGGGCATGGCCAGCTATACGCCGGGCATGGAGATTTCGGGCGGCTCGCTGGGCCAGGGCCTGCCGATCGCCGTGGGCATGGCGCTGGCGCTGCGCCACAAGGGCTGCGATGCCTTTGTCTACAACTCCATGTCCGACGGCGAGCTGGACGAGGGCTCGACCTGGGAGGCCGCGCTGTCCGCCGCCCACCACGGGCTGGGCCGGCTGATCTGCCTGGTGGACGTGAACAACCAGCAGGCCGACGGCCCGTCCACGCGCATGCTGGGCTTCGAGCCGCTGGCCGACAAATGGGCCGCCTTCGGCTGGCATGTGCAGCGCGTGGACGGCAACGACCTGGCCCAGGTGGTGCAGGCCTTCGACGCGGCGCGGGCGCTGGCCGAGGACCGGCCCCGCGTCATCCTCTGCGACACGCTGATGGGCAAGGGCGTGCCCTTCCTGGAGCAGCGCGAGAAGAACCATTTCATCCGCGTCGATCCGCCCGAGTGGCAGCAGGCCCTAGCCATCCTGGACGCATCGCACCCCCTGGAGCCCGCCCTGCCATGAACATGCCTCTTGCCACCCCCAAGCCCCGGCCGACCACCTCGGCCATGATCGCCTCCATCGCGGCCGAAGGCCAGCGCGTGCAGGCCGCGCCTTTCGGCAAGGCCCTGGTGGAGCTGGCCGCCAGCCGCCCCGACGTGGTCGGCCTGACCGCCGACCTGGCCAAGTACACCGACCTGCACCTGTTCGCCCAGGCCCACCCCGAGCGCTTCTTCCAGATGGGCATGGCCGAGCAGTTGCTCATGGCCGCCGCCGGCGGCATGGCCAAGGAGGGGCTGACGCCGTTTGCCACCACCTATGCCGTCTTCGGCACGCGCCGCGCCTACGACTTCATCCACCAGGTGATTGCCGAGGACAACCTGGACGTCAAGATCTGCTGCGCCCTGCCCGGCCTGACCACGGGCTACGGCCCCAGCCACCAGGCCACGGACGACCTGGCCATGATGCGGGCCGTGCCGGGGCTGACCATCGTCGATCCCTGCGATGCGCTGGACATCACCCAGGCCGTGCCGCAGATCGCGGCGCACCGCGGCCCCGTCTACATGCGGCTGCTGCGCGGCAACGTGCCGCTGGTGCTGGACGAGTACGACTACCGGTTCGAGCTGGGCAAGGCCAAGATGCTGCGCGAGGGCCGCGAGGTGCTCATCATCTGCAGCGGTTTCATGACCATGCGCGCGCTGGAGGCCGCCCAGCTGCTGGCCACGGACAACGTGGGCGCCGCCGTGCTGCACTGCGCCACCATCAAGCCGCTGGATGTGCAGGCCATCGTGCAGGCCGTGGCCAGCGGGCCGCGCCTGGTGGTGGTGGCGGAGAACCATTCGGTGGTGGGCGGCCTGGGCGAGGCCGTGGCCGGCGCCCTGCTGGAGCGCGATGTGCGGCCCGCGCGCTTTCGGCTGGCGGGCCTGCCCGACGCCTTCCTCGACGCGGGCGCCCTGCCCACGCTGCATGAGCGCTACGGCATCAGCGCCCAGGCGCTGGCGGGACGCATCCGGCAGTGGCTGGGGTAGGCAAGGCTGCGGTCACGGGGAATCTGTCCGCAGCGCCAGCATATAGCCCATGCCGCGCACCGTGTGCAGCAGCTTGACCGCATAGGGATCGTCGAGCTTGCTGCGCAGCCTGCACACCGCCACGTCCACGGCGTTGTTCAAGGCATCCACGGGCAGGCTCCAGACCTGCTCCACCAATTCGGCACGCGAGACCACATCGCCCTGGCGCTGCAGCAGCAGCCACAGGACGGCGAACTCCTGCCGGGTCAGGTCCAGCCGGCGACCGGCGCGTTCGACCCGCTTCTTGGACAGGTCCAGCACCAGATCCGCCAAAGTCAGGCGCATGCCCTCCCGCCCGGCGGACCCGCGCATGCGCAGCCTTGCGCGGGCCAGGAACACCGGCAGCCTGATGGGCTTGACCAGGTAGTCGTCCGCGCCGTGCTGCAGGCAGAACACCTGGTCCTCCAGGCTGTCGTTTGCGGCAACCACGATGGCGGGGGTGCTTGTGGCCCGGCGCAGGGCCTGCAGGACCTCTCGCCCGCTCAACCCGGGCAGGTCCAGGTCCAGCACCACCAGGCTGTAGGCACGGCTCAGTGCCATGTCGCGGCCCAGCCGGCCGTCATGCGCGACGTCCACGTTGAACCCGTCCTGGCACAGGCCCTGGCACAGGTACTGCGCCGATGGAGGATGGGCGTCCACGATCAGGACTTTCATGCTCGCTCCTTTGACCGCACGGCAAGGCTCAGGCCAGCACCTGCCTGAGCATCTGCTGCTGCCGTCGCGCCCATTTCGTGCCGACGCGGATGGCCTCGCGCTGCCGGGAGGAGGCGGAGGCGAAAAAGACCGTTTCGCTGATCTGCAGCCGGTGGAACAAGCGCCGCAACTGCAGCGAACGTGCCCGCAGCGATCCTTCCGGCACCAGGGATTCCTGGCGCTGCGCCGAGAACAGGAAAGCGGCCTGCTCCAGGCAGCAGCGGGCCTCGGGCGTGGTCGCGGGCACGGCCCGGGGCTCGCACAGCCGTGCCTTCGCCACAAAGGGGTTGTGGCCCACCACCAGGCCCCAGGGCCGCATGGCGGTCAAGGGGTCGACCGACAGCGCCTCCTGCTTGGTGAGCCCGAACGCCCGCGCCAGGCGCAGCCGCATGGCCAGCCGCGGCGCATCGGGCCGCACCGCCTCGATGGCCGTGAGCGCCTCCTCGTCGCCCCCGTCCACGGGCAGCAGCAATGAGCGCAGCAGCAGCCCGGCCTGCTCGTCGTCCTTGGCCGCCGCGGCATGGAGCAGGGCCACGCCCTGCTCCATGGATTCGATGCGTGTGGCGTCACGCAGCACCAGCGCACCCAGGCGGCGCTGGGCCTCCGCCAGGCCGTGCCGCGCCGCCTTCTCCAGGCAAAAGCGCGCCAGCGTGGGATTGGCCACCGAACTGCGGTAGTCGGAACACAGGCGAAACAGGTGCAGCCAGGCGACGGCGATGCCGCCATCGGCGGCGCGCAGCAGCAGGGCTGCCGCCTTGCGCAGGTTCTGCGCGTGCACGAGGTTGTCTGGCGCAAGGTGAGCGCAGGACTGGCCGGAAAGCGCCCGCCCCAGCGCATGGCAGGCGTGCAGGTCGCCATCGGCGGCGCAGCGCTCCAGGCTGCTTTCTATCCAGCCCACCGCCAGCCGCCCCAGGCCATGGCCTGCCACCTCCGCCTGGTGAACCAGGTCGGCGATCAGCTGCTGTATGGCGGGACAGGCAGCGGCATGGGGCAGATCGCCCAGCAGCTCCAGCATCTGCACTGCGCGTGGCGACTGGCCCATGGCCATGGCCTGGCGGGCTTCGCTGGCCATGACCTCGGCAATGTCCTGCGGCTGTACGGCGCGCAGGATCTGCAGGACCTGCAGCAGCTCGCCGCAGGTGAGCGCGGATGCGCCGCCTGCCCCGTGGCACGGAAGGGAAGCGCTGCACCGGCCCAGGCATTCCAGCGCCAGATCGAGTTCCCCCCGGATGAGATGCCATGCGGCGAGCTTCTGGCGCCCGACATCCTCGTACTGCGCAGCGATCCTCAAAGGCTCCAGCAGCCCGTGCTCCAGCAACTGCCTCAGCGGCAGATGCAGGGCCATGCAGACCGAGGCCTGGCGCCTGGCCTGGGGCAGTGCGGCCTGCAGGTAGCCGAGCCCCACGGAAATGCTTCTGGGCACGCCCGGCCCCCCTGCCAGATAGGCCTCCCCGAGCTGAAGCCTGGCCCCCGTGTCCCCTCTTCTTGCCAGCATCCTCAGCTTGACATCCTCGCGACGCATTTTCTGTCCCCCCCGCCTATCTTTCAATACCCACCCACAGCCGCATCAGCGATACGACACGGATTATTTTTATTTCACCGGAGTCAATCCCCTGAATGCTATCAATGCCCAACATCCATACACCCGACAGCCAAGTGACATTCAAGACATTTTGAAGAAAGGTAACTGTCATGAATGGCACCCCCTCCCGTCTGGTGTTGGCGGGGTGGAACAGGTTTTGCACGAAAAGCCTGTGAATGGCTTGCCATGCCCTGCCCATTTCTTTTCAAGACCGACTGCGATCGCCTGCGGATTCTAGTATTTACCACAGCATCCGTTTTGAAAATGGATGCGCATGGAATCCACCATTCAATACAAGGATCAGGCATGAAATTCAATCGCATATTGGCGGCAGCATTGCCCGTCATTTCGCTGGCGGCCAGCGCGCAGTCATCCATCACCCTGTTCGGCATCGTAGACGTCAATGCGCGCTACGTGAGGAACAGCGACCTGCCTGGCAACCTGACCATGAACAACAGCGGCCTGGCCTCCGGGCGGCTGGGATTTCGCGGCGACGAGGATCTGGGCGGCGGACTGAGGGCCGGCTTCTGGCTGGAGTCGGACGTCAATGCCGACACGGGCACGTTCAGCTCCACGGGCAAGTTCTTCCAGCGCCGTTCCACCGTGAGCCTGTCGGGAGGTTTCGGCGAAGTGCGCCTGGGCCGCGACCTTTCGCCGGCTTCGGCACATACCTACAAATACGATCCGTTCGGCGTGATCGGACTGGGCGGTTCCGCCGTGGCAAGCCGCATGCCGGACGGCTTCTCACCGTCCTACTACCGCCGCGACAACGCGATCCAGTACCTCTCGCCCAGCCTCTGGGGCCTGCGTGCGGAATTCATGTACGCCATGGACGAGAACCCATCGAGCAACGTGGGCCGCCACGTGGCAGGCCGGGTTCACTACGAAAACGGTCCATTGAGCCTGTCGCTGTCCTATGGCACGACCGACATCGGCGCCGCCGGCGCCAAGTTCAGGCAGTATGGCGCGGGCGCCTCGTACGACTTCGGTTTCGCCAAGCTCATGGGCCACTTCCAGCGGGAGGACCTGCCTTTCGGCACCTACGGCAGCAGCACCCTGGGCTCCGAGGACCGCTGGCTGCTGGGCATGACGGTTCCCGTGGGCAGCGGCCATCTCCGCGCCTCCTATGTGCGTACCGATTCGCGCAAGGGTCCGGTGGCATTCAATGGCAGCGATGCGAACAAATATGCCATCGGCTATGTGCATGATCTGTCGCGCCGCACGGCCTTGTATGGAACCTTGGCCCGCATATCCAACAAGGGCAATGCGAATTTCGCCCTGTCGGGCGGTGCACCGGGGCTTGCTCCCAAGGGCACGTCAACGGGTGCGGAAGTGGGCATACGCCACAGTTTCTGATTTCCTTTCCAGGATTATTCCCGCCAGCGTTGCAAGACCGCTGGCGGCAGGCCGGGCAATACCCTTTTTCCGCATTCGCCAAACCATTGCCACGGCCTGCCATCCATCCATGTTCCGTTTGAATTGAAAATCCCATTTGCGCCAAGGAGCATTTCATGAAAAACATCAATGCCCTGTATATCGCAGGCATTTTTCTTGCCTGCCCAATGGCCCATGCGGACACTTTTCCCAACGGTCAATCGCATTACGGCTCGCCCGCGCCTGCAGGCTCCTACCGTAGCGTCGATCTGTCGCAGAAGACGCCCATCAACGTCACCTGCGGCGAAACCCTCAATTTCACCAGCAAGGGCAGGACATTCGCGTGGAAGGTCCGCTCCATCCGGCACAGCCATGTGCCGGTGGCGCGCTTTGCGCCGCCCGGTTTCGACACGCAGGGCCGCAGCATCTTCGTCATGCTCGCAGAGCACGAGCGAGGCGGCTGAAGGGGCCGCGTCGCTGCGGCCTGCGCTGCGCAAAATCCAACTCAACGCAACTCGACGCAGCAAAAAAAGGGCCCGCAATTCGCGGGCCCTTTTCGTTGCTGGAGGCAGGCCGAAGCTCAGGCCGCCAGGGCGCCGCGCATGGCGTCGATCACGGCCTTGTAGTCGGGCTTGCCGAAGATGGCGCTGCCCGCCACGAAGGTGTCGGCACCGGCATCGGCCACGCGGCGGATGTTGGTTTCCTTGATGCCGCCGTCCACCTCCAGGCGGATGTCGCGGCCGCTGGCCTCGATGCGCTTGCGCGCGGCCTCGATCTTGCGCAGCGTGCTGTCGATGAAGCTCTGGCCGCCGAAGCCGGGGTTCACGCTCATCAGCAAGATGAGGTCGATGTCGTCGATGACCCAGTCCAGCACGTCCAGCGAGGCGGCCGGGTTGAACACCAGGCCCGGCTTGGCGCCCTGGGCACGGATGTTCTGGATGCTGCGGTGCACGTGGGCCGTGGCATCGGGGTGGAAGCTGATGTAGTCGGCGCCGGCCTTGGCGAAGGCCGTGGCCAGTTCGTCCACGGGCGTGACCATCAGGTGCACGTCGACGGGCACGGGCTGGCCGTCGGGCGTCTTCGCATGGGGCTTCAGGGCCTCGCAGATCATGGGACCGAACGTGAGGTTGGGCACGTAGTGGTTGTCCATCACGTCGAAGTGGATCCAGTCGGCGCCGGAGGCGATCACATTCTTGACCTCGTCACCCAGACGGGCGAAGTCGGCAGACAGGATGGAGGGGGCGATGCGGTAGGTGGGGCTCATGGCCTGCGATTGTCGCAGCTAGCCCATGCCGGCACCAGCGACGGCACAAAGCCATGGGTGGCGGCGCGTGGGGACGTTCGCAAGCCGGTACATTGCGGGCAGTTACCATTGCCGCCATGCCCATGAACGAGTTCCAGGTCCAGGTCCGCCCCGCCTTTTTGCCAGAGCAATCCGCTCCAGCGGCAGGCGTGTACGCCTTCTCCTACACGATCACCGTGACCAATACCGGCCAGGTGCCGGGCCAGTTGATCGCGCGCCACTGGATCATCACCAACGAGCTGGGCCATGTCGAAGAGGTCAAGGGCCTGGGGGTGATCGGCCGCCAGCCGCTGCTGCAGCCCGGCGAGACCTTCGAGTACACCAGCGGCTGCCAGCTGCGCACGCCCAACGGCAGCATGCAGGGCACCTATCTGTGCATCAGCCACGAGGGCGAAGTCTTCGAGTGCCCCATCCCGCGCTTTCATCTGCAGTCGGGCGCTGGCGGCGACAGCTTTCCAGACCCTGACAACCGCGTGCTGCACTGAGCGCGTTCCTCGGGGGAGGCGCTAGTCTTCCGCCCTGCCGCAAGACCCCTACATGAAGCGAATCACCCAAGACCTGCCCGGCCTTCTGGCCGCACTCGACCCCGAGGCCGACCTCGCGCACCGCCATATCTGGCTGATCCACCTGCTGGAGTGGGTGCGCGCGCCCAAGCCGTCGGTGGACGGCGCGGTGCAGCGCGTGCAGTTGCTGGTGGAGGCCGTGGAGGCCGATCCGGCCGTGCGCCAGCGCCTGCATGCGTGGTGGCTGCGCTTCATCGATACCGTGGACATCACGGCGCTGCTGGCCGATTTCGGCTTTGCGCCGCGCACCAACATGTTCAGCGAGCTGTCCGAGCGCGTGCGCTACAAGCTGCTGCCCAGCACGCCGGAGACGGTGGATGCCTCCGAGCTGTTCATGCTGGCCATGCCCGACGAATTCGACGCGCGCTGGCTGCACGCGCTGGAGGCGCCGCTGCTCGAACGCATCGCACTGCTGCTGACCGATGGCAGCGAGGGCCAGGGCAGCAGCTTCTGGCAGAACAGCCTGCTGGGCTCCATCACCTATTGCACGGGACAGATCCTGTCCACGGGCTTCTCGCCCGAGCTGCGCCTGCGCATGGACGAGCAGGCGCGCGATGACCAGCCCTTCCACGCCCTGATCCACGATGCGGAAAGCCTGCGCGTGGAGGTGCTGCACGCGCTGCGCACCAACGACCGGCGCGACGCGGCCGAGGCCCGGCTGCGCGAACGGCTGGATGCCTGCCGCGCGGCCGTGACATCGGTGTACGCGCATTTCGAGTCCGAAGGCATTTCGGTGGGCCTGGTGTTTCGCCTGCGCCAGCTGCGCGCGCGCATCCTGCGCGTCAGGCGCCTGCTCGACTGCCTGCTGGCCGACAACCGCGCCACCGAGACGGCCGACCTGCTGGCCAACCTGGTGTCCGTGGGCATCGAGCGGCGCAGCCTGCGCGCCCTGCTGGCCACCAATACCTCGCTGCTGGCCGCCAAGGTGGCCGAGCGCAGCGCCGAGACCGGCGAGCACTACATCACGCGCACGGGCCGCGAGTACCTGTCCATGGTGACCAAGGCCGCCGGCGGCGGCTTCGTGATGGCCTTCACCACGCTGCTCAAGTTCGCGCTCTACGCGCTGGGGCTGTCGGCGTTCTGGGGCGGGCTGGCCGCAGGCATCAACTACTCCATCAGCTTCGTGCTGATCCAGCTGCTGCACTTCACGGTGGCCACCAAGCAGCCGGCCATGACGGCGCCGGCCATGGCCGCCAAGCTCAAGGACCTGCGCGCCAGCGAGGCCATCGAGGAATTCGTGGACGAGGTCGCGCACCTGGTGCGCTCCCAGGTGGCGGCCGTGCTGGGCAACGTGCTGGTGGTGCTGCCCATGGTGCTGCTGCTGTCGCTGGGCTATGCCCAGCTGTTCGGCCACACGCCCATCGACGAGCCGCATGCGATTGCCGTGCTCGATTCGCTGAGCCTGCTGGGCCTGTCGCCGCTGTTCGCTGCCTTCACGGGCGTGCTGCTGTTTGCCAGCAGCCTGATCGCGGGCTGGGCCGAGAACTGGTTCGTGCTGCGCCGCCTGGACTCGGTGATCCGCTACAACCCCGGCATCACGCGCTGGCTGGGCGCCGGGCGCGCGGATCGCTGGGCGCATTTCTGGCGCAAGAACATCTCGGGCTTTGCCGCCAATGTCTCACTGGGCATGATGCTGGGCCTGGTGCCGGCCTTCGCGGCCTTCTTCGGCCTGGGGCTGGAGGTGCGCCACGTCACGCTGTCGGCCGGCCAGATCGGGGCCGCCATGGCCGCCCTGGGCTGGGAGGTTCTGCACTCCGACATGTTCTGGTGGGCGATTGCCCTACTGCCCATCAATGGCGCGTTGAACGTCACTGTCAGCTTTTATCTGGCATTCCGCGTTGCGCTGAGGGCACACAATGTCAGCGGAGTCGACCGCTCGCGCATCTATTCGGCCATCCGCCGCCGTCTGCGCACAGCGCCGCTGAGTTTCTTCCGCCCCTGAGCCTGCGGGACCTCGGGAACCACGCGGAACCCACGTGCTGGCGTGCCCGCCCGGCCTTGCAGCCTGGCAGTCACGCCAGTGGATCGCCAACGAAGTGTCCCCGTGCCAGGCGCACGGGACGCGGGCTTGCCCGCGCCGCAGGGAAGGCCTTGCGGAGCTTCGCTTGCGGGCCACTGGCTCGCGCAAAGGACGTCGCTGATGAATGACATGCTGAGCTTCTGGGAACCGTGGCTGCGGCCTTCGGCCGGGCTGGCCACGGTTCAGTGGTCCCTGCTGCTGGCCGTGGCCACCATGGTCGGCTATGCCTGCCAGCGCCATGCCGCCCTGCCCAAGGTGGTCGGCTACTCGCTGGTCGGCGGCATTGCCGGGTTGATCGGCTTTGGGGCCAACACCACCTGGCCGCTGCAGGGCACGGGGCTGTTCCTGCTGGAGCTGGGCGTGGCCATCGTGCTGTTCGAATGCGGCGGGCGCATCACGCTGCGCTGGTTCCGCCACAACCCCATGGTGCTGGTGCAAAGCGTGGCCGAGTCCGCGCTGACCTACGTGCTGGTCTCCCTGGTGCTGGGCTGGCTGGGCATGGCCCCCGAAGTGGCCGGGCCGCTGGCCCTGGTGGCCATGGCGGCCTCGCCCCTGGTGCTGACGCGCGTGGTGGCCGACATGCGCGCCGCAGGCGCCGTGACCGATCGCGGCCTGGTGCTGTCCACCCTGTCCACGCTGTATGCGCTGGCCCTGGGAAGCGCCAAGGCGGGCATGCTGACGCAGCCCAAGGCCGGCTTCGTGGCCTCGATCATGCCGGTGCTGGTGGTGCTGGGCGTCTCGGTGGCCGTGGCCCTGGTGCTGGCCGTGCTGATGCGCCTGGCGCTGCGCTTCATGAGCCCGGCCAGCGAGAACACCTCCATCCTCTTTCTCACCCTGATCTCGGCCAGCGTGCCGCTGACCTCGTACCTGGGCGGCTCGGCGCCGCTGGCGGCGCTGCTGGGCGGCATCCTGCTCAAGCAGTTCAACCCGCGCCCCTGGGCGTGGCCGCGCCAGCTGGGCACGGCGGCCTCGCTGCTGACCATGCTGATGTTCGTGCTGGTCTCCACCGTGGCCGCACAGGCCGACTGGAGCGCGCCGGTGGCCGGCGTGGTGGGCGCCGTGATCCTGGCACGCCTGGTCGCCAAGACCCTGGGCGTGGCCGTGGGCAATGTGGGCACGGGCGCCAACTGGCGCCAGGCCTTCTGGGTGGGCTGCGCCATGGCGCCCATGTCATCGGTGGCGCTGCTGATCGCCTCGCAGTTCGTGGCCGCCGCGCCCGAGCTGGGCGCGCAGATCGCAGGCGTGGCCCTGCCCACCATTTTGGTGATGGAGGTGCTGGGCGCCGCCCTGGCCACCGTGGCCATCTACCGCTCCGGCGAAAGCTCCCGTCCCTGGAAGCCGCTGAGCCGCTCGAACACCGCAGGAGATGAACGTGAGTCTTGAAGCCTTCAACTCGTCCGAACCGCTGACCCTGGGCGTGGAGCTGGAACTGCAGCTGGTCAACACCCACGACTACGACCTGGCCCCCTACGCCGAGGACATGCTGCGCCTCATGCTCAAGAACCCGCTGCCCGGCAGCGTGGTGCCCGAGATGACGAACAGCATGATCGAGATCTCCACCAGCGTCTGCCATTCGGCCTCGGAGGTGCTGGGCCAGCTCAGCCAGATCCGCGATGCCCTGGTCAAAAGTGCCGACAAGCTCAACATCGCCGTGGTGGGCGGCGGCACCCACCCCTTCCAGCAGTGGCATGAGCGGCGCATCTACGACAAGCCGCGCTTCCAGGAGCTGTCGCAGCTGTATGGCTACCTGTCCAAGCAGTTCACCATCTTCGGCCAGCACGTGCACATCGGCTGCCCCGACGCCGATGCGGCCCTGCTGATGCTGCACCGCATGTCGCGCTACATCCCGCACTTCATTGCGCTGTCGGCCTCCAGCCCCTACGTGCAGGGCCACGACACGGCCTTCGACTCGGCGCGGCTGAACTCGGTGTTCGCCTTTCCGCTGTCGGGCCGCGCGCCCTGCGTGCTGCACTGGAGCGAGTTCGAGCAGTACTTCGACAAGATGACGCGCACGGGCGTGGTCAAGAGCATGAAGGACTTCTACTGGGACATCCGGCCCAAGCCGGAGTTCGGCACCATCGAGATCCGCGTGTTCGACACGCCGCTGACCATCGAGCGCGCAGCCGCCCTGTCCGGCTACGTGCAGGCGCTGGCCGCCTGGTTCATGGACACCCAGCCCTTCACACCCGTGGAGGACGACTACCTGGTCTACACCTACAACCGCTTCCAGGCCTGCCGCTTCGGCCTGGAGGCCGTGTACGTGGACCCGGCCACGGGCGAGCACATGCCGCTGGCCGACCACATCCTCAAGACCATGGATGCCGTGGCCGACTACGCGGCCCGCCATGGCGCCGCGCCCGCCCTGCACCTGCTGCGCAGCGACGTGGCCGCCGGCAGCAACGATGCCCGCTGGCTGCGCGAGCGCCAGCGCAGCGAGCAGCTGCTGGCCGAGGTCTCGCGCCAGGCGGCCATGCGCTTTCGCGGCCAGGCCGTCTGAGGCCTGCGTTCAGCGCAGGCTCAAGGCAGCACCGCCGCCGCACGCGCGGCGGTGATCTGCGCGTCGGCGTCGCGCTGCAGCAGCAGGCGCTGGCGCACCAGGTCCTGGGCCGCGGCCGTGACGGCGCTCACGTAGCCGGCCTGGTCGACATACAGCTCCTCCAGTGACGGCCGCCCGTCACCGGCCGCCAGCCGCGCCGCGCGCGTCTTGTGGAAGGGGATGAAGCTGCCCGTGAGGTTGGACAGGTCCACGATGCCCGGCGTGGCCACGTAGTTGAACTCCATGCTGGTGCCCAGCGGTGCCCGCGCCTCCACGCTGCGGATGCCGGCGCGCGTGAGGCCGGTGGCCGCATCGACCTGGGGCACGAGGATGGCGTAGTCCTTGCCCGTGGCGCGCGGCGGCTGCAGCGTGGCGATGCCGCTTTCGTCCTGCGGCACGTACTGCGGGCCGAAGTCGAGCAGCGCAAAGCCGTTGTGGCGCGCCAGGTAACGGAACTCGGGGATGGCGGTCTGCACGCCGCCCACGCTCCAGCTCAGGCCCTTCATGGCGGGAAAGACCAGCTTGTCGGGCCGCACCAGGGTGCCGTCGGCCAGCCTGGGCACCTGGCTGGCCGGCGGCTCGGTGCCGCGCACCACCCAGTCCTCCAGCGCGATGAACAGCGCGCGGAAGGTGTCGTTGAAGTGCACCACGGTGCCGGCCGGATAGACATTGCGCGTGGGCGCGTAGCCGATGCTGGCCGTGCCGCCTGCGCCGCCGTGCTGGGTGCTGGCGTAGTAGTAGATGCGCGCATTGGCGGGCTGGGCGATGTCGCGCAGGCCGTTGGCATCGGTCAGCACGGGCGAGCCCTGCAGCTGCCAGAACTCCGTGCCGGACAGGCCCAGGAAGAACTTGGGGCAGGTGTTGCTGGCTTCGCAGCGCTTCATCACGCCGCCCTGGCGGCCGCTGACCTCATCGCTGTAGTCCTTGTCCAGGCCGCGCGGCGCGGTCTGTCCGAAGGCCGTGTGGTCGGTGCGCAGGCCGCCCCCGCCGCCGGGCACGGCAAAGCGCGTGTTGATGTTGGTCTGGCGCGCGGCCACATGGGCATACATGCCGTCGAAGACCTTGCCGCCATCGAGCGCCTGGTTGAAGCCCAGGTGCAGGAAGGTCTTCATGGCATTGCCCGACTGCGAGGTGCCCTGGCCGATGGTGTGCGTGATGCGCCCGGCCAGCGGATTGGCCTTGCCGTCGGCATCGGCCGCCTTGGCGCGGAAGAAGCTCACCGTGTCGCGCAGCGCGGCCAGGCCCACGCCCATGACCTTGGGGTCCTTGGCCACGTAGACCAGCTCGTAGAGGTACTGCGGATCGAACCCGCCCTTCAGGCAGACATTGGTGGCGCTGGGTGTGCCGGGGAAGGGATTGGCGGCGGCATCGCAGCTGGCGAACTTCCAGTCGCCCGCAGGCACAGTCTGGCGCGCATCGGTTTCGTTGATGCGGCGCGTGAGCGAGTAGCCGGCCTGCGTGTTGTCCAGGCTGGCGGGCTCGTAGGGGATCATGGTCCCGTTGAACACGCCGCCGGGCAGGGTCATGGAGGGCACGGCGGCGGCCGGGACCAGCTCGGTGCGGTAGCTGCCCGTGATGCTGCTGCCGTCCTTGTTGCGGGCCACGGGCACGGTGACCGTCAGGCGCGCGGGCGTGGACTTGGGCACATCGCCCTGCCAGGCCGAGTACAGCAGCACATAGCCGCGCTCCAGGTAGACCGCATCGCCGGGCGTGGCCGTGGGGTTGGGCATGGTCAGGATGTTGCCGCGATTGGGCGCGTCATAGCGCAGCACGCCGCTGGCCTTGGACATGTCCTTGGGCTTGAGCATGACGAAGTCGGTGCTGTACTCGACCATGCCGCGCGCATTGACGGGCGCCAGCGCCAGGTCCTGGATCACGGCGTTCTTCGGGTCGGCCGGGTTCAGCTCGCCGCGCAGCACGCCGGTGACTTTCTCGTAGGCGCCGACACTGCCGTAGCTGCCGGCAAAGTCCTCGGTGGCGCTGATGCTCAGCTGCATGCGCGGCGCCTGCGAACCGGCGGGCGAGTCACTGCCGCCGCAGGCGGTCAGCAGGCCGGATACGGCCAGGGCAAGGGCCAGGGGATGGGTGGATCTGATGTGCATGTTGTCTCCTTGGGGTCATGGCACAGGCAAGGCTGCGCCCTGGCCGCCGTGCATTGCGGCGGCCTAGGGCGGTTCGGAAAAAAAGGAACGGGAGAGCGGGGGAGCGGGAGAGCGGGGGAGCGGCCTACTCGGGCTGGATGCCGGCGGCCTTGATCACCTGGCCCCACTTCTGGGTCTCGGCGGCCTGGAAGGCGGCCAGTTCCTGCGGTGTGGCCGTCCAGCCCTGGGAGCCGGACATGTCGAAGAAGGACTTGGCGCCCGCGCTGTGCACGGCGTCGGACAGAAGGCGGTTCAGGCGGGCCACCACGGCCTCGGGCGTGCCGGCCGGCGCATAGGCGGCGAACCAGTAGCCCATGTCATAGCCCTTGACGCCGGCTTCCTCCAGCGTGGGCACCTCGGGCAGCTGCGGGCTGCGCTGGGTGGTGGAGTAGCCCAGGGCGCGCAGCTTGCCCGACTTGACCTGGGGCACGCCGGTGGAGGTGTCGGTGATCATCAGGTCGATCTGGCCGCCCAGCAGGTCGGTGATGGCCAGCGGATTGCTCTTGTAGGGCACGTGCATCAGGTCCACGCCGGCCAGCTGCTTGAGCATTTCACCGGCCACGCGGCTGGAGGAGCTGCCGCTGCCGAACGACAGCTTGCCCGGCTGCTTCTTCGCCGCCGCCAGCAGATCGCCCACGTTTCTGTACGGCGCATCGGCGCGCACCACCAGCACCTGGCCGCCCTTGCCCAGCCCGGCCACGGGCGCGAAGTCCTTGACCGCGTCATAGGGCAGCTTCTTGTACAGATGCTGGTTGGCCGCGTGCGTGGTGTTGGTGGTGATCAGCACCGTGTAGCCATCGGCCGCCGAGCGCGCCACCTGCTGGGCCGCGATCATGCCGCTGGCGCCGCCCTTGTTCTCGACCACCACGGCCTGCTTGGTCGCCGTGGTCACGGCCTGGCCCAGCGCCCGTGCCAGCTGGTCGGTGGCGCTGCCGGCCGCAAACGGCACGACGAAGGTGATGGGCTTGGACGGATAGTCCTGTGCCAGGGCCGGTGCGGCGGCGGCTGCCAGCGCGCAGGCGGCCAGCGCGAGCACATGGCGGCGGGGGAAGGTGTGCGAAAAGTGCATGTCTGTCTCCTTTGTTGTGATGAATGTGTGACGGGCGGGTGCTGCCGGCTACTCCGGCGCCAGGTGGGGCAGCAGCGAAGCCGGTATGTGGACCTGCATCTGCAGCAGCCAGTACGACAGGGCCTTGCCGTGGCTGTCGAGGTTGAGCGCATCGTTGACGCCGCCGTCCAGCACCGCGTCCAGCACCCAGTTCATGGCCTGCAGGCGCTCCAGCACGAAGCGCTGCACGCGCGCCGGGCGCCGGGCGGCGAAGTGCGCGGCCACGCGCTCTTCGGTGATCTGCTCCACCAGCACGGGCCAGCAGGCGGCATTCCAGGCGATGAGGCTGATGTTGGAGCGGTTGCCCTTGTCCCCCGTGCGCCCGTGCGCCAGGCGGTACAGCGGCACGGTGACGGGCATCGTGGTCTGCAGTGTGTTCATGCGGCGTGCTCCCCGGCTTCTTTCTCGACCCCTTTATCGATCTCTCCCTCGGCCCACTTCCACCCGGTGGCGATGCTCTGCTGCGCCAGCAGGCAGGACACCGTGCCCAGCCGCGCGCGCAGCGCCGTGCGCACGCCGCCGCCGCCGGCCGGCCCGCAGGTGTACAGCGCATTGACCTCGCGCGGCAGGCGCCGCGCCTGGGCCTGCGTGGGGCGCAGCCAGGCGGCGCGCAGGCGCACGTCCTGGGGGGCGGCTGCGCCGGCCGGCTGCGCGTCGCGCCAGCGGCCGGCGTCGTCGCCCAGCACGCTGGCCACGCCGATCCAGTCCAGGCGCAGGTCGCCGGCGGCCTCGCCGCCCAGGCGCTCGCGCAGCACCTCGCCAGCCAGCCGGGCGCGCTCCAGGGCGCGCGGGCCGGCATAGGAGATCTCGCCCTCGGCCAGCCAGCCCGAGGCATGGCAGACATTGACCTTGTAGTGGCCGTTGTGCGCATGGCCGCGCACGCCGCTCAGGCGCACGGCGTCAGGCCCCACCTGGTGCACCTCGGCCTCGGACAGGTCGGCCACCACGTCGGGCGTCAGGTAGGCGGCCGGGTCGTGCACCTCGTACAGCAGCTGTTCCTTGACCGTGCGTTCGCTGACCAGGCCGCCCGTGCCTTCGGGCTTGGTGATGGTGCAGTCGCCCGAGGGCTCGATGATGGCGATGGGATAGCCCAGCCGCGCCAGGCCCTGCACGTCCTTGAAGCCCGGGTCGGCAAAGTAGCCGCCCGTGACCTGGGCGCCGCATTCCAGCAGGTGGCCGGCCATGGTGGCGCGCGCCAGGCGGTCCCAGTCGTCCCAGGCCCAGCCGAAATGCGCCATGGCCGGCCCCAGGGTCAGCGAGGGGTCGGACACGCGGCCGGCTACCACGATCTCGGCGCCGGCCTGCAGGGCCTCGGCAATCGCGCGCGCGCCGATGTAGGCGTTGGCACTGACCAGCGAATCCTCGGGAAACTCCGCGCCCAGCGCAGCCCGCAGCGCCTCGCGGTACGCCGGGCCGCTCACGTCGTCGCCATGCACGACGGCGATGCGCGGCACGCGCAGGCCCAGGCGCTGCGCCAGCCGCTGGATGCAGCGCGCCGCGCCTTCGGGATTCGCCGCACCGAAGTTGCTGACGATACGTATGCCATGCGCCAGGCAGTCGGCCAGCACGGGCTCCAGCAGGTCCTCCAGCAGGGGTTCGTAGCCCGCGTCGGGCTGCTCGCGCCGCGCGAGCTGGGCCAGCGCCAGCGTGCGCTCGGCCAGGGTCTCGAAGATCAGGCAGGCGCTCTGGCCGCTGGCCGCCAGGGCGCGCACCACGGGCGCGGCGGCATCGGTGCGGTCGCCCGAGAAGCCGGCTGCGCAGCCCACCCACAGCGGGGGCCTGTCCGGGGCAAGAGAGGGTTCCAGGTTGTCCATGAGAGCCAATGTAGGCAGCCGCTGCTAATCTGTGAAATCGATTATTCGGATCAACTCATCCAAAAACCAGATGAATATCTCCTCCCGCCAGCTCGATGCCTTCATCGCCCTGGCCCAGCTCAGCAGCTTCACCCTGGCCGCGCAGCGCTGCCATCTGTCGCAGCCGGCCTTCAGTGCCCTGATCAAGGGGCTTGAAGACGGCGTGGGCGTGCGCCTGTTCGACCGCAGCACGCGCCATGTGGCGCTGACGCAGGAGGGGGCGCAGTTCC
The DNA here is from genome assembly GCF_001571325.1 of Delftia tsuruhatensis NBRC 16741. Taxonomy (GTDB): domain Bacteria; phylum Pseudomonadota; class Gammaproteobacteria; order Burkholderiales; family Burkholderiaceae_C; genus Comamonas; species Comamonas tsuruhatensis. Next base: position 25,171 of record NZ_BCTO01000084.1, read on the forward strand.
TCGATGCCGCGCAGCGCATACGCGCCGACCTGGGCGATGCCGTGCACGGCCTGCGCGAGGCGGCGGCGCTGCAGCGCGGGCGCGTGTCCATCGCCCTGCTGCCTTCGCTGGCGGCGGCCTGGCTGCCGCCCGTGCTGGCGCTGTTCCATGCGCGCCATCCGGGCATACAGCTGCAGGTGTCGGACCTGCTGTCCGAATCGTGCATCGCCCAGGTGGCCTCGGGCCAGGCCGACCTGGCGCTGGCCGCCATCCGCGCCGACACCGAGGAGCTGCAGGCCGAATGGTTCTGCGCCGACCGGCTGCACCTGGTCTGCCGCGCCGACCATGCGCTGGCGGCCCTGCCCGCGCCGGCCATGGCCGACCTGCGGGACCAGCCCTTCATCCAGCTCGCCCGCCACAGCAGCGTGCGCCAGTACCTGGAATCGCAGGAGCAGGCCCCGCCCCTCAACACCTTGCTGGAGGTGGAGCACCTGGCCACCGTGATGGGCATGGTGCGCGCGGGCCTGGGCATCAGCGTGGTGCCGGCCCTGGCGCTGTTCCACTTCGTGCAGCCTGGCCTGGTGACGCGCCCGCTGGCCGATGCCGACCGCCGGCGCGACCTGTACCTGGTGCGCAGGCGCCAGCGCAGCCTGTCGCCGGCCGCCCAGGCCTTCCACGCGCTGGCGCTGGAGCATCGGCCCGGTGCGGGCGAGACCACCTGATACGGGGCAGCACGAACCTCGCAGCACAATAGCCCGATCGCCAACCGCCTCCGAAAGCCGCCACCGTGGGTGAATTCGACCTGATCCGCCGCTTCTTCCAGCGCCCCGTGCACCGCGCCGCCCTGGGCGTGGGCGATGACTGCGCCCTGCTCGCCCCGGCGCCGGGCATGCAGCTGGCCGTCTCCAGCGACATGCTGGTCGAGGGCCGGCATTTCTTCGCCGACGTGGACCCGCGCCTGCTGGGCCACAAATCCCTGGCCGTGAACCTGTCCGACCTGGCGGCCTGCGGCGCGCGCCCGCTGGCCTTCACCCTGGCCCTGTCCCTGCCGCGCGCCGATGCGGCCTGGACCGAGGCGTTTGCGGCCGGCCTGCTGGCCCTGGCCGACGCCCACGGCTGCGAGCTGGTCGGCGGCGACACCACCCAGGGACCCTTGAACATCTGCATCACCGTCTTCGGCGAAGTGCCGCCCGGCCAGGCCCTGCTGCGCAGCGGCGCGCGCGCGGGCGACGACATCTGGGTCAGCGGCAGCCTGGGCGATGCCCGCCTGGCGCTGGAAGCCCTGCTGGGCCACACCACCCTGCCACCCGGCACGCTGGCCGCCGCGCGCCAGCGCCTGGAAGCGCCCACGCCGCGCGTGGCCCTGGGCCAGGCGCTGCGCGGCATTGCCAGCAGCGCGCTGGATGTGAGCGACGGCCTGCTGGGCGACCTGGGCCACATCCTGGAGCAATCCCGCGTGGGCGCCAGCCTGGACACGCGCCTGATCACGCCGCTGCTCGATGCCGGCAGGCACACGCCCCTGGCCATCGACCTGCTGCACCAGTGCACCCTGTCCGGCGGCGACGACTACGAGCTGTGCTTCACGGCCCCGGCCGACCGGCGCGATGCCGTGCAGTCCGCAGGCCGCGACAGCGCCACGCGCGTCACGCGCATCGGCTGCATCGAGGAGCAGCCCGGCCTGCGGCTGATCGGCCCGGACGGTGCGGCCATGGCGCCCCGATGGGCCTCATTCGACCACTTCGCTGCGGCCTGACGCCGCGCCAAACCACTTTCATCCGAGAAGGACTGCCCATGGTTCAACGCTCCGCCCTGCCCGCCCTCTCTGCCCTGGCAGCCGCCTGCTTCCTGCTGGCAGGCACCCCGGTCCAGGCCCAGGCACAAGCCCAGGAAGCCACCATCGCCCGCGCCCCCATCGCGCGCGTCACCCTGTATGCGGGCGTGGCCTCGGTGGAGCGCACGGCGCGCATCACGGCCGCCACGCGCCAGCTGGTGTTCGAGTGCCTGCCCGGCTCCATCGACCCGCAGAGCCTGCAGGTCAGCGCCGATGCCGGCGTGCGCCTGGGCGACTACAAGCTGCAGACGCAGCCGCGCGAACTGGCCTCCAAGGCCTGCGCCAGCCCGCTGGAGCAGCAGATCCGCACGCTGGAAGACCAGCTGGCCGCGCTGGAGGCCGACGAGTCCGCCGCCAAGCTCGTGGATGACTACCTGCAGGGCCTGGCCAAGCCCGGCGATGACGCCAAATCCCCCGCCCTGCCCGCCGCCAGCCAGCTGGGCGCCGCCACCGAGGCGCTACGCAGCACCAGCCGTGGCAACACGCTGCGCGCCCACCAGATCCTGCGGCAAAAGCAGGCGCTGCAGGAGCAGCTCAGGCCGCTGCAGCTCGAACGCGACCGCACGGGCGCAGGCAACGCCCAGGTGATGAAGGTCACCGTGCAACTGGCCAGCCCGGCCGATGCCAATGTGCAGCTCACCTACCAGGTGCGCGGCCCGAGCTGGCAGCCCACCTACCGCGCCCAGCTGGACCCGGCCAAGGGCACGGTGGCCATCGAACGCCTGGCCCTGGTGGCCCAGAACAGCGGCGAGGACTGGAGCCAGGTGCAGCTGCTGCTATCCACCGGCCAGCCTTCGCGCAGCACGCAGGCACGCCTGCCCAATCCCTGGACGCTGGATGTGGAACGGCCCCGCCCCGTGGCCGCCATGGCCCCTGCGCCAGCGCCGGCCCCGGCGGCCCCTGCGATGATGCTGGAGCGCGCCCGCAAGCCCGGGGCGGCCGGCGAGGCCGCCGAACTGCCGGTGCTCGATGTCGCCAGCCTCAACACCGCCTACGCCACGCAGTTCTCCGTGCCCTACCGCATCAGCGTGCCCTCCAGCAGCGAGCGCGTGACCCTGGCCCTGGGCTCGCAGAACCTGCCGGCCACCCTGCTCACGCGCACGGCGCCCGCCGTGGAAGAGGCCGCCTACCTGGTGGCCCAGCTGGCCGTGCCGGCCGGTGTCTGGCCCGCAGGCCCCGTGGCCCTGTTCCGCGATGGCGCCTTCGCCGGCCAGGGCCGGCTGGACTTCGGCAACGCCGCAGCGCTGGCCCAGGGCCTGTCCTTCGGCCGCGATGACAAGGTGGTGGTGCGCAACCTGCCCGTGGACTCGGCCACGGGCAGCGGCGGCCTGCTCAGCAGCAGCACCGAACGCCAGGTCACGCGGCGCTTCCAGGTGGACAACCGCCATGACCGCGCCATCGAGCTGCAGGTGGTGGACGCCGCACCCGTCTCGCGCAACGAGCAGATCCGCGTGCAGTCCCAATACAACCCGCAGCCGGCCACCACGCGCTGGAACGACCGCAACGGCATGATCGCCTGGCAGCAGCCGCTGGCCGCTGGCGCCAGCGCCAGCTTCGAGGCCCGCCACCAGATCCGCCATCCGCAGGATCTGGCGGTCGAAGAGCGTCAGTGAAGCACCAGGGCCGCGCTTATGATCTCGCCCCATGAGTGACGCGCCGCTGCGGCCGGAGGTTTCCGGCGATCCTGCTACCCCCACCTTTGCCTCTGCGGCGCGCCCACCGGAAGGCCCGCCGCAGGGCGGCATGGCACGCCCCACGCTGGAATTCATGATGTCCCACCCGGCCCACTTCATCGCCATGGGGCTGGGCTCAGGGCTGGGGCGCATCGCGCCCGGCACCGTGGGCACGCTGTGGGCCTGGCTGTCCTTCCTGCTGCTGCAGCACTGGTTCACGCCCCAGCAGATCGGCCTGCTGATCGCGGGCAGCATTCCCCTGGGCTGGTGGGCCTGCACAGTCACGGCGCGCCACATGCGCGTGGCCGACCCGGGCAACCTGGTCTGGGACGAGATCGTGGCCTTCTGGCTGGTGCTGTGGCTGGTCATGCCCACGGGCTTCTGGGGCCAGCTCATCGCCTTTGCGCTGTTTCGCTTCTTCGACGCCGCCAAGCCCCAGCCCGTCAAATGGGCCGACCGGTGCTTCAAGGGCTTCGGCTGGCGCGGCGGCTGGGGGATCATGTTCGATGATCTGGTGGCCGCCTTCTGCACGCTGCTGGTCATCGCCCTGTGGCGCCATTTCATCGGCTGAAGGAGCTGGCATGAGCGCATCCAACGAACTCGTCGAAACCCTGGCAGGCCTGCTGCTGCAGCGCGGCTGGATGCTGGCCACGGCCGAGAGCTGCACGGGCGGCATGATCGCTGCGGCCTGCACGGACCGCGCCGGCTCCAGCGAATGGTTCGAGCGCGGCCTTGTCAGCTACTCCAACGCGGCCAAGCACGACCTGCTGGGCGTGCCCGAGGCGCTGATCGCCGAACACGGCGCAGTGAGCGAGCCCGTGGCGCGCGCCATGGCCGAAGGCGCCATCGCCCACTCACGCGCGCAGTGCAGCGTGGCCGTGACAGGCGTGGCCGGGCCGGGCGGCGGCAGCGCCGCCAAGCCCGTGGGCACGGTCTGGTTCGGCTGGAACGTATACGGCACCACGCACAGCGAATGCCTGCGCTTTGACGGCGACCGCGCCGCCGTGCGCCAGGCCACCGTGGCACACGCCTTGCAGCGCCTCAATGCGCTGATCAGCGCAAGGCTTTTATGAGCCTGTGCGCGATCTCCTGCAGCGGTGCAGGCAGGGCGCGGTAGCTTTCCAGCAGGCGCTGCTCGTCCACGGGCAGCGGCGCGTTGTCGTCTTCAAGCCCCGCCGTCAGCTCCAGCGCCGTGGTCTGCAGCGCCAGGGCCACGCGGGCCAGGGTGTCGTTCTTGAGGGTGCGGATGGCCCCCGATTCGATCTGCGACACGGCCGAGGCCGTGATGCCCGCCGCCTCGGCCAGCCGGCCCTGGGTCATGCCCAGTTCGGCGCGGCGGGCGCGTATGCGTTCACCGATATGTCTCATGGCCCGTGCATCCAAAGCCTGTGGCGCGGGCGCTCAGGCGCCGTGGCACTTCTTGAACTTCTTGCCGCTGCCGCAGGGGCAGGGGTCGTTGCGGCCCGGCTGCTCGCCCTTGACGATGGTTTCCTGGCGCGGGCCCATGCTCTTCCAGATCTGGCGCAGGTCGTACAGCGCCCAGATGGCCTCGCCGAACTGCTCCACGCGCTCCTGGCTGGTGCTGGCGGGGCCGTCCTCGTCGTACATGCAGACTTCGGGCTTGCCGGTGTCGTCCTCGGTCAGGGCCACGACGGCGTTGAGCGCCTCGTTGAGCCAGCCGGCGGCTTCCTTGTCGCGCGGGGCGGCCCATTCCTCGGCCCAGTTCTCGACCACGAACATGAAGCCCAGCGCCCAGATCTGGCCGAACGAAGGAATCTCGCCGTCATCGGGACGCTCTTCCTCGGGCAGCGACAGGATGGCGCCGCGCATGTCCATGGCCTCGGGCTGGAAGGTGCGGTCGTCTTCCAGCGTCTTCACATCGGCGTCCAGCTGGGTGCGGATCTCGTCCATGCGCAGGCCCACCAGCTCCAGAAAGCGCGCCTGCTGCGCCGCGTCCTTGAACACTTCCATCAGCGGCAGCGGCTGGCCCTCGGCCGCCTCCAGCGTGCCGCCGTCGCCCAGCAGCATGGGCAGCCACTCGGCGGCCGGCACCTCGCGGCGCGTGCAGATCAGCGCCGTCAGGAAACCGTCGCAGAACTCCCATTGCGGAATCTCCTCGCCGCGCGTGCGCAGCTCGTCGAGCAGATCGTCAAGCTCCTCCAGCGCCTCGGGCGTCAGGGCAGGCTCGTCGGGCAGGGCGGTGGCTTCGTGGGCGTCGTTGGACATGGCGGAAATCTCTAGGGAAAACAGGGAGAAGGAACCGGCCACGGCCAGCCCCTCGAATGAATGGCCCGCAGTGTAGCCGCGCCGCCATGTCCGTGGCGCCCGGTCGGAACTGGCGCCCACGGGGCCCTATCGCCCCACATGGCCCACATGGCCCACCCGCTACCCGGCTCCCTGCCAGGCCGGGAGCATGGAAAGCCCCACCCATTCCCCGACCCGGCTCATCGTCAAATTCTGCAAAGCGCCGCTGGCGCCGCCAAAGACTGCCACCAGTGCCCATGTCTGCTCGTCGAAACCGCAGGTCGTGCAGCAGGCCATCTGGGGCAGGCACAGCGCCTCGGACTGGTCCTGGGCCAGCAGGCTGACGAATTCCTGCGCGGTCACGGTCTCCGGATCCAGGCCCATGGGCCAGGACCCCTTCCAGCGCTGCGCATCCAGGGTCACGCTGTGCACGCCCCATGTCGGAGCGCCTGGCATGTCGCCCCAGGCCAGGCGTTGAAGGACCAGGCCCAGCCCCGTCTCCGCCCATGTCACCGGGTAAGGCGGGGCGTGATCGATCTTCAGCAGCTGCGCATCGCTCAATCCCGCCTGGCGCAGGGCCAGGCGCAGGTAATCCTGCCGGCTGTGCCGCCCCAACGTGCGCAACACGGCATCCATCAACGGGGCGATGGGCTGTGGATTCATGGTGCCGTCCATTCAGAACTCATCAAAACGACGCATATAGGCATCGCATGCCAGTTGCCATGCATGCTCATCATTGGAGCCAGAAGGCGGCGGTCCGATGAAGTTGTTGAGCCGGGATTTGGCACGAATCGGTTTGAGCAGGCGCGCCGCCTCGCCAAAGGCGGGCAGTGTCAGTCCCTGCTCCATATCCCCCAGCCCAGGAAAGTCTCCTGCACGGATTCCCAGGCAGTTGCCTACATCACCGGCCGAAAGATACTGGCTGGCCTCGATCTGCTTGCGCACCGCTTCCCGCCCGCCCAGTTTTTCCAGCAAGGCATCGCTGACAAAACTGAGCCAGTTGATGCTGTACATGGCGTTGTTGAAGTCATGGCTCTGCAAGGCGTGGCCACCCAATGCATTCAAGCCTGGAAACCGCTGAAGATAGGGATATAGCACTTGCTGGCCCTTGCCAACAGGTCCGATATTTCGTTCTTCCACTGCAGGCATGACACCCCATCCGGCAATGGCCCAGAAGGGCTGCATCAACTCCACTAGCTGGGTGGTAATTTTTCCCACATTGCGCTCAGGCGGTTGATCAAGAATCCACCTGACAGGAAGTGCCATGCGAATGAAAGACATGGCAGGGCCTATGCCAGGTGATTGATAGCGATCCTTCATCCAAAGCCCTTCGTCGTTGTTGATACAGCAGTAGAGACGAAAGTCTTGCGCATTTTTTTCCCACACTTCAGGGGGCTTAGGCCTACCCGAGGCCATATAAAATATCAGAGCATAACCTTTTGGGTTATCAAAGCTCTTCTGTTTCTTTGCAGCCAACTTTCTTTGTGCTATCGCGCTGGTCAGCATGGCTGGCATTCCGTCATACCAATAAACCAGCCGTTCCTTCCCTACGGCCTCACAAAAAAGATCAACCACTTTCCATGCACGTTCACGCACAGCCAAGGAATCCCCCTCATGGAACACCATTTCAATGGTCCAGCCGGCTCTTGCACAAACATCACCGAACTGATTGCACAGTACCAGCGCCTTGAGAATATCCATCGTCGCCACGGTGGCAGCATCCGCCTTCTCATTACCGCAAGGCCAATTGAAATCATTTTTCGCAGCCATCTTGATCTTCTCCATTACTTCAAAACACCAGAAATCAGAACAAATCAAACCGGCTCATATAGGCATCGCATGCCAGCAGCCATGCATGTTCATCATTGGAGCCAGAAGGCGGTGGTCCGATGAAGTTGTTGAGCCGGGATTTGGCACGAATCGGCTTGAGCAGGCGCGCCGCCTCGCCAAAGGCGGGCAGTGTCAGTCCCTGCTCCATATCCCCCAGCCCCGGAAAGTCTCCGGCCCGAATCCCCAGGCAGTTGCCCACATCCCCGGCGGAAAGGTATTGGCTGGCCTGCACCTGCTTTCGCACGGCCTCCCGCCCACCCAGTTTCTCCAGCAATGCATCGCTGACAAAACTCAGCCAGTTGATGCTGTACATGGCTTTGTTGAAGTCATGATCGAACAATGCAAGACTTCCTATGGCATTCAATCCTGGGAACCGCTTCAGATAGGGATATAGCACTTGCTGGCCCTTGCCATCGGGTCCAATATTGCGTTCTTCCACTGCAGGAATGACACCCCAGCCGGCAATAGCCCAGAAGGGTTGCATCAACTCCACCACCTGGGTAGTGATCCGGCCGACGTTGTGCTCAGGTGGCTGGTCAAGAATCCACCATGCTGGAAATGCTATGCGAATGAAAGACATGGCAGGACCTATGCCAGGTGAGGTAGAGCGATCATCTAGCCATGTGTATTCTTCGTTGGCAATACGACAGTAAAGACGAAAGTCTTGTGCATTGTTTTCCCATACTTCAGGTGGATTTGGTTTACCCGAAGCCATGTGGAAGATCAGTGCGTAACCTTTAGGGTTGTCCAAGCTTTTCTGTTTCTTGGCGGCCAGCTTTCTTTGTGCGATCGCGCTGGTCAGCATGGCTGGCATTCCGTCGTACCAATAAACCAATTTTTCTTTCCCCACAGCCTCACAAAAAAGATCGACCACTTTCCATGCGCGCTCACGCACGGCCAATGAATCCCCATCATGGAACACCATCTCGATCGTCCAGCCTGCTCTTGCACAAATACGCCCAAATTGATTCTTCAATACCAGCGCCTTGATAATATCCATCGTCGCCACAGTGGCCTTCTGCAGCTCTTTGGTACTCAAAGGTTTGTTGAAGTCTTTTGCCATATCCATCCTCCATATTTCGCCGCATCTAAACCATCGCTTCAAAAGGCCAATCCGAGGACTCTTGCGAGTGCGCTCCCCACCGCACCTACACCTCTAAGTGCCCGCCCCAGCGCAGACGCACCGGCCGCAGCCCCGACCGCCGCCGCCGTATCCTCATTCACCCGCTCTGACAAAGAGATGGCCTTTTCCCTATTGGCCTGCCATCGCGCTGCCTGATTCAACACACCTTCGTTTTCCTTTTCGCCATTACTGTCGCAAGCACAGCTTTCGGCGTCCAAGGCTTCTTTGAGAAACTTATTTTTAAAAATATATTCGTAGGCATCAATCTGACTCATGCCGTCTGGCCCTTCAACATTGGAATACCCATCCCCGGGAAACTTCATCTCATAGACCCGCTGCACGTTGTCCAGCACAGGCGGAAGGCGCGGGTTCTTCACCACGACCACATCCGGAATGCGCGAGCCCGCAGGCCGGCTGCGCGTGGGGCGCACGGGCTCGTTGCGCGACATGACGGGGGCCTTGTTCAGGTACGGCACTTCCTGCTTGTAGTAGCCCCGGTAGCCTTCAAACCCGTCGGCCTGCATGACCACGCCGGCCACGCAGCGCTGGCCCAGGCCGCCGGTCATGCAGCAGCAAAACAGCTCGCACAGCGCCCTGCGGTCCAGTTCGTTGTCGAAGTCCCGGGTGCCGCATACCTTGTTGAAGCCCACAAGCACGACGGCCTTGCACAGGTCCCTGGACCGCTTCAGGCGATTGAGGGCGATGAAGGCGGGGACCAGTTGTTCGCAGCTCATGCGCCAGGCCCGCCGAGGGGCGAGGACGATTCGCCAGCAGGCGTGCGCCGCCGCACCACGTCCCAGATGCCCATCGGCAGTTCAAGCATCATCAACTGGATGCGTCCGTCAGGCGGCAGGTCGGTGCGCGAGAGAAACTTGCGCACGGCGGGAAATTCGTCGAAGCGCTCGCCAAACTGGTGGCGCAAGGCCAGGAAGCCGATGACATCGTCCGGCGTCGACAGGCCCCAGCCCACCGCGCGGTCAAGGCCTCGCCGGGTATGGGCCAGCAGCCTGTCATGCGGCCAATCCTGCTCGCTGAGATGGCAGGTCTGCCGCACGATGGCGGCAATCCCTTCTTCGCTGGGCACGAGGTTGCGGCGCAGCGTGCGCTGCATTTCCAGGGTTGAAATTTCCATCATGGCGAAGACACCTCCCATTGCCTGTTGTCCAGGCGCGCCAGGCCTGTGACGTGGTCCAGAAACTTGCGTTGCGCCATGCCGACCCAGATCCCCTCGGGATGCGGTGCCAGGCAGGCGAGGATGCTGTGGCCGCGGAACCAGTCCCCCAGATGCGCCGGGTCGAACTGCGCCAGCAGGCGAGGCAGCACGCGCGGGTCGTAAAAGCGCAGCCACAGCCGCTGGCCGCCGTCTCCCCTGGCCTGCAGAAACCGCTTGAGATGGCGCTTGAGCGCAGGGGCCGGCAACCGGCTGATCAGGAAAATGCCCCAGTGCGCCTGCCAGCCTTCATGCGGCCAGCGCTGGAACAGCGGGCTGCCTGCATGCACCCGCATGAGATAGGGCGCGTAGCGCGCATAGCGGGCGGCGGGCATGCCGTCATACAGGCAGGTGATGCCGGACTGCGGCGGCTCGGCCAGGATGGCGTCATGCAGGTGCTCATCCGCCGCCGCGTCCACGATGGCGTAGAGCAGGCCGTCATAGGTCGCCGCCACCTTTTCGAGCACGGCCTGGCGTGCCATCTGGAGTTCGTCCGGCGTGCCGGGGCCTGGGGGGATCAAGGTGGACATGGCGATTCAGTCCTCCATGGCCGACACGAAGGCGGCCCCCGATTGCGCGGCTTCGGCCAGGCACCGGCCCGCATTCGCACCGATCCAGACGGTGGTGCAGCCCGAGACGACCACGCCGCCGTGCACGGTCCTGTCCCCCATGCGGGCTGCGGGCCTGCCGCCGATCAGTACCGTGGCTTCGCCTTCGGCAATGGCGTCGGGCGGCGAACGGGGGCACAGCGCCTGGTCCGTGACCCTGGCCGCCGGCATGCCGCCGATGAGCACATCGGCCTGGCCGGAGAGAATGGCCCCGCCCCCGTGGGCGGGACAGGCATGCATGTCGCCCACTCTTGCTGCAGGTTGTCCCATGCGAGTGTCCCGGGTTCAGCAGTTGATCTTCACCAGCGGCGACTTGATCTCGACCATGGCCGGAGAGATCTCGATGGAGCTCGCCCCCGATTGCAGCCGGATGCTTCGGGTGCCGGTGACGATGACCTGTTGCCCATCGACCGTCAGCGTGGTGCCCGCCGCCAGGGCCAGCTGTCCGCCCGCATCGACCAGGCTGTTGGCGCCCACCCGCAGCGCGTGGTCGTTGCCGACGTTGACCGCCTGGTCCTGCCCTACCTCGGTGCTGTCGTTGTTCTGGATGGTGCTGCTGCGGTTGTTGCCCACGATGAGGCCTTCATCGTTTCCAACCTGCGCGCTGCGGTTGCGCCCCACGGTCCGGCTCCAGTCCATCCCCACGCTGTCGCTTCGCAGGACACCCACGTTGCTCATCAGCACCGCGCCTACGTTGAGGTTGTAGGCACACCCCACGGTGACCATCTTGAACAGGCCCGTGCCCTGGGTGTAGCCGATGCCCACGGTTTCGGATTTCATGCGCCCCGTGGCCAGGGTCCAGTTGCGGCCGATGCTGTCGCGTCCATTGGCATCCACGGTTTTCGTGCGGTTCTTGCAGATGCGGATGCTTTCATCCAGGTCCACCGTGCGCGTGCGGTTCTGGTGGACGGTGAGGGTCTCGTCCAGGTCCACCACCTCCGTGCGCCAGCCGTGGACATCGATCTTCTCGTT
>NZ_BCTO01000085.1 GCF_001571325.1 Delftia tsuruhatensis NBRC 16741
CAAAGATCATTGCGTAATTCTTAGAAAACTAGGAATACACAATGTCCAAGCAAAAAATCCGCATCCGCCTGAAGGCGTTTGACTACAAGCTGATCGACCAGTCGGCTGCTGAAATCGTTGACACTGCCAAGCGCACCGGCGCCATCGTCAAGGGTCCCGTGCCCCTGCCGACACGCATGAAGCGCTTCGACATCCTGCGCTCGCCGCACGTCAACAAGACCAGCCGCGACCAGTTCGAAATCCGCACTCACCAGCGCCTGATGGACATCGTTGACCCGACTGACAAGACGGTTGACGCTCTGATGAAGCTGGACCTGCCCGCAGGTGTGGACGTCGAGATCAAGCTGCAATAAGTACTTCACAGGCCCCTTGCGGGGCCGTTGAAGGGCTTTGATTTAACGCGAACTTGCTTGAAAAGGCAGTTCGCGTTAAAATTTGGGGCTTCGCCTTTCTTGAGCGAAGTTTTATCAACCTTCTTTCGTGCGCAAGGCCTTGGTCATCTGGGGCGGGAGCGCAACGCTGGGCCAATTGCAGTTTCAGCGGCGGAAGTTTTGGAGCAAACAAATGAGTCTGAGCAACTCCCTCGGGTTGCTGGGTCGCAAGGTGGGCATGATGCGTCTGTTCACTGATGATGGGGACGCAGTGCCTGTCACAGTGGTGGATGTGTCGAACAACCGCGTGACTCAGGTCAAAACCCAAGAGAACGATGGCTACGTGGCCCTGCAGGTCACTTTCGGTTCGCGCAAGGCATCTCGCGTGACCAAGCCAGAAGCCGGCCACCTTGCCAAGGCAGGTGTCGAAGCCGGTGAAGTGATGGGTGAATTCCGCGTGACCGAAGAAACCGCTGGCAAGTACGCCGCAGGCTCCGTCCTGCCCGTCGCCGAGCTGTTCTCGGTGGGCCAGAAGGTGGACGTGCAAGGCACTTCCATCGGTAAGGGCTTCGCCGGCACCATCAAGCGTCACAACTTCCGCTCGCAGCGCGCCTCGCACGGCAACAGCCGTTCGCACAATGTTCCCGGCTCCATCTCGATGGCCCAGGATCCAGGTCGCGTGTTCCCGGGCAAGAAGATGACCGGCCACATGGGCGATGAAACCATCACCACCCAAAATCTCGACGTGGTTCGCATTGACGAAGCACGCCAACTGCTCTTGATCAAGGGCGCTGTTCCGGGCTCCAAGGGTGGCTTCGTGACGGTGCGCCCCGCCATCAAGGCCAAAGCTTCCAAGGGAGCGAACTAATGCAGCTCGAACTCCTGAATGAACAAGGCCAGGCCGCATCCAAGTTTGATGCGCCCGAGACTGTTTTCGGCCGTGAATTCAACGAAGACCTCGTCCACCAGATCGTGATCGCCTACCGTGCCAACGCACGCCAGGGCACTCGCGCTCAGAAGGACCGCGAGCAGGTTCGTCACACGACCGCCAAGCCGTTCAAGCAAAAGGGCACCGGCCGTGCTCGTGCCGGTATGTCCTCCTCGCCTCTGTGGCGTGGCGGCGGCCGCATCTTCCCGAATCTGCCTGAAGAAAACTTCACGCAGAAGATCAACAAGAAGATGTACCGCGCCGGCATGGTTGCCATCCTGTCGCAGCTGGCCCGCGAAGGCCGTCTGGCCGTGGTGGACTCGCTCAAGCTCGAAAGCCCCAAGACCAAGGTGCTGGCCGACAAGTTCAAGGCCATGAACCTGGAATCGGTCATGGTGATCGCTGAAGAAGTCGACGAGAACCTGTACCTGGCTTCCCGCAATCTGAAGAACGTGTTCGTGGTCGAGCCGCGCTACGCCGACCCCGTGTCGCTGGTGCACTACAAGAAAGTGCTCGTCACCAAGGGTGCGATCGACAAACTCAAGGAGATGTTCGAATGAGCACGCTCAAGTTTGACGAAGGTCGTCTGATGCAGGTGTTGGTTGCTCCCATCGTGTCCGAAAAGGCCACCATGGTTGCAGAGAAGTCCAACGCCGTGACGTTCAAGGTGCTGCAGAGCGCCACCAAGCATGAAATCAAGGCCGCCGTGGAACTGATGTTCAAGGTGGAAGTTGCTGGTGTCTCCGTGGTGAACATCAAGGGCAAGACCAAGCGCTTTGGCAAGACCACCGGCCGCCGCGACCACGTTCGCAAGGCCTACGTGATGCTCAAGCCCGGTCAAGAGCTGAACCTGTCCGGGGAGGCTGCGTAATCATGGCTGTTATCAAGCTCAAACCGACGACCCCCGGCCAACGCGGCACGGTCAAGGTCACGCGTGACCATCTGCACAAGGGTGCAGGTTTCGCCCCCCTGCTGGAGCCTCAGCACCAGAAGTCGGGCCGTAACAACAACGGTCACATCACCACCCGTCACAAGGGCGGTGGCCACAAGCACCACTATCGCGTGGTGGACTTCAAGCGCACCAAGGACGGCATCCCCGCCAAGGTCGAGCGCATTGAGTACGACCCCAACCGTACGGCCCACATCGCTCTGGTGTGCTATGCCGACGGCGAGCGTCGCTACATCATTGCTCCGCGCAACCTGGAAGTCGGCGCAACGATCGTCAGCGGTTCGGAAGCCCCGATCCGCGTGGGCAACACCCTGCCGATCCGCAACATCCCCGTGGGTTCGACCATCCACTGCATCGAACTGAAGATCGGCGCTGGCGCGCAGATCGCCCGTTCGGCAGGTACGTCGGCTACGCTGCTGGCCCGTGAAGGCATCTACGCCCAAGTGCGTATGCGTTCCGGCGAAGTGCGCAAGGTGCACATCGAATGCCGCGCGACCATCGGTGAAGTCGCCAACGAAGAGCACAGCCTGCGCCGTCTGGGCAAGGCCGGTGTGAAGCGCTGGATGGGTATCCGCCCGACCGTTCGCGGCGTGGTGATGAACCCTGTCGATCACCCGCACGGTGGTGGTGAAGGCAAGACCGGTGAAGGTCGTCACGCTGTTGACCCATGGGGCAACCTGACGAAGGGCTACCGTACCCGTAACAACAAGCGCACGCAGTCGATGATTGTGTCGCGTCGTAAGAAGTAAAGGGTAGCAAATGACTCGTTCTCTTAAAAAGGGTCCGTTTGTTGACCATCACTTGCTGGCAAAGGCCGAGAAGGCCGTCGCCACCAAGGACAAGAAGCCCGTCAAGACCTGGTCGCGTCGCTCCATGGTTCTGCCCGAGTTCATCGGTCTGACCATTGCCGTGCACAACGGCAAGCAGCACGTGCCCGTGTATGTGACTGACCAGATGGTCGGCCACAAGCTCGGCGAATTCGCGCTGACCCGTACCTTCAAGGGTCACCCGGCGGACAAAAAAGCCAAGAAGTAAGGAATAGAACATGTCTGAAACACGTGCTGTTCTCCGTGGCGTCCGCCTGTCTGTGGACAAGGGTCGCCTGGTCGCGGACCTGATCCGCGGCAAGAAAGTGGACCAAGCCCTGAACATCCTGACGTTCACGCAGAAAAAAGCTGCCGTGATCATCAAGAAGGTGCTCGAGTCCGCCATCGCCAACGCCGAGCACAACGACGGCGCCGACATCGACGAACTGAAGGTCAAGACCATCTTCGTCGAACAAGGCACCACGCTCAAGCGCTTCACCGCGCGTGCAAAGGGCCGCGGCAATCGCATCAGCAAGCCCACGTGCCACGTGTACGTGACGGTTGGCAACTGAAAGGCCTGGGAAGAATATGGGACAGAAAATCCATCCTACCGGCTTCCGCCTGGCTGTTAGCCGCAACTGGGCCAGCCGTTGGTACGCAAGCAACCGCGACTTCGCCGGCATGCTGGCCGAAGACATCAAGGTGCGCGAGTTCCTGAAGGCCAAGCTGAAGAACGCCGCCGTGTCGCGCATCCTGATCGAGCGTCCTGCAAAGAACGCCCGCATCACGATCTTCTCGGCACGTCCTGGTGTCGTGATCGGCAAGAAGGGCGAGGACATCGAGAACCTGAAGAAGGAACTCGCAACCCGTCTGGGCGTGCCCGTGGCTGTGAACATCGAAGAAGTGCGCAAGCCTGAAATCGATGCCAAGCTGATCGCCGACTCGATCTGCCAGCAGCTCGAAAAGCGCATCATGTTCCGCCGCGCCATGAAGCGTGCGATGCAAAACGCCATGCGTCTGGGTGCCCAAGGCATCAAGATCATGTCTTCGGGCCGTCTGAACGGTATCGAAATTGCACGCTGCGAGTGGTACCGCGAAGGCCGTGTGCCACTTCACACGCTGCGCGCCGACATCGACTATGGCTTCTCCGAAGCCAAGACGACCTACGGTGTGATCGGTGTGAAGGTCTGGGTCTACAAGGGTGACACGCTGGGTCGTAACGACCTGCCGGCAGCCGAGACCCCCCGCCCCGAAGAAGAGCGTCGTCCTCGCGGCCCCCGTCGCGATGGTCGCGGCGATGGTCGTCGTGACGGTGCTGGCCGTGGTGCCCGCCGCCCCGCAGGCGCTAACGCAGCACCTGCAGACGGCAGCGACAAGCCCGCCGGCGCTGGCGCTGATTCCGTTAAGCGCGTTCGCAAGACTGACGCGCCCGCTACAGCAGCGGACGGTAAAGGAGAATAAAGATGCTGCAACCTGCTCGCCGCAAATACCGCAAGGAGCAAAAGGGTCGCAACACCGGTATTGCAACGCGTGGTAACTCCGTTGCTTTCGGTGACTTCGGCCTGAAGTCCACTGACCGTGGTCGCCTGACGGCACGTCAGATCGAAGCGGCTCGCCGCGCGATCTCGCGTCACGTCAAGCGCGGCGGTCGTATCTGGATCCGCGTGTTCCCGGACAAGCCAATCTCTACCAAGCCCGCAGAAGTGCGTATGGGTAACGGTAAGGGCAACCCCGAGTACTACGTGGCCGAAATCCAGCCCGGCAAGGTGCTCTACGAAATCGTGGGCGTCCCTGAAGAGCTGGCTCGTGAAGCGTTCCGCCTGGCCGCTGCAAAGCTGCCGCTGCGTACGACCTTCGTGTCCCGTCAAATTGGTGCCTAAGGAGAACAACATGACGAAAGCTGCTGAACTCCGCCAAAAAGACGTTGCCGGCCTGGAAGCCGAAGTGAAGTCCCTGCAAAAGGCTCACTTTGGTCTGCGTATGCAAAAGGCCACGCAACAGCTGGGTAACACGAACACGCTGCGTACCACGCGCCGTGACATCGCCCGCGCCAAGACCATCCTTGCTGAAAAGCAAGCCGCCAAGTAATCAGGAAGCCGACATGACGGAAGCTAAAAAATCCCTCAAGCGCACCTTGATTGGCAAGGTGGTCAGCGACAAGCGTGCCAAGACCGTGACGGTCATGGTTGAACGCCGCGTCAAGCACCCGATCTATGACAAGATCATGATCAAGTCCAGCAAGTACCACGCTCACGACGAGCAAGGTGAGTACAAGCTGGGCGACGTGATCGAAATCACGGAAAGCCGCCCGCTGTCCAAGACCAAGAACTGGGTTGCTACCCGCTTGGTGCAAAAGGCTGCTCTGGTGTAAGCCTACCTAGGCCCACCGGCTGCAAAGCCACAGGAAACGACCCACAATGTGGGTCGTTTTTTCGTTTGGGGACCGCCATTTCGGCGGCCCCCGGTTTTGCACCACAAAGGAGATAGAGATGATCAAAGTCGGAGATGCCCTGCCCGCTGCCACCCTGATGGAATACGTGGAAGTCGAAGGCAATGGCTGCAGCATCGGCCCCAACCCCGTGAAGCTGCCCGAAGCCGCTGCAGGCAAGACCATCGCGGTCTTCGCCGTGCCCGGTGCATTCACTCCCACCTGCTCGGCCAAGCATGTGCCCGGCTTCGTGGAGCAGGCCGAAGCCTTCAAGGCTGCCGGCGTGGACGAGATCTGGTGCCTGTCGGTCAACGACGCCTTCGTGATGGGCGCATGGGCCCGCGACCAGAAGACCGATGGCAAGGTGCGCATGCTGGCCGACGGCGACGCCGCATTCGCCAAGGCCACCGGCCTGACGCTGGATCTGAACGGCAAGGGCCTGGGCCTGCGCAGCAACCGCTATTCCATGCTGGTCAAGGACGGCAAGGTCGTCACGCTGAACGTGGAAGGCCCTGGCAAGTTCGAGGTCAGCGACGCGGCCACTTTGCTGGGCCAGGCCAAGGCCTGATCGCGCTGCAGGCCTTCTGGCCTGCGCACCGCGCTATTGCGAAAAAAGGCATTGCACCCGGGTGCAATGCCTTTTTGTATTGGGGGCGCTGGTTCAGCCAGGCCGGCCTAGAAAATATCGGCCTTGAGGTAGTGCGCCCCCGCGATGGGGTTGTGATAGTAGGGCGGGATTTCCTCGAAGCCCAGGTCGACGTAGAGGGCGCGGGCCGATTCCATGTCGTCCAGCGTGTCCAGCAGCACATGGTCATAGCCGGCCTGGCGCGCCACATCAAGCATGGCTTCGGCCAGCTGCCGACCCAGTCCGAAACCGCGAAAGGCCTTGCGCACGAACAGGCGCCTCATCTCGGCGGCATTGGCGTAGTCGCAGTTGTCCAGGGGGCGCAGGGCGCAGCAGCCGGCCACTGCGCCATCGACCCTGGCCAGCAGGATGTGGCCGCGCGGCGCAGCGTAGTCGCCGGGCAGATCGGCGATCTCGGCCTCGAAATCTTGAAATTGCAGATCGACATCCAGGCTTGCAGCGTACTCCCGGAAGATCTGGCGGACTTCGTCCCAGTCTTCCGCGGGATTCGGCGCCAGCAAGGCGACAGCAGGCTTGTCCACGGGCACTCAGCTAAAACGACGGAAAGCGCAGTGTAGCGGCAAGCGGCCCACCTCTGGCTGCGCCGTCAGAAAGCGCCACCAAGCTGCTGTACCCACCATGCCGCAGCGCCTGCCCCGAAGGCCAGGGCCAAGGCCAGCCAACGGCTGCCTGCCGTGTCGCGTGAGGCGGGTACTGGCGCGGACAACTGTTTGTCCCCGGTCACCATGGCTCGCACCAGGCCGCGCCCGCGCCAGGCATAGAACACGATGGCCAGAAGATGCAGGGCCACCAGTGCGTACAGCAAATACTGTCCCCAATGCGCGTGATAGGCCGTGGCCTGCGCCACCGTGTCGCCCGATGCGAAGCGGCTCAGCGGCCCGGAGAACGCAATCTCGTCATCGCTGAGCAATCCGCTGCCTACCTGGGCGATCAGCACCGCCAGCATGGCCAGCACGGACAGAGCGCCCAACGGGCTGTGGCCTGCGCTGTCGCTCTCCGCTCCTTGTGCGCGCAGATGGCGCAGCAGGGCGGAAGGTGCATGGATGAAGCTGGCAAAGCGCGACCAGCGGCCACCCACCAGGCCCCACAACAGGCGAAACAGCAGCAAGGCCAGCATGACATGGCCCAGCAGCAGATGCCAGTTCATGGCATTGCCGCCCAGTTTGGCCGTCACGACCAGGGCAATCACGGTTGCGGCCAGCAGCCAGTGAAACAGCCGGGTGGGCAGGTCCCAGATGCGGACCTTGTGCTTGGCGGCGCCTTGTGCGGTCGGTTCTTGTGCCATGGCATGAGCGTGTGGGTGGGAATGAGTGCATTGTGCCGACCTGCATTCCGGAGCCGGCAGTCAATGCACCCTGGCTGCGGTCAATCAAAGCTGCGCCCGCAAGGCGTCACTGCCATACTGGCCCGGCAGATTTCCCCACACTCGAAAAGGAAAACCACGATGAAGAAAGTTTCTGCATGGGCGCTGGCCGCCCTGGTGGCCGCTACCGCGCTGCCGGCTTCCGCCCAGTTTGCCAAGTCCGAGGACGCCATCAAGTACCGCCAGGGCGCGCTGGCCGTGCTGGGCCAGCACTTCGGTCGCCTGGGTGCGATGGCGAACGGAAAGATCCCCTTCGATGCCAAGGCGGCCCAGGAAAACGCCGAGGTGGTGGCCTTCATGGCCAAGCTGCCCTGGGCAGGTTTCGGCGCAGGCACGGAGGGTGGAAAGGCCAAGCCTGAAATCTGGAAGGAGCAGGCCAAGTTCCAGGATCTGTCGGAGAAGATGCAGGCCGAGACGGTCAAGCTCGCGGCTGCGGCCAAGTCCGGCAACCTGGACCAGCTCAAGGCGGCCTTCGGCCCGGCCGCTGCCAGCTGCAAGGCCTGCCACGACAGCTTCCGCAGCCGCTGATCGGCATGCAGATGCAAAAAAACCGGCGTGATGCCGGTTTTTTTCTGGGCTTGCCTGTGCCGTATCAGGCTTCGGCCAGCAGTTTCTCGATCAGCCGGTGCAACTCGGCGAAGTCAGGCGCTCCCACATAGCGCTTCACGATGTCGCCGCGCTTGTTGACGATGTAGGTGGTGGGCGTCAGCTGCACATCGCCCCAGGCGCGGGCCACGGCGCCGGTGTTGTCCAGCGCCACCTTGAACGGCAGCTTGCGCGAATCGGCGAAGTTCACCACATAGCTGGGCGGGTCGTAGCTCATGGCCACGGCCAGGGTCTCGAAGCCCTGGCCCTGGAATTTCTGGTGGGTGGCGACGATCTCCGGCATCTCGGCCACGCAGGTGGTGCAGCTGGTGGCCCAGAAATTGACCAGCGTCACCTTGCCCTTGAAATCGGCCGTGGTCTGCTTGCTGCCATCCAGCAGCACGAAGGTCGATTGCGGCGCCGCCGTCTGGCCTGCGCCCGAATACACCCATGCGCCCATTCCGGCGGCTGCGGCGATCACCACGCCTGCGATCCAATGTTTGCTTGCCATAGCGACGATTGTGCCCAAAGTTGTGCCCGTAGGCCTGCACGCATGCCGTGCACCGCGTTTCGATGCGCGGCAAGGGCAAAAGTTCGGGTCTCGGTCAAGCGGGCCGTGTCGATAATGCCGGCATGACATTGATGGAAAGCTTTTTGATCCCCATGGCAAGGCTCCGCGCTCCTGCCATGCGGCTTGCTGCCGCTGTGCTGGTGTTGACGCCCTTGGCCGCATGCAGTCCCCGGCTGGATTGGCGGCAGGTTGCGGTCGAGGGCACGCCACTGCGTGTGCTTTTGCCTTGCGATCCGCAATCGGCCACCCGGCCGGTGGAACTGGGCCAGGGCATGGGCACGGTACAGATGTCCATGATGGGATGCGACGCCGATGCGTCCACCTACGCGGTTTCCCACTTCCTGGTCAGCGAGCCCTCCAGGGCCGCCGAGATGCTGTCGTACTGGCAGGCGGCCGTGCTCGGTCAGATGAATCCGGGTGCGCCGGGACAGGCGCCGGCCGGCGCCAAGCAATTGCGCTCCAAGGAAGATGGCTCCTTCGTGCCTGCAGGCGCCTTGAATCTGCCGCAGTCGCTGCGCACCACGTTTGAAGGCGTGGGTCCCCAGGGCTGGAAGCTCACGGCCCATGGCGTGTGGTTTGCACGAATGGAGCCGGCGGGCGCGCGCCTCTACCATGCCGTGATCTACAGCGACAAGCCGCGCACAGACGAGGCCAACAACTTCTTCGCCAGCCTGCAACTGCAGTAGCAACAGGTTTGGAGCCACGGATGCGGGAGGCAACTGTGGCATGGAGCGCAGCGCAGGCGCGCCGTTTGCCCTGCATGCGCCTTCGCACGCCATAATCGACTCCGAACCCTGTGACTTCATGACCACGCGCATCCTTTTGTTCACCCACGCACCTTTGGCCCAGGCACTGCGCGAATGCGCCCTGCATGTGTTCGCCGACAGTGCCGA
Organism: Delftia tsuruhatensis NBRC 16741; assembly: GCF_001571325.1. Taxonomy (GTDB): domain Bacteria; phylum Pseudomonadota; class Gammaproteobacteria; order Burkholderiales; family Burkholderiaceae_C; genus Comamonas; species Comamonas tsuruhatensis. Next base: position 9,541 of record NZ_BCTO01000085.1, read on the forward strand.
GGACGTCCTTGCCCTGGATGTGCCCGCTCAGGAGCCGCCCGAGGCCACCCTGATGCGTGCCGAGCAGTTGCTTGAAGACCATGGCGGCCTGCTGGGGCTGCCCACGCTGGTGCTGACCGACCTCTTTGGTGCGACGCCCTGCAACGTGGCGCAGCGCCTTGTGGCGCAACTGCCTGCCGGGCGGCTGGTGGCCGGGGTGAACTTGCCCATGCTGCTGCGCTCCATAGGCTATCGCCACGAGGCGCTGGAAGCCGTGGCCGAGCGTGCCTTGGCGGGAGGCAGCCATGGGGTGATGCAGGTGGGCGTGAACACGCCTCAGAACCAGAGTCCGCGACCATCCAATGATCAAGACCCCTATCACCATCAGCAATAAACTGGGCCTGCATGCCCGCGCCTCCGCCAAGCTCACCAAGCTTGCAGGCAGCTTTCCCTGCGAAGTCTGGATGAGCAAGGGCGAGCGGCGCATCAATGCCAAGAGCATCATGGGCGTGATGATGCTGGCTGCCGGCATGGGCTCCGAAGTGCTGCTGGAGACCGACGGAGCACAGGAGCAGGAAGCCATGGATGCGCTGACCGCCCTGATCAACGACAAGTTTGGCGAAGGCCAGTAATGTGCCTTTGCTGCGCTGGCAGACGGTGAGCGCAACAGAGCAACACGCGCTGGAACTGGACGATGCCGCATTGCGACGGTCCGGGGCCTGCGCAGCAGCAGGCAAAGGACAGGCGCAATGACGTTTGCAATCCACGGACTGGCCGTGTCACGGGGTATCGCCATAGGGCGTGCGGTGGTGGTGGCCTCCAGCCGCATGGAGGTGGTGCACTACTTCATCCGGCCCGACCAGGTGGACGCGGAAATCGACCGCGCCCGCAGTGCGCGCAATGCCGTCATCGACGAGCTGCGCCGCCTGCAGGATGAAATGCCCAAGGATGCGCCGGGCGAGCTCGATGCCTTGCTCGACGTCCACCTGCTGCTTTTGCAGGACGAGGCCCTGGCCGCCGCCATCAAGCACTGGATATCCGATCGCCTCTACAACGCCGAATGGGCGCTGACCACGCAGCTGGAGGTCGTCTCGCGCCAGTTCGACGAGATGGAGGACGAATACCTGCGCGAGCGCAAGGCGGACCTCGAGCAGGTGGTCGAGCGCATCCTGCGGCACATGAAGGGCATGGCCAGCCCCGTGCCCGCACCGGCCGAGCTGTTGGCAGTCGAGGCAACGGGGGAGGGCACGCCGCCGCAGCAGCCGCTGCTGCTCGATGGGGCCACCGACGCGCCGCTGGTTCTGGTGGCGCAGGACCTGTCGCCAGTGGACATGCTGCAGTTCAAGAGCCGGTTGTTTGCCGGCTTCATCACGGCCGTGGGTGGCCGCACTTCGCACACGGCCATCGTGGCGCGCAGCATGGACATTCCTGCCGTGGTCGGCGCCCGGGCTGCGGGGCAACTGATCCGCCAGGACGACTGGATCATCATCGACGGCAATGCAGGGGTCGTCATCGTCGATCCCTCACCCATCATCCTGGCCGAATATGGCTTTCGCCAGCGCCAGAACGAGCTCGAGCGCGAGCGCCTCTCGCGCCTGCGCCACACGCCTGCGCTGACGCTGGACGGAGAGCGTATCGAGCTGCTGGCCAACATCGAGCAGCCCGGCGACGGGCCTGCGGCCGTGCATGCGGGCGCGGTGGGCGTGGGGCTGTTCCGCACGGAATTCCTGTTCATGGGGCGTGGCGGCAACCTGCCCGGCGAGGAAGAGCAATACCGGGCCTACCGCGAAGCCGTGGATGGAATGCAGGGCATGCCCGTGACCATTCGCACGCTGGACGTGGGCGCCGACAAGCCGCTGGACAAGGCCCAGCCCAAGGACTACTACCTGAACCCCGCGCTGGGTCTGCGCGCCATCCGCTGGAGCCTGGCCGATCCGGCCATGTTCCGCACCCAGCTGCGCGCCATCCTGCGTGCTGCCGCGCATGGGCAGATCCATCTGCTGTTCCCCATGCTGGCCCACCAAAGCGAGATCGAGCAGACCCTGGCCCAGGTGAGGTTGGCGCAAAGCGAGCTTGACGCGCGCGGCGTGGCGCACGGCCCGGTCAAGCTGGGCGCCATGATCGAGGTGCCTGCGGCAGCGCTGATCGTGCGCACCTTCCTGCGCTATTTCGACTTCCTGTCCATCGGCACCAACGACCTGATCCAGTACACGCTGGCCATCGACCGCGCCGACGAGACCGTGGCCCATCTCTACGATCCCCTGCATCCCGCCGTGCTCAAGCTGGTGGCGGATGTGATCGCCGAAGGAAGGGCGCAAGGCAAGAGCGTCTGTGTCTGCGGGGAGACCGCCGGCGATGTGGCCATGACGCGCCTGCTGCTGGGCCTGGGCCTGCGCAGCTTTTCCATGCATCCGGCGCAGATCCTGGTCGTCAAGCAGGAAATCTTGCGTGCCGACACACGCAAGCTGGCCGCCTGGGCGCAGGAAGTCCTTCGTTCGGACAGCCCGGCAGCGCTGCTGAGCCCATGACTTCGGTCAAGTGAAGGCGCGAGGCAAAAAAATCACAACTTCAGTTGCGATTGATTCTCATTCGATGTTATGATCCGCTCCAATGCAGCAAGAAGCTCTCTGGTGGGGAATTCGAGCTGCAAGCTTTTTCAGTTTCATCGTGGGGCGACTCGCCAGGCCTGTTCAGCCTGCAGCAAGTCGGTTTGCCAGCCAGCGGTCTGCCGGTTAGCCAGGCTTTTTTTCTACGTGGAACGGGAAAGCACGATTGCATTCAATTCAAGCAGGGCATGCACGTTGGCCCTGCTTTTTTATTGCCTTCAACTGCGTCGGCATCAGTTGCTTTCCGGCTCAGGATGGCCTCGCACGACAAAGCGCCGCGAAAACCCCAGGGGGCGCGTGACGGCGCGCGGATCGCCAAGAAATGGCAGCCGGAATCCAGGTTCCTGCAGGATTTCGACACTCCAGTCCGTATTTCCCATGAATCGAAATCGCACCAGCGATCGTTCGTCCGATGGCAGCAACGAGAAGCTGCCCGTGGAATACATGCTGCCTATCACGGCCTTGTCGAGTGCCTGCAAATTCTCGTCGAGCAGCGTAATCCGCAGCATCTCCTCCATGGGCGTGTCATCGGTGGTGAACAGAAGGTAGAGGTCGTTCCATTGAACGGCTGCCTCGAGAATGGTGCCGTCCACCAGAATGGGCGTTGCATTCCCGTTGAGCACCAGGCGGCTTTGCGGTACCTGCCCTGCAGGATGGGATGCGGCGGGCTGCAGTGACAACTGCCGGTCGGAGAGGATGCGCATCTGTTGTCCTGAAGTGTCACCAGAGGAATTCGACGCCTATGGCAGCCAGTGCCCCGCCGACAAAAGCGCCGACCACCACGCAGGCAGGTGCCCCGGGCCCGCAGGCCAGCCCGGCCAGGGCACCACCTGCCATGCCTCCACCGATCCCGGCACCTGTGACGGCCAATTCCTTGCCGGCGGCCTCCACCTTGTTGTCTGCGTTGGCGATGGTGTAGACCGATACCGCAATAGAGAAGACCAGGAGGCCGCGTCCTGCCCGGGAGAGCGTGCGCATTCTCTGGGTGATGGCGGCATTGGACTTGCCGGCGGATTTGACGATTTCGCCATACACGGCGTTTTGCTGGACCGCCGTGAGGCGATCGAACCGCACGTTGGGGCCGTGCAATTGCTGGGCCTTGCGGGCAATCAGCTCATTGAGCGTCTTGCCCTCGCTCTTGATGCGTTGCGCCATGGCTCTGCCCACGGGGGTGCTGCGGCCTCGGATGATCTCCATGATGACATTGCGCGCCTCCTGGGCCTGTTGTGCAGCCTGTCCCCAGGTGATGCGACCGCTCGTGGCCTGCAACTGAAGCTCGTTGGCCATGGCCTGAATCTGTCGGGCATAGGCCAGGCGTGCAGATGAGTCCAGCGAGAGATGCACCCCGGCATTGGCAACCTCTGCTTTCAGTGCCTGTATGGCGGCATCGAATGCTGCACGGTCCTTTTGCTCGTCATTGGCCATATGCATTTATCCCTTTGTCAATGGATCGGCGCCCGAACGCCCGAAATCCTGGATTTCATGTCGTTGAGCCGCATTCCGGGGTCGTTCGGATTTTTTTGAATGCAGAAAGCATTCGGAAAATCGGCATCATAAAGAGATCGGGAAATTCATCAACCGAGATGCCGGTGACACATGGCATCGATTGTTTGTTGCTGAATGTGTATTCAGGTCAAAACCGGCGCCTGAATGCCATGCCTCCAGACATGAAAAAGGGGATGGCCTGCAAAGGCCATCCCCGAAGTGCGTGAAGAAGGCCGCCCTGCAGGCAGGCGGCCATCGCCGGCTCAGACGCCGGCGGCGTGTGCCTGCTGGTCCGCGTGGTAGCTCGAGCGCACCATGGCGCCCACGGCTGCATGCGTGAAGCCCATCTTGTATGCCTCTTCCTCGAACATCTTGAAGGTGTCGGGGTGCACGTAGCGACGCACCGGCAGGTGGCTGTTGCTGGGTGCCAGGTATTGGCCGATGGTCAGCATGTCGATGTCATGCGCACGCATGTCGCGCATGACCTGCAGGATTTCCTCATCGGTCTCGCCCAGGCCCACCATGATGCCGCTCTTGGTCGGAACCTTGGGGTGCAAGGCCTTGAACTTCTTGAGCAGGTTCAGCGAGAACTGGTAGTCCGAGCCGGGACGTGCTTCCTTGTACAGGCGCGGTGCGGTCTCCAGGTTGTGGTTCATCACATCGGGAGGTGCGGCCTTGAGGATTTCCAGCGCACGGTCGTCACGGCCACGGAAGTCGGGCACCAGGATCTCGATCTGGGTCAGCGGCGAGAGCTCGCGGATGTTCTTGATGCACTCCACGAAATGGCCCGAGCCGCCATCGCGCAGGTCGTCGCGATCCACGCTGGTGATGACCACGTATTTCAGGCGCAGCTCGGCAATCGTTTTGGCAAGATTGAGCGGCTCGTTGGTGTCCAGCGGGTCGGGGCGGCCGTGGCCCACGTCGCAGAACGGGCAGCGGCGCGTGCACTTGTCGCCCATGATCATGAAGGTGGCCGTGCCCTTGCCGAAACATTCGCCGATGTTGGGGCAGGAGGCTTCCTCGCAGACCGTGTGCAGCTTGTTGGCGCGCAGGATGTCCTTGATCTCGTAGAAGCGCGTGGTGGGGCTGCCCGCCTTGACGCGAATCCACTCGGGCTTCTTGAGTGCTTCGCCATGCTCGACCTTGATCGGGATGCGCGAAAGCTTCGCTGCCGCCTTCTGCTTGGCCAGCGGGTTGTACTCGGCTTGTGACTGCGCTTCGCGCACGACGGTGTTGGTGGTCATGGTTCTGGATTCAGGGGGCTAGGCGGCGCTGCAACTGTCGTCCCAGCACGCGCGCGGCTTCGTCCCAGGTTGTCTGAACGCCGATTGTAGAAAGGTCCACCGTTTGCAGCCCTGCGTAGCCGCAAGGGTTGATCCGGCCGTAGGGTTCCAGGTCCATGGCGGCGTTCAATGCAACGCCGTGATAGGTGCAATGCCGGCTGACCTTGATGCCCAGGGCTGCAATCTTGCCCAGCCCCGAAAAATCGGGTTGGGGCGCGGGCGAGCCGGGTGCGCGCAGTTGCGGGCGCTGGGGCAGCATGGCATGGCTGCGAGGGTCGTCGAGGCGCACGTAGATGCCGGGGGCACCTTCCACGCGGTGGCCGGTGATGCCGAAATGCTCCAGCGTGCGGATGACCGCATCCTCGATGCGGAACACGTATTCCTTCACGAAGTAGCCCAGGCGCTGCAGGTCCAGCAAGGGATAGGCGACCACCTGGCCCGGGCCGTGGTAGGTGACCTGTCCGCCGCGGTTGGTGGCCACCACGGGAATGTCGCCAGGGCTCAGCAAGTGGTCACTTTTGCCGGCGAGGCCTTGTGTGAAATGTGCGGAGTGCTCGCATATCCACAGCTCGTCGCGCGTGCCGGCATCGCGTTGGCTGGTGAAGGCCTGCATGGCCTGCACCGTGGCCTCGTAGTCCGTGCGGCCCAGCAGGCGCAGGTCCAATGACTGCGACTGCTGCGCGTCAAGGGTGCTCACAGCACCACTTTCACCAGCGGATGCGAGGTGAAGGCGCGGTACAGATCGTCGAGTTGTTCGCGGCTGGTCGCCGTCACCGTGACGGTGACGCCCAGGTATTTGCCGCTGCTGCTGGGGCGCAATTCAATGGTGCTGGCGTCAAAGGCAGGGTCGAAGCGTTGGGCGATCTGGGTGATCTCGTGCACCAGATGCTCGGCCTTGACGCCCATGACCTTGATGGGGAACTGCGACGGGTACTCGATCAGCGAATCCTTGCGCGGGTCCGCGCCCGGCTCGGTGGCTGGGGTGGGGGTAGGGGTGGAGGCGTCGGTCATAGGTGAATCAAGGTTAATCGCTTGGCGTTGGAGGCGATTGTGCGCTATCGTTCGCGGCCATGTCGCAGCCCGGGGCTGCCGCGTCGTCCGCCACGAGAACTCCACACACAACAAACAAGTGGCCTGCGGCGCGAGGCTGGCGCTGTTGGCCGGCTGCCACACAGCCCGGTCGCCGCCTCCGTTTTGGGCATGCCCGTAACAACCCCTATCGTTCGGCAGGGGTTTTTACTTATAATCAGAGGCTTTGTGAAAAAGTCTTGTCTGGTCTGCGGCCTTAGAGAATTCAATGAAAAACTACGCCGCCGACACGGACGCTGACAGGGAACTTGAGGGCGAGGATTCCGACTTCAAGCCCCTGACCTCCGAGGAGGCTCAGGAGTGGCGCACGCGAAACCCGCAGATGTCTGTGTGGCGTTTCGTGGTGGTCCAGGCGGTGGTGGGCGTGCTGGTGGCACTGGTCGCATGGCTGGTGACGGGGCGCGCCGAGGTCGGATGGTCGGCTGCCTACGGTGCCTTGTCGGTGGTGTTGCCGGCAGCGCTGTTTGCGCGTGCCGTCGTACGAAAGAGGCCGGGCGGCGCTGCAGCCGCCATGGTGGGAATTTTTGGCTGGGAACTGGTGAAGCTGGTGCTGTGCATTGCCATGCTGGCGGCTGCACCCAAGCTGGTCCCGGGGCTGAGTTGGCTGGCGCTGCTGGCGGGCTTGGTAGTCGTCATGAAAACGTATTGGGTCGCGCTGATAGTGCGATCCAGTGTCCGAAAAACCGATTGATATTTGAAGAGAAGTTGACCGATGGCCGCAGACGCGCACGCACCTACTGCAAGTGAATACATCGTTCACCACCTGCAGCACCTCCAGAACATCAAGCAAAAGTCGATCATCGACTTTTCGGTCATCAACCTGGACTCGATCGTCGTCAGCGCCACGCTGGGCGTGCTGAGCCTGTTCGTGCTGTGGCTTGCCGCGCGCAAGGCCACATCGGGCGTTCCGGGGCGCTTCCAGGCGGCTGTAGAGCTGCTGGTCGAGATGGTGGACAACCAGGCCAAGGCCAACATCCACAACGCGCAAAGCCGCAAGTTCATCGCTCCCCTGGCACTGACCGTGTTCGTGTGGATCTTCATGATGAACGCCATGGACATGCTGCCGGTGGACCTGCTGCCGGTGCTGTGGCAGGGCTTCCAGGGTGACTCGCACGCCTACCTGCGCGTCGTTCCCACGGCTGACCTCTCGACCACGCTGGGCCTGTCCTCGGCCGTGCTGATCCTGTGCTTCTTCTACAGCATCAAGATCAAGGGCATGGGCGGCTGGGCCCACGAACTGGTGACTGCCCCGTTCGGCACCAGCAAGAATCCCGTGTTTGCACTGATCCTGGGTGTCGTGAACCTGGCCATGCAAATCATTGAATATGTCGCCAAGACGGTTTCGCATGGCATGCGACTGTTCGGCAACATGTACGCTGGTGAGTTGGTGTTCTGTCTGATCGCTCTGATGGGCGGTGCGGCTGCCATGTCGCTTTCCGGTGTGTTGCTCCCCTTGGGGCACATCATTGCAGGCTCTATCTGGGCGATCTTCCACATTCTGATCATCACCCTGCAGGCCTTCATTTTCATGATGCTGACGCTGATCTATCTCGGCCAGGCGCATGAAGCCCACTGACCATTTCCTTTCCCTCTCAACCTTTCTCTTTCTTTAATCTCAGGAGTCATCATGGAAAACATTCTCGGTCTCGTCGCTCTGGCTTGTGGTCTGATCGTTGGTCTGGGCGCTATCGGCGCTTCGATCGGTATCGCCCTGATGGGTGGCAAGTTCCTGGAATCGTCGGCACGTCAGCCTGAGCTGATCAACGAACTGCAAACCAAGATGTTCATCTTGGCCGGTCTGATCGACGCTGCCTTCCTGATCGGTGTGGCCATCGCTCTGCTGTTCGCTTTCGCCAACCCCTTCGTCCTGGCCTAAGCTCCGATCAACGCCCTAGATAGAAAGGTGTTGCCGTGAGTATCAACGCGACCCTGTTCGTCCAGGCCATCGTTTTCCTGATCCTGGTGCTGTTCACGATGAAGTTCGTGTGGCCCCCGATCGCGAAGGCGCTGGATGAACGAGCTCTGAAAATCGCCGATGGCCTCGCTGCTGCCGACAAGGCCAAGACCGACCTGGCCGCTGCCAACAAGCGCGTCGAGCAGGAACTGGCCCAGACGCGCAACGAAACGGCATCGCGGCTTGCGGACGCCGAACGCCGTGCCCAGGCCATCATCGAAGAAGCCAAGGCCCGTGCCTCCGAAGAAGGCAACAAGATTGTTGCTGCTGCCCGCGCCGAGGCCGAGCAGCAGACAATCCAGGCCCGTGAAGCCCTGCGCGAGCAAGTGGCTGCGCTGGCCGTCAAGGGCGCCGAGCAGATCCTGCGCAAGGAAGTGGATGCCGGCGTCCATGCCGACCTGCTGAACCGCCTGAAGACCGAGCTGTAAGGAAGAGCAAACATGGCAGAACTCGCCACCATTGCCCGTCCTTACGCAGATGCCCTGTTCAAGGCCAGCACCCAGCAGGGTGCTGACCTGTCCGGCACTGTTGCCTGGGCGGAGGAATTGGCGGCGATTGCCGCCAATCCGCAATTGCGCCAGCTGGCCGACGACCCCAAGGTGACCGACGAACAACTGTTCGACGTCATCAGCGGCGTGGCCGGCTCGGCATTGCCCGATGCCGCACGCAACTTTCTGCGCGTCATCATTGAAAACGGCCGACTGCAAGCCCTGCCAGAAGTGGCGGCCCAGTTTCGCAGCCTCGTGAACCGCGCCGGTGGCTCGTCCGACGCCGTGGTTCAAAGCGCATTCCCCATAGATGCTGCCGCACTGGCCGCACTCGGGACTTCGCTGGAGAAGCGTTTCGGCCGAAAGCTGAACCTGTCGGTGCAGCAAGATCAGTCCCTGATCGGTGGCATCCGCGTCGTGGTGGGTGATGAAGTTCTTGACACCTCCGTCAAGGCCCGCCTGGAACAAATGAAAGCGGCCCTCATTGCGTAACAACGCGACTGAGGTCTCGGCTAACCAAAGCTAAAGAAGGAAAGAGTCATGCAACTCAATCCCGCAGAAATTTCTGAACTGATCAAGAGCCGCATCGAGGGTCTGGCTGGCAGCAGCGACATCCGTAACGAAGGCACCGTGGTTTCGGTGACCGACGGTATCGTGCGCGTGCACGGCCTGTCGGACGTGATGCAAGGCGAAATGCTGGAATTCCCCGCAGGCAAGGACGGCCAGCCCTCCTTCGGCCTGGCGCTGAACCTCGAGCGCGACTCCGTCGGCGCCGTGATTCTGGGCGAGTACGAGCACATCTCCGAAGGCGACACCGTCAAGTGCACGGGCCGCATTCTGGAAGTGCCCGTCGGCCCCGAACTCATCGGCCGCGTGGTCAACGCCCTGGGTCAGCCCATCGACGGCAAGGGCCCGATCAACGCCAAGATGACGGACGTGATCGAGAAGGTCGCTCCCGGCGTGATCGCACGCCAGTCCGTGGACCAGCCCCTGCAGACCGGCATCAAGTCCATCGACTCGATGGTGCCCGTCGGCCGTGGCCAGCGCGAACTGATCATCGGCGACCGCCAGACCGGCAAGACCGCCGTGGCCATCGACGCCATCATCAACCAGAAGGGTCAGGGCGTTACCTGCATCTACGTTGCGATCGGCCAGAAGGCTTCCTCGATCAAGAACGTGGTGCGTGCCCTGGAGCAGGCCGGCGCGATGGAATACACCATCGTCGTGGCTGCCACCGCTTCCGAATCCGCTGCCATGCAGTACGTGTCGGCCTACTCGGGCTGCACGATGGGCGAGTACTTCCGCGACCGCGGCGAAGACGCGCTGATCGTCTATGACGACCTGTCCAAGCAGGCCGTGGCCTACCGCCAGGTTTCGCTGCTGCTGCGCCGTCCCCCGGGCCGCGAAGCCTTCCCCGGCGACGTGTTCTATCTCCACAGCCGCCTGCTCGAGCGCGCAGCCCGCGTGAATGCCGACTATGTCGAAGCCTTCACCAAGGGTGAAGTCAAGGGCAAGACGGGTTCGCTGACGGCTCTGCCCATCATCGAAACCCAGGCGGGTGACGTGTCGGCCTTCGTGCCCACCAACGTGATCTCGATCACGGACGGCCAGATCTTCCTGGAAACCAGCCTGTTCAACGCCGGTATCCGCCCCGCCATCAACGCCGGTATCTCGGTGTCGCGCGTCGGTGGTGCTGCACAGACCAAGCTGGTCAAGGGCCAGTCCGGCGGTATCCGTACCGACCTGGCGCAATACCGTGAGCTGGCTGCCTTCGCGCAGTTCGCCTCCGACCTGGACGAAGCCACCCGCAAGCAGCTCGACCGCGGTGCCCGCGTGACCGAACTGCTCAAGCAGGCCCAGTACAGCCCCCTGTCCACCGCCCTGATGGGCGCTTCGCTGTTCGCAGTGAACAAGGGCTACATGGACGACATCCAGGTCAAGCAAGTGCTGGCTTTCGAGTCTGGTCTGCACCAGTTCCTGAAGACCAGCCACGGCGCCCTGATCGACAAGCTGAACGCTTCCAAGGCCATGGACAAGGATTCCGAAGCCGAATTGAACGCCGCCATCGTTGCGTTCAAGAAGTCGTTCGCTTAAACCGGACGAGGAGCCATCATGGCAGCAGGTAAGGAAATTCGCGGCAAGATCAAATCGGTGGAAAACACCAAGAAGATCACCAAAGCCATGGAAATGGTGGCCGCATCCAAGATGCGCAAGGCGCAGGAACGGATGCTGGCTGCACGCCCGTACAGCGAAAAGATCCGCAACATTGCAGTCCATCTTGGCCAAGCCAACCCCGAGTACGTGCACCCGTTCATGCAAGTGAACGGTGATGCCAAGACTGCCGGCGTCATCGTTGTGACGACGGACAAGGGGTTGTGCGGCGGCATGAACACCAACGTGTTGCGTGCTGTCACGGCCAAGCTGCGGGAGCTGCAGGATCAAGGCGTGTCGGCAGAAGCGGTGGCCATTGGCAACAAGGGTCTGGGCTTTCTGAACCGTGTCGGCGCCAAGGTGGTTTCGCACGCGACGGGTCTGGGCGATACGCCCCATCTGGAAAAGCTGATCGGCCCTGTGAAGGTGCTGCTCGATGCGTACGCAGCGGGCAAGCTGAGCGCGGTGTACCTGAGCTACACCAAGTTCATCAACACCATGAAGCAGGAATCGGTGGTGGAGCAGTTGCTGCCCCTGTCGTCCGAGAGCATGCAGGCCGAGAAGACGTCTGGCCATAGCTGGGACTACATCTACGAACCCGATGCGCAGTCCGTGATCGACGAGCTGCTCGTGCGTTACGCAGAGTCCCTGGTCTACCAAGCGGTTGCAGAAAACATGGCGTCCGAGCAATCGGCGCGCATGGTGGCCATGAAGGCCGCGACCGACAACGCCGGCAACGTCATCAGCGAGTTGAAGCTCGTCTACAACAAGACGCGTCAGGCAGCCATCACGACCGAACTGTCGGAAATCGTGGCTGGCGCCGCTGCGGTGTAAACGGCTTTAACAGACAAACTAATTGGAGCAAAAAATGGCTCAAGTGCAAGGCAAGATTGTTCAATGTATTGGCGCTGTGGTGGACGTCGAGTTCCCCCGCAACGCAATGCCCAAGGTGTTCGATGCCCTGAAGCTCGACGGCTCGGCCCTGACGCTGGAAGTGCAGCAACTGCTGGGTGACGGCGTTGTGCGTACCATCGCCCTGGGCTCGTCCGACGGTCTGCGTCGTGGCCTGATGGTGTCCAACACCGGCAACCCCATCACCGTGCCCGTGGGCAAGGCGACGCTGGGTCGCATCATGGACGTGCTGGGCAACCCCATCGACGAACGCGGTCCCGTGGATCAGGCCCTGACGGCCCCCATCCACCGCAAGGCACCGGCTTATGACGAGCTGTCGCCTTCGCAGGAACTGCTGGAAACCGGCATCAAGGTGATCGACCTGATCTCTCCCTTCGCCAAGGGCGGCAAGGTGGGTCTGTTCGGTGGCGCCGGCGTGGGCAAGACCGTGAACATGATGGAACTCATCAACAACATCGCCAAGGGCCACGGTGGTCTGTCGGTGTTTGCCGGTGTGGGTGAACGTACCCGTGAAGGCAATGACTTCTATCACGAAATGTCGGACGCCGGCGTGGTCAACCAGGAGTCGCTGAACGACTCCAAGGTCGCCATGGTCTACGGCCAGATGAACGAACCCCCGGGCAACCGTCTGCGCGTGGCGCTGACCGGCCTGACCATGGCCGAAGCCTTCCGTGACGAAGGCAAGGACGTGCTGTTCTTCGTGGACAACATCTACCGCTACACGCTGGCCGGTACCGAAGTGTCCGCTCTGCTGGGCCGCATGCCTTCCGCCGTGGGCTACCAGCCCACGCTGGCCGAGGAAATGGGCCGCCTGCAAGAGCGCATCACCTCGACCAAGGTCGGTTCGATCACTTCCATCCAGGCCGTTTACGTGCCTGCCGATGACTTGACCGACCCCTCGCCTGCCACGACGTTCGCCCACTTGGACTCCACCGTGGTGCTGTCGCGTGACATCGCTTCGCTGGGTATCTACCCCGCTGTCGACCCGCTGGACTCCACCAGCCGCCAGCTGGACCCCCAGGTCGTGGGTGAAGAGCACTACAAGGTGGCCCGCGAAGTGCAGGGCACGCTGCAGCGCTACAAGGAACTGCGCGACATCATCGCCATTCTGGGCATGGACGAGCTGGCTCCCGAAGACAAGCTGACCGTGGCCCGCGCCCGCAAGATCCAGCGTTTCCTGTCGCAGCCTTTCCACGTGGCCGAAGTGTTCACTGGCGCTCCCGGCAAGTACGTGTCGCTGGCTGAAACCATCCGTGGTTTCAAGATGATCTGCGCTGGCGAGTGCGATCACCTGCCCGAGCAGGCCTTCTACATGGTTGGCACCATCGACGAAGCCTTCGAGAAGGCCAAGAAGCTGGCGGCTTGAGCCTGCGGCACCCCCTGAGCGACTGCGTCGCCTCCCCC
>NZ_BCTO01000086.1 GCF_001571325.1 Delftia tsuruhatensis NBRC 16741
ACGACACCCTCGCCGAGGGGCGGCCCTTGCTCGGTGTCCCCGATCTGGGCCCTGCCGGTTCCAAGTTCCAGTCCTACCTTTTCTGAGGAGCAAAGATGAACACCATCCACGTTGATGTGGTCAGTGCCGAAGAGTCCATCTTCTCCGGTGAAGCGCGCTTTGTCGCCCTGCCCGGTGAATCCGGCGAACTGGGCATTTTTCCCCGCCACACTCCGCTGATCACGCGCATCAAGCCCGGCTCGGTGCGTATCGAGATGGCTGACGGCAGCGAAGAGTTCGTCTTCGTGGCCGGCGGCATCCTGGAAGTGCAGCCCAACTGCGTGACCGTGCTGTCCGACACCGCCATCCGCGGTGCCGACCTGGACGCCGAGAAGGCCGAGAAGGCCAAGCTCGAAGCCGAGGAAGCGCTGAAGAACGCCAAGAGCGAAGTCGATCTGGCGCGTGCCCAGTCCGAGCTGGCCGTCATGGCCGCCCAGATCGCGGCCCTGCGCAAGTTCCGCCAAAAGCGCTGAGCCCTCCCGGGACCAGCCGCAAAAAAGCCGCCCTCGGGCGGCTTTTTTCATGGTGCGAAGGCGTCTCAGTCGCCGCAGCGGGCCTGGTAGACGTAGGTCACTGCGTTGTCCTTGGGGTCGACCGTGCGCGACTTGTGCGTCACGGCCTTGGCTGGCACGGGGCACAGCGCGCGGATCTGCTGCTCGCATCGCTTGGGGTCGTCCTCGCGCAGCTTGCAGCTGAGCACATAGTCGTACTCTTGCGAGTCATCGAGGACGGGGCTTGCGCAGGCGCTCAGGGCCAGCACGGCGGCCAGCAGGCCCAGGCGGGCCAGGGTGTTCTTCATGGTGTGGATGCTCCTTGATGAAATGGCGTGACGCTATCACAGCCTCCGTGCCCGCGATAGCTCGATGAAGGGGGGCGCTCGGCCTGAGGGTCGTTTTGCCTCAGTGCCGCTGTATCACGACGGTATCGGGAAGATTGTCGCCACCTTCGTGCACAGGCTGCAACGGGTCGCGCGGGAAGTTGGTTTCCAGCAGCAGGCTCACGCGCTCGAGCGCCGCCGTCATGCCCATGGCATAGTGGCCGCCCTGGAAAGCGGCCTGCATGTCACTGATCAGCGTCTGCCACTGCTGCGCAGGCAGGGTGCGCGCCAGGGCGCGGTCGGCGACGATCTCGATGGCGTGGTCGGCCAGCAGCAGATAGATCAGGGCGCCGTTGTTGTGCTCGGTATCCCAGACGCGCAGCTTGCCGAACAGCGTGATGGCGCGCTCGCGCGGCGTGGCATCGCGCCAGATGTAGCTGGGCGGCAGGCCGGGCTCGACGCAGATACGGATCTGTCCTGTATGGCGCTGCTCGCTCATGGTGATCAGGCGCTCCAGCTCCGCCAGGGTCTCGGGTGGGAGTGCACGCCGCAGCTGCCCTTCGGCCCAATGGTGGCGCAGCAGCCGGACCAGACGCTGAACAAAGCCTGTGATCGCAGCCGCCATCTCACCAACTCCCCGAGGCGCCGCCGCCCCCAAAACTGCCGCCTCCCCCGGAGCTGAAGCCTCCGCCGCCACTGCTTCGTCCGCCGCCTCCGCCAAAACCACCGCCGTAGCCACCCCCTCCGCCCCATCCACCGCCACCCCTGCCGGAGCGGCCGCTGCCCAGCAAGGTGAACAGCAGAGCGATGATGCCCGCTCCGCCTGCCACCAGCAGACTGGTGGTCACCACATAGGCGGCAATGCCGGCGCCTGTGCCTGCCAGCACCGAGGCCAGGGGCCGGCCCAGCATCGAGCGCAGGATGGGGCCCGCGATGACCACACCGAAAAAGAAGAACAGCATCAGGTCTTCCATGTCGAAGCCACGGTCCGGGCTTTTGGAAGAAGGGGCATTGGGGGAGGGGGCCGGCAACTGCTCGCCCGCAATGCGTGCAGCCACCTGGTCCAGCGCAGCGGCGATGCCGCCCGCATAGTCGCCCTGGCGAAAGCGCGGGGTCATCTGCTGGTCGATGATGCGAGCGGCAGCCAGGTCGGGGATGGCGCCTTCCACCGCGCGGGCCACTTCCAGCCGCATGCGCCTGTCGTTCTTGGCAATCACCATCAACAGCCCGTCGCCCACGTCGCGGCGGCCTATCTTCCAGTCGCTGGCCACGCGCCAGGCATAGGCGGCGATGTCCTCGGGCACCGTGGTGGCCACCATCAGCACAACGACCTGCGAGCCCGACTTCTGTTCAATGCTGCGCAGCCTGTCTTCAATGGCCCGTGCCTCGTCGGGCGACAGCGTGCCCGTCTGGTCGATGAGCCGGGCCGTCAGCGGGGGGACGGGTTGCGGAGCCTGCGCCAGCGCGCTGCCTGGCAGCAACAACGCTGCCAGGAGCAGGGCGCAAAGCATGCGCCAGAGCGGCGCCAGGGATGTGGTCACGGTTTACTTGTTGCCGAAGTCCACCGTGGGCGGGCGAGAGATTTCGGCCTCGTTCTGCACGCTGAAGGTGGGCTTGGGCTCATAGCTGAAGACCTTGGCCGTCAGATTGGTCGGAAAGCTGCGCGCCAGCACGTTGTAGGACTGCACGGCCTGGATGTACTGGTTGCGCGCCACGGTGATGCGGTTCTCCGTGCCCTCCAGCGTGACGCGCAGGTCACGGAAGCCCTGATTGGCCTGCAACTGGGGGTAGCGCTCGGCCACCACCATCAGCCGGGACAGCGCACTGGACAGCTCACCCTGCGCCTGCTGGAACTTGTTGAAAGCCTCGGGGTTGTTGACCAGCTCGGGCGTGGCCTGGATGGAGGTGGCCTTGGCGCGTGCCTCCACCACCTTGGTCAGGGTCTCCTGCTCGAAATTGGCCTCGCCCTTGACCGAGGCCACGATGTTGGGCACCAGGTCGGCACGGCGCTGGTACTGGTTGAGCACCTCGCTCCAGGCCGACTTGGTCTGTTCGTCAAGGCGCTGGAAATCGTTGTAGCCGCAGCCGGTCAGTACCAGAACGGTGGCAAGTGTGGCGATTAGACGTTTCATGAGATGACAACCTGAAAGCGACAATGGAAGACAGTATCGTGCACGATGCTGCGCATCGCTGGCGATTGTGCTGCGCACCTGGCCCGCCGCCCTGTAGGGCAAAGGCCATTCGCAGCGACTGGGACAAGGACTGCAAACGGGCTCTATGCATCAATTCAACGCGGCGCGCTGGCTGCCCGGTGGCCACGCACAGACCATCTGGCCGGCGCTGTTCGCACACCGTCGGCCGGCCGGCCATGCGGCACCCCGGTGGCGGTGGGAGCGCTGGGATACCCCGGATGGCGACTTCATCGATGTCGCCTTCGGCAGTGCTCCCACCCTGCCTGCCGATGCGCCATGGCTGGTGCTTTTCCATGGCCTTGAAGGCTCTGCGAACAGCCACTATGCCCAGGCCATGGCCTGTGTGGCCGAACAGCGCGGCTGGCACATGGCCGTGCCGCACTTTCGCGGCTGCAGCGGCGAGGTCAACCGGGCGCCGCGCGCCTATCACTCGGGCGATGTGCAGGAGGTGGACTGGATACTGCGCCGCCTGCGCGAGCGGTCTTCTCGCCCGCTGCATGCGGTCGGTGTCTCCCTGGGCGGCAATGCGCTGGCACGCTGGGCGGGCGTGCAGGCGGACAAGGCTGCCGAGTTGGTGCAGGCCCTGGCGGCGGTGAGTGCGCCGCTGGACCTGGCCGCCGGGGGAACGGCGCTGGGGAAAGGGCTGAACCGCTGGATCTACACGCGCATGTTCCTGCGCACCCTGGTGCCCAAGGCGCTGCTCAAGTGGGCGCAGTTTCCCGGTCTCTTCGATCGTGATGCCGTGCTGCGTGCGCGTGATCTGAGAGAGTTTGACGATGCGTTCACTGCGCCGGTCCACGGCTTTCGTGATGCGCAGGACTATTGGCATCGGGCGGCGGCCAAACCGCTGCTGGGCAGCATTGCCGTGCCTGCACTGCTGCTCAATGCGCTGGACGATCCCTTTGTCCCTTCGTACAGCCTGCCGGCGCCAGGCGAAGTCGGCCCGCGGGTTACGCTGTGGCATCCGCCGCACGGCGGTCATGTGGGTTTTGCACAGGGGCGTTGGCCGGGACATGTACTGGCCATGCCGCAGGCCGTCACGCAGTGGCTGGCGCACAGCGAAAAAGGATGAATGCAATGGACGATATCGTGAAGCAGGCCATGGCCAAATGGCCCCATGTGCCTGCCTGCAGCGGCTGGCTGGGGCTGGACGAGCGCGGGCGCTGGTATCTGCGCGATGAACAGGCCCAGGCCAGCGGCGCTTTCGACAGCGCAATCCCGGGAGCCAAGGGCGCGGAGGTGCGCAACGAAAAGCTGGCGGACTTCATCGCCCGCAACTACCTGGCCGAGCCCGATGGTCGATGGTTCTTCCAGAACGGTCCCCAGCGCGTGTATGTGGAGCTGGAGAATGCTCCCTGGATATGGCGGTTGCGCTGGGATGGCGAGGGCCTGCAGATGCACAGCCATACAGGAGCCGAACTGGATGCCGGGGCCATCACCGAAGCGCTGATGGACGAGACGGGGCGCCTGTACCTGGCGACGCCTTCCGGCCTGGGCCTGGTCCATACGCAGGACATGATCGATGCCGCGGCTGCGCTGGAGGCGGGCGCGTTGCCGGCCTGTGAAGAGGTGCGGGCCGAGGCGTTGCCGCAGCGCTACGGTTTCGTGCGCAGTCCTGCGCGGGCATGAAAAAACCGGCCGAAGCCGGTTGGTTCCAGAAGTCCCGCGTGTTGCTCAATTGGCGGGGGCTGCTGCGCCTTCTGCCGCGGCGCCTTCTGCGGCAGGGGCCTTGGGTTCTTCGAACTTGCCGCCCGCTGCGTTGGCCATGTAGACCACGCCGCGTGCAATTTCGGTGTCGTTGAAGTCGCCGCCACCCTGAGGGGCCATGGCGCCCTTGCCCTTGAGTGCCGAGTGCACCAGGCCTTCCAGTCCCTGTGCAAGGCGAGGGCCCCAGGCCGCAGCATCCTCGAACTTGGGTGCTCCTGCAGCGCCCGTGGCGTGGCAAGCGGCGCACTGGCCCTTGTAGACCTCTTCGCCCGCGCGCAGGGGGCGGTTGGCATCACGGATCTCCACAAGGCCGATCTTCTGCAGGCGCTGAGCCTTGGCCATTTCGGTCTGGGAAGCGCCGGCACCGGACTTGTCGGCCGAACTCACGTACTGCACGAGTCCGATGATCACGAACACCGGAACCACGAACGAGAAAAACACCGCTATCAGCAGTTGCCTGGGATTCTTGATCGGGCCCGTATGGGCTTCTTCGGTGTGGGTTGCGCTCATGAAGTCCTCTTGTGTTGTGGGGGCGTGAGTCAACAACAAATTATATCGACGGCCCTCTTGCAGACACTGCGCGCAGACCCGGGTTGACCTGGGACGCACATATGCCATGAGATGGATCAAGCAATTGGCAAATGCTTGCCGCACTGAATGACAAAGAGGCGTTCACCTTGCGGTGAACGCCTCTTTGCGGTTGGCGCGGCAGATGCGGTTATTGCTGCGCGGGAGTTTGCGTGGTTGCAGCCGCTGTCGCCGTCCTGTCGGTCCAGCCGCCGCCCAAAGCCTTGTACAGCTCGATCTGATTGAGCAGTTGCGCCAGGCGCACGCTCACGGTGGATTGCTCCAGCGCGAACAGGGTGCGCTGTGCGTCCAGCAGGTCCAGGTAGCTGGCCACGCCGTTGCTGTAGCGCAGGTCGGACAGCTTCAGGCGTGCCTGCTCGGCTTCGAGCTGGGCGCGCTGGGCCATGATCTGGTCACGCAGCGTGCCTTGGCTGTCCAGTGCGTCGGAGACTTCGCGGAAGGCGCTCTGGATGGACTTCTCGTACTGCGCAATGGCCACTTCGCGATCGACCTTGGCCGCAGCCAGATTGGCCGAGTTGCGGCCCGCATCGAAGATGGGCAGCAGGGCCGAGGGCGCCAGGGTGAAACCCCAGCTGCCGCTCTTGAACAGGCCCGACAGCTCGTTGCTGGCCGTGCCGAACTGCCCGGTCAGCGTGATGCGCGGGAAGAAGGCCGCACGCGCCGCGCCGATGTTGGCATTGGCGCTGATCAGTTGCTGCTCGGCCTGGCGGATGTCGGGGCGCTGCGTGAGCAGGTCAGACGGCAGGCCGGCCGGCACTGCAGGCAGGTCGGCCGTGTCGCGCAGGCCCTGGCTGGAGCCCAGGCTGGCGACCACGTCCGCAGGCAGCGCCTGGCCCAGCAGCAGCACCAGGGCGTTCTCGTCCAGGGCACGCTGGCGCTGCTGCTGCGCCAGGGTGGCGCGCGCAGCTTCGGTCAGCGAGACGGCCTGGCGGTAGTCCAGCTCGGAGGCCACGCCCGTGTCGAAGCGCAGCTTGGTCAGCTTGATCGACTCTTCGCGGGTCTGCAGCGTGTCGCGCGAGATCTTCAGCAACTGCTCGTCGGCCAGCAGCGTGTACCAGCCGCTGGCCACGGCGGCCACCAGGCTGGTCTGCGCGGCGCGGCGCGCTTCCTCGGTGGCCAGGTACTGGGCCAGGGCCGCTTCCTTCAGGCTGCCGATGCGCCCGAAGAAGTCCAGCTCCCAGGAGGTCACGGCCAGGCCGACCTGGTAGCTGTTGACGTACTTGGTGCCGGAGCCCGTGGTATTCGGGGCGCGGCTGGCGTTGACGCCTGCACCGACCGTCGGGAACTGGTCGGCGCGCGTGATCCGGTACTGCGCCTGGGCGCGCTCGATATTGAGCGCGGCCACGCGCAGGTCGCGGTTGTTGTCCAGCGCGGTGCGCACCAGTTGCTGCAGGCGTGCGTCCTGGAAGAAATCCTGCCAGGGCAGCTGTGCGGCAGCCGTTCCGCCTTCTGCCGCAGCAGTGGCGTTCGCGCTGGTGTATTGGGCCGCGACCGGAGCGGCAGGGCGCTCGTAGGTGGGGATGAGCGAGCATCCCGCCAGGAGCACGGCGGTGGCGATGGCCACCGGGGTACTGCGATTAATCATGGCTCAAGGCCTCCTTGCCGGCCGGTGTGGACGGCGGGTTGTGCGTTTTGATCTTGCCCTTGAACAGCTTGCGCACCACGACGAAGAAGGTGGGCACGAACAGCACGGCCAGCACGGTGCCGGTGATCATGCCGCCGAGCACGCCGGTGCCGATGGCACGCTGGCTGGCGGAGCTGGCGCCGGAGGCGATCACCAGAGGCACCACGCCCAGGCCGAAGGCCAGCGAGGTCATGATGATGGGCCGGAACCGCAGGTGCGCGGCTTCCAGCGCGGCCTCGATCAGGCCCTTGCCTTCGGCCTGCAGGTCCTTGGCGAACTCCACGATCAGGATGGCGTTCTTTGCCGACAGGCCAATCACCGTCACCAGTCCGATCTGGAAGTACACGTCGTTGGAATAGTTGCGCAGCAAGGTGGCAAGCACCACGCCCAGCAGACCCAGCGGCACGACCAGAATCACCGACAGCGGAATCGACCAGCTCTCGTACAGAGCGGCCAGGCACAGGAACACGGCCAGGATGGCGAAGGCGTACAGGAAGATGGCTTGCGAGCCCGCCAGCTTTTCCTCACGCGACTGGCCGGTCCACTCGAAGCCGAAGCCTTCGGGCAGCTTGGCAGCCAGCTTTTCCATCTCGTCCATGGCATCCCCCGAGCTGAAGCCCGGAGCAGCCGAGCCTTCGATGCGCACGGCCGGGTAGCCGTTGTAGCGCACCGTCTGCTGCGCGCCCTTGACCCACTTGGTGGTCGCGAACGTGGACAGCGGCACCGGATCGCCCTTGGCATTGCGCGCGTTCAGGCGCAGCAGATCGTCGGGCTGCATGCGGGCCGGAGCGTCGGCCTGCACGATCACGCGCTGCAGACGACCCTGGTTGGGGAAGTCATTGACGTAGGACGAGCCCAGTGCCGTGGACAGCGCCGCATTGATCGAGGTGAAGTCCACGCCCAGTGCGTTGGCCTTGTCGCGGTCGATCTCGATGCGCAGCTGGGGTGCGTCTTCCAGGCCGTCGGGACGCACGCCGGCCAGCACCTTGCTCTGCCCGGCCATGCCCAGCAGCATGTTGCGCGCATTGATCAGCGCATCGTGGCCGTGGCCGGCACGGTCCTGCAGGCGGAACGAGAAGCCCACGGCATTGCCCAGTTCGGGAATGGGCGGCGGGTTCACGGCGAACACGAAGGCGTCGCGTATGCCCGCCGTCATGCCCATGATGCGGCCCGTCATGGCATCCACCGTGGAGTCCGCTCCCTTGCGCTCGGACCAGTCCTTAAGCGGCACGAAGGCGAGGGCGGCGTTCTGGCCCTGGCCGGAGAAGCTGAAGCCCAGCACGCTGACCATGTTGGCCACTTCGGGCTGCGGCAGCACGGCCTCCTCGACCTGCTTCATGACTTCCAGCGTGCGCTCCTTGGCGGCGCCAGGAGGCAGTTGCACGTTGACGATGAAGTAGCCCTGGTCCTCGGTCGGCAGGAACGAGGTCGGCAGGCCACGGAACACCACCACGGCACCGGCGATCACGGCCAGGTACACGCCGATCATCAGCACCGAGCGCTTGAGCAGGCGGGCCACCCAGCCTTCATAGGACTTGGCCGAGCGTGCGAACGTGCGGTTGAACCAGCCGAAGAAGCCTTTCTTCTCGTGGTTGTGGCCGGCCTCCACGGGCTTGAGCAGCGTTGCGCACAGAGCCGGTGTCAGCGTCAGCGCCATGAAGGCCGAGAAGCTGATGGAGGCGACCATCACGATGGAGAACTGCCGGTAGATATTGCCGGTGGACCCCGCGAAGAAAGCCAGCGGTATGAACACCGCGATCAGCACCAGCGTAATGCCCACGATGGCGCCCGAGATCTGGCCCATGGCCTTGATCGCGGCCTCGCGCGGCGGCAGGCCTTCCTCGCTCATGATGCGCTCGACGTTCTCCACGACCACGATGGCGTCGTCCACCACGATGCCGATGACCAGCACCATGCCGAACATGGCCAGCACGTTGATCGAGAAGCCCACGGCCTGCATGACCGCGAAGGTGCCCAGCAGTGCAATGGGCACCACGATGGTCGGGATCAGCGTGTAGCGCCAGTTCTGCAGGAACAGGTACATCACCAGGAACACCAGCACGATGGCTTCCAGCAGCGTGTGGGCCACCTTCTCGATGGAGATGCTCACGAATTTGGAGCTGTCGTAGGGAATGGAGTAATTCACGCCCTTGGGGAAGAACTTCTTCAGTTCCTCCATGCGTGCATGCACGGCCTTGGCCGTGGCCAGCGCATTGCCGCTGGGCGTCAGCTGCACGCCGATACCCACGGCATCCTTGCCGTTCAGGCGGGCGGAGGTCGCGTAGGCCTGGCCGCCGATCTCGATGGTGGCCACGTCCTTGAGTCGCACGGTGGAGCCATCGGGATTGGCGCGCAGCACGATGTTCTCGAACTGGCCGATCGAAGACAGCTGGCCCATCACCGTCACCGTGGCGGCGATCTTCTGGCCCGTGATGTTGGGCAGGTCACCGATGGCGCCGCTGGCCACCTGGGCGTTCTGGCTGCGGATGGCGGCCGTCACGTCCTCGGCCGAGAGCTTGTAGCCCTGCAGCTTGGCGGGATCGAACCAGATGCGCATCGCCTTTTCCGTGCCGAACAGCTGTGCCTGGCCTACGCCGGCCACACGCTGGATTTCGGGCACGATGTTGCGCGAGGCATAGTCGCCCAGGGCCACCGTGTCATAGGCCTTGGCGTCCTCGGACGACAGCATGATGAACAGCAGGAAGTTGGACGACGCCTTGTCCACGCGCACGCCCTGCTGCGTCACGGACGCAGGCAGGCGCGGCGTGGCGCGCGACAGGCGGTTTTGCACGTCCACCTGCGCCAGGTCCACGTTGGTGCCGGCCTCGAAGCTGATGGTGATGCTGCCCGTGCCATCGGCCTGGGCCACAGACTCCATGTAGACCAGACCGGGCGAGCCGTTCATCTCGCGCTCGATCACGGACAGCACGCTGTCTTCGAGCACCTTCGCGGACGCGCCTGGATAGGCGGTGTTGATGACGATGGCCGGAGGAGCCACCTTGGGGTATTGAGCGATCGGAAGCTTGGTCAGCGCAATACCACCGAGGACGATGATGAATAGCGCGACGACCCATGCAAAGATCGGTCTGTCAATAAAGAACTTGGCCATTGCTGAGCCCCTTGATTACTTCTTGTCTGCCTGGTCCGCAGGCTTGGCATCGGCTGCGGCTTGCGGGGCTGGCGCTGCCGCGCCGGCCGGCTTCTGGGCACCTGCGGCCTCGGGCTGCCAGGGCACGGGCTTGACCGGCGTGCCGGGCGGCAGCATCTGCAGCTTCTGGAAGCCGTCGACCATGACCTTCTCACCCGCCTGCAGGCCTTCGCTGACCAGCCATTGGTTGTTCTGGGCCGTGGTCACCTTCACTTGGCGCTTGGTGATCTTGCCGTCGTCGCTGACCACGCTCACGGTGTCGCCGGTCTCGGTGCGCGTCACCGCCTGCTGGGGCACGGCAATGGCGTTGGACGCCTGGGCCTGCTCCATGCGCACGCGCACATACATGCCGGGCAGCAGCAATCCCTTGGGATTGGGCACCTCGGCACGCAGCGTGACCTGGCCGGTGGAGCTGTCCACGGTCAGGTCGGTGAACAGCAGCTTGCCCTTGAGTTCGTAGGCCGTGCCATCGTCCAGGCGCACCTCGACGCTGGCGGCTTCGGCGCCATCGGCCTTCTTGAGCTTGCCCTGCTCCATCGCGCGGCGCAGCCGGAAGGCTTCGCTGGACGACTGGGTGAAATTCACATAGACCGGATTGATCTGCTGGACCACGGCCAGCGGGGTCGCCTCGCCCTGGCCGACCAGCGCGCCTTCGGTCACCAGAGACTGGCCGATGCGGCCAGAAATGGGGGCGGTGACGCTGGTATAGCCAAGATTGATCTCGGCGGTCCGCACGGAGGCCTTGCCGGCCGCGACGTCAGCCTGGGCCTGCTTGTAGGCAGCCTCTGCATTGACGAAGTCCTGCTTGCTGATCGCGTTGGCGGCAACCAGCGGGCGGTAGCGTTCCAGTTGCGCCAGTGCCTGGGCCTGGTTGGCCTCGGCACGGGCCTGCGTGGCCTTGGCACTTTGCAGCGTCGCCTGGTAGGGCGCCGGATCGATGCGGTACAGCACCTGGCCGGCCTTCACGTCGCTGCCTTCCTTGAACAGGCGCTCCTGCACGATGCCGGCGCTGCGGGCCCGGATCTGGGCCACGCGGCGCGCGTCCACGCGGCCGGGCAACTCGGTCACAAGTCCCACATCGGCGGGGGTGGCCACCACCACACCTACAGGGACGGCGGGCATCTGCTGCTGTGCGGCAGCTTGTTCTTCGGGCTTTTTCCCGCAGGCGGCCATGGCCATTGCGGCGGTGACGGCCAGGGCCACGGTGGTGAGGCGCAGACTGTTGTAAGGGGACGGAGCGGCTGACACATTGCTGCGTGTGCTGGGCATGATGGGTCCTTGTGCTGAATCAAATAACGATGTTGACGTTCCGGTCAGCGCTATCCGGAACGCCCGTGTCCACGGGCAAGTCGCGGATTATACATACATACATGAATGTATAATGACCGCAGTTGCTGCAAGGCGGCGCGAAGCATGGCGTAGCGTGGCATGGCCGGGCTCAACGATGGAAGGAAATACATCTTGGCACGACGAACGAAAGAAGATGCGTTTGCAACGCGCAACAGTCTGCTGGACGCTGCGGAGCAAGTGTTCTACGAGCAGGGTGTCGCCCGGGCCTCGCTCAACGAGATTGCCCAGCGAGCCGGCGCCACGCGCGGTGCGGTCTACTGGCATTTCAAGGACAAGCTGGATCTCTTCTATGCCATGCTGGATCGCGTCACGCTCCCGCTGGAGCAGGCCGCTCAGGGCGACTGCGAAGATGACTCCGAATGCGATGCGCTGGAATATGTGCGGCGCCTGATGGCGGTGGTCTTCGGGCGCATTGCGGATGACGACAGCACGCGGCGCGTCTTCGAGATCCTGTTGCTCAAGGTGGAGTACGTGGGCGAACTCATGCCGGTGCAGGAGCGCAATCGTGCGGCACTGGACTCCTTTTCGTCCCGGCTGGAGTTGGCGCTGTGTGCCGCTGCCGAAAGCCATGCGGTCACCATGCCCATGTCGGCGCACCAGGCATCGATCGCACTGTGCGCCATGTTTGACGGGCTGCTGCAGAGCTGGCTGCTGGGGCGGGCTTTCGATCTCAAGCAAGTGGGTGCCCAGGCGGTGGATGTCTGCCTGCGCGGGCTGGGCTTCACGGTTTCGGAGGCTCCTGCCCAATGAGCGGGCGGGGCCGCGGGGCTTGTACGCGGTAGTGCAAAGTCATGCGACAATCATCGGCTTGTGCAGGGCAGCGATGCCTTGAGCGGCTGTAGCTCAGTGGATAGAGTATTGGCCTCCGAAGCCAAGGGTCGTGGGTTCGATCCCCGCCAGCCGCGCCACATTTTTCTTGGATCGCCCCGGTGGCCTGAGAAAAAAATGCACTGAATTTTTTCAGACGAAAAAAACGGTGCTAGAATTCAAATCTCTTCGGAGGGGTGCCCGAGTGGCTAAAGGGGGCAGACTGTAAATCTGTTGGCTTACGCCTACACTGGTTCGAATCCAGTCCCCTCCACCAGTAATGGTGAAGAAGAGAAGTCATCTGAAAAGGTGGCAGCGTGCAGTCAATCTGTGCGGGAGTAGTTCAATGGTAGAACCCTAGCCTTCCAAGCTAATGACGCGGGTTCGATTCCCGTCTCCCGCTCCAGTTTGCAAGCAAAGTTTTTTGAGGTTGCTTCGGCGGCTTCAAGGCCCATGTGGCTCAGTGGTAGAGCACTCCCTTGGTAAGGGAGAGGTCGGCAGTTCGATCCTGCCCATGGGCACCATTCTCTCTGGTGCGCTCGCTAGATGGGGTTGCGCCAAATCCTGTTGTAGTGATTTAGATTTTTTTCGGAGTCGGAAAAATGGCTAAAGAAAAATTCGAGCGT
>NZ_BCTO01000087.1 GCF_001571325.1 Delftia tsuruhatensis NBRC 16741
CCTTGCCCAGGTCCATGGCCGCGCCGATGGCGGGCACATGCGAGGTGTAGACGGATGCGGTGATGCGCGCCATTTCAGTTGCCTTCCTTGTTGTTCTTGTCCACGCTGCCGGCCTTGCCCTGCGGCTGGCGGTGGGCCTGGGCATCGCCCTCCTCGCCCACGCGGCGGTTGCCTTCGGCCGAACGGCCTCCGCTCACCATCATGTTGCGGTATTCCTCTTCCGACATGCCGGTCATGGAGCCGGCCATTTGCTGGAAGCTCTTGCCATCCGTGGCGCCGATCTTGGCCAGGAAGTAGATGTTGCCGCCCGTGCGCATGCACCAGTTCAGATCGCGGGCCAGCACGGCCTGCTTCTGCTCCTCGCTCATGGCCCATTCGTCCAGGTAGGCACGCTCGTCGGCCTTGAAGCGCTCGCGGTTCTCGGCCTTCATCAGCGACATGCAGAACTGGTTGAGCCAGTAGCCTTTGCGGGACTGCTCGGCATCAAAAATGATGGTGCCGGGCACGTCCAGATAGGGTTTGTCCAATGCCATGGATATCTCCTTGAATATGTCCGGCACCCAGGCCGGACATGGTCGCCATCAGGCTTCTTCGGGCCAGTACAGACGCATGGGGTTGTCGACCAGCAGCTTCTTCTGCAGCTCGGCAGTCGGTGCAATGTGCGGGATGAAATCGACCAGCAGGCCGTCGTCGGGCATGTGGTCCTTCAGATTGGGGTGGGGCCAGTCGGTTCCCCACAGCACGCGGTCGGGGAATTCCTCGACCACGCGGCGGGCGAAGGGCACCACGTCACGGTAGGCATTTTGCTCGCCGTCCAGCGCCTTGGGGCCGGTGACGGACAGGCGCTCGGGGCAGCTGACCTTGCTCCAGACGTTCTGGTGCTCGCGCATGAACTTGAGGAACAGCTCGAACTCGGGCCCGTCCACGGGCTTGCTCACGTCGGGGCGGCCCATGTGGTCCACGACCACGGTGGTGGGCAGGCTGGTGAAGAAATCCCACAGCTCGGGCAGGTCCACGGCCTCGAAGTAGATGACCACATGCCAGCCGAGCTTGGCGATGCGGCCCGCGATCTCCATCAGCTCGTCCTTGGGCGTGAAGTCCACCAGGCGCTTGACGAAGTTGAAGCGCACGCCGCGCACGCCGGCGGCGTGCAGTTCCTGCAGTTCCTCGTCGGTCACGCTGCGGCGCACCGTGGCCACGCCGCGCGCCTTGCCGTTGGCGGCCTTGCAGGCATCGACCATGGCGCGGTTGTCGGCGCCGTGGCAGGTGGCCTGCACGATGACGTTGCGCGCAAAGCCCAGGTGGTCGCGCAGCGCGAACAGCTGCTGCTTGCTGGCATCGCAGGGCGTGTACTTGCGCTCGGGCGCGAACGGGAATTCATCGCCGGGGCCGAAGACGTGGCAGTGGGCATCGACAGCGCCTGCGGGCACCTGGAACTTGGGCTTGGAGGGGCCGGCGTACCAGTCCAGCCAGCCGGGGGTCTTTTCAAAAGCGCTCATGTTCCCTCCTTCAATCGATGTAACGAAGGCCGGCCTTTTCGAGCGGCTCGCGCATCTTGTACATGTCCAGGCCCAGCACGCCGGAAGCCAGCTTGGCGCGCTTCTCGCCCTCGAAGCTCTCGCGCTTTTGCGCGGCAGCCAGGGTTTCGGCGGCCTTGGCGGCGGGCACGCAGACCACGCCGTCATCGTCGGCCACGATCACGTCGCCGGGCGTGACCCACATGCCTGCGCAGACCACGGGGATGTTGACCGAGCCCAGCGTGGCCTTGATCGTGCCCTTGGAGGAGATGGCCCGGCTCCACACGGGGAAGTTCATTTCCTGCAGCGTCTTCACGTCGCGCACGCCGGCGTCGATGATCAGCGCCCGCGCGCCACGCGCCTGGAAGCTGGTGGCCAGCAGGTCGCCGAAGTAGCCGTCCGTGCATTCCGAGGTCACGGCCGCGACCACGATGTCGCCGGGCTGGATCTGCTCTGCGGCCACATGCATCATCCAGTTGTCGCCGGGCTGCAGCAGCACGGTGACGGCCGTGCCCGAGACCTGCTGGCCCGCGTAGATGGGCCGCATATAGGGCTTGAGCAGGCCCACGCGGCCCATGGCCTCGTGGACGGTGGCCGAGCCCAGGGCGGCCAGGCCGTCGGCGGCCGCGCGGTCGGCGCGCTGGATGTTGCGGTAAACCACACCGAGTTCGTACATGGTGTTCTCCTTGATCTGTGGTGGCGGCCTGCTTACAGGCCCTTTTGCTTGAGGGCGGCGTCCAGGCGCGGGAACACGCGGCGCGCGTTGCCTTCGTAGACCTGGTAGCGCTCCTCTTCGGTGAGGTTGGCCGTGGCCTCGATGTAGCGCTTGGTGTCGTCGTAGTAGTGGCCCGTGGTCGGATCGATGCCGCGCACGGCGCCGATCATCTCGCTGGCGAACAGGATGTTCTTGACCGGGATCACCTTGGTCAGCAGGTCGATGCCCGGCTGGTGGTAGACGCAGGTGTCGAAGAAGATGTTGTTGAGCAGGTGCTCGTCCAGCAGCGGCTTCTTGAGTTCCTGCGCCAGGCCGCGGAAACGGCCCCAGTGGTAGGGCACGGCACCGCCGCCATGGGGGATCAGGAACTTGAGCGTGGGGAAGTCCTTGAACAGGTCGCTGGTCAGGCACTGCATGAAGGCCGTGGTGTCGGCATTCAGGTAGTGGGCGCCCGTGGTGTGGAAGCACGCGTTGCAGCTGGTGGAGACGTGGACCATGGCCGGGATGTCGTACTCCACCATCTTTTCGTAGATGGGGTACCAGGAGCGGTCCGACAGCGGGGGCGAGGTCCAGTGGCCGCCTGACGGATCGGGGTTCAGGTTGATGCCCACGTTGCCGTACTGCTCCACGCACTTGACCAGCTCGGGAATGCAGGTCTTGGGGTCCACCCCGGGCGACTGCGGCAGCATGGCGGCCGGGATGAAGTGATCGGGGAACAGCTGGCTGACGCGGTAGCACAGCTCGTTGCAGATGGCGGCCCAGGTGCTCGATGTCTCGAAGTCGCCGATGTGGTGCGCCATGAAGCTGGCGCGCGGGCTGAAGATGGTGAGATCGGAGCCGCGCTGCTTCATCAGCTTGAGCTGGTTGGTCTCGATGGTCTCGCGGATCTCGTCGTCGCTGATCTTCAGCTCGCTGGCCCGCGGGGCCTTGGACGGGTCCTTGAGTCCCGCGATCTGCAGGTCGCGCCAGGCGCCCAGGGCCGCGGGCGCGGTGGTGTAGTGGCCGTGTACGTCGATGATCATCGGAGGGTCTCCTGCGTCTTTATGGGGTGGAAATGTGTCAATGAAGGGGCGTGGCAGGCACCGCGCCGCCCTGCGGCTCGGGACTGCTGTACTGCTTGATGATGAGGGCGGCCATGGCGATCACGCCAGGAATGGCCACCACGGCAAAGATCTCGCTGAAGGCCATGTGGCGCGCCGACAGCTCGGCCACCAGGAAGGAGCCCGCGATGCCGCCGAAGCGCCCGATGCCCAGCATCCAGGCCACGCCCGTGGCGCGGCCGCGTGTCGGATAGAAGGCGGCGGCCAGCGCCGGCATGGACGACTGGGCGGTGTTCATGATGGTGCCGGCCAGGAAGACGGCCACCACCAGCCAGCCCAGGTGGCCGGCCGTCTGGCCTATCCACCAGATGGAGGCCGCCGTCAGCGCATAGCCGATGGCGATGATGCGGTTGGCATTGAAGCGGTCCATGAGCCAGCCGAACAGCACGGCGCCCACGCCGCCCAGCGGGAACAGCGCCGCCACCAGGGTGCCGGTCTTGGGGTCCAGGCCCGCTTCCTTGAACAGCACGGGCATCCAGTTCATCAGCGCGTAGAAGATGACCAGGCCCATGAAGTAGGCGATCCACAGCATCACCGAGCCCACGCGGTACTGGCGCGACAGCACCACGCCCATGCCGCTGCCGGCCTGGGCCTCGGGCCTGGCCTCGGTCAGCACGAAACGCTGCACGCCCTGCACGGCATCACCGGCAATGCGCGCCAGCACCTTGCGGATGCGATCGGCCGGGTAGTTGTTGGCCACCATGTGGCGCACCGACTCCGGCAGCAGCACGACCAGGGCCACCAGCAGCAGCAGCGGCGCGGCACCGCCCAGGATGAGCACGCTGCGCCAGCCGAAATGCGGGATCATCCAGGCCGCCAGAAAGCCGCCGAAGGCCGCGCCCAGCGGAAATCCGCAAAACATGGCGTTGGTCAGCGTGGCACGGCGCGAATCAGGGCAGTACTCGCTCATCAGCGTGACGGCATTGGGCATGGCGGCGCCCAGGCCCAGGCCGGTGACGAAGCGCAGCACGGCCAGGGTCCAGATGTCGGGGGAAAAGCCGGAACCCAGGCAGGCCACGGCAAACACCGCGACCGAGCCCACGAGCACGGTCTTGCGGCCCAGGCGGTCGGCCAGCGGGCCCGAGAAGATCGCGCCTGCGGCCAGGCCGAACAGCGCAGCGCTGAGCACGGGCGCCAGCGCGGGCTTGCTCACGCCCCATTCGGTGATCAGCGAGGGCGCGATATAGCCGATGGCCGCCGTATCAAAGCCATCGAGCAGAACGATCAGGAAACACAGCGCAAAGATCACCCACTGGAATCCCGAAAACGGGTGCTCGTTGAGCAGGGTCTGCACATTGACGCCGGTTGCTGCAGCGTCCTTCTGGACGGATGTCATGACTTGTCTCTTCCACTGTCTCTCAGCCTGGCGGATACCGCATCTGCGCGCGCGGCCCGCCCCTTGCACCGCAGGGGCCGGCAAGCCCCTGCGCTGTTTCTTCAGTCCTGCCTGCGGCCGTCCCAGACCGAGCGCGGCACCATGACCTCGCCACGCATCAGCAGGCGCGCCGTGCGCAGCAGGGCCGCCTTGGTCACCACGTCGGGATGGGCCGGGTCGCTGTCCAGCGTGACGCTGAACTCGCCCGTGGGATGCTCCACCGAGACGGTGAGCGGACCCGTGCCCTGCTGCAGCTGTGCCACGCCCTCGCACACGGTGCCCGGCATCTTCACCGCCGTGCCCACGGTGACGGCCGCCAGCACGCCGATGGCGTCATGGCAGACATGGGGGATGAAGCTGCGCGTGGTCAGCGCGCCGCCATGCTGGGGCGGCGCGATCAGGGTCATCTTGGGATAGTTCTTGGCCGAGACATCGCCCAGGCCCATGGCCTGCGAGATCTGCAGGCGCAGCGCCTCGATGCGGCGCTTGAGGTCGGTGTCGGCGTTGAGCTCGGCCACGGTCTCCTGCCCGGTGGCGCCCACATCGGACGCCTTGAAGATCACCAGCGGCATGCCGTTGTCTATGCAGGTGACGTCGAGCGTGAAGGGCTCGAACCCCTCGCCCGTCACCGTGACCGTGTCCCGGGGCTTGCCCGTGGGCAGCAGGCCAGAGCAGACCGAGCCGGCCGTGTCCAGGAAACTGATTTCGATGGGTGCCGAGCTGCCGGGCGCGCCGTCGATGCGGGCCGAGCCTTCGTACTCGACCTGGCCGCCGGGCGTCTGCACGGTGATGTCGGCCGCCATGCCGGTGTTCAGCGTCAGCACGCGGAAGGTGCTGGTCTCGCCACGCGGCTGCACCATGCCGGTCTCCAGCGCAAAGGGAACCACGCCGGCCAGCATGTTGCCGCAGTTGGGCGTGGTGTCCACCGTGTCCTTGTCGGGCTGCAGCTGGGCGAAGAGGAATTCGAGGTCTATGCCCTCCTTGTCGGAGAGGCTGACGATGCCGACCTTGCTGGTCAGCGGATGCGCGCCACCCACGCCGTCGATCTGGCGCCTGTCGGGCGAGCCCATGGCCGCGAGCAGCACGCGGTCGCGCGTGGGCAGGTCGGAGGGAAGATCGCTGGCCCGGAAGAAAGGGCCCTTGGAAGTACCGCCCCGCATCAGCAGGCAGGGAATGGCCGTTTGCATGGCTGTCTCTATCAGTATGGGTATGACAGCTATTGTGAGCATGGCGCGGGCCAGGCACTACTGGGCAAGCCCGCTAGCAGCTATAGCAAACCGGCATAGCTCAACACCAAGCCTGGGCCGCAGGCTGCGACGCCGGGGCGCCGCAACTGCTTGATACAACTTATTGGGGCGCAGTGCCGCTCAATCGCGGTCATGGCCCCGGCCGCGATCATGGCCATGCCCGCGGCCGCGGTGGTCGTCGTGGCGGTCATGCCGATCGTGGCGGTCGTGGCGGTCGTGGCGGTCCCAGCGGCGGTCATCGCGGCGGTGCTCCCATTCGCGGTGGCGGCGCTCCTCGCGCCAGCGAGGATCGTGGCGCGGCGGCCCGGCGCGCCAGTGCGGCGGCGGATTGCGCAGGAAGTACACCGGGCGGCCGCAGGCACCGTAGCGTGCGCAGTGCTTGCCCCAGTGCTTGGCATGGCCGGGCGGCACCCACATGTAGACCGGCGGCGGGGCCATGGGCGCCGGCGCGATGATGACGGGCCGCTGGTACAGCAGCGGCGGAGGCGGGGCATTGCCTATGTCCACGGTGCCGTAGACACCCGGAGCCAGCTGGCCCGAGACCGAGCCGCTGATATAGGTCTGCGCCTGGGCCGCAAGGGCCGAGCAGGCCAGCGCAAGGGCGGCCGCGGCGCGCAAGGTGGATCGCAAGGTAAGCATGGCCATGTTCTTTTGAAGGGGTGAAACAGGAAAGGCCCCGTTTCTACCAAGCGCCTGGGGCCGCATGGGCCGTTGCGCCTGAAAAGGTGTAAGAACCCGTTCAAGCCAGCGCCCGTTCCTGCTCAACGCGCCAAGGCTGCCTGCGGTGTACAGCAGACCGCAATGGTCCGCTTTCTGGCCTGCATGCGCTCAGTCCAGCTTGAGCCGCGAGTCCTTCACCACCTTCTGCCATTTGGCGATCTCGGCGCGGCGGAATGTCTCCAGCTCGGCCGGCGTGGAGCCTATGGGCTCGGCACCTATGCCAGCGAGCCGCTCCACGATGGCAGGCTCGCGCAGCACCTTGGCCAGCACCGTGGACAGCCGGTTCACGATGGCGGGCGGCGTGCCGGCCGGCGCAAAGATGGCGTTCCACTCGTAGGTCTCGTAGCCGGGCACGCCCGACTCGGCAATGGTCGGCAGCTCGGGGGCGGCCTTGGAGCGCTCCAGCCCGCCCACGGCCACCGCGCGCAGCTTGCCGGTCTTCACGTGCTGCCAGGCCGAGCCCATGCTGGCAAACATCAGCGGCACCTGGCCCGACATCACGTCCATCATGGCCGGGCCGCCGCCCTTGTAGGCCACATGGTGCAGCTGCGTCCTGGCCAGCAGGTTGAACAGCTCGCCCGCCAGGTGCTGGGCCGAGCCCGGGCCTGCCGACGCAAAGTACAGATGCCCGCCCGCTTCGGAGCGGCCGGCCTGGATCAGGTCCTGCACGCTCTTGATGGGGGACGATGGCGCCACCACCAGCACATTGGGCACGCGCAGCAGCAGCGAGACCGGCGCGAAGGCCTTGAGCGTGTCGAACTGCATGCGCGCGTGGATGGCGGGATTCTGCGCGTGGTTGGAGGCATCGAGCATCAGCGTGTAGCCGTCGGGCTGGGCCTTGGCCACCTGGGCGCCGCCGATCATGCCGCCTGCCCCGCCCCGGTTCTCGATCACAACGGGCTGGCCCAGCTCGGCAGACAGACGGGGGCCGATCAGGCGCGCCACCACATCGACCGTGCCGCCCGGCGGATAGGTCACCACCAGGGTGACGGGGCGATCGGGGTAGTTGGCCGCTGCAGCCGCAGCGGCTGGCGCGGCCATGCCGGCAACGGCCGAGATCAGGCCTGCGGCCGCCCACAGGCCGGCGGTGCGTCTGGACAGGGATTTCATGGTGTGTCTCCTTGGGTTTGAATCGGGCTCGGAAATCGGAACAGCTCGACGGCGCTGCGGCCCAGCACGGCCTGCAGCGAGGCGGCATCGTCCAGCGGGTCCAGCCAGTCGTGCATCCAGCGCACGGCCGCCGGATAGCTGGCCTGACCCGCGTGCTGGGTGTGCGGCCAGTCGCTGCCCCAGAGCAATCGCTCGGCCGCAAAGGCCTGCAGCAACTGCGCGGTGGCCTGCCGCCCCGAGGCGGCGCAGTCGGCGGCGGGCCAGATGCGGTAGGGCGCGGACAGCTTGACCCACACACGGCCGCTGCCGGCCTGCTGCAGCAGATAGCCAAAGCCAGGGTCGCGCACGCCCAGGGCCGGGTCAGGACGCCCGAAGTGGTCGACCACCACGCGGCAGCCGGCCGCCAGCAGGGTGGGCAGCAGGTCAGGCAAGCGCCCGGCCTGCAGGTGCAGCTCCACATGCCAGCCCAGGGTGTTGGCCTGCTCCAGCACGCGGCGCCAACCGGGCGCATTCAGATCAGGCAAAGGCAGGCCGATCAGGTTCAGGCGCATGCCCACCACGCCGGCATCGGCCAGGGCCTGCAGGTGGTCCTCGCCCGTGTTGTCATCGACCACGGCCACGCCGCGCAGGCGCTGCGGCCGGGCGCGCAGGGCCTGGAGCATGTAGCGGTTGTCCGTGCCCAGGAAGCTGGGCTGCACGAGCACGCCATAGGCCAGGCCGTGCGTGTCCAGGTGCTGCAGATACGTGGCCAGGGACGCATCTGCGTCGGGCGCGTAGCGGCGCACATCGGGCATGGGCAGGCCGCGCTCGAAGACATGGGCATGGGTATCGACGCTGGACGCAATGGCGAACCTGGGCAGGGCAGACACGGGGAAAAACTCCTTGCGGGTGGCGCGGCACAGGATGCGGCGCAGGGGGTATGCGGCCGGATTCTAGGAAGAGGGGATATATATTTCCATTCTTCAAAATGGATTTATTCATACTGGATCGATATGGAAACCCGGCATCTGCGCTACTTTCTGGCGGTGGTGGACCAGGGCAGCGTCAGCCGCGCAGCCGACTGGCTGGGCATTGCCCAGCCCGCGCTGAGCCAGACCCTGGCCCGCATGGAGAAAGACCTGGGCGTGCAGCTGTTCCAGCGCTCGCGCCAGGGCGCCCTGCCCACGCCGGCCGCCCTGGCCATGCTGGATGACGTGCGCACCAGCGTGGCCCGCATAGATGCCGCCGCCAGCCGCGCGCGCGAGATCGCCAGGGGCAGTGCAGGCCAGCTCACCGTGGGCCTGGTGTCTTCGGCGCTGTTCGGCACCCTGCCCCGCGCCCTGCGCGCGCTGCGGCAGCAGGCGCCCGGCGTGCGCGTCATCCTGCGCGAGATGAGCAATGCCGAGCAGGCCGAGGCCCTGCAGACCGGCGCCATCGACATCGGCCTCATGCACACACCCGTGGCCGTGGGCGGGCGCATGCGCGAGCGCCAGCTGCTGCGCGAGCGCCTGGTGGCCGCCGTGCCCGACGAATTCCAGATCGGCGAGGACGGCCAGGTCAGCCTGGCGCAGATCGCCGAGGCCGGGCTGGTCATGTACCCGCAGGCCCAGCTGCCCGTGCTGCACGCCGGCATCCTCGACGCGCTGCGCAAGGCAGGCCACGAAGCCCATGTGGCGCAGGAGGCCAACCGGACCCTCACCGTGCTGGCCTGCGTGGCCGGCGGCTGCGGCGTGGCACTGCTGCCCAGCTGGATACGCTCCATGGACTTTCGCGGCGTGCGATTTTGCGAAGTGCGCGATGGCCGGTCCCTGCCCAGCCTGGACCTCAGCGCCATCTGGCCCGCACGCTCCACGCCCACGCTGGCCGACCTGTTCGCACACCTGGACCTGGGCAAAGACTGAGTGCGGCCCGCATTGGCGCCGCACCGGTGCAAGAAACGGGATGCGCCCGCGCCTGCGCCGCACTACAAACCGCTTTCCCTCATTCACGGAAAGAAAAGGTGCCAGATGCAGCCATCGTCACAGCAACTCCACGGAAAAGTCGCCCTCATCACGGGCGCCAGCTCAGGCATAGGCCGCGAAGCCGCCAGGCTGTTCGCACGCCACGGCGCCAGGCTGGTGCTCACGGCCCGCCGCCAGCCGGAACTGCAGGCCCTGGTGGCGGAGATAGAGCAGGACGGCGGCCAGGCCATCGCGCTGGCCGGCGACGTGCGGGACGAGCCGCTGGCCCGGGCCCTGGTCGAAACCGCCACGGCGCGCTTTGGCGGCCTGGACATCGCCTTCAACAATGCCGGCATGACGGGCGATCCCTGCGCCCTGCCCGACCTGTCGCTGCAGGCCTGGCAGGAGGCCATCGCCACCAATCTCACCAGCGCCTTTCTGGGCGCCAAGCACCAGATACCGGCCCTGCTGGCACGCGGCGGCGGCTCGCTGATCTTCACCTCCACCTTCGTGGGCTACTCGGCGGGCCTGCCCGGCATGGGCGCCTATGCCGCCAGCAAGGCCGGCCTCGTCGGCCTCACCCAGGTCATCGCGGCTGAATACGGCCCCCGCGGCCTGCGGGCCAACGCCCTGCTGCCCGGCGGCACCGACACGCCCATGGGCCGCGCCAGCACCCCCACGCCCGAGGCACGCGCCTTTGTCGAAAACCTGCACGCCCTCAAGCGCCTAGCCACACCGGCGGAGATTGCAGCGGCAGCGCTGTTCCTGGCGTCGGATGCATCCAGCTTCGTCACGGGAACGGCCATGGTGGTCGATGGCGGTGTGTCCATCCAACGGACTTGAAGCAAGGCCCCGCCAAAGCCGTCGCGGCAATGGCGGCCCGCTCGGATCTTCCGGTCGCCTGCGGCGGCTTTATCAGGGGAGTTTTGAAAGTGGCATTCCTGCCCCAATAATTCCCCTGGAAACGATGCTTGCGCTTTCGCTGTTCATTCCCGCATCGTGGCCAAGGAGCTGGCTGATGTTTTCTGACCACGCAATTCACGACGAAGCAACTGCTCGGCAAATGGTGCCCGGATGCTGAATCGACATGGGGTGACATGAACCATTACGGGATGGCCGCACCTTTCTTCCAGGGAATGGATGATGGACAAACGAGGTGCATTGAGGCAATCTGCTTGAATCGGTAATACACTGCCCATGCAATCCATTGCATCGCGTCTCCAGCAACTACCGTCGGATTCAGGACCTGCGCGAAGTCCCGCACAACCCTTGTTTCAAGCATTCTTCAGACAATAGATCAATTACATCCCATTACAGCATTGTGGACGGCTATGGTATTTAACCTTCGCACAAGGTCCATCGAATGCTCACGACATATACTCGCGCAAAGCCGCAAGAATGGAATACCTGTTGTCCGTCCGATGTGATTTTTTCTCTTTGAAGAAAAGAACCGTTGCAGGGATTGCATCCCCATGCTTGCAGGAGCTACAGGCAGGCACAGTTCCATTTCGGCTGTGAGCGTTCGTGAACACTGATTAATCGCTTCGAGATTGTTATAGTAAATAACGGAACTACCATGACTAGACACACTCAGCCCATCGTGGAGCGCTTGTTCAGGCCAATGGAACGCTCGACCCGCCAGCGCAGTTCGATACGCACGGTCATGGAAGAGGCTGGGCGCCCCCTGCTCCCCGCTGAAATCCTGGGCGCAGCGCAGCGCGAAGTGCCGGCCATCGGTCTGGCCACGGTGTACCGCAACATCAAGCAATTGATGGAAGCCGGTGAGGTGCAGGCCGTGGACCTGCCCGGCGAGGCCACGCGCTACGAACTCAGCGGCCGCGCCCATCACCACCATTTCCGCTGCATGAGCTGCAACCGCGTGTTCAACGTGCCCGGTTGCCTTGGCGACATGCAGCGCATCGTGCCCGAAGGCTTTGTGGTGGAGCGCCATGAGATGACGATGTACGGCATCTGCAGCGACTGCCACCAGAACGTGCAGTAGCGGCGGGCCCCGGGCCTCAGGCCCAGGCATCCGCAAGCCGACAGCCATGGCGCAGGCCTTCCCTGCGCCATGGCTGTTTCTTTTTCCCCGGTCCGCTGCCTCAGCGCCTGCCCGGCCGCACGCGGCCTGCGGCAACGCCCCCGGCCAGCAAGGCCAGCGCAGCCACCGCCCAGAGCATCGCCACCTGACCCCAGGTCTGCGGCGCATGGCGCGGACTGGCCGTGAAGACCGGCTGCGCTGCAAAGTCCTTCGCGCCGAATGGACGGTCCTCGAACAGATAGGGATAGAAGAAAGTCCGCAGCCGCGCATGGAAGGCGGCAATGTCGTCCTGGTAAGCCAGCTGCGCCAGCAGGTCGGTGCCGGCCTGGCGGTGCAATGCGGCCTGCACGCCCACGCCGGGCAGCAGCCAGCCCAGGCGCCCGGTCCAGGCCTGGCGCGCCTGCAGGCCTTCCCGATAGGCGGCGAACTGGGGGGCGACGCTTTCATCACCGAGCTGCTGGAAGGCGTAGTACCACTTCCAGTGAAAGCCCGCAGGCAGCGGCGCGGTGTTGCGCCATTCGGGGTGGTTGCGGAAGAAGCGCTCCATGGTCTGCTCGCGCGGCAGGTCCCAGGCACCATGCACGGTCTGGCGCTGGGCCAGCATCAGCTCCACGCCCTGGCTCACGGGCACGGCGCGCGACAGCGCGGCATTGGCCAGCGTGGGCAGCACCAGGGTCAGCACGGCCCAGCAGCCCATGAGGGCCATGGCGTTGGCCACCGAACTGCCGCCCAGCGTGGCGACCACCAGGCACAGCCCGCTCCAGAAGGCCACATAGGCCATGGCGCTCAGCAGCACGGAGGCGATGGCGCCCGCCTGCGCCCCGCTGGCCAATGCCCCTGCCAGGGCCGGCAGCGCCAGGCATGCCAGCAACAGCACCGAACGCAGGCCCGCACGGCGCAGCCACAGCCGGCGCCCGCTGCCGGGCATGGCCTGAAGCGTGCCCAGGCGTCCCGATTCGCGCTCGCCCGAGACCAGGTCGTAGAGCAGTGCAATCAGGAACAGCGGCGCCAGGTAGACCAGCACAAAGGCGAAGTCGAAGCGGCCCGCCAGCGCCAGTTCGGGGTTGAAGCTCTCGCCTTCATGCAGCTGCGCCTGCAGCGCCAGGGCACGCACGCGCAGCACATAGGGCGCGGCATCGCGCAGGCCCAGGGCGAGGAAGGCCGTGGACGACGGTGCATCCCAGGTGCTGTGAAAGCCGTAGTAGGCCACCGAGCCCGCATCGCCGGACTGTGCATGCCGACCTGCCTGGGCCGCCATTTCCTGCTGCTGCATTTGGGCCAGACGGTCCAGGGTCTGGCGCTGCGACGAGATCTCGCGCAGGCCCGACAGCACTGCCAGCGTGGACAGCAACAGCAGCAGGGCCAGGGCGCACAGCGCCAGGCGCGAGCGCGTCAGAAGACGCCATTCATGCCGTAGCCAGCTCATCGCACCACCCTCCCCAGACGTTGCGTGGCCACCAGCAAGGCGGCCGCCAGCGCCGCCAGCCATCCCAGCAGCACGCAGGCTGCGGGTGCCGCGCGGCGCAAGGCCGCCAGCGGCGGATCGGGCTCGTGATGGAAGTCGGAGACGCCGCGCCAGTGCTCGTGGCTGATGCGGTTGTCTCGGCTGGAACGGTCACCCGCGTAGCTGAGCTTGTCCACCTGCAGCTGGTTGAGCGCCTGCACCATGCGGTAGCGATGCTGCTCGGCCTGCTCCAGAAAGCGCCGATAGCCTTGCAGGTCGGTGCCGGCCACGGCCATGGACAGGCGGCGCAGCGCAATCAAGGGGCTGACCAGGGCAAAGCCGTCGGCGCTGCGCAGTTGCCGGGCCTGCAGATCGAAGCTGGCCTCGGCATGACGCCTGAAGAGCTCGCTGGTCAGCCGCTCGCCCTCCATGCCGACCAGTCCCTTGTAGTTGACGGGCAGATCCTCCACACGCGACACGCCGTACTGTGCAAGCACTTTGGCGCGAAAGGCGGCGAAGTAGGGATCGTCGGGATTGTGGCTGTCGCCCATCGCCGCCAGCTCGCGCGCCGTGGCGATGTCGGTCTCGAAGCGCGTGGGCAATGCCAGGGCCGCGCCCACCAGCTCCGGCGCCAGCCGGGGCACCAGCACCACGCCAATGGCCCAGGCGGCCAGCAGGGCCAGCAAGGCATCGCGCCCGCGCCGCATGAGGGCCGAGACCGCGGTGATGCCCACGGCCCACAGCAGCAGCCACAGCACATGGCCAGCCGCCAGCGCGGCCACCAGGCTGATGGGCACGGGCGTGGCCACCGCCATCCAGGCCAGGGCCAGCAAGGCGGGCAGCAGCACCAGGGCCGCCACGCCCGTCAGCGCCAGCAG
Source organism: Delftia tsuruhatensis NBRC 16741 (assembly GCF_001571325.1). Taxonomy (GTDB): domain Bacteria; phylum Pseudomonadota; class Gammaproteobacteria; order Burkholderiales; family Burkholderiaceae_C; genus Comamonas; species Comamonas tsuruhatensis. Next base: position 14,067 of record NZ_BCTO01000087.1, read on the forward strand.
CTTGCCGGCCACGAACTGCCGCATGCCCACGCCCTGGGCCAGCAGCACGCGCAAGGTGCCGGCCTCGCGCTCTCGCGCGATGCAGGCATGGCCCACGAAGATCAGCAGCAGCGGTGCCAGCACCTGCAGCACAAAGGCCGGCGTGAGCTGGCCGAAGCGCAGCAGCAGCGACGACTGGCGCACATCGCCGAAGTTGGCGCTGTTCTGGCGGTGGCCTTCGAGAAACAGCGTGTGGCCGGTGTAGGCGTCTATGCCCGCATCGAAGGCCGCCAGCGGATTGAGCGGGCGGAACACGAAATGGCCGTAGTGCACCATGCGGTGCGGATGGCGGTCGGGCTGGGCCTCGAACTCATGGTCCACCTGCGACTGGTGGCGTTCGCGCTGGGCCTGGGCCGCGCTGCGCTGGTCCCAGGCGGTGAAGGCGGCAGTAGCACCGAGCAGCAGCCACAGCACCATGCCCAGCACGGCCACGCGGTCGCGCAGCAGCAGGCGCCATTCCTCGCGTGCAATGGTCCAGGCCGTGCTCATGCCGCGGCCCCCTGCACGCCTGCGCCTGCGCCTGCGCCTGCGTGTGCGTGTGCGTTTGCGTCTGCACTCGCACCCGAACCTGTACCCGCGTAGTGGCGGTGCAGTGCCCGCACGTCAAAGCGCTCTTCCCCACGGGCCGCCACCTCCTCCACCAGCCTGCCGCCCGCGATGAAGCCCATGCGGTCGGCCACATCGGCAGCCCCCAGCAGGTCGTGCGTGACCATGAGAATGGCCACGCCCTGGCCGCGCAGCTGCGTGATCAGCCGGCTGAATTCGGCCGTGGCCTGCGGGTCCAGGCCCGAAGTGGGTTCGTCCAGCAGCAGTGCCGGCACCTTGCGTGCCAGCGCCAGCGCAATGGCCACCTTCTGCCGCATGCCCTTGGAAAAGCCCGAGACGCGCCGGTCATGCGCGGCCGCATCCAGCCCTGCAGCGGACAAGGCCTGGCCGATGGCATCCCTGCTGGCGGGCTGGCCCGCCAGGTCCAGCAGATAGGCCACGTTCTCGCGCGCGCTCAGGTGCTCGTACAGCGCCACGTTCTCGGGGATATAGGCGATCAGGCCGCGCGCCTGCGCGGCAGCCGTCACCGGGTCCACGCCCTGCACGCGCACCTGGCCGCTGCGCGGCCGCACAAAGCCCAGGAACAGGCTCAGCGTGGTGGTCTTGCCCGCGCCGTTGGCGCCCAGCAGCGCATAGATCTCGCCGGCATGCACGGCCAGGTCCAGGCCCTGGAGGATGGTGCGCTCGCCATAGTCCACCACGGCGCCCAGCGCTTGGAGCACGGGCGTGGAGGCAGAAGTGGGGTTGGAAGAAACAGGAAGGGATGGATGCATGGCGGGGCTCAGAACTTGGCTTGAAGGCCTACGGTGACGGTGCGGGCGGTGCCCGGCGTCACCCACAGCCGGCTGTACGAGCTGGTGTAGTAGGTCTTGTCAAAGAGGTTGTCCACGTCCAGCGTCAGGCGCAGCGTGGGGCTGATGCGCCAGTAGGCCACCAGCTTGGCGGTGGTGTAGCCGGGCAGATCGAAGGCCGCCTTGCCAGCGTCGGCCTCGGCCTGCGTGCGGGCCTGGCCCAGGCGCTTGCCCACGCGGGTGACGCCGCCGCCAATGCCGTAGCGCTGGCCGTTGGAGAAGGCGTTCTCGTAGACCGCCAGCACGCTGCCGTTGACCTTGGGCACGTTGAGCAGGCGCCCGCCCACTTCCAGCGTGTTGTCGCGCGAGATCTCCACGTCGTTGAGCACCAGGCTCGCATTCAGGCGCCAACGCTGCGTGACCTGGCCGGCAAAGTCGAACTCCAGCCCCCGGCTGCGGATCTCGCCGGCCGAGACCGAGTAGCCGGCGTTGCCCGGGTCGGCCGTCAGCACGTTGCGCTTGCGGATGTCGAACAGCGCGGCCGTGGCGCCCATGCGCCGGTCGGCGCTTTCCCACTTGGCGCCCAGCTCCATGGAGCGGCCGGATTCGGGACTGAAGCCCGCGCCGGCCACATCGACGCCCACGTTGGGCCGGAACGAGCGGCCCACGTTGGCATAGAAGGTCCATTGCGGCAGCGGCAGCCAGCTCAGGCCCAGGCGCGGAGAGGTCGAGGTCGGGTCCTGCTGCGTGGTCGCGCCCGTGCGGCGGTTGTGCAGCGACTGGTCATAGCGGTCCATGCGCAGGCCGGCCACCACGCGCCACTGGGGAGAGAGCTTGATGGCGTCCTGCAGGTAGAAGGCCGTGTTGCGCTGGCGCTCGAAGGTATCGGTATTGGCCGTGGGCACGGGCTGCGTGCCGCCGTAGACGGGGTTGTAGATATTGATGGCATAGGGATTGGCCGCCGTGGGGTTGGCGCGCAGCATCACCGTATCCATGTCGAAGCGAAAGCTCTCCAGGCCCAGCAGCAGCTCGTGTTCGACGGTGCCCGTTTTCACCGTGCCCTGCAGCTCGGCCTGCACGGCGATGTCGTCGGACTGGTAGTCGCGGAAACGCCGCTGGCGCGTCAGGTCGCCATTGGCCAGCAGCGCATGGGGTTCGGTGGAAAAGCCGTTGATCGAGGTCTCGCGGTAGGACAGGCCCAGGCGGCTGCGCCACTGCGCGCTCCACTCATGCGAGAGGATGAACTGGTGCGTGCGGTTTTCCACCGTCACATCGCCATCGCGCGGGTCGCCCAGGAAGCGGCTGCGCGAGATGGCGCCCAGGCGGTCGCCCACGGCCACCACGCCACGGTCCAGCGGCGTCTTGTGGCGCAGCAGCTCGCCCGAGTACTCCAGCACCGTATCGCGCCCCAGCTTCCAGGTGAAGGCCGGCGCAATCACCTGGCGGCTGGCGCCCACGAAGTCGCGGAAGCTGTCGCGGTCCTCCACGGCGATGTTGAGCCGGTAGGCAAAGTTCTCGCCAATCGGCCCCGTGCTGTCGAGCGCGCCGCGCCGCAGCCCGTAGCTGCCCGCATAGGCTTCCACGGAATGCGAAGGCGTCCACAGCGGACGCTTGGAGACGACGTTCAGCGTGCCGCCCGGCTCGCTGCTGCCGTAGAGCGCAGCGGCCGTGCCCTTGAGGAACTCGATGCGCTCCACGCCAGCCAGATCACGCGGCGCGTTGAAGCCGCGCCCCGAGGAAAAGCCGTTGAACAAGGTGGCCATGCCCACGTTCTGATCGCCGGGCAGGCCGCGAATGACGATGTTGTCCCACAGGCCGCCAAAGTTGTTCTGGCGCGAGACGCCGCCCACATAGTCCAGCACATCGTCGAGCTTGGTGGCTCCCAGGTCGTCCATGGCCTGGCGCGTGATCACGCGCACCGACTGCGGCAGCTCGCGCAGCGGCAGGTCGGTCTTGGCGCCTGCCGCCTCATCGGTGTGATAGGCGCCCGAGGCCGTGCGGCCCACGACTTCCACGGCAGGCAGCAGGGTCTGCTCCTGGGGCGACGGCGCTGACGGCACGGATGCCGCAGGTTGTTCCTGGCCCTGGGCCAGCACGGGCGTGGAGAAGAAAGCGGCAGCGCTCAGAGCAAGCGGCAGCGGGCGAAGGCCGGGGAGCGGCTTCGCGAGGATGGAGAAGGCAGTCATGATGAAAACGGGCACGGGCGCATGCCGCCGGCATCAGAAGCCGGCGCGCGCAAACACGGACATGCCGCCAGCACCAACGGGTGCCGGCGGCAGAGAAGGAGAAAAGTGCTTGCGGATTCAGCGCGGCGGGTCGCGCGATGCAAAGGCCCAGCGGTTCTGCGAGGGGATGGCGCCGCCCACGGTGCGCGGCGGCCCCCTCTCAGGCGGCGCGGCCACGGCCAGAGGCAGGCCGAAGTGCGGCAGCCAGGCCGCCGCATGCGGTGCATGGCCCATGCACCAGACGCAGACGGCTTCCGCGGCTTCCGCCTTTTCACCGGCCGGCGCCTTGTCCTCGCAGCCGTTCAGGCCGGCAAACGCCTGGCCGGGCGCTGCCGCCGCCTGCCGAATATGCGTTGCGCCATGCAGGGGCATGCCAATGGCCGTGTTGAAGAACACGGCCAGCAATAGCAGGCGCAAAACAAGCAGACGCATAAGACGGCGATCTTACTATTGACAATTCAATATCGTTAACTATCCGCCGGCATTTTCAGCACGGGCCCCGGAGACAGCGCGGCGATATGGCACAGGCATGTGACAGCCGACTGGCGATTTCCCGCATTGTGCCTATTGATCTGCGGGCCCCACGCCCCGGAAGAACATGTCGCAGATCTGGTCCGCCACCTTCTCCAGCGAGCCCTTGCGGGGGTTGAACCAGGACTGTATGGAGTTGATGCTGCCCAGGATCATGATGCGCGCCAGGTGGATGTCGGCATCGGCCCGCAGGCGGCCTTCGGCGCGCAGGTCTTCGAGCAGGCCGCTCCAGAATTTCTGGTGGCGCTCGCGGCGCTTGATCTGGCGTTCGCGCACCTTGTCGGGCAACTGGCCCAGCAGGCGGCCGTGGGCCAGGGCGAAGTCCCCATGCTTGATCAGGCCCGCCATCTGGCCCAGCACGGCTGCGCGGAAACGCTGCTCGGCCGTGGCGTCGGCGCCCAGCGCGGCAAGGCGCTCCTGCTGCTGGCTGATGATGCGGTTGCCGCCCTGCTCCATGACCTCGTCCACCAGCTCCTCCTTGGAGGCGAAGTGGTAGTAGATGCTGGCGGCCTCGATCCCGGACTGCTCGGCAATGTTGCGCATGGTGGTGGCAGAGTAGCCCTGCTCACCGAAGGTGCGGGCGGCCAGCTTGAGAAGGGTCTCGCGGGTCTCGTTGCCGTCGTGGGCGCTGGTCTGCCTTCTTGCCATGTCTGCCAGGGTGTGGATCGTTGTAGTGCGGCGATCCTAACAGGCTGTTGGTGGCACGCCAATCAAGCGTTCGGTACGCGCCCGCTGCCTGGCGGGCATGGCCGGGCCGCGAAACTGCGCCTGAAGAATCAGCCCCAAAGGCATTCCCGGGACTGCAATGGCCTGGCAATCAACGGCTCATGAATTTACGCGATATCGGCGGAAGATATTTCAAACCACGGCCAGGAATTCAATCCTCGCAATACAAAAAATCTATCCAGCCAATCGACAAGACAAATGAAACAACGCGTGTTAATCGCAAGATTAAATAGCAGAATCGAATCACATGTAATTTATTTTATAAATCGATAAATAAAATCGATTGATGAAACAAAATCAACACCCGCAACCGGTTCTGAAATGGGAACTTGTACGATCACCTCGTCGCGGCTGCCCAGGAAAAGCATGCCAGCACGCCCTCTCCAGAGGAGGAAGCGCCAACCACAATGCTCTGCAAATGTAACAAAGACGCAACAGCTTTTGTAAAGTGGCGGTTATCAAGATGCTGCTGGATATAATGCGGATCGCCTCGGAATATGCCCAGGCATGAGAAGAAGCTGTCTACACCCCATAGAACGCTCACATCATCAGTATTTATACTTACGGTGATATCTTCATCCCCCACTGCACATGCACCAACCTTGACCATTGCGTAAAGAGTTCCGGGTCGTTGTTCTTGCTGCGCAGTTTTCGACAAATAGCCGCACTTAGAAATTCTTCTATCAAGATGACTACATACCAAGAGCTGATTGCCCAGAAAAAACTGCTCGACCAGCAAATCGACGAGGCCCGCAAGCTGGAGTCCAAAGCGGCTCTGGCATCGGTGCAGGAACTGGTCCGGGAGTTTGGCTTCACGGCACAGCAGGTCTTCCCCTGGAAGCCCGATGGCAAGAAGAGCGCCCCCGCCAAGTACCAGGACCCCGAGTCCGGCAAGACCTGGACCGGCCGCGGCAAGCCGCCGAACTGGATCCTGGGCAAGGACCGCACCCTGTTCGAAATCAAGTGAGTCCCTGCCGCGCATGGGCCCGCCCGCACGGCGGCGCACATGCGCGGGCACATGCTCAGAGGTGCGTCATGCAGGCACCACCGCCGTGACCTCGATCTCCACCTTGGCCCGGTCTTCCACCAGATCCGCCACCTCCACCGCCGTCATGGCGGGGAAATGCCGCCCGATCAGCTCGCGGTAGTGCTTTCCAATGGCCGGATAGGCCGCCACGTATTCCTGCTTGTCGGTCACATACCAGGTCATGCGCACGATGTGCTCGGGCCTGGCGCCGCCTTCGGCGAGGATGGCGACGATATTGGCCAGCGCCTGCCGCACCTGTCCGGCAAAGTCGTCCGTCTCGAATTGCTGCTGGCCGTTCCAGCCAATCTGCCCGCCGACAAACACCAGCCGGGAGCCGACCGTCATTTCGGTGAGGATGCCATTGGCATAGCCTCGGGGCGCCAGCCAATCCGGGGGTTGCAGAGTCTTCATTGCTTCATCCTGTTCTCGTTGAATCCGTAAAACCGTCCTGCGGCACCAGATAGGCCTGCAGGCGCTCGCGCAGATCGGCCGGCAGTGGCGTGGCCTTCATGCTGCGCAAATCCATGGTGACGATGGTCATGCGCGCAGACAGCCGTCGCTGGCCGTCCGGCCCCTCGAAACGCACATCGAACTGGAACGATGCCCCGCCGATGCGGCGCACCTCCAATACCTGGCGCAGCGTGTCGTGCCAGCGGCTGGGCGCCGTGAAATCGCATTGCACCGACACCGTGGGCGTGCCCACCTGGCGCTGTACATGCAGGGTGTGGAATGGCAGGCCCATTCCCCTGTCGAACCATTCCTCCACCAGGTCGTTGACCATTTCGAAATAGCGCGGGTAAAAGACGATGCCGGCCGGATCGCAATGGCGAAACAGCACCTGCACCTGGCTGACGAAGGCGGAGGCCATGGCGCGCGCTCACGGCATCTTGCGCAGCACGAAGCGCTGCAGCTTGCCGGTCTCGGTGCGCGGCAGGGCCGGCACGAAGACAATGGCGCGCGGGTACTTGTAGGGCGCAATGCTGGCCTTGACGAAGGCCTGCAGCGTGGCGGCCATATCGTCGCCGGCCGCAAAGCCGGGCTTGAGCACCACAAAGGCCTTGACCACCTGGCCGCGCTCGTCGTCGGGTGCGCCGATCACGCCGCATTCGGCCACGGCCTCGTGGCGCAGCAGCGCGTCCTCCACCTCGGGGCCGGCGATGTTGTAGCCGGCCGAGATGATCATGTCGTCATTGCGCGCCTGGTAGAACAGATAGCCGTCGGCATCACGCACAAAGGTATCGCCGGGCAGGTTCCAGCCGTTTTGCACAAAGCGCTTCTGGCGCTCGTCGGCAAGATACCGGCAGCCGGTCGGCCCCTTGATGGCCAGGCGGCCGGGCGTGCCGTCGGGCACGGGCTGCATGTCGTCGTCCACCACCTGGGCCACATAGCCGGGCACGACCTTGCCGATGGCGCCCGCGCGCACCTCCTCGGGCGGGCTGGACACGAAGACGTGGATGAGCTCGGTGCCGCCGATGCCGTCGATCATCTCGATGCCCGTGGCCTGCTTCCACAGCTGGCGCGTGGCGTCCGGCAGGGCCTCGCCCGCCGACACGCTTTTCCTGAGCGACGACAGATCGAAGCGCGCTGCCTGCGCCGCCATCTGCCGGTAGAAGGTGGGTGCGGTGAAGACGATGGTGGCGCGGAAATCCTGCACCAGCTGCAGCAGCCCTTCGGGCGTGAGCTTTTCGGCCAGCACGGTGCTGGCGCCCACGCGCAGCGGAAAGCACAGCAGCCCGCCCAGGCCAAAGGTGAAGGCCAGCGGCGGCGTGCCGCAGAAGATGTCGTCCGGGCCGGGCCGTATCACGTGACGCGGGAACAGGTCGCACATGGCCAGCACGTCGCGGTGGAAATGCATGCAGCCCTTGGGCGCGCCCGTGGTGCCGCTGGTGAAGGCGATGAGGCAGACATCGTCGGCCGCCGTGTCGCAGCAGGCAAAGGTGTCGGGCTTGGCTGCGGCCAGGGCGTCCAGCGCGTCGGCTGCGCCATCGTTGAAATACAGCACGCGCGAGAGGTCAGGGCAATGGTGTTCATGGCCGGGCTGCAGGCACAGCTGCACCTCGTCCTTGAGGCGCACATCGCACAGCACGGCCTGCACCTGGGCCTTGGCGATGATCTGCTGCAGCTCCTTGGCACGCAGCAGCGGCATGGTGGGCACCGTCACCAGCCCGGCCTTGATGGCGGCCAGCCAGGACGCGGCCATCATGGCGTTGTTGGGGCCGCGCAGCAGCAGCCGGTTGCCGGGCACCAGCTGCAGGTCTTCCACCAGCACATGGGCGATGCGGTTGGTCAGCGCCTGCAGTTCGGCATAGGTCATGGCGGCCTGGTCCGCGCCCCGCCTCCAGCGCAGGGCCACGCGGTCGCCATGGCCGCGCGCCACCATGGCATCGACCAGTTCGGCCGCGCAGTTCAGGCGTTCGGGATAGGCCACGTCCGGGCCGTCGAGCAGGAGCTCGGGCCATTGGTCGGGCGGCGGCAGGTTGTCCCGGGCGAAAGTATCGATGTGGGCGGAGGCTTGCATGCGATGTTCCCTGGCTTTGCGTTGAATGGGCAGCCTGCCGCTCAGGCCTTGAGCAGCTCGCGCGCGATGATGAGTTTCTGCACCTCGGTCGCGCCCTCGTAGATGCGCAGCGCGCGGATCTCGCGGTACAGCGTCTCCACCGGCATGCCCGAGACCACGCCCGCCCCGCCGAACATCTGCAGCGCACGGTCGATCACGGCCTGGGCCGATTCAGTGGCCGTCATCTTGGCCATGGCCGCCTCGCGCGTGGTGCGCGTCTTCTTCACATCGCGCATCCAGGCAGCGCGGTAGGTCAGCAGGGCCGATGCGTCGATAGCCGTGTCCATGTCGCCCAGCGCGGCCTGGGTCAGCTGCAGGTCGCCCAGGGTCTGGCCGAACATGCGGCGCGACTTGGCGCGTGCCAGGCCTTCGTCCAGCGCGCGGCGCGCAAAGCCCAGTGCGGCGGCGGCCACCGAGGCGCGGAAGATGTCCAGCGTCATCATGGCCAGCTTGAAGCCCTGCCCCGGCTCGCCCAGGCGCTGCGACACGGGTATGCGGCAGTTGTCGAAACGGATGGTGGCCAGCGGGTGCGGCGCGATCAGCTCGATGCGCTCGCCAATGGAGAAACCCGGCGTGTCCGCATCGACCACGAAGGCGCTGATGCCGCGCGCCCCCGGCGCCTCGCCCGTGCGGGCGAACACGCAGTAGAAGTCGGCAATGCCGCCGTTGGAGATCCAGGTCTTGGCACCGTTGAGCACATAGTGGTCGTCTTCGAGCCGCGCCTCGCAGGCCATGGCGGCCACGTCGGAGCCGGCATCGGGCTCGGACAGCGCAAAGGCCGCAATGGCCTCGCCACGCGCCACGCGCGGCAGGTAGCGCTGGCGCAGCGCTTCCGACCCCATGAGCGATATCGCACCGCTGCCCAGGCCCTGCATGGCAAAGGCGAAGTCGGCCAGGCCTTCATGGCGGGCCAGGGTCTCGCGCAGGATGCAGACCGCACGCGAGTCCACCTCGGGCAAGGCCCCGCCCCAGGCGCCGCCGGGGCCGGACGGCACGGCATAGCGCAGCCAGCCGGCCTGGCCCAGGGCCTTCACCAGTTGGCGGCAGGCTGCATCGGCATCGTGGTGGTCCACATCGCCCAGGGATTGGGCGCACCAGGCATCGGCCTCATGCGCCAGCGTGCGATGGGCGTCGTCGAAGAAAGGCCAGTCCAGCCAGGAGGAATCACGCATTTTCAGTTTCCTTCGAAGACAGGCTTTTGCTTGGCCACGAAGGCCTCGTAGGCGCGGTGGAAGTCGCGCGTCTGCATGCAGATGGCCTGGGCCTCGGCTTCGGCCTCGATGGCCTCGTCCACGCCCATGTTCCATTCCTGGTGCAGCAGCTTCTTGGTCACGCCATGGGCAAAGGTGGGGCCTGCGGCCAGCTGGGCGGCCAGCGCGTGGGCGGCTTCGCCGATCTGTTCGGCGCCATGCAGGGCATTGAAGAAGCCCCAGGCAGCGCCCTCCTCGGCCGTCATGGCGCGGCCCGTGTACAGCAGCTCGGAGGCGCGGCCCTGGCCGATCATGCGCGGCAGCAGCGTGCAGGCGCCCATGTCGGCACCGGCCAGGCCTACGCGGGTGAAGAGAAACGCCGTGCGCGCCGCGGGCGTGCCCAGGCGCATGTCGGCCGCCAGCGCGACCATGGCGCCCGCGCCCGCGCAGATGCCGTCCACGGCCGCCACGATGGGCTGCGGGCAGGCGCGCATGGCCTTGATCAGGTCGCCCGTCATGCGCGTGAAGTCCAGCAGCTCGGGCATGCTCATCTTGGTGAGCGGGCCGATGATCTCGTGCACATCGCCGCCCGAGCAGAAATTGCCGCCCGCGCCCGTGACCACCACGGCCTTGATGTCGGTGGCATAGACCAGGGCGCGGAACAGGTCTCGCAGCTCGGCATAGGAGCCGAAGGTCAGCGGGTTCTTGCGCTCGGGCCGGTTCAGGGTGATGGTGCCGATCTTGCCGTCGGCCGATACCTGCCACACAAAGGTCCTGGCCTCGTAGCCGGCCAGGGGGCGCTTGTGGTGCTTCATGCTGTGTTCTTCGGGCTGGGTGCTCATGGTGTCTCCATCAAGAATTCAGAAAACGGGGGTGGACCGGGTTCAGCCGGTCATCACCTCGCCGCCATCGACGGCAATGGACTGGCCGTTGACCGAGGCGGACGCCGGCAGGGCCAGCCAGGCCACGGTCTCGGCCACTTCCTCGGGCTGGACCAGGCGGCCCTGCGGGTTGCGTTCGGCCAGCCTGGTGCGGGCCTCATCCGCAGTCATGCCGGTCTTGTCCATGATGTTGGCCACGGCGCCGCGCACGATGTCGGTCTCGGTGTAGCCGGGGCAGACGGCGTTCACCGTCACGCCCTTGCCTGCGGTCTCCAGCGCCAGCGAGCGCGTGAGGCCGATCACGCCATGCTTGGCCGCGCAATAGGCGCTGACATAGGCATAGCCGATCAGCCCTGCCGTGCTGGCCACATTGATGATGCGGCCCCAGCGCGCAGACAGCATGCCCGGCAGCGCGGCCTGCATGCAGTGGAAGGTGCCTGTGAGGTTGACGGCCAGCATCGCCTGCCACAGTGCGGCATCGGTGCGCTCGAACTTCTGGCTGCTGGCCTGGCCTGCGTTGTTGACCAGCACCTGCACGGGGCCGAAGGCCGCCTCGGCCTGCGCGAAGGCCTGGCGCACCGAGTCCTCGTCGGCAATATCCGCCTGCACGGACTGCACCATCTGTGCTGCCGGTGCCGTGCCGCCCAGCTCGCGCACGGCAGCCTCCAGCGCTGCACCATCGCGTCCCAGCAGCGTGACCCGCGCGCCGCGCGCCAGCAGCGCCCGCGCGCAGGCCAGGCCTATGCCGCGCGCCCCGCCCGTCACCAGGGCATGGCGCCCTTCAAGAAGATTCAAAGATATGGTCATTTCAATCACCCGTGGCGATGCGAGCCACCCGCAACCTATGAAACCGGCGCGCCACACAGCGAGGGACGCCGAGGAAGGGCCGCCCCGCACCGACGGTGTCGT
>NZ_BCTO01000088.1 GCF_001571325.1 Delftia tsuruhatensis NBRC 16741
GGGGAAGGCGCGAAGCGACTCAGGGGGTGTAGTTTCATTTCGCGTCCAACTGCGCCATGGCGGCGGCGCGTTCGAAGTTGGTTTCCAACTGGCGCTTGCCGGGCTGGTACTGCGGCGGCCAGTCCACATCGTGGGCGCCCAGGCGTGCGGCCTCGCGCAGCGTCCAGGCGGCATCGGCCAGGTGCGGACGCGCCAGCGCGCACAGGTCGGCCCGGCCCGAGGCGATGATGGCGTTGGCATGGTCGGCCTCGAAGATGGCGCCCACGGCAATGGTCGGTATGCCGGCCTCGTTGCGCACGCGGTCGGCAAACGGCGTCTGGTACATGCGGCCGTACACCGGCTTCTGGTCGGGGCTGACCTGGCCCGAGGAGCAGTCGATCATGTCGGCGCCCGCCGCCTTGAAGCGGCGTGCGATCTCCACCGCATCGTCGGGCGTGATGCCGCCCTCCACCCAGTCATGGGCCGAGATGCGCACCGACATGGGCCGGTCCTGCGGCCAGGCTGCACGCACCGCCTCGAACACCTCCAGCGGAAAGCGCAGGCGGTTGTCCAGGCTGCCGCCGTATTCGTCGTCGCGCCGGTTGGTCAGCGGCGAGATGAAGCTGGACAGCAGATAGCCGTGCGCGCAGTGCAGCTCCAGCCAGTCAAATCCCGCTGCCGCGGCGCGCCGCGTGGCGGCCACGAAGTCCTCGCGCACGCGGTCCATGTCGGCGCGGGTCATGGCGCGGGGCACTTGCGAGAGCCCCTCCAAGTACGGTAGTGCCGACGCCGACAGCAGCGGCCAGTTGCCCTGCTCCAGCGGATGGTCGATCTGCTGCCAGCCCAGTTGGGTGGAACCCTTGCGGCCCGCATGCCCCAGCTGCATACCAATGTGCGCCCCGCCCTGCGCGTGCACAAAATCAACGATGCGCCCAAAGGCCTGCGCCTGCTCGTCGTTCCACAGCCCGGGGCAGCCGGGCGTGATGCGCGCGTCGGGCGAGGTGCAGGTCATCTCCACCATCACCAGGCCCGCGCCGCCCATGGCGCGCGCGCCCAGGTGCACCAGGTGGAAGTCGCCAGGCACGCCGTCGGTGCAGGAATACATGGCCATGGGCGAGACCACGATGCGGTTCTTCAGCCGCAGGCCGCGCGCCTGGTAGGGCGTGAGCATGGGCATGGGCGGGCGGCGGCCTTCGGGCACGGTCTCGCCCGCATGCTCGGCAATCCAGCGCTCGAAGCCCTGCAGCCAGGCGGCATCGCGCAGGCGCAGGTTCTCGTGCGAGATGCGCTGCGAGCGCGTCAGCAGCGAATAGGCGAACTGCTCCGGCTCCAGGCCCGCATAGCGCTCCACGTTCTCGAACCATTCCGTGGAATTGCGCGCCGCGTTCTGGATCTTGAGCACCTCCACGCTACGCACCTCCTCGTAGTGGCGCAGGCCGGCCTCGATGCCCCCCGCAGACCGCAGGCTGCGCGCCAGCTCGATCGCATCCTCCAGCGCCAGCTTGGTGCCCGAGCCAATCGAGAAATGCGCCGTGTGCGCCGCATCGCCCATCAGCACCACGGGCACGCTGCGCGGGCCGCGCAGCGTGTCCAGCGCATTCCAGTGCACCCAGGTATTGCAGATCACGCGCGGAAAGCGGATCCAGATGGCCGAGCCGCGCAGGTGCGTGGCATTGCTGACCAGGGCATGGCCGTCCAGCCAGGGGGCGAACAGCTTCTCGCAATAGGCAATGCCCTCTTGCTGGCTCATCTGCTCTATGCGGGCGGCCTGCCAGGTCTCCTCGGGCGTCTCCACGATGAAGGTGGACATGCCGTCTTCATAGCGGTAGGCATGGGCCTGGAACCAGCCGTGCTCGGTCTGCACGAAGGCGAAGGTGAAGGCATCGAACACCTTGGTCGTGCCCAGCCACACGAAGCGGCAGCGGCGCTGGTCGATATCGGGCCGAAAGGTATCGGCATAGCGCGTGCGCACCTGGCTGTTGATGCCGTCCGAGGCGATGACCAGGTCGGCGTCGTACTCGCGCGCCATCGCCTGGTCGTCCTGCACGAAGTTCTCGAACACCAGCTTCACGCCCACGTCCTCGCAGCGCGCCTGCAGGATGTTGAGCAGCTTCTTGCGGCCTATGCCGATGAAACCATGGCCGCTGCTGCGCAGGCTCCGTCCCTTGAAGTGGATGTCGATATCGTCCCAGTGGTTGAAGGCGTCACCAATCGTGCGGGCCGACACCGGATCGGCCTCGCGCAGGTTGTCCATGGTGGCGTCCGAGAACACCACGCCCCAGCCAAAGGTGTCGTAGGGCCGGTTGCGCTCCACCACCGTGACCTCGTTGGCGGGGTCCTGCAGCTTCATCAGCAGGCCGAAGTACAGGCCGGCGGGACCTCCACCGATACAGACGATCTTCATACCGCAAACCCTTTTCTCGCAGGGCGACGGCACAGGACGCCCCAGGTTCAGAATCCAGGCCCAAGAACTTTAAGCCTGAATAGTTTAGGTTTGAAATATATAGACGAAACGCCGGCACGAACCTAGGGAGAACACGCATGAGCTCCTCGACAGCCGCTACGATGCCGGATCGCCAGGAGGATCTCCCTTGGAAAAATACCGGTTCAATGTCTTCGGCCGCATCATCGCCATCGAACGCGCGCAGGCCCAGTGGCGCTGCTTCAACGTCGGCGCCGACGGCAAGCGCGCCCCCGCCCTGCTGGCCATTCCCTGCGATGTCACCCACGCCGAACTGGCGCAGTACCTCTACGACATCTATCACGAGAGCGCGGCCGCATCGGACCAGGACATCTTCGAGATCACCCCCGGCACCACCATCCCCTCACCCAGGAGTTCCTCTTGACCCAGCAAACCGAAGTCCGCGAACTGAAGCCGGGCCTCACCCCCTTTCCCGCCGCCGCCGACATCTTCGTGGCCGACCAGCCCTGGCTGGCCGAGCACCTGCTGCCGCTGATCTCCATCGACCTGGGCCTGGTGCGGCCCGAACTGGCCGGCACCGTGGTCCACATGCTGTGCCCCGTCGAGCCCTTCGAGGGCTGCATAGGCGATGAGACCGAAGCCCACCACAACGCCTTCACCGCCCCCAACTGGTTTGCGCTGGAACTGACGCCCGACAACCGCTACCGCTTCCTGGGCAACGAAGGCTTCTTCCAGCGCGCGCCGCAGCATGGCGGCCAGTTCACCAAAGACGCCTACGCCTGCGAGCACACCGACGAAATGCTGGCCAGCCACGCCAAGGCCAGTGCCTACTACGCCCAGCATGGCCGACTGGCCAGCTACTCGCGCTACGGCAAGGGCGAGCCCGTGGAGCAGGACTACCTGGACAGCCTGGGCGGCGGCATCTGGTACGGCAACTGGACCAGCCACCCGCCCATTCCCCCGGCCTTTCAGCTGGACGAGGCGGAGAACGCCGGCATGGGCGATGAACTGGAAGACGACGGCATCCGCATCACGCGCGACGGCAAGCCCTTCTTCCACGTGGCCAACGTGGCCGGCTACAACTGGTGCGCCACGGGCGCGGACAGCATCCTGCTGTTCTACGAGCCGGAAAGCCGCACGGCGCTGTTCACCTTCGACTGGACCTGAGCCGGCCGAGCAGCGCCGCTCAGACGCGGCCCTGCTCGGGCGTGACGATCAGATGCGCCAGCAGCGGCCGGATGCGATCGTCCTGGTAGTAGCCGCCGTATTCCGTGTAGCGCAGAAAGGCGGCATTGCAATGGTGGCAGCGCCAGAGCGTGCAGCGGTTGTACGGGTGCCAGCCCAGGGCGATGGGGGCATCCGGCGACCACTGGTTCGTGCCCTGTGGGTGGTATTCATCAAGCAATTCCCGTGTCTCCGGCGTGCCCAGCGCACCAATCTGCTGCAGATGCGAAGTCTTGTCCGCACCCGACAAGGACTCCCAGCCCGGCCTCCACAGCACAGCGCAGTCCGCGCATCGCTGCTGCTCGGCCGCCGCAGTAGCGAAGGCTCTCAATTCGGGTTCGGGAAGGGGGGTTGAAGTTGTCATGGAACGGGGCCTCGGTTTCCATGGATTGTCCGGCAGGTTTGGGGGACGGGCTACCAGTGGAAAACATCTTGCTGTTCCACGAACCTGGAAACGCTACGGTACTCTTCACCACCGACTGGACATCACGATCAGCCATGGCCTTGCCCCGGCTAGTCGGCTGGCAGGCATGCCCGTGTCAATCCAGCGGCTCGGGGCAGCCAGCGGCGTTGCTCCCCTCCAGACAATCGAACGCCCTTTCGGCATAGGCCACCACTCTCGTCCATTCGCCAACTTGCATGTAGAAGCTGTTCGGCATGTCCGTGCCGTACGCCTCAAAGACGGCATTGATGGCATCCACCAACTGCCTCATCAGTCCTGCCTCCTGCTCATCAAGAAGAATTTCACCGATCGCCATACGAGCATCACTGCCAAGATCCGTATCGTCAAAAATGAAATGTATGGCCAAATCAAGATGGTCGTATTGAACGTCTGCAGGAAAGTCCTGATTCACCCAGGCTTTCATCTGATACTTCAAATCCTTGAGTTTCCTCAAATATCCGAGCAATTCCATTCTCATTTCAGGATATTTCAAGCGAGGCATCTCAATATCTTCCTATCCTGTTACCCGCCGATTGTGAGTAGCCCTGGAGCTTGTTATGCATTTTATAAAATCAATAAGATTTTATCCCCTTTATTAACTAGATTAACAATTAAATTAATGACAGCATTAAGATGAAAGTAACTTATAATACCCCGTCGGCAGCACCTTCACGATCTCTCCTGTAGATTCCAAATAAATCAAGGCTGATTTAATTGCATCATCAGCATATTGGTTTTTGAAATTAAATCCAATCGATTCAAAATAGAAGAATAATCTATTTGCGCTAAAAAATCTCCATTCGACAGGAAATAATCATTTATATCAATAACCGCACCTTCATGAGAGAACTCATAACCACATCCATGCTTTTTAAATTCCCACTTATTCATCTCCTCATCAAAAACAAATCCGCTGCGAGGAAGAAATTCTATATTTGATAGCTTCACAAGATCACTATGGGTTCTCATGAAAGAAAGATGTAGAATCTCCTGTTTTTCTACATATTTTTTTATGCCAAAAGCAATATTTTTGATAAGGGAATAATCTACCACAATCAATACCTTGTTCTATTTGAACGAGCAACGGCGGCGTCTTAAGCGTGCCCCCAGCAGCCGCATCGCCTTGTGGATGCCCTGCGGGTTGTATTACTGCAGCGCATTGCTCCAGGGATACAGCTTGGCTGGCCCTCGCCGGTCCGTCAGGGCTATTGGTGTGCCCGAGTGGCCGCAATGGCAGTGGTAGTGGTGGATAGCGCTGTTACCGGCCTGCTGAAATGTTATAGATCGACGTGCACACCCACCTTTGCATAGATGCAATATCAAAAGTCTCGCTTAACTGCATGAGTGCATTAGCCAAGAAAAATCTATGCCACTTGGCACTAGTCTTTATCCCACGGAATATTAAATCATGGTAATATTTTATTTACCAAAACACCCATATTTACCCATCGAATTATTTATCACCATTTCTTCACCAGAAGAAATTATTTCTTTATTTTTTATAAAGAAATAAGTAAAAATTCCGTCATCCATTGATTCTTTATATTTCATATTATCTTTTATATTATTTGAATATTTCTTCAAATCCTCAATAATAAATAATTTGGGCGTATATGGCGGAAATATGCAAACAAAATCGTAATCTCTATTTATATAATAACTAAAATCATCTTTTTTAAAGAAATACCAACTCAATATTATTGAAATAATAATAATTGCTGTTAATTTAATTTTCATGGAATTTGCCAATCTTGGCTTGTGGTGAGCGCGCCAGAATCTTTATCTATAAACCATAGACTGCCATCATCAAGACTATCTTGGCATTTATTTTCACAGTCATTTTTTGTTTTTGAAGATAGCGAGCAATTTCTGCCTTTTTGATTGTTGTGCAAATCCATTATTTCCTCCTTTTTTGCTTGACCTGCTTTTGTTCCATACTCCTCGTGAGTATCGCCAACAGATTTCGCCTGGTCTACCCCCATCCTTAAGCTCATAATGCAAGACCAATAACAATGACGGAATGCATCGCCCTTTCCATTGTGCAACTCATTTCTTGGAAATTTTCTCTGAGCTGTAGACAGGGCATCTTTATTATCAGATCTTGTACTAAGAGCATCCCATGGCCCGATATTCCATATATGACTCAGCTCTTCCATCAAACCTAGTGGATCTATGCCTTTGTTTGGATTTTTGACATAAATATTCTTATTGACCCCACCTG
>NZ_BCTO01000089.1 GCF_001571325.1 Delftia tsuruhatensis NBRC 16741
GTCCAGCTTTGCGGCCCAGGCCACTTGGCCGGTCTGGTCCGTCAGGGCCATGGGCGTGCCCAGATGGTCGCAGTTGTAATGATGGATGGCTACGGAGCCCTGTCGCGCTCGCTCCTGCTTTTGCAGTTACTTGCGCATCTCCTGCAGCATTTTTATGGTGTGCTCGTCGTGGATACCCAACATGACCAAGCGATCTGCACGCGTTTTGGCCCCATCTTGTTATAACCCATGGGGCTGAACAATCCACGCATATCGAGACTCACTGTGACTGGTGATCTTTATTTTCAACAATCTCTTTACTTATTAGAAAATCACCGTATGGCCATACGGTTATGGTGGTCGTTCTAATAAAATTGTTATTTCCGTCAGATCTTGAGTGTTTTGATAACTTGAAATAATGAGTTTCTTCCCCCAATGTATTTGAAATACTTATTGATGCAGGGAAAGCAGTTGGTTTAATGTTCGATTCTTTTATCCTAAGTTCGACATTTTGACGAATTAGATAACGATGGCTTTGCCATCCCAGTATATCTTTGACACTCAAATCATAGTCTGGATTTCCCAGTTTATTAAAAATATAAGATAAATTAAATCCCTCTATATCCGATAAATCAATTTTCATTGGTGCCATCAAGAAAGTTAGCAAAGATATTATTTGAAAACCAAGCGTTGCGGCTATTATGTAAATTACTGTCTTCATCATCTTTCTCAATCTTTGCATCTTCTATATATTGGATTGCCTTTAGGCGATGCCCCATTCCATGGCCAACCTGTTGAATGTGATCCGTCTTCTGAGCCTGCGCCAATGGTTGTACTACTCCCTGTCACGACTGCCACATGCCCAGTAGCGTCCCCATATGGATATGCCACCGCAACAATATCACCAGGCTTTGGAGACGTAACAATTTCGAATCCGGGAATCGCTTTTTGTGGATTTGCCCAATCTCCAGCAGTTGCTGGTCCTCTTGGGATAATTCCAAATCTGTAGCGCGAGGGAGATTCGACATCTGCATTTTCTAGCACTTCATGAACAAAGAGATTACATTTATTTCTCTTTGACCCAAAGCCATAATTCGAGGCGTATGAGTATCTTTCTTGATTATTTAATTTCTCCGCTGCTTTCAAAATTCTCTCTGCACACGTTTTTACGGGGGCCAAGCCCAAAGGATCCATGGAAATCATGGGATTTATCGCATATATACTTTTGTTAACCCCTCCGG
>NZ_BCTO01000090.1 GCF_001571325.1 Delftia tsuruhatensis NBRC 16741
ACCGGCAGCAGCCCAGTCTTTGAGTCTCTCAAACTAGGCGGCGTCATCCTGCTGGAGAAGCATCCGCAGATCATTCGGCAGCAGATTGCCGGCCGAGATGGCCTGGACCAATCGGTTGGTGCGCTGCAGGCGGCAATGGACTCCGAGCGGTTGCGCGCCGAAGTGGTCTGCAAAGAACTCGGGTTGCCCCTGAATATTCTGCGGGCCCCAACTGAGCAGGCGTTTGCCCAGGCTGCTCAGGACTACTTTTCGAAGAGCTCAGTGCGCTGATTCGACCACCCGTTTAGATGTTCAGTCCCACAGTGAGATGGTGCGGCTGAAGTCTAAAGCGCCTTGGACCTTTCTCCCAGGCGTTGTGCCCACGTGCGCTGTAGAGTGCGGGCTACTTCGGTGGAACCGGTCAACATCGCGGCCTGGACGCGGGCATCGGTCAACATGTGAGCGCCGACAGTGGCGCCCTCGCCGCGCAGCAGCTGTATTGCGGCGGCGGGAATGCCGCCTTGGCGCAACAGTTGCGCGACCTGCGTCGCGGTCAAGGGCATCTGTTTGATGCACAGCACCGGCCCCGGCGGCCGGTGCGCGGCCGGGTCAAAACCTGAGCGCGGCTGAGCCGCGTAAAAGCGCAGGAAGTCGATGGCCTCGCGCACTTGGGTCCCACCAATAACGTGGGTCTTGCCGGCGTTGTCAGCAGGGTCAGCAGTTGCGCTTGTGGGGCCTGCAACAGATCGGCCGTGTGTTCGAGCGCCTTCGCCCGGTGCGCGGCGGGCGTGGCGCCCCAGGTGATAGAGAACTCGACAGTGGACCGCCGCGCACCTTCGACCTCGGCTTGCGTGGCTTGGCGTACCAAGGCCCACGACATCACCGTGGTTGGCTGGGTTGCGTACGGCTTGTGGCGCAACGCCTCCGCCCGGGTGCGGATGGGCCAGCATCGGCTGCGCAGTCCAGGGTTGGCGGGGACTCTGGGGCCACAAGCAGAGGCTCGTAGTTGGCCCTGCCCACAAAGGCGCTGCAGTGTGCTCACCCCAGCTTCCCAGCCAAGGGGAGCACGATCGCGCTGCTTACTTGGCTTTGAATCGGACCGTGATGGCTTTGCCTTCAGCCGTGGTCACGGTCGCAACGACGCGAGCGCCAGACACCAACTTCGTCGTAGCCTCGAGCTTGTTGCCCCCGACCGGTTTGAGTTCGACCTCGCTCTTCTCGGTGCCATTCAGAATGGTCAGCTTGCCACTCATTTTGCTGGCGTCTGCAGGGGCATCGTGGTCCACGATGTACAGCGCAGCCTTATCGCCTTCGCTCGCAAGCTCAAACGACAGGTCGCTAGCGGTCTGAACCACGCCTCCATGTTGGGCCTTGCTAGGGCCATGGGCGGAAGCATTGAAGGCCAACGCAGACAAGCCGAGCATGACCGCCAGGGCAGTTTTACGATTCATCATTTACATCTCCAAGTTTCAAGTTGACCGCAAGTTGAGGCTGCGGTGTCGCCTATCTGAGTGCACACGTCAGTACGCGTGTTGAACGTCGTGAGATTCTTCCGGTTGGTCGGCGATGAGACGCTCTGTCGCCTTGCGACCGAACCGCAGGTACATCAGCGGTGTCATCAATGTGTCGAGTAGCGTTGAACTCACCAAACCGCCGAAGATGACGACAGCCACTGGGTGCAGAATTTCCTTGCCGGGTGCGTCGGCAGACAGCAGCAAAGGAGTCAGAGCAAACGCGGCAACTAGCGCAGTCATCAGGACTGGAGTCAATCGCTCCAGTGAGCCGCGTGCCACCATGGCCTGGCCAAACGTCTCCCCCTCGAACTTGCAGAGGTTGATGTAGTGGCTGACCTTGAGGATGCCGTTGCGCGTCGCGATGCCGGCCAGCGTGATGAAGCCCACCATTGAGGCAACAGAGAGGCTGATGTCTCCAATCCACATGGCGACCACACTGCCTATCAAGGCGAGAGGGATGTTGGCCATGATGATGGCCGCCAGCGTGACAGACTTGTACCGGGAGTACAGGACCAGGAACACCAGCAACAGGGACAGCACGGATAGGCTGGCAATCAGTTGCGCAGCCTGCTCCTGAGCTTGGAACTGTCCCTCAAGACTGATGAACGCGCTAGCCGGCAGCGTCACCTCACCAATCACGCTCCGGATACTGCTCACGATGGTGCTCATATCGGTGCCATCCGTGTTCGCGTAGACAACGATGCGGCGCCTCCCGTTCTCCCTGCCAATCTGGTTTGGGCCATCGTTCTGCTCGACCGTCGCGATGGAAGACACAGGGATACGTCCCGACGGAGTATCGATAAGGGTACGCTCCAGGTCCTGGGGCGTTCGAGCCCCATCTGGCAGACGCAGAACCAACTCGTACCGCTTCACGCCATCGACAATTTGCGCGCCGTGTGCTCCATCTGTCAGGGCTTTGAGGATACGGACGGCTTCCCCGGGAGAGATGCCTGCCTGCGCTGCCTTGCGCTGGTCGATGCGCACCGTAATTTGGGGAATAAGCACCTGTTTCTCAACAGACAAGTCCACCACGCCAGGAATGGTCGACATCCCCAGGCGTAGTTGCTCCGCTAAACCACGTAGGGTGTCAGTGTCGTCACCGAAAACTTTGACTGCAATCTGCGCGCGAACGCCCGACAAGAGATGGTCCAACCGGTGTGAGATGGGCTGGCCAACGGCAAATTGCGCGGGCAAGACGGAAAGCTTGCCACGGATGTCAGCCATGATGGCTTCCCGGTCCCGCTGACTGCGGCGAAGGTCGACATCGATTTCCGCAGAGTGCACACCCTCCGCATGCTCGTCCAGCTCCGCACGTCCGGTACGACGCCCCACCTGCGTTACCTCTGGAACCTCCTTGATGAGTGTTTCAGCCAGTGAGCCCATCCGGTTGGCCTCTGCCAGTGATGTCCCGGGGTTGAAGACCATTCCGAGAACCAGGGAGCCTTCGTTGAAAGCCGGCAGAAACGCCCTCGGGAAGAATGGCACGCTCGCTGCTGCACCGGCAACAGCCAAAGCGGCCACGCAAAGCAGTATCTTGGTGCGCGGAAAGGACCAGCTCAGCAGCGCCTCATCCCAGCGCTTCAAACGCGTGACCAATGGGCTGTCACCATGGTCAATACGGCGCATCTTTGGCAGCAGGTAGGAGCTCATCACCGGCGTGACGGTCATGGACACCAGCATCGATGCCAGGATGGAGACGATGTAGGCAATGCCCAGCGGTGTGAAGAGCCGCCCTTCGATGCCGGGAAGAGCGAACAGAGGAACGAACACCAGACACACGATGATGGTGGCGTAAACGATGCCTGAGCGCACTTCGATACTGGCGTGGCGTACCACCTCCATGGTCGACAGTGGCCTGGATAACTGGCGGTTCTGCTTCAGCCGTCGCAGGATGTTTTCCACGTCCACGACAGCATCGTCGACCAGCTCTCCAATGGCGATGGCCAGGCCTCCCAACGTCATCACATTGATGGACTGTCCGAGCAGCTTGAAGACTACCGCCGTCACCGCCAGCGAGAGCGGGATGGCGACGAGGGAGATAAGTGTGGTCCGCGCTGATAGCAGGAACGCAAAGAGCACGATGGCTACCATGATGGCGCCATCACGGAGCGCTTCACTGACGTTCCCCACGGACGCCTTGATGAAATCCGCCTGCTTGAACAACACACGCGGCTCTTGCAGGCCAGCTGGGCGGCCTTGTTTGAGCTCTTCCAAAGCCGACTCGATGGCTTGCGTCAGAACGACTGTGTCGCCCGCAGGTTGCTTTTGCACACTGACGACCACAGCAGGTGCGCCGTTGTAGCCGCCGTCACCACGTTTCATACCAGCGGCAAAGGAGACCTGTGCAACCTGCTCCAAGAGAATGGCGCGACCGTTTCTCCATGCAACAGCAATGCCCTGCAAGTCTTCAACACGGTTCGTTCGTCCTACATGCCGAATGAGGAACTCACGACTGTTCAGGTCGATAAAGCCGCCCCCCGCATTGGACGAGAACCCGCGCAAGGCGTCTTCGACCTCCGTGAGCGACACTCCAAACTGCGCCATCCTTGCGGTGTCGGGCTCGACCCGAAGCTGACGTACATCGCCCCCGATGGGGATCACCTGTGAGATGCCAGGAATCGACAACAGCCGTGGTCGCAGCACAAAGTCGGCGTACTCCCGTGCTTCCATCGGCGTGGCCGTTCCTCCCTCAGTGCCCTGCAGCGGAAGCGCGAGCAGCATGATTTCGCCCATGATGGATGAGACTGGCCCCATCATCGGAATGACGTCGGCAGGGAGTCGCTCGCGAGAGAGTGAAAGTCTCTCCGATACCAACTGTCGGTTGCGGTATACGTCGGTGCCCCAGTCGAACTCTGCGTAGACGATGGACAGGCCCACTCCGGACATGGAGCGAACCCGTGTCACGCCGGGCATCCCGTTGAGCGCCGTCTCCAACGGAAAAGTGACGAGTTGCTCCACTTCTTCAGGGGCCATGCCGCCGGCCTCAGTGAGGACGGTGACAAGCGGCTTATTGAGGTCCGGGAACACATCCACCGGCGTGCGCCAAGCGGTAATGGCTCCATAGACCAGCAAAATGGCCGCAAAGACCAGTACGAACAGCCGGTTGTGGAGGCTGTTTCTAACGACCCAGTTGAACATGAGTGTGTCTCCTGGGCTCAGCGGATTTGTGCAATCAGCGGTGCACCCTGGACCACGACCCGGTTGTCGCTGCCCAGACCTTGCGTGACCACCACGCGCTGGGCATCCAAGGGGCGAAACTGCACTGGCTGCGGTATGTACCGCTCGGCTCCGGACTTAATCCAAACGACGGGCTCATTCGCAGCGTTCCGGGTGACAGCTTGCGCCGGCAGGACATAGCCCTTGGTCGTGTCTTTGCGGGCGGCCAGCACTGTGACCGGCTGACCCACAGCCACGGCAAGCGCCTGCTTGGAGATCAATCGGAACGTGAGTGGCAACACGCCATCGCGCAAGGCGCGCGCGGCTCCAATGAGTTGGAGCTCGGCATCTGGAATGCCTGACAAGGAGGCGGAGGACAGCTTGTCCGCCAGCGCTGCATCGGCTGTCGATGCCTCCACCAGTACACGGCCCGGGTCAACAATCTCATACACCACATCGCGTGGCTCAATGAACTGTCCTGCCACGGCATCCGCGCGGGAGATCACTCCGGTTATCGGAGCCACCAACTTCTCCCGTGTGCTCAGGCTGGCCCCCACTGCGGATGACCGAGCTTCCAGACCTGAGAGTTCCGCTCGAGCTGCTTCAATGTCTTTGCGAGGTACAGACCCTTCGAGGCCTTCAAGCCGTTTGACTCGTTGGCGAGCCAACTCCAGGCTGCTGCGGAGCTCTGCCAAGGCTGCATGCTGGTTCGCCAGTGCGATGGGGTCTGGCTGGTGCGCGACAACGGCGAGGACATCTCCTTTGCGTACCGCTTGCCCCGCGACAGGCAGCCCTCTGGGACCTGCCTCAATGCGGCCGCCCAGCGCCGTCTGCACTCGACCACCTGCATTGGGGTCCATGACAATGCGAGCAGGCAGTTGCACCGTCACGCCGGCATCCTGCTCGGTGATGAACGTGGTCCGAATCGCCAATCGTCGTTGGGCGAGCATCGGTACGTTGACGCTACCGTCAGGCAATCGGCCCAGGCTATTGGACGTTGTGGGGACGGAGGGGCCGTCAAGATGCTCGCCATTGGGGCCATGCGCACCAGGAGCGGCGTGAACGGAGGCGCACAGTGCGACCATGAGAGCTGAAAGGAAGTACTTCATTGGGAAACTCCAGCCTTCTTGGCGGTAGCTTTCCGACGCATGACTGCCCAGCCAATCAAGAACAAAAGTGCCAGGCCTGCAACGATGGCAGCCTTGACGGCGTTTGACATGTGGTGACCGTGGCCGTGTTCGGCACTTTCTGACTGAACAACCAGCGTTCCGTCGAGCAGGTCTGCCTCATTGCCTGCCGTGACCATGATGACCATCGCGTGCTCACCAGGTGCGGCAAGCGCTTTGAGGAAGGCCTCGTCAGCGACTGCATAGTCCCCTTGGTCTGCATGGAATGGCGCGGTGGCCTTGAGGTTGCCCAGCTCCAGTTCCACCTGCGCATTCAGCACGGGCTCGTTGGTCTCATACCGATTGATGAACATAGAGAATTCGCTACCGCTGAGACGTCCAACCATTTCGAACGACTCGGAGCGTGTCTCCAGGCGCGGATCGCTGCTGCCCTGGACCTGCGTAGCGGGCCCGTCAAGGTGCTCGCCATTGGGACCATGGGCACCAGGGGCCGCGAGACTGACATCGGCGAGTGCAAAAAGGGCCGCAGCAACGTACCCCATGCAGTGTTTTTTGAGATTCATGGGGTAACTCCTAGCGCTTGCAATACCTTGGCACGGGCAAGACCAACCGCCGCCTCCTGGCGCTTGGCTGCTGCGGCAGCGTCCTGCGCTGCGGACAGGGCCCTCAGCGTCTCAGGCAGCGCGCCTTCACCAGCCGCGAATGCCCGCTCCATCAGTTGGGCCCGCTCAGACAACAGGGCCGCCCGATTGCGGTCGTCTTTCAGTTGTCGTTGTGCGTTGGCCTCGGTCAACCTTGCCGTTGTCAGTGCAGCCTGTTGCCGGTCCTTGAACTGGCGCTCGGCCGCCTCAGCGACATTGAGCTCTGACATTGCTGCTTCGACCAATGGCGCGTTGCGTTTGGATGCTCCGAGGGGAATGCGCACGGCCAGTCCAAGCGAATGGCTGCTGGCCTCGGCGCGGCCGGAGGTGTCTTGACGAACTCGGGCAATGAGCTCCGGTGATGCCGTCGACGACGCAGACACTGCCTTCAGGCGGCGTTGCGCCGCTTCGACATGCAACCGGGCGAAGCGCAAGGCTGGATGCTCTTCCGGACCGATGACATCAGGCTCAAGCGTCGGTTCCAGTATTGCGGTCAAGCCTGTTAGCACTGACCACTCCTGGGTTGCAGCCTGGAGTTGCTGCTCTGCGGCCAGAACAGCAGCTTGAGCTCCTAGCATCTCTGCTCGCGCCGCCAAGCCATCGGCCCGGGCCAACTCTCCTGCGTCGACTCTTCTCCCAACGTCCGCACTGAGGGACCGCAAGGCTGACTGCCGTGCCTTGGATACCTCTAGCTCGGCTCGCTGGATTGCTATGCTCCATGCAGCCTCGCGTACGGCGCCTGCCGTACGCAATCGGCCCGCTGCTATGGATGCTTCTGCGGCATCTCGGTCTGCCTGCGCTGCGTCCAGACGGGCGCCGCGCTGTCCAGGCCTCCACAACGGAAGCGCTATGCCGAGTTCGGTCTCCTTCGCTCCGCGGTTCGATTGCAGCCGGTCGTCTCGGTGGCCAATCTCAAGTGTGGGAGCGGCTGACCAGAAGGACCTGGCGACCTCCAGCTCAGCACCTGCACGACGGACCTGGCCAGATGACTCCTGCGAGTCGATGGTGCGCTGCCAAGCCGCATCAACAGCTTGCGACAACGTCACATATTGGGCGTTGGCAAAGGGCATGCCAGCGCCCAGGCCGATGGCGATGCCAAAGGCCAATAAAACGGATTTCAAGGTACACCTCGTGACTTAAAGCAGTGACGAGCACGCGTTCAAACGCGCACGCCACGGGCTCGGCAAGCCATCAGGCATGCCGACCAATAAGTTCAGAGGAGGAGACGGGGAGGTCTTCGCAATCGGTGCGGAGACGGGCTGGGGAACGCAGCGTCGTGCAGCGTCAGCACCTGCCCAGCATCTGCAGGAGGAAGACTGAGAGACATGGAGGGCAGCAGGGCCGAGAGGCTCAACACTGCGTCCAGAGCGACGTGCTGGCTGGCGTCGTCCGAATCAGCTTCGTGGAAGGACCCATCATCGTGATGATGGTGTCCTGCCTCAGACCAGTGCATGAGCGTGTGCTCGAAATCCTCTCCATAGACAGCCGAGCCTGCCATGGCAAGACTTTGCCAGAGCATCCCGAAGAGCACTGCTACGAGGATGAGTGATTTACGCACGGGGAGGGAGTCTACCTGTTCGTGTGCAAAAAGCTGTATGCCAATGACTCGCTAGGGCCATTTTGGCAAACGGGGTATGCCGAACATCGGGCAGGCTCTTAGGTGGGGGGACCCTTAGGATTGAGAGCAATCAGCTCCAAAGTTCATCCCATGTCCGTCCGCTCAGCATCTCCTGCCCTGGCTGCAGCCCTCCTTTTCGGTGCCAGCACACCTTTCGCTAAGCTCCTCGTTGGAGATGTACCGCCATTGTTGTTGGCGGGACTGCTATACCTCGGAAGCGGCATCGGTCTTGGTGCATTGCTCGTCATCCGGCAGCTTTGGGACAGGCCCGACCAGGCGCCAGCGGTTGGTGTCTCGAAGAAAGACATCCCATGGCTTCTTGGCGCAGTACTGTTCGGCGGGATGCTGGGCCCGGCGCTTCTGATGTGGGGCCTTACCGAGACATCGGGTGCGACGGCATCTTTGCTTCTTAATGTCGAAGGGGTGCTTACCGCCGTGATTGCATGGGTCGTTTTCAAGGAAAACGCTGACCGGCACATCGTGCTCGGCATGGTCGCCATCGTCGTGGGTGGAGTGCTCCTTTCCTGGCAACCCGGTGGCGCTTCACTTTCGCCCCATGCGTTGCTCGTCGTGGCTGCTTGCCTTTGCTGGGGCATCGACAACAACCTCACGCGCCAAGTGTCTTCGAATGATGCAATGGTCATTGCGTGCTGCAAAGGTCTGTTGGCCGGAGTCAGCAACACTGCGTTGGCTGTCTACATGGGAGCTCAGCAACCGGAGCCCGCAGCTGTCATATCAAGCATGGCTGTGGGGTTCCTGGGCTATGGACTCAGCTTGACTCTCTTCGTTGTCGGGCTCCGAACCCTTGGCACCGCTCGTACCGGCGCGTACTTCTCCGTCGCACCGCTGTTCGGTGTGGCACTGTCGTTCGCCATTTGGCAAGAAGCGCCCTCCACGCTGTTCTGGGCGGCGGCAGTGTTCATGGGCATCGGCGTTTGGCTTCACCTGCGAGAGCGTCATGAGCATGAGCACACGCATGAGCCGATCGTGCATACGCACAGCCACCGACATGATGAGCACCATCAACATGGCCATGGCGCTGAATGGGGCGGCAAAGAGCCTCATGTCCATGCTCATACGCACGAGGTGCTGACTCACAGGCATCCGCACTACCCGGACATTCATCATCGGCATGTGCATTGAGCAAGCCTGCTCGACGTTGCGCAAGATTCTCGCATCGTGATTGCAGCCTCCTGTCTTGCAGGGGTAGACGGTGTCACGCTCTAGCGCTGGAGATGCTCAATGGAGTTTCCAGCGCGCTCAAACGGTTGCTTTAGCCGCAAGCCGATGCTATGCCCGCGCTGGCCATCTCGCGGCGCGTACTGCACGGCGCATCCATGCTTTTTCCTATAATGCAGCGCAAAGAGATGGCGTGCCTCTAAAACCGCCGCACTAGTGCGGCTGATGACGCCTACAGAACCTGGCTTGTTCAGGGCTGTAGGCGCTCGCGCATGCAACTCGTCGTTGGTCAGGCCGATTAATTCGAGCTACCTGACCAATGCGCAAATTTCCCCATTTCGAACAGCTTGAACTGCTTCCCTATCTGCGCAAGTGGTTCATCTTCGCCACCCTCGTGGCGGCCCTGGCCGGCACCGCTTCCGCGTTCTTCTTGCTCTCCCTGGACCTGGCGACGGCCTGGCGTGAGGCCCATCCCTGGATCATCTGGCTGCTGCCCTTCGCGGGCATGGCAGTGGGCCTCGTTTACTTCCTGTTAGGCAAGCGGGTGGACGGCGGCAACAACCTGTTGATCGAAGAGATTCACGACCCCAAGCAGGTGGTGCCGTTACGCATGGTGCCGCTGGTACTGGGCGGCACCGTCATATCCCATCTGTTCGGCGCATCAGTCGGGCGCGAGGGCACCGCCGTGCAGATGGGCGGCGCTCTGGCCGACCAGCTGACGCATGTTTTCCGGCTCCACCAAGACGATCGCCGCGTGCTGCTGATGAGCGGAATCAGCGCCGGCTTCGCTTCGGTCTTCGGCACGCCGCTGGCCGGGGCAGTCTTCGGTCTGGAGGTGCTGGCCATCGGCCGTATGCGCTACGACGCGCTGTTTCCCTGCATCGTGGCAGCCTTCGTAGCCGATCAGGTCTGCTCCGCCTGGGGAGTCCACCACACCCACTACGCCATGAGCGCCGTGAACAATATCGATGCTTGGAGTGTGGTCGCCGTCATCATCGCCGGTATTCTCTTTGGCCTGGTCGGAATGCTCTTTGCCACCGCCGTGCACAAGATCGGCGCGCTGGTCAAACATCTGATCGCATACCCGCCACTGCGGCCTTTCTTCGGCGGCCTCGTCATCGCCACGGCGGTTTGGGCGCTCGACGCCTACCGCTACATCGGCCTGGGTATTCCGGATATCGCTCGCTCCTTCCAAGAGCCCATGCTGCCATGGGACTTCTTGGGCAAGCTGGTGTTCACGGTCGCCTCGCTGGGGAGGGCTTCAAGGGCGGCGAGGTGACACCGCTGTTCTACATCGGTGCGACCATGGGCAACGTCCTGGCGCCTTTGCTGCATATGCCGTTCGCGCTCATGGCCGCCATCGGCTTTGTTGCAGTATTCGCGGGGGCGGCGAACACGCCCATCGCTACGACCTTGATGGCGATGGAGCTGTTCGGCGCTGGCATCGGACCACTGGCGGCTATCGGTTGCATCACCGCCTACCTGTTCTCCGGGCACGCAGGCATCTACCACGCCCAGCGCATTGGCCACAGCAAGCCCCACAGGCGCAGCCTGGCCGGGGCCGAAGTTCCACGCCGCGATGTGGAGGCAGCCAAGACCAAGGATCCAGCATGATGAGCGCCAAACCGGCCGCGCTGGCAGCTCTGCGTCTGTACTTCCCGGGCGCTAGCTCGGCCAAGGCCACGCGCTTCTGGCACCGCCTGAGCGCGCCTGCGCTGGCTCATCACCTGCTGGTTGCAGCAAAGAACGCGCACATCCGACAGGCCATGCTGCATCGGGTCAGCTCGGGCTACCTGCCGGGCGAACGTCTCTCGCACAGCCATGCCGAAGTGCTCGACATGCGACATCCTCAATGCCTGGAACTGCTGGACTCCGAGCAGCGCTTGCGCGCCTTTATGCATGAGCACGCAGGCGAGCTGAACAAGGTGCACGCGGTCTTGCTTCTGGCCGAGCTTCCGCTTGGGCCGTTCCGGTTCCCGGGGGAGGCGCGCCGGGGTACCAAGCCGCCGCCGGATGAACAATGACGGCGAGGTGAGCGGCAATTGTTCGTTGTGAACCTGTTGTTGGTGCGCAGATTCTGAGCGGCTGCAGCGGCTCGCATGCAGACCTTCAGGAGCCCATGGCGGCCGCAACGCCGCGGCGCATCAGCCCAGAGCCCCGTGCTTTCGCCGATCGCTCACTCCTCCCCCCGTCGGGAGGGGGTACAAACTAAAGTGCAGGGGCGCGCCGAGTGCTCAGAGCCATTACGCATGTGCGCTTTCGGGTGAAGATTGGCTTCATCAGCGTTGGAGGTCCTGCTGGCCAGATTTCCTCATGCAGGAGGAACTGGTGGGCTGTCGCCGCTGGATTTCCACGAAGCGATTCCTGCATGCGCTGAACTACTGCATGTTGCTGGCCGGTCCGGACGCGCACCAGCTGGAGATCTACATCGGTTGGCTGTAGCACCGAACCTGGGGCGTAATTTTGGCGGGCGCGCATTGGAGACATCGATTCTCTACAGTCGCGAAATAAGAGCTGAGCTAGTTCTGTTGGCGAGGTTTGATTTAAGTGAATGTGTGGGATCTGCGTCGATTGGATTGGCCCAACTCTCTGCGAGGCAGCGCAGTTACACCCAATATACGAAACGGCGCACCACTTTTTCGTTCAAGGCGCTTGTGTCTCTGAATCTAGAGTGGATGATTCCGGCTCCAATTCTTCGGCGGCAGGGACTTCTAAAATATATCCCACGCCCCTTCGAGTATGGAGTAGCTTCAATTCATGATTGTCGTCTAGCTTCTTTCGTAGTCTGCGAACTGCGACATCAACCATATTTTTCGTAAATTCGCCTTCTTTCTTCCAAACATGTACTGCGAGATATTCTCGGGATAAAACCTGTCCTGATCGACGCATGAATTCCAGTAGCAACGAAAACTCACCTTTGGTTAGGTCAAGTCTCTTGCCACCACGTTCTGCTCTTTGTTTCGACAGATCAAGTACGAGATCTTCTAAATTATAAAACTCTCTGTTTCTCAAGTCGCGCAGCAAGCCGGCTTTGATTCTTTCAACGATTTTTATGATCTCTTCGTTGTTTTTTATACGTGACATTGAGAATGTCCTTTTATCTCTTAAGAATAGCTGGTGGCCAGTGTTGTGCGTGATTTTTGTGATGGCCGAAACTGGGAGATATTTATCAGGGCCTTGCCTGAAAAATAGCTCTATCTTCTCCAAATACGACTGTTTCTCATAAACCAGTATGATGGCAATATTATTGCTTATGGCGAAACTCATGCCTGAGTCATAGTCGATAAATTCTTCTATTATGAGCTCGAAATTATGTAAAGTCTCTCTGAGATATTGTGGAAAGTCTTCATAAGGTCTAATTAAAATTATTCGCATTTATGCATTTGTATTTAGAAAGATTCTTTTAGGATTTCTTTTTGCACCTTTGCCCATTTAGCCCCCACTCTGGTGCTTTCTCTTTCTTGGGAAGACGCTGAAGAAAAGAAAATTTTCTCCTGTACATGCAACTTCTGAAGCAATCTCCTCAGTTGCAGCGATCTCGCTCTAAGCGATCCTTCAAATATCGTGCTCTCCAACGAGTTAGATGTAAAAAGAGCTGATGCGATATCAAGGCAGTTCATCGCGTAAGTGCTAATTGCCGGGATAACTCTTGGCTCAGATAGCTTTCCCTTCGCAACTAGCGGGTTCTTTTCTAAAACCAAACCCCATGGCCGAATGGTGGTTGTAATATTCATGGACAGGGCTTCAAGTTTTGTTAGCCCAAAGGCTCTTGCCAGTCGCAGCCGCATCGCCAGCATGGGAGTAACGCTTTGGATTTCCAATATTGCTGCTTCAGCATCTTCTTCTAAGCCAGAAACAGGAAGTACGAAGGAGCAAAGTAAAGTCTTGGCAAGTGAATCCCCTTTGTTGGCGGAGGAATGAAGCAACTTCATTCCGGCTGCCATTGAATCTATATCCAGCGATTCTCTGAGAATAATTATTCCAAGGCAGCGTTCTGCTTCTGCAATTCCATGTTTTGCCGCCTTTTCAAGGCAAAATTTTGCCATTGTTGGATTGGCTACAGAGCTGCGGTAATCGGAGCAAATTCTAAATAGATGCAGCCAAGCAATAGACATGCCAGCATCGCCGCATCGCAAGAGGAGTGCAACGGATTTCCTGAGATTTTGTGAGCGCACAAGTCGGTCCGCTGGTAAATGACCGCATGGATAGCCGGCTAGTGATCTTCCTAGAATGTGGCAGGCATTTAGATCGCCAATTGCAGAGCACCGTTCTAAGCTCTGCTCGATCATATTCTTTGATAGACAACCCAAATCACGCCTAAATTTCTCTGCATACACAACGATGTCGCATATCAGCTGATGAAGCACTAGGTCAAGCGAAACAGGTCGGCAGTTCATTGAGAGCATAGATATCATCTGGATGCTCTTGTCGAAGCGATTTTCATCTAGTGCGGATCGAGCCTCGCTTTCGATGACATAAGAGACATCTTTTGGAGTAATAACACGTAGTGCATGTAAGGCTTCTAATATCTTTGAAGCAGGTGGCACTTCACTATCACTAGCATTGCTCTCAATAAGTCTGGTCTGACATCGACGTAACCACGAAATTCCCATATCTGTCTCGCAACGAAGAATGTGCCAGGCCGACAACTTTAATCTAGCAATCTCATCCATTTCAGCAGCTTGCCTAAGAGCGAAAGCCAAGTCCTCGCTGATGAGCTCTCGGAGCGATAGATGTTTTGCTAAGCAGGAAGCTACCCTTTTTTCGGCTTTTGGGATCGCCAATCTAAGATAAGAAATCCCGATAGAGGTATTCTTTGCTATCCCAGGTGAGCCTGTTAAATATGCTTCACCAAGCTTTAAACATGCCTCGATATCTCCAGTCTTCGCAAGCTGCCTGAGTTGTAAATCCTCTCTCCGCATCACATCTCCCCGAATCACTATAAGTTGAGTCAAAAAATCCGAATCCTAATTTTTTAAAGACACTAACAAATTAGTGATGGCAACTTCCACTCAAAAAAATGACATATTTGCAATTTTCGTGAAACGCTATGCCCCGGGGCTATCGGAAATCAGATCTGCGACTTGAAATGTTGGAAAGAGGGTTCATGAACGATGAAAATTCGCAATTTTGGCTTGCGCAAACATGCTCATTCCTTTTCACTGAGCGATATTTTTTTGTGTGACGTTTAGGATTCCGTTTGATGGCCAAAGCAGGCATCAACCTCCCCCTTTCTTAAGGAAACTGATCATGAACCTCAAACATATAGTTGCGTTGTCGTTGGCAGGTGTTGCTGCCGGTGCAAGTGCTCAATCATCCGTCACCCTGTTTGGTATCGTTGACGTAAACACGCGTTACGTGAACAACAGCAACCTTCCAAGCAACCTGACGATGAATAACAGCGGTCTGGCGTCCGGCCGCTTCGGTTTTCGCGGCGTAGAAGATCTTGGCGGAGGCCTGAAAGCGGGTTTCTGGCTTGAGTCTGACGTTAATGCCGATACCGGCACCTTCAGCTCGACGGGAAAATTCTTCCAGCGTCGCTCGACGATCAGCCTGATGGGCAATTTTGGTGAAGTTCGCCTGGGTCGTGATTTCTCGCCTGCTTCCATTAATGCAACCAAGTTCGATCCCTTCAATGTGATCGGCCTGGCCGGCTCCAACGTCACCAGCCGCTTGCCTGGCACAATCGCGTCGTACTATCGTTACGACAATGCCATTCAGTATTTCTCTCCGAAGTTCGCGGGTTTCCAAGCGGAAGCAATGTACGCTATGGACGAAGATCCGCTGACCCGCGTTGGCCGACACATGGCTGGGCGGTTGGCCTATGACAACGGTCCTCTGAGCGTCTCGCTTTCGTACGGTGCAACCGATGTCACGACTTCCGGAGCCAAGCTCAAGCAATATGGTGCAGCAGCGTCGTATAACTTCGGTGTAGCGACTCTGATGGGTTATTTCCAGCGTGATGATCTGCCCTTTGGAACTTATGGCTCTCGTACCGCGGGTTCAGAAGATCGCTGGCAAGTTGGTGTGACGGTGCCTGTAGGCAAGGACTACATCCGAGCATCTTATGTGCGCACCGATTCGCGCAAGGGCCCCGTTGGTTACAACCAGAGCGATGCTAACAAGTACGCAATCGGCTACGTCCACAACATGTCCACCCGTACGGCTGTCTACGGCACTATCGCCCGTATCACGAACAAGGGTGGTGCGAACTTCAGCTTGGTCGGCGGGGCGTCTGGTCTGGCTGGAGGCGGTAGTTCTACTGGCGCAGAAGTCGGTATTCGTCATTCCTTCTAAAAAGCCAGGTTTGCAGTCTGCAATGTGACAGGAAAGTAACTGTCCAGCTTGCAAATTTAAATATTGGCTCGGTTACAGTGAATGCCATGGAGTTAGTGCTCCATGGCATTTTTTTATAGGAAAGGAGTCTCCAATGAAGTCCACTCTGTCGCTTGCCGCTGTTGCCATGATGCTCGTTACGAGCCAAGCATGGGCGGATACTTTCCCTACCGGAAAGTCTTACTACGGCTCTGAGGTTCAGTCTCCGAATTTTCGAACGATAGACCTTTCTCAGAAAAAACCAATAAACATAAATTGTGGAGAAATTATTAAGTTTTCGAGCAACGGAAAAACGTTCATCTGGAAGGCTGATTCAATTTACCATTCTGAAGTACCGATCGCAAAATTTGCTCCCAAGGGTTTTGATGCCCAAGGCAGGTCAATGTTTGTTGCCCCCAATGAATATGAGTATGGTGGGTAATTTGTCTGCCATCTAAAGAAAAGCCCACCTTAGGTGGGCTTTTTTTAATTGAAAATTCGGATGTTGTTGTATATGGCAGCTGTCCATAGTGCCAAGCATAGCAGTATGCCCATCAGCACTGCCGCACTACCTAGGTCTTTTGCTCTTCTAGAGAGTTCGTGCTCTTCGGAGCCTACCCTGTCTATTGCAGATTCGATGGCAGAATTGAGAACTTCTATTAACATCAAGAGCCAGATGCTTGCGATAAGTAGAAACTTCTCCAGCCAACCGTTTCCAATCAACAATGCCAAAGGTGCGGATATGAGAAATATCTTGCACTCTAGCCTGAATGCCTTTTCATGCCAAGCATCTAGGATGCCTCGCCAGGAGTAACGCGTTGCGTGAATTAGTCGGTTTAGTCCTTTTCGGCTCTTCTGCTGATTGACGAAAATATTAGGTTTGGTGGAGTTGTTTTTCACAATAGTGGCTGCGGGGGTGATATCCAAATTTTGAGAAGAAGGCGTACATCAGTGCTGATATGTACCAGCAGATTGCTAAAGACCAGAGGTCATGGGATGCAAAATGAGCGCCTCGAAACTGCTGCGTCAGGCCAAAGATCAATCCGGACAATATTCCAATGGCGAGGCCCAGCCATCGGTACGATGGTTTAACCATTAGGAAGAAAAAATAGAGGCTAATCCATGCATATCCAGCACTAGCATGCCCGGCAGGAAAGCATTTTCCTCGCCCGAGGCCTGGAGGCCTGGTCTCAAATAACCCTACAAATGGGCGATCCCCTCCGTAGTCCACCAGGCTCCAAGGGCAGTCCATGTTGGTTAGTGACTTTAAGGAGTTTATTGCTACCACACTCGCTATTATGGTAAGTAGCAAATAGCACAGTGGCGTTCTCCACAGCCGAATGTATGGCGGGCATTTAAGAAAAGAAAGACTGTAGAGGCAGAAAACTGTTATTGCTGCGAGGATGCTTGCAATTTTTCCGCCTCGATGAAGTATTGTTGACGCGAACCAGTTATCGACCATCTGCCATTCATGGCCTTGCATCCTGTATATAGATTCAGCAAGCCATTGATCACCTCCTCCTGCCATGAGTACATATGACATGGCAATTATTGGGAGGAACGGTGTAAAGAGATGGGTGATATGAAACTGGTATCGATTGAAATCTATATAATTTCCCAATTTTTCTTGAAACATATTTTCTATTCTGAGGCCGCTCTGCAGGGTCGATGCACCAATTAAAACTGGCCCGTATCGAAGGGCCAGTTTTTCAGACTATGTGGTCAGCACCGATCAAATCTGCTGCTTCTTGTAGGCTAGCAAACGTAGTGCATTGAAAACCACTAATAGGGTTGATCCTTCATGGACCGCGACCGCAGCACCAATACTAAGTCCCATAATAGTAGCCGGAACTAGGACTGCGACTATACCTAAGCTCACGAAGACATTCTGTCGTATGACTGATCTGGTGTGTCGACTCAGGCCTACCGCAAATGGCAAATGCTTTAGATCATCTGCCATTAATGCGACATCCGCTGTTTCTAGAGCCACGTCGGAACCGGCAGCTCCCATCGCAATTCCTACCGTGGAGTTCGCCATGGCGGGGGCATCGTTAACGCCATCTCCAACCATGGCGACTTTAGTGCTTTTCTTTAGGTCTCGTATTGCCTTAACTTTGTCTTCGGGCATGAGGTCACCCCAAGCCTCGTCTAGGCCTACCTCTTTAGCAATCGCATCCGCAACCTTTTGGTGGTCACCAGAGATCATTATCATTCTAGAAATGCCTAGACGACGCAGTTCTTGCAGTGCTTCCTTCGCTCCAGGTCTCGGAGTATCTAGTAGACCGATAGCTCCGAGTTCTTTATCATCAAACCGAACAAACATTGTTGTTCGGCCATATTCTCGGAGTTTGTCTATTATTAATTTTGATTGACTACTTAGACTGGGAATTCCCTCAGTGCCGAACATCTCGGCCTTACCGATCCAAACCGGTTTGGAGTCGATGGTTGCCTTCACTCCGCGGCCAATCAAATTATTGAGATCGACGGCATTCAGGCGGACCGGCACGGTGATGCGGGCGCCTGCATCTTTCACAATTGCTACAGCAAGAGGGTGGTCGCTGAGAGACTCAACTGCTATGGCCACTTCTAGCAGTTCTTCCTGCGTAACTCCTTCCAGAGGAACTACATCGGTAATCCTTGGCTGACCTTCGGTCAATGTTCCGGTTTTATCAAAGGCAATTGAATTCAGCGATCCAAGTTCTTCTAGAGGAGCTCCACCTTTGATCAGTACGCCTCCTCGAGCTGCGCGGGCTATACCGGACAGCACAGCGCTTGGTGTGGCGATTGCGAGCGCACATGGGCTGGCGGCGACCAGTACAGCCATCGATCTGTAGAAGCTCTCTCGGAATGACTCGTCAACAACAACCCACGCAAAAAGCAGTAAAAATGCGAGCAGCAGAACCGCTGGGACAAATACCTTCTCGAATTTCTCGGTGAAGCGCTGAGTCGGTGATTTCAAGGTCTCGGCTTCGCTAACCATTTTCACGACTCTGGCCAGTGCTGAGTCTGAGGATTTTTTGGTTACCTCAATTTCGATACCACCAGCTCCATTAATCGTTCCGGCAAAAACCTTTGATTCCGATCCGACAATATCGGGCTTTGCTCTGGCTCTATCAATATCAGCAACAGCTCGTTTGTCAACTGGAATGCTTTCGCCGGTAACTGGAGCTTGGTTGATGGCAGAGTTGCCGCGTACGATGAAGCCATCGGCCGCGATGCGCTCATTTGGCTTAATGAGGACAGTGTCGCCTACGACCAGTTCTTCGACAGGAATTTCGCGGGCCTCTCCGTCTCTCCGAACTGTTG
The DNA here is from genome assembly GCF_001571325.1 of Delftia tsuruhatensis NBRC 16741. Taxonomy (GTDB): domain Bacteria; phylum Pseudomonadota; class Gammaproteobacteria; order Burkholderiales; family Burkholderiaceae_C; genus Comamonas; species Comamonas tsuruhatensis. The sequence goes on from NZ_BCTO01000090.1 coordinate 18,836, forward strand.
CTTTATCAGGTGCTAGCTCTGCGAGTGCTTCAATTGCACGCTTGGCGCGGCCCATCGCGTAATGTTCGAGGGCATGACCAATGCTGAAAAGAAAAAGTAGTAATGCACCTTCTGCCCAAGAGCCTAGAGCAGCAGCGCCCGCTGCAGCTACAAGCATGAGGGTATCTATTTCAAACCTCTTAAGTTTGAGGTTCTCTATTGCTTCTCTTAAGGTGAAGAATCCGCCAAAAAAATATGCTAATACGAAGCAGCTAAGTGGTAGCCAAGATGGTGCATTGGCTACGAATTTCTCAATGACTACACCCAATCCCAGCAGCGCGCCGCATGTGATCGCGAAAATCATCTCGGCATTCTCTCCCAAGACGCCATTCCCATGATCATGCTTATGATCCGATTCGGATTCGGAATGTTCGTGACCTTTTGATGTAGAAGGATTTTCTACTTTTGACTGAACTGGCGTGACGCTCAACTCTTTTAGAGACTCCAAAATATCAGCTTCTTTTATTTTTGATTTGTCGAAGTCGACATGAACTTGTCCAGTCGCGCTTACTTGCGCTTCCAAAACGCCATCTAATTCTCTGAGTTTGGCCTCAACGGTTTGGGCCTTGCGCGCGTGCTTGATTCCATCTAGCTCGAGCAGTAAATGGCCCCATCGGTCTGTGACCCTGGAGCCAGCTGCTTGAACTAGTTCACGTATCCGAATTAATGGCAGCTTATCTGAATCATAGTGTATGCATAGCTTCGGCCATTCACCATCCTGCCCGGGCTCGAGATGTACTTTCTCAACCCCATCTCTTCCTTCGATATCATTTAACAATCTTCTTACTAGAAGATCCTCGCTTGAGGAAATCGATGGAAGCACTACCGGTATGTCTAGACGCAGTATTTTTGACATGATATTTAGGCGACGACAGGATGAGATTGATACCTGCTTCGCAGCGTACTAGTTGGCGCACGCAAGGTCAACTCAGGAAGCAGCTAGTCCGCACTGCGGGCAAAACTTTGCACCGGGCGTGATATTTGCATCGCAACCTCGGCAAACCAATGAAAGTCCACACTGTCCGCAGAAGCGGCTTGTAGCTGAGTTAGGTGTTCTACAGGTCGGGCACGCATATCCCACCTCTCCATAGCTGCCCTTTTGTGCGCGCTGATTGTATTTATTGTGATGACCTCCGTTTTTACTGTGATGGCCACCATTGCTATTATCCTGCATTTTTCCAAATAACCATTTGCTAAGACCCATGATGTAATTTCCTTGAAATTAGATCTAATTATTTAACCATTTTGGCAAGCATATCGCCAATTTCAGAGTACTCTTCCACAGCTTGCTTCATTGCAAGCTCTGTGCGAATCGCGTTATCAATAAAACTAGATCTTTCCTGATCTAGATCGACAGTGTTCTTGTCTAGCGAATTTTGTGATGCTGGACGAAAGGCAACGTCTGTGTCATAAATTGATTTCATTTCAGAGCTGGGAATATGCCCCTTACTGGAGCTATTGACGGAGAGCATTTTTGCGTTGCTCCGTTCCAGCGCTCCTTTGAAATCTAAGTCCTTTGCTTGATATCCCGGTGTGTCTGCGTTGGCGATGTTGCTTGCGATAATTGCAAGTCTCTGCGCTCTTATTCTTAACGCTAAATCTTCAAAACGAACTTCACTCATTTTTCACCTCCTACAAAAAAACTCGTTCGAGATGATTTTGAATATAAAATCAATAAATATGATAGCGGAACGCTCTATTCGATTGGGTTACATATTTGTCATGTTGGAGACCGAATCTTTCTTCGCGCATTGTGCAGAGATGTCTAGCGATTTGTCATAAATATCTGTTTGAACATTCATTAACCCAAGCACTGTATGAAAGTAGTTGTCGTGGCTAATTGTTTTATCGTTGTTTTGCTCTTTGATGCAAGATAGATCTTTTTTTACATATGCCTCCATAGAGTCGGAGAGCCATACTATCCATGGAATACTTTTCTGCACGCTGGGTGCAATTGAGTAGGGGAGACCATGAAGATAAATGTTGCTTTCGCCTAGTGACTCTCCATGGTCAGAGACGTATATCAAAGCGGTGGGGGTTGATGGAAATTTATTTTGCAACCACTCTATAGAGCTATTTATGAAGTGATCCGTTTCAACAATACTGTTGTCGTAGGCGTTTATAACCTCTTGCTGTGTACATTGCTGCAGAGATGCTGATTTGCATTCGGGCTGGAAAGGCTTTCTCTGCATGCTTGATCTCTTGTAATAGGCGGGTCCATGGCTACCCATCTGGTGAAGCACGATCACCTTGCCTTTATCTTCTGTATTTGTTGGATGCCATTTAATACGCTCTTCCAGAGTGTCCAGCATGGCTGAATCTTGGCAAACACCTTCTTTGTCACATAGAGGGTTGTTTGGTTGATGCTTGAATTGTTCGTTTGCGACCCTTGCGCAAATGCCCTTGCACCCGGACTGGTTGTCGAGCCAGAAGACGGATAGCCCGGCGCGACTCAAGACATCGAGCATGTTTTCGTAATTTTGCTTTCTGGAGAAATATTTTTCTCTACTCATGTGAGAGAACATGCAGGGAAGCGACTCAGCTGTACTCGTCCCGCAAGACCAAGCATTTTTCGATGAGAAGATATCTGTACGTTGGGACAACTGCGGAGTTGTATTCCTTTCGTACCCGTTTAATCCAAAGCTTTCTGATCGTGCAGTTTCACCGACTATAAGTAGTAGGATGGGCGCGGCTGTAGTTTCTCCAGGGGGTATTTTTATTTTAGCGTCTTGGCCAATTTTTGAAAGCTCAACATTTGTCCGTTCCAATGGATTCGTGGCGACCTTTATTGTTGAGTAAAAGGTATTTAATGGGTTTATCAGATATCTCATCTTTGTATGATTTCTCATCGTCGAGGAGAATGGCTGATAAATTAGAAATATGCACAAAATTGCCAATACTAAGCCCGTTGCTGATAACGCAATGGAGGTGGCTAAAGATTTAATTACGGTAGTTTTCTTTACATTCGCAAGGCATATGAACGCGACTGGAAGTGCTGAAAGCAAGAATACGGTAAGCAACATTTGTGCGCTGACAAGATCTCTCGCTTCAGCCACATCTGTTTGTATTGTGTTTCTCACCATACCGGGATCAATGACTATCCCGTAGTTCAGCATGAAGTAACTTGTGATAGACGATGTAAGTATCGCAAAAATCAAGACTGGCTTTAGCAGCCGCCCCCAGGCGAAGATTGCGATGAGTGATATATTTAATGCAGCGACCGCAGTTAGAAACCCTGTAAAAAACTTGGCATCGACACCTTCAGGCAGTTGGCTCAGAGCTTTCCACAATGGAATGTTTCCAATAGTCGCGATCCATAGTCCTGTCGCGATAATTAAAAGAGCTGGGCTAACTGTCAGGTACGCTGATATTTTCTGTAGAAAGCTTTGATTATTATTTTTCATGACTAGCTCTTTTGCTTGAGCCAAACGCAGAAAGCCTTCCTCAAGAGAACGCTGTTCTAAAGAGGAAGGCATAATCTGCTTTTCTATGCGCGACTATTTTGTCATTGCTGATGACAGATAGCCACGTCTTTTGGGATGGTATACGGCTGTCGTGTTAAGCAATTTCGTGCTTAACCGCCCATCGAACGCTGACGGGCGTCGCGCTCAGCAGGAGTTTCCCTCAGCAGCTCGTTAATTACTTCTTCGCGTGTCTTGCCTGTAGTAGGTTGCTTCGAGGCAGCCGGGTAAACTCCCGTATTAAAACGATTGGTGCCCCCCTCACGGACGGCCGCTGCAGCTTCAGCTTGAACTTGCTCACGGGTTTTTTCGCCCCTGAAGTGTTCGGGATAGGTCTTCACCCCCGCTTCATTGTTGGCAGGGTGTTGGTAGCTTTCTGCCGAAGCGGTACCAGGGAGAACGAACGCCGCCGAAGCGACCAATGCTGCAATAAAAGATGCAGAGTAAAAACGACGGTGCTTCATTGTATTTCCTTTCAACAGAGTTTTGATTCTATTCTCGAGATTTGGATCTATCTCAAGTCGATGGCTTCACTGTAGAGAAACGCCCCCCACAGGACGCACACATTGCAGTGACAAAGCTGTAATCTTCTAGACGCAAAAAAAGGCCATGGCATTAAGCCATGACCTGTAAAAAGCGATCGCTGTCCCAGTTACACGATCGCTACCTTGCCAGAGGACGGTGCCCCACTCTCGGGATTCCCTTGACCTTCACTTTCTGAAGGGTCGTTCCTGTGTATGAGTCGGTATAGCAAAGGCAGCACTAAGAGCGTGAGGATCGTTGAGGACAGGATCCCTCCGATCACCACGGTGGCCAGGGGACGCTGCACTTCAGCTCCAGTACCCGTGGCGATGGCCATGGGGACGAACCCAAGTGAGGCGACCAGGGCGGTCATCAAGACCGGCCGCAGCCGGGTCAGGGCTCCCTCAGTCACGGCGTCAGCTACGTTTCGACCCTCTTCACGCAATGTACGGAAGTAGGAGATCATCACCAGGCCGTTGAGCACTGCCACCCCGGATAGCGCGATAAAACCCACCGCTGCCGTAATCGACAGCGGGATGTCACGTAGCCATAGCGCCAAGATGCCTCCCGTGAGCGCAAACGGAATACCCGTGAAGACGATGAGGCCGTCCCGAACGTTTCCAAACATTGCGAAGAGCAGCACGAACACCATCAAAAGTGCAACGGGTACGACGATCAGAAGCCTCTGCCGAGCGGACTCCAGGTTCTCAAACGTACCTCCCCAACGGGTCCAGTAACCAGCCGGCAGTTGCAAGCTCTCCAGGCGCTGCTCTGCTTCGCCCACAAAGGACCCGATGTCACGTCCGCGCACGTTTGCGCTGACGACGATGCGTCGTTTCCCATCCTCTCGGCTGACTTGGTTGGGACCAGGCGCTGTCTCAAAGGTAGCAACGGAAGACAAAGGAACGAAACCAACTCGGCCATCTGCTCCCTTTGGCAAGGCGATGGGAAGGCGGCTCAGCGCTTCCACGTCATTGCGGATGTTCTCCGGCAGGCGCACTTGAATGTCGAAGCGCTTATCGCCTTCGAACACGATCCCCGCTTCTCCTCCGCCCAACGCAACGCTGATGGTGTCCTGTACGTCACCCATGTTCAGCCCATAGCGTGAAGCCTTCTCACGATCAATTTGAACGGTGAGCATGGGCAGGCCTGTCGTCTGTTCAACCTTAACTTCAGAGGCGCCTTGGATCTGCTGAAGCATCCCCGCCACTGTTTGGGCGTTCTTCTCCAGGACTGCCATGTCGTCGCCAAAGATCTTGACGGCGACGTCGCTACGCACGCCAGAGATCAGTTCGTTGAAACGAAGCTGAATTGGCTGCGAAAACTCATAGTTGTTGCCTGGCACGCCGTCAGCAGTTCTTTGGATGGCAGCGAGCAGGTCATCGCGTGAACGAGATGGGTCTGGCCACTGGTCCTTAGGCTTGAGCATGATGTAACCGTCTGAGATATTGGGAGGCATCGGATCCGAGGCGATCTCGGCAGTACCTGTACGGGCGAACACTCGATCGATCTCGGGGAACTCCTTTTTCAGAGTGTTTTCGATCTGTATCTGCATCTCCAAGGACTGCGTAAGGCTGGTGCCTGGTATGCGCAGTGCTTGTATGGCGAAATCACCTTCGTTGAGATTAGGAGCGAACTCGCTACCAAGGCGCGTCGCAAGCAGAAGACTGAGTGCGATCGCCACCCCTGCGGCTGTCAACACCACTGCTGGAGCCGCCATAACGCGGGCAAGCACAGGCGAGTACGCCTGCCGAGCCCAGCCCATGATGCGGTTTTCCTTTTCGGCCACTTTGTCGCCCATGAACAGGGCCACAGCCGCAGGAATGAACGTGATGGACAGCAGCATGGCGCCGGCCAAGGCAATGACCACAGTCAACGCCATGGGATGGAACATCTTGCCTTCCACCCCTGTGAGGGCAAAGATGGGCAGATAGACCACCATGATGATGAGCTGGCCGAAGAGCAACGGACGCCGAGCTTCCTTGGCGGCAGCAAACACTTCATGAAACCGCTCACTGCGAGTCAAGGGGCGGCCTCGCGCTTCTTGCGCATGGGCCAAACGGCGGACACAGTTTTCCACGATCACCACGGCGCCATCGATGATGATGCCGAAGTCGAGAGCCCCCAAGCTCATGAGGTTGGCACTGACCTTGTAGTACACCATTCCGGTGAAGGTGAACAACATGGACAGTGGGATGATCAACGCCGTGATCAGCGCCGCACGCAGGTTACCCAGGAACAGGAAGAGGATGACCACCACCAGGGCGGCGCCTTCGAGCAAGTTCTTTTTGACGGTGGCAATGGCTTTGTCCACCAGGTTCGTACGGTCGTAGACCGTTACGGCTTTGACGCCTTCGGGCAAGTTGCGGTTAATTTCCCGCATACGAATATCGACGGCCTGGGAAACCTTTCGACTGTTCTCTCCAATCAGCATGAACACCGTTCCCAGCACTACCTCGCGACCGTTGTCGGTGGCTGCGCCAGTGCGCAGCTCGCGGCCAAGGCCCACTTCTGCCAAGTCACGGATGCGAATAGGCTGTCCCTGTGCAGAGCCAACGATGACCTCACGGATGTCTGCAATGCCCTTCACTTGACCAGGCGCACGGATCAAATATTGCTCGCCTTGGCGCTCGATGTAGCCAGCGCCGACGTTTGCATTGTTGCGCTGCAGCGCCGCCACGATGTCGGCCAGTGTGAAGCCGTAGGCAGAGAGCTTCTCAGGAGAGGGCGCGACGAGGTACTCCTTCGCGTAGCCACCAATTGAGTTGATCTCAGTAACGCCTGGCACGTTGCGCAGCTGAGGTTTGATCACCCAATCCTGGATCTCCCGCAAGTCCATAGGGGTGTAGGGAGACCCATCGGGCTTTTTGGCGTTTTCCTCCGCCTCAACGGTCCAGAGATAGATCTCTCCTAGGCCAGTCGATATCGGCCCTAAGGTGGGAGACACGCCGTCTGGCAGGCTCTCTCGGGCCTGTTGCATGCGTTCGCCCACGAGCTGGCGCGCGAAGTAGATGTCCGTGCCGTCCTTGAACACTACGGTAACCTGAGACAGGCCGTAGCGCGACAGCGAGCGCGTCTGCTCCAGGTTCGGCAGTCCAGCCATCACCGTTTCTATCGGGTAGGTGACGCGCTGCTCAGTCTCCAGCGGAGAGTAGCCGGGAGCCTGGGTGTTGATCTGCACCTGGACATTGGTGATGTCGGGCACAGCGTCGATGGCCAGGCGCTGGTAGCTAAAGATGCCCAGTGCTGCCATGCCGAAAACGGCGAGCAGCACAAGCCAGCGCTGCTCAATGGCAAAGCGGATGATGCGTTCAAACATGTAGTTCTCCGGTCCCCGCCTCAATGAGCATGTTCAGCCGTGGCTTTGCCGAGCTCCGCCTTCAGGAGGAAACTCCCTTCGGCCACGTACGCTTGGCCAGGCTTGAGGCCTTCCAAGATTTCCGTATTTTTGGAGTCCGTACGTCCGATTCGAACCGGCTGTGCCCGGAAGCCGCCTTGCACTGGAACGAACACCACTGTCTTTTGGTTTTCGATGCGCTGAATTGCGGTGGACACAACGGTGAGCGCGGCTTCCTGCGAGGATGCTGTGACCTCCACATTCACAAACAGACCTGGGCGCCAGGCACCGTCTGGGTTCGGCAAGGTGATACGGGCTGGGGCAGTTCGCGTGTCCTGTCCGATGAGCGCGCCGACATAGGAGACTTCGCCCGTCGCTGCAGATTCAAATGCTGTCGCGCGAACCGTTGCCTTTTCGCCAACACGCACTGAGGGCAGATCGGGGGCGGAGACTCTCATCTCGGCCCACACAGAACGAAGGTCGGAGATTGTGAAGACTTGCGTGGTGTCCTGAACGGCCTCACCGATAGACAGGTGCTTCTCCACGATCACACCGTCAAATGGTGCCCGTAGTTCGAAGCGATTGAGCCCTGCGCCCGCGCCAGCGCCTGCACCAGTAGCTGCCAACTTTTGCTGAGCGTTGGAGACCGCGATCTCAGCTTCGCGTAGTACCTGTTGGGCCTGCAGATAGTCCTGCTCCGCCGAAACCTTTTCCTCCCAAAGCTGCTTTTCACGCTGATAGGTGGTTCGGGCGAGTGCCAAACGCTTTTGCGCGCCCAACAGTTCGCTGCGCTGCTCCGACACTGCAACGCTGCTCAGAACAGCCAGCAGCTGGCCCTTTTTAACGTTTTGACCTAAGTTGGCTGGCACGCTTTCCGCGACGCCGGCAACTCGGGGTACCACGTGAGCGGTGCGGTCTTCGTTAAAGCGAATCTCTCCAGGCAGTTGCAACACGCTACGGATAACCGATGGTCCAGCTTGAGCGGCCTTGAGGCCGGCAACCTGGATGCGTTGGGCATCCATCGGGATCAATCCTTCATCTTCGTCATGACCAGCTTCGGCGCCGGGCTTGGCGGAAGCTTCTGGCTTGGCCTTGTTGCCATCGCCCTCTTCATGATGCTCACCATCAGCATGGCCTTTGTCATCGCTGTGGGACTTGGCAGCCTTCTCCCCATGATGTTCTTGATCAGCATGGCCTGCGGCCTCGCCATGACCGTGCTCCTGGGACTGAGTGGTCTGTCCGCTGGAGTCAGGGGAGCTCGAGTTGCCTGAACGTAAAATCAGCGTCGCTGCGAGAACCCCTACAGACAGGATGCTCACAATCGCTATGACGGTTGGCGTACGGCTAGAACTTGAAGAAGAGTTCGTTTTCATTTGGCGGCTCAATGGTTTACTGATCAGCTTGCGATCCGAGCAGACGTTCGAGGTCCGCGACGGAGCTATGGGTGGACAGCAGCTGGCTTAGATACTGGCTACGCGCGTCGAACCATGTGCGCTGTGCGTCCAGCACGTCGAGGTAGCTAAACTTTCCAAGTGAAAAGCCCTTCACGGCTGCTTCATAAGCAGTTTGTGCTGTCGGCAGTACTTGGGTTGATAGCTGTTGTGCAAGGCGACGGCTGGTTTCCAGTTGCTCACGGGCTTGAAACACATCTGTCTGCATCTGGACGCGCAGCGCTTGAAGCTTCTCTTCAGCTTGATCGGCAAGGCGCAGTGCTTGGATCTGGTTACCGCGGTTGGTGTCCAGCACCGGAAGTGGTATCGAAATTCCAAAAACAAGTTGGTTACGCCCCACCTCCTGCGCGCGCCTCACACCCAAGCTCAAGGTCGGATCAGGCAAGCGCTTTGCACGCTCTAGATCTGCTGATGCGCGGCTTTGCTCCAGCATAGAGCGTGCCTGCCTGATGGATGGGGAGTCCTCCAACTGGGCCAACAGTTCCGATGCAGCAGGTGCTTCAGGAGCGATCTCGAAGGTACCAAGCGCTGGTCCAAAGGAGAAGTCTTGCCCTCCTAGTAGAGCCTGCATCTGCTGCCGAGCAACACGCAGGTCCGACTCCGCTTTACCCTGCTCGAGTTCAGCACCAGACTCAGCAACCTTTGCCCTGCTTTCTTCAAGCGGAGCCACTTTGCCGGCTGCAACCCGCTTTGCTGCCGCTTCGCGGGCATTCCTAACTATTTCCACTGTTTGCTTTGCAACAGTCACCCGCTCCTGGGCCGCTAAAAGACTGTAGAAAGTTGCGCGCACGTCGGCACGGATTTTTGCACGGGTGGCGGCCACCCCGGCTTGCGCGACGTCACGCCCGCGTTCCGCGATGCGCATACGTGCGTCTCGCTTGCCTCCGACTTCAACCAACTGATTCCACTGAACGGTTGATGTTTTGGTACGGCTACGTGTATTGGGCTGCTGCCGGTTT
>NZ_BCTO01000091.1 GCF_001571325.1 Delftia tsuruhatensis NBRC 16741
GATAGGGGGGAAGGCGCGCAGCGACTCAGGGGGGCCGGACATCCATCTTCAGGTGTTCGCCAACCGCGGCGTCTGGATTGAAGACGCCGCCATCCAACAACTTCAAACGACGGCCCGCAACCTGGCCGGCATGCGCGCAGCCGTGGGCCTGCCGGACCTGCACCCGGGCCGGGGCTACCCGGTAGGGGCAGCCTTCTTTTCCGTGGGCCGCTTCTACCCGGCCCTGGTCGGCGGCGACATCGGCTGCGGCATGTCGCTGTACAGCACGGAGCTGGCAGCGCACAAGACCTCGGCTCCCAAGCTGGAAAAGGCGGTGGGCAACATCGACGGCCCCCTGCCCCAGGAACTGCTGGACGCCGTGGACATGCAGCAGCTGGAGCACATCGCCCAGGCCAGCGGCGTGGCCGACCTGGCGTATCTGCAGGACAGCCTGGGCACCATTGGCGGCGGCAACCACTTTGCCGAACTGCAGGTGGTGGACACGCTGTACGAGGACGGCGCGCTCGACAGGAAGCGCGTGCACCTCATGGTGCACAGCGGCTCGCGCGGGCTGGGCGGCGCCATCCTGCGCGCCCATGTGGAGGCCTTCAGCCACGACGGCCTGGCCGCCAGCAGCGATGCCGCCACGCAGTACCTGCGCCAGCACGCGGCCGCCATCGCCTTCGCCCAACTGAACCGCGCCAGCATTGCGGCACGCCTGCTGCGCGCCCTGCGCACGCGCGGCCAGGCCCTGCTGGACATCACCCACAACCACGTGATCGCCCACCACTGGCGCGGCGAAGACGGCTTTTTGCACCGCAAGGGCGCCACGCCGGCCGACCAGGGTCTGGTGGTGATCCCGGGTTCGCGCGGCGACTACAGCTACCTTGTGCGGCCCGTGGCCGGGCGTGACGAGGCACTGCACTCGCTGGCGCACGGCGCGGGCCGCAAGTGGGCACGTACCGATTGCATGGGCCGCCTGCGCCCGCGCTTCACGCTGGACGAACTGCTGCGCACAAAATTCGGCAGCGCCGTGGTCTGCGCCGACCGCGAACTGGTCTACGAGGAGGCCCCCCAGGCCTACAAGGACGTGGACTCCGTCGTCGCCAGCCTGCAGGAAGCCGGCCTGGTGCAGTTGGTGGCGCGGCTGCGCCCCCTGCTGACCTACAAGAAGGGAGCCATGCAATGCTGCTGATCCAGCTGACCGCATCCCACGGCCCCGCCGAGTGCGAGCATGCCGTGCGCCTGACCCTGCGCGAGCTGCTGCGCGACTGCGCCGCCAGCGGCATCACCGTGGACGTGCTGGAAGAAACGCCCACGCCGGCCGGCTACAGGTCCGTGCTGCTGCGCTGCGAGGGCGACACCGGCCTGCTTCACGGCACGCTGGGCGCCTGGCTGGGCACCATCCAGTGGGTCTTCGACAGTCCCCTGCGCCCCCACCACCCGCGCAGGAACTGGTTCGTGGCCGTGCAACAGTGCGAGCCGCCCCGGCAATTGCCGGCAGACGGCGAAATCGTCTTCCAGGCCTGCAAGGCCTCGGGCAAGGGCGGCCAGCATGTCAACACCACGGACTCCGCCGTCCATGCCCTGCATGTGCCCAGCGGGATCTCGGTGAAGGTCATGAGCGAGCGCAGCCAGCACGCCAACAAGCGGCTGGCGCGCGAGCTGCTGGCCCTGAAGCTGGCGCGCCTCAACGCGCAGGGCGAGGGCCAGGCCCGGCGCACGCGCAGCCAGCTGCACTGGGAGGTGGAGCGCGGCAGCCCCGTGAAGGTGTTCCGCGCCTGAACGCCCGGGGCTAGCCCCTGGCGCACATGTAGATGCCCAGGGCCAGCAGGCCCAGCATCAGCACGCGCTTGAAGACCTGGGGCGACAGCGACTGGCGCAGCCGCTCGCCCCAGGCCATGCCGGCCAGGGCGGGCAGCAGCATCAGCGCGGAAACCAGGGCTGTGGCACCCCACCCCGTCCAGGACGAAGCGGCATGGCCCGGCCCCTGCGCCAGCGCCATGCCCGCGCCCAGCGCCAGCGTGGACACCGTGAAGCACAGGCCCATGGCCTGCATCAGCGCCTGCCGGCCCAGCGCCAGCGATTGCAAAAAGGCCACGGCCGGCACCACGAACACGCCGGTCAGCGCCGTGATCCCGCCCGTCAGCAGACCACACAACAGGCCCAGCCAGGCCTGATGCCTCTGCGGCAACTGCAGGCCCGGCCCCCACAGGCCCCACAGGGCATACACAACCAGGGCCACGCCCAGCGCCGTGCGCGCCACGGCGGCCTCGCCCACCGGGCCCCACCACAGCATGCCGCCCACCGTGCCCGCGACAATGCCCAGCTGCATCCAGCCCAGGCGCCGCAGCAGCGGCCACAGCGATGGCAGGGGCCGCATCTGCACCACATTGGTCACCAGGGACGGCAGCAGCAGCCAGGCCGCCGCCTGCCCGGCCGGCATGAACAGCGCCAGCAGCGCCATGGACACCGTGGGCAGGCCCAGGCCCACCACCCCCTTGACGACACCGGCCAGCCCGAACACGGCCACCGCCGCCGCCAGCACCCACCACGCATCCCACATCACGGCCACCCTGCACTTTCCACCGACTTGGCTCAGGCCCTTCCTGAACCTCATGGCGCCATGCTCGTGCACCAACAAAGGGATCACAATCGGGAATCTTCAAACCAAGGCTCAGGCATGGCCTGATCCTTCAGCACCACAGGCCATGCGATTCGACCTCACCGACCTGCAGCTGTTCGTCCACATCCTCGACTGCGGCACGCTCACCGCGGCGGCCGGGCGCTCGCACATGACCCTGGCCTCGGCCAGCGAGCGCGTGCGCGGCATGGAGGCGCAACTGGGCTGCGCCCTGCTCGCGCGCCAGGCGCGCGGCGTACGGCCCACGGCGGCCGGCCACACGCTGGGCCAGCATGCGCGCAGCGTGCTGGCACAGATGCAACGCCTGCGCGGCGACATGGCCGAATACGGCGCGGGGCTGGCCGGCCATGTGCGCGTCTGCGGCAACACCTCGGCCGTGGGCGAGCACCTGCCGCTGGCCGTGGCGGGCTTTCTGCGCAGCCACCCGCGCGTGGCGCTGGAGCTGCAGGAATGCGGCAGCGCCGAAGTGCTGGACCGGCTGCGCCAGGGCCTGTGCGACATCGGCGTGGCCAGCGATGCGCAGGACACCACCGGCCTGCAGGCCACGCCCTGGCGCCCCGACCCGCTGGTGGCCGTGCTGCCGCGCGGCCACCGCCTGGCCCGGCGCACGCGCCTGGCCTTGCAGGAGCTGCTGGCCGAAGACTGGGTGGGCCTGCCGCACGATGCCGCCCTGCAGATGCTGGTGCGCCAGCAGGCCGCCTTGCTGGGGGGGCCGTCGGAAGGGCAGTTGCGCTGGCGCGCCCAGCTGCAGCACCTGGACAGCATCTGCCAGCTGGTGGGCCAGGGCGTGGGCGTGGCCGTCATGCCCGCCGCCGCCGCGCAGCGCCTGGCCCCGGCCAGCGGCGCCCGCGCCGTGCCCTTGAGCGATGCCTGGGCCCGGCGCCAGCTGCTGCTGTGCACCGTCCGGGAAGACCAGTTGCCCGCCCATGCCAGGCAGTTGCTGGAGCATCTGCAAGGGCTTGGCTCGCCTGAGCCTTAGCGAACCATGTTGGAAAGCGCTATGCAGGACAATACGGGGATCATGACCCTCAAAGCCCCCGAACTGCTGCTGCCGGCCGGCTCGCTCGACAAGATGCGCGCGGCCTACGACTTTGGCGCCGACGCCATCTACGCCGGGCAACCCCGCTACAGCCTGCGCGCACGCAACAACGAATTCCGCCTCGAACAGATCGCCCAGGGCATCTCCGAGGCGCATGCGCGGGGCAAGAAATTCTTCGTCACCAGCAACCTGATCGCCCACAACGACAAGGTGCGCACCTATATCCGCGACATCGAGCCCGTGATCGAGTGCAAGCCCGACGCGCTGATCATGGCCGACCCCGGCCTGATCATGATGGTCAAGGAAAAGTGGCCCGAGACCGAGGTCCATCTCTCGGTGCAGGCCAACACCACCAACTGGGCCACGGTGAAGTTCTGGCAGAAGGCCGGCGTCTCGCGCATCATCCTGTCGCGCGAGCTGTCGCTGGACGAGATCGAGAAGATCCGCCAGGAATGCCCGGACATGGAGATCGAGGTCTTCGTGCACGGCGCGCTGTGCATCGCCTACTCGGGCCGCTGCCTGCTGTCGGGCTACTTCAACCGGCGCGATCCCAACCAGGGCACCTGCACCAATGCCTGCCGCTGGGACTACAAGACGCATGACGCGGCCGTGGACCCCAATACCGGCGAGGCCCTGGCCCAGACCATGGAGCAGGACTTCAGCTTCGAGAAGGCCCGCGAGGAAGCCGACAGCCAGTTCACCAGCACCTGCGGCGACGGCGCGCGCCACCCCAAGGCCGAGCAGGTCTACCTGCTGGAGGAAAAGGGCCGCCCCGGCGAGCTGATGCCCATCATGGAAGACGAGCACGGCACCTACATCATGAACTCCAAGGACCTGCGCGCCGTGGAGCATGTGGAGCGCCTGGTGAAGATCGGCGTGGACTCGCTCAAGATCGAGGGCCGCACCAAGAGCCTGTACTACGTGGCCCGCACGGCCCAGGTCTACCGCCGCGCCATCGACGATGCCGTGGCCGGCCGCCCCTTCAACCCCCACCTGATCACCGAGCTCGAAGGCCTGGCCAACCGTGGCTACACGGGCGGCCTGCTGGAGCGCCGTCCCTCGCAGGACTACCAGAACTACGAGACCGGCCACTCGGTGCTGCAGCGCAGCCACTTCGTGGGCGAAGTGCGCAGCTATGCCGACGGCATGGCGGAGGTGGAGACCAAGAACCGCTTCTCGGTGGGCGACACGCTGGAGATCATCCACCCCCAGGGCAACCGCCAGGTGCTGCTGGAGAAGATGTTCAACCTCGACGGCGAGCCCGTGCAGGTGGCCCAGGGCAACCCGGTGCGCGTGCGCATCCCCCTGGAAGGCCCGGCTGAAGGCGCGCTGATCTCGCGCCTGCTCTGAGGGCGGGCTTCGCCCCTGCTTCCAGTTTTTCTTCTTGGCGGCCGTCCAGGTCCATTGCCGCAATGGCCTGGAGCGGTCGCCTTTTTCTTTCATTCCTCATTTCTGCACTGCCATGGACATCGTCGTCAACGAAGAACTCAAGGCCTACATCGACCCGCTGACCCCCGATGAACTCGACGCGCTGGAGCGCAGCATCCTGGCCGAGGGCTGCCGCGATGCGCTCGTGCTCTGGAACGACCTGCTCATCGACGGCCACAACCGCTACGCCATCTGCCAAAAGCACGGCCTGCCCTTCAACACCATCCAGGCCACGCAGTTCAAGAACATGGACGACGTGCACCTGTGGATGATCGACCAGCACCTGGGCCGCCGCAGCGTGTCCGACTTCCAGCGCGGCGTGCTGGCGCTGCGCAAGCGCGAGATCATTGCGGCCCGCCGCTCGGCCGCTGCCGCCGCCGTGATGGCGGCCAAGGCCGAGGCGCCGGCCCAGCCCGAAGGCGAAGCGCCCTGGGAAGGCGAGACCGACCCCGTGGTCGCCGCCGCCCTGGCCAGCGTGGCCAAGGTGCCCGATGAGGCCCTGGACACGCGCGAGGCCCTGGCCCGCGTGGCCCGCCTGTCCAGCAGCCAGGTCAAGCTGATCGAGACCATCCAGCAAAAGGCCGCGCCCGAAGTGGTGGCCGCCGTGCGCTCGGGCGACATCTCGCTGAGCACCGCCGCCGTGGTCGCCAGCCTGCCCGTGGATGAGCAGCAGGCCGTGGCCGCCGCCGGCGCCGACGAACTCAAGCAGGCCGCCAAGCGCGTGCGCGATGCGAAGAAAAAGCCCAAGGCCGCCAAGCCCGAAGCCGACGCTGCCGATGGCGAAGGTGCGGCCGTGACCGCCTCGCCCGAGGAACTGCAGCAGCGCGTGAACGAACTTGAAGCCGAGAACGAGCGCCTGCGCCAGCAGATCAAGGCCTTGCAGGAACTGCTGGCCGAACAGGGCTGATCCCCGGGCCGCGACCTCCCCAGGCATGACGCGCTACCAGGAACTGGCCGACGATATCGAGGCCTCCATCGCCGCAGGCGTGCTGCGCGCGGGCGACAAGCTGCCCTCCGTGCGTCACACCAGCGAGCGGCGCGGCGTCAGCGCCTCCACGGTGTTCCAGGCCTACTACCTGCTGGAGGCACGCGGCCTGGTGCGCGCGCGCGAGCGTTCGGGCTACTTCGTCGCGGCGCGGCCGCACAGCGCCCCGCCCGAGCCCACGCAGCTGTCGGCCCCCCCGGGCGAGCGCTTTGCCGTGGTCGATGTGAGCGAGCGGGTGTTCGAGGTTCTGGAATCGTCCATGGACCGCGATGTCGTACCGCTGGGCTCGGCCTTTCCCTCGCCGCGCCTGTTCCCGCTGCAGCGCCTGGGCCAGGCCCTGGCCCGCGCCGCGCGCCAGGCCGATCCGCGCAGCGCCCTCGATGACCTCACGCCCGGCAGCATGGCATTGCGACGCCAGATCGCGCGGCGCTACCTGGCCGACGGTCTGGCACTGTCACCGTCCGACCTGGTCATCACCAATGGCGCGCTGGAGGCACTGAACCTGTGTCTGGCCGCCGTCACGCGGCCCGGTGGCGCCGTGGTCATCGAATCGCCCTGCTTCTACGGCGCGCTGCAGGCTCTGGAGCGCATGGGGCTGTCCGCCATCGAGGTGCCCACGCATCCCGGCGAAGGCATGGACCTGGCCGCGCTGGAGACCGCCGTGCAGCGTCACCGGCCCCAGGCCATCTGGTTGATGACCAGCTTCCAGAATCCGCTGGGCAGCCTGATGCCCGAGGCGCGCAAGAAGGCCCTGGTGGAACTGGCCACGCGCCACCAGCTGCCGCTGATCGAGGACGATGTCTACGGCGAGCTGTACTTTGGCGAACACCGCCCGCCACCGGCCAAGGCCTTCGACACCGAGGGCTGGGTGCTGCACTGCGCCTCGTTCTCCAAGTGCCTGGCGCCCGGCTGGCGCGTGGGCTGGACCGCTCCGGGCCGCTTCACGCGCGCCGTGGCGCGGCAAAAGCTCACCACCACGCTGGCCACCAATGCCCCCAGCCAGCAGGCGCTGGCCGACTACCTGGAAAGCGGTGGCGTGGACCGCCACCTGCGCCGCCTGCGCCAGAGCCTGGCCCTGCAGCGGGACCACATGGCATCGGCCATTGCCCGCCACTTTCCGCAAGGCACGCGGGCCACGCGGCCCGAGGGCGGCTACTTCATGTGGATAGAGCTGCCGCCGTACTGCGATGCGCTGGCCCTGCACCGCGCAGCGCTGGCGCGCGGCATCAGCGTGGCGCCGGGGCCGATCTTCTCGGCCTCGCAGGCCTTCGGCCATTGCCTGCGGCTGAACTACGGCCATGACTGGAGCGACGAGACCGGGCAGGCCCTGGCCACGCTGGGCGAGCTGGCCCGCGCAATGCAGTCCCTTCCCGCAGCAAAAGCAGCAGGGTAAGCGCCCGCTGCGCTGGAGGCACCTGCTGCGCTGTAGCGCCCGGGCAACGCGACCCCGCGCAGCTGCTGCCAGCCTGGTGCCGGCTGGATGATTCTCATTTAGACTCGCGCACCGAACCGGCATTGCCGCCATGCATGCTGACCGGTCCTTGTCTCCTGCTTCCGCCTCGCCCGCCGCCACGCGTCCTGCAGCCTGCCAGCCGACCCTTCAGCGCTGCACCATTCCCAGAGGCACAAAGGAAGTTTTCCATGGTTTCCAGCAATCACTGCGCCACGCTCACAAGCTGCGCGGCCGCTGTCGCCGCCGCCCTGCTGTCGCTGCAGGCGTCGGCACAGGCACCATCGCCCACCACCACCGCACCCGAGGCCGGCCTGTCCACCATCACCGTCACGGGCAACTGGCTGGACAACCCCAGCGAGGAAAAAGTGCTGGACCATGCCGGCGCGCGCACCATCGTCGAGCGGCCGCGCATCGAGGAAACCGGCGCCTCCAGCCTGCGCGACGTGCTGCGCCTGGTGCCCGGCGTGCAGGTGCAGGACAGCAACGGCACGGGCGGCAGCGATGTGTCCCTGAACATCGGCGTGCGCGGCCTGACGGCACGCCTGTCGCCGCGCTCGTATGTGCTGATGGACGGCGTGCCCGTCTCCTACGCGCCCTACGGCCAGCCCCAGCTGTCGCTGGCGCCCGTCTCGCTGGGCAACCTGGAGTCGGTGGACGTGATCCGCGGCGCGGGCTCGGTGCGCTACGGCCCCCAGAACGTGGGCGGCATCATCAACTTCGTCACGCGCGCCATTCCCAAGACCTTCGCGGCCGAGGCCTCGGTGGGCGCCGAGTTCTACAGCCACGGCGGCAATGCCAAGACCACGCCCAGCCTCTTCGTGGGCGGCACCAGCGAATCCGGCCTGGGCCTGGCCCTGCTGTACTCGGGCACGCATGGCGACGGCTGGCGCGCAGGCAATGACAAGACCGACATCGACGACATCCTGGTCAAGGGCGCCTACCGCATCTCGGCCCAGGACGACATCGCCGTCTCGCTGCACCACTTCGAGGGCTCGGGCCGCATGCCCGGCGGCCTGACCACGGCGCAGTACGCGGCCGACCCGTTCCAGTCCACGCGCTCCTACGACAGCTTCGACGGCCGCCGCACCGATGCCTCGTTCAAGTACAACCACAAGGACGGGCGCAACAACTTCGAGCTGCTGGGCTACTACGTGGACTCGTTCCGCGGCAGCCACATCGAGCAGGACAACGCCAACCAGCGCCGCCTGACCGCCGCGCCGCGCAGCTACCACTACTTCGGCATCGAGCCGCGCTACTCGCGCCTGTTCGAGACCGGCTCCGTGGTGCAGGAAGTCAGCGTGGGCTACCGCTACCTCAAGGAAAGCAGTTCCGAGGTCGCGCTGCGCACCGCCTACTACAACCCCGCCACCATGGCCAACGCCATGGCCCTGCCGATCACGCCCTACCAGACCAGCCAGGGCGGCACCACGGCCCATGCCTTCTACATCGATGACCGCATCGACATCGGCAACTGGACCATCACCCCCGGCGTGCGCTACGAACGCATCAACTCCTTCAACAACGTCAGCAACCTGGGCGCCGACGGCAGCACCGTCACCAGCCAGCTGTTCCCCAAGGCCGAGGCACGCGAGCTCCTGCCCACGCTGTCCGTGCTCTACCGCATGAATGCGCAGTGGTCGCTGTTCGCCAACGCGGGCAAGTCCTTCGGACCGCAGCAGTATGCGCAGCTGGCCCAGACCGAGCGCGGCCTGCATCCCGAATCGGCCAAGACCTATGAGGTGGGCACGCACTACAACAGCCCGGCGCTGAACGCCGAGCTGACGCTGTTCAACATCGACTTCGACAAGGAACTGCTGCTGACCCGCGTGGGCGTGGACGGCATCTGGACCGACCTGGGCGCCACGCGCCACCGCGGCATCGAGTCCTCGCTGCGCTACGACCTGGGCCAGTGGAATGCCGCGCTCAAGGGGCTGACGGCGGGTGTGTCCTATACCTATACCGAGGCCGTCTCGCGCGCCGGCGATTTCGCGGGGCGCGACCTGCCGCTGTACTCGCGCCACACGGGCCAGCTGTGGGCGCGCTATGCGCTGGGGCAGTGGACGCTGAATGCGGACCTGGCCGCGCAATCGAAGCAGCGCTCTCCGGGGTCGGGCACGCAGTATGTGACGCAGGAAGATGCTGCGGGGCGGCTGGGCGATATTCCCGGGTTTGCAACCGTGGGCCTGCGTGCGGGCTATGACTTTGGCAAGTCGCTGGGCAATCTGCGGGTGGCTGTGGGGGTCAAGAATCTGTTTGATCGCAGGTACTACACGCGGTCTACGGACAACAACGGGGGCAAGTATGTGGGGATGCCTCGGACGTTGTATGTGCAGGGGACGTTGCCGTTCTGAGGCTGCTATTGCAGGGGCCTGAACTTTTTGGTCCCTGCCGGGGGGTTGTTTTTCGAGGCC
>NZ_BCTO01000092.1 GCF_001571325.1 Delftia tsuruhatensis NBRC 16741
CAGGCTTGCAACCCCGCAACCGCCACGCCGCAGGCGCTGACATACGGGGAGTTGGCTCGGGCCTTCGCTTCGCTCGGCCCGCTGGTTTTGATCAGCCCTCTGCTGTGAATCCCACGCGCTTGACGATGGGGCCCCATTTGGCGAGTTCGGACTGCAGCAGCGCGGCCAGTTCGGCGGGGGTGGAGGATTGGGCGTCCAGGCCGAAGGTGGCCAGGCTGTCCACCACGTCGGGCGTGGCCAGGGCCTTGCGCATGTGGCCGTTCAGGCGCTGCACGGTCTCGGCGGGGGTCTTGGCGGGCACGAAGAAGGCGAACCATTCGCTGTGCGCCATGTCCTTGTAGCCCTGCTCCACCAGCGTGGGGACCTGGGGGGCGAAGCGGCTGCGCTTGGCGCCGCTGACGCCCAGGATGCGCATCTTGCCGCCGGCCAGGTGCTGCAGCATGTCGCCCACGGGGCCGCAGACGGCGGAGACGTTGCCGCCCAGCATGTCCAGCAGCGCCGGCTGGGTGCCGCGGTAGCCGGCGTGCTTGAAGTCCACGCCTGCATGCTGGCCCAGCAGGGCGCCGATGAAGTGCGGCGTGGAGCCGGGCGCAGGCGAGCCGAAGTTGGCGCCTGCGGGGTTGGCCTTGGCCCAGGCGAAGAATTCGGGCACGGTGGTCACGCTGGCGGGCACGGCGGGGCCGACGGCGAAGCCGAAGTCGAAGATGCAGCCCACGGTGACTGGCGCCAGGTCGGCCACCGGGTCATAGGGCAGCTTCTTGTAGATGTGCGGGTAGATGGACAGCATGGACGTGGGCGTCTGCAGCAAGGTGGCGCCGTCTGCGGGCCGGCCCTTGACGTAGCTGATGGCGATCTGCCCGCCCGCGCCCGTGCGGTTTTCCACCACGGCGGTCTTGGCATAGCCCGACAGCTTGGTGCCCACGCGGCGGCAGATGGCGTCCGAGGTGCCTCCGGCCGCGAAGCCGGTGATGATGTTCAGGGTCTCGATGGGGCCCTGGGCCTGCGCCCAGGCCTGCTGGCCCAGGCTGGCCAGCAGCGCACCCGCTCCAGCGGTGCCCAGCCATTGGCGGCGGTCGATGTTCATGCGTATGTCTCCGGTTGAAATTGAAACTCTGAAAAAAACAGTGGGGGAACAGCGGGGGAAATGCGTGCCAGCCCGGCGGCTTCAACTGTCGTCGCGCAGCCAGACCACCTGGCCCGAATGAGTGACCGCTCCCTGGTGGGCCGGGCGCACGGTGAGCGCGTATTTTTCCAGCACGCCGCCCAGCGGCGGCATCTGGCGGCGCGCGGCGGCTGATTGTTCCAGACGTGTGGCCAGTTCGGCCTCGCCGATTTCCACCGTGATGCTGCGCGCATCGGCGCGGGCGTCGATGGCGATGAGGTCGCCGTCGCGCAGTGCGGCAATGGGGCCGTTGTCGGCGGCCTCGGGGCCTGCGTAGCCGATGCACAGGCCGCGCGTGGCACCAGAGAAGCGCCCATCGGTCAGCAGGGCCACCTTGTCGCCCATGCCCTGGCCATAGAGCAGCGCCGTGATGCCCAGCATCTCGCGCATGCCGGGGCTGCCGCGCGGGCCTTCGTTGCGGATGACGATGACATCGCCGGCCGCGTACTGCATGGCCTGCACGGCGGCCTGGGCCTGTTCCTCGGACTCGAAGACGCGCGCGGGGCCCCGGTGCACCAGGGTCTTGAGGCCGGCCGTCTTCAGCAACGCGCCATCGGGGCAGAGGTTGCCCTTGAGCACGGTCAGGCCACCGTCGCGCGTGATGGGGTTGCCGGGCGTGCGCACCACCTCGCCATCGGGCGGCGCGGCATCGGCCAGTTCTTCGGCCAGGGTGCGGCCCGTGAAGGTGAGCGCATCGCCGTGGACAAAGCCCTGCTCCATCAGCGTGCGCAGGATCACGCCGGCACCGCCGATGTAGTACACGTCGCGCGCCAGGAAGCGCCCGCCGGGGCGCAGGTCGGCGATCAGCGGCGTGCGCGCGAAGATCTCGGCCACGTCGTCCAGGTGGAAGCGGATGCCGGCCTCGTGCGCGATGGCCGGCAGGTGCAGGGCGGCATTGGTCGATCCGCCCGTGGCGCTGACCACGGCGCAGGCATTCTCCAGCGCCCGGCGCGTGATGATGTCGCGCGGCAGCGGGCCGCCGCCTTCGGCGCTGGCCCACACGGCCTGCATGAGCTGGCGCGCGGCGCGGCGCATCAGCGGTGCGCGCTCGCTGAACACGGCGGGCACCATGCTGGAGCCGATGGGCGCCAGGCCCAGCGCCTCGCTCACCATGCCCATGGTGTTGGCCGTGAACTGGCCAGCGCAGGCGCCGGCCGTGGGCAGGCAGGCGCGGCTCATGGCCTCCAGGTCCTGCGCCGTGGCGGTGCCGGCCAGCACCTGGCCGATGGTCTCGTAGGTATCGACCACGTTCAGGTCGCGCCCGTGCACGCCGGGCGCCTGCCCCGGCAGGGCCGAGCCGCCATGCACGAAGACGCTGGGCACATTGCAGCGCACCATGCCCATCATCAGCCCCGGCAGGTTCTTGTCGCAGGCGCCGATGGCGAAGATGCCATCCCACTGGTGGCCGCGCACCGAAGCCTCCACGCTGTCGGCGATCAGCTCGCGCGAGACCAGCGAAAACCGCATGCCCGAATGCGCCATGGTCAGCCCGTCGCTGACCGACACCACCGGGCATTCATGCGGCGTACCGCCCCCGGCATAGATGCCGGTCTTGGCATGCTGGGCCTGGTCGCGCAGGTTGAGGTTGCAGGGGCTCATCTCCCCGCCCGTGTGGAACACGCCGATGTGCGGTCGCTCCATGTCTTCGTCGTCCTGGCCCAGGGCATGCAGGAAGCTGCGCGTGGTGGCACGGATGGTGCCGGAGCGGATCAGGGCGGAGCGAAAGGGCGTGGGCGTGGCCGCTGCCGGGCTGCTGCCAGTGGTGCTGGTTGTGGTGGTGGAGGCGGCCAGCGATGCGGAGGCGCTGGACTCGGAAAAGACGTTGTCGGGGGAGGCAGGTTTCTTGTTCATACGCGGGCCGGAAAACAGCCGCCCACCATAGCGGGGTCTGCGGATTTCCCTATGAGCATTTACACCAGATCGTGTCGCCCGGGAGTCGCCCGCATACCACCCTTGTGTCGCCCCGGCTTAGAGGATGGCCTGAAGGCCTTTGTCGGCGATGACGTTGAGCAGCTTGAGCGCCGGTCCGGCGGGACGGGTTTCGCCCTGCTCCCATTTGCGCACCGTGGAAGCCGTGGTGTGCAAATGCAGCGCAAACACCGGTTGGCTGAACTTCAAAGTCTCGCGCAGCTGTTTGATGTCGGCCGCCTCGAACTCCCGCACCGGGGGAGGACAGATCGCGTCGAACTCGCGCATCGTCACCTTGTCGATGGCGCCCGCTTCGTACAGCGCAGCCAGATCGCCGCGCAGGGATTCAATGATCTTGCTCACAATGCACCTCCAACAAAACGCCTGACTGCAAGGCCGCCGACAAGGCCTGGGTGGACAGGTCCAGAAACAGCTTGCCTGCAAACCTCAAAGCCCTCTGTTCTTCCTGTGTGATGTTCGTCTTGTCGTTCTTGGTGAAACCATGCAGGAAGATGTATCGGTTGCCGATTCGTGCCGACAACAGCGTTCGATAACCCCCACTCTTGCCCGCGCCTGGACGCGCCACCCGCTTCTTGTAGAGAAAGCCCCCCAGGTCCGCGTCGATCAGCCCTCTTTCCATCTCCCTGACCGCCTTGCACAGCGCGGTATCGGGCAGTTTCTCGCTCGCCTGCCATCGGGAAAAGTCCTTGCGTTTGAGAACGCGCGCCATGCCAGCCTCCCAACTATACCCGTTACGGGCATGTATTTCACCTTCATACATATCACCACAGGGTAGAGCCTGCGAATTTGAAGTGCTGCCTCGTGCCTGCCTCATTCAAGCCCCTGTCGTTTCTCCTTGGCCTGACTGCCAGCCCGCTTGTCCGCCTTGTCGGGAAGACACGATAAAAAAAGGCCCCGGAACAAACTTCCGGGGCCTCAAAACCGATGCCAGCCCGCGCTGCAGCGGACCAGGCATCGTGCACAACAACTGCGCTGTACTCCTGAATCAATCCACCCAACCGGCCCCTCAGCGCGGCACCAGGAACGTGCTGTGCGCCTGCTTGGTAAGCGCCGGATCACCCACCGCCGTGGCCGTGATCTCCACGCCGTGCGAGCCAGGGCCGGCCGCGCCATAGGGCGCCTGCAGCCGCACCACGACCCAGCGGTCCTGGGCCGCGCCCACGTCCACCTCGGTCTCCGAAGCCACGCGCAGGCCTTCGATGCCCGAGGCCGACAGCACATAGCGCTGGTCCTGCTCCGTGGCATTGCCGATCTGCACGCGGTAGATGTTCTCGATCTGGCCGCCGGCCACGATGCGCGACAGCGTGCCCCGGTCGCGCACCACGTCCACCTTCAGCGGCGTGCGCAGCGCCAGGCTGGCCACCATGGCCGTGGAGATGGCCACCAGCGCCGTGCCGTAGATGAGCACGCGCGGGCGGAAGATGCGGCGCACCAGCTCGCTCTGGCGCCAGCCCCGGGCCACGCCGTTCTGCGTGGACAGGCGGATCAGCCCGCGCGGGTAGTGCATGCGGTCCATGACGCTGTTGCAGGCGTCGATGCACAGGCCGCAGCCGATGCACTCGTACTGCAGGCCGTCGCGTATGTCTATGCCCACCGGGCAGACCTGCACGCACAGCGTGCAGTCGATGCAGTCGCCCAGGCCCTGGGCCCGGTAGTCCACGCCCTTGTGGCGCGGGCCGCGCGATTCGCCGCGTGCGGTGTCGTAGGTGACGACCAGGGTGTCCTTGTCGAACATGGCGCTCTGGAAGCGCGCATAGGGGCACATGTGCTTGCAGACCTGCTCGCGCAGGAAGCCCGCGTTGCCGTAGGTGGCCAGCGCATAGAACAGCACCCAGAAGATCTGCCACGCGCCGGTCAGCGCCAGCACCTCGGGCAGCAGGCTGCGGATGGGCACGAAGTAGCCCACGAAGGTCAGCCCCGTCCACAGCGCAATCAGCAGCCACAGCGCATGCTTGCCGCCACGCCGCGCGATCTTCTCCGGACCCCAGCCGCTGGCATCCAGGCGCAGGCGTGCGCTGCGGTCGCCTTCCAGCCGGCGCTCCACCCACATGAACAGCTCGGTGTAGACCGTCTGCGGGCAGGAAAATCCGCACCACAGCCTCCCCGCCACCGTGGTGAACAGGAACAGCGCCAGCGCCGAGACGATGAGCAGCACGGCCAGGTAGATGAAATCCTGCGGATACAGCAGCCAGCCGAAGATGTAGAAGCGCCGCTGCTCCAGGTCGAACAGCAGGGCCTGCCGGCCGTGGATCTGCAGCCAGGGTATGCCGTAGAAGAACAGCTGCGTGAGCCAGACCATGGCCCAGCGCCAGTTGGCGAAGCGCCCCGAGATGGAGCGCGGCTGGATCTTGCGGCGTGACTCGAACAGCGGGGAATCCGCGCTGGCGTCGGCGATGGGAATCACCTTGCGCGGCGCGGGCCGCGGCCGGGGGGCTGCGGCGGTTTCATCGGGGAGCGGTTTCGGTCGTTCTGACATGCGGGGCCTTCGCCCCGGCCGGTGCGCCCGTGATGCGGGCTTGTCATGAATTGCCGGGGACTGCCTGGACTATGCCCAGCGCCCTGCTCCGCGGGTAGCAGCAGATGCGGTGAATTCGACCGTATCAGATGGAGCTTCAGGCCTGGGGAGCACGAAGACGCGGTACCGCCAGCCGCAACCCCCACGCCACCAGGCACAGCCCCAGCAGCGACGTCAGCGTGCCGATGCGCACATCGGCCTGGAGCACGCCCCAGCGGCTGAAGATCTCCGTCCAGTCATGGTCGCCGCCGCCCACCAGCGGCAGGACCTGGGCGCGCGCGTCCTTCATGTAGCGGGCCACGTTCATCAGGTTCTCGCCCAGCCACATCAGCGAGGCGATCCAGCCCGTGCGCTGGCCCTGCCTGCGGAAATGGCGCATGAACAGGACGGGGAACAGCAACTGGAACAGCGTGCCGCCGTAGACCGAGAGATGCTGCGAGAACAGGGCCACCAGCGGGTGCCCGGCCTCGTGCAGCGCGAGGTTGGCGTTGTCCAGCAGCATCAGCCAGCGGTCCTCGCTGAAGAAGTGGCCCCAGATGATCCAGGCGCCGAAAGCCGTCAGCGCGATGGCGGCAGGGCGTGTGACCGGCGTCCATTCGACCGGGTCGTCGGAATCCTCGAGGTCTGCGCCGCGCTTCATGGCGCCAGCAACGCCGTTGCGTTCAGAGGGCATGCCAGCGGCTTGGCGGGGTACATGCGAGGTCGGCAAAAAGGGGCAGGCGCAGGATGCATGGCGGCAGTGTTCCGGAGAGTGGGAGGAAGATAGCAGGTTGCACCGGCACCGGGCTGCCGCGTTGCAATCCATCCCGGACAGGTTCTGGCAAAGTCGGGCATCCGCATCTTCAAGCCAAGGAACATCCACACCATGAACCTGCGCCCCTTATTGCATGAGCTTGTCCGCCAGCATGGCCTGGACCGCAAGGCCGCCGTGCAGCTGTTTGCACTGGCGGGATTCGGGCATGAACCGGCCGCCCTCAGAACCCGCCTGTGGCCCGTGGTGGCCTTGCTGGGCGCGGCGCTGGGCGGGCTGGGCATCGTGCTGTGGATTGCCGCCAATTGGGAGAGCATGGGCCGCATGCAGCGCTTTGCCCTGCTGCAGGGCTTCGTGCTCGTGATGTGTCTTGGCGCGGCATGGCGCGCGGCGGCGCGCGTGCCGCTGTCCGTGCTGGCGCTGCTGGGCACGGGTGCGCTGTTCGCCTTTTTCGGGCAGACCTACCAGACGGGAGCGGACCCCTGGCAGCTGTTTGCGCTGTGGGCAGCGCTGACCCTGCCGCTGGCCCTGGCGGCGCGCAGCGATGGCGTCTGGGTGCCCTGGGTGGTGGTTGCCATGACGGGCATCGCGCTGTGGGCGCAGGCCCATACGCCGCAGTTCTGGGAGGTGGAGTCGCGCGACCTGGGCGTGCATGCCGTGGCCCTGGGCGCCGCCCTTGCCGTCACCGCAGTCATGGCACCGGCCCTGCGGCGCTTCACGGGCGCGGGGCTGTGGGCCTTGCGCGGCGCGGGCGCGCTGGCGCTGGCGATGATCACCTCCACCGCCATCAGCGGGCTGTTCCACAGCACGGTGGCGCCGCAGTACCCGCTGGGGCTGGTGCTGCTGGCAGGCGCGGCGGCGCTGGCGGGCCTGCGCAGGCATTTCGACATCTTCCTGCTCAGCGGTGCGGCGCTGGGCCTGAACGTGCTGCTGGTGTGCGGCCTGGTCTACCTGCTGCTGGAGAAACTGGGGGCGGACTTCACGGGCATGCTGCTACTCGTCGGCCTGGGCGCTGCGTGCCTGCTGGCGGCCACGGTCAGCCTGGTGCTTCGAATGTCACGCAACGCGGAAGGAGGCCTTCAATGAGCCACGAGCACGACACCCTGCTGCGCCAGGCCGTGGACCAGGGCATCCTGCCGCCTGCCGCCTTGCAGGACCGCCGCCCTGCCGCCAACGACCGCCATTGGGCGGTGGTGCTGCTCACGGCGCTGGGCGCCTGGCTGGCCCTTCTTCCCTTGCTGATTCTGTTTGCGTTTGCCCTGTCCGACTGGATAGAGCGCGGCGCCGGCACCTATGTGATCGGCGCCATGATGCTGGCCGCAGCGGTGGCCGTGCTGCGCGCCGAGGAGCTGCCCGTCTTCCTGGAGCAGCTGGCCCTGCCTGCCATGCTGACCGGCGCCAGCCTGCTGGGCTTTGGCCTGGCGCGCGACCTGTCGGGGCAGGCTGCGGGCGCGATAGGCCTGGCCATTGCGCTGGCCTGCACGGCCGCCATTCCAAGGCCCTGGCTGCGCGTGCTGCTGGGCGCCGCCTGCGCGCTGCTGTTTTGCACCATGCTCTGGCCGGACAACGATCCATCCACCCTGTACGCAGGCCTGCCGACCTGGGTCATCGTGCATGCGGCGCTGCTGCTCTGGATGCTGCTGCTGGCAGGCCAGTGGCGCGCGCTGGGGCAGTCTGCGGCACAGACCCGCATGGCGGCGGCGCTGGAGCCCTTTGCCACGGGCTGGCTGCTGGCGGTGCTGGCTGGCCTGGCCTTTCTGTCCGGCAGGAGCTTCATGGTGGCTGGCGTGCTGGGCGGCGGCCTGGCGGGCGAGGTGGCGCAGGAAGCCGCCCCGAACACCTCCATGGGCGTTCTGACGCAGGCCGGCTCGGCCGTGCTGGCCCTGGCAGCCACCTGGTTCGCCCAGCGCGCATGGCCCACGCTGCGGCAGCCGCGCGCCGCCGTGGCTGCCGTGGTGCTGGCCGTGCTGAGTGCCTTCCTGCCCTGGCTGGGCGCCTGCCTGCTGGCGCTGGCGGTGACCGGCACCAGCGGCCGCTGGCGGCAGGCCGCAGCGGCCGCCCTGGCTGCGGCCTGGATCGTGGGCAGCTTCTACTACCAGCTGGCCTGGCCATTGGCGACGAAGGCCATGGTGCTGGCCGGCTGCGGCGCCTTGCTGGGCCTGCTGGCCTGGGCAGGGCCGCGCGCCGCAGCCCTGCCAGGCAGCGCGGAGACCGCCGCCGCATCGGGCGCCGTGCCCCTGCAGCGCTGGGCGCCGTGGCTGGTGGTGCTGACGGCGGCCTGCACGCTGGCGGTGGCCAATATCGGCATTGCGCAGAAGGAGCGCACCATCGCCCAGGGCCGCAAGGTGTTCGTGGAACTGGCGCCGGTGGACCCGCGCTCCCTGATGCAGGGCGACTACATGCGCCTGAACTTCCGCCTGCCTTCCGAGGACAGGGACGTGGAGAAAGAGAACCTGCGCAGCGGACGCCTCTACGCCATCGGCAAGCTCGATGAGCAGGGCGTGGTGCAGTGGCTGCGCACCGGCACGGCCAGCGAGCCGCTGGCGCCCGGCGAGCAGCGCTTTGAACTCACCCCGCGCGGCGGCCGGTGGACGCTGGTGACCGATGCCTGGTACTTCCGCGAAGGCGATGGCCAGCGCTGGGAGCAGGCCCGCTACGGCGAGTTCCGCGTGGAGCCCGACGGGCGCGCGCTGCTGGTGGGCATGGCGGACGCGCAACTGCGCCCCATCGTCCCCTGAGCGCACCACGCAAATCACTCGAAACTGTCGCCCTCGGCCAGCGGCGCATGCCGGTAGCTGGCCGGCGTGCGGCTGAGCTTGACGGGCGCGCCCAGGCCCCGGTAGCCGCCCTCCATCTCCACCACCATCTCGCGGTGCAGGGTATGCGGGTGGTTGAGCGCCGCGTCCACGCCCAGTACGGGTGCGGCGGGCACGCCGATGGCCATCAGCGCATCGGCCAGCGCGGGGCCGTCGCAGGACTGCAGGGCCTGCTCCAGCAGCGGCTTGAGCGCATCACGGTGGTGCGAGCGCTGGCCGGCCGTGGCAAAGCGCTCGTCGGCCACCAGTTGCGGGCATCCCAGATGCTCGCACAGCAGGCGGAACTGGCGGTCGTTGCCCACTGCCAGGAAGACCGGCGTGGTGCCCGTGGCAAAGCTGTCGTAGGGATAGATGTTGGGATGGGCGTTGCCCGAGCGCCCTGGCGTCCTGCCGCTCATGAACCAGTTGCCCGCATGCGGGTGCAGCAGCGAGATGCCGCTGTCGTACAGCGAGACATCGACCAGCTGGCCCAGGCCGCTGCGCTGGCGCTCCTGCAGCGCCAGCAGCACGCCGATGACGCCGTTCATGCCCGTGACCATGTCCACCACGGGCAGGCCCACGCGCAGCGGATCGCCGCCGGCCTCGCCGTTGACGCTCATCAGCCCCGTCATGGCCTGGATGGCCGCGTCATAGCCGGGCCAGGCACCCAGCGGACCATCGGCGCCGAAGCCGCTGACGCGGCACCAGATGAGGCGCGGAAAGCGCTCGCGCACCTGCTCCCAGCCAATGCCCCATTTCTCCATGGTGCCGATCTTGAAGTTCTCCACCACCACGTCGGCCTGCTCCATCAGCGCCAGCACGGCCTGCTGGCCTTCGGGCTGGGACAGGTCCAGGAACTGCAGCCGCTTGTTGCGGTTCAGGCCCCGGTAGTAGGAGGACACACCGTCCTGGAACGGAGGCCCCCAGGCGCGCGTATCGTCGCCCTGCGGCGGCTCCACCTTGAGCACGTCGGCACCGTGGTCGCCCAGGATCTGGCCGCACAGCGGGCCACCAAGAATGCGGGAGAGGTCGAGGACACGGATGCCCTGGAGGGCACCATTGGCTCTGCTCATAAAGTTTCTTTCTTCATTGGCACAAGGTGCAAGACTGGCGTGCTTCAAGCCACTGGGGCGCCCAGCAAGGGCCGCCCCGCAGCGAAGGCGCCGTCCCACTCCCGCGTGCGAGAGAGGGGGAAGCGGCGTAGCCGCTCAGGGGGTGTTCTCCATCTATTCAATCCAGTTTGGCGCCGGAGGCATCGACCACGGCCTTCCACTTGGTCACTTCCTGCGCGATGAAGGTCGAAAGCCCTGCTGGCGACAGATCCGATGCCGGCTCCAGCCCCTGGTCGGCAAAGGTCTTGCGGATGCGCTCGCTGCCCAGGGCCTTGCGGAAGGCCGCGTTCAGCGTCTCGATGCGGTCGGCCGGCGTGCCGGCCGGTGCCACCACGCCGAAGAACACGCTCACGTCGTAGCCGGGCAGGCCCTGCTCGGCGATGGTGGGAATATCGGGCATGGCCTGGGAGCGCTTTTCCGTGGCCACGCCAATGGCCTTGAACTTGCCGGCCTTGATGTAGGGCATGGCGGTGAGGATGTCGGTGAAGGTCATGTTCACCTGCCCCGCCAGCAGGTCGTTGAGCGCCGGGCCCGTGCCCTTGTAGGGGATGTGCTGCAGCGAGGTGCCGGCCATCTTGTTGAACAGCACGCCCGCCAGGTGCGAGGAGGCGCCGTTGCCCGAGGACGCATAGTCCAGGCTGCCCGGCTTGGCCTTGTCCTGGGCAATCAGCTCCTGCACGGTGGTGGCCTTGGTCGCCGGGTTGACCACCAGCACATTGGGCAGGTGGCCCACGCGGATGATGGGCGCGAAGCTGGTCTGCGGGTCGTAGTTGATCTTGCGGTACAGGTGCTTGTTGATGGCCAGCGGCCCCGAGGTGCCGAACATGATGGTGTAGCCGTCGGGCCTGGCGCGGGCCACGAAGTCGGCGCCGATGTTGCCGCCCGCACCGGCCTTGTTCTCCACGATCACGCTCTGGCCCAGCGTCTCGGTCAGCGCCGTGGCCAGCACGCGTGCCATGGCGTCCGTGGGCCCGCCGGGCGGGAAGGGAACGACGAAGCTGATGGGCCGCTCGGGAAAGCGCTCAGCCAGTGCGGCGGCCGGCAGCGCGGCGGTGGCGGCGAGCGCACAGGCGCACAGGAATCGGCGTTTCTGGAAGGACGGCTTCGGGTCAGTGCAAGGCATGGTGTTTGTCTCCGGTACTTGTGTGGTCATCCCTGTGGACGGGATGTGTGTTCTGGGTCGGTGCGGTCGATGGGCTCAGCGTGTCCAGCCTTCGGGCAGGTCGCCTGCCGCCAGCGGGTCGCGCGGCAGCACGCGGTGCAGCAGCACCAGCTGGGCCCAGCGCATGCGCTCGGCGCTGCCGGTGCACGAGGCCTCCCAGGCCATGGCCGTGGCCGTGAAGCAGTGGTACAGGCCCGAGGCGGCGGCGCGCGCCAGGCGGTCACCGCCCTCCTCGGCCGCGCGCAGGGCCAGGGCCGCAGCCTTGTCCATGCTGGCCGACAGCGCGGCCTTGAATTCCGTGGCCGCCTCGGTCTGGGCCAGCAGCTGGGCCGCGTGGTCGCGCAGCACGGGCAGCGAGCCTTCGCGCTTGATGGCGCGGATCACGTCCAGCGCCACGATGTTGCTGGTGCCTTCCCAGATCGATCCCAGGTGGGAGTCGCGCACCAGGCGCGGATCGCTCCATTCCTCGATGTAGCCGCATCCGCCGCGCACCTCCATGGCATCGCCCGTGACCTTGCGCGCGTCGCGGCAGGCGCGGAACTTGATCATGGGCGTGAGGATGCGCAGCAGCGCGTAGGCGCCGTCTTCGCCTGCGTCCGAACGCTGCAGCGCCTGGGCCGTCTGCAGCACCATGGTGCGGGCCTGCTCGGAGTAGATGCGCAGCTTGTCGAGCTGGCGCTGCATCAGCGGCATGTCCTGCAGGGCCTTGCCGAAGGCGCGGCGCTCGCGCGCCACGTACTCGGCCTCGGCCACGGCACGGCGCATCAGCCCGGCCGAGCGCACGCCGTTGGACAGACGCGAGTTGTTGACCATGTCGGCCATCTGCACGAAGCCCCGGCCCTGCTCGCCCACCAGGTAGGCGACGGCGCCGTCGAGCACGATCTCGCCGCTGGCCATGGAGCGCGTGCCCAGCTTGTGCTTGAGCCGCACGATGCGGTAGTGGTTGGCCGAGCCATCGTCCAGCCGGCGCGGCAGCAGGAACAGCGAGATGCCCTTCATGCCCGCGGGCGCGCCTTCCACGCGCGCCAGCACCATGGCGAAGTCGGCATCGGGGTTGGAGCAGAACCACTTGTCGCCGGACAGGCGCCAGCTGCCGTCGGCGGCCGGGCGGGCCAGCGTCTGGGTGTTGGAGATGTCCGAGCCGGCCGCCTGCTCGGTCATGAACATGGCGCCCTGGGCCTGGTCCTCGAAGCGCAGCTGCGTCATGCGCGGCCAGTACTTTTCGACCAGGGCCGGCTCGCCGTACTTGCGCAGCGTGCGCGCCAGCGAGTCCGTCATGGACAGCGGGCAGCACAGGCCGAACTCGGCCTGCACGAACAGATAGGTCAGCGCGTACTTGGCCAGCGGCGGCAGCTTGCCATCCCAGCCCAGCACGCCCGTGCGGTGCGACATGACGGCCAGGCCGAACTCGCCGTAGGCAATGCGCTCCATCTCCACATAGGCCGGATGCTTGACGATGCGCTGCGCATCGCGCCCCGTGCGGTCGCGGTGCTCCAGCTCGGGCGGATTGCGGTCGGCGGTCAGCGCCCATTCATCGATCTCGCGGCCGGCCAGCGCGCCCATGCGCTCCAGATAGGGCTGCAGATGATCGTTCACCTCGGGCGGCAGGTACAGCGCCAGCAGGGGCTGCAACTGCGAATCGGTGGTGTACAGGTTGCTGCCGTGGCGGTCGGGCACGGCCTGGAAAGCCTGGGCGGGGGAAGACTGCATGGCGGCCAGCGCCTGCGGTTCGGGGTTCATGGTCTGTCTCCTGTGCGGGAACCGGGCCCGGGCGCATGGGCTCCGGGTCTTGGGGATGCCCCCATTCTTGGAAACAGTTCTATTCGAGTCAAATATCAATAACGTATTGATCAATAGTCAAACCGGATAGAACGCCATGGAGCTGAGACAACTGAGGTACTTTCTTGTGCTGGCCGAGGAGCTGCACTTCAGCCGCGCAGCCCAGCGCCTGTCCATCTCCCAGCCGCCGCTGAGCGTGGCCATCC
Source organism: Delftia tsuruhatensis NBRC 16741 (assembly GCF_001571325.1). GTDB lineage: Bacteria > Pseudomonadota > Gammaproteobacteria > Burkholderiales > Burkholderiaceae_C > Comamonas > Comamonas tsuruhatensis. The sequence continues at coordinate 13,412 of NZ_BCTO01000092.1, forward strand.
GCCAGCTGGAGGAGGAGTTGGGCGCCCAGCTGTTCGAGCGCACCAGCAAGGAGGTGCGGCTCACGGCCGCCGGCAAGCACCTGCGCGTGCAGGCCCAGGACATCATGGAACAGGCCCAGCGCGTGCGCCAGGACATGCGCGCCATCGCCGACGGCGTGCAGGGCCGCATCCGGCTGGGCTTTGTGGGTTCGGCCATCTACCGCGGGCTGCCCGAGGCGCTGGAGAGCTTTCGCGCCCGGCACCCGCTGGTGCGCATCGACATGCTGGAGCTCAACAGCGCAGAGCAGATCGCCGGCCTGCAGCAGGAACGCCTGGACCTGGGCCTGCTGCACGCCACGCGCCCCGCACCAGGCCTGCAATCACACACCCTGGTGAGCGAGCCGTTCATGGCCTGCCTGCCGGACAGCCACGCGCTGGCCGGACTGCGCAAGCTGCAGGTGCGCCAGCTGGCGGGCGAGCGCATGGTGCTGTTCTCGCGCCAGGTCTCGCCCGACTACCACCAGCAGATATGGCAGATCTGCCAGAGCGAAGGCTTCACGCCCGACCTGCACCATGAGGTGAGGCACTGGCTGTCCGTGCTGTCCCTGGTTTCGCTGCGTCAGGGCGTGTCCCTGGTGCCGGCCTGCCTGCAGCGCGTGGGCTTCCCGGGGCTGGCCTTCGTGCCCATCCAGGGCCGGCACCCGCAGTCGCAGATGCAGGCCATGTGGCACCCGGGCCATGTGCAGCCCCTTGTCGAATCGCTGCTGGCCCACCTGCGCGACAGCGTGGGCAGGCTGGGACAGCAGCCCTAAACGCCACACCCTTGCTCAGTTCACTCTGTCCAAAACTGGCGTGGCCCAGAAGCGAGGGACACCGAGCAAGGGCCGCCCCGCTGCCAGGGTGTCGTCCCCCTTGCAGGGGGAAGCCGCATAGCGGCTCAGGGGGTTTCCAACTTCATTCAAGAAGCTGCCTGAGAACGTACGGCAGGATGCCGCCGTGCCGGTAGTAGTCCACCTCGATGGGCGTGTCGATGCGCAGCTTGACCACCACGGTCTGCTTGCTGCCGTCGGCACGCGTGATCACCAGCTGGGCCTCGCTTTGCGGTGCCAGGTCGGCGGCGGGAATCACTTCCACGAACTCCTCGCCCGTCAGGCCCAGGGTCTGCCAGCTGTCCGTGCCCAGGAACTGCAGCGGCAGCACGCCCATGCCCACCAGGTTGGAGCGGTGGATGCGCTCGAAGCTGCGCGCCACCACGGCCTTGATGCCCAGCAGCTGCGTGCCCTTGGCGGCCCAGTCGCGGCTCGATCCCGTGCCGTATTCCTCGCCCGCGAAGATCACGGTGGCGCGGCCCTCGGCCTGGTACTTCATGGCCGCGTCGTAGATGGGCATCTTGGTGACCTGTCCCGTGCCGTCGCGGTACAGCGTCAGGCCGCCCTCCTCGCGCGAGCCATCGGCCTGCGCGGGAATCATCAGGTTCTTGATGCGCACGTTGGCAAAGGTGCCGCGCATCATCACCTCATGGTTGCCGCGCCGCGACCCGTAGCTGTTGAAGTCGGCCTTTTGCACGCCGTGGGCCAGCAGCCACTGGCCTGCGGGCGAGCTTTCCTTGATGGAGCCGGCCGGCGAGATGTGGTCGGTGGTGATGGAGTCGCCGAACAGCGCCATCACGCGCGCGCCGTGCACCACGTAGGGGTTGGAGCCTTCGGCGCCGGCAGCACCGGCGGCAGGCGCTTCCAGCTCAAGCCGGAAGCCGTCGAAGAACGGCGGCTCGGCAATGTAGGTGCTCTCGGGCCAGGTATAGGTGGCGCCCGTCACGCCGTGGATCTTTTCCCAGAGCTTGCCGGGCTCGGAGCGCACCTTCTCGTAGTTCTCGCGGAAGGCCTTGCCGTTCATGGCGTACTTCATCAGCGCATGAATCTCTTCGCTGGTCGGCCAGATGTCGCCAAGGTAGATGTCACGGCCGTTCTTGCCCTGGCCCACGGGCTCGGTCATCAGGTCCCGGCGCACCGTGCCGGCAATGGCATAGGCCACGACCAGGGGCGGGCTGGCCAGGAAGTTGGCCTTGATGTTGGGGTGGATGCGCGCCTCGAAGTTGCGGTTGCCCGACAGCACGGCCGCGCAGACCAGGTCGTTGCTGGTGATGGCCTCGTTGAGCTCCGGCGTGAGGTCGCCCGCGTTGCCGATGCAGGTGGTGCAGCCGTAGCCGGCCAGCGCAAAGCCCAGCTTTTCCAGGTAGGGCAACAGGCCGGCTTCGGTCAAATACTCGGTCACCACGCGCGAGCCCGGCGCCAGAGAGGTCTTGATGTGCGGCTGCACCGTGAGCCCGGCCTTCACCGCCTTCTTGGCCAGCAGGCCGGCGGCCAGCATCACGCTGGGGTTAGAGGTGTTGGTGCAGCTGGTGATGGCGGCAATCAGCACGTCGCCGTTGGCGATGCTCAGGCGCTTGGGCGGCGTGGGGGCATCGACCGGCGCCTCGCTGTGGGCGGCCTCCAGCTTGGGCTTGTTGGCCTCCATCTCGGCCAGCGAGCGCTGCGCGCCGGGCGGATGGGCCGGCGTCTCGGGAGCCACCTCGCCCTCGCCGCCACCGCCTACGGGAAAGCTCCGGCCCAGCCGTTCGATCGGCTGGTTGAACCCGTTGTGCGCCGCAGGGGCGCTGAACAGCTCATCGAACTTGGACGACACATTGCCCAGCTCGATGCGGTCCTGCGGGCGCTTGGGTCCGGCCAGGCTGGGCGCCACCGTGCCCAGGTCCAGGCGCACCACATGCGAGTAGTCGATCTCGCCGGCGGCCGGCACGCCGAACAGTTCCTGTGCGCGGAAATAGCCCTCGAAGGCCTCGATCTCGGCCTTGCTGCGGCCCGTGCCCTTGAAGTAGTCGATGGTCTTTTCATCGACGGGGAAAAAGCCCATGGTGGCGCCGTACTCGGGCGCCATGTTGCCGATGGTGGCGCGGTCGGGCAGCGCCAGGGTGCGCGTGCCTTCGCCGAAGAACTCCACGAACTTGCCCACCACCTTCTCGCGGCGCAGGATCTCGGTCACCGACAGCACCAGGTCGGTGGCCGTCACGCCCTCGCGCAGCTGGCCCGACAGCTCGAAGCCCACCACATCGGGCGTGAGGAAGTACACGGGCTGGCCCAGCATGGCCGCCTCGGCCTCGATGCCGCCCACGCCCCAGCCCACCACGCCGATGCCGTTGATCATGGTCGTGTGGCTGTCCGTGCCCACCAGGGTGTCGGGGTAATGCACGCCGTCCTTGGTCTTGTGCACGCCGCGCGCCAGGTACTCCAGGTTCACCTGGTGGACGATGCCGAAGCCCGGCGGCACCACGCCGAAGGTGTCGAAGGCCTGCATGCCCCACTTCATGAACTGGTAGCGCTCCTTGTTGCGCTGGAACTCCAGCTTCATGTTCAGGTCCAGCGCCTTCTTGGTGCCGAAGTAGTCCACCATGATGGAGTGGTCCACCACCAGGTCCACGGGCACCAGCGGCTCGATGGACTTGGGCTTCTTGCCCAGCCTGGCGGCCGTGCTGCGCATGGCGGCCAGGTCGGCCAGCAGCGGCACGCCCGTGAAATCCTGCAGCACCACGCGCGATACCACGAAGGGAATCTCGTCCACGCGCTCGGCCTGGGGCTTCCAGTTCGCCAGCTGCTCCACATGCTCGCGCGTCACCTTGTTGCCATCGCAGTTGCGCAGCACGGACTCCAGCACGATGCGCAACGACACGGGCAATCGCCGGACCTGTGGATATTGCCTTGCCAGCTCAGGCAGGGAGAAGAACTTGCCCTTCTTGCCCCCCGCCGCAGCAAAGGTCTTGAGGGTGTTTTCATATTCGTGGCGCATCGTGAGACTCCTGGATGAAACTCTGGGAAGGCACATGCGCGCCGCCTTTTTCCGGGCTGCTGGGCATGTACCAAGACTCTGATTTCCATTGTGCCCAGAAGTGCCCGCGGATGCTGTGGTCCATTGGCGATAGTCACACGCGGACAACGCTGTCCGCGCGGAAAAAGCGGCAGGCTTTCACAGGGCTGTCATCGAACCGGCCACAGGCTCTGTGCCACAATCCGCTCCAACCCCCTGTCACGGGGCCGGTGCTTGAAAACACCTTTTCCAAGACTAGCGGTGCAGCCTCCCCGTCAGCGAGGCTTTGTCACGTCTGAATCCTGTATTCGTGGGCGCTTGTCCACGTCTGTGCGATTTCGGGCGGGATGGGGCTCACCGCAAGGCTGCCCGCACGACTAGTCTCGTGTTTTCAACATCCCGCCCACCTGCCTGCGCTTGAAAACGCAACCCGGTGGTCTCAAGCCTCGACTAGGAGCACGGAAGCATGCGCAACGTTTGCCTTTCCACGGCCTCTCTCAACCTTGCATGGAGAGCCGAGCCATGACACCCAGCCCCCCACCCAGCGCCGAGCATTTCACCCAGGTCGTGACCGAGGTGGACCGCCTGGTGCAGCAAGGCTGTGCCGAGATCTCGGCACTCTCCCGCATGGCCCTGCTGTGGCTGGAAACGCCCGAGACCAGCAACCGCCTGGAGGTGCTCGCCAGCGCCCTGCGCACCATCCGCAACAGCGCCGACATGCTGGCCAGCGAAACCAGCGGCGAAGTCGTCGCCGTGGGCTGCTCCCACTACGTCAAAAGCAGCGCAGCCCCCTGAACCCGGCCGAGCGCAGCAAAGGCCCGCACCAGCCCCCCGTATGCCAGCGCCTGCGTCGGG
>NZ_BCTO01000093.1 GCF_001571325.1 Delftia tsuruhatensis NBRC 16741
CCTGTGGCGGCCGTGGCGCCGAAGGTCACGGCCGTGGCGCCGGAGAAGTTGGTGCCGGTGATGGTCACCGTGGTGCCCCCACTGGTCGGGCCGCTGGTGGGCGAGATGGAAGTCACCGTGGGCGCGGGCACATAGGTGAACTGGTCGGCTGCGCTGGTGGCACTGGTGCCGCCCACCGTGGTCACCGTCACATCGACGGTGCCGGCGCTGCCTGCGGGCGCGGTGGCGGTGATCTGGGTGTTGCTGTTGACGGTGTAGGTGGCGGTCGCGGCGCCGAAGCGCACGGCGCCGGTGCCAGGTGCTGCGGCGAAGCCGGTACCGGTGATGGTCACCGTGGTGCCGCCGCCGGTGGGACCTGCCGTGGGCGAGATGGAGGTGACCGACGGTGCCGCCACATAAGTGAACTGGTCAGCGGCAACGGCGGGACTGGTGCCGACGGAGTTGCTGACGCGGATGTCCACCGTGCCCGTTCCGGGCGGCGCCGTGGCCGTGATGCTGGTGGCGCTGTTGACCGTGAAGCTGGTCGCTGCCGAGGCGCCGAAGTTCACGCCCGTGGTGCCGATGAAGTTCGTGCCCGTGATGGTGACCATCGTTCCACCCGCCTGCGGGCCTGCCGTGGGCGTGATGCTGGTGATCGTGGGCGTTGCCAGGTAGCTGAATTGATCGGCCCCGCTGATGGCGCTGGTGCCGCCCGTCGTTGTGACGCGCACATCGACAGTGCCTGTACCCGCAGGCGAGGTGGCGGTGATCTGGGTGGCGCTGTTGACGACATAGCTGGCGGTTGTCGCGCCGAATAGCACGGCGGTGGCGCCGGACAGGTTGGCGCCGGTGATGACCACGCTGGTGCCGCCAGCCTGCGGGCCAAAGTTGGGCGAGACGGATGTCACCGTGGGCGCGGGCAGATAGGTGAACTGATTGGCTGCGGCAGTGACGCTGGTGCCGCCTGCCGTCGTGACGGTCACGTTCACCGTGCCCGATCCTGCCGGTGCCGTGGCCGTGATCTGGGTGGCGCTGTCGACCGTGAAGCTGGTCGCCGGCGTGCCGCCGAAGCTCACGGCGGTCACGATGGGGCTGTCGATCACGTTGGTGAAGTTGGCTCCGATGATGGTGACCAGATCTCCGCCAGCGGCCAGGCCGCTCGTGGGCGACAGCGCCGTCGCCGTGGGTGTGGCAGGGGGGAAGGGGTCGACGGCCAGATCGTCGAAGGCGAAGTTGCCGCCTTCGCCAACCGTGGCATTGTTGGATACCCGTACTTCGTCCACATCCGCCAGCGCGCTCAGATCGATAGGGACGAATTGCTGGGTCATGGCCGTCGTCTTGGTGACGATCACGCTGGCACCGGACACGGGGCTGCCGCCGCGATAGCCCGTGAGTGTGAACTGGGTCATGGAGCCGTAGGCATGGATGCGCACCCGTGCGAGGCTGAAGCGGTCCGTGCCATTGGCCGCCTTGATGATGGCGTTGCCGTCAAGGGTGGCGGAGGTGATGGCGTCGCCGGACGTGATGATTCCCGGGCTGCCCGTCTGCAGGTCCGCTGCAGCGAAATAGGACCACTGGCCGGTGAAGCGAAGCCCGTTGTAGTCCGGGGCAACATCCGAGAAGACGCCAGGCGTGGCGCCGGTCCCGAAGCCGATGATGCCCGGGTCCACTGCGGCATGGGCCGGAGCCGCCAGTGCCATCACCAACCCTATGAACCACGCAAACCACATGGACAGCATGCGTGAAGCGGACTTGGGCCTGGGGGTGTGGTTGGTGGGCATGGCGGGCAATGGCTGGAGGTGGAAGAACGTCAGGGCCTGACGGGGAATTCGCCGGACAGGCAGATGCAGAAATTCAGCGCCAGAACGGGTTGCATATTGCTGTGGGCCTGGTTGCCGCCGACGGGCAGCAGCGCTGTCGGCGCCATGGCCGAAGTGGCAGTTCCCGCTGCATAGGTGGGCCTGGCGCTGCCCCGGGGCGGTACGCCTTGCATGCCCTGCGCCAGCAAGTTGCCGCTGGGGATGGCCGCCGTGGCGCCGGCGCCCTGGGCGCTGATGCCGTGGCTGTGCGCCGGTATCTGCGCAAGGGTCAGCGTTTCGGTGGCTGTGCCCATGGTTTCACCGATGTCGCGGAAGCTCAGTCCAGGTCCCGTGCCGGCGCCCATGGCGGCCTTGCCCTGCAGATTGGGCAGCATGAAATTGGTGGTTCCGTTACCGCCGAACCGGCTTCCGATGACCGCAAAAAGCGCTGTATTCTGCTGTACCTGTATGGTCTGGCCTGCGCAAAAGGCCCAGTTGACAGGAGCGAAGGAGAAGCCGAATGCGCGGACCTCGCCGTAGAAGGGATCTGCCATATGGATGTTTCCTTGGGGGGAGGCTTGTTCAGTTGCGGGGCGGGAAGATACCGGAGCTGGCGATGCACCAGTTGATGACCAGCGAGGGCTGCATGTTCTGGTGAGGCTGGCTGCCGCCGCTGATGTCCACGGCGGCGGCAGCCATGAAGGAATCGGTGGGCGCGCCATAGGCAGACAGGCCATTGGCGGCCTCTGCCATCACATTGCCGCCGGGGACATTGGTGGTGGCCACCGCGGCGCTGGACAGCAGCTGGTGGGTGTGCTGGGGCATCTGGCTGGGGGTCAGCGTGACGTTTTCCGTACCGTCGATCAAGCCGAGCACAACGCCGCCACCGTATCCAATGGGCGTGCGACCACGCAGATCGGGCAGGCCGAAGTTCGTCGAGCCATTGCCGCCGTATCGGTTGCCCAGCAGCGCAAACAAGGCCTGGTTCGTACTGATCGGCAGAATCGCTCCGTTGCACAGCAGCCAGCCCCTTGGGACCTGGCCAAAGGCGAATGCGCGGATCTCTCCGAGAAAAGGGTCCATGAAATGCTCCTGTCCGTGCTATGTGAAGCTGGGGAAGATGCCCAAGAGGCAGATGATGTAGCTCAGCACCAGGCTGGGCATGACGTTGTTGTGCGGCTGCCCGCCGCCGACGATCTGCACCGAGCTGGGTCCCAGGGTGGCGGCAGTCGTTGCGGGTGAGGGGGCGTAGAGGTTGAACCCCGTGACGGCTGCCGGTACCTGCTGTTGTGGCTTGCTGGTGCTGGCGGCGCCGGCCGCCGAGAACTGGTGGGTGTGCCCGGGCAACTGGTTGATGTTCAGCGTTACGTCTTCCGCACCCATCTGCTGGCCCAGAATGCGGTTGCTCCCGCCCGGCAACTGGCCTTGGCCAATAGGAAGCCGGCCCTGCAGGTTGGGCAGTGCGAAGTTGGTGACGCCATCGCCGCCATAGGTGGTACCCAGCAGCACGAAGAGTGCTTCGTTCTCGCTGATGGCAACCAGCCTGCCGTCGCACAATGCCCAGTTCTGGGGGGCAAAGTTGCCCGCAAAAAGACGGATTTCTCCAATGTATGCCTCGCTCATGGCGTCTCCTCCTCCTTGATCGACGTGTTCATGCGTGTGATGAGTGCCTGGTAGCTGGTTTGCCCCGGCTCCGCATCCACGACGGGCCCCAGGAACAGAGCAAAGCGTCCCAGGCGTTCGTGGGAAAGCAGGTAGGTGTCGTGGGTCGGGCGGCCGATGTCAGGCCCCTTGAAGCGCAGCGAGCAGCGCGAGGCCAGCAATCCCTGCGTGACCGTGGCCGTTTCCAGGCGCAGCGCTACGGGCGCGGCACCGGGGAGCTGCAACGCGAAATCGGTTCCGACCAGGCCGGTGAAATCCTCAGGGCAGGGCATGCGCGCAGGCTGCGGCACGCGGCGCATATACCAGTACACGCCGCGATCGGCCTCGGTGGCAAAGCCCAGGCGCTGGTAATGACCGAGGATGGGGTTGTTCTTCTCCACATGCAGGCCCAGGTCAATGCCCAGGGCATCCGACTCATCCGTCAAAGCCTGCAGCAACTGCCGCCCCACGCCCTGGCGACGGTGCCTTGGAAGCAGGGCGATATCCACCACGCGGATTTCCTGCGGGCTGCGGTCCACATACAGCCGGCCCGCTATCTCGCCATTGCGCAGCACCAGATCGAAACTGGGGTTGGCGTAGGCCGTCGAATACTGGGTGTGCTGCGCCATGAACTGCTGGCGAATGAAGGCATTCCATTGCTCCTCGGGCCAGCCGAATTGTTCGCGCTCCTGCTCGCGTGTGGAGGCGAAGATGGCCAGGAGAGCGGCTTCGTCGCCGGAACCAATGGGTTGAAGCGCCAGCGCACCGCAGGATTCGGCGTGAGGGCTGCGGAGACTGGTATGGGCAGGCGCAGTGCTCATGAATGGAAATCGACTGGAGCCGCAGGAGTTCCAGTCGGGAATAATTGAAAAGAGTTGTTAAATCATAGGCAGGTTTTGCAAAGGATTGTCAAATTTCTTTGAGAAAGGATTTTCAGTATGCCAAGAAATCCATGCGGAAGATGAGTGTTCCCATAGGGAAGGAACTGAGTCGATTGATATTTGAAATTGATAATGTCCTATCAATGCATTGGTGGTTGTTTATTGTTGATATTGATTGTTCATTCAAATACTACAGGATTGTTATTTTGAATATCCCTGAAATCAGTGATATTCAACTCAAACAGCCCGGCGCCGGGAAATCGATCACGCTGCGGATGATCTCGCGCATTTCCGTGATCAGCGGCCGGGCATCGTCGCGGCGCCATTGCACGGTGTAGGTCAGCGGGGCCAGCGCGCTGTGCTTTGCGGCCTCGGCGCTGCCGTCCAGCACGCGCAGGCGGCCGCGTTGCTGCAGGGCCAGGGCCCATTGCTCGGGCATGTAGGTGAAGCCCAGGCCGTCCACCACCATGCCCACCACGGCGCCCCAGCTGTTGCAGGAAAGGCGCCGCTCCACGGCCAGGCCGTGGCGGCCCAGCCAGTCGTCCAGCGTGCGCGTGGCGCCCGAGCCGGTGGGCAGGGCGATCAGCAGTTGCTCGCGCACCAGGCGCCGGGGCAGGCCGGTGCCGGCGCGGGCGATGAAGTCGTCGCTGGCGGCCCAGACGAAGCGCACCTGGGCGACCTGCTCGAAGGCCAGGCTGCTGCGCGACGATGGCCCGGCAATGACCACGCAGTCCAGCTCGCCATCGACGATGCGCTGCTCCAGCACCTGGCCGATGTCGGTGTGGGGCTCCAGCTGCAGGTCGGGGTGCAGCTCGGCCACCCGCTGCACCAGCCGGGGCAGCCAGGTCAGGCCGCTGAGTTCGCCAAAGCCGATGCGGCAGCGGCCCTGCAGGCCCACGCTGCGGCCCGCCGCCTCGCGCAGCTGGGCGGCGCCGTGCAGCAGCTCGCGGATGCGCGGCAGCAGCTGCTCGCCCTGGGGCGTGAGTTCGGCGGCGCGGCCGCTGCGGTCGAACAGCTGCACGCCCAGCGAAGCCTCCAGCTCCGCAATGCGCTTGGACAGCGATGAGACCGACAGGTGCACGCGGTCGGCGGCCACGCTGAAGTTCAGGCAGGTGGCGGCCCAGTAGAAGGCTTCGAGCTGTTTGAGGGTCATGGCGATATTTTCACAAAAGCGAAACATTGATTCCGATTTATTTCGCTTTTCTTTGGAATTGCGCCCTCCTACATTGGCTGGCAATGCCTACGCCTGCCGTCCCTGCCGCTTCCGCCACGCCACCGCGCCGCCTGCGCGGCGTGCTGTCGCTTGACGATTTCGAGCGGCTGGCGCGGCGCCATCTGCCGCGCCCCATCCATGCCTACATCAGCGGGGCGGTGGAGGACAACGCCTCGCTGGCGGACAACCGCCGCGCCTTTGCCGAGCTGGCCTTCGTGCCGCGCGCGCTGGTGGGCGTGGCACAGCGCGACCCCTCCTTCGAGCTGTTCGGGCGCCGCTACGGAGCGCCGTTCGGCGTGGCGCCCATGGGCATTGCCGCGCTGTCGGCCTACCGGGGCGACCTGGTGCTGGCCCAGGCCGCACAGCAGGCGGGTGTGCCGGCCATCATGAGCGGCTCCTCGCTGATCCGGCTGGAGGAGGTGATGGCGGCCGCGCCCCACATCTGGTTCCAGGCCTACCTGCCGGGCGACCAGGGCCAGATCGATGCGCTGCTGGACCGCGTGGCCGCCGCCGGCGTGCAGACCCTGGTGATCACCGTGGACACGCCCGTGGCCGCCAACCGCGAGAACAATGTGCGCGCCGGTTTCTCCACGCCGCTGCGGCCCGGGCCTGGCCTGGCCTGGCAGGGCATCAGCCACCCGCGCTGGCTGTTCGGCAGCTTTCTCAAGACCCTGTGGCGCCACGGCATGCCGCATTTCGAGAACAACTATGCGCACCGGGGCGCGCCCATCCTGTCGGCCAGCGTGATGCGCGATTTCTCGGACCGCTCCCACCTGGCCTGGCCGCATCTGGCCGCCATCCGCCAGCGCTGGCAGGGGCAACTCGTGGTCAAGGGCATTCTTTCGGCCGCAGACGCCGTGCTGGCGCGCGATCACGGCGCCGACGGCCTCATCGTCTCCAACCACGGCGGGCGCCAGCTCGATGGCGCCGTGGCACCGCTGCGCGTGCTGCCCGGCATCGTGCGCGCCGTGCCCGGCCTGCCGGTGATGCTGGACAGCGGCGTGCGCCGGGGCACCGATGTGCTCAAGGCCCTGGCCCTGGGCGCGCGCTGCGTGTTCGTGGGCCGGCCCTTCAACTACGCGGCCTCGGTGGCCGGGCCGGCGGGCGTGGCCCACGCCATGGCCCTGCTGCGCGAGGAGGTGCTGCGCGACATGGCCATGCTGGGCGCCACGCGCCTGGACCAGGTCACGCCGGCCTGCGTGCGCCACGCGCAGGCCTGGGATGCGTTCTGAGCGGCAAGACAACGGCATCGACACAGACAACAGACACAGACACGGACACAGACGGAGACACAGCAGTGAGCAAGATTCCCGGATTCCATATCCACGCCCGGCCCGAGGCCGCCCTTGGCGATGCGCTGCTGCAGCGCTACCGCGGCTTTCCGGTCGCCAATGTCAGCGACGCCATGAGCCGCACCACGGGCACCTCGGCGCTGCGGCCTTTTCACCGCCGCCAGGGACCGCTGGTGGGCCGTGCGCTGACCGTGCGCACGCGGCCCGGCGACAACCTCATGGTGCACCAGGCCATCGACATCTGCGGCCCCGGCGACGTGATCGTGGTGGACGCGGGCGGCGCCGGGCCCAACGCCATCATTGGCGAGATCATGCTGGCGCTGATGATGGCGCGCGGCGCGGCCGGCATCGTCATCGACGGGCTGATCCGCGACAGCGACACCATCGGCCAGCACGGCCTGCCCGTGTATGCGCGCGGCGTCTCGCACCGTGGTCCCTACAAGGACGGCCCCGGCGAGCTGCATGTGCCCGTCAGCATCGACGGCATGGTCGTCCACCCGGGCGACCTGGTGCTGGGCGACGGCGACGGCCTGCTGGCCGTGCCCGCCGCCGAGGCCGCCGCCATTGCCGACCGCGTGGAGGCCATACAGCGCGACGAGGCCGACGTGCTTGCCGCCATTGCCGCAGGCCGCGCCGACCGCTCCTGGGTGGTGCGCACGCTGGCCGCCAAGGGGGTGCTGTGATGGACCGCCGCGTTGTCCGTTTCGACTACTGGCTGGACGCGGCCTTCGACCGCATCGTCTCGGCCGCGCCTGGCGTGCAACTGGTCACCTGCCGGCGCGAGGGCGACGATGCCGCCGCCTGGCAGGCCCTGGCCGGCGCACAGGTCTACCAGATCACGGCCGCCAAGGACGAGCTGCCGCGCCACTGGTTCGCCACGGCGGACCTGCTGGCGCGCTGCCCCGATCTGCTGGCCGTGTCCTCCAGCGGCTCGGGCTGCGACACCATCGACATCGAGGCCTGCACGCGCGCCGGCGTGGCCGTGATGAACCAGTCGGGCGGCAATGCGGATTCGGTGGCCGAGATGGCCATCGGGCTGATGCTGTCCGTGCTGCGCCGCATCAACGAATCCGACCGCCTGCTGCGCGCCCCGGCCCGGGGCTTCAGTCGCGAGGACGTGATGGGCCACGAGTTGCGAGGCCGCACCCTGGGCCTGGTCGGCGTGGGCGAGGCCGGCAACCGCGTCGCGGCCCTGGGCCGGGCCTTCGGCATGCAGGTGATCGGCTGCGACCCGGCCTATGACGCGGCCGGCCTGGCGGCGCGCGGGGCAGAGGCCGTGGGCTTCGACGAACTGCTGCAGCGCGCGGACATCGTCTCCCTGCACTGCCCGCGCGATGCCTCCACGCTGGGGCTCATGGACGCCGCTGCCTTTGCGGCCATGCGGCCGGGCGCCATCTTCGTGAGCACGGCGCGCGGCGGTATCCATGACGAGGCCGCCCTGCACGCCGCCCTGGCCAGCGGCCACCTGGCCGGCGCCGGGCTCGATGTCTGGGACCAGGAGCCGCCGCCCGCCTCCCATCCGCTGCTGGCCCTGCCCCAGGTGGTGGCCACCTTCCACACCGCCGGTGTCACGCACGAGGCCCGGCGCAACAACGCCGAGCTGGCTGCCACCCAGATCGTGCAGTTGCTGGCCGACGGCCAGCGGCCCGCGCGCCTGGTCAATCCCGAGGTCTGGCCGCATGCGCGCGAGCGCATCGCCCGGGCCTTGGACCCGTCCCGTTCCCCGTCCCGTTAGCCGCTTCCTTCACCATGACTACAAAGCCTCTCAGACCACTGCAAGAGGCGACCCAGGAGACAAAGATGACACAGCAAGCAAGGCGCGCATTGTGCGCAGGCCTGGCCGCCGCCTGCATGGCGCTGCCGGCCCTGGCCCAGGCTCAGACCCAGACTCAGGGCGAGGCCCCCTATCCCTCGCGCAACATCGAGATGATCGTGGCCTACGGACCCGGCGGCGGCACCGACCTGGTGGCGCGGCTGCTGGCCCGCCATCTGGAAAAGAAGCTGGGCGGCAGCGTGGTCGTGCTCAACCGCCCCGGCGCGGGCGGCGGCATCGGCTTTGGCGAACTGGCGCGGGCCAAGCCGGACGGCTACACCATCGGCTTCATCAACACGCCCAACGTGCTGACCATTCCCATCGAGCGCAAGAGCAGCTTCCACTGGAGCCAGTACGACCTGCTGGGCAACCTGGTGGACGACCCGGGCGGCTTTGCCATCCACAACAGCAACGCCATCACCACGCTGGCCGGCCTGGCCGCCTACGCCCGGGCCAACCCCGGCGCCGTGACCGTGGGCACCACGGGCACGGGCTCGGACGACCACCTGGCCATGCTGCTGTTCGCCAAGGCCACCGGCACGCAGCTCACCCATGTGCCCTACAAGGGCGCGGGCGAGGTGCGCGCCGCCGCCACGGGCCAGCAGATCACCATCGGCGCCATCAACGTGGGCGAGGTGCTGGCCTACCAGAAGGGCGGAACTCCCATCCGCCTGCTGGGCCAGATGTCGGCCGCGCGCAGCTCGCTGGCGCCGCAGGTGCCTACGTTCAAGGAGCAGGGCATCGATATCGAGCTGGCCTCCCTGCGCGGCCTGGCCGCGCCCAAGGGCTTGCCCGAAGGCGTGCGCAAAAAGCTGGTCGATGCCGTGGCCGCCATCGCGGCCGACCCGCAGTTCAGGCAGCAGGCCGAGGCCATGTACGCGCCGCTGCGCTACCTGGCGCCGCCCGCCTACGCGGCCGAACTGGAGCGCACCGAGGCCGGCTTTCGCAAGCTCTGGACCGAAATGCCCTGGCAGGACGGCAAGCCCTGAAGGCCCTGGCCATGCAAACCTTTGAATGGACAAGGACAACTGCCATGACCCCTCTGTCGCGCCGCAGCCTGGCTGCGCTCACCCTGTGCACACTGGCCCTGCCCGCGCTGGCGCAAGGCCCCATCACCCTCATCGTGGGCTGGCCTGCGGGCGGCCCTTCCGACAACGTGGCGCGGCTGGCGGCCACGCGCATGAGCGAGGCCCTGGGCCAGCCCATCACCATCGACAACCGGGCCGGCGCGGGCGGCAACCTGGGCAGCGACGCGGCAGCCCGCGCAAGGCCCGATGGCAACACCATCATGCTGGCCACCGTGGCCTCGCACGGCCTGAACTCCGCGCTCTACGCCAGGCTGAACCACGACCCGCTCAAGGACTTCGCGCCCATCGGCATGATCACCACCTCGCCCAGCGTGCTGCTGGTGCCCGTGGCCTCGCCGCTGCGCTCGGTCAACGATCTGCTGGAGGCGGCGCGCGCCAGGCCGGGCCAGCTCAACTACGGCTCGGGCGGCGTGGGCTCCAGCCAGCACCTGGCGGGCGCCAGCTTCAAGCAGCTCACGGGCGTGGATGTCACCCACATCCCCTACAAGGGCACGGCCCCGGCCATGACCGACCTGATGGCGGGCCGCGTGGACTTCGTGCTCACCACCGGTGCCATCCCCTTCATCCGTTCAGGCAAGCTGCGCGCCCTGGCCGTCGCCTCGCGCCAGCGCCTGCCGGCCCTGCCCGATGTGCCCACGTTCGAGGAAGCAGGCGTCAAGGGCTTCTACACCGACTCCTGGTACGGCCTGGTTGCCCCGGCCGGCACGCCGCGCGCGGCGCTGGAGCGCCTGAACGGCGCACTGGCCACGGCGCTGCGCAATCCCGAGGTGCAAAAGCAGTTCATCGACCAAGGCTCGCTGCCCGTCAAGCCCATGGGCGTGGACGCGTTCTGGCGCTTCGTGCGCGAGCAGATGCCCGTGGCGGCCGAGCAGGTGCGGGTGTCGGGGGCCAGAGCCGAGTGAGCGCAGCCGGGGGCGGGCGGCCACGCAGGATCGGCACGGGCGCCTGCGCAGCCGCAATGCAGCCAGCGTGTCACTTGCAGGTCACTGGCAGGTCACTGGCAGGTCACTGGTAGTTGAGCGTGAAGGTGGCCCGTCCGTTGGCCAGGCCCGTGGTGACGGAGGGCTGGGTCTGGACATAGCGCGCCGTCAATGGAATCACGTGGTTGCTGGTGTCTGGGGTGATGGTGCCCGCCTGCCACTGGTTGGGATTGCCGAAGTTGGCGGAGTCCTCGCCGTAGCTGATGACCTTGTCGCTGCTGCGGATCTGGATGCCGATGCCGGCAGCCCCTCCGGTCACCGTCAGCACATCGGAGCGGTTGGCGGCATCGTTGGCATCCGTGAGCGTGACGAACGGGCGCAGGGTGGAATTGGCTTCGCCCCCGGTGCATATCAGTTCCAGATCGAATGGCTGGGGCGCGGAGGTAGCGCCTATCCCGTTGAACAGTGACCTGTTGATTCGCTGCAGGTTCACGGCGATGTTGCTCGTCTTCACCCGGCAACTGGCGCCTGTGCGCACCACGGTGCTGCCGGTCGCCTTCACGATCCAGTTATTGCAAAGGCTATTGCAGTCAAACCGGGCGGATGAATAGCTGCTGACGCTGAAAGTGCCCGATTGAACGGCGCCTGTCTTGATGAGTTGCATCCATATGGTTTGCTCATGTACATCATTCCTTAGCCATCCCGTGGCTCCTGCATTGTTGGACGTAGTGGTGATGGACATGGTTTTGCCATTGGGGAAATTCCTGGCTTTCCATATGGCACGCCAACGGATTCCTATTCCGCGCAAAGATGTGGAGTAGATATCGCCGTCCAGCGTAGTGGCGTTCATGATTTGGGGCCATATTTCTGAAGATGGCCCCGAAAGCACACTGTAGGAAATTGTGTCGAGGGTGGATTTGACCATGGGCGATTCCCATAGCACTGATCCATTCATGATATTTCCTGCGGGAACGTTGATGATTTCCGGTAATTGGATGGTGGACGACGCCGGGGTAAATATGCCTCCATAAATGGAGCTTACAGAAAAGCAAAGCGTTGCCGTAATGAGAAAATATCTGATTTTTTTCATATGAATGAAACCGGAAACGATGCAGGAGAGTTTGATGGGCGCGCTCCAAAGTCTATTCCTATGATTGATGGAAATCCATAGGATCATTCTGATATTGGCAATGCTTTTTCATGACTCCAATGCCGTGTTCCGTCCGCTGCCGTGGCGCGGCATGGCCACCGGGTCCGGCCTGCGGCACACCGGGCGCAAGCGGCGCCAACGACGTGGCGGCCGCCTGGGCACGGCCAACCACGGGTGACGCCTTTGCAAGACGTCTGGGCTGAGCCCGTGGCTCAACCCCGCCTGCGCGCCGCCAGCCCCTGCACCACGGCCGCCAGCCGGTCGATTTCCTCGGTGGTGTTGTAGAAGGCCAGCGAGGGCCGCACCGTGGTCTCCACGCCGAAGCGCCGCAGGATGGGCTGGGCGCAGTGGTGGCCGGTGCGCACGGCGATGCCTTCGGCGTTGAGCGCCTCGCCCACCTCGGCCGTGGTCCAGCCCTTGAGCACGAAGGACAGCACGCTGGCCTTGTCGGCCGCCGTGCCGATCAGGCGCAGGCCGGGGATGGGCGCCAGCGCCTGCGTGCCGTACTGCAGCAGGTCGTGCTCGTAGCGCGCGATGCGCTCCATGCCCAGGGCCTGCACGTAGTCGATGGCGGCGCCCAGGCCCACGGCGTCGGCAATGTTGCCGGTGCCGGCCTCGAAGGTGTTGGGCAGGGGCTGGTAGACGGTTTTCTCGAAGGTCACGTCGGCGATCATGTTGCCGCCGCCCTGCCAGGGCGGCATGTCCTCCAGCACCTCGCGCCGTCCCCAGACCACGCCGATGCCCGTGGGCCCGAAGACCTTGTGGCCCGAGAACACGAAGAAGTCCGCGCCGATGGCCTGCACGTCCACGGCCATGTGCGAGACCGACTGCGCGCCATCGACCAGGGCCCGGGCGCCCGCCTGGTGGGCCAGCTCCACGATCTGCTGCACGGGCACGACCGTGCCCAGCGCGTTGGAGACCTGGGTGACGGAGACGATCTTGGTGCGTGGGTTCAGCAGCCTGCGGTATTCATCGATGAGCACCTGGCCCGAGTCGTCCACCGGGATCACGCGGATCTTCGCGCCCTTGGCGGCCGCCAACTGCTGCCAGGGCACGATGTTGGCGTGGTGCTCCAGGTGGGAGACGATGATCTCGTCGCCCTCGCCCACATGCTGCCAGCCCCAGCTCTTGGCCACGAGGTTGATGGCCTCGGTGGTGCCGCGCACGAAGATGACCTCGTTCACGTCGGGCGCGTTGATGAAGCGGCGCACGCGCTCGCGCGCGCCCTCGTAGGCGTCGGTGGCGCGGGCAGCGAGTTCATGGGCCGCGCGGTGGATGTTGGAGTTCTCGTGCTCGTAGAAATGGCGGATGCGCTCGATCACCGCGCGCGGCTTGTGCGTGGTGGCCGCGTTGTCCAGCCAGGCCAGGGGCCGGCCGTTGACGCGCTCGGACAGGATGGGAAAGTCCCGGCGCACGGCATGCACGTCGAAGGGCGCCTGCACGCCGGCCGCTCCATGCCTTGCCCCGTGCGAAGCCTGCTGGCGCTGCAGCGGATGGGCCGGCGTGGTGTAGCCGGCGGGCAGCACCACGGGATCGACAAAGTAAAAGCGCGGCTCGGCCGAAGGCACGGTGGACGCAATGCCGGGCCCTTCGGTGGGCACGCCGATGCGTGGCACGGCGGGTGACGCAGGTGTAGCAGGTGCCGTGAACGGGAGCGCGGCCAGCGCATCCAGCGGATCGCCCTGGCGCTGGGGCACGCCCAGCACCTGTGATCCCAGGCGCGGCTCGTAGGCGGGCAGGGCGCTCACGACATGGTCGGGCACGCCGTTGCCGGCCTGGGCATGGGGCAGCAGCGCGGGCGCGCGGTGGGCCAGCGAGGCCAGCGGCGCGGGCGAGGCCGGCAGCAGGTTGCTGCCCGGCGCCAGGCCCTGCGGGATGGGCGTGCCCGGCACGCCGGGGCCCAGGCCTGCGGGGCTGGCCAGCGGCGAGCCCGGGGGCGCCACGTTCACGGGCGCCTGCACGCCAGCAGGCAGGCCGGGAAGACCCGGAAGACCCGGCAGGGCAGGAGCCGATCCCGGTGCGGCGGAGAACAGGGCGTTGGCCATGCGCGCCAGCGCCTCGGGGTCGAAGGGCGCCTGGGGCGCCACGGAGGTGATTGCAGACACGGTCAACGCCCGGCCTCTTTACTTGTAGGTGTCGGGATAGTCGTGGTACTTGCCGATCTCGACATCGTCGAGCACGGCCAGCGCATCGGGCGTGAGCACGGCCAGCGAGCAGTACAGCGAGATCAGGTAGGACGCGATGGCATGGTTGTTGATGCCCATGAAGCGCACCGACAGGCCCGGGCTCTGCTCGCCCGGCAGGCCGGGCTGGTACAGGCCGACCACGCCCTGGCGCTTGTCGCCCACGCGCAGCAGCAGGATCTTGCTTTTTCCATCGGCCACGGGCACCTTGTCCGAGGGGATCAGCGGAATGCCGCGCCAGGTGATGAACTGCGAGCCGAACAGGCTGACCGTGGGCGGCGGCGTGCCGCGGCGCGTGGCCTCGCGGCCGAAGGCGGCAATGGCCAGCGGATGGGTCAGGAAGAAGGCGGGCTCCTTCCAGACCTTGGTCAGCAGCTCGTCCAGGTCGTCGGGCGTGGGCGCGCCGGTCAGCGGGAAGATGCGCTGCTCGTCCGTGACCTGGGCCAGCAGGCCGTAGTCGGGGTTGTTGATCAGCTCGCTTTCCTGGTTCTCCTTGATGGTCTCGATGGTCAGGCGCAGCTGTTCCTTGATCTGGTCATGCGGGCTGCTGTAGAGGTCGGAGATGCGCGTGTGCACATCCAGGATGGTGGAGACGGCGTTGAGGAAGTACTCGCGCGGCTGCTCCTCGTAGTCCACATAGGTGCGCGGCAGCTGGTTGTCTTCCTGCTTGGCCGTGCAGGTGACCTTGATGGCCTCCGGGTTCTTGACGCGGTTGAGGCGGTAGATGCCCGCCTCCACCGGCGACCATTGCAGCAGGTGCGTCAGCCAGCGCGGGCTGATGGTCGAAAGCTGGGGAACGGTTTTGGTTGCGTTGGCCAGTTGCCGCGCGGCGTTGTCGCCTAGCGCGGTCGTGCCGCCCACTGTTGCCGACATGTGCAGACTCCGTGATCAGTTCAGGAAAAAGGGAAAGGGAAGGAGGGAAACAGGGCCAGTGTCCCGGCCCGCGCACATGTCTTCAACATGCTATAGCCGCCAAGCGCAGGCCGCGCACCAGCTGGTCGTGGGCCACGGTTTCGCCGCGCATGACCAGGGCCGAGGGCTGCACGCCCAGCGAGACGGCCAGCTTCTCCACGGTCAGCAGCGAGGCGATGACGCGGCCGCGCTCTATCTCTCCCACGTAGGAGCGGTTCAGGTCCGAGTGCTCGGCCAGCCGCTCCTGCGACCAGCCATGGGCCTCGCGCGCCTGGCGCACGGCAATGCCGAAGCTGGTGACAAGACGGGTGCTCATAGGGCCACCTCCCGGGGCTGCTGCGCGTGCTCGCGCGCATGGGCCTGGGTGACGTGGGCGCCGGGCGGCACGTCCTCGGTCACCCAGACATTGCCGCCGATGACGGCGCCGCGCCCCAGCGTGACGCGGCCCAGGATGGTGGCGCCCGCGTAGATGACCACGTCGTCCTCCACCACCGGATGGCGCGCCAGGCCCTTGCGCAGGTGGCCGTGCTCGTCGGTGGGAAAGCGCTTGGCGCCCAGGGTGACGGCCTGGTACAGCCGCACGCGCTCGCCGATCACGGCGGTCTCGCCGATCACCACGCCCGTGCCGTGGTCCATGAAAAAGCCCCGCCCGATCTTCGCGCCCGGGTGGATGTCGATGCCCGTCTGCGCATGCGACAGCTCGGCCACGATGCGCGCCAGCAGCGGCTGCTCCAGCAGGTACAGCTGGTGGGCCAGGCGGTGGTGGATCATGGCCAGCACGCCCGGATAGCACAGCAGCACCTCGTCCACGCTGCGCGCGGCGGGATCGCCCTGGAAGGCGGCCAGCACGTCGCTGTCGAGCAGGCGGCGGATCTGGGGCAGGGACTCGGCAAAGGCGCGGGCGATGTCCAGCGCCATGGCATCGGCGCCCGCTGCCGTGTGGGGCGCGGACAGCCGCAGCTCCAGCCGTATCTGGCCCAGCAGCGCATGCAGGGCCGAGTCCAGCTGGTGGGCCACGAAGATGTCCTCGCTTTCCTGGCGCAGGTCGTGCGGGCCCAGGCGCATGGGAAACAGGGCTGCCTTGAGCTGGTCGATGAGGGTGGAAAGCGCGTCGCGCGAGGGAAACTCGCGCGCCCCGGGCTCCTGGGTGCGGCCGTGCGCCTCGCGCCATTCGCGGCGCGCCGCATGCAGGTTCTGGGTGAGTCCGGCAATGTCGAAACTGGCCATCTGCGGGCTCCTTCAGTCTTGAATCCAGGGCAGGCCGTGGAAGCGCCAGCCGTCGTTTTTGCCGCGCTGCTGACGCGCGTCGATCTCGCCCTCGAAGCCTTCGAGCACGTTGAACACATGGGCGAACCCGGCCTGGGCGGCCGCCTGGGCCGCCAGCACCGAGCGCTTGCCGCTGCGGCACAGCAGCAGGGCCACGGCCTCCTTGCCGCCGTGCGGGGCCAGGCGCGCTTCCAGCTCGCGGGCAAAGCGCGGGTTGCGCGTCAGGGCCGTGCCCGTGGCCCAGGGCACGTGCAGGGTGCCGGGCACCTGGCCGACGAACTTGCGTTCCTCGGCCGTGCGCACATCGACCAGCACGGCCTGGCCGGCCTGCACCAGCGCCCAGGCCACGGGCGGGTGCACGCCGCCTGCGTGGCCCAGCCCCTGTGCGCGGGCGTGTTCCTGCGCCTCTTCCAGAGCCTGGGGCAAGGCGGTTTCCAAAGTGAGGGCTGTCATGTCGTCGTCCTTGCGGAGAGTTCGCGGGTTGGTGGCTATGGGCACCAATCTAAGAACTTCGCGGCAAGCCACCAACGAACAAGAGCGGCGTTTGATAGAAGCAAAACGTCTATGAAGGCGCCGCGCGGCGCCATGCCCGGTTCGGGTGATCAGGCCGTCAGCACCCGCTGCAGCATCCACAGGTTCAGCGACACCACCAGGGCCGCGCAGCCCCACAGCACTGCCGACATCCTTGGGCCAAAGGCCAGCTCGCCCAGCGCCTTGCGCCGCGTGGTGAACAGCAGCAGCGGCACGATGGCAAACGGCAATTGCAGGCTCAGCACCACCTGGCTGAATACCAGCAGGGCGCTGGCGCCGGTGCTGCCGAACCAGGCGGTGGCCACCACGGCGGGCACGATGGCGATGCAGCGCGTCAGCAGGGCGCGCAGCGCGGGCGACAGGCGGATCTGCAAGAAGCCTTCCATCACGATCTGCCCGGCCAGCGTGCCCGTGACCGAAGAACTCAGCCCCGAGGCCAGCAGCGCCACGCCGAACACCGCGCTGGCGATGCCCACGCCCAGCAGCGGCGACAGCAGGTGGTAGGCGTCCGACAGCTCGGTCACCGGCGCCTGGCCGGGCCGGTTGAACGCGCCGGCCGCCACCACCAGGATGGCGGCGTTCACGAACAGCGCCAGCCCCAGCGCCACCGTGGAGTCCAGCGTGGCCAGGCGGATGGCCTGGCGCGTACCCTGGAGCGTGGTGTCATGCCGGCGTGTCTGCACGATGGACGAATGCAGGTAGAGGTTGTGCGGCATCACCGTGGCCCCCACGATGCCCACGGCCAGGTACAGCATCTGCGGATTGGCCACGATCTCCATGCCCGGCAGCAGCCCGCGCAGCACGGCCGCCACGGGCGGCTGCAGCCACACCAGCTGGGCGGCAAAGCACAGGCCGATCAATGCCACCAGGGCGATCACCACCGACTCCAGGCAGCGAAAGCCCCGGCTTTGCAGCGCCAGGATCAGCATCACATCCACCACCGTGATGCACACGCCGACCAGCAGCGGCAGGCCGAACAGCAGGTTCAGGCCGATGGCCATGCCCAGCACCTCGGCCAGGTTGCAGGCCACGATGGCGATCTCGCAGAAGAACCACAGCACCAGGTTGATGCGCGGGGAAAACTGCGCGCGGCAGGCCTGGGCCAGGTCACGCCCGCTGGCCAGGCCCAGGCGCACGGCCGCCGCCTGGAACAGCATGGCCATCAGGTTGGAGGCAAAGATCACCGCCAGCAGCGAGTAGCCGAACTGCGAGCCGCCCGCGATGGAGGTGGCCCAGTTGCCCGGGTCCATGTAGCCCACGGCCACCATGTAGCCGGGCCCGGCAAACGCCAGCACGCGGCGCGCGTTGTCCGAGCGGCTGGCGCCGCGCGGCACGGCGATGCTGCGATGCACCTGCGGCAGGCTGGGCGTGCCCGCGTGGCCGTGGTCCGGTTCGATGGCGCCGAAGCGGCCCTGTTCAGCCGCAAGCACGGTGTCGTTCATGGGGGCCTTTCCGCCGGCGGGGGCACGCGGTTGCAGGGGGGATGCCTATCGGGCCGTCGGCACCAGGCTGCTGGCGGGTGCCATGGCTGCGGCGGCGGGTGCGGCATCAGTGCCTGCGCCGCGCCACAGCGCCACGAGATCTGCGGTCACGATGACCGCGCCGGCCAGCAGAATCAGGCTGCCCACGCAGCGGCGCGCCACGGTGGCAGGTTTCAGGCGCCGTGGCGTGCTGGCCGGCGTGCGGGGGGCGGATGAAGGCAGAAGGGACATCATGGCAACTCCTTGGCAGGGGAACGCTTGTCTCGGGCCAGCCCCGGGGAAGCCCGCCTGCCCCGGCCGGTGCGGGGCAGGCGGGCGGTCCGCGTCAGGCGTAGGCGCTGCTCATCACCAGCGAGCCGTTCACGCCGGACGGGAAGAACCCGCCCTTGGTCGCCGTGTCCTTGGTCAGGTACACGATGTTCAGCACGTCGCCCGGCGAGCGGCTGTAGGCGATGCCGTTGGCATCCAGCGGCACGATGTTGGACGTCGTGGCATCCCCCGTGATGCCCTGGTCCACGTCGGTGGAGCCGTCCAGGCTGTCGCGCGCATCCGAGATGGCGCCGGCCGCCGTGCGCAGCGCGGGCGTGGCCAGTCCCTTGGCGTACAGCACCGTGCGCACCAGGCCTGCGTGGTAGGCCTCGGCGGCCAGGATGCCGGCGGCTGCCTCCAGATAGGTCTTGTTGGTGATCAGCGGCGATGCGCCCTTGTAGGCGGTGACGCCCACGTCCTCGAAGATGAAGGCCCCCAGCAGGAAGTTCTCGTCACTCGCATAGGGATCGAAGGCCGTGCCCGCGCCCACCAGCCCGGCCGCTCGCGCGGCCACCGAGAAGGCGCCGTTCGGGTCGGTTCCGCCGATGTCGATCTGCGGCTGCGCCACTGCGGCCGAACCCAGCGCCGCGCGCAAAAAGGCCACGTGGGCGATCTCGTCCTGGGCGATCTCCTTGGCGTACTGCGCCACCACGGGGTCCTTGAAGGCCACGGCACGGCCACCCGTGATGGCGCCCTGCGTGCCCACGCCCGACTGCAGGTTGGCGGGCAGGCCGGTGCCGAACACCGCGTAGTGATAGAACTGCGACTCCAGATACTCCAGGTTGAGGGCGAAGTTCAGGATCTCCGCATCCGTGGGCCCGTTGGCCTGCGCATTCGCATCGCCTCCGCCGCCGCCGCAGGCGGACAGGATCACCCCGCCCGCCATGCCCACGGCCACGCCGCTGGTCTTGCGGAAGAACTGGCGCCTGTCCTCCAGCTTCTTGGCACGTTTTTGCAAAACCCCTATCAACACTGATTCGTCGGACATGATGGTTCCTCTCGGTTCGCGGCAGGCGCGAACGGTCAACGTGAAGAATGCGCCTCCGGCCGAAAGCACACGGGTGTGGCGAAAGCGCGTTCCACTGAAGAGGTGGCCACCTGCTCCAGGGGAATGGGATGCGTCCCCGCTATCCGGCAGTACGCAGGCCGCGCAGGTCTGGATGTGCCGCAATTGAAAGTGGTTGTAACTTTTTGTGTTTGACGTCGATCGCCGTTTTTTTTGAATCCAGACCCCGCTGCGCTGCGTATCCAGATCAGCCGGAATCGTTCGGCTTGTCATCAACCCGCTAGGAGCATTCCATGATCTCGATTCAAAACACCCGCAAGCTGGCCTCGTTCGGCCTGGCCATCGTGATGTCGGCTGCCTCCGTGGCTGCCATGGCCGATGTGATGGTGGGCGGCGCACCCATGCTGCCGTCCAAGGACATCATCGACAACGCCGTCAACTCCAAGGACCACACCACCCTGGTCGCAGCCGTCAAGGCGGCGGGCCTGGTCGATACGCTCAAGGGCCCGGGTCCGTTCACCGTTTTCGCGCCCACCAATGCCGCCTTCGAGGCCCTGCCCGCAGGCACGGTGGACACCCTGCTCAAGCCCGAGAACAAGGGCACGCTGACCACGGTGCTGACCTACCACGTGGTGTCCGGCAAGTGGGATGCAGCGGCGCTGTCCAAGATGATCAAGGACGGCAAGGGCATGGCCAGCATCAAGACCGTCAGCGGCGGCACGCTGGTGGCCAAGTCCAGCGGCTCCAAGATCATGCTGACCGATGAAAAGGGCGGCATGGCCACGGTGACGATTCCCGACGTCTACCAGTCCAACGGCGTGATCCACGTGATCGACAAGGTGCTGCTGCCCAAGTGAGCGGCACGGGCAGCGAGCGGGCCGGCCACTGACCGCCGTGGTCAGTGGCCGGAGCCTTGCGCCTTCGCCATGCGCCTTGCGGGCGCAACGCCGCAAGCCGCTGCCGGCGTCCCGGCCTGCGCGGCCAGCTTGGACAGCCGCCAGCGCGTCAGGTCGTCCGCGCCGGGGCCGGCCTCCACGCGCAGCTCGGAAAAGGGCACGCTGCGGCCCGACTCCTCCTCCACCAGCGCCAGCCGCAGGGGCGTGCCCGACTGCGCACGCACAAAGCGCATGGGCGGCTGCGCTTCTTGCTGCAGGCGCCACCGGTCGCCGACCTGGGCCAGCGCCTGGATCACCAGGGACAGGTCGCGGCCCTTGGGCGTGAGCAGGTACTCGTAGCGGTCCGGGCCGCTTTGGTAGAGGCGGCGCTCGACCAGGCCGGACTGCTCCAGCTGGCGCAGGCGGTCGGTCAGCGTGGCGTTGGTGATGTCCGTGGACTTTCTCAGGTCGTCATAGCGGCTCAGGCCCAGCATCAGGTCGCGCAGCACCAGCATGGCCCAGCGGTCGCCTACGGCCTCCAGCGTGGTGGCGATCGAGCAGGCCATGCCCTCGAAGCTCTTGGATCGCATGGAATTCCTCGTTGTCTGTTCGCGTTGTCGCAGGCCAGGAGTGTCTCAGCAAAACGCAAGCCCGGCCCGCAGAGGTGGATTGCGTGCTTGTAGCTCTAATGATTGAAGTTTATAGTTGAAGCCACTTTCAACCACCGCTTGATCCAAGCAAGGACTTCCCTCATGAGCACGCATCAAGGCACCGCCGTCGTCACTGGCGCCTCCTCCGGCATCGGCGCCGTCTATGCCGATCGCCTGGCCGCACGCGGCCATGACCTGATCCTGGTCGCACGCCGCGAGGACCGGCTGCAGGCGCTGGCGCAGCGCCTGCGCAGCGCGCATGGCCGCCAGGTCGAGGTGGTGGCCGCCGACCTGGCCGACGCCGCCGGCCTGCAGCGCGTGGAGGCCCTGTTCGATGGGCAGCGCGACATAGCCATGCTGGTCAACTGCGCCGGCCTGGGCGCCCTGGGTCCGGCGGCCCAGGTGGATGCGCGCGAAGTTGACCGCCTGGTCATGGTCAACATCCATGCGCTGACGCGGCTGTCGCTGGCGGCAGCGCGGCTGTTCGCCACGCGCGGCCGGGGCACGCTGATCAACATCGGCTCCATCCTGGCCCTGATGCCCTTGCCGGGCGCCTCCAGCTACAGCGCCTCCAAGGCCTATGTGCTGAGCTTCACGCGCTCGCTGCAGGCCGAGCTGGCACCCAGCGGCGTCACCGTGCAGGCCGTGATGCCCAGCCTGGTGCGCTCGGAGTTCTTCGGGGGCAAGCCTTCTCCTTTTCCCGAGCACCTGTTCATGTCGCCCGAGACCCTGGTGGACACGGCCCTGGCGGCGCTGGACCAGGGCGAGGCCATCTGCTTTCCCACGCTGGGCAGCACGACCGCCTGGCTGGACTTTGACCAATCGCGCGCCGATCTCGTCAAGGCGCTGACGCTCAGCGGCGTGCCGGCGGCGCGCTACCAGGCTGCGGATGCAGGCCAGCCGGCCTGACGGCCGCGCTGCGTCGCCACCCCGGATTCCCGTACTCCTCTTTTTGCCCCCGGAGAAAGCCATGCCCCTGTGGAAGATCTACCACCCCGAAAACGCCTTCAGCGATGAAGACAAACAGGCCATCGCCCAGCGCATCACGGCCGTCTACGGCGACCTGCCGCGCTTTTACGTGGGCGTGGTGTTCGAGGCCGTGGCGCGCACTTCGTTCTTCATCGGCGGCGAGCCTACGGATGATTTCGTGCGCATCTCCGTGGACCACATCGCGCGGCAGATACGCGACGAGGAGACCAAGACACGGTTCCTCGAAGGCGTGCGGCGGCAGCTGTCCCCCTTCATTGCCGACCGTGGCCTGCGCTGGGAGATGCATGTGGACGAGACGCCCTTCAGCCTGTGGAGCATCCAGGGCCTGCGCCCGCCCGTGCCGGGCACGCCCGAGGGGGAGAAGTGGCGCCTGGACAATCGGCCCTCTCCCCTCTGAGGACCTGCCTGCACCTCAGCGCAGCGACAGCCCCGCCGACTGGATCGCCCGGGCGTAGCGCGGGCGCTCGCTTTGCAGGCTCTGGCCCAGGTCGGCAGGGGAGCCGCCCGCCACCTTGAAGCCCATGTGCTCCAGCTGGGCGCGCACATCGGGGGCCTGCAGCACGGTCTGCAGGTCGCGGTTGATCTTGGCGACGATGGGCGCGGGCGTGCCGGCCGGGGCGAAGTAGCCCTGCCAGCTCTCCACCGAGAAGCCGGGCACGCCGGCCTCGGCCATGGTGGGTACCTGGGGCAGGGCGTCGGAGCGGTAGGGCGTGGTCACGGCCAGGGCACGCAGCTTGCCGGCGCGCACGTACTCGGTCACGGCGGCCAGCGTGATCAGCGTGGCGTCGGTGTGGCCGCCCAGCACGTCCAGCGCGGCGGGGCCACCGCCCGGGTAGGGGATGTAGTTGACCTTGGCGCCCGTCTCCTGCGTGAGGATTTCATGCGCCACATGGGCAATGCCGCCATTGCCGGGCAGGCCCAGGCTGATGCTCTGCGGCTTGGCCTTGGCGCGGGCCAGGTAGTCGCCCAGCGTGTTCAGGCCCGTGCCGGGGTTGACCACCAGCACCTGCGGATTGACCACGGCCTTGATGATGGGCGTGAAGGCCTTTTGCGTGTCGTAGGGCAGCTGGGCGAACAGCAGGCCGTTGAGCGTGAGGCCTTCGCCCTGCTGCAGCAGGGTGTAGCCGTCGGGCGCGGCCTTGGCCACCTTGGCCGCGCCGATGGTGCCGCTGGCCCCGGCCACGTTCTCCACCACCACCGACTGGCCCCACAGCGCGGCCAGCTTGTCGGCCAGCGTGCGCGTGAGCTTGTCGGCGCTGCCCCCGGGCGCCACGGGCACGATGATGCGCACCGGCTTGTTCGGAAAGCTTTCGGCCGAGGCCAGGGCCGCCGGCGCGTGCAGGGCCAGGGAGGAGAACAGGGGAAGCAGCAGTGCGCGCAGCGCAGACGGGGTGCGGATCATGGGAGTGCCGGAGTGCAGAGAGTCGATGCCCGCAGTCTGGGAGGCTCCTGGCGCGGCGTGAACTAAGCATTGCGGCTATGCATATGCGGCTGCCGCACAACGTGCGTCACGCTTGCGCCACGCATGCCCCACGCATGCGCGCGCAGTGCCCAAAGCTCATATCCATATCTGCAATGCGTCGTTGGCGCCGGGGCGGGAGAGGCCTAACTTCGTGTCCTCCCGCGAACGTCCTCCCAGGCACTCCCATGACACAGACCCATCTCTCCATCGACTTCAGCGGCAGCGACGTGGCCAGCCGCCGCGCGGCCGCCATCACCGGCTTCATCGCCACGGCCCGGCGCCTGCTCCCCGATCCCGAACGGGCCACGCCCGAGCAACTGCAGGCCGTGGCCCGCGAGCTGGAGGCGCTGGGCCTGCAGCGCGAACTGTTCCCGCACGCGCACTTCCCCGTCTCGGCCAGCAACCCGGCCCAGGTCTACCGGCTCAGCGAAGACCTGGGCGGGCGCTATGCGCTGTACCTTTCCACCGGCCTGCCGGGCAAGTCCCAGCCGCCGCATGACCACACCACCTGGGCCATCATCACGGGCGTCGAAGGCGTGGAGCGCAACGTGTTCTTCACGCGCGGCAAGACCGACGACCCGCTGCGCGACACCCTGGCGCTGGGCCGCAGCGTCGATGTGGGCAGCGGAACCTCGGTGGTGCTCACGCCCACCGACGTGCACACCATCGAGCTGATCGGCGAGGAACCCGGCCTGCACCTGCACTTCTACGGGCGCGGCCTGGAGCGCATGCCCGATCGCGTGGTCTTCGAGAGCCTGGAAGGCGGCAGCTTCCGCACCTTCGGCCCGCCCAAGTCCATTCGCCATGCGCTGGTCACGCCCGCCGCGCTGCGGCAGGCCCTGGCCGACGGCGAGGAAATCGCCGTGCTCGACGTGCGCGAGGCCGGTGTCTTCGCGCACCGCCACATCCTGTTCGCGGCGCCGGCCCCGGCCTGGCGGCTGGAGCAGCTCATCGACCGCCTGGTGCCGCGCCGCGGCACGCGCATCGTGCTGGTGGATGGCGACGGCACGCTGGCCCATGAAGCTGCCGCCAAGCTCGTGCGCCTGGGCTGGCCCAATGTCTCCGTGCTCGAAGGCGGCACCGAAGGCTGGGCGGCCGAAGGGCTGGAAATCTTCAGCGGCACCAACGTGCCCAGCAAGGCCTTCGGCGAAGTCATCGAGCATGAAAAGCACACGCCCTGGATCACCTCGGACGAACTGGGCGCGCGTGTGCAGCGCGGCGACAACATCGTCGTCGTCGACAGCCGCACGCCCGAGGAATTCGCGGCCTTCAGCCTGCCCTTTGCCCTGAGCGTGCCGGGGGCCGAACTGGTCTACCGCATCGGCGAAATCGCCCCGGACCCGCAAACCCTGGTCGTCGTCAACTGCGCGGGCCGCACGCGCTCCATCGTGGGCGCGCAGACCCTGATCGACGCCGGCATCCCCAACCCGGTCGTCTCGCTGCGCAACGGCACCATGGACTGGCTGCTCACCGGCCGCAGGCTGGCCCATGGCCGCCGCACCCCGCTGCCCGAGCCCGGCGCCGTCGCCCTGGCCACCGCCCGCGAACGCGCAGCCAGCGTGGCGCAGCGCGCGGGCGTGCAATCCATTGATGCGGCCGAACTGGCCCGCTTCGAGTCCGAAGCCACCGAACGCACGCTCTACCGCTTCGACGTGCGCACCCGCGAGGAATACCAGGCCGGTCACCTGCCCGGCTGGCGCTGGGCGCCGGGCGGCCAGCTCGTGCAGGCCACCGACGAATACGCGGCCACGCGCGGCGCACGCATCGTGCTGGCCGACTGGGACGGCGTGCGCGCCCTCACCACCGGCGCCTGGCTGGCCCAGCTGGGCTGGGAAGTCTTCACCTACGTTCCGCCCGCGCTGGCCACCCTGGAGGTCGGCGCCGAACCCGTGCGCGTGCTCGCCTCCCACGCACCCGCGCCCCAGCTGTCTGTGCAGCAGGCGCAGGAACTGCTGGGCGAAGGCCGGGCCATCGTCTTCGACGTGGACAGCCGGCCCGCCTTCGAGAAGCAGCACATCGCCGGTGCGCGCTTTGCCGTGCCTGATCGTCTGCCCTCCTTCGTGCAGGCCCTGCCGCCAGCGCAGGTGGTGGTGCTCACCTCGCCGGACGGCGTGCTGGCGCGCAGCGTGGCGGCCGAACTGGCGGCGCGCACCGGGCGCGATGTGCGCTCCGTCGTTGGCGGCACTTCTGCCTGGGCTGCTGCCGGGCTGCCGCTGGGGCAGGGGGATGCGGATGTGCTGACGGGGGATGATGATCAGTGGTACAGCCCTTATGCGCATCGGGATCTGGGGTTGAGGGATGCGGGGTTTCGGGCTTATCTGGATTGGGAGTTGGGGTTGGTGGGGCAGTTGGAGAGGGATGGGTGGGCTGCTGAGATTCGGCTGGTGCCTGTCTGAGTCGCTTTTTTTGTCCCTGCCGGGTGGTTGTTTTTCGAGGCC
>NZ_BCTO01000094.1 GCF_001571325.1 Delftia tsuruhatensis NBRC 16741
GACGCCTTTGAAGTCCTGGGCGGATGTGACTGCGTCCAGGGCGTTGTATGACAGCGATGCGCTGGCGTTGTCTTCGTTGGTGATAGCGCCGACTCGCCGCAAGGGGTCAAGACCTATGCTGGTGCCACGGCTTGACCCGTTGGCCGGCCGTACACTGCTGATCAGGTCGCCATTGGCGTCATAGCCAAATTCTGTCGCCACTTCGCCGATAGTGAGGCGTTGAATACGGTTGAGACTATTGATGGTGCGTTTCACTACCCACGCTGGTTGATTTCCGGCATCTCGAACAATTTCATCCAAGCGATTTCCCATATTATCCAGGATGTATGAAGCAGAGTTACCGCGATTATCATTCCAGCCAATCAAGCGTTGGGCATTGTCATATATATAGCTGACCTGATGCCCATTGGAAGCGGTCAAACCTTGCATTTGTCCGGACGAAAGATACCTATACAGCGATACTTCACCATCACGTTGCAGACGAATGAGGCGCCCGCGCAAATCATACTCAAAACTGCTAGCCAGCCCCGTAGTGGCAGTATGCGATTGCAGTCGACCTCCAGCCCCATGAATAAAATGATCCAAATGCCCTAAAGCATTTTTCGTGCTCGAAAGATTCCCAAAACCATCGTAGGCAAAGCTGGAGGTGGCACCGTTAGGGGCGGTTTCCGAGGCCACCAGGCCAGACGCAGCATAAGACCACTGCCAGCCTGGAGCAGAGTTGTCGGCTGCGCCCACATCTCCGACGGCCAAACTCAATAGACGTCCCTTCGCGTCGTAGGTGTAGCTGGCCTGGCGCCCCGACTCAACTATCCTCGAAGGCAAGCTCCATTGAGGATGCCATTCCATGTTGGCAGTACGTTCCTGAGGCGTTCCTACCGCCTCTGTCACACTCGTGAGCAGGCGTCGCCCATGATCCCAGCCAAATGTTTTCTTGGCACCCTTGAAATCAGTCTCCGATTCACGCAATCCAGAAGAGCCTTGAATACGACTGGCAGCATCTAGCTCCCCACTCACACCCGGCGCACTACTGGAAGTGACTTCCAGAACACCAAAAGCATTTTTATACCTATAGAAACGTTGACGCCCCAACGGATCTATCACCTGAGTTTCCCCATAATCTTGCGAAGGATATCCAATTTGATATTTAGCCACCCCATTCGCACGCTCAGTGTCTATCACTTGCCCATCTGCATTGTATTTAAATGTGGACAATCTATTATTATTTTCGTCAGTAACACCGGTCAAAAAATGAGGATATCTAAGGTCCTCATATTTATAGCCTATCGTTGATCCATCTTTGTAAATTACCTTCTGCAAATTACCCATGGCATCATA
Organism: Delftia tsuruhatensis NBRC 16741; assembly: GCF_001571325.1. Classification (GTDB taxonomy): domain Bacteria; phylum Pseudomonadota; class Gammaproteobacteria; order Burkholderiales; family Burkholderiaceae_C; genus Comamonas; species Comamonas tsuruhatensis. The sequence goes on from NZ_BCTO01000094.1 coordinate 1,339, forward strand.
CTCAAATCCAACTTCGCGCACGCCATCGACGTCGATATCCTGGAGCTTGCCCTGTGAGCCATAAACAAAGTTGAGCCTTCTACCAAAGCCATTGCGTACTTCGGCGATTCTATCGCCTGCATCATACTCATACTCAATAAACCAGCCATTTCGCCGCTCATGCCTTAGAAGCTTTCCTGATTCATCAAAATTTCTTATATCTCCATTCTGCAAATCATTCAAAATCCAGCCATGACCCACCTGCGTCAGACTACTTGATCCATTTCTTGCCACCCACGCCCCATTGACCCAATCAAACCAAAGATAGCTGCCATCACCAAAGTTAATTTGGGCCTTTTTCGAAATGCCTTGCGAATTCTTTACATGCTCAAGTCTTACCGCGTAGGAATGAGACCATCCCGCCCCCATCAGCGATTCATTCTGCCGCCGGCGATGCAGGTAGGTCCTCTCGATGGATAGCGGATTCACCCCTGCATCAAAGTAATCAACCTCGTTCATGTACTTTTGAGCAATCGGCAAAATAACAGGATACGGGGTTCTGTATCCACTGATGCGACACATGCGCCCCATATCAACCGAAGCAGCTTCACAACGGTTATTCAGCTCAATGCTTCCGTAGTTACAATCGCAGGTTCCATAAATATTACTTTTGGAATTTTCAGGACAAAATCTAATAATACTCATTCCCACATAAGTATATTGATTATATATATCACTCCCCCTTTTTGAACGAACCCAGCCCCAGCACTCAGCCGTATCACCAACCTCGATCACTTTATGATTTATGAAGTTGTAGTCATCCAGTGGATCTCCGGCTCGCATTGCCGCATAGTCGGCGCAGTAACCCTCAGGGGTCGAATAGTCTTTTGCAGCGCCCAGATTATTCAACCATCCTCTATAAAAGAAGCTACGAGGAACTGCTGCAGACACCGAGTGAATAAATGTCAGAAAACACAGAAAAACACGGAAATCTTGACGAACGACGAAATTTTCACTAATCCCCCAAAAACAATAAACAAAGTCAATAAATCGGGATCAACGCGATCCAATCAAGCACTGTGATTTTCCTATGCCGCGCCAGCCGGAAGTTGAGCGAATGCTCTGGTTCGCGCTCATCTTACAGAGCATCTGCACTCCATCACCACACCAACAGCGACAGAGTTCCCGAAACTTCACTTTAAAGAGAACTACTGCTGTCTTCCCGTGGAAGGAGTGCATCGCTCCGATAGCCACGCTCCGCAATGAGAGAGCCTGTCCCCCGTGCTCCGCAACAAGGTCTCCACCGCTATAACGACTGCATGCCCCCGATAACCCTTCCCTTGTCCCCGGCACCCTCGCGTCACACGGTCAACCGGTGTTTCTGCAATAATTGCCGCAACAATCATTGCGCAGTCAATCATTTCACTTGCAAGACACCATGACCCAGCCACCCCTGCCCAACGGCCTGCAGCCCTCGGACTTCTACAGCCCTGGCAGCTACACGCCCTTCGAGAGCGTGGGGTTCCTCATGCGCAAGGTGCTCAGCTCCATCCTCCAGCAGGCCGATGCGCAGTTGGCCGAGCATGAGCTGACCTATGTGCAGTGGCTGCCGCTGTACAAGCTGCTGCTGTGCAGCGACGCCACGAATGCCGGCATGGCACGTGACCTGGGGCTGGATCCGGCCTCCATCACGCGGGCGCTGGACCGGCTCGAATCCAAGGGCATGCTGCGGCGCGAGCGCTCCACGGTGGACCGGCGCGTGGTCAAGCTGGTGCTGACCGATGAAGGCCGCGCCATGGCGGCCAAGGTGCCGCAGGTGCTGTCCAGCGTGATGAATGCCCATATGGCCGGCTTCAGCCATGACGAGTCGCGCCAGCTGCTGGACATGCTGCGCCGCCTGCTGGCCAATGGCGATGCGATGCGCGCGCCGGAAGCTGCGCCGCCAGCCCCTGCGCCTGCCACGCCCGCGGCCTGACAGCGCCAGCCCCTTTTTCCGCCCCGGTTTCCGATTTCCTGATTCTTGACCCCCAACAGGCAGACCACCATGCCCAAATCCTTTGTTTCCGTGTCCGCCGCGCCCCGCCGCGTGGCCGCCGCAGCGGCCACCCTGTGCGCCGCGCTGGCCCTGGCCGGTTGTGCTTCCCAGGGCCCGGCCCATGAGCCGCTGGCCCGGCTGGGCGCCGCCGACCTGGGTCTGACGGCCCAGTCCGAGACAGGCGCCAATACCAGCCTGCCCGCCGCCGATTGGTGGAAGTCCCTGGGCGATGCCCAGTTGGACGGCCTGATCGCCCAGGCGCTGCAGGGCAGCCCCAGCCTGGCCATGAGCCGCGCCCGCTTCGACAAGGCCGCCGCCCTGGCCACGGCCACCAGCACGGCCACCGATGTGCGCGGCACGCTCGGCGTCGACGCCACGCGCCAGCACTACAGCGCCAACGGCCTGGTGCCCGCACCCATTGCCGGCCATACCTACAACACCGGCAACCTGCAGGCCGGCCTGAGCTGGACACCGGATTTCTTTGGCCGCCATGCCGCCGACCTGCAGGCCGCCCTGGGCCAGGCCCGTGCCGCCCAGGCCGACAGCGCCGCCGCCGCCAACCAGCTCGCCGCCCAGGTGGCGCGCAGCTATGTGGCGCTGGCTCGCCTGATTGCCCAAAAGGATGTGGCTGGCCGCACGCTGACCCAGCGCCAGTCGCTGCTGGACCTGAGCCAGCAGCGCACGCGCGCCGGGCTGGACAGCCAGGTGGAGCTGACCCAGGCCCAGGCCGGCCTGCCCGATGCCGGCACCCAGATCGAAATGCTGGACGAGCAGATCACGCTGGCGCGCCGCACCATCGCCGTGCTCTGCGGGCAGGCGCCCGAGGCGCAGCTGCAGCTGGCGCCCCGTCTGGCCGCGCTGCAGATCCAGGCCATGCCCGGCCAGTTGGGCGCAGACCTGCTGGGCCGCCGCCCCGACGTGGTGGCCGCACGCTGGCGCGTGGAGTCGGCAACGCAGGGCATAGAGAGCGCGCGGGCGGATTTCTATCCCGATATCAACCTGACGGCCTTCATCGGCCTCAATGCCGTCGGGCTGGACAACCTGTTCAAGGGCAGCTCGCGCCAGATGGGCGTGACGCCCGCGCTGCGCCTGCCCCTGTTCGACGGCAAGCGCCTGCGCGCCCAATTGCGCGGCACGCAGGCCGATCTGGACACCGCCATTGCCCAGTACAACGGCGTGGTGCTCGATGCGGTCAAGGAAGCGGGCGATGCCATCACTTCCGTGCAATCGCTGGTGCGCCAACAGCAGCTGCAGGCCGAGTCGCTGGAGAAGGCCGAACGCGCCTACGACTTTGCCGTGCAGCGCTACAAGGCTGGCCTGGCCAGCCAGGTGACGGTGCTCAACACCGAGACCCAGGTGATCACCCAGCGCCGCCTGGACGTGGACCTGCGTGCCCGCGCGCTGGACACGCGCGTGTCGCTGATGAAGGCCCTGGGCGGCGGCTGGACCGATGGCACGGATGCCGTGCAGGTCAGCCAGCACTGAGATCGCAACCCGCACAGGAACCCACCGCACTCTTGACCCTCCACCGGGCAGACCGCCAGCCAGCGTGACAGACCGCCAGCCCCCTGCCCCGGCCGCACAACCACATTCACAGATAACAAAGCGCCGAACACCATGACCGATACCAACAAGCAAGCATCCAATGCACCCGCTGCCGCAGCCTCGCCCGTGGCCAACCCGCAGGGCCGCCGCAAGGGCCTGACCATCGTGGCCGCCGCCGTCGCGGTGGCCGCCGTCGCCTGGGGCGGCTGGCACTGGATGGTGGCGCGCAACTACCAGACCACGGACAACGCCTATGTGGCGGGCAACGTGGTGCAGATCACGCCGCAGGTCGGCGGCACGGTGATCAGCATCGGCGCCGACGACACCGACTACGTCAAGCCCGGCCAGCTGCTGGTGCAGCTGGACTCGGCCGATGCCCTGGTCGCCCTGTCCCAGGCCGAGTCGCAGCTGGCCCAGACCGTGCGCCAGGTGCGCACGCTGTACGCCAACAATGCCCCCCTGGTCGCCCAGGTGGCCCAGCGCGAGGCCGATCTGGCCCGCCTGCAGGCCGATGCCGCCCGCGCCCGCGAGGATGTGGAGCGCCGCCGCCCGCTGCTGGCCACGGGCGCCGTGGGCAAGGAGGAGTTCGACCACGTCCAGTCCCTGGCCCGCACGGCCGGCAATGCCGCCTCGGCAGCCGAAGCCGCCGTGCGCGCCGCCAAGGCGCAGCTGACGGCTGCCGAAGCCCAGACCAAGGGCAGCAGCGCCGAAGAGCACCCCAGCGTGATCGCCGCCTCCGCCAAGGTGCGCGAGGCCTATCTGGCGCTGCAGCGCACGCGCCTGGTCTCGCCCGTGGAAGGCTATGTGGCCAAGCGCGGCGTGCAGCTGGGCCAGCGCGTGGCCTCGGGCGCGCCGCTGATGACGGTGGTGGGCCTGCACAACCTCTGGGTGGATGCCAACTTCAAGGAAAGCCAGCTGGCCCAGCTGCGCATAGGCCAGAAGACCGAGCTGACGGCCGATGTCTACGGCGACAAGATCAGCTACCACGGCACCGTGGTGGGCATGGGCGCAGGAACCGGCGCGGCCTTCTCGCTGCTGCCCGCTCAGAACGCCACCGGCAACTGGATCAAGGTGGTGCAGCGCGTGCCCGTGCGCATTGCGCTGGCGCCGGAAGACCTGGCACAGCACCCGCTGCGCGTGGGCCTGTCCATGGAAGTCAAGGTGGACGTGCGAGACCAGCAGGGCGAGGTGCTGGCAACGACCACGCGCAACGCACCCGTGGCCCAGACCTCCGTCTACGACATGGCGCTGCCGCAGGCCGAGGAGCGCATTGCCCACATCGTGGCGGGCCAGAACGTGGCACCGCTCAAGCAGTTGCCCGAGCTGCCGCCCGTGGCCATGGCCGAGGTGCAGGACAGGGCACAGGGCAAGGCGCCAGCCGCCGTGGCCTCCGCGCCGGTTGACGCGCAGGCCATGCAGTCCAGGTAAGCAGGCATCGCTCCCCCGCCTTCCCAGAACCTACGCGGACTGCCTATGACTTCCTCTACCACCGCCGTGCCGGAGCCGGCGCCGCCGGTCGCCCCCTCGGCGCCGCCGGCCATGCCTGCACGGCCGGTCCCGCTCAAGGGCGCCCAGCTGGCCCTGGGTACGCTGGCCCTGTCGCTGGCCACCTTCATGAACGTGCTGGACTCGTCCATCGCCAACGTCGCCATTCCGGCGATTTCCGGCGACGTGGGCGTCAGCCCCAGCCAGGGCACCTGGGTGATCACCAGCTTTGGCGTGGCCAACGCCATCTCGGTGCCGCTCACGGGCTGGCTCACCCAGCGCTTCGGCGCCGTGCGCCTGTTCACCATGAGCGTGCTGCTGTTCGTGCTGACGTCCTGGCTGTGCGGCTTTGCCTCGTCGCTGGAGACGCTGGTGCTGTTCCGCGTGCTCCAGGGCCTGGTTGCCGGCCCCATGATCCCGCTGTCGCAGACGCTGCTGCTGTCCAGCTATCCCCCGGCCAAGGCCGGGGTGGCCCTGGCGCTGTGGGGAATGACCACCCTGGTGGCCCCCGTGGTCGGCCCGCTGCTGGGCGGCTGGATCACGGACAACATCTCCTGGCCCTGGATCTTCTATATCAATGTGCCGGTGGGCCTGCTGTCGGCCCTGATGACCTGGAGCATCTACCGCAGCCGCGAGACCCCCACGCGCAAGCTGCCCATCGACTCCGTGGGCCTGGCCCTGCTGGTGCTGTGGGTGGGCGCGCTGCAGCTGATGCTGGACAAGGGCAAGGAGCTGGACTGGTTCGCCTCGGGCGAGATCATCACGCTGTGCGTGCTGGCCATCGTGAGCTTCGTGGTCTTCCTGGTCTGGGAACTGACCGATGCCCACCCCGTGGTGGACCTGCGCCTGTTCATGCGCCGCAATTTCGCGGCCGGCACGGTGGCGCTGTCGATTGCCTACGGCCTGTTCTTCGGCAACGTGGTGCTGCTGCCCCTGTGGCTGCAGCAGTGGATGGGCTACACCTCCACCACGGCCGGCATGGCACTGGCGCCGGTGGGCATCTTCGCCATCATCCTGACACCACTGGTGGGCCGCAAGGTCACGCAGTGGGACCCGCGCAGGATGGCCACGGGCGCCTTCATCGTGTTCGCCCTGGTGCTGTGGATGCGCTCGCGCTTCACGGTGGAGACCGACTTCATGCACATCCTGGTGCCCACGCTGATCCAGGGCGCGGCCATGGCCTTCTTCTTCATTCCGCTGACCACGATCACGTTGTCGGGCATCTCGCCGGACCGTATCCCGGCCGCCGCCGGCCTGAGCAACTTCGTGCGGATCACGGCGGGCGCCATGGGCACCTCCATCGCCACCACGCTGTGGGAAAACCGCGCCGCGCTGCACCACGCCCATCTGACAGAAGGGCTGGTCCAGGGCCAGGGCGTGTTCGGCGTCACCCTGCAGGGGCTGCAGGCCGCAGGCCTGAGCCAGGCGCAGGCGCTGGCCCAGATCAACCGGCTGGTGGACCAGCAGGCCTACACGCGCGCCGCCGACGACATCTTCCTGGCGTCGTCCGTGCTGTTCCTGGTGCTGATCGTGCTGATCTGGATGACCAGGCGCCCCGCGGGCCATGCCGGCGGTGCCGAGGCAGCCGGCGCCCATTGATGACCAGCCTCCGGGCCATCACCACAAGGAGCTGCCTGCAGGGGCAGCTCCTTTTTTGTTTACATGACGACACGCAAGGCGCCTTGAACGGGGCCGCCAAGACCACCATCTCGACAGGGCTGCGCCATCGGTTCCATGATGGCGGCGGCCTGAACACCGACGGAGCACCGTGAAAACACCCCGCATCTTCCGCGCCCCGATTGCCGACTACTCCCAATCGCCCCAATCGTCGGCCGGGCGCTTTCGCAACATCCATCCCCGCCCGGCCAATGCCCCCCAGCCCGACGCCAAGGTGATGTGGGACTTCTTCTTCAACAAGCCCAAGAACACCGAGCCTGCGGCGCCCCTGCCCGTGCAGCGGCTCACCCCGGCCGACCTGGCCGCCGCGCCCGAGCGCAGCCTGTATCGCCTGGGCCACTCCACGCTGCTGATGAAACTGCGCGGCGGCTGGTGGATCACCGACCCGGTGTTTGCCGAGCGCGCCTCGCCCTTTTCCTTCATCGGCCCCAAGCGCTTTCATGCGCCGCCCATCGCCCTGCATGAACTGCCCGCGCTGCGCGGCGTGGTGCTCTCGCACGACCACTACGACCATCTGGACCGTGCCACCATCCGCGCCCTGGCGCCCCGGGTCGACTTCTTCCTGTGCACGCTGGGCGTGGGCGACCGGCTCATGGCCTGGGGCGTGGCCCCCGAGAAGGTGCGCCAGTTCGACTGGTGGCAGGACGTGCAGGTGGACGGCCTGCGCTTCACGGCCACGCCGGCCCAGCATTTCTCGGGCCGGGGCCTGCGCGACGGCAACCGCACGCTGTGGGCGTCCTGGGTCATCGAGGACCTGGCAAGCGCCGACACGCTGCGTGTCTTCTTCAGCGGCGACGGCGGCTATTTCGACGGCTTTGCGGAAATCGGCCGGCGCTTCGGCCCCTTCGACCTCACGCTGATGGAAACCGGCGCCTACGACCCGCACTGGCCCTATGTCCACATGCACCCGGCCCAGACCGTGCAGGCCCACCGCGACCTGGGCGGACGCTGGCTGCTGCCCATTCACAACGGCACCTTCAGCCTGGCCATGCATGCCTGGTGGGACCCCTTCGAGCGCGTGCTGGCCCTGGGCGCCGAGCACGGCATTGCCGTGGCCACGCCCATGATGGGCGAGCGCGTGGACCTGGCCGCCCCCCATGCAGGCGAGCGCTGGTGGCGCGCCCTGGTATCTGAGGTCACGCAGGACGGGGCCGCGCCGGCACCCCGGCCCCAGCCGCGATAAACGCGTTTTTGCTGCATTGCGTCATCGGCCTACGCGGACCGGCATGCATCTGGCTAAAGTGGAACCGGCAAGTGGATCTGGCAGGTAGATCCGGCAAATGGATCCAGAGCTTCAGGAGCGCAAATGGCAAACCGCAAATCTTCCAAGGCCGCTTCGGTGGCCCGTCAGGCCACCGATCTGGCCATTGCCGCGCCGCAGGTGGTGGCGCACAGGCTCACCCGCATGGCGCTGGCCGGGGCCAATCCCTCCGCACGGGACCGGCGCGAATTCACGCGCATGGTGTCCGAGAAACAGACAGCCTTCCACCAATCCTGGGCCGCCATGGGCCTGCAGTCCATGGTCGCCAGCCAGGCCCTGATGCAGGCCTGGATGCGCATGTGGTGGATGCCCTGGAGCGCCTCCACCTGGAATGGGGGCGCACTGGCATCGCAGGCCTCGCAATGGAACAACGCCATGTGGGGCGTGGTGGGCAAGGGCATGGCGCCCGTGCACCGCACCGCAGTGGCCAACGCCCGGCGCCTGGCGCGCGGCGCCTGGCGCGCGGCTGATCCACCCATATCAAACCCGCTTCATTGATTGGAGCGGCACGGCGCGGCAGGGCTGATGCGGGGGCGAGGTTCAGGTATCCTCGCGGCCTTCGTTCCGTTTTGCTGCGCTGCCGCATTTCCAGGCATGGACTCCATGCAGAGACTGAAAACACGGCCGCGGCAGGCGGATTTCCCCCGTTCTGCCATCGCTTTGCCAGTCTTCCCCGGAGTTCTCTGATGACACACAAGGCCCCGCCTGCCGGCCAGGGCCTGCACGGTCAAGACGACCTGCAGCGCAATCTCACCAACCGCCACATCCAGCTCATCGCCATCGGCGGTGCCATCGGCACGGGCCTGTTCATGGGCTCGGGCAAGACCATCAGCCTGGCGGGTCCGTCCATCGTCTTCGTCTACGCCATCATCGGCGTGATGCTGTTCTTCGTGATGCGGGCCATGGGCGAGCTGCTGCTGTCCAACCTGCAGTACCGATCCTTCATCGATTTCTCGGCCGATCTGCTGGGGCCCTGGGCGGGCTTCTTCACGGGCTGGACGTACTGGTTCTGCTGGATCGTCACGGGCATTGCCGACGTGATCGCCATCTCGGCCTACTCGCAGTTCTGGTTCCCCGGCCTGCCCCAGTGGGCCCCGGCCATCGCCTGCGTGGGCCTGCTGCTGGGCCTGAACCTGCTGACGGTGAAGCTGTTCGGCGAGATCGAGTTCTGGTTCGCCATGATCAAGATCGTGGCCATCGTGGCCCTGGTGGCAACGGGGCTGTACATGGTGGGTGCCGCCTTCGTCTCGCCTGCGGGGCGTGTGGCCAGCCTGTCCAACCTCTGGAACGACGGCGGCATGTTCCCCAACGGGATGATGGGTTTCTTCGCGGGCTTCCAGATCGCCGTGTTCGCCTTCGTGGGCATCGAGCTGGTGGGCACCACGGCCGCCGAGGCCAAGGACCCCGAGCGCACGCTGCCGCGCGCCATCAATTCGATTCCCGTGCGCATCATCGTGTTCTACGTGCTGGCCCTGATCGCCATCATGGCCGTCACCCCCTGGCGCGACGTGGTGCCGGGCAAGAGCCCGTTCGTGGAGCTGTTCGTGCTCGCAGGCCTGCCGGCCGCTGCGGGCGTGATCAATTTCGTGGTGCTGACCTCGGCCGCCTCGTCGGCCAACAGCGGCGTGTTCTCCACCAGCCGCATGCTCTACGGCCTGGCGCTCAAGGGCGATGCGCCCAAGTCCTTCCACCGGCTGTCGCGCAGCAGCGTGCCCTCGCGCGGGCTGCTGTTTTCCTGCACCTGCCTGCTGGCCGGCGCCTTCCTGATGTGGGTGGTGCCCGATCTGGTGGAGGCCTTCACGCTGGTGACCACGGTATCGGCCATCCTGTTCATGTTCGTGTGGTCGCTGATCCTGCTGTCCTATATCGCCTACCGGCGCCAGCGCGCGGCCCTTCATGAGGCTTCGCGCTACAAGATGCCGGGCGGCGTGGCCATGTGCTGGGCCTGCCTGGCGTTCTTTGCGGCCATCCTGGGCCTGCTCACCCTGCAGGCCGACACGCGCCAGGCGCTGGTGGTGACGCCGGCCTGGTTTGCCCTGCTGGCCATTGCCTACCAGTTCGTGCGCCGCCGGGCATCGAGCCAACCCTCGGGCAGCTGCGCTGAGCCTTCCAGCGCCCTGCCGGGCGCCGTGGCCAAGCCGCGCTGACCTGGTTTCTGGCCGCCCCCTGCGCTCCGGGGCGGCCTTTGCACGGAGGCGCCGCACCCCGTGCTCCCTCTCAGCGCCCTGCCGACCCCCGTCATTTTGTGCACCAGACTTGTGCACAACGCCTCAGGCGTGTCCAGCGATTAGATAACGCGTGAACAAAAAACAACTGTCTTTACGTGAAGGGAAAGATGTAGATACAAATCGTTATCATTCGCACCTTGATTTTTAACCCATACGGAACTTTACAAAGATGGTCAGAATCTCGGTGCTCCGCCCTCTTCCACTTTGCGCTGCCCTGGCATGCACAGCCATGGCCCATGCCCAGTCAGCCGACAGCAAGGCCGACACGTCCTTGTCCACGGTGGTGGTGACCGCCTCGGGCACGGCCGTGGACATCAAGGAGGCGCCGGCCAGCATCAGCGTGATCACGCGGGAAGACATCGAGCGCAAGCCCGTCACCAGCATCGGCGAGCTGCTGTCCACCATTCCCGGCGTGACCGGCGGTCTGTCGGGCACGGGCGCCCAGTCCAAGATCAAGCTGCGCGGCCTGCCCGAGAAGTACACGCTGATCCTGGTGGACGGCAAGCGCCAGGGGAACTCGGCCGGCATCAACTACCGTGACGACCTGGGCTCGCAGGACCTGGACTGGATCTCGCCCGAAATGATCGAGCGCATCGAGGTGGTGCGCGGCCCCATGTCCTCGCTGTACGGCTCGGACGCCATGGGCGGCGTGATCAACATCATCACGCGCAAGATCGGCAAGCGCTGGAGCGGCTCGACGACGCTGAACTACAGCAAGCCCTCCGACGGCGACCGCGGCGACACGCGCCAGCTGGGCTTCAACATCAGCGGCCCGCTGTCCGACAAGTTCGGCCTGCGCCTGGGCGGCAACTACACGGACCGCGCTGCCGACGAGGGCACGGGCGGCTTCCCGGGCACCTACCAGTCCACGGCCGGCTCGCGCAAGCAAAACCTCAACGCCCTGCTCAACTGGCAGCTCACGCCCGACCAGGTGATCGGCATCGAGGCCGCGCAAGGCATCCAGCGCGCCACGGGCTCCGATCGGTTGGTGAATGGACGCCCCGTGGTATCGCAATGGGGCCTGAGCAAGCTGGAGCAGACCAAGTTCGGCCTCAGCCACGATGGCCGCTGGGGCGACATGACCTCCAAGCTCAACCTCGTGCACAACAAGTACGAGGACAAGGGCGACACCATCGGCAACAACTCCAAGGAAACCACGCTGGACGGCCGCATCGACAAGCCCCTGAAGCTGTGGGGACTGGACCAGGCCATGACGCTGGGCATGCAGTGGCGCCGCGAGTCGCTGGACAACCGCGACACCATCGGCCTGGCGCCCATCGACTACGCGGGGCGCCCGGTCTCGGGCTCGGGCCTGAGCGCCACCACCTGGGCGCTGTTTGGCGAGGACCAGATCTTCCTGCGCGACAACCTGGCGCTGACGCTGGGCCTGCGCATGGACCACCACCAGAAATACGGCAACAACTGGAGCCCGCGCGCCTACCTGGTCTACCACCCGGCATCGGAGTGGACAGTGCGCGGCGGCGTCTCGCGTGGCTTCCGTGCGCCCAACCTGAAGGAAAACTCGGCCAGCGCCGCCACGCAATCCGGGGGCAACGGCTGCCGCAGCCTGGCCGGCATGGGCTGGACCAGCACCAGCGTGAATGCCGACGGCACGCGCGGCTGCTACATGGCCGGCAACCCCGACCTGGAGCCCGAGACCAGCACCAACTTCGAGCTGGGCACGAGCTGGGACCGCAATGGCTGGGCCCTGGGCGCCACGTACTTCCACACCAACTTCAAGAACAAGATCGACTACCAGCCGCTGGGCTTGTACAACGGCTTCTGGTGGACCCGCATGGCCAACGCCCAGCGTGCCCGCACGCGCGGCCTGGAAGGCTTCGTGAACGTTCCCCTGGCCAAGGGGCTGACCTGGAACACCAACATCACCAAGATGTTCGAGTCCAAGAACCTGAGCACCGGCGCCTCGCTGCTGGCCGTGCCGGAACTGTCGATCTACTCGTCGTTGCAGTGGCAGATCCGCCAGGGCTGGTCCGCCATGTTCAGCGCCCGCCACGTGGGCAAGGAAGTCGTGACCACGGGCACGGCCACCACCTTCGCCAAGGCCTACACGACGTTCGACGTGTCCATGAACTACAACGTCACCGACTCGATGACCCTGCGCGCCGGCATCATCAACCTGACCGACAAGGAAACCCGGACCATCGGCGCCAACTACGACAACGGCGGCCGTACCTACTTCGTGGGGATGACGGCCAGGTTCTGATGGCCTGTCACCAGCCCTTGCGCTGACCCAGACAAAGCGCCCGTTGTGACGGGCGCTTTTTTCATGGCGAAGAGCAAAGCCTCACTCCCAGACACCGCCTTGCGCAGGGGGCTTGCGCGTCAGCAATTCCTCGTCTGTCAAGGGCCGGCCTGTCCAGACATTCACCTTCGAGGCGCCGGCCGCGCTGCCCAGCTCGCGCAAGGCCCTCAGTTCCACCTGGGTGAATCCGCCCTCGGGGTCGCCCAGCGGATGGATGACGATGTGCGGGGAGGCCGCCAGCCAGGCACGCCGATGCATGCGCCTGAGCTGGTACTTCAGAAGCTGCTCGGCCAGGATGAAGTCCGATATCAGCGAACGCGGGTGGGCGAAGGGATTGACGACTTCGGCAGGCTCCGATGCAGCCGCGAGCCTGGCCTGCGGGCCGGCCGCGAGAATCCGGCGCCGGGGCGGCGGACTCAGGGCCAGCTCGGGAACCTCCGACAGGGTCTGGCCCGTTTTCGGATTTGTCAGCGTCAGGCGCTCGGGAGCAATCTGTACGTAGATGAGTGGTAGGAAGGCAGAGAGCATGGACATCCATCAATCGATTTTCTGAACCACGGTCTGGCCCGGCAGCAAGGCCTGGCCATCACCGCCACGCGGCAGCATGGGCTGGACAGGCTGGCCGCTGTGGCGGTCCAGCAGCAGCGAATGTGCCTCGCCGGGCGCAAACAAATGGCCTTCGCCCCATTGCCGCAAGGCCACGATGACCGGGAACAGGTCCAGCCCCCGGGCCGTCAGCACATATTCCAGGTAGGCCGAGCCTTCTGCGGCCGGGCGGGTTTCGAGGATGCCGGCCTCCACCAGCCGGCGCAGCCGGTCGGCCAGGATATTGCGGGCCGCGCCCAGGCTGCGCTGGAAATCGCCAAAGCGGCTGATGCCGTCGAAGGCATCGCGCACGATGAGCAGCGACCAGCGGTCGCCGATCACATCCAGGGAGCGGGCCACCGGACAGGGCTGCGGCGTGTCAGGACGGATGTCTTCTTTCATGCGGCTATTTTGGTTGCATTTCAAAACTGGTTCAACTAGCATCCAACCAGTTTTGTTTTGCAACTGGATTTAACCCATGAACGCCTTCCCAGCCTCGGACACGGTCCGCATGCCGCGCAGCCTGGTGCTGCTGTTCGCCGCTGCCAGCGGCCTGAGCGTGGCCAATGTCTACTACGCCCAGCCGCTGCTGGAGGCGCTGGCGGCGGACTTCGGCATCAGCCATGCGGCCGTGGGCGGCGTGGTCACCGCCACGCAGGCCGGCTGCGCGCTGGCACTGCTGCTGCTGGTGCCGCTGGGCGACCGACTAGAGCGGCGGCGGCTCATGCTTTTGCAGTTGCTGGGCCTGGTGCTGGCCCTGGCGGCCGTCAGCACCGCGCGTTCGGCCGTTCTGCTGCTGGCGGGCATGCTGGCCGTGGGCCTGCTGGGCACGGCCATGACGCAGGGGCTGATCGCCTATGCGGCCAGCGCCAGCCAGGCGCATGAGCGCGGGCGCGTGGTGGGCGCGGCCCAGGGCGGGGTTTTCATCGGCCTGCTTTTGGCGCGCGTGTTTGCCGGAGCCGTGGGTGACCTGGCTGGCTGGCGTGGCGTCTATGCCTGCTCAGCCCTGCTGATGCTGGCCCTGGCCTGGCCCCTGTGGCGGCAACTGCCCCGGCTGGCGGTGCCCTCCCCCGTGCCCGGCTACACGCAATTGCTGTCATCCATGCTCCAGCTGCTGCGCCAGGACCGCATGCTGCGCACGCGGGGCATGCTGGCCCTGCTGATGTTTGCCACCTTCAACATCTTCTGGAGCGCCCTGGTCCTGCCTCTGAGCGCGCCGCCCTACAGCCTGTCGCTCACGGCCATCGGCGCCTTTGGCCTGGCCGGCGTGGTGGGCGCACTGGCCGCGGCCCGTGCCGGCCACTGGGCCGACCAGGGTTTCGCGCAGCGCACCAGCCTGGGCGCGCTGGTGATCCTGCTGCTGGCCTGGGCGCCGATTGCGCTGCTGGAGCAGTCGCTGTGGGCGCTGGTTGCCGGCATCGTGCTGCTGGACCTGGGCGGCCAGGCCCTGCATGTGACCAACCAGAGCCTGATCTTTCGCAGCAACCCGCAGGCCCACAGCCGGCTGGTGGGGCTGTACATGCTGTTCTATGCCGTGGGCAGCGGGCTGGGCGCGCTGATTGCCACCAACGCCTACGCGCGGTTTGGCTGGCACGGCGTCTGCGTGGCGGGGGCGGCGTTCAGCCTGGCGGCCCTGGTGTTCTGGGCCATGACGCGGGAGGCGGCTGCCCAGGCCAGCGTTCCCGCCTAGACCCGGCTCACCAGCTCCGAAGGCACGCGCCCCAATGCCTTGCGGAACATGGTGGAAAACGCGCTGGGGCTGTCATATCCCAGCTCCAGCGCCACCTGGGTGACCGATGCGCCCGCAGACAGCCGCGACACCGCTGCCAGCAGGCAGGCCTGCTGGCGCCAGGCGCCAAAGGCCATGCCTGTGTGCTGCTGGAAAAACCGGCTGAAGGTGCGCAGGCTCTTGTTCAGCGCCCGTGCCCAGTCCTGCGGCGTGGCGCGGATGCTGGGCTGGGCCAGGAACTGCTTGCACAGGGCGGCCAGCTTTTCGTCGCGGGGAATGGGCGCGAACAGCGGCAGGCTGCGGGCCGAGGCCAGCTCGTGCAGCACCAGCGTGACCAGGGCGCCGTCGCGGCCCGCTTCGTCGTACAGCGCCGGCAGGTCGGCGCAGGACAGCAGCAACTGGTGCAGCAGCGGGGTGACGACCAGGGCCTCGCAGTGCACACCCGGGCGGGGCACAGCAGCCGGTTCGATGTACAGGCTGCGCGTGCTCACGCCCTGCATGCGCACGCTGTGCGGCTTGCTGGCCGGAATCCACACGCCGCTGTAGGGCGGGATGGCCCAGGCACCGTCGTCGGTTTCCACTTCCATCAGCCCGCTCATCCCGTAGAGAAACTGCGCACGCCGGTGGCTGTGCGTGGGCAGCAGCGTGCCAGGCGTGTAGTCGGTGCCGATGGCCAGCACATCGCGCGCCACGGCGTCCACGGAATGCAGCGGGATGTTGAGCATGGGAATGTCCGGAAAACAGCCAACAGGCTTTGGCAGGAATTCAAGGATTATTGACCCATCCGCGAAAGCAGGCCAAACCGCGGCATCCTAAGGTTCAGTCCTTGCTCGTTTTTTCCAAAGGACTGTCTGTGTTCCCTCTCCTGCTGCTGGCTTTCGGTGTGCTTGCCGGCGTGACCACCGTGCTCTTCGGCTTTGGCGGCGGCTTCGTGGCCGTTCCGCTGCTTTATGCGCTGCTGACCTCCATCCACGGCGCGGACTCCGCCGTTGGCCAGGCTGCCATGCACATTGCCGTGGCCACCTCCACCTGCGTGATGATTTTCGGCGCCTCCATGGCCACGCTGCGCCAGCACCGCGCGGGCGCCCTGCCGTGGGAGCAGGTGCGGCCGCTGGCCTGCTTCATCGCGGCCGGCGCCGTGGCGGGCGCGGCGGCCGCCACCTGGATCAGCGGGGAATGGGTGCGCTGGGCCTTCATCGCCTACCTGGCCCTGACCATCGCCGACGCGCTGCTGCGCCCGGGCTTCGTGCACGGCACCACCGCCGGCATGCAGCCCATGGGCCGGCGGGCGGCGGCCACGGCGGGCCTGGCCATTGGTGCGATCGCGGCCTTCCTGGGCGTGGGCGGCAGCGTGATGACCGTGCCGCTGATGCGCCGGCGCGGCGCCAGCATGGCGGCGGCCACGGCCATGGCCAGCCCGCTGTCCCTGCCCATGGCCGTGGCGGGCACCGCTGCCTACATGCTGGCATCGCGGGGCGCGGGGCTGGGCCCCTGGCATGTGGGCTATGTGGACCTGCAGGCCTTTGCGCTGCTGACGGCCGGATCGTGGACCGGCATCAGGCTGGCGGCCCCGCTGATCGGCCGCATTCCCGATGCCCTGCATGCCAAAGCCTACCTGGCCCTGCTGGGCCTGGTGCTGCTGGTCATGATCGTGGCCTGAGCGCTGCGCTCAACCCTCCTGGAAGATCGCCTCGATCCGGGTCTCGAACACCCGGGCAATGGCGAATGCCAGCGGCAGGCTGGGGTCGTAGCGGCCCGTCTCTATGGCATTGACGGTCTGGCGCGACACGCCCAGCAGGTCCGCCAGCGCAGCCTGGCTCCAGCCGCGCTCGGCGCGCAGTTCACGGATGATGTTTTTCATGGGCGGGGCACTTTGGCGGAACAGCTCATCGGCTGCGCAGCCAGTGGGCCACCGAGGCAGCCACCCAGAGCGCACCCATCAAGGGCCACACCATGAACATGCTGAGCTTGGGAAACCCTGCCATTTCCAGGAATCCGTAGGTGAAGGTGAGGCCCGCCGTGCCCGCCGCCGCAATCGCCAGTTGCTCCAGCATGGACTTGCGCAGGAACTCGTCGGTATCGCGCACCAGGCGTACGATGGCCCGCACGGCCAGCGCAAACGCCAGCATGGGGCTCAGCAGCAGCGCCGTGCGCAGGGCCCCGGCCTGCATGTCGGCGCTGAGCAAAAGCGCCCCGACAAGCAGCGCCATGTAGAGCAGCAGCGCAAATCCCAGCTCCTTCTGGTAGCGGCGGTTGGTTACCGTTGTTTGATTCATGGAAGTCTCTCGCAATGTGTAAAGGATGCTTGACATTGTGCGATGCCACCCGCGTGCATGTCAAGCAAGCTTTACATCGGCACTGAACGCCCCGCCGTACAATCGCCGCCGTTGGTGCCAGCAGCCCCAGGGGCTGCGGTTAAACGGGAAACATGGGGCGGCCAGATAAAGCCGCCCGCATGTACTGCCCCCGCAACAGTGAGTGAAACGCCGCGTGCATGGCACCGGCCCCCGCCAAACCCGTGCCACTGGGCGTACAGCCCGGGAAGGCCTTGGCGAGTGCGTCACCAGTCTGGATACCGGCCAACAGGCGGCCAGCCGCGCATGCAGCGCAGCCGGTCTTTGTGGTTTCCGTGCCGGCGGGGTCGCTGGCGCGCAACTGGCTCGCATCCATGCACACCCTCGCCCTCGCGCGCGCCCCTGGCGCCGCCCTTCGCTCGCCCTCGGCGTTTCCCGTACTGCGCACCTTGTCCGCCCTGGCTGCGGCCTCGCTGCTGGCCTGCCAGGCCCATGCACAGCCACAACAGGCACAACAGGCACAACAGGCGCAGCGCGCACAGGCCTCCCAGCTCGATACCGTGGTCGTCACCGCCTCGCGCAGCGAGCAGTCCCTGCGCACCGTCACGGCCGACATGACCGTGATCGACGCCGAGACCATTGCCCGCAGCGGCGCCACCGGCGTGGCCGACCTGCTGGTGCAGGTGCCGGGCGTGCAGATCAACCGCAATGGCGGGCCGGGCCAGGTCACCTCGGTCTACCTGCGCGGCACCAGCAACCAGCACACTGCCGTGTTCATCGACGGCGTGCGCTACAGCTCGCAGGAGCTGCAGGGCGGCGCGGTCTGGTCCACCCTGCCGCTGGCGCAGATCGAGCGCATCGAAGTGCTGCGCGGCCCGGCCGCCGCCATCTATGGCTCAGACGCCATGGGCGGCGTGATCCAGATCTTCACCAAGCGGGCGGACGGCCAGACCCGCGCCTATGCCGAGGCCGGCATAGGCAACCAGGGCACCAGCAAGCTGGCCACGGGATTCCAGGGCGGGGCCAACGGCTTCACCTACGGGCTGAACCTGGCTGACGAGCGCAGCGACGGCTTTGACGTCTACCCAGGCAACACCTTCTCGCCCAATCCGGACAAGGATGGCTACAGCAACACCTCGCTGGGCCTGAACGCGGGCTACAAAACGGGCATCCACCAGATCGATGCCAGCCTGCTGCACAGCCGCCTGCGCACGCACTACGACCAGAGCCCGCCGCCTTTCGACGACTACGACGTGGTCAAGAACACCACCGGCAGCCTGCGCTGGCAGGCCGGCTGGAACGCCATGTACAAGAGCGTGGTCCAGATCTCCCATACCGACAGCCAAAGCGACCGCCACACCCAGTCGCCCGAACGCGCCGACGGCAGCTCCACCAACTACCTGCTGCAGAACCTGTTCACACTGGGCCAGCACCGTTTCAACATCGACCTGGAGCGCCGCGAGGACAAGCTGGACACCCAATACGCCTGGACGCAGAACACCGACAGCCGGCGCGTGCAGAACTCCCTGTCGGCCGGCTGGCGCCTGACCGAGGGCCGCCACCAGTTCGACGCCAACCTGCGCCACGACCAGGTGCGCGACCAGCAGAACAAGATCACGGGCGGCCTGGGCTACGGCCTGCAGATCGACGAGCGCTGGCGCTGGGTGGCATCGGCCGGCACGGCCTTCAGAACTCCCACGCTGTACGAACGCTTCACGGGCCAGGCGGCGGCCGACCTCAAGCCCGAAAGCAGCACCAACGTGGAAACGGGCCTGCACTATGCGGCCGGTGCCAACCGCCTCTCGGCCGTGGTCTACCGCAACAAGTTCAAGAACCTCATCACCTACGACTGGAACAGCGCCGTTCCCTGCAACTGCTACCGCAACTGGCAAAGCGTGGAGACCACCGGCCTGACGCTGGCGGGCAGCACGCGCCTGGGCAGCGCCAACCTGGGCGCCTCGCTGGACTTCATGAACCCCGAGAACCTGGAGACCGGCAAGCTGCTGCCCTACCGCTCCAAGCGCATGCTCAAGCTCAACGCCGACACCCAGGCTGCCGGCTGGACGCTGGGCGGCGAAGCGCAGCTGTACAGCGGCCGCTACGCAGACGAGGCGAATACCTTCAAGCTGGGCGGCTACGGCGTGGTCAACCTCTACGCCCAGCGCCAGCTGACAAGGCAATGGACGCTGCTGGCCCGGGTCAACAACATCGCCGACCGCGACTACGCACCCACGCGCGGCTATGCGAACGCAGGCCGCACCGTGTTCGTAAGCGTGCGCTGGACTCCCCTGCCCTGACCGCCATGCACCTGCTTGTGCGCCTGCTTTCGCGCCTGCCCCGCATCCTGCTGCTGACCGCCGCCCTGGCCTGCGCAGGCGGCGCGGGCAACGCCTTTGCGCAAAAGGCGGCGGATGCGGGAACGGGCGGGGCAACCACCGCCTACACCGTCACCGACATGCGCGGGCGGCAGGTGCGCCTGGAGCGGGTGCCGCAGCGCATCGTCTCGCTACTGCCCTCGCTGACCGAATCGCTGTGCGCGCTGGACGCCTGCGAGCGCATCGTGGGCGTGGACGAGTTCTCCAACCACCCGGCGCGCGTGGCCGCCCTGCCCAAGCTGGGCCACACCTTTGCCCCGCTGGTTGAGGCCACCGTGCGGCTCAGGCCCGACGTGGTGCTGATGGCGTATTCCGCACCCGTCATCGCACAGCTGGAGCGCTTCGGCATTCCTGTGCTGGCGCTGGACGCCAACGACATGGCGCAGCTGGAGCAGGTACTGCACAAGCTCGACCAGTTGCTGCAGGTGCAGCGCGCCAACGCCCTGCTGGCGCGCATGCAGGCCGAGGTGGACCAGCAGGCCAAGGCGCTGGCTGCGCACGCGCCCGCCGGGCAGAAGGTGTATTTCGAGGTGGACGCCACGCCTTACGCGGCGGGGCCGGACTCCTTCATAGGCCAGCTGCTGCAGCGCCTGGGCGCGCGCAATGTGCTGCCGCAGAACCTGGGTCCCTTCCCCCGCATCACGCCCGAATACGTGCTGCGCCAGCAGCCAGAACTCATCATCCACACGCCGCAGACGCCATCGGCCAGCTTTGCCACCCGCCCCGGCTGGAGCCGCATGCCCGCCGTGCGCTCGGGCCGCATCTGCGCGCTGGACCTGGTCGAGACGGACGTGGTCTCCCGCCCCGGCCCGCGCCTGGGCGAGGCGGCGCGGGCGCTGGCCCGCTGCCTGGAGATGCCGGGCGCAGCGCCGCGTTGACTTCGCTGGCCTCCCTGGCCCGCTTGGCCGATGACCCTGCCTACTCCAGCACCACGGCCGTGCCGCTGGCAGACACCATCAACATGCCGTTGCCCTGGCCCAGCACTTCGTAATCCAGGTCCACCCCCACCACGGCATTCGCGCCCAGTTCCTGGGCGCGTTCCTCCAGCTCCTTGAGCGCAATCTCGCGCGCCCGCTGCAACTCGCGCTCATAGGTGGCCGACCGCCCGCCCACGATGTCGCGCAGCCCGGCAAACAAGTCCTTGAACACATTGGCGCCCAAAATCGCCTCGCCCGCGACCACGCCGCAGTAGCGGGTGATGCGGCGGCCTTCGATCTGGGGGGTGGTGGTGATGATCATGAGAAATCCTCGGTGGAGAGCGACGGAGATGCACCTTGAGCGCCAAGCCGGCAAGGGGCAGACGCAAGGCAGGACTGAACGGGGCAGTCTGCCATAGGCGTGGGGTATCATCGCCTCCAGGTGCTGAACACACCTTTTGTTAGCCGGTCCGCCACTCTCGAAAGCAGTGGCGTTTTCTCGTCCATAGGATTCGTGCGCCTGCGCGCGCCTGTTTTATGGCCGGGTAGCGCGCAGTCATAAAAGACCTTTCGAGGGAAAGCTGCGGGCGGAGCTAGCACCGTGTTCAAGTACCCGGCCACCTCTCTGAACAGGAGGTGAAGTTGAACGAAACGCTAGGAGGCCTCTATGGCTGCTTTCTTTGTGGGCGTGTCAACGCTCTTTCTCGTTCCAATTTACATAGCGCCGCAGGTCTCGGACCGGCATGCCACTTCTTGCCCGCTCTCCGCGCTCTGCGCCAGACCAGTTCGTTGAGGATGCGCCATGTTGTACTTTCAGATTTCAGAAGACGAGTTCAACAAGCTGAATCGTGTGCATGATCAATTGGGACTGATCTCCAGCTTATTGATTGGTGCCTATCCTGGAAATGCCCTGGAAGTTGTTGAAACCGATCAGCTGCTCGCGTTCATCAATGCGCAGATTGAGACTATGGAATTGCTTACGGGAGCGGTTAGACAGCGAGGGGTGATGAAGGAATTGCTTGCTCGCTGAGCAGTTTTCCAGCCCCCCCCTGCAGCGATACTTCCCAACCATTTCTATCCATAGATGCCTCGCCGACTAACCAGCTCGGCAAGGCATCGCCGCCCTAGGCGGGCTCTGAAATTTTGTAGCCGTTAGTTTTACAGATTACAGGTTAGATGATGCAAATGAAAGCTAAGCGGATCTGATTTTTTCTCTTGCCTCGCATATCGACCGGAATGGTGTCTTGCACCTGCTTGTCTTCAGGTGCTTGCCGAAGTTGTAGCTTTGAAGGAGTGCCTGGATTGACTGCTCCCTGCCAGCCGTAGCGGTAGTACAGGCCCTGCATTCTTGTAAGCAATGGGTGCAGGCCTTGCGGATCCACATCGTTGAGCGGGTTGTTTGCCACATACCCAAACCGATTCCACCCATCCTCCAACCCGATCGGGTCCGCCTGCATATACCGCCCCGTCGCCGCATCGTAGTACCGGTGCAGGTTGTAC
>NZ_BCTO01000095.1 GCF_001571325.1 Delftia tsuruhatensis NBRC 16741
TCGCTGGCCGTGGGCAGGGAGATGATTCTTGCGCTACCCATCTGCTCCGAGGACGCCAAACTTCCTCGTTCATTCACACTAGCCCTTGATCACGTTAAATCAGCTACTGTCAAATGAATTAATTAACGATTTATTATTAATTTCAAAATATCTCTCGCCTTCCTCTCCACTTCATCATGCGCGCGTCCTGCCATGATCAAAACCTCCAACCCCACTTGTGCCATGTGCAAACGTTTGGAGGAATCACATTTTTGCCATCTCTGAAATATCTCCATGGCTTCTTTTATAGGATATTTGCGAGCAATCATATCACTAACGGAATGTCGCAGCATTTCATCATCAAACTCGTCCGCATAATCTTCAAATATCTTCAGCAATTCCTTCTTCTGAGACTGTGTGAGCTTCTCAAAATCATTGTAAAGACTTAACACTAGGCAGCTACTCCCTGCCACCCTGCATGCGGCCTTATCTTTCAGAGCCTCAGAAAAGAAAGAAAATACTTCTTGCGACCAATTTTCACGATTAAGCTGAGAAATCTCTAACTCAAAGCATATTTCCTCAATTTCTGATTTATTGTTATTAACAACAGCCAAAGAAAATCTTTTAACAAATGACGATATATTCATATTACATCAAGGCACAACGAAATTAGCAGGAATTGTAGACCAAAATGGAGGAAGCAGAGATGGCAACATTCTAAGACACCGGTAGGCAACATATCCGGCGCCAAAACCAACAGTCGCTCCAACTACTGCGCAACCCGTGTCACAGCTTTGGCCTCCATCAGCATCTTCATCATCCTCGCATTCATCCATATAACGCTTTTCGAATTTACGCAAATTACCTTCGCGCTCATTAATCATAGTTCTATGACCACGTTTAGTTTGACTAAGAGACTCTCCCGGGCCGATGCGTTCCGGCAAGTTCAAACGATCTGCGGCCAAATCACTCCACCGATCATCCAAATCATTCTGAAGGTTTTGCATTTTTCTCCGTAAAGCCGAGCAATGTGCACTGTTTGCCTTGTGCGTCAAGCCCATAGGATCTGCAAAAGACAACGGATCCCCACCCACATACCCAAACCGATTCCACCCACCCTCCAACCCGATCGGGTCCGCCTGCATA
>NZ_BCTO01000096.1 GCF_001571325.1 Delftia tsuruhatensis NBRC 16741
TGGAGAGCAAGGACGGACCGGTGATCTGGGAAGACCATTTCTACCCCGAGATCATCGACCCGGACACGGGCGAGGTGCTGCCCGACGGCAGCGAGGGGGAGCTGGTCTTCACGTCGCTGTCCAAGGAAGCCATGCCCATCGTGCGCTACCGCACACGGGACCTGACGCGGCTGCTGGCGCCGACTTCGCGCAGCTTCCGGCGCATGGGCAAGATCGTGGGGCGCAGCGACGACATGCTCATCATCCGCGGCGTGAACCTGTTTCCCACGCAGATCGAGGAGATCGTGCTGCAGAACGCCCAGCTGTCGGGCCAGTACCAGCTGGTGGTCACGCGCGAGGGCAACCTGGACCGGCTGGCCGTGCGCTGCGAGATGCAGCCGGGCACGCAGGGCGACACCGAGGCGCTGGCACTGTGGGTGCAGCAGCGCATCAAGACCCTGGTCGGCGTGAGCGCCGAGGTCGAGGTGCTGCGGCCCGATTCCATAGAGCGCACCCTGGTGGGCAAGGCCCGCCGCGTGATCGACCACCGCAGCCGCTGAGCGCGCACAGGAGTCCCATGGCCCGAGGCCGATCTTCCGGATACGACGACCAGCGCGAACTGATCCTGGGCCATGCCGCCGCGCTGTTCGCGCGCAGCGGCTACCCCGGCACTTCGATGAACGAGGTGGCCCAGGCCTGCGGCCTGTCCAAGCCCACCATCTACCACTACTTCCGCGACAAGTACGCGCTGCTGGTGGACATCACCGATGGCCACATGACGCGGCTGCAGGCCCTGGTGGACGAGGTGCAGGCCATGGGCCTGCCGCCCGAGCCGCGGCTGCGCATGCTGATCGAGCGCTTCGTGCAGGAGTACGCCCATGCCCGGCATGCCCACCGCGTGCTGACCGAGGACGTGCGCTTCCTGCAGGACGAGGACCGCCAGCGCGTGGTGGGCAAGGAGCGCGCCGTGGTCGAGGCCTTTGCCCAGGCGGTGGCCCAGCTGCGGCCGGACGCCGACGGCGCGGGCCTGTCCAAGGCGCTGGCCATGCTGCTGTTCGGGATGATGAACTGGATGTTCACCTGGCTGCGGCCCGACGGAACGCTGGACCACGAGGCCATGGCCCCCGTGGTGGCCGACCTGTTCCTCGGAGGCTTGCCTGCCGTGCAGACCCCAGGCAAACCCGTGCATCAAACCGCTGGCAAAAAAATAGTTACCACGGTAAATTGTGGCGCCTGACGGCACCGCGCCCCATCCAACACAAAGGAGACAGACATGAAGCGCATGACAAAACTGGGCCTGCTGGCCGCAACCCTGGCCACGGTCTGGGGCTCGGCCCTGGCCGACATCAACGTGGGCGTGGTGGTCTCGGCCACCGGGCCGGCCGCGTCGCTGGGCATTCCCGAAAAGAACACGGTGGCGCTGATGCCGCGCACGGTGGCGGGCCAGAAGGTCAACTACATCATCCTGGACGACGCCTCCGACACCACGGCGGCCGTGGCCAACACGCGCAAGCTGATCAGCGAGAGCAAGGTCGACGTGATCCTGGGCTCCAGCATCACGCCCAACTCCCTGGCCATGGTGGACGTGGTCTCCGAGGCCAAGACGCCCATGATCACGCTGGCGGCCTCGGCCAAGATCGTCGAGCCCGTGGATGCCAAGAAGTTCTGGGTCTTCAAGACGCCCCAGCACGACGCCATGATGGCCGCCGCCATCGGCGAGCACATGGCCAAGGCCGGCATCAAGACCGTGGGCTACATCGGCTTCAACGACGCCTATGGAGAAAGCTGGCTGCAGGAATTCCGCAAGGTGGCCGAGGCCAAGGGCCTCAAGCTCACCGCCACCGAGGCCTATTCGCGCAGCGATACCTCGGTCACGGGCCAGACGCTCAAGCTCATGGCGGCCAAGCCCGATGCGGTGCTGATCGCCGGCTCGGGCACGCCGGCCGCGCTGCCGCAGAAGTCGCTCAAGGAGCGTGGCTACCAGGGCAAGATCTACCAGACCCACGGCGTGGCCAATGCCGACTTCCTGCGCGTGGGCGGCAAGGATGTGGAAGGCACGCTGCTGCCCGCCGGCCCCGTGCTGGTGGCCCACCAGCTGCCCGACAGCAATCCGGTCAAGAAGTCCGCCGTCTCCTATGTGGAGGCCTACGAGGCCGCCAACGGCAAGGGCACGGCTTCGACCTTTGGCGCGCATTCCTGGGATGCGGGCCGCGTGCTCGAAGCGGCGATTCCCGCCGCGCTCAAGAAGGCCCAGCCCGGCACGGCCGAGTTCCGCGCCGCCCTGCGCGATGCGCTGGAGCAGACCAAGGACGTGGCCGGCGCCCACGGCATCTTCAACATGACGCCCACCGACCACCTGGGCCTGGACCAGCGCGCGGCCGTCATGGTCAAGATCGAGAACGGTACCTGGAAGTACCAGCCCTGAACCTGCAGGCCTGAGGCCGCAGCGGCTGCCGCACCTGGTGGCGGCCGCTGTGGCGCTTGGCCGCGTCTGCTCGAAAGTCGATCATGGATCTGCAAATCGCCCTGCTGCTGGGGCAGGACGGCATCGTCAACGGCGCCGTCTACGGCCTGATGGCGCTGGCCCTGGTGCTGGTGTTCTCGGTCACCCGCATCATCTTCATCCCGCAGGGGGAGTTCGTCGCCTTCGGCGCGCTCACCCTGGCCATGATGCAGGCCGGACGCGTGCCCACCACGCTGTGGCTGCTGCTGGCCCTGGCCGCCGCCGTGCTGGTGGTGGACCTGCTGCGCTGGCGCGCGGGCAGCCAGGTGAGCTGGCCCGCCACCTTCCTGTGGTGCCTGGCGCTGCCGGCCATTGCCGTGGCCCTGGCCTGGGGGCTGCGCCCGTCCTCGCTGATGCTGCAGGCGCTGGCCACCCTGGTGCTGATCACGCCCATGGGGCCGCTGCTGTACCGCCTGGCCTACCGGCCGCTGGCCCATGCCTCGGTGCTGATGCTGCTCATCGTCTCGGTGGCCATGCACGGCGTGCTGGTCGGCCTGGGGCTGCTGTTCTTCGGGGCCGAAGGCTCGCGCACCCCCGCGTTTTCCGAGGCGCAGCTGCGCCTGGGCGACATCACGATCTCGGGCCAGTCCCTGGTGGTGGTGGGCGTGACCCTGGTGCTGGTGGCCCTGCTGTTCGTGTTCTTCGAGCGCTCCATGATCGGCAAGGCGCTGCGCGCCACGGCCATCAACCGCGTGGGCGCACGCCTCATGGGCATTCCCACGGCCATGGCCGGCGACGTGAGCTTTGCGCTGGCCGCGCTGATCGGCGCCATCTCGGGCCTGCTGATCGCGCCGCTGACCACGGTGTACTACGACACCGGCTTTCTGATCGGCCTCAAGGGCTTCGTGGCCGCCATCGTGGGCGGGCTGGCCAGCTACCCGCTGGCCCTGGCCGGCGCGCTGCTGGTCGGGCTGCTGGAGGCCTTCTCGTCGTTCTGGGCCAGTGCCTACAAGGAGGTGCTGGTGTTCACGCTGATCATCCCGGTGCTGTGGTGGCGATCGCGCAATAGCCACCATGTGGAGGAAGAAGAATGAGCGCCCCCGTTTCCTCGCAGGCCGCGGCGCCTGCCAAGGCCGCCTCGGGCGGCATCAGCACGCGCGTGCTCACGGTGGCCGCCATTGCGCTGCTGGCCGCGTCCTGGGGCTTCCTGCCCGATTTCACCGTCGTCATCCTCAGCTACATCGGCCTGTTCGCCATGGTGGCGGCAGGCCTGGTGATGCTGACCGGCGTGGGCGGCATGACCTCGTTCGGCCAGGCGGCCTTCGTGGGCATCGGCGCCTATGCCACGGCCTGGGTCTGCACGGCGCCGGCCTCGGTGGCGGCGCTGGGCGGGCTGGTGGGCGCGGCGGGCCTGCCCTGGGTGGGCCTGGCGCTGGGCCTGCTCATCACCTTCGTCGTGGCCTGGCTGCTGGGCGCGGTCACGGTCAAGCTGCAGGGCCACTACCTGCCGCTGTGCACCATCGCCTGGGGGCTGAGCCTGTACTACCTGTTCGGCAACATGGAATTCCTGGGCGGGCAGACCGGCATCACGGGCATTGCGCCGCTGGTGATCGGTGGCGTCTCGCTGGCCTCGCCGCGCGCCATGGGCGTGGTGATCTGGGCCGTGCTGCTGGTGGCGCTGTGGCTGCTGCACAACCTGCTGGACTCGCGCGAGGGCCGGGCCATCCGCGCGCTGCGCGGCGGCCGCGTCATGGCCGAGTCCATGGGCATCGACACGGCGCACTACCGCGTCAAGCTCTTCGTGTTGGCGGCCCTGCTGGCCACGCTCTCGGGCTGGCTCTACGCCCACATGCAGCGCTTCGTGAGCCCGGCGCCCTTCAACCTCAACGTGGGCATCGAGTACCTGTTCATGGCCGTGGTCGGCGGCGCCGGCCACCTGTGGGGCGCGGTGCTGGGCGCCACGCTGATCACGCTGATCAAGCAAAAGCTGCAGGACATATTGCCGGCTCTGCTGGGCACCAGCGGCAACTTCGAGGTCATCGTCTTCGGCCTGCTGATGGTGCTGGTGCTGCAGCGCTTTGCAGAAGGCCTGTGGCCCACGCTGCAGGCGCTCACGGCGCGCTGGGTGCGCCGGCCCGTGTCTGATCTCAAGCTGGCGGACGCTGC
The DNA here is from genome assembly GCF_001571325.1 of Delftia tsuruhatensis NBRC 16741. Classification (GTDB taxonomy): domain Bacteria; phylum Pseudomonadota; class Gammaproteobacteria; order Burkholderiales; family Burkholderiaceae_C; genus Comamonas; species Comamonas tsuruhatensis. The sequence continues at coordinate 4,589 of NZ_BCTO01000096.1, forward strand.
GCCGCTGGCGCAGCGCGCGCTGCCCGCGGCGGGCCAGGTGCTGCTGGCGGCCGAGCATGTGACCAAGCGCTTTGGCGGCCTGGTGGCCAACAACGATGTGGCCATGACGCTCAGGGCCGGCGAGGTGCATGCGCTGATCGGCCCCAACGGCGCGGGCAAGAGCACTTTCTTCAACATGATCTCGGGCGTGGACTCGCCCACCGAGGGCCAGGTGCGCTTCATGGACCAGGCCATGAACGATGCGCCCTCGCGCCGCTTTGCCGCCCTGGGCCTGGGCCGCACCTTCCAGCATGTGCGCCTGCTGGGCCAGCGCAGCGTGCTGGAGAACGTGGCCGTGGGCGCGCACCGGCGTGCGCACCGGGGTTGGCTGGCCTCCATGCTGCGCCTGGACCGGGCCGAGGAGGCCTCGGTGCTGGCCGAGGCGCGCCGCCAGATCGAGCGCTGCGGCCTGGGCGCCTTCGCCGACGTGCCGGCCGCCTCGCTGGCCCTGGGCCAGCAGCGCATCGTGGAGATCGCACGCGCCCTGGCCGGACAGCCCGCGGCCCTGCTGCTGGACGAGCCGGCAGCCGGCCTGCGCCACCTGGAAAAACAGGCCCTGGCCGACCTGCTGCGCCAGCTGCGCGCCGAGGGGCTGGGCATTCTCGTCGTCGAGCACGACATGGAGTTCGTCATGAATCTTGCGGACCGCATCACGGTGCTGGAGTTCGGCACCGTGATCGCCGAAGGCACGCCGGCCCAGATCCAGGTCAACCAGCGCGTGCTGGATGCCTACCTGGGCGGCGGCGACGACGACGAGGCAACCGGAGAGACGGCATGAGCGACACCCTTTTGCAGCTCAAGGGCCTGAGCGTGTCCTACGGTCCCGTGGAGGCGGTGCACCAGGTGGATCTGGATGTGCGCAGCGGCGAGATCGTCACCGTCATCGGCCCCAACGGCGCGGGCAAGACCACGCTGCTGTCGGCCGCCATGGGCCTGCTGCCCTCGCGCGGCGAGATCCATCTGGACGGCAAGCGCATCGCACGCCCCGGCGTCGAGGTCATGGTGGCCAACGGCGTGGCCCTGGTGCCCGAAAAGCGCGAGCTGTTCGGCGAGATGTCGGTGGAGGACAACCTGCTGCTGGGCGGCTTCTCGCGCTGGCGCCGGGGCCTGCGCGACCAGGCGCAGCGCATGGACGAGGTCTTCGCCATCTTCCCGCGCCTGAGGGAGCGGCGCCCGCAGATGGCCTCCACCCTGTCGGGCGGCGAGCGCCAGATGCTGGCCATCGGCCGCGCGCTGATGGCGCGCCCGCGCCTGCTGCTGCTGGACGAGCCGTCGCTGGGCCTGGCGCCGCTGATCGTGCGCGAGGTGCTGCAGGTCGTGGCCGGCCTGCGCGACCACGGCGTCTCGGTGCTGCTGGTCGAGCAGAACGCGCGCGCCGCCCTCAAGGTGGCCGACCGTGCCTACGTGCTGGAGATGGGCGCCGTGGCCCTCAGCGGCGCGGCCAGGGAGCTGCTGCACGACCGGCGCATCATCGATACCTATCTGGGGATGGGGCGCAGTGCGGAGGCGGCGGCCGCATAAGTGAGTGGAGTGAGCGCTGTTGTCTGGTTCTGGTGACTGTGTTGTGGTCGTGACATACAGGCATGCCGCCAAGTCATCCAAGTCAATCCACCGCCAGCATCAGCGCTTCATCTCATCCAGATAATCCTGCCTTGCCTTGTTGATGCTTTGGGCGACGCTGTTGCCTGGATAGTCTTTGATGTATCCCGAAATATAAAACAAGTATCTTTCGCGGGCGATGGGGTCTATGTGGTTCAAGAATTTTTCGTCCCGAAATGCGGACTGCAGCGCCAGCATTTCCCTGGGGTCAGCCATCCTTGTCTGAATGAGATTTTCAAGCGTTTTATGAAAAATCGCTTCGTCAGGAGCATACGCCTTGAGGGATTTCAGCCAATCCTCATATCTGAAGACATCTGAAAATCCCAGTTCATGGATGCCACCACCCAATTCCGGTTTGGCGCCGTTTACCATGTCGAAAATGGCATTCCTCTCGGCAGCGGAGATGCTGTTGGGCAGTTCAAGGTTGCTGCCTAGATTGCCCAGCAGTACATCACGGCCATATTTATTTCCTGATTCCAGAACTTCCTTGATGATACTTGCAGGGGCATCCGCCGAGATTGAAAGCATATGGGCCAATTCGCCGTAATACTCGTTTGCGGTCAGGGTTTTATCGTCGAAGGAATTTTTCAGACGAGCACGAGTGTCAGGGAAATTTCCCTCCCTGGAGTAGCTGAAAACTGCTTGTTTCTTTTTTTCGAGAAGTTCCTCCATGCTGACCGATGCAGTGCCTTGCGCCGTTGAAGATGGCGCCCTGTGTTCGCTTGCCAGCATACCCGTCTGCGGATTGATGGGCTCCGATGAGTTGGTATCTAGGTAGACATATAAGCCTATTGCCGAGGCAGTGGTGATCAAGACTGCCACTAATATGATCATATTATTGTTCGAAGACATATCTACCAATTTCTTTGTTGAAGGTTTGCATGCACATTGGCCGGAGCAATGATTCTGTTCCACGCGATTTGATAGCTCATTTGTCATCGCAATACGCTGCCTGAAATTTCCTTGCCATGCCGGGAGATTTTTCCAGAGATTGGGCTTTTGAGATGATTTTCCCTTGCGATTTATAGTTTGCAATCCCGAATTGTCTTGAAAAATTCTAAGAAAACGCAGAATTTGAAGTGAGAAGGGTGTTTTAATTTTTCTCTGTTATTTTCTGGGCAAGGTGTATTGGAAGTTTTTTGGGGGATGTATGGAATACGGCTGAATCTGAAAATGAGGACGCAGCCTATAAGAATATTCTGATATTTCACAAGATTTGCTCGGATAAATCCGTGAGTGGCTTATGAACGCTGCCTTGGCAAGAGCACCGCCACAGGCAGGCAAATGCACGCCCTGGTTGACAGGGTGGTGTGTGAAAAGGAGGGTTGTCGCCCGTTATCTGATGGGGACGGATTTCCGGAGCCTTGGCGAGAGGACGAGTTGTGCAAGTCGTCAATGCCACACGCTGGTGTATGCGCTCGGCCGTCTAATTTGGAAATGGTCCATCGGTTGAACCCTAGGCACATCTGTCAATTCATGACAATACCGAAACAGGTTGCGGTTCCCAAAGGCGCACCGGTGACGCCATTCGACCTGAGATCCAGGTAGAGGACCGCTGCCTATGACCATGAACGCCATGCGCTGGTGATCCGAAGGCTTGGGAATCAGGGGCGGGCCGGGCGGTCCTGCGCCCGCAAGCTTGGAAAGGTAAAGGCTTGCCAGGTAGGGCCGTCTGGGAGGTGTGGTGGATTTGCTGAACGGGGCTTGGCCACTGTGGATGTCTTGCCTGGGGCGCACGGGAATTCCCAGCAAGGCGGCATCTGTCCCCTGGATTTGCTGGAAGTGCCGACCACCGGCGCAAGGGCCTGCTGAGGTCGGGCACTTTCATGGAGTCATCGCCGCTCGGGGCGGCGAGGGCTCGCTCAGTCCAGCTTGATGTTGTTGGCCGCGATCACCCGACCCCACTTGCCGCGCTCGGCGCGCACGAACTGGCCCATCTGCTCGGCGCTGCCGGGCATGGGCTCCACGCCCATGGCGGCCAGGCGTGCCTTGGTGCGGGTGTCGGCCAGGGCCTGCTGCAACGACTGGCTGAACTTCTTGACCACCTCGGCCGAGCTGCCCGTGGGCACGACGATGCCCTGCCAGGCATAGCCCTCGAAACCTTTCAGACCCTGCTCCTGCAGCGTGGCGACCTGGGGCAGCACGTCCACGCGCGCAGGGCTGGCCACGCCGATGGCCTTGAGCTTTTTCTCGCTCAGGAAGGGAATGATGGTGGCGCTGTCGGCCCACATGGCGGGAATCTGGCCGCCGACCACGTCCTGTACGGCAGGGGCCGCTCCGCGGTAGGGCACATGGGTCATGTTGGTGAGGCCCGCCTGCTCCCGGAACAGTTCGCCCACCAGATGGTGGGGGCTGCCCAGTCCGGCCGAGCCCCAGCTCACGCCGGTCTTTTGCTGTTTGGCCCAGGCCAGGAATTCGGAGAGGTTGGTGGCGGGCACATCGTTGTTGACCACCAGCAGCATGGGAAAGCGCACCAGCATGCCCACGGGCTTGAAGTCGCGCTCGGCGTTGTAGTTGAGCTTGCTGAACAGGAAGGGGTTGGCCGCCAGCGTGGCGAAGTCGGCCGTGAACATGAGGTTGCCGTGGTCGCGCGAGCGGGCGCTGTACTCGGCCGCGATGTTGGTGCCTGCGCCGGGCTTGTTATTGATGACGATGACCCGCTCCATGTTGCGGCCCATGGCTTCGGCGATGACGCGGGCGACCACGTCCGAGCCGCCGCCGGCCGCATAGCCCACGACCCATTCCAGGGGCTTGTCCTGTGCCAGGGCGGCAGGCCCTGCGGCCAGGGCCAGGCCCGAGCAGGCCAGTGCGGCCAGAAACTGCTTGCGTTGCATCCTTGTCTCCATGTTGTATGCGGCGCCCTTGTGAGATGTCCAAGGTGTGAGGCGGGCGCCTTTGTGGGGATGGCAGGCCGCCGCACGGGCGGCGGCGCGCGGCTTCAGGCGGCCGCGTGCACCGGGGCGACCGGTGTCACGGCGCCGCGCTCGGCCGGGTCCGCGCCGGCAGGCGCAAGTCCTGCGCTGGCGCGGGCCAGTTCGAGCGCATGCAGCAAGGTGCCCTGGTGGCCGATGTGGTTGGCCAGCAGCAGCACGAGGCGGGCATTGAGGGCATGGCTTTGCGCGGTATCGAGCCCCTGGTGGGTGGCGATCAGGGCTTCGTAGAAATCGTCGCAGGCCTGCAGGTTGGGGTGGGTGGACAGCAGCATGGCGGTCTCCTGTGGATAGGGCGTAAGAGGTTCAGGCCGTGGCGGCGGCGCCGCAGGCTCTTTGGAGAGCGGCGCGCACGCCGGCCTCGTCGGGGCGGCGCCAGCGCGCGCAGACATGCTGGTCGGGCCGCAGCAGGTAGCTGGTGCCGGGGCGCGCATCCAGGCGTCTGGCCGCCAGGCCGCGCGCATCGATGAGGTCGGCGTCAGGTGCATGGGCCTCGCCCTCTGTCGCGATGGACAGGTTGAGCACGCCGGGCAGCGCCTGCGCCCAGGCCGGCGTGGGGCCGAAGTGCAGCAGCGTGAAGTCCGGGCCCAGGGCGCGCAGCAGCCAGGCCGTGCCGTCCACGCCGGGCCGGCGCATGGGCGCATCGGCCAGCACGGCGCCGGGCAATTGGGTGCCGTCGAAGGTGTCGGTGTCGGGCGTGTTGAGCGCCGAGCCATGCAGCGTGGCCGGCACGGACAGCCGCCCGCTGTTGACGATGCGGCGCGCGAATTCATGGTCGCGTGCCAGGTCGAGCACGGCGTCGCGGAACAGGCGGCTGATCTCGCTCTTGGGCGTGATGAAGTCGGTGGCGCGCGTGGAGTTGCGGATGTTCTCGTCGGCCGCGTATTCGCGCTCGGCGCCATAGGTGGCGATCAGCGAGGCATCGGCCTGGCCGCGCAGCACGCGGTCCAGCTTCCAGGCCAGGTTCTCGGCATCCTGCACGCCGCTGTTGGCGCCGCGTGCGCCAAACGGCGAGACGCCGTGGGCGCTGTCGCCCGCGAAGACCACGCGGCCATGGACGAATCGGTCCATGCGCAGGCAGGCGAAGGTGTAGACGCTGGCCCATTCCAGCTCGAAGGGCGCGTCCTTGCCCAGCAGGGCGCGGATGCGGGGAATGATGTTCTCGGGCTTTTTCTCTTCCTCGGGATCGGCGTCCCAGCCCAGCTGGAAGTCGATGCGCCAGACATCGTCGGGCTGGCGGTGCAGCAGCACGCTCTGGCCCGGGTGGAAGGGCGGGTCGAACCAGAACCAGCGCTCGGTGGGGAATTCGGCATGCATCTTCACGTCGGCGATCAGGAAGCGGTCGCGGAAGATGCGGCCATGGCTTTCCTGGCCCAGCAGGCCGCGCAGCGGCGAGCGCGAGCCGTCGCAGGCCAGGACCCATTGCGCATCGATGCGGTAGCTGCCGTCGGGCGTCTCCACGGTCAGCAGCGCGCCCTCGGCCTGCGGCTCGAGCGCCGTGACCTTGCTGTGCCAGCGCAGGTCGATCAGCGGCAGCTGCAGTGCGCGCTCGACCAGATAGGCCTCGGCGTAGTACTGCTGCAGGTTGATGAAGGCCGGGCGCTCGTGGCCGTCCTCGGGCAGCAGGTCGAAGCGGTACAGCGGCTGGTCCTTGAAGAAGACCTTGCCCAGGTTCCAGGACACGCCCTTGTCCACCATCGCCTGGCCCACGCCCAGGCGGTCCCAGATCTCCAGCGTGCGCTTGGAAAAGCAGATGGCGCGCGAGCCCGTGGACAGCCGGCAGTCGTTGTCCAGCAGCACCACGCGCTGCCCGCGCTGGGCCAGGTCGATGGCCAGCGACAGGCCTACGGGGCCGGCGCCGACGATGACCACGGGATGCCGGGCGGGCGTGTCCGCACCGGCGTCCTGGTCGGCATGGCGCTCGTAGGGGATGTGGATGGCCTGTATGTCTGCGCCGCTGCCGCGCAGCGCTTGCAGGGAGATGGCGGGGTGGGACATGGGGTTCGTCCTCTGTCGTGGGCGTATGAGAGAGAAAAGGCGCAGCCATCCCCGCCGGCATCAGGGAATGCCGGTGCGCGGGCGGGTGCGATGGGCAGGCGTGCCGGTGCTCAGGACCGGCACGCCGCCGTGGTTCAGCCTTCGAGCGCTTCCCACATCTGGCGGTCGCGCTCGGCGGTCCAGATGCGCGGGTCGGCATGGCCCGAGGCCTCGTCGTAGGCGCGGGTCACATCGAAGGGCATGCAGTGGTTGAAGATCACCCACTGGCCGTACTTGGGCTGCAGCTTGGCGAAGGCGGCCTCGTAGACCTTGCGCAGGTCCTGCTGGGCGTCGGCGCCGGCCTTGACCTCGGTCCACAGGTCGCTGATGAAGTCGCGCGTGCCGGCCAGGCCGGCCTGCACCTCGGCCGGCGTCTGCAGCGCGGCGCCCCGGCCTGGCACCAGCTTTTCGGGCTGCAGGGCGGCGATGGCGTCCAGCGTGTGCGGCCAGTCCTGGAAGTAGGCATCGCCCGCATAGGGCGTGGCGCCGAACTCCACCAGGTCGCCGCTGAACAGCACCTTGTCCTGGGGCAGCCAGACCACGGTGTCGCCCTTGGTGTGGCCGCGGCCCAGCTGCAGGATCTGCACTTCCAGCTTGCCCAGCCACAGCGTCATCTTGCCGGTGAAGGTGAGGGTGGGCCAGGTCATGCCGTCGGGCACGCTTTCCACGTTCTGGAACAGGCGCGGAAAGCGGCCGATCTCGCTGGCCTTGTCCTGCTCGCCGCGCTCCACGATCAGGTCATAGGTGTCCTGGCTGGCAATGATGTGCTCGGCGCCTTCCGCGAAGAAGGCCGAGGCGCCCAGCACGCGCACCGCGTGGTAGTGCGACAGCGTGACGTACTTGATGGGCTTGTCGGTGATCTCGCGGATGCGGCGGATCACGTCCTGCGCCATGACGGGCGTGGCCTGGGTGTCGATCACCATCACGGCGTTGTCGCCAATGATGATGCCGGTGTTGGGGTCGCCCTCGGCCGTGTAGGCGTAGGCGTGCTCGGAGAGCTTGTCGAAGCTGACCTGCTTGATTTCGAGGTCGGCGGCGGAGGCAAAGGTCTTGGTGGTCATGGGCATCCTGCTTTTGAAATGGACAAACGCATTTGTTTTTATCGAATGCCTGAATGCTAGGGAAAAATTCAACATTGAACAATTCGTTTGACATAGTGAAAAACCCTCGGAGCCGCAAACTCCGGGTTCCAGCCTTCACAATGCCTGCCATGTCCGATGCCGCCTCTTCCCCGAACAGCCCCGTCTTCCTTCCTGACAGCAGCGATGACGAGCCCGCGCGCGGCCCGCGCGGCATCCAGAGCGTGGAAGTCGGCGGCCAGTTGCTCAAGGCACTGGCACGCACGGGCCGGCGCATGGCGCTCAAGGATCTGGCGCGCGAGGCCGAGATGACGGCGGCCAAGGCCCACCCCTACCTGGTGAGCTTTTGCAAACTGGGCCTGATGGAGCAGGACCGCGCCAGCGGCCACTACGGCCTGGGGCCGCTGGCCATACAGATGGGGCTGATCAGCCTGCAGCAGGCCGATCCCGTGCGCCTGGCGATCGCCGAGCTGCCCGCGCTGGCGCAGGAGGTGGGCAGCACGGTGTCGATTGCCATGTGGAGCGGCCAGGGGCCGACCATCATCCGCGTGGAAGAGGGGCCCACCCATGTCTATGTGGCCATGCGCCACGGCACGCCCGCATCGCTGCGCCACACGGCCACGGGCAAGATCTTTGCGGCCTTTGGCGAGCCCGGGCGCATTGCGCCCCTGCTGGACGCGGAAGGCCACAGCCTGGAGGAGCCCGCCTTTGCAAAGGAGCTGGCCGCCATCCGCGCCAGCCGCCTGAGCCGGGTCGAGAACCAGCTGCTGTCAGGCGTGAGCGCGCTGGCCGTGCCGGTGTTCGACGGCTTTGGCCAGCTGGTGCTGGCCATTGCCGCCATCGGCCCCTCGGCCACGCTGGACCTGGACCCCCAGGGCCGGCCGGCCCGGCTGCTGCAGGCCCAGGCGCGCAGCCTGTCCCAGCGCCTGGGAGCGCCGGCCCAGGCCTGAGCGCGCAGCCCCCGGTGGGGTTCAGTGGCGCTTGGTCAAGGCTCAGTGCGTGAGCAGCAACTGATCCCGGGCAGGCGCACGCCCTTCCAGCGTGAAGCCGGCCACCGTGCGCGACAGGTGGTGGGCCTGCTCGTTGAGCACGGACGATGCGGCGGTGGACTCCTCCACCAGCGCGGCGTTCTGCTGCGTGGCGCGGTCCATGTCGGCCACGGCCTGGTTGATCTGGCCGATGCCCACGCTCTGCTCGGTCATGGCGCCGTTGATCTCGACAATGATCTGGGAGACGCGCTGGATGCCGTCCACGATCTCGCCCATGGTCTGGCCGGCCGCGCGCACGCGCTCCGTGCCCATGGCCACGCTGGCGCCGGAGGCGTCGATCAGGGTCTTGATCTCCTTGGCGGCCGCCGCGCTGCGATGGGCCAGGCTGCGCACCTCCGAGGCCACCACGGCAAAGCCCCGGCCCTGCTCACCGGCGCGGGCGGCCTCGACGGCGGCATTGAGCGCCAGGATGTTGGTCTGGAAGGCGATGGCGTCGATGACGCCGATGATCTCGCCGATCTTGGACGAGGCCCGGGAGATGTCGTCCATGGTGCTCACGGCGCTGCCCACCACGTCGCCACCCTTGGTGGCCGAGCTGCTGGCCGACTGCGCCAGGCGCGTGGCCATGGCGGCCGCCTCGGCCGACTGGCGCACATTGGCCGTCAGCTGCGACAGCGAGGCCGAGGTCTCCTGCAGGCTGCTGGCCGAGGATTCGGTGCGGTTGGACAGGTCCAGGTTGCCCAGCTTGATCTCGTCGGTGGCGGTCTTCATGGACTCCACGCCGTTGCGCACATCCTTGAGCACGGTGCCGATCTGCTCGACGAAGCCGTTGAAGGACGAGGCGATCTGCGCCACTTCGTCATTGCCCGACACCGGCAGGCGCTGCGTCAGGTCGCCGCCGCCCGAGCCGATCTTGTCCATGGCGTCGCGCACCTGGGACAGGCGCCGGAAGGACTGGGCCGTCAGCGCCGCCGCCACGGCCGTGGCCAGGCAGGCCAGCAGCACGATGGCGATGGCCAGCGTCTTGAGCACGCTTTGCAGGCCGGTCGTGGCCTCGGCCTTGTCCAGCGCCACCACCAGCAGCCAGTCCGTGCCTTGCACCGGGCGGGCCTTTAGCAGCTTGGCGCTGCCGCCCAGGTTCACTTCCAGCGGCGCCGTGGCGCTGGCCAGCGCGGTCAGCGCGGCCGGCGTCAGCAACTCGGAGATGTCGGAGGTGGGCTTGAGCAGCAGCTTGGCATCGGCATGCGCCAGCACCTGGCCGTCACGGCTGACCACGAAGCCCAGGCTGCCGGGCGTGGGGCGGATGGCGGAGACCACCTCGCGCACGCCCTCCAGCGGCACGGCGCCGCTGATCACGCCCTGCAGCGCGCCGCCGCGCAGCATGGGCGCCACGAAGGCCACATAGGGCACGCCCGTGGTGGAGTCGCCATAGGGCTTGGTCAGGGCCAGCTTGCCGGCCTGCACGGCGCTCTTGTACCAGGGGCGGGCCGTGGGGTCGTAGTCGGGCGGAGTGCTGGTGGTGGACTTGTAGGTCTTGTCTTCCCAGCCCACCGTGGTGATGGGAAAGCCGCTGGCCTGGCCCATGTGGGCGGCAAAGCCCTGCGGGTCGCCGTGCTCGATCACGGCGGCGGCGGCGCTGACGGCGCGTGCCTTGGAGGCCACCCACTGGTCGATGGCCATGGTGTTGCCGGCGGTGATGGCGTCCAGGTCCTGTTCAATGGTCTGGAAAGTGCTGCCGCGAACGATGTGGTACGTGGCAGCCCCCGTGATGGCAAGGGCGCCGACCACGGTGGCTGTGCTGATGGCAAGGATCTTGGAGCGAAGGGTCTGGAGCATGGCGCGGCAAGGGAAGACTGAGGACTCCGCAAGCCGCAATGGCCGGGCATGCGGCCCTGTCATTAACGCACAATTTGTTTCATTTTTTGACGACATGCCAACCCTGTGGTGGCGTGCACCAACTTGCGCGCAGCACCTGTCATAGAGGCATTTGCTGCAGTGCACCATTGCAGTGCGGTGTGACATGTTGCTGTAACGCAACCGTCGCGGGACTTTCATGGCCGCTTTCCACAATGGCGGCACGCAGGCAAACCGAGTGGCACAGGCAGGTCACCGACTGCGTCCAACATGACGAGGAAGGCGGGCATATGGACGTTCTTGACACCCTTCGCAACGCGGCGATCGAGATCGCCAAGCCCCCGCTTTCCGCGCTTCTCCAGCCACCCCAGGCCGCGGACAAACCGCTGCGGCTGGACGTGCGCTGGGCCCGGCACCTTGACGAAGTGCGACAGGTGCAGCGCCTGCGCCACGCGGTGTTCGCCGCCGAGATGGGCGCCGTGCTGCAGACGCCGCTGGCCGGGCACGACATCGACGCCTTCGACGACTTCTGCGAGCACCTCATGGTCTGCGATGCCGACAAGGGCGTGGTTATCGGCACCTACCGCCTGCTCACTCCCACCCAGGCGCTGCGCGCCGGGGGCCTGTACTCCGACCAGGAATTCGACCTGGGCCCGCTCGCCGCCTGGCGCCCGCGCATGGTGGAGCTGGGCCGCAGCTGCGTGCACGCATCGCACCGCCAGGGCGGCGTGATCCTGGCGCTGTGGGGCGCGCTGGCCGAATTCATGCAGCGCAACCGGCTCGACGCCATGGTCGGCTGCGCCAGCATTCCCATGCAGTACCCGGGCCTGGCCCACGGCGAGGGCCCGGCGCGCGTCTGGCAGCAACTGCGCCAGACCCATCTGGCCGAGCCCGAGCTGCAGGTGCGTCCCCGCGTGGCCCTGCCCGAGGAGCTGGCATCCGTCAGCACCAGCGGCATGAGCGTGGAGCCGCCCGCGCTGATCCAGGGCTACCTGCGCACGGGCGCCAAGGTGCTGGGCGCGCCGGCCTGGGACAGCGACTTCAACACGGCCGACCTGCCCATCATGATGCGCATGCAGGACCTGCCTTCGCGCTACCTGCGCCTGTTCACGCGGCGCGGCTGAGGCCGTCGCAGCGTTTTGGGGAAATTGGGAATTTTCGGAAAGAGAGGGCGGAGCCGGCTTCTTGTGCAATGGGCCGGACCGTGATGTGCATCACAGGGCTGTCACAAAGACCGTGCATGATGCTGGATGTGGGCTGAAGCAGACACCCGGACGGAGGCAGGTAACCTGCACCGGACTGACCGGGCCTTGGTCCACGCCAATTGCAGGCCGCAGCCTTTTCGGGGCTGCGGCCTTTTTCATGGGCAATTCCTGAGTTACCGGGCGGTGGGCGGGGCATCGGCCAGCAGGCGCTGGTGTTCGATCTTCACGCAGCGGTCCTGCACGGTCCACAGGCCCGCAGCGCGGGCCAGTTCCAGGGCCTTGTCGTTGACCACGCCCAATTGCAGCCACAGGCAGCGCGCGCCGACGGCAACGGCCTCGGCGGCCAGCGGCGGGATGTCCTCGCTCTTTCGGAAGCAATCGACCATGTCGATGCGCAGGCCCTGTGCGGCCAGCGCGGCCGCAGCGTCGGCCAGGCTGGCATGGACGGGCTCGCCCAGGATGCTTCCGCCTTCGCGTGCCACCACGGGGTTCACGGGAACGATGCGGTAGCCGTGGCGCTGCATGTACTGCGAGGCCTGGTGGCTGGGTCGGTCGGGCTGCGGCGACAGGCCGACCACGGCCAGGGTGCGGCACTGCACGAGGATGTCACGCAGGCGGGAGTCTGTTGCTGTATCGCTCATGCGCCGCAGTGTACGCAGCGCCTGCCGTTCAGGCGGGCAGGGCTGTCGCGTCCGCAGCATGGCGCCGGCGCAGCACCATCCCCCAGCCCAGCCCCAGCACGGCGGCCGTGGCCGAGGCCAACAGCACGCCCAGCTTGGCGGCATTGAGCAGGGCCTCGCTGTCAAAGGCCAGCGTGGCGATGAAGATGGCCATGGTGAAGCCAATGCCTGCCAGCAGGCCTGCCAGCAGCGTGTCGCCCCAGCCCATGCCTGGCGGCAGCGCGCACAGCCGCAGGCGCACGGCCAGCCAGCAGCTGATCAGCACGCCCAGCGGCTTGCCCAGCACCAGGGCCAGGGCCACGCCCCACATCACGGCCGAGGTGCCCGCCGCATCGATGCCAGCGGTGCCCGCCCCCTGCAGCGGCACGCCGGCATTGGCCAGCGCAAACAGCGGCATCACGCCAAAGGCCACCCAGGGATGCAGGTCCGCCTGCACGCGCTCCACGGGCGCGGCGCTTTCGCGGCCGGCCAGCGCATGCACGGGCGTCACCAGGCCCAGCACCACGCCGGCCAGCGTCGGATGGGCGCCGGTCTGCCAGATGCCCCACCAGAGCACGGCTCCCGGCAGCACATAGGCCCAGGCGCGGCGCACGCCCAGCGACTGCAGCAGGAACACGCCGGCCAGGCCGGCGGCGGCCACCAGCAGCTGGCTCCATTGCAGCCCGCCCGAATAGAACAGCGCAATGATGAGCACGGCCACCAGGTCGTCGATGATGGCCAGCGCCAGCAGGAACACGCGCAGCGCGGGCGGCAGCCCCCTGCCCAGCAGGGCCAGCACGCCCATGGCAAAGGCGATGTCGGTGGCCGTGGGCACGGCCCAGCCATTGCGCAGCGGCGGCGCGGCATTGAAGGCCAGGAAGATCAGCGCCGGCGCCACCACGCCGCCCAGCGCGGCCATCACGGGCAGCAGCGCCTGGCGCGGCCGGGCCAGTGCGCCGGAATGCATCTCGCGGCGTATCTCCATGCCGACCACGAGAAAGAACACGCTCATCAGCGCATCATTGACCCAGAAATGCAGGGATTGCGACAGCTGCCACGGGCCCAGGCCCACGCTCAGCGGCGTGTGCCACAGCGCCTCGTAGGAGCCGGCCCAGCCGGAGTTCGCCCAGACCAGGGCGGCGGCCGCTGCCAGCAGCAGCACGATGCCGCCCGCGGCCTCGGCATGGGACCAGCGGGACAGGAAGGCGCCGACGCGATCGGCGAAAGACAGGAAAAGGGGCGTGCGCGGGCCGGACGGCCGCGGGGTCGTGTAGGTGTTCATGTGCAAAGCAGCAAAGGGGCCTTGCGGCCCCGGTGCGCAGGCGGCCCGACCTGCGCTATCAACACCTGTCCTGCCGCCCCATGCGGTCTGGACACCCAGCCGCCATTATAAAAGAAGCCCCCACGCCCCCTTTGCTGCGCAAGGTCCGCTGCCCCCCGAGGGGGCCGCTTTTTGCCTTGGGGCGGCCCGGCGGCAAAAAATCGGCGGCCGGGACCCTTGCCCAAAACCCTGCGGATTCAGGGCCTGGGCGGTTCGTTGCGCGAGACGCATTCGGCCAGCAGCCCCAGCGAGGACAGCGCAATCATGAAGACCAGGAACACATAGGCCGCCGTAGCCACACCCAGGCTCATGCTGAAGCCCCATTGCAGCACCGAGCAGGCCATGCCGGTCTGCGGATACATGGCCGTGCATTGCGATGCGGCCGGCATGTGCACGTACCAGGTGATGGCCACCAGCATGGCGCCCGCCACCATGGCGGCGTTGGCCCAGGGATGGGTCTGCGGGTGGTAGAGCGCATAGATCAGCGCCACGGGAACGGCCAGGCCCCAGGCGAACATCATCAGCCAGCTGAACACCGGCGAGACCGCCAGGATGGACTGCAGCCACTCCATCTTGGGCAATCCGTTGACGAAGCCCAGCAGATCCCACACAAAGGGCAGGACGATCCCCGCCACAGCCAGGCTGGCCAGTCCCAGCGCCAGCAGCAATCCCTTGCCGCGTGAACGATGGTGCACCCCCGAAGGGTGCGAATGGGTGATCAGTGCATGCATGGCCCACCTCCTGTGTCGTGCAGGGCGGGCAGTTGCCGCGCGGGCGGGTCCGGAGTCGGGCGGCAGCCGCGGCGCCTAGCGTTCGGATTGCGGTATTCCCCGGATGGATCCAGTCTAGGACGGCGTGCACTGCAACAGATGTAGGTCTTGCACCTACCCAAAATCGGGGTTTGTCCCAGGAGGGGGTGCCGTCAAAGCGCGGCCAGCGCCCCCAGCACCTCGCCCTTGGACAGCAGTTCGCTGAGCACCACCGGCGGCTTGCCCGGCGCATGCACCACATAGACGGGCACGCCGCTGCGGCCCAGCTGCTGCAGCGCGGCGGTGATGGCCGGGTCGCGCCGCGTCCAGTCGGCGCGCAGCAGGGTCACGCCGTGCCTGTCGAAGGCGGCCAGCACCTCCTCATGGTTGAGCGTGGTGCGCTTGTTGACCTGGCAGGTCACGCACCAGGCGGCCGTGTAGTCCACGAACACGGGCTTGCCCGCCGCCTGCAGCTCGGCCACGCGGGCGGCCGACCATGGCTGCCAGCGCTGGCCTGCAGCGGACGCCATGCCCGTGCCCTCCGCCTGGGCAGGTGTGGCGATCAGCGGTGCGGTGGTGGCCAGCAGCGCGCCCCCCAGCACCACGGCCAGCGTGGCCAGCACGGCCCGCGTGCGGCCCTTGAGCGTCAGCGTCCAGACCAGGGCGCTGAAGGCCAGCAGCAGGGCCAGCAGCGCGGTGGCGGCGTCGATGCCGCTCTGGTGCCCCAGCACCCAGACCAGCCAGACCACGGTGGCGAACATGGGAAAGGCCATGGCACGGCGGAAAGTGTCCATCCAGGCGCCAGGGCGTGGCAGCCAGCGCACTACGGCGGGAGCGAAGCTGGCCAGCAGATAGGGCAGGGCCATGCCCAGGCCCAGGGCGGCGAACACCGTCAGCGCCTGCAGGGCCGGCATGTCGATGGCAAAGCCCAGCGAGGCGCCCATGAACGGCGCCGTGCAGGGCGAGGCAATGGCCACGGCCAGCACGCCGGACAGAAAGGCATCGGCCACCGGGTGGCGCGCATGCGCCGCAGCCCAACGCCCGGGCAGCATGGAGCCGAACTCGAACAGGCCTGCCAGGTTCAGGCCCAGCAGGGTGAACAGGGCTGCCAGCAGGGCCACGATGGCCGGCGACTGCAACTGAAAGCCCCAGCCCAGCTGCTCGCCTGCCGCGCGCAGCGCCAGCAGCAGCCCGCCCAGGGCCAGGAAGGACAGGACCACGCCGGCCGTATAGGCCAGCCCGCCCAGGCGCTGGGCGCGGCGGTCCTGTCCATGGCGTGCAAAGCCCAGGATCTTGATGGCCAGCACCGGGAAGACGCAGGGCATGAGGTTGAGGATCAGTCCACCCACCAAGCCACCGAGCAGGGCCATCCACAGGCTGGTGGCGCTGGCAGCAGGCGCAGCGGCCTGGTTGGCCGCCAGGGCCGCAGCCAGTGCGGGCGAGACGCTGGCCATGGCGGCAGCCGTCCAGCGGCCCTCGACCGGGGCCTCGGCGCGCCAGGCCACGGGCTGGCCCTGCTCCAGCGCTGCGGCGCGCTCGGCGGGCGGCAGGGCCAGGACCACGGGCAGCTTGGCCGGAGTGTCGCCGCGCATGTCGGACAGCGGCAGTTCGGCCACCCAGGCTGTGCCGTCCCAATGCTGCTGCCAGTCCTTGCCCAGTTCGGCCGCGTGGTGGAAGGTGTCGGAAGATTCGGGATAGAAGTCCAGCGTGCGGCCCTGCAGGGATTCAGGCAGGCCCTCGATGCGCAGCTGCACGCGCTCGTCGGGCGTCCTGCCTTCTGCTGCTGGCTGGCTGGCCGGCACCACCTTGGCCTGGGCCGGCGCGGACAGTGCCTGGGGCTTGAGCGCCCAGGCCTGGGTGAAGGCCTGACCCTGGCCTGCCGTGCTGCCCTGCACGGGCAGCTGCAGCTGGAAATCGCCTTCCTCGGGAATGCACTCCACGCGGCAGACCAGCCAGTTCGCGTGCAGGCGCAGGTCCAGCATGCCGGACGCGGGCGGCTTGAAGTCGGCGGCCACCTGCACGGGCACGGGCAGCAGCACCTGGCCCTCATAGCCGTAGTTGAGCAGCGGGCCCACGCGCAGCGCCTCGGGCACGGGCCACTGGATCTCGCCCGCCGTCAGGCCCGCAGGCAGCTGCCAGTTCAGCTCGGTGGCCAGGCCGGAGTCACCGGCGTTCTTCCAGTAGGTATGCCATTCGGGCTGGTGGGTGATCAGCAGGCCCAGCCACAGTGTCTGGCCAGGCTGTACGCCTTCGGGCGCCTGGGCCACGAGTTCGGCGCGCACGCGCGGCGTGTCCACGGTCGCTGCCGCCCCGCTGCCGGTTTTCAGGCGGATCTGCGCGCCGGCCTGGAAGGCCAGCAGGCTGGAGGCGGCCAGAAGGAAGGCAAGAAGCCAGAAGGCGAGGCGCTGGGGTGCGGTGTGGCGAGGAGGCGTTTGGAGTGGCATGGCGGACTATGGGAGCCCGGGGCGGGATCTTTGGTTCCCCTGGCTACAGGCGGCGATGGTAGCGGCCATGCGCCATGGAATCCTCTGTGCGTTGTTGCAAGACGATTGGCAAAAGATATCGTTGCATAGGCGCTTGGTATTGGACAGGCGATAGGTCCGTTGCCCATCATGGACCGGCCACCCATCCGGGATAGAGCAACACAAGGAGACAAGCCATGCAGGAGACATCTCGCCGCCAATTCCTGGCCGCCGGCGCGGCAGCGGCCGCCGGCGCGGCAGCGGCCGCCGCCTGGGGGCTGCCGCAGCACGCGCGCGCGGCCGCTGCCTATCCCGACAAGTCCGTGCGCGTGATCGTGCCCTTTCCCGCCGGTGGCACCACCGACGTGGTGGCGCGGCTGGCCATGCAAAAGCTCGGGGAGCTGACCGGCCAGTCCTTCGTGGTGGACAACAAGGGCGGTGCCAACGGCGTCATCGGCACGGAACTGGCCGCCCGCGCCACGCCCGACGGCTACACCCTGCTGATGAACACGGCCGGCGCGCAGACCCTGAGCCCGGTGCTCTACAAGACCAGCTACGAGGCGCTGGCCAGCTTCGAGCCCATCAGCCATCTGTGCGACGTGGGCTTCGTCCTCATTGCGCGCAAGGACCTGCCCGTGAACAGCCTGCAGGAGCTGGTTGACATGGCCAAACAGGGCAAGCCGCTGAGCGTGTCCTCGGGCAGCAGCATGATTTCGCTGATCACCGAGCAGTTCAAGAAGGTGATTGGCGCGCCGGGCATCGTCAACGCCCAGTACAAGGGCACGGCGCCGCAGATGCAGGCCGTGGTGGCGGGCGAGGTGGATTTCTCGTTCGACTCCTTCACCTCGGTGGAGATGATCCGCACGGGCAAGGTCAAGGCCCTGGCCGTGCTGCTGCCCCAGCGCGCCGAAGTCTTTCCCCAGGTGCCCACCATCAAGGAGGCCGGCGTGGACGGCATGGGCTTCAGCTCCTGGTCGGGCCTGCTGGCGCCAAAGGGCACGCCCCGCGACATCGTGGCCCAGCTCGCGCAGCAGATGGACAAGGTCATGCAGATGCCCGACGTGCTGGCCAAGCTGCGCAGCTACAGCTATGTGCCGCGCCGGGGCACGCCCGAGGAGTTCGCGCGGCTGATCGAATCCGACAACGAGCGCTGGAAGCGCATCGTCAGGGAATCCAACTTCAAGGTCGAATGAGACGCGGGGCGGGGGCTAAGATCATGGCCATGCCAAGCTCCCCGCCTCCACACACGTCCCTCGGTACCTGGCCATCGCGCTGGTGGGCCGAAGTATCGGCGCGCGATTTCGCGCTGGCCCAGGCGGGGCTTGCCGCGGAAACCGTGGCGGTGCTGCCCGTGGCCGCCGTGGAGCAGCATGGGCCGCACCTGCCGCTGTCCGTCGATGCCCGCCTGCTGCAGGGCGTGATCGATGCGGCCCTGCCGCTGCTGCCGGCCGACCTGCCCGTGCTCTTTCTTCCTCCTCAGAACATCGGCTTCAGCGTGGAGCACCAATCGTTTGCCGGCACGCTGACGCTGTCGCCCGCCACGGTGATCGCGCTGTGGACCGAGCTGGGCGCCTGCGTGGCGCGGGCCGGCGTGCGCCGGCTGCTGTTGCTCAACGGCCATGGCGGACAGGTCAGCGTGATGGACATCGTGGCGCGCGAGCTGCGCATGCGCCACGGCCTGCTGGTCTACAGCAGCAGCTGGTTCGGCTTGGTGGACGATGCGGCCAATGCGCAGTTCAGCGCGCATGAGCACCGCTTCGGCATCCATGGCGGCGAGGTGGAGACGTCGATGATGCTGCACCTGGCGCCGGAGACCGTGCGCATGGAGCATGCGCGGGACTTTCATTCCACTTCGCAGGATCGGGCGCAGCGGCATGCCTTGCTGGGCAATGGGCGAAGCGCCAAGATGGGCTGGGCCATCGAGGATTACAACGTTTGCGGCGCCGTTGGCAATGCAGCCGGGGCTGCGGCCGAGCGTGGTGCAGCCATGGTGCAGGCGTCGGCTAGAGGGCTGGTGCAGTTGCTCTCGGAGATGCATGCCCTGGCCCCAGATACGGTGGGGCGGGCGCCGGAGCCGTTGTAGGTTTGTTGCGGGTTCGTTTTTGGACCCTGCCGGAAGGTGGTTTTTCGAGGCCGGGTCTCGGCCCGGCGGCCGACCTACTTTCTTGCGGCGCAGCAAGAAAGTAGGCAAAGAAATGCGCCCA
>NZ_BCTO01000097.1 GCF_001571325.1 Delftia tsuruhatensis NBRC 16741
GAGAAAGCAGGCATATGAAGAGTTGGTAGCAAAACTCTCGCGAGGTACCCCGATGAGTGAATGGGATAACGAGGCACTAAGATATTTAGACAAACAAAGAAAAATAGATGCACTCACGGCCGCAGAGATCGGGTTTGAGTTTGGCTCAGACGCATTGATCGCTGCGGGAACTTCTGGTGGATTATCGGGAGCGAAAGCTGTTGCCGCGGAATACGGCGCAATGGTTAGCGCCACACCCAAAGGTTATGACAATTCAGCTCATGCAGCAGGGCGAGGGAATTGGACCATTTCAACATCTGATGAATGTGAATAAAATGAAAAAATATATTGCTGGTATTTTGCTGACTTCTTTCACGGTCACGGGTGCTATATATTTCTTTTACTCAAATACCAAAACCTCCGAATTCTGCATACCCAATAGCAAAAAATGCATAACCGTAAAAGGCAAATGGACTCTGCCTACTCAATTCGCAGGCAAAGAATCACTACTTATTGTGAGCACACCATTTTTCAGCAAAAAGAATAGAAAAACTCTCGATATATATTTTCCTGCAGGAGAATTTGGCGGGCTTCTTGAAAGAAAAGACGCATTGATTGACTACAAATCCTATGACTGGGGAAGAGTTATGCAGTTCAATTTAAAAAACGAAGCCGTAAAAAATTTTAATTCAAGCGGCTTCTTTGAAGGAAAATTTTATGTGAAAGACAAACACGTAGTATTATCGTGCAACAACAATGACTGCTTGAACGATATAGTCTCTATTCACAATCCGAAATTGACAAAATAATTAATCAGCCTGCCTTCGCTGAACAAGCCCCAAGCATTCCAGGATGAACATGCTAATGCCGCATGAACCTCAGTCATACAGTTGCCCAGCAAAAATTGCTTATCCATAACATACGCAATTGAATTTCTGAATAATTTATTTACCATGCTGGTCGATAATTAATCGCATGGAGCCTGATGCTCACCATTCGATGCCGAATTTATCTTGATGGATATATTGTCTTGAGAAAGACAAATATATCTAACATTGATTTTGAAAATTTTTGAATAACACATTCCATTTCCAAGAGGGACGCACATGGCCTCCAACCCCACCCAAACCCTGATCCGCATCCTGCTCGCCACCCTGTCTCTCTCCGCAGCCACTGCCACCTATGCCGCGCAGTGCCCGCTGATTCCCGATGGCAATGCCACTCTGGAAGAGTCCGAGAGGGCTGCACTGCTCAGCGAGTTCAAGTTCGAGGCGCTGGACAAGGAACTGGCCCGCAAGCACAAGAAGAATCTTTCTTCCTCGGGCGGGGACTTGTTGACCATGCGGGATCTGCTGGGACTGCAGCAACTGAGCCTGCAGGAAGAGAACGTGATGCGCATGTGGGCGGATCAGCAGCCCAAGTCGTTCTTTGCCCAGCTCAATGCGGGCCTCTATTACGGCAACAAGGCATTTGGCGCGCGTGGTGAGGCGCCGGCTTCCAGCGTGACGGGCAGCCAGTGGAACAGTGTCAAGCAGCTCAGCGCGAAGGCCCAGCCGTATCTGCAAAAGGCCATGGCGCTGGATGCCCGCTCGGCCTTGCCGCAGACGATGCTGATTGGATTGGCCGCGATGGAAAACCAGGTGGGTGGACGTACTGCGGCGCAGTGGCTGCAGGCGGCCGATCAGGCCGATCCCAAGAACCTGGCGGCCCGCGTCAATGCCCTCAACTACCTGAGCCCGCGCTGGGGCGGGTCCTTGGAGGGCCTGGACCAAATGGTGTCACAGGCCGTGAAGTCGCTGCCATCGGCCAGCGCCGGCTATCTCCAATACAACCTGGTGCTTGCCAAGGCCAGCCATTACGAAGTCGTCGACAAGGACAAGAGCAAGGCCCAGGCACTCTACAAACAGGCCAAGGACATGTGCGACAACTCGGAGGCCGCACGGGCGGGCATGGTCAGGACGTACCAGTAATCAGGAAACAAGGCAGGCCCAAAGGCCTGCCTTGTTTTATCGCCCACAGCCTGCGGGCACACACACCCTCAAAACGTCGCCGAAGGCAGATCCTGCCGACTGAACACCAGCGACACCTTGGCTTCTTCCGGAATGGGCGGCAGTGAAGCATCCCATTGCTGCCAGGCCGCGCGTAGCTCGGCCAGGCGCTGGGGCTCGCGGTCGCGCAGGTTGGCGCGTTCGCGCGGGTCCTGGGCCACGTTGAACAGGTATTCCACGCCTTCGATCTGCAGGTATTTCCAGTCGCCGCGCACCAGGGCGCGCTGGGCGCGGTGCTTCATGCGCCAGCACAGGTCGCGCTCGGGGTTCCAGGTACCGTCTTCCATCAGGGGCAGCAGGCTGACGCCGTCCAGCGGGTAGTCGGCGTGGCCGTCCACGCCCGCGGCGGCCAGGAAGGTGGCCGACCAGTCCATGGTCAGGTTGGGCGTGTCGCTGACGGCGCCTGCCGGCATGCGCTCGGGCCAGCGCGCCACCAGGGGCACACGGATGCCGCCTTCGAGCAGGTCCATCTTCTGGCCGATGAAGGGCCAGTTGTTGGAGAAACGTTCGCCGCCGTTGTCGCTGGTGAAGACGATGAGCGTGTTCTCGGCCATGCCCTTTTTCTCGAGCGCATCCAGCACCCAGCCAATGCCTTCGTCCATGTGGTGGATCATGCGCTGGTAGGTCTCGATGGTGCCGCCGTCGGTGTGCTTGCCGAAGCCGCCGATGCGCCGCGATTCCTCCAGGTCGTCGCGCGTGAGCCAGGGCCAGTGCGGGGCGCTGTAGTGCAGGGACAGGTAGAAGGGCTTGTCGGCCGTCTGGCGCTCGACGAAGTCCACGGCGCGGCGGCTAAGCAGGTCGGTGAGGTAGCCCTCTTCCTCGTGCGGCTCCTCGTTGATCCAGAAGTCGGGGCGGCCGCGCGGGTCGCAGTGGGCGAAGTAGTCGGCGCCGCCTGCGTGAAAGCCGTAGAACTCCTCGTAGCCCGACATGCGCGGGCCGAAATGCGGCGGGTAGCCCAGGTGCCATTTGCCGACCAGGGCGGTGGCGTAGCCGGCGTCGCGCAGCAGCGAGGCCACGGTGGGATGGTCGGGCGGCAGGCCCAGCACCTTGTCGCCGTGGACGCTGGCGATCGGCTCCTCGGCCGCGCCGCGCAGGCGGTACTGCCAGCGGCCCGTGGCCAGGGCAAAGCGTGTGGGCGAGCACACGGCCGAGTTGGAATAGCCGCGCGTGAAGCGCATGCCCTGCGCGGCCATGGCGTCCAGGCGAGGCGAGACATCGGTGGCGCGGCTGTGCGCATCGCGCGCGCCCGTGCAGCCGAGGTCGGCATAGCCGAGGTCATCGGCCAGGATGAAGATCAGATTGGGGCGCTGGGTTGCCATGGGAGCCAGAAGACAGTGGATGCGTTGGGAAAGGGAGTATCGCCAAAACGGCGATGCCTCAGGGCCACAGGCCCTGGTGGCGGCTTCAGTCGTTGGTCAGGTGGATGCGCTTGACCAGGGCGGCCCACTGCGCGGACTGTCCCTTGGCACGCGCCTGGGCCTCGGCCACGGTGGAGCCGACCATCTCGATGTCCAGGGCCTTGGCGCGTTCCTTTTGCTCGGGTGCGCGGATGGCCTCGTTCATGGCGTCGACAAAGCGCTTTTGCACGGCAGGCGGCACGCCCTTGGGTGCGGCCAGCAGGATCCAGAAGGTGCCGTCGAACTCGGGAAAGCCCGACTCGGCAATGGTCGGCAGCTCGGGCGCCAACGCCGAGCGCGTCTTGCCCGAGGTGGCCAGGGCGATCAGCTTGCCGCTCTGGACCTGGGGCAAGACCGTGGGGCCGGCCAGGAAGCCGCAGTCCACCTGGCCGCCCAGCAGGTCCTGCATGGCCGGCGCGGGGCCCTTGTAGGGCACATGGACCATCTTGGCGCCCGAGGTGGCCAGCAGCGATTCCATGACCAGGTGGCCCGGCGAGCCCGCGCCGCCCGAGGCATAGGTCAGCTCGCGCGTCTTGCTGGCGGCCACCATGTCCTTGACGGACTTGAAGCCCGTGCCCGGGCCGCAGACCAGGGTCTGCGAGAAGCGCGCGGCCACGACCAGGGTTTCCAGCGCGTCGGCCTTGTAGCCCATGTTCTTGTAGACATGGGGGTTGACGGTGAGCACGGGGTCCATGGCCCACAGCCAAGTGTAGCCATCGGGCGCGGAGCGCGCGACCTCGGCCGCGCCGATGTTGCCGTTGGCGCCCGGCTTGTTGTCCACGACCACGGCCTGGCCCAGCGCCGCCTGCATGGCGGCGGCCACGGGGCGCAGCGAGATGTCGGACGGGCCGGCCGGCGGATTGGGCACGACGATGCGGATGGGTTTGGCCTTGGGCCATTCCTGGGCCAGGGCGGGCGCCGCGCACAGGCCGGCGGCGACCAAAGCCAGGGCGGCACGCGCCAGGGCTGCGAGGGGGCTGGGCATACTTGTCTCCTTGTCGTTGTCTTGCGGCCAATGTACGCAGGCCGCCGACAATGCATCTAATCCATCATCCCTAGCGTAAACCCGAAACCGGCCCGCGAGTCCATGACCGACCTCCACCGCTGGCGCCACCCCGCCGTGCTCGACGACATGTTCCTCTACCACCTGGCGCGGCTGCAGGCGGCCGCTGGCAGCCGCGTGGTGCGCCTGTGCGAGGGCCGCTACGGCATCACGCGGCGCGAGTGGCGCATGCTCTGCCTGCTGGCCGAGGCCGGGCAGCTGCAGCCCTCGCAGCTGGCCGAGCAGGCGCAGCTGGACCGCACGCGCACCTCGCGCGCGGTCACGGCGCTGCTGGCCAAGGGCCTGGTGTGGAAAGAGAGCCAGGTGGGCGATGCGCGCCGCGCACTGCTGCGCCTGAGCGACACGGGCCGCGCCCTGCATGCCGAGCTGTTCCCGCAGGTGCAGGCCATCAACCGCGAGCTCATGGACGCCGTGCCCGAGCCCGAGCTGCAGGCCATGGCCAGCGCCTTTGCGCGCATCCGCGCCCGGGCGCGGGAGCTGGAGGCCAGCAGCCCGCCGCCCAAGGCGCCGCGCAACCGCAAGCGCACGGCCTCGACCTGACAGGGCCGACAGACAAGCATGCTCCAATGGCACGCAGATCAACTCTGCGGCCTTTCCCATGAAAGCTCTACTCCTCGGCCTGGCGGCCGCCATCTGCGCAAGCACCACCATGGCCGCACCGGCCACGGCCGTCCTTGGCGAAAAGCCGCTGCAGGCAACGGGGCCACTTGACCCACTGCGGGGTGTTCTGCTGATGCCGAGCCAAAGCGCGCCGCCGGTCGTACTGATCGTCCCCGGCTCAGGCCCCACCGACCGCAACGGCAACAGCCCGTTCGGCCTCAAAGCCTCGACCTACCAACTGCTCGCACAGGAACTGGCCACCCAGGGCATTGCCACCGTACGCATCGACAAACGTGGCATGTTCGAAAGCTACAAGGCCGTGGAGGACCCCAATGCCGTGACCATCCAGGCCTATGCCGAAGATGTGCACCACTGGGTGGACGCCATCCGCAGCGAGACCGGTGCCCAATGCGTCTGGGTGCTGGGACACAGTGAAGGTGGACTGGTCGCCCTGGAGGCTGGCCAGGGCCGCTCCGATATCTGCGGACTGATATTGGTAGCAGCTCCTGGTCGCCCAATGGGGCAGACGCTTCGGGAACAGCTCAAGGAAGACCCCGCCAATGCACCGATCCTGGACCAGGCGTTACCGGTCATCGATGCTCTGGAAGCAGGCAGGCGCGTGGATACCCGCCAGATGGACAGGCCGCTCAACACCATGTTCCATGCCAGCGTACAAGGCTTTCTCATCAACACCTTCGCGCTGGACCCCGCTCGCCTGATAGCGGGCTATTCCAAACCCGTGCTCATCATTCAAGGTGAGCGCGACCTGCAGATCAAGCCAAAGGATGCTCAGCGTCTGGCCAAGGCTGCACCGAACGCCAAGCTTGTGCTGTTGCCCGCCACCAACCATGTGCTCAAGAAGGTGGAGACCAACGATCGCGCTGCCAATCTTGCAACCTATGACAAGGAGGGGCTGCCGCTAGTGCCCGGGGTTTCCAGCACCATTGCCCGGTTCATAACGTCAGCCACCGTGAAGCGATAGGCGAGCCGTTGGCTCACCCCTGCAGGTACACCACATGCGTGTGCGTGTACTCGTACAGGCCGTGCTTGCCATCAGCCCCGCCCACGCCGGACTTGCGCACGCCCGCATGGAAGCCCTGCATGGCCTCGAAGTTCTCGCGGTTGATGTAGGTCTCGCCGAAGTCGATCTCGCGCATGGCCTGCATGGCCTTGGACAGGTCACGCGTGTACAGCGACGAGGTCAGGCCGTACTCGCAATCATTGGCCAGGGCGATGGCCTCGTCCAGGTCCTCCACCACCTGGATGGGCAGCACGGGGCCGAAGATTTCCTTGCGCATGATCTCCATGCCGGCATGGCAGCCGGCCAGCACCGTGGGCTGGAAGTGAAAGCCCGCGCCCAGGTCTGCGGCCTGCCCGCCCGTGACCAGTTGCGCGCCGTCGGCGATGGCCTGGCGCACCTTGGCCTGTACGCTGTCCAGGCCCTTTTGGTTGATCAGCGGGCCCATTTCCACGTCGGGCCGCGCAATCGGGTCGCCGTAGCGCGTGGCGGCCATGGCCTGGGCGATGCGGGCCGTGAACTCGTCGGCCACCTGGCGCTGCACGTAGACGCGTTCGGCGCAGTTGCAGACCTGGCCGGTGTTGATGATGCGCGAGTCGCGGATGGCGCGCACGGCCAGGTCCAGGTCGGCATCGGCCAGCACGATGGCCGGGGCCTTGCCACCCAGCTCCAGGTTGAGCTTGGTGATGTGGGGCGCGGAGGCTGCGGCGATGCGCTCGCCCGTGGCCACGCTGCCCGTGAAGCTGACCATGTCCACGCCCGCATGCCCGGCCAGCGCAGCGCCCGTGCTGCCCTGGCCATAGACCACGTTGAACACGCCGGCCGGCAGCTCGCACTGGGCCAGCAGCTCGGTGAAGGCATGGCAGTTGATGGGCGTTTCCTCGCTGGGCTTGATGACGATGGTGTTGCCCGTGAGCAGGGCCGGCGCCATCTTGCGGGCGATCAGGAAGAAGGGGAAGTTCCAGGGCAGGATGCCCGCGACCACGCCCAGCGGCTTGCGCAGCAAAAAGATCTGCTCGTTGGCCCGGTCGCTGGTGATGACTTCGCCCTCGATGCGGCGCGCCCATTCGGCCATGTAGTCCAGATAGTCGGCGGTGAAGTTCACCTCCACCTCGGCCAGGCCCAGGACCTTGCCCTGCTCCTCGGTGATGGTGCGCGCAATGCGCGCGGCGTTGTCGCGGATGCGGGCCGCCACGCGGCGCAGGTACTGCGCGCGCTCCACGGCCGGGCGGCGTGCCCAGGCCTTGTGGGCGCCGCGCGCGGCGGCGATGGCGCGGTCCACATCGGCCTGGCTGGACAGGGGCGAGCGCGCCAGCACCGCGCCCGTGGCGGGGTTGGTCACCTCATGCAGTTCGGCGCTGTCGGTGAAGCTGCCGGCGATGAAATTGCGCAGCACGGGAAGGGATGCCATGGAGTTCTCCTTGGGTTCAGTAGGTGCGGGATGCAGGGGCCGCCTGGTCCCTGGCGTGCGTGGCGCGATAGCGCCCCAGATTGGCCAGCGCGGCCTGGCGCAGCAGGCTGATGTCTATGCCCACGGCGATGAAGCGGCAGCCCCAGTCCGCATAGCGGCGCGCATCTTCCTCGCGCGGCGCGAGGATGCCGCAGGCCTTGCCGGCAGCCAGCGTGGCCTGGACGGTGCGGCGTATGGCGTCCTGCACCTCGCCCTGGCTGGCGTCGCCCGCATGGCCCATGCCCGTGGACAGGTCGGCCGGGCCGATGAAGACGGCGTCCACGCCATCGACGGCCGCAATCTCGGCGGCATTGGCCACGCCCCGGGGCGACTCGATCTGCACGATCAGGCACAGCTGTTCATGCGCCGTGCGGATGTAGTCGGGCACGGCATCCCAGCGCGTGGCCCGCGTCAGGCCGCCGCCCACGCCGCGCACGCCATGGGGCGGGTAGCGCATGGCGCGCACCAGCTCGCGCGCCTGTTCGGCCGTCTCCACCATGGGCACCATCAGCGTCTGCACGCCCACGTCCAGCAGTTGCTTGATGAGCACGGTGTCGCCCTGCACGGCGCGCACCACCGGGTGCGTGGCATAGGGCGCCACGGCCTGCAGCTGGCCCAGCAGCGTGGGCACGGTGTTGGGGGCATGCTCGCCATCGACCAGCATCCAGTCGTAGCCCGTGGTGGCGATGATCTCGGCCGCATAGGGCGTGGCAAAGCCGGCCCAGATGCCGTACAGCGGCTCGGCGCGCCGCAGCGCGGCCTTGAAGGGGTTGGCAGGCAGTTGCATGGTGGGCTCCTTCAGTGCGTGTACGGGCGGTGCAAAGCGCACTCGGGATTGAGCTCCACGCCGAAGCCAGGCCTGTCCAGCGCCGACAGGCGCATGCGGCCGTTGACGGGCACGGGCTCGCCCAGCAGCTGCGGATGGAACATGGGCACGACCTCGTCGGCCTTGGGGGCCATCATCAGGAACTCGGCAAACGGGCTGTTGTGGCGCGTGGCCACGAAGTGGTAGCTGTAGACGCTGGAGCCATGCGGGATGACCAGGGCCTGGTGGGCATCGGCCAGGGCCGATATCTTGAGCAGCTCGGTGATGCCGCCGCACCAGCCCACGTCGGGCTGGATGATGTCGCAGCAGCCCATCTCCAGCAGCTGGCGAAAGCCCCAGCGCGTGGCCTCGTGCTCGCCCGTGGTCACCAGCATGCCGGTGGGCACGTTCCTGCGCAGGGCCGCGTAGCCCCAGTAGTCGTCGGGCGGCAGGGCCTCCTCGATCCACTTGAGGCCATGGGCCTGCGCACCCTGGGCCAGGCGCGTGGCGTAGTTCACGTCCAGGCTCATCCAGCAGTCCAGCATGAGCCAGAAGTCCGGGCCCACGCGCTCGCGCATGGTGGCCAGCTCCTGCAGGTTGCGGCGCAGGCCCTCCTCCCCTTCGGCCGGGCCGTGGTGCAGCGGCATCTTGCCGCCGATGAAGCCCATCTTCTGCGCCAGGTCGGGCCGCGCGCCCGTGGCGTAGAACTGCAGCTCATCGCGCACGGCGCCGCCCAGCAGCTGGTGCACGGGCTCGCCGCGCACCTTGCCCAGCAGGTCCCACAGCGCCAGGTCCACGCCCGAGATGGTGTTGATGACGATGCCCTTGCGGCCGTAGTACAGGGTGGACAGGTACATCTGGTCCCAGATGCGCTCGATGTCAGTCACCCGGGCGCCTTCGAGGAAACGCGCCAGGTGCTTTTCGACGATGTAGGCCGCAGGCTCGCCGCCCGTGGTCACGGCAAAGCCCACGCGTCCGGCGCTGTCCTCGATCTCCACCACCAGCGTGCCCAGCACGTTGATGCCGAAGCTGCGGCGGCTTTGCCGGTACTCGGGGTACTTGGCCATGGGCGTGGCGATGTGGTCGTCGATCCAGTGGCCGTCGGACTGGTCGTGGTAGTCGGCGCCGCCGCCCTTGAGCGTGAAGGCGCGCACCTGCTTGATGGTGGGGATCTGTGTCATGGGATGGTTGTGCTCCGTGTGCAAGTGGTTCAGGCGGCCGACGGTGCGGCCAGGGCCGGCGCCAGGCGTGCACGCACGCCCAGCACCAGGGCCGCAGCCAGCAGCGTGGTGCCGGCCAGCAGGTACAGGCCGGCCGCCGGGGAGTGGAAAAAGCCCTCGGCCCAGTTCTTGACGATGGGGGCGATGAAACCGCCCACGGCGCCGAGGGAGTTGATGAAGGCGATGCCCCCAGCGGCCGCAGCGCCGGCCAGCGTGTTGGCGGGAAAGGTCCAGAACACGGGCTGCACGGCGATGAAACCGGCCGCCGCCAGGCACAGCGCGGCCACACCCAGCAGGGGGCTGGAGAAACTCACCGATGCAGCCATGCCCACGGCAGCCATCACCAGCGTCAGGCTGGCGATGCCGCGCGGCTGGCCTGTTCGCTCGGCATGTCCCGGAATCCACCAGGCGGCCAGCAGCGCGCACAGCCAGGGAATGGCCGAGACCACGCCCACCAGCAGGCCCACCTTGGTGCCCAGCAGGCCCGCCACCTGGCTGGGCAGATAGAACACCACGCCATAGACGCTGGCCTGGATCAGCAGGTAGATCAGCGCCAGGTAGAGCACGCGCGGCTGGCACAGCGCGGCCAGCAGGCTGTGGCCGTGGCCGCCCTTGGCGCGCTCTTCGCTGTCGAGGATGTCCTGCAGCAGCGCCTTGTCCTCGCGGCTGAGCCAGGTGGCGTCGGCGGGGCGGTTGTCCAGGTGGAAATACGCCCAGATGCCCACGGCCACGGCCATCAGCCCCTCCACCGCGAACAGCCACTGCCAGCCGTGCCAGCCGCCGATGCCGTCCAGCTCCAGCAGCAGGCCCGATAGCGGGCTGCCGAAGATGAAGGCCAGCGGCGCGCCGAAGTAGAAAAAGCCCATGGCCTGCGCGCGGTGCGCCGCCGGGAACCAGTAGGTCAGGTACAGGATGACGCCGGGGAAGAACCCCGCCTCGGCCACGCCCAGCAAAAAGCGCAGCACGTAGAACGTGGTCTGGTCGTGGGCGAACATCATGGCCGCCGACACCAGGCCCCAGGTGACCATGATCCGGCACATCCACATGCGTGCACCCACGCGGTGCATGATCAGGTTGCTGGGCACCTCCAGCAGCGCATAGCCCGCGAAGAACACGCCCGCGCCAAAGGCGAAGGCCGCATCGCTGATGCCGGTATCGGCCTGGAAGGCCACCTTGGCAAAGCCCACGTTGGCCCGGTCCAGGAAGGCCATGATGTACATGAGCAGAAGAAAGGGCAGCAGGCGCCAGGAGATCCTGGCGAGCAGGGGAGCGGGGAGTTTTTTCATGACGGTCCTGAAGGCGATGGAGAGCCATCACGCCCACAAAAATGGGGGCGCGGAAGGCGTGCTTTTTCGGAAGGCGAGAGGCGGCTGCGGCTTGGGTGCCGGTCGCATCAGCGCGTCATGAAACAGGCGATGGGCTGTGCATGTCTTGTCTCCTGGATTGGGTCTGTTTTTTCTTGTCGCAGGGCCAATGTACGGCGCATGATCGATGCTCAACAAATCGAATTTCGGTCACATCCGATACCTTGCGCTTATGCCTGACAAGCCGCCCGAATCCGCCCCGCCCGTGCTGCACCGCAGCCTGCTCAACCGTCTGCGCTACAAACACCTGCACATGCTGGTGGCGCTGGGATCGAGCCTGAACCTGCACCGCGCATCGCTGAGCCTGGCCATGTCCCAGCCTGCGGCCACGCGCATGCTGCGCGAGATCGAGGACATGTTCGGCTGCCAGCTCTTCGAGCGCCTGCCGCGCGGCATGCGGCCCACAGCCCTGGGCGCGCAGCTGGTGCGCTTTGCCGAGGCTTCGCTCAACAGCCTGGACCGCTGCGCCGAGGACCTGGCCGCGCGCCGCCAGGGCGGCTACGGCTACCTGTCCATCGGCACCATCATGGGCGCAGCACCCGACCTGGTGATGACGGCCGTGGCCCGCATGAAGGCGCAAAGCCCGCAGCTGCGCCTGCGCATCATGGGCGACACCAGCGACCAGATCCTGCGCCTGCTGGACCAGCGGCGCATCGACCTGGCCATTGCACGGCGCAGCCCCACGGCAGACAGCAGCGGCTACGGCTTCGAGGAACTGGGCAACGAGCGGCTGCTGCTCGTCGTGCGCAGCGGCCATGCGCTGGCGCGCCGGCGCAAGCTCGACTGGGAGGAACTGGTGCGCGACTGGCCCTGGATCCTGCAGCCGGCCACCAGCCCCGCGCGCATCGCGCTCGACCAGCTGCTGCAGCGCCTGGAGCTGCCCGCGCCGGCCGACATCATCGAATGCAGCTCGGTGTACTCCATGCAGCAACTGGTGCAGCTGACCGATGCCGTGATGCTGCTGTCCGAATCCGCGCTCAAGGACTATCTGCGCATGGGCCTGGTCAGGGCGCTGCCGGTCTGCATCGACGTGCCCATGGCGCCCTTCGGCCTCCTCACCCGCACCGACGACGCGCCCACGCAGGAGCAGCAGCGCTTCATCGCGCTGCTGCGTGCGCAGGCCAGCGGGCACTGAGGTGGCGAGCCGGTTGCAATGACAAACCCGCCTCAGGGAAAGGGCACCCAGGTACCCCAGTCAACGCGCGCAATTCGAGGGTCCGGATGTGCATGCATGCGCAAGAAAGACTCTCGCTTGAGACGTACTTCTGCGACCGGAAGAAGGCCAGACATCTGAGGTTTCAGGTCAAGCGCTTCGGTGGACCCGGGCTCAAGATCTTCCATGATCTCGATGAACACCCGGCGTACGCTCGCCTCCTGTTCCCTGCGCTCCGGTCCCGTGAGCATGGAAATCCTTGGTGCATAACCAGGATATGACCTCAAGCCGATACGGACGACGGCGCCCGCACCATGCGGAAAGGAGTCCAGAGCGGCGGTATGCCAGGCAACACGGGGAATATGGACGTCGGCATCCAGACGCTTCAAATCCCTGTTGACCAGATTGAGGCTCAGGACATCCTTTCTGCTTTTCAGTTCGTACAGCCCCTCGATTCTTGCATCCAGGTCGACGGACGGATTTCCCTGCGGATAGGCCTTGCCCCACATCTGGCCCATGGCCATGGTTCCCTCCATCCAAAAGCCCTTGAAGTGCCCAGGATGCAAAGAGCCAATGAATGCGCGCTTCCTCACTTCGATATCTCCGCAGGGGTCAGGCCCAGCGGCACCCCCCGCGGACTCCTTGCGCTGTACGCATGCGGGCACCACGCTGATCAGGGCAGATCCCTTTCTCCTGATTTCCCGCTCGATCTTCTTGAGCTCCTCACCGGGATCGAAGATATCCAAGTTGCCCACCACCGGCTTTATCGCACTGACCAAGCCACTTTCAGACAGCTTCTTGAGTCCGGAATCCGTGACATAGAGAGCCATCTGACCCGCAGCACCACGCCAAACCGCCGCAGGGATGTACTCGCCCTCGATCCCTGCAAGAATCTCTTCTTGCTGGCTCCTGAAAACCGGCTCGGGCCCCTTCTTGAGAACCTGGCTCGAACCTGCCACCTCCATGGTGACAAGGACATGCATGTAGCTACCCACCAATGGCTCTTGCTGGCGCGCCAGGGGCTGCAATATTGAAGATGAGTCCGTTTGGCCTGCCTGGACTGGAGCCATTGCACAGGCTGCGAGGAGCCAGGCCAGCAACAAGAAATATGGGTTTCCGCGCATCTTTCCGTCCAGTCATCCGCCTGATCAATACGAATACCCTGATCCAGGCCCAGCTTGGCCTGTTCCTCGGGCAACGCGTTACTGTACTCGGCCGTCTGCTGCCAGCACCTGCCCCATCGCGGCCTGGAACCTCGGATCCAGCATCGCGCTGACGTTGCACCGCGACCAGCGCGATACGGCCGAGGGATCGACATGGAAGACACGGCCCGGCGCCATGCTGAGCTTGCGCGGCACCAGTTGCTCGGCCAGCCGCAGCGAGTCCTGCACACCGGGGAAGGCCACCCACAGGTACAGGCTTTGCGGGCTGCGCGCAAAGACTTCGCAGCCATGGGCATCGAGCCAGCCCAGCGCCTGGGCCGTGGCCTGGCCCAGCTTGTGGCGCAGGCGCACCAGGTGGCGCTCGTAGTGGCCTTCGCGCAGCATCACGTCCACCATGCGCTCGCAGTACTCGGAGCCGCTGACATGGATCAGCGCCTTGAGGTCGGCCAGGTCGCTGGCCAGCGCGTCGTTGCAGGCGATGAAGCCCACGCGCAGCGCGGCCGAGAAGGACTTGGAGAAGCTGCCGATGTAGATGGTGCGCTCCAGCTGGTCCAGCGTGGACAGGCGCACGGCCGAGGTGGGCTTGAAGTCGGCCAGCGGATCGTCCTCGACGATGAGCAGGTTGTGGCGCTCGGCCAGCTGCAGCACCTTGTAGGCCTTGGCGGCGGAGATGTCCGAGCCCGTGGGATTGTGGGCCAGCGACTGCGTGAAGAACAGGCGCGGCCGGTGCTGGGCCAGCAGTGATTCGAGCGCGGCCACGTCGGGCCCGTCGGCCAGGCGCGGCACGCCGACCACATGGGCGCCGGCCAGCCTGAGCTTGCCGAACAGCGGGTAGTAGCCGGGCTCATCCACGAGCACGGTGGCCCCCGGCGGCACGAAGTAGCGGATGACCAGGTCCATGGCCTCGTTGGCGCCATGGGTCAGCACCAGCTGGCCCGGCGTGGCCTGCAGGCCGAAGTCACCCAGCTTGCGCACCAGGCTGTCGCGCAGCGGCGCATAGCCGTAGCGGCTGCCGTAGCGGAACAGCGATCCCAGCCCCGTGCGCACCACCTTCTGGTGGTAGCGGTCCAGCCGCATGTCGGCCAGCCATTCCACGGGCGGAAAGCCGTCGCCCACGCCCACGCAGTCGGGCTGGGTCTTGAGCTGCTCGCGCATCAGCCAGACGATATCCATGGCGCGGCCCAGCTGGCCCGCGTCCTCATCGGTGCGCTGGGCACCGCGCCCCGTGCCCAGCACGTAAAAGCCCGAGCCCCGGCGCGGCTCGACGATGCCGCGCGAGACCAGCAGGTCGAAGGCCGAGACCACGGTGTTCTTGGCATAGCGGTGCAGCTGCGCCAGCTCGCGCAGCGAGGGCAGCTTGTCGCCAGGGCAGTACACGCCGTCGGCGATCTGCTGGCCGATCAGGTCCGCCAGCTTCTCGGCAATGGGGGCCGAGCGCCCTCTGGTGTCTGCCATGCGCCCTCCGTTCATGTTGCAGTGCGATGGTACTGTTCCCCGAAACTGTACCTTTTGAAAGCGGTACAGTTTTCCTACAGTCCGGCGACCAGAGTTTTGATTCGAGGAGATGTCTTCCATGGTTGCCGATTCGCGCCTGCCCAATTTCCGTGCCCTCACACCGGCCCAGCGCCGGGATTTCCTGGCCGATGCCTGCGGCCTGTCCGATGCCGAGCGCGCCCTGCTCGCCGCCCCCGGCGCCCTGCCCCTGGCGCTGGCCGACGGCATGATCGAGAACGTGTTCGGCAGCTTCGAGCTGCCGCTGGGCGTGGCCGGCAACTTCCGCGTCAACGGCCTTGACGTGCTGGTGCCCATGGCGGTGGAGGAGCCCTCGGTGGTGGCCGCCGCCTCGTACATGGCCAAGTTGGCGCGCGAGGACGGGGGCTTTCAGACCTCCAGCACGCTGCCGCTGATGCGCGCCCAGATCCAGGTGCTGGGCGTGACCGATCCGCACGGCGCGCGCCTGGCCGTGCTGCAGGCGCGTGCGCAGATCATCGAGCGCGCCAACAGCCGCGACAAGGTGCTGATCGGCCTGGGCGGCGGCTGCAAGGACATCGAGGTCCATGTCTTCCCCGACACGCCGCGCGGCCCCATGCTGGTGGTCCACCTGATCGTGGACGTGCGCGACGCCATGGGCGCCAACACCGTCAACACCATGGCCGAATCGGTGGCACCCCTGGTCGAGCAGATCACGGGCGGCAGCGTGCGGCTGCGCATCCTGTCCAACCTGGCCGACCTGCGGCTGGCCCGCGCCCGCGTGCGGCTCACGCCGCAGACCCTGGCCACGCAGGAGCGCAGCGGCGAGGAGATCATCGAAGGCGTGCTGGACGCCTATACCTTCGCCGCCATCGACCCCTACCGCGCGGCCACGCACAACAAGGGAATCATGAACGGCATCGACCCCGTCATCGTGGCCACGGGCAACGACTGGCGCGCGGTCGAGGCCGGCGCCCATGCCTATGCCAGCCGCAGCGGCAGCTACACCTCGCTCACGCGCTGGGAAAAGGATGCCGGCGGCGCCCTGGTCGGCAGCATCGAGCTGCCCATGCCGGTCGGCCTGGTCGGCGGCGCCACCAAGACCCATCCGCTGGCACGCCTGGCGCTGAAGATCATGGACCTGCAGTCCGCCCAGCAGCTGGGAGAGATCGCCGCCGCCGTGGGCCTGGCGCAGAACCTGGGCGCCCTGCGCGCCCTGGCCACCGAAGGCATTCAGCGCGGCCACATGGCCCTGCACGCCCGCAACATCGCCCTGGTGGCCGGCGCAACGGGCGACGAGGTCGATGCCGTGGCGCGCCAGCTGGCCGCCGAGCACGACGTGCGCACCGACCGCGCGCTGGAAGTGCTGGCCGCGCTGCGCGCCAGGGCCTGACCAGCGCGCAGCCCCACAAACAAAAAACCAAGGAGACACACATGACAAGCAAGGATCCCGCCGACTGGCGGCTGGCCGAGGTCTGGGGCGACACCGTGGACCTGCGCCACCTGGCCTGGGCGATTGCCATCGGCACCGGCATCAGCGTGCTGGGCTTCTACCTGGCCAGCCGCTGGCTGGCCACGGTGGTCGAGTCGCGCCAGCTGGCCCACGCCTACGCCATGCTCGCGGGCCTGGCCGGCTGCGTGATCGCCGGCGTGATCTGCGCACGCGCCTTTCCGCCCAAGCGGGAAGTGACCGAGCTGGACACCTCAAACGACCCCGAATGGCGCCGCGAAGTGCTGGAGGAGCTGGCGCGCCAGCCCGGAGGCCTGGGCACGGTGCAGGACCTGCCGCCCGCCGTGGTGCAGGAACTCAAGGAGCTCAAGCTCTACGAGCTGTTCGCCGACAAGGCCGGGAGGGCATGAGATGGAAACCCTGCTGACCAATGACATCGCCGTCGCAGCCGCCATGGGACTGATAGGCGCCGTGGTGTTCGCCGCCATCGGCCTGGTCTCCGGAACGGACGAGACCACCACGCTGGCCCCGCTCACCCTGCTGGTGGTGCTGCTGGGCGTGCCGCCCGCCGGCGTGTTCACCTTCTTCCTGGCCGGCGCCGTGGCCAAGCACATGACGCATGCCGTGCCCACGGCGCTGCTGGGCATTCCCGGCGACACGCTGGCCACGCCGCTGCTGCAGGACGCCAACATGCTGCGCAAGCTGGGCGTGCCCCACATCGCGCTGCGCAAGATGGTCTCGGGCGGCATCGTCGCGGCCTTTGTCGCCGTGCCGCTGGCCGTGCTGTTCGCCGTGATGCTGGCGCCCTTCGGCAGCATGATCACCAAGACGGCGCCCTGGATCTTCCTGGCCGCCGCCCTCCTCATCGCCTACTTCTCGGCGGGGCGCTGGGCCTCGGTCATGCTGCTGATTCCGTTCGTGGTGGTCATCATTGCGCTGCAAAGCCTCACCGCCAAATACGAGGTCAAGCTCAGCATCAGCTACTTCCTGGGCATTGCCATCGGGCCGCTGATCGCCGACCTGTTCACCGTGATCTCGCCGGCAGGCCGCCAGCGCATGCTGCGCGACAAGGTGCGCCAGTTCAACCTGGCGCCCGACGTGAAGGGCTGGTCGGGCTACTTCCCCAACCCGCTCAAGGTGCTCGACCGCGTGCAGACGCGCTGGACCCTGGCCACGGCCACCATCTCCAGCGCCACCTTCGTCTTCAGCCCCGTGGCCATGACCGTGGTGCTGGGCGAGCTGGTGGGCTCGCGCATCAAGCATGCCTACCACCGCCTGACCACGGTGCTGAGCGCGCGCAACGGCGTGACCGAGGCCACCTACATTGCCGAGGCGCTGATCCCGCTGATCGCCTTCGGCCTGCCGCTGAGCCCCGTGGCCGCCGGCCCCGCAGCGCCGCTGTTCAACGCGCCGCCGCGCTTCACCGTCGATGCCGCCACGGGCCAGGTGAACAACCTGCACAACCTGCTCAGCCACTGGGAGTTCCTGGGCTACGGCATGCTGGCCGTGGTGCTGGCGGCCCTCGTGTCCTACCCCTTCGCCATGAACTTCGCGCGCAGCGCGGCGCTGTTCGTCTCGCGCCGGGTCAGCCACGAGGCCATCATCGCCACCTTCGTGGGCCTGATCATCGTCATCAGCGTCTGGGAAGGCCAGTTGCTGGGCCTGCTCGTGATCCTGACCATGGGCCTGCTCGGCGGCCTGCTGTCACGCGGCTTCGGCTTCAACACCGGCGTGCAGTTCATGGGCTACTACACGGCCGTGCTGAGCGTTCCGGCGCTGGTGAAGCTGTTCTGATTTTTGCGCTGCAAGGGTCAGAACATTCTGAGATTTGGGTTCAGCGCCGCGCCCGCCGTCCACAAGGCCCAAGGCCGTTGCCATACTGGGTCACCGAAGCCGCCGCACCGCTGGCGGCTTCTTCCTTTGTGTGGCTTTGTGTCTGTCGTTCCTGCGAGGTGCCCATGGGTCTGGCCCTGGTTCAAAGTCGTGCGCTGCTGGGGCTGGCCGCCCCGCGTGTCACCGTGGAAGTGCATCTGGCCAACGGCCTGCCGTCGTTCACGCTGGTGGGTCTGGCCGATGTCGAGGTCAAGGAAGCGCGTGAACGCGTGCGCTCGGCGCTGCTGAACTCAGGGCTGGAGTTCCCGAGCAACAAACGCATCATCGTCAACCTGGCGCCCGCCGACCTGCCCAAGGATTCGGGGCGCTTCGACCTGCCCATTGCGCTGGGCATTCTCGCGGCCAGCGGCCAGATCAATGGCGATGCGCTGGCCGACTACGAATTCGCGGGCGAGCTGTCGCTGTCGGGCGCGCTGCGGCCCGTGCGCGGCGCGCTGGCCACGGCCCTGGCCCTGCACCGCCAGCAGGACGGCGCCCGCCTGGTGCTGCCGCCGGGCAGCGCGCAGGAGGCGGCCTTCGTGCCATCGGCCCAGGTGTTCTGCGCGCACCACCTGCTGGACGTGGTGCGCCGCTTCATCACACGCTCGGCCAATGCCCTGGTGCAGGCGGAGCAGGAACCGGACGATGCCTGCTGCAGCGACGAAAGCGAGGACACCGAAGAGACCGACGAAACCGACGCCTTGCCGGCAGCAGGCGACACCCATACATGCCCCGGCCCGGGCTGGCATGCGGTGCAGCCGCAGCCCGCTGCCCCAGTGCGCAGCAGCCTGGACCTGGCCGAGGTGCGCGGCCAGGCCCAGGCGCGGCGCGCGCTGGAAATCGCTGCGGCCGGAGGCCACGGCCTGCTGCTGGTGGGGCCGCCGGGTTCGGGCAAGTCCATGCTGGCCCAGCGCTTTGCCGACCTGCTGCCGCCCATGAGCGACGACGAGGCGCTGGAAGCCGCCGCCATCGCCAGCCTGGCCGGCCGCTTCACGCCCGAGCGCTGGCGCCAGCGCCCCACGGCCAGTCCGCATCACACGGCCAGCGCCGTGGCCCTGGTCGGAGGAGGCTGTGAGATATCAAATTAGTTGAGACGAAACATAAATAAATGAGACTGGATCTCCTCTCAACTTTTATGCTCCACAAGATCGTTTGCCTACCAAGAACCACCAGCGTACGACACGAGGCGCCCCGAGGGTCAATGCCAAACGCGTCTCTACCGTGTCATGGCCCGCTCACATGAGGGCTGGATTGCGACCTCGCTCAGAGACCTGCGGTGGTGCTCCGATGGTCTGGAAATCAAGTACGGCTCGGGCCAGACCGCGACGGCCACCTTCCCCAAGGATTGCTGCGACTATGAGGGGATGGCTTGGCGCGAGCGGGCAAGGGGCTGCCAGGCAAGCCGGCGCGCGAGATGCTCATCGAGGCTACGGAACGCCGCTTCGGTTCAGTCAATGCAATCCCGGCTGCCCATGCACTGGAATTCTTGAGCCACAACGGCGGTACCTACGTCGCCGACGAAACGAGGACACTGGCGTGCGTCCTGAGCCTGGAACGTCACATCGATCACCACGGATAGGTGGTACTGCTCGCTACGGTTTGCGATTGAACACATGAACTCCCCCTTCTAGTAGTCCAAGTTTTCCGCCGCAGTCCCAGTGGCTCAAATTTCGGTCGGCGCCAACACTTGGTAGCATGGAACGCGCAACCATCCACCACAAACTCCGGCTGGCTGCTACTCTTATGCGTGACGCACATGCGATGACTTCTGGTCACAACGCGCCCTATGTACCGGCATCCACGCCTCGCAGCGCGGATGTGATCCTGTACTTGGACCTGGATGGCGTAGTCCACCATGAGAAGGTCCTCTGGCATCCCCACAAGGGCATCTACATGAGCCCATACCAAGCCCCGGGGCATGCGCTGTTTGAGTGGCTTTCCATTCTGGAAGAGGAACTGGCGCCATATCCCTCTGTGGCCTTGGTGCTGAGCAGCACCTGGTGCATTCGCCCAGGTTACGCCAAGACGCTTCAGCGGCTGCCTGAGCGACTGCGCGCGCGATTCATCGGCGGCACATACCACAAGAGTGTCCATGGTGGGCTGCTGCCGGTTT
>NZ_BCTO01000098.1 GCF_001571325.1 Delftia tsuruhatensis NBRC 16741
GGATCGCGGTAGCCTCACAGGCCCAACCGCCTTCGGGCGGTGGCGGCAGATGTGCGGCAGCCATGCCGAAGCGAGCGTTGAATACCTGCAGCCATCGCAGCGCCCCGGGCTCCCGTCGATCCAGCAGCCACTCGGACAACAACTCAAGCATCTCCGTGCTCAGCGATTCGCCATCTGCACCACGCAGACGGCGGCGCAGGTCCTCTGCATGGATGAACCGCTCACGGCGCTCGGTCAGGAACTTTGCAGCTTCGACCACGCCACCGTCAGCGCTTCGGATCGCGTTGTAGAAAACGTCGCGCCAGTCGGCGCCGGAATAGCGGCGCGTCATGGCCGTTCCCCTTGAAGGCTAGAAATTTCAGGATGGCGCCCGCGAACCGTGCCGACGACACTGCGGGCATGACGAAAAGAAAGCCCCACTCCAGCCAGCAACGCAAGCCCCACGCACCTGCCCGCGCGTGCAGCACCAAGTTGGGGAAGGAGACGAATCCCGGGCGACGTTGCCGGGTTGCTGGAGGGGGAAGGAAAGCTATGCACTGGTATCTCCCACCGCATGAGCACCACGGCGCAGCAGGACATCCCAGCGCACACGCGGCCTCAACTGCTCACAGAGAACACCTGTGCTCTCCTCGATGAGAGGGCAGTACTCAGCGGGAACGCCGTTGCCAGAGTCCAGCCAATAAGACACATGCCCCTGCTTCTTACCAATCAATCGAGCGAGCGCGGCTTGGCCGCCCGCCTTCTTGATGGCAGAGAGCAGAGCATCGTGTGGATTCAAAGCAGTTTGTTGGGTCATAACAAGCTGCTTTGTATCTTACTACAAAGAATTTTGCAACCAACAAAACAAAGAAATTTGTAGCATCAAGCCATGTCGCTGACCCACCCACAACTTGCCGAACGAATACGCCTTGCCATGGAGATCGCCAAAATGCCTAGCCAGAGCGAGCTTGCAAGGGCCGTGGGTATCAAGCCGCAGGCGGTGCAGTACTTGCTCGACCCACGCAACAACGCCACCGGCAGCAAGCACTTGGTGAAGATTGCCGAGGCGCTTGGAGTGAATGCGGTGTGGCTCGCCACAGGCCTGGGAGAACCTACGGACCAGCAAACGCAGTCAAACGTTGAGCCCGGCCCAGACGTCAATCGCGGCATCCTTTACCCCTTGATCACCTGGGTGCAAGCCGGGGTCTGGAACGGCAACTGTGAGGCCTTCACCCCCTACCAGGCAGAGCAGTGGTACATGAGTCCACACAACCTCGGGCCAAGAGGGTACGTTTTGCGGGTGCGCGGCGAGTCCATGACAAATCCCCAGGGGCGCTACTCGTTCCCGGAGGGAATGCTTCTTTTCGTCAACCCCGACAAAGATCCAACACCTGGACAATTCGTGATCGCCCGCCGCGATGCAGACAACGAGGCGACCTTCAAGCGGTACACCCTGGTTGATGGGAAGCCCTACCTTGAGGCCCTAAATCCAGACTGGCCGCACAAGTACATAGAGATGCGTCCGGGCGACACCTTCGGCGGCATTGTTGTAGATGCATCGTTCGGGAAACTCCCCTGATCTACAAATTGCCTTGTTGACACAGGCAACAAATTGATTTGTAATTCGCCTGCCTGAGCCCCCGCTCAGGCGGGCGCACCGGCCTGCAAAGCCGCGCGCCCTCCGTCAAACAGGAGGCCCGGCATGCAATGCAGCAGTACAGCAGACAGTGCACACGTCTGCACCCTCACCCTCGCCGTAGACACGATGCCGCTGCAGCGGCAAATACAGCAGCTTGAGCGCCTGCTCTGGCCCTATCGACTCGCCGCAATGTGCGATGCCGCGACCGCACGGGTGCAGCAAGGCATCCTGCACGCAGCCGGAGAGGCATACATTGCCCTCGACATCCCGCCCCCGGACAGTCACGTCATTGACGTGCTGATGAGCATCCCCGGCTTGGCCGGCGTCGTGCTGACCGACGACGCAGGGGGCGAGTGATGGCCCTCTACACCGTCACATGCGGTCGCACGCGCCACACGATCCGCGCGACCGGCGCCGCTGATGCCATCGCCCGCGCAATGGCCCTCTTCGGCCACGGACACCCCATCAGCGCGAGGGCCGCGCGATGAGCCGCCCGCCCATTCAGATGGACGGCCCGCACCGTCCACGCCGCGCCATGCGCCGTGCAGCCAGCCGCTGGGCTGTGGTCGTGGTACTCGCACTGGTTGCAGTGCTCTGCATCGTCGCGCCACCCGCCATCGCAGCCGCCATCCACTTCGGGGGCACGCCATGGCTCTGATCCAGATCACCGGCACCCTGGTGCAGGACGCCGAAGTGCGCACGCTGCCGCAAGGCCCGGACAGCACCCCCATGCCCGTGCTCGTCGCCATCTTCGATAGCGACGGCCCCGGCCAACTGCCCGTCAAAGCCGAGCTTGTCTACCCGCCCAACCTGCGGCCGCAAGCCCAGCAATACGCAAAGACGCTCAAGCGCGGCATGCGCGTGTCCGTCACTGCGCCCATCCACCAGATCCGCACAACGCTGGGCCACTGCCAGGCCATCCAGCCGCTGCGCGAACCCGCTCCCGATCAATCCCAACTGCAACTCCTGGAGGCCGCTCATGGCTAATCCCATCGTGATCGCTGTTTCCCTCGTCGGCCCTGGCGAAGTCCAGATTGAAACCAACCTGCAGGCACCCCGCCCGGGCGCGCCCCTGGCTCCCCAGGAGGCTGCAGCGCTGGAACTTGTCCAGCAAGGCGCCAAGCAACCGTCTTGCCGCCGCGTGCTCTTCGACACCGCCAAGGTCGATCCCGACACCGCTGCGTGCATTGACCTGGTGCGCGAACTGTTCAACCCCGAGGGCTTCGCGCACAGCGTCAGTGCCGAAGTGCGTAACGCGGCGCGCCGCGCCTTCGGTATCAAGGGCCAGCAGGAGGGTCTTGCAGCATGACCACCGCGAACGACAACCCGACAGCCGCCCTGCCCACACCCGGCGCGGGCGCCCTGATGCTGCATGTGCCCCTCCAGAGCATCGCCCGCAGCTTGCGCAACCCTCGCAAGCATTTCGACCAGGCAAAGCTGCAGGAACTGGCGGACAGCATCAAGGCCACGGGCGTGCATCAGCCCATCCTGCTGCGTCCGCTGCCCGAATCTCGCATTGCCGATGAGCAGGCATGGGCTAAGGCCGAGAAGCGCGAGCGCGCGCAGTATGAGCTGATCGCAGGCGAGCGCCGGTGGCGCGCCAGCCAACTGGCCGGCCTGGCAGAGATCCCCGCGATGATTCGCCCGATGTCCGACGCCGACGCCCTGCGCGCCGCCGTCATCGAAAACCTGCAACGGGCCGACATCACGAAGCTGGAGGAGGCCGAGGGCTACCGCGAACTATTGGACCTCGGCGAGACCACGGCCGAGAAGATAGCCGAGGACGTGGGCAAGAGCCGAACCTATGTGTTCAACGTGCTCAAGATCTTGGATCTGTGCGAGATGGGCCGCGAAATGGTTCGCACCGGCACGATGGACTGGTCAATCGCGCAGACGGTCGCGCGTATCCCCGTCGAATCGTTGCAAACAAAGGCCCTGGAAGAAATCAAGCGCCACGCCGAATACGGTCAGCCATACACGGCTCGCACAGCCCAGGCGATGGTGCAACGTGAATTCATGCTGCGCCTTGATCGCGCCCCGTTTGATCGCAACGATGCCCAACTGTGTACGCGTGCCGGGGCCTGCACCACTTGCAGCTACCGAACCGGCGCCAACCCCGACGCGTATGCGGATGTGGACAGTGCAGACGTCTGCACAAATCCGCCTTGCTACCACGAAAAAGAAGAGGCTCACACGGCCCAGGTGCGCCAAAAGGCCGTGGACCAGGGCCTGGAGGTCATCGACGGCCGCGCCGCAAAGGAATTGATCCCGCACGCATACGGCGGCACCGTCAAAGGCTATCTGCGTCTGGACAACGCCTATGACAGCCCCGTCAACGGCAAGACCCTGCGCAAGCTGGTGCACAAAGCACTCGACACCTCGGGCATCAAGCCCACGATGATCATCAACCCGCACGACAAGAAAGAGTTGATTGCCGTTGTCACGAAAGAGCAGGCAGCGGAATTGCTCAAGATCGCAGGCAAGGCCGAGGCCCATCAGAAGCAGCAGGAGGCAAACGAGAGCCAGGCCAAAGCCGATGCCCAGGCGGAAAAGAAGGCTGCTGTGGAGGAATACGAACGCGCATGGCGGCGGGAGATCGTCCGCCGGATCGCAGTCCAGAGCAAGAATCCCACCGCTGCCCTGTTGATCGCGAGCCAGCAGATTGCCGCAAGGAGCATCGTCAACACGCTCAACGGCGACGACGCGAAAGAGCTGTGCAAGATGCTGGAACTGGGCAAGGTTGCGCCCAAGGATGCAATGCGCGACCTGGCAGCCGAGTCTGCCTCACCGATTGCCGTCGCTGGCTTGGTGCTGGCCCTGCGGGACTCGGCATATTCGCCGTGGTACTGGGAACACAACCCCGAGGCCCCGCAAAACCCCAATCTCATGACCATGGCCGAAGCCTGCGGCGTGGACATCGAGGCCGTGAAGGCGGAAACCAAGGCGAACTTGCGTGCAGCCAAGGCCCAGGCAAAAGCAGCCGCGAAGCCCTCCGAACCTGCCGCTCCGAAGGCGGATCTACCCCTTGATCCCGCTGCGCGCGCTGGCGAGAGTCGCGCGAAGGGCAAAGCCAAAAAATCCCCCGCTGCGCGTGCGAGCGCCGAGCCGAAGACGACTGCCGCC
Organism: Delftia tsuruhatensis NBRC 16741; assembly: GCF_001571325.1. Taxonomy (GTDB): domain Bacteria; phylum Pseudomonadota; class Gammaproteobacteria; order Burkholderiales; family Burkholderiaceae_C; genus Comamonas; species Comamonas tsuruhatensis. The sequence continues at coordinate 4,742 of NZ_BCTO01000098.1, forward strand.
GAGGCCTCGGCCGCTATCGCGGCCGCGCTCCAAGACCAAGAATCAGGCGCGGCCGCAGCCGCGCAAAGCGACGAGGGGGCGCCTGTCGCTGACGCGCAGGCACCCATTCAAGGTGCGGCTGCAGCCGCACAGGGCGACGATGCAGGCCCAGTCGCAGCTGACGCTGCGCAGGTCCTGCCGCCCTCCCCTGCGGCCGCTGATGTTGACCAGGCCATGCCCCATGACACGCAGCAGTCTGCGCCCGCGCAGACTGCCACCGCTGACGATGGCCAGGACAGTGCGGACGCCGGCACCGGGGCGGCAGATAAAGCAGCCACCAGCCAGGCGCCCACGTTCGCGGCCGGCGACCTGGTGCGCGTCAAGGACGGCCTCAAAGGCACGACGGGGAGGCCCCTCAAAGAGTGCGGCCGCGTGGGCGTGGTGCGGCCCGGCCATTTGTCGCTGATCGTGGAGTTTGGCCGTGGCGTAGGCCAGCGCGCAGGCTTCGAGGCCGACGAGCTGGATCCCTACACAGCGGACCCCATCGTGGGCAAGCGCGTGCGCGTCCTGCATGTCGGCGCAGCAGCTAACCGCTTGGAATTCCTGTGGCGCGAGGGCAAGGTGCTTGCCGCCCGTGAAGACGGCTGGGAAATCGAGTTTGCCGGCAAGCCCGGGACCGTCGCAAAGACCGCCATTTTTGGCACCGAAGAACTGGAGAGCCTGGCATGAGCACCCAAAATTCAACCCACGCAGCAGTCGCCGCCCTGCGCCTCTATGAGGCGGCTCACGAAGACCTGTTTGTGCAGTGCTGCAGCAATCCCATCAAGAACGCCTGGGGCAAAGAGGTGAACCTCACCAAGCTGAACATTGCGCACGAAGCAGCCGGCCGCGCTCTCAACGCCTCGTCCGCCCTGGAAGCGCCTGCAGCCCAAGACCTGCCGGCCGATGAGTTCCGGGGCGACACGCCCAGCCTGGTGCGCAACATCATCGCGCTGCTGGAATTCGACGCCGAGGGAGCCCTGGTGCCGCATGGCATTGGAGGCCACGCTCGTGGTCTGCTGTCTGCGGCGGCCGCCCGGCTGGCAGCAGCGCCCCAGGCACCTGCTGCGCCCGGGGGCGATGAGCGCGAGGCTTTCGAGGCCTGGATCAAAAAGGATGGCGGCGATCTGAGCACGTTCGGCAGTGGCCAGAACCGCCACTACAACAACAGCGGCGTGGACAACGCTTGGACCGGATGGACTTCGCGCGCCGCTCTGGCAGCACCTGCTGTGCCAGAAGATCCCATGGACTGGCCGCTGCCGTGCGACGTGACCGTGGGGCACGGGACTATCCGCAAGGGCTGCAAGCTGCGCACCTTGGTGTTGCGCATGCAGGCTCTCTACAACCTGGCCCAGGAAACTGAACTGGCTGCACCTGCTGCACCTGCTGCGCCTGCAGTGGATGCCATGTGGCCACTGCCCGGCGACTTGGTGCGATATGGCGAAGGAGTGACCGCGCTGGCATTGCTTGGCGCCCCTCATGCGCGCGGCTGGCACAGCGAGCAGTGCATGGGGGGGCACCTGTATCACACCGACGCGTACCGCCCAACTGATACGGATCGTCGCATGTGGGCTGCTTGCGCCGTGGAGTGGCGAGGCAAGACCATGGCAGAAGCCAGACGAGAGGCAGGACTTCCACCGTTTCCTCTCGTCAACCCAATCCCCCAGGCAAAGCCGGAGTGCTGACCATGCGAATGATGTGCCCGCACTGCAACGAGTTTGCATACACCCGCACCAGCCAGCAGCTGACCAGGACCAGCCGAGAAACCATCTTCCAGTGCCGCAATACCGACTGCGGCCATGTGTTCTCGGCTGTGACGGAAATCAACCGCACGATCAGCCCGAGCGCGATCCCTGACCCCAGGGTGATCCTACCCATGAGCACGCACATCAAGCGCCAACTGCTGCAAACGCAGCTGGCCGAGATGCCAAGCGCGCCACACCGCACGGGCATGCATCCAGTCTTTGGAGCAGACCTATCATGAGCAGCCGACGCAAACCCTTCCGCAGCCGCTGGGCTGGCCGCCCTGACACGTTCGCCGTGATCAACCACCACGGCACCAAGCTGACAACCGAAGAGGTCGCATCGATCATCGACCCTGTGCGCGAGTGCTTCGCGCAGATCCGCGCCGGCACAGCTACCGAGGTGCACGCGACGGTCATGCACAGCACCATCCAGGTCGCACAGGAGATCGAGCGCGGCGGCATCGTGCGGGGCCTGGCCGAGCACTTCGACAGCGCCCTGGCCGCGTGCGATGCCTACTACGCTCGGGGCATGGCCGCTGGCACCTGGCGCCCCAGCGCCGTGCACTTCTACGAGCTGGACGCCCTCACGACAGCGATTGATCTGCACGTCTACCAGTTGCAGCAGCTCACGGCCGGAGAGATCCACGAAGTGACACGCCGGCTTGTCGCCCGCACGCAGAGCAGCGGCAGCGAGATGCTGCAGGCAGAGACGGACCTCACCGCAACCAGCCCGTACCACCCAAAGCGCAAGGAGGTGCATGCATGAGCGCGACCCCCATCCTGCAATTCGCGCCGGCCGCGCTGGAACGCGACCAGGCCGCCGCCTATGTCTCGCTGGGCATCTCGACATTCGAGCGCCTGGTGCAAGCAAAGCAGGCGCCACTGCCGCGCATGTTTCCCGAAACGCGGCGTGTCGCATGGCTGCGCTCCGAGCTGGACGCTTGGCTACTGGGCCTGCCTCCCTCAAATTTGTTGCCCCCTGAGAACACGGGAGCGCCCAAGCGCGGCCGCAAGACCAAGGCGCAGATCATTGCGCAGCAAGTTGCTCCCAATGCGCCGACAGTGTAAGCAGCCAGGCCCGTCGCTCCTGGTCGTACTGGTGTCTGTTGTACGTGGCCTCGGGCAAGATGTGCCCGAGCACACTCTCGCCCACGTCAGCCGGGCATTTCAGCGCTGCCAGCTGCGTGCGCACAGTTCGCCGCAAGTCATGAGGCGCCCAAGGCTCCATCTGCAGGCGCTGCCGCATGCTGTTCTCGTACGGCGTCGGCGTATCCGGCCGGGCAGCCCAGATCGCCACGCCCAAAACTTTTTGCTCGACATGTCGAACAGCGGCACCGGGCCGCGACGGGAAAAGAAAGCCTGTGCCGTGTTCCTCGCGGCGCCGGCGCACGACATCTAGGGCACGCCCAACCAGGGGCACGCGCAGGTCCGTCAGATTCTCATTGCGCGCCATCTTGAGACGCTCACGCGGCACAGTCCACCAAACACCATCGGGCTCGTCCGTGATTTCTGCGCCGCTCATCGCCACGATCTCCGCACCACGCGCCCCAGTCCAAAGATAGAGGATCAGCAGGTCGCTGATCAGCGTGGAGAAATTGGGCAGGAAACGAATCAGCTTCCCCACCTCTGCAGGTTGCAGCGCCCGCTTTTTTACGCCCTGGTGCTCGCCCTTGACGATCTTGCCCCGGCTACGCAGCTTGCCCCGCAAGATCTGGCGCCACCAGTTGGGCACATCCTCGGGAATGCGGCCGGCATCGAGCGCGTATTCCCAAGCCGCCCCCAACTCAGTACGCAGCGTGTTTGCCAGAACAGGCGCGTGTGACGCCACAGTCTCCAGCAAACCAAAGGCCAGAGCGCGCGTGACCTGGCCAGGCTCCAGCGGCTGCAGCTTGGTTGTGTAGTCCACCAGCAGCCGCCGAGCCTCTGCCGCCCCCTTCGGTTTGCGGTGACGCTCGATGTGCCCATGGAGATAGTCCTCGATGAGCTGGCCAACTGTATAGACACCCTCGGCCGCACGCGCGGCCGACTGGGCTGCAGCCACCTTTACGGACCGCTTTTTTTCCTTGGCCAAGTCCTCGCCTGAGTCCCGCCGGCGGCGCAGTTGATCCCACACAGCCAACGCGGCCGGATACCCCATCTCAGGCCAATGGCCTATCGCCACCTGGCGCATCCGCTCGTCCACCGGACTCTTATAGCGATACAGCCAGGTAGTACGGCTCGCCCTTGCCACCAGGCGAAGGCCGGGAGCGTCATCGACAATAATGTGCTCCCCTGGCTGTAGTGCTTTGGCTCTGCGCGCGTTGAAACTCATCCACTCCTCCAGCGGCGTAACATTCCCGATAATTCGGGAAATGAACGGCGTAACATTTCAGCCCATGCGAGCAAAAAAGTTACGCCACGGCGCGAAGTGTAGCGGGGTTTCTTTGAGACGTTGGCACGCTGTATTTACATACAGCAGCACAACCTAAGTTATTGATGACAAAAGTTAAATCCGAGAATAGCGAACCCAATCAAGAACTTAGCGCGGTCGATTTGGCGCAACATACGCCCATGATGCAGCAGTACCTGGGCATCAAGATCAACTACCCCGACACGCTGGTTTTCTACCGCATGGGGGATTTCTACGAGCTGTTCTTCGGGGATGCGGAGAAGGTGGCGCGGCTGCTGGATATCACGCTGACCACGCGCGGGCAGACGGCGGGGCAGCCGATTCCCATGGCGGGCGTGCCCTTCCATGCGCTGGAGAACTACCTGGGCCGGCTGATCAAGCTGGGCGAGTCGGTGGCGATCTGCGAGCAGGTGGGCGAGGTGGGCGCCGCCAAGGGCCCGGTGGAGCGCAAGGTGGTGCGCGTGGTGACGCCGGGCACGCTGACCGACAGTGAACTGCTGTCGGACAAGAGCGAGGCGATCTTGCTGTCCCTGCACACGGCCGGGCGCCAGCGCTGCGGCTTGGCCTGGATGGCGGTGACGCAGGGGCGCATCCATCTGGCCGAATGCTCCCACGACGAGCTGGGCGCCTGGATTTCGCGCATTGCGCCCAGCGAGCTGATCTACAGCGCAGGCGTGACCGAGCGTTTCGAGCAGAGCCTGTTCGCGCTGCGCCATGGCGGCTCCATTGCCTGCCCGTTGTCGCCGCGCCCCGACTGGCAGTTCGACGGCGGCCTGGGCGAGCGCAAGCTGCTGGAGCTGCTGGGCGCGGCCAGCCTCAAGGCCTGGGAGGCCGAGGACCTGCCGCTGGCCCATGGCGCCAGCGCCGCCCTGTTGTCGTATGCGGAGCACACGCAGGGCCGCAGCCTGTCGCACATCCACGCTCTGCAGGTGCAGCGCGACGATGAGCTGATTGCGCTGCCGCTGGCCACGCGCCGCAACCTGGAGCTGGTCAAGACGCTGCGCGGCGAGGATTCGCCCACATTGTTCTCCCTGCTGGACACCTGCATGACGGGCATGGGCAGCCGCCTGCTCAAGGCCTGGCTGCTGGAGCCGCGACGCGACCGCACGCAGGCCATGGCGCGTCTGGAGGCCACGCGGGCGCTGCAGGGCGCCAGCGCAGGCGGCATGGCCGCGCCCTGGCAGCAGTTGCGCGAGCAGCTCAAGGGCGTGAGCGATGTGGAGCGCATCACGGCGCGCACCGCGCTGCGCCAGGTGCGCCCGCGCGAGCTGGTGGGACTGGGCCGCACGCTGCAAAAGGCGGCCTTGCTGGCCCAGGCCGGGCAGACACCCTCGGCCCACCTGACCCAGCTGTTTGCCGACCTGCAGCCGCCCGAGGGCTGCGCCGAGCTGCTGGTGCGCGCCATCATGGAAGAGCCGGCCGCCCTGGTGCGCGACGGCGGCGTGTTTGCCACAGGCTACGACGCCGAGCTGGACGAGCTGCGCGCCATCCAGAACAACTGCGACGACTTCCTGCTGGAGCTGGAGGCCAAGGAAAAGCTGCTCACCGGCATTCCCAACCTGCGCGTGCAGTTCAACAAGGTGCACGGCTTCTATATAGAGATCACCAACAGCTACAAGGACGCGGTGCCCGAGCGCTACCGCCGCCGCCAGACGCTGAAGAACGCCGAGCGCTATATCACGCCCGAGCTCAAGGCCTTCGAGGACAAGGCCCTGTCCGCGCAGGAGCGCGCGCTGCAGCGCGAAAAGTTCCTCTACGAGCAGTTGCTGGACCAGCTGCAGCCCCATGTGCCGGCGCTCACGCGCGTGGCCGGTGCCATTGCCGCCATCGACGTGCTGTGCACGCTGGCCGAGCGCTCGCTGACGCTGAACTGGTGCGCGCCCGAGTTCGTGAACCATCCCTGCATCGAGATCGAGGCCGGCCGCCACCCCGTGGTGGAGGCTCGCATGGCCGAGACCTCCAGCGGCAGCTTCATCGCCAACCACACGCGCATGAACGCCAACACACGCATGCAGATCATCACCGGCCCCAACATGGGCGGCAAATCGACCTATATGCGCCAGGTGGCGCTGATCGTGCTGCTGGCCAGCATGGGCTCGCATGTGCCGGCGTCCTGCTGCCGGCTGGGGCCCATCGACGCCATCCACACGCGCATCGGCGCGGCCGACGACCTGGCCAATGCCCAGTCCACCTTCATGATGGAGATGACCGAGGCCGCGCAGATCCTGCATTCGGCCACGCCGCACAGCCTGGTGCTGATGGACGAGATCGGCCGGGGCACCAGCACCTTCGACGGCCTGGCGCTGGCCAGCGGCATCGCCACCCAGCTGCACGACAGGACGCGCGCCTTCACGCTGTTTGCCACGCACTACTTCGAGCTGACCGAGCTGCCGGCCAAGGCACGCGCGGCCGTGAACATGCATGTGAGCGCGGCGGAGTCGGGCCAGGACATCGTCTTCCTGCACGAGATCCAGCCCGGCCCGGCCAGCCGCAGCTACGGTATCCAGGTGGCCAAGCTGGCGGGCATGCCTGCCGGCGTGCTGCACCACGCGCGCCATGCGCTGGAGGCACTGGAGGCCCATGCCGACGAGGGCCGCCTGCAGGTGGACCTGTTCGATGCGCCCGACATGCCCGAGCCCGAGAGCCGCCACGACCCGCTGGCCCAGGCGCTGGCCGCCATCAATCCCGACGCACTGAGCCCGCGCGAGGCGCTGGAGGCCCTCTACCAGCTCAAGAAGATCGCTGCCTGAACGCGGTCAATCACCTCCCACTAAACTTGTCGATCCCGCAGTTTCGGATGTTCCCATGACTTATTGCGTTGCCATCAAGCTCAACGCCGGCCTGGTTTTCCTGGCCGACTCGCGCACCAATGCCGGCCTGGACCAGATCAGCTCTTTCCGCAAGCTCATGGTCTACGAGAACCCCGGCGACCGCTTCATGGTGCTGCTGTCGGCCGGCAACCTGTCCATCACCCAATCGGTGCGCGAGCTGCTGGAGAGCCAGCAGCTGCGCGACGAGGCCACGGGCGACATGCTGACCATCTGGAACGTGCGCAGCATGTTCGACGCGGCCCGCGTGCTGGGCGCAGCCGTGCGCCATGTGTACGAGCGCGACGGCGTGGCGCTGTCCCGGTCGGGCGTGGACTTCAATATCTCGCTGGTGCTGGGCGGACAGATCCAGGGCGAGAACATGCGGCTGTTCCAGGTCTACTCGGCAGGCAACTTCATCGAGGCCACGAGCGAGACGCCCTACTTCCAGATCGGCGAGTCCAAGTACGGCAAGCCCGTGCTGGACCGCGTGATCACGCCGCGCACGCCGCTGGACGAGGCCGCCAAGTGCGCCCTGGTGTCCATGGACAGCACGCTCAAGTCCAACCTGTCGGTGGGCCTGCCGCTGGACCTGATCGTGTACGAGAAGGACCGCTTCGCCTCCGACAAGATCGTCAGCATCGACGAGAGCAATCCGTATTTCCGCATGCTGCACGACAGCTGGGGCGAGCGCCTGCGCCATGTCTTCGACAGCATCGAGGACCCGGCCTGGGATGGCGGCGCCTCCGAGGTGCCCATCCGCGTGCACAGCCGCCAGGCCCAGCCGCTGACCAAGGTCAACGCGCCGGCAGGCGCCCTGCGCTCGTCGGCGCGCAGCATGGGCCGGCTGCCGCCTGCGGCGCTGCGCCAGCCCTATCACAGCGGCACGGGCGCGGGCCTGGGCACCTCCACGGCAGACGGTCTTGCGACCTCCCCCATGACGCCCATGCAGCCGGGCCCGGCATCGCCCGTGCGGCCCGATGCAGGCCAGCCCTCGGGCCACCAGCAAGGCGTGCCCGATGGCGCCGCACAGGCCGGCCAGGAGCCTCGGCCGTGAACGCGGCCCGGTCCGCACAGCGGGCCGAGAGCGATGCGGCGGTTGCCGGCACGGGTACGGGCGCGGGCACTGCATCGGCGCCGCTGCCCGTGGTGTTCTCGCATGCCAACAGTTTTCCGCTGCCCACCTACCGGCTGCTGCTCTCGCTGCTGGCCGAGCGCGGCATCGCGGCGCAGGGCGTGGAGCGCTTCGGCCATGACCCGCGCTTTCCCGTCACCAACAACTGGCCGCACCTGGTCGAGCAACTGGCCGAGTTCACGCGCGCCGAGGTTGAGCGCGTGGGCGGTCCGGTCTTCCTGGTCGGGCATTCGCTGGGCGGTTTCCTGAGCGTGATGACGGCCGCGCGCCATCCCGAGCTGGCGCGCGGCGTGCTGCTGATCGACTCGCCATTGCTCAGCGGCTGGCGTGCCAATGCCGTGGGGGTGGCCAAGCGCACGCAGCTGGTGGGCTCGGTCTCGCCAGGCAAGATCAGCGCGCGCCGCCGCAATGCCTGGGACAGCGATGACGAGGCGCTGGCCTATTTCCGCGCCAAGAAGGTGTTTGCGCAATGGCATCCGCAGGTGCTCCAGGACTATGTGCAGGGCGGCCTGGCCGACCTGGACGGCCGGCGCACGCTGCACTTCACGCGCGAGGTGGAGACCGCCATCTACAACACCTTGCCGCACAACCTGGCCTCGCTGCTGCACCACCATCCGCTGCGCTGCCCGGCGGCCTTCATCGGCGGGCGTGCCTCGGTGGAGATGCGCCAGGTGGGCATGGACCTGACGCGCCGCATCACGCGCGGGCGCGTGATGATGCTGGACGGCAGCCACCTGTTCCCCATGGAGCGGCCCCACGCCACGGCCGCCGCCATCGAGGCCGCGCTGCTGAACATGCAAACCTGAGCGGCGTCCGGCTCAAGCCGAGATCCGGATGGCAACCCTGGACCATGGGATGGAGCTTGAACCCCTTGGCGCCTTCCTCAAGGATCGGGCCCCATCGGCGTTCACGGCAGCGGGCGAGGGTCTTGGCGATGGCGGTCCGGCTACCCGGCGCAATCGATCATCTTGTGAAGCAGGCGCAGCAGCTGCTGCTTGTCCTCAGCGCTCAGCATGCGGCTGGCCTCTTGCTCCAGAATTTCCACCTGCGCCGCCGCCTTTTCGTGCAGGCGCTCGCCCTCGGCCGTCAGATACAGCAGCGACAGGCGCCTGTCCGCAGGATCGGCCTCGCGCCTGAGCAGGCCGCGCACCTGCAGTCTTTCCATCAGCGCCGCCATGTTGGGCTGGGAAATCATCACGGTCTCGGCGATCTGGCGCTGGGATGCGCCGGGATTGGCCGAGATCAGCGACAGCACGGCAAACTCCGACGGCTTGAGATCCAGCGCCAGCATGTGCTTCGCATAGTGAGGCCTTACGGTGGCATGGGCCAGGCGCGTGCAGTGGCCCAACTGCTGCATCAGAAAATTCTGCTGGAGTGCTGACTTCATGGGCGATGGGGTGGCTCGGTCCAAGGGGGGGGCCAGGCGCATCGAATGGGGCCTGGCGGACCTTTCGATAGAGACGGTCATGGGTTTGTCTCCTGCGTCATGGATGAGATCGGCCAGGGTCGCCGCACCTCAGGCCAGCGGGACCCGTGCCCGGTATTGCACGAAGAAATCGATGCTGCCCGGATTGGCCATGGCGTCGGGGCTGGCCACCTTGGCGGGCTCTGCACCCAGCAGCAGCTTGCGCACGGGCAGTTCCATCTTCTTGCCCGTGAGGGTGCGCGGAATCTCGGCGACATGGATGACCGCATCGGGCACATGGCGCGCAGAGGCCTGGGCCCTGATGGCATCCTTGATCCGGGCCACCAGCGCATCCGTCAGCACCAGGCCCGGAGCCAGCACCACGAACAAGGGCATGAAAGAGGGGCGCCCCAGGAACTCCAGGTCCACGACGAGGCTGTCCAAGACCTCGTCAACTTCCTCGACGACACGGTAGATCTCGGCCGTTCCCATGCGGATGCCGAAACGGTTGATCGTGGTGTCCGAGCGGCCGTAGATCACGGCCGACCCATGCTCGCTGAACGAGATCCAGTCGCCATGGCGCCAGTAGCCGGGAAAGACGTCGAAGTAGCTTTCACGGTAGCGCAGGCCATCGGCGTCGTTCCAGAAATACAAGGGCATGGAAGGCATGGGTTCGGTGATCACCAGTTCGCCCACCTCGCCGGTCACGCTGCGCCCTTGCTCGTCAAAGGCGTGCGCGGCGACGCCCAGTTCACGGCACTGGATCTCGCCCGCACGCACGGACAGCAGGGGCGCGCAGGCCACGAAGCCCGAGGCGATATCCGTTCCACCGCTGACCGAGGCCAGCCACAGATCGCGCTTGATGTTCTCGTAGACCCAGCCGTAGGCCTCCAGCGGCAGCGCCGACCCCGTGGAATTGATGGCGCGCAGTTTCTCGAAGCGGCGGGCCCGGGCGGGCACCACGCCATCCTTCATGGTCTTGGCCAGAAAGGCCGCGCCGCAACCGAACAGCGTGACCTGCTGGCGATCGATGAAGTCCCACAATGCGCCATCGTCGGGCGAGGTCGGGTTGCCATCGGACAGCACCACGGTGGCGCCAGCCAGCAGGCTGCCCACCATGAGATTCCAGACGATCCAGCCCGTGCTGCCCAGGAACATGAAGCGGTCGCCGGGCCGCACGTCGTGCTGCAGCCCATGGGTCTTGAGGTGGGTGAGCACGATGCCGCCATGGCTGTGCACCATGGCCTTGGGCAGTCCCGTAGTGCCCGAGGAATAGACCACCCACAGCGGGTGCGAGAACGGCAAGCGCTCGAAGACCGGCTCTGCGGGCCTGGCCAGCGCGTCGGCCCAGGCCATGACATCGCGCCAGGGCAGCTCGCACGCGGGGTCCCCGGGCCTGAACAGGGGGCCGGGCACATGGATCACATGGCCTATCTCGGGCAATCCCCGCAGCACCTCGCCGAGTACGGCGCGGCGATCGAAACACCGTCCCCCGTAGACATAGCTATCGGTGGCGAAAATCAGCTTGGGGCCGATCTGCTGGAAGCGGTCCAGCACCACGGAAACACCCATCTCGGGCGCGCAGCTGGACCAGATGGCGCCTATGCTGGCGCAGGCCAGGAAGGCCACGACCGCCTGGGGCACATTGGGCAGGTAGGCCACGACGCGATCGCCGCGGCCCAGGCCGAGCTCGCGCATCCGGGCCGCGAGCGCCGCCACGTCACGCTCCAGCTGCCGCCATGACAGCTCCACCGGCTCGGCGCCTTCGCAGCGCGCGATGATGGCCGGGTGCTCGGTGCTGGCGCTGCGGAACACATGCTCGGCATAGTTAAGTTGCGTGTCGGGAAACCACTGCGCGCCCGGCATTCCGCGCTCACCGAGCACGCGCGTCGGGTCACCGTCGGCCATGACCTGGAAGTAGTCCCAGATCGAGCGCCAGAAGCCATCGAGATCCGTGACCGACCACTGCCACAGCGCCTGGTAGCCATCGAAGCGCCTATCCCTTGCCGCAGCCAGCCAATCCATGTAGCGCGCCAGGCCGCTTTGCGCGACCTGCTGCGGGCTGGGACGCCACATCAACTGCCCTTGTTCGATGGCCATGGCAACCCTCGGAAAAAGTTATAAAAAAAACATATTTTTTATAACCATAGAACATCATCATTCTCAGAAGTACAGGGGTTTTCATGGGGCAACCACGCGCTCTTCATGCGGTTGCTCCCCCGGGCACATGACGCAAAAAAGCCACCCGAAGGTGGCTTGTCCCATCGATGGCCCGGCCCTGGTCAGCCGCCGCTCCAGTTGACCAGGCCCGTGAAGGCCGTGACCAGCACGATGATGCCGAAGGCGATGCGGTACCAGGCAAACGGCACGAAGCTGTTGGTGGAGATGTAGCGCAGCAGCCAGCGCACGCACAGCCAGGCGCTGATGAAGGAGAACACCAGGCCCACGGCGAACATGGGGATGTCGTCCACCGACAGCAGGGCGCGCTCCTTGTAGAGGCTGTAGACGCCGGCGCCGATCAGCGTGGGAATGGCCAGGAAGAACGAAAAATCGGTCGCCGCCTTGCGCGACAGGCCCATGAGCATGCCGCCGATGATGGTGGCGCCGCTGCGGCTGGTGCCGGGGATCATGGCCAGGCACTGCACCAGGCCGACCTTGAGGGCATCGAGCGGCGTCATCTCGTCCACGGTCTGCACGCGCATGGCCGAGGCGGGCCGGCGCTCGGCCCACAGGATGACGAAGCCGCCCAGGATGAAGGTGGTGGCCACCACGGTGGGCGTGAACAGGTGCGCCTTGATGAACTTGCCGAAGATCAGCGCCAGCACCACGGCCGGCAGGAAGCCGATGATGACGTTCAGCGTGAGCCGCTGCGCCTGGCCGCTGGTGGGCAGGTCGACCACGGTGGAGCGGATCTTCTGCCAGTACACCAGCACCACGGCGAAGATGGCACCGGTCTGGATGGCGATGTCGAAGACCTTGGCCTTGGCATCGTCGAAGCCCAGCAGCGAACCGGCCAGGATGAGGTGGCCGGTGGAGGAGATGGGAAGGAACTCCGTCAGCCCTTCCACGATGCCCATGATGGCGGCCTTGACCAGCAAAAGAATGTCCACGGCAAGCGTCCTGTCGCAATGCAAAAGTGCGCCATTATCTGCGCTGGCCATGGCCTGCCGATGGACGCCTGCCGGCCCGCCGGCGGCAATCGCAAACTTTTACAACGGCCGGCGCGTGACGTTGCTGTGCGCCCGGCGCTGTGCTGCAATGTGGGGGCGCTGGATTTCGGCGCGCCTTCAAAACCATTCCATCATGAAAAAAATCGTTGTTCTGGCAGTTGTCTCCCTGGCCTGCAGCATCGGCATGGCCGCCGGAGACAAGGCCCCCACGGCCCAGCAAAAGCTGATGGGCACCTGCAACACCGAAGCCGCCGGCAAGAAGGGCGACGAGCGCAAGGAGTTCATGAAGTCCTGCCTGTCCGACGGCAAGAAGCGCCAGCAGGAACGCATGAAGACCTGCAATGCCGACGCCACCGGCAAGAAGGGCGACGAGCGCAAGGCGTTCATGAGTGAATGCTTGAAGAAGGACTGACCCCCTGAGGCGCT
>NZ_BCTO01000099.1 GCF_001571325.1 Delftia tsuruhatensis NBRC 16741
ACCGGCAGCAGCCCAGGAACTGAAGGCCACGGAAAATTTGGTCTTGACAGTCCAGAAGCGAGGATTCATGGCACGTCTCCAATGAGATATGAAAATTTGCGGTGTACGAGCGGGGACCGGGACGTGCCGGAGCAAATTGCTCAGTTCGCAGCGCAGTCCGGCAGGGCTGCCGTGGCCGTCGCCAGGAGCTTGTCGGCATCGATGAGCAGCAGCGAACGCTCCTCGAGCACGCCCATGGCCAGCAGGCAGTCATTGACCAGGCCCCCGCCCATGGCGGGCACGGCGCGCAGGTCCTGCGGCATGAGCGTCACCACGTCGGTGACACCCTCCACCACCATGCCCGTCACTCCGCCAGGCAGGCGCAGCATGATGGTCACGGTGCAGGCGTCGTACGGCTTGGCCGCAAGCCCCAGCCTGAGCCGCAGATCGATGACGGGAATGACCTCCCCGCGCAGTTCCAGCACGCCGTTGAAGTAGGCGGGGCCATTGGCAATGCGCATGGGCGACTCGTAGGACCGGATCTCCTGCACTTGCAGCAGATCGATGCCGAACTCCTCATCGTCCACAAGGAAGGAAAGCCATTGCCTGGCGGTGTCGGTTGTCAGTGTAGGTGGCATCTTCATCACTCCAATCAAATTTATTTGATGAATTTGATAAAAATTTAACAGAGAGAAAAGAACAGCACAACTGGTTGTTACATTTTTGGGGTGTGTTGATGCTCGACACGTGAGCCAGGCGGAGCGCGTCGCCAAGCGCTGCCGGGCTGTGGCGACGGCTTGCCCAAGGGGATAGAGGACTGCGAGGCGGCTCGGCGCAGCGGATCCCGGGCAATGGCCTAGCGAGACTGAATTGATAAATTCAATTCCTCAAGATGGATGCAAGCTTGGTAAATTATCAATTACATCATATTGATCAAAGATTTCCGACCGCATCTCAGGAGACCCCCACCATGTTCCTCCGCCTTCTGTCCATCCGCACACGGCTCATCGCTGCTTTCATCCTGCTCCTGCTGCTGCTGAGCACGGTCGCGGCCATCGGCTCACTGCAGATCGCCCGGGTCCAGTTCAATGCCAACGACCTGGGCACCAACTGGCTGCCTTCCACCAATGCGCTGGCCTCGATTCGGGCCACAGCCAATGAAGCCCGCCGCGCCACCCTTCGCCATGTGATTGAGGAGTCTGTACCGGGCAAGCAGGCTCAGGAAGAGGCGCTGGCGAAGGCCGAGAAAGCCCTAGAGTCGGAGTTCTCCACCTACGAAAAGCTCATTTCCTCCCCTGAGGAAAAGAAGCTGTACGACAAGATGCGCGTAATTTGGGACGCCGTCGTACTGGAAGATAGGAAGGTGCTGGAGCTGTCCAAGGCCGGGCCGGAGCAGTCGGCCCAGGCGCGTGGCCAAGCCACGGGATCTGCGACCCAGGTCTTCACCGATTTCATGGACGTCGTGGGCCAGGACATCGCGCTGAACCAGGAGGGCGGGCGCAAGGCCACCGAGCAGGCCGAGAAGGACTACCACCTGGCGCTGTACCTGCTCGGCGGGCTGGCCACGCTGGCGGTGTCCCTGGGCGCCGTGCTGGCCTGGGCCATCACGCGCTCGATCACCGAGCCCCTGCACATGGCGGTCTCGGTGGCGGACACCGTGGCGCGGGGCGACCTCACGGCCAGCATCGTGGTGCAGGGCCGGGATGAGCCCGCCCGGCTGCTGGGCGCGATGCGCGACATGAACGGCAAGCTTCGCGAGATCATGGCAAGCATTCGCCTCAGCAGCGACAGCATTGCGACGGGGTCGAGCGAGATCGCCTCCGGCAGCCTGGACCTGAGCCAGCGCACCGAGCAGCAGGCCAGCAACCTCGAGGAGACGGCCGCATCGATGGAGGAGCTCACGGCCACGGTGCGCACGAATGCGGACACGGCCCAGCAGGCCAGCAAGGTGGCTTCGGCCGCGTCGGCCTCGGCTGCCGAGGGAGGCCAGTCCGTGGCCCTGGTGGTGCATACCATGCAGGACATCTCGCAGGCCTCGCGCAAGATCGCCGAGATCACGAACGTCATCGACGCCATTGCCTTCCAGACCAATATCCTGGCGCTCAACGCTGCCGTGGAGGCCGCGCGGGCCGGCGAACAGGGCCGGGGCTTCGCGGTGGTCGCCAGCGAGGTGCGCGCGCTGGCCCAGCGCTCGGGCACGGCGGCCCGCGAGATCAAGGAGCTGATCGGTGCCAACCTGGAAAAGGTCGAGCAAGGCACCCAGGTGGCGACCCGGGCTGGCGAGCAGATGGGCCGCATCGTGGAGCAGGTGCGCAGCGTGGACACCATGATCGGCGAGATCTCCAGCGCATCGGCCGAGCAGGCGGTAGGCATCCGGCAGGTCGGCGAGGCGGTGAGCCAGCTGGACCAGATGACGCAGCAGAACGCGGCGCTGGTCGAGCAAAGCTCGGCCGCTGCGGGCAGCCTGGAGCAGCAGGCCGCTTCTCTGGCGCAGATCGTCTCCACATTCAGGATGCATCCCGAGCATGGGGCAAGCCACCCCGCCGCGCCGCGTGCCGCCACCGTCCAGGTCATGGGGCCCAGGCAAGCGCTGCCGGCCGTTCAGGCACGCGTATCGCCGGCCCGTGCGCAACCGCAGGTCAAGGAGGAGGAATGGGCGGCCTTCTGACCTGGATCCGTACAGAAGCAAGGAAATGGCGGCAAGATGACGTATCCATGTGAACCGTTGCGGGGCCCTTGTTCATGATCAAGCGCATCAGTGTGCGGCAGCTGCGGCTGGGCATGTTTCTGGAGAGCTTTTGCGGCAGCTGGATGGAGCATCCGTTCTGGCGCAGCCGCTTCAGGCTGGAAGACCCTGCCGACCTGGCGAGGATCCTGCACGCCCCCATCCAGGAAGTGTGGATCGATACCGCCAAGGGCCTGGATGTCGCGCAAGACGAGCCGTCTTGCTCGCGCGAGCAGGTGGACACCGTGATCGACGCCCAACTGTCCGAGATCTCGCAACTGGCCGAGTTGGAGTGCGAGCTGCGGCCCGTTGCCTTCGATGAGGAGGTGAAGCGGGCGGCCCGGATCTGCCGCCAGTCCAGGCAGGCGATCACCGCCATGTTCCGCGAGGCGCGCATGGGCAGGGAGATCAACCAGGACGAGGCCCGCTCCGTGGTCGCCGAGGTGTCCGAGTCGATCATCCGCAATCCGTGCGCCTTGGTCAGCATCGCCCGGCTCAAGAGCAGCGACGACTACACCTACATGCACTCGGTGGCGGTCTGCGCCCTGATGATCGTGCTGGCACGCCAGCTCGACCTGCCACCGCAGCAGGTGCGCCAGGCGGGCTATGCGGGGCTGCTGCACGATATTGGAAAGATGGCGATCCCCGCCCCCATCCTGAACAAGCCGGGGCGCCTGACCGACAGGGAGTTTGCCGAGGTCCGCGAGCATCCGGCGCGAGGCCTGGAGCTGCTCCTGGCCGGCGGCGTCGATGATCCGGTGGTGCTGGACGTCTGCCTTCACCATCATGAGAAGGTGGATGGCACAGGCTACCCCCACGGGCTGCGTGGCGAGGACATCAGCCTGTTCGCGAAGATGGGCGCGGTCTGCGATGTCTACGACGCCATCACCTCGGACCGCCCCTACAAGCGTGGCTGGGACCCTGCCGAGGCGGTGCACAAGATGGCCGAATGGAGCGCCGGGCACTTCGACAAGACCGTATTCCAGGCCTTCGTCAAAAGCATAGGCATCTACCCGGTGGGCTCTTTGGTGCGGCTGACAACGGGCAGGCTGGGGGTCGTCGTGGACCCTGGCCGCCAGTCCCTGACCTGTCCGCAGGTCAAGGTGTTCTATTCCACGGCCAGCGGCATGCGGATGGCACCGGAGACCGTTGACCTGGCCCGGCCCGGGTGCCAGGAGAAGATAGCCAGTCGGGAAGACCCCGCGAAATGGGGCTTCACCGACCTCGATGCCCTGTGGAAAGACCCGGCCTGGGAACGGGCCACATAAAGACGGGGCTGCCGGCTCCCGCACAGGGGCAAAAGACCTGTTCCCGGCCTGGGGCCGGAACCCGCCCCGCTGCCGCGGCGGCATCCGGCGCCCACGGGCGTGAAGGCCTGGCAACAGATTTGATAGATAAATTCAATAAAATTTGATTTAATTGATATTTATGATTCACATGCCGGCCCACACCTTTGTTGCGGCATGAAAGATCTCCCCATGCAAAAGATACTGATCGCCGAGGACCATGCCGACATCCGCAAGCTGCTGCGCATGACACTGGAATTCAGCGACTTTGACGTCATAGAGGCTTGCGATGGCGACGAGGCCTGGGCGATGGCCGAGAGGCTCAGGCCCGACATCGTCCTGCTCGACATCATGATGCCGGGCACGCTCGACGGCCTGGAGGTGTGCAGCCGCATCAAGCGCTCCTACGAACTGCTGCATACGCAGGTCATCCTGCTGACGGCCCGGGGCAGCGCCGAGGACCGCAAGGCGGGCCTGCAGGCCGGAGCCGACGAATACCTGGTCAAGCCCTTCAGCACCCTGAAGCTGCTGGAGACGATCGAAAAGCTCGAGAGGATCGACTGATGGCCCAGTACCAGACCGCCTCCCCCCGGGAGCCATCGCGACGTTTCGATCCTGCGGCCGTGGAGCAGATGGAGCAGCTCATCCAGGACTTCGGCCGCATGTACCGCGAGCGCAACGATCTGCTCAAGGAAGTGACACGCGCCCACCACGAGACCCTGCTGCGCCTGGCCATGGCCGCCGAGTTCAAGGACGACGACACCGGCTCGCACATCATCCGCATCGGCTACCTGTCGGAGGCCTTGGCCCTGCGCCTGGGCTGCCGCATCGAATTCGCCAGCCTGCTGCGCAAGGCGGCCCCGATGCATGACATCGGCAAGGTCGGCATTCCGGACACCATCCTCAAGAAGCAGGGCCCGCTGGATGCGCAGGAGCGCCTGGTCATGAACCGGCATGCCGAGATCGGCGCGCATCTGCTGGGCCAGTCGCGCATCCCGGTGTTCCAGATGGCGGCCGAAATCGCCGCCAGCCACCACGAACGCTTCGACGGCAAGGGCTACCCGCAGGGATTGGCAGGCGAGGACATCCCGCTGTCGGCGCGCATCACCTCCATCGTCGATATCTTCGACGCGCTCACCATGGACCGGGTGTACCGGCCGGCGTTCGGGCGAGCACGGGCCCTGGAGATGATCGCGGCGGAACGGGGCAAGGCCCTGGATCCCGGCATCGTCGACGCGTTCATGGACAACATCGAAGAGCTGGATGCGCTGCGCCTGGCGCTGACCCGGCAGTCCCCGTCCTTCACCGATCTGATCGACACACCCTGAAAGCCCGCCATGCATCCATCATCGACATGTTTCGGCGCACCGTCCCCAAGGCGCGTGCTGGCACGCCTGGCAGCCGTTGCCGGATTGCTGCTGTGTCTGGTGCCATGGTCCGGCTCTGCCGCAGCTGGCGAGGTGCTGGAGCGGATTGCATCCACGGGCGCCCTGCGTGTGTGCATATGGCCCGACTACTACGGCATCACCTTCCGCGACCCACGCACGGGCCGGCTGACGGGCGTGGATGCAGAGCTGTCGGCGGAGCTGGCCAGGGAGCTGGGCGTACGGCTGCAGTATGTGGATTCCTCCTTTCCCAGGCTGATACCTGACCTGCTGGAGTCGCGCTGCGATGTCGCCATGTTCGCCGTGGGCATACTCCCCCAGCGGCAAAAGCAGCTGCGCTTCACGCAGCCCTATCTGAACAGCGACATCTACGGCGTCACCACCAAGAGCAATCAGGCCGTGCAGTCCTGGGCGGACATCGACCAGCCCGGCGTGCAGGTCGCCGTGCAGCGCGGCACCTTCATGGAGCCCGTGATGCGCGAGACGCTCAAGCATGCGCAGATCGTGTCCATCGAGCCGCCCCAGACCCGCGAGAAGGAGCTCATGGCAGGGCGCGTGGATGTGTTCATGACCGACTACCCCTACAGCCGCCGGCTGCTCGACAGCTCCGACTGGGCCCGGTTGATCGCACCGCCCAAGCCGTTCCACGTGCTTCCCTACGGCTATGCAACCAGTCCTGCCGACGCCCAGTGGCTGGCGCGCCTGGACCAGTTCGTCTCCGACATCCGGCGAGACGGCCGCCTGGCCCGGGCAGCGCGCAACCACGGGCTGAGCGCCATCGTCGCGCCTTGAACCCTCCGATGGAGCGCCTTCATCATGTCTGGCCGAGCCGGCACGCATCATTTTCTGGGAGCCAGGCGCAGCGCCCACCTCAAGGCATTGGTGCTGACCTTTGCCCTGTGCGTGCTTGCCGGGCTGGTGCTGTTCGTCTGGAGCCAGCTGCATGCCGAGGCCGAGCAGAGCAAGGCCCAGGCGGCGTTGCTGGCCCGTGTGCTGCAGGATCAGACGAACAAGACCTTCGAGACCGGCGAGGTCGCCCTGGCAAGCCTGGCCAACAACCCGGTCATCCTGTCCGCCGACAGCCCCGGCGCAGCGCGCGAGGCGGCCTTGGCGCAAGTGGTCGGCCAGTTGCCGGTTCTGCGCAGCATGGCGCTGCTCGATGGCAAAGGACGCATCCTGGCGAGCACGCAAGCGGGCGAGGCCGGCCTGCAGATCGAGCTGCACAAGCTGCTGCCTGACAGGGCATCGGCTCCGGTCCCGGGCAAGGTCCAGCTGGGACGCCTGGTCACCGGCCGCAGCCTCTCCTCCCTGGCAGCGACACCGCATGCGACACCGCATGCGACACCGCGGGGCGTCCGCTACCTGCCCCAGATCCTCGCATTCGAGCGCGACAACGGCGCACCGGCCGTGCTGGTGGCCCTGATCAATCCCGATGCCGTGGCCAACTTCTACCAATCCACGCTGGAGTCCCTCAGCTACGAGGCCATGCTGCTGAGCTACGACGGCCAGACGCTGGCCAGCACGAATGCGGGCACCGGCGTGCAGGCGACCGCCGTGCTGCAGACACCGCTGTTCCGGCAATGGCTGCCGCACAGCGAATTCGGCTCCTACGTCGGCGCCGGCATGCTCGGCTCCCATGAGGTCGTGTCCTTTCGCACCGTGCGCAACTGGCCTCTGCTGCTGGTGGTGGAGGAGCCCTACTCGGAGGTGGTCGCGCGCTGGCGCGACAAGGCATTCGCCTTCTTCGTTGCCGGCCTTGCGCTTCTTGCCCTGGTGCTGGGCCTGAGCGGGTCGGTGCTCAAGACCCGCAGGGTCCAGAAGTCGTCCCAGCAGTCCATGGAAAAGGCCCAGGCGCGCCTGGCCCGCAGCGAGCATGAGATGGCCGTGCTCATGCGCAGCGTGCAGGAGCTGATCTTTCGCACCGACATCCAGGGCCGGCTGACCTTCGTGAACGCACGCTGGGAGCAATGGACCGGGCAGCCCAGCGTCGAGGCGCTGGGGCAGCCGCTGGAAGGCATCGCGCGCGAAGCCTGCAGGCCGCAGATCCATGCCCTGCTCGACCCACAGGCCAAGCTGGCCCTGCGCAACTGCCAGGCCATGTTCCAGCTGCCGGGCCACCGGGAAATACTCTGCGACATCGCCGTCGTCCCCCT
>NZ_BCTO01000100.1 GCF_001571325.1 Delftia tsuruhatensis NBRC 16741
CCTCCAGCACATCGCCCGTGCGCAGCTCCATGAAGATGCGGCGCATGTCGGGCGCCGATGCAGTTGTCTGTGCCATGGGCTCCTTCACAGCGAACGCAGGTACTGCGCGCGCCTGTCTTCGGACAGGCGGCCCAGCGCGCGCTCGTAGTCCAGGCCGGTGAGCTTGTCCAGTTCGGCGAACTCGTCGCTCACAGGGTCCGCATCGCCCGCGCCGCCAGGCACGTCGGCCAGATTGGTGACCACCGCCGAGGCGTCAGGCTTGCGTCGCACGTCCGCCGGCTTCTTGGTAGTGGCAATACCATGCAGAGCCACCACGCGGCGGTGCCCCTCTTCCAGGAACCAGCGCATGGGCTTGTGCTCATTGCCGGGCGCCGCGCCCAGCGCGCGCACCATGGCGTCCAGATCCGCCTGCTTGGCCGCGTCCTTGCGGTAGTCCACGATGCCCAGCTCTGCGCTCTGGGCCGCCTCCTCGAAGAAGCCGTTGATGGTGGCGGTCCAGGCTTGGTGGGTGGACTGCTGCTGCATCTCGGCCGACACCGTGGCGCGCGTCTTCATGTCGCGCAGCTGGTCGCGCTCGTCCTGCAGGCGGTCCAGCTCCGCGTCCAGCTCGGCCTGCTCCAGCTCGCCCTCGTTGAATTTGGCGCGGGCGGCGGCCACGGCGTCCTTGTTGGCCTTCACCTGGGCGTCGTAGTCGGCGGGCAGTTCCGCGCGATAGCCGCCGGCCTGCGGGGCAGCCTGCGGATTCGGTGCGGGCGCGTCGGTCGGATGCGTGGCATCCGTGGGTTCTGCGGGATCACCAGCAGGTGCTGCAGCCGACGTTGCAGCTGTGTCCGTTGGGTCGGTGGGCGTGCTGGGTTCCGCCTTGCCCTTGCCAGCGTCGTCCTGGTCGTCGTCGTCCTCGTGTTCTGCATCGAGCGCACCACGGCCCAGCGCCGCCAGCGCTGCCGCGTTGTCGGCGTCAGGGTCGTACTTGTCGCCGTCGTCTTCCATGGCCGCGCGCTCGGCGTCGGACAGGAGGCGCAGGTGGTCGTCGTTCAAGCTCATGTGTGCGTCCTTTCGTGGTTTGGATCACGGCAGGGTGGCAGGCTTGGTACGAGCTGGGCAGATAGGCTTCAACCCAGCTATTATTGAAAGAGCACAGACCTTCTACAACGGATTTCAAATGCTAGACAGACTTCTGGTAAAAAATTTCAAGTCTTGGTCCACCTTGGACATCGAGTTCAAAACTGTTACTGGGCTGTTCGGGACAAATAGTTCTGGGAAAAGCAGTATTCTTCAATTTTTGCTTCTACTCAAGCAAACTAAAAATGCAACAGATCGAGGCCTTACGTTAGACTTTGGCGGACCAGACCAATTCGTTAACCTTGGTAGTTTTAGCGATGTTATAAATCTCCACAATAATAACTGCAAGCTGGAATGGAAATTAAGATGGAAACTACCTAAGGAACTTCTAATAGCAGATCCAAGTGGAAAAAGAACAGATATTCTTTTCCGCAGCACCAAAATTACAGCGCAGTCAGAAGTAACCTTAGAAGATAAAATACCTACATCGGGTCGCCTTCAATATAATTTTGGAGGATATAAATTCATTCTGCAGCCCAAGAAAGAAGGTTCATCTGAATTTATTCTAAACTGCGAGTGGAAACCCCCTCAAAATTCATTTCAATTTGTTAGAAATAAAGCTAGAGCATGGGCTTTGCCAGGTCCAATAAAGACCCACTTATTCCCCGACCAAGCCAAAACTTATTTTCAAAACTCAGATTTTCTTGGCGTTCTTGAGTCTGAATATGAGTCTATGATGGATGCCATCTACTATTTAGGACCTCTACGTGCGCCTCCACGTCGAGAATATCCGTGGTCAGGTGCAAGTCCGAGCGATGTAGGAGTCAGAGGAGAAAGAGCAGTTGAGGCAATCCTGGCTGCCACAGTACGGGGTGAAACTAGAAATCTTGGTGGCAAAACACATTACAAACCCTTTCAGGGAATGATCGCCTATTGGCTGCAAAAAATCGGTCTTATCGATTCGTTTCGCATCGAAGAGATCGGATCAGGGGCAAATCTATATCGCGCAATAGTAAAAAGAGATAAAGATGGCCCTGATGCACTTCTAACTGATGTCGGTTTCGGTGTATCTCAGGTACTACCAGCTCTAGTTCTGCTTCAGTACGTCCCAACTGGCAGCACAGTACTTATGGAACAGCCCGAAATCCATTTGCATCCGGCCGTGCAAAGTGGTCTCGCTGATGCAATCATCAAGATTGCACAGACGCGGAAATTGCAAGTGATTGTGGAGAGCCACAGCGAACACATGCTAAGACGCTTCCAGCGCCGAGTTGCAGATGAGACAATTCCTTCAGATGATCTCAGACTATATTTTTGCGATAATAAAAATGGTGAAGCAAAACTAAATGATCTGAAATTAAACGAATTCGGAGAGATTGAAAACTGGCCAACAAATTTCTTCGGTGATGAAATGACAGAAATTGCAGAAACACGCATGGCAGCACTTACAAGGAAAATAAAAAGCCAAAAACCATGAAAATTACAATAGATACAAACGTCCCAATTTCAGCAAATGGGCGAAGAACACATGCAGGAGACGCTTGTCAACTAGCCTGTAGCAAATTTTTATTTGAGATAGCCACACAGAAGGTAAAGGATATTGTGGTTTTGGATGCTTCTGGGCTAATTTTAGCTGAGTACACTCCATTTTTATTCCATAGTGGACAACCCGGCATAGGAGATGTTTTTTTCAAGTACTTACACGATAATATGTACAATCCCAACAAAGTTGAATTAGTTGAAATTACACCCATTGATGATGAAAGCAGGGGATTCGCAGAATTACCTCCCAACAATATGGATCCTAGTGATCAAAAATTTCTTGCGATTGCCGTGAAAACTGGAGCCACCGTCGTTAATGCACTAGACACAGACTGGAAGGAAAAGGAGACGTTGATGATTCAACTAAAGGTTAAGGTACGCCAATTGTGTCCCGAACACGGATGCCTCATCTAGAATTTCTACGGTGCGGATCTAATGGGGTAGCACCATCGCAGCCATTGTTATCCATTAATTTTTCGTTGGCCATGCTCGGCGCATCATCGCTGCGTCAGCGGCGTGACCATCAGCCTTTCGCGCGATGTCTGCACCGCGCTCTGCCATTCGTCCACCACGCTCTGCCAAGTCTGCGAGTAGGGCTGTGCAGGTGCTGGAGTACTGAGCGAGAGCGGGCTGGGTAGCTCCCTCGATACGCTTTGGCAGACCGGCGAAGTCGCCGCGCATGCTTGTAGTAGTGCTGCGCAAGTCACGCAGGCTGCGCTCCAAATCCTGCTGCGCGGCCGCGTTGCGTTGATTCGTGGTTTGGAAGGTTGCGAGTGCATCGGACAGTCCTTTTTGAAATCCCGCCATGCTCCGAACGGCCTCGCGGGAGCCGGCCAGCTCGGTTGTGGTCTGTTGGTGACGTAGCCGTTCCAACTGCAGGCCATAGCGTTGGTCTTGCATCCACCAAGAGGCAGTTGCGCCAATGGCCAGCGCCGCTCCAACTGCAGCCATTTGGATGTAGAGCGCAGGGATCATCACTGCACCTCCATGCACGCGGCATATCGCGCCTGCTGGCGAGTCCAGACGCCGCGGCAAACCTTGTTGCCGGGCGTGCTGCAGTCGAAGCGCCACCGGGAGGGCTGCCCGCCAGCGCCCCACTGGTAGGCGGCGTAGCCCTGCAGGGGCTGGGCGCTGGTCATGAAACGGTAGGCCAGGTAGGCATGGCAGGCGCCGGCATAGTCGCCGGCATGCGTGCGCGCCAGCATCGAGGAGCCGCGCCAGGCCCCGCAGCCGTACTGACCCGCGAAGTCCACCGCCTGGGAAAACTCGACTGGATGCACCAGCGTGTCGCCCAAGGAATCGCGCACGCAGACCCCGTATTGCTGCTCCAGCAGGTTCACGGCCAGGTCGCGGGCGCGCTCCCTGGTGATGGGCGGATCTGCCATGTTCACGCGCCTGCCGTCCTCGTAGCGCGTGGCGCCGTGGCCAATGGTGGGCACGTCGCCGCGCACCGGGATGATGGGCGCGGCGCTGAACCCTTCGGCCGCGATCCAGGAAGCCAGGATGGCGGCGCCGATGCCCAGGCCTGCGGCAGGCACTCGGCCCCCGCTCACGACCGCGCCTCGCATGCTGCTGCCAGCTCCTGCGCCTGGCGCGCCCGGCGGTCCTCGCGCTCATTGCTCCAGCGCCACAGCAGGTAGATGACCTGCAGCACCACGTAGAGGATGGTCAGGGCCGTGGCCGTGTGGGTCATGGTCCAGCCGTTGGCGACGTTGGTGGCCACCACGGTGACCGGCGGCGCGGCCTTGGCGCCCTCCACAGCCGCCGTGCGCACGATGGTTTCTCGATCCATATCAGTCCTTGTTGTCGAATTGGTTCAGCCGGCCCGACATGGCGTCGAGCGTTTGGCGGCTCTGGGCTTGGATCTGGGCCACGCGCTCGCGCGAGTCGGCCTCGATGTGTGCCACCTGCAGGCGCACGTCCTGGTCACCCTTGATCTGCAGCGTCTTGTTGGCCAGGTCGGCCTGGGTCTTGGACAGCTTGCGGCGCAGCTCGTCCAGCTCCAGGTCGGCGTCGCGGCGCACGGTGGCGGCCACGCCTTCCATCTGCTGGGCCAGCGCGGGGTTGCCGCCGGCGGCGCGCAGCTGCTCGGCCTCGGCTTCCAGCTTCTCGGCGCGGGCATTGATCTCCCGGACCTTGGCCTGCTGCTCGGCCAGCGCCTGGCGCGCGCTCTCCTGCTGCATCTGCAGCGCCTCGGCCTGGGCCTGCATCTGCTGCTGGACCTGCTGCTGCTCCTCGGGCGTGAGGGGCTTGTTGGGGTCGCGCTCGCCGGTGAGCTTGCGCAGTTCGTCGGCCACCAGGTCGTTGTTCGGCAGGTCCGAGTACTCCATGGCCAGCGTCATGATGCGGATGGCCACCTCGGGCGGCAGCCGGCCCGCCAGCTGGTTCAGGCTTTCGAACATGACCTGGCGCAGCGTGCCCGAATAGTCCTGCTCGGACACCACGAAATCGGCCATGCTGGACGTGATGTCGTTCAGGTAGCGCACGCTGCCGTCCGGCTGGACCTCGGGCTGGTTGACCTTCACCCAGTCCAGCCGGCCCTTGTGGCCAGACAGGCGAATGACCTTCTCCTCCGTGTACCACTGCTCCACCAGGCTCAGCAGCTTCTCGCCCTGGATCTGC
The DNA here is from genome assembly GCF_001571325.1 of Delftia tsuruhatensis NBRC 16741. GTDB lineage: Bacteria > Pseudomonadota > Gammaproteobacteria > Burkholderiales > Burkholderiaceae_C > Comamonas > Comamonas tsuruhatensis. The sequence continues at coordinate 5,227 of NZ_BCTO01000100.1, forward strand.
ACGGCGAAGCGCAGGTTGTCGAAGGGCTGCGTGGTCACGACCGAGCCCTGCAGCTGGCGGGCTTCGATCGCGCGGCCGCTGACGGCGTTGGTGCGCCGGCCCAGGTTCTCGTCGCTGATGCCTGCGGACTTCTGGATGGCCTGGCCGTCCAGCGTCATCATCTGCACCTGGCCGGCGGCCATCTCGCTGTCGCGGTGGACTTCGAACTTCTTGCCAGCCTTGTAGATCACCACGCCGTCCGGCTGGTTGACCTCCTCGCGCGCTTCGTTGATGTCATCGAAGGCGCCCTTCTCCGCAAAGATCTGGTTCGTGGACAGCAAGAACAGCGCCTTGCTGGCCCGCTTGTTCAGATCCATCTGCAGGTCGCGCACGCGGCGCACCACCCCGTAGGGCATGCGGTCGCGGCCGCGCCGGTAGCACCAGATGGGCGTCAGGCTGAAACTGTTGTGACGCATGGGCGTTGGGCCCAGGGCCAGCAGATGGCCCTCGGTGAAGACCGCGACGTGCATGCGCATGGCGACGCGCTCCACGATGGAGCCGCCGTGCGCCCCCACCACGGCGCGCAGCGCATGGTCCCAGGGCTCCACGAACGAGCCCTTGAAAGGGCCGCTGGTCACCACCTGAACGGACGCCGGCATGCGGAACTGGCACTCGATCAGGCGAACGCGGCGCCGCGCCTCGCTGTCGATGTTGCCGCGCCCTCCGGCCAGGTAGCTGCCGCTGGTGTCGCTGACGTGGCGCTCGCTGGTGTGGCCTTGGAAGAAAAATTCGTCCTCGGCCCACTGCTGGGCGCTGAACTCCTCCTCGCGCAGCACGGCCCGCTCCAGCACGTCGCGGCGCTGCGGGTACATGGTGATGGCCACGTCTTCATCCACCCAGCGCGTGCGGAACAGGTAGCGCGCATCGCTCAGATCCGGCTCCATGGCCATCGAGTCCCAGAGCACATTGCGCCAGTCTGGGCTGCTGCCGGTTT
>NZ_BCTO01000101.1 GCF_001571325.1 Delftia tsuruhatensis NBRC 16741
CGTGCTGCAGCGCTGCTGGATCTCGACCAGGCGCGCGTTGAAGCTGCCGGCTTGGGCCGAGGCATCCGACTTGCTGTCGGTGTAGGCATCCAGGGCCTTGTAGTACGCCTCAAGGTCACGCCGGTACTGCACCCAATCGGGGTGCTCGATGGCGTTGTTGTCGGAGTCGAAATGGTACTGGGCCACCTTGGGCTCGCTGGGCTTCGTCGGCGCCGTGCCCGCGCCGGCCCAAGACTTGCTCAGGGCCAGGTCCGCGAATTCCTTGAGCAGCTTGTCCAGCTCGCTGCGCCAGTTGGTGCATTTGCTGCCGGGTGCCACAGAGGCTTCCACCAGGTCGGCCAGTTTGCTGGCCTGGTCGGCCGTGAGCACGGTTTCACCGGAGCGCTCGCCGGCCGTGTCCGGAAACTCGTGCCGCTGCAGCGCCTCCACCAGCGCGGGCCGGCGGAAGGGATAGCTGTAGGGCATGGCCGCCACCGGCACGGCCCAGCCGCTGGCCGTGCTGATGGCGCCCAGCCGCGTGGTGTCCATCTCGCAGGCCTTGGCGCGCGCGGCCGACACCACGGCATAGAGATTCCCAGCCCACGCCCCCCCGCCAATGGCAGTGGACAGGGACAGCCCGTAGTTGGACGTGGCGCCGGCATAGGCCTTGCCGCTGGCATCCCAGCGGATGGCCTCCTGGTGGCCCTCGTGCTGGATCACCGTGGCCAGCAGGTCCGCGCGCACCAGCTCGGCGAAGTCGCCATACAGCCAGGTCTTGGCCTCCTCGGTCGTGAACTCGTCCACCACCTGCAGCGTGACCGTGGGCTTGACCGGGCGCACCACGCCCAGCAGCCGGTCGTTGCCGCGCACGTCCAGCGCACGCGGCGCAGCGCTGCCGTCGTTGGTGGTCTGGTAGGTGCGCTCGGTAGCCTCGTCGTTGATCTGGCCCTTGACCAGGGACAGCTCCTGCACCCAGGAGCGGATGGGCGCGGCCGGGTTCTGCTGCACGGCGCCGCTGGCATCTCGCGCGAAGCGGTGCAGCGTGCGCGTGCCAGCCAGGCACGCCGAGTGGCGGCGGTCGGTGGCCAGCGGCCAGAACTCGGAGCTGGGCAGGAAGAGATTGAAGTGCTCCCGGGCGAAGTTCGCGCCCAGCGCGCGATCGGACACGCTGGGCGCCTCGCCCGGGAATGCGGACAGCTTGTAGGTGGTCATGGCCTGCTACCGTGGCAGGCTTGGCACCAGCGTCCTACGTGGTCAGGGATGGCACCTGGCCGGCCAGGATCTGCGCCGCGCGCACCTCGCTGTCCAGCAGACCGTAGGCGCCCATCATGTTGATGAAGGTGACGGTGCGAGGATCGCCCAAATCCACACTGGTGCTGTCGCGGTAGGTGGCAATCCCCGTGCGCACGTCGGCGCGCTGGTCGATGGAAAGCGCGTTGATCTTGGGATTGAAGGTCGCGAATTCCTGCACATCGAAGTTGTCCAGGATGCGCTGTTCACTCAAGGTCAGCAAGGCGCGAAACTGACCTGGCGTCAGTTCCGGTTGTGGATGCGGGACGATGAAAAAATCAGACGAATTCATCATGCCACCCTCAAAAACATGGAGGTATCGGTTGAAGGCTTGTTTGGGTAGGGCAGCCCGACATAAGAGACAGCACGAAAAACGTCCCGTGTTCCATGGGAATAAATAATAACCAAATCTCTATTCACCTTGATTCCTGCCCCCATATATACTGTTCCAGAGGAAAATGCGGCAAGCTCAATTTTTCCGCCCAAGGGACGTTGCGTAAAATAACAATTGGAGGCAACGCCCCCCCCCGATCTTCCGTAGGCATCAAGGCAATAATTTCGGTTGGGTTTCAGCATTGCGCCCCAACTACCCCAAGAAACGACTTCGCCCACGGGGCCAGTAGGATAGTAGCCCTCCCCTGGGGTGCTCGATGTTGCTGGAATCCATGAAGCAACCAGCTTCATATCGGCATCATACAGGCGAACGTCCATGCTGTAGGAATAAGTCCCACCAGCATAATAAACGTTATTACCATAGACCAACCACAATTGCTGCTGTTCATCCCATGCCATGGTCATTGCCGGATGTACACAAATCACGTAAGGCTGCGAAAATGCACCCAGATTTGTATCGAACTGATAGACGTAGGTGTAGGTGTTGTTTCCATTTGCATAGGAGCCTACGCCAGCCATGTTAAAAATAACAAAAAGACTTCTACCATTTCCGGCAACTCCACACAGCGAATAGCTCGCGCTATTGGCACCGGTTGCCGGCAAGCTGACAGCAGTCAGTGTGGTTCCTGTAGAAGTGAGGCGGTAAAGATGGTTATTATTGGCTGCTGCCATATTAAGCGACAGATTCAAACGTGAAGCCCAGAATTCCCCATTGACATAATCGAGTCTGCAGGCATATGAGGTGCCCCCCGGTAAGGCCGCTTGTGCGGGAGTGAGTGTTCCAGCCCACGATGTAAAATTGTCCGTGGAACGGATAATTGTCCCATCTCGCGCCATTGCCAACCATATCCCATTGCCATCTGTAGCGATAGACCAAGAATATCCGGAAGCACTGGCAAGCTTTCTGCGCGAAATCCAGTTGTCTCCCGCATCTGTGGAAACAAATACGGTACTGTCGTAAGCCACTGCAACCACCGTATTTTTCCCGTCGGTTGCCATGTCACTTATGGGAGCGTTCGGGGGCTGGCTGGATTTTGCCGCCATATGCCCGACAGGTTTAAGGAAGTCCGGAATTTTTGGAAATATCGCAGACCTCGCTAGCGTCCCAGCGCGCAAATAAGTTTTGCCCTGTGCCCTTTGTATCCCATAGGGATCTGACACGTCGGGTAAAAGGTTGACGCTGCCAATGGGTGGCAGGCTATTGACTCCCAGCAAATCGCTCAAACTCTGATTCATTATTCCATCTCCCATCGGCCAATCTGCACACAACGAAAACTCAACTCACCGGGCAAATTAAAATCGGCATCCAGGCCGACATTCATCCCCATCAGCAAATCGGCGCCTTGCGGATTGATCGTCAGTGTGTTGATCCCAAAACTCTTGCCGTGGTCCCGCACCCCAAAACGCAGGTCCACGGCCGACGCTGCAGGCGCAAGCAGCGTCACCGGGCCTGCCGCCGTGTTGACGCGCGTGATCTGGCCCACGGGCAAGGCCGCGCCGTTGTTCGTGGGCGTGAGCACGGCCGTGTTCGAGGACAGACCCGCGCCATCGGCAGCCGGGCCGAGGCGCCGCCATTTGCTGCCGCTGCCGTCATCAAACCAGGCGTATTCAATCCAGGCGCGGCTGTCCGAGGTGTTGACCCAGGTGTCACCCGGCGAACCACCGGCCGGCTCCGCGTTGGAGAAGGTCCGCAGCTTGAGCCGACCATCGAGCGCTCCCTGCAGGCCCGCCACCGTGCTGATGGCCTGCGTGCCTGTGTGCGTGCTTCGGTCGCGCAGTTGGGCGTCCGTGGCGTTCTTGGTGGCCTGCGCGGCCACGCCGTCCAGCTTTGCCTTGTGCTCGGCCGTAAAGTCCTCAGCAGAAAGGCCTTTGCCCGCCACCTTATCCACCTTGTTGGCCAGGGCCGCCTGCTGCGCGGTGCTCACGGGCTTGTCCGCGTCGGCCGTGTTGTCCACGTTGGGCAGCCCCACCATGGCCTTGCTGATGCCCGACACCGTGCCCGTGAACGTGGGGTTCTCCTTGGGCGCACGCGCATCGAGGGCCGCCTGCAGGCCCATGATGGTGCTGATTGCCTGGGCGCCGGTATGCGTGGTCCGGTCGCGCAGCTGCACGTCCGTGGCGTTCCTGGTGGCCTGGGCGGCGATGCCCTCCAGCTTGGCCTTCTCGGCGTTGGTGAAGTCATTGGTGCTCAGGCCCTTGCCGTCTTCGCGGTCCACCTTCACGCCCATGCCGCCGGCGGTCAAGCGCAGCTCCAGCAGATCGCCGGCCACATAGGCGCGCGGCGCCGTGCCTTCCTGGCCGCGCAAGACTGTGAGCCGGCATTCACCGATGACCGAGTTGTCCACGGCCGTGATGTGCAGGACCTCGTAGTCCGACTCCAGCGAACCGCTGCGCTTGTAGGCTGTGAGCACATACCAGGAGCCCGGCTCCGGGTTGCGCAGTACGCCGGCCGCGCCATCGGACACGCGCAGCACGCCATAGTCCAGCTCGGTGGCCGGGGCGCCTGTCTGCGGCGCCGAGCGCACGTCAGCAATGAACTGCGTCTGGAAGTTGTTGAGGAACAGCTGCGGCATTTCTATTTTTCCTTGATGGGCACGATCAGTTCCACCTCCTTGGTGCGGCCGTCGTTGGTCGTGGCGGCCACGCTGATCTGGTACTTCTGGCCATCGGCGCCGCCCGCGTAGATCCAGACCTTCACGCGCTGGCCCACGAAGGCATAGGACGGCGGCATGGGCATGGCCGGCCGCACCTTGAGTTCGACGGAAACAATCTCGTCGCCTGGCGGAAACCAGTCAGCAAACTCGATGTCGTAGTCCTGCGTGTCTGCAGGCTGCATGGGGGACGCACGGAACATGCTCTGCCCTTGGTCGGTAACGTAGAAGGTGGTCATTCCTGCGGGCACGAGGAAGGTTCGGGATTCGGGCGCTGCCTCATCGAAGGGCAGGCGCCTGTGCACGGCCGGGTCGATGTCGATAAAGGCCACGCCCTGGGCCGCGAGCGGCGCGCGCACCAGGCGGTGCGGATCGACGGCGCCGCGCGCCAGGCCCTGGGTCAGCACAGCCAGCCGCGCCTCGACGCGGCCCTGGGTCACGATGAAGGCCTGGCCCTTGCCGTCCACGGGCGAGCGCAGCCAGCGGCGCACGTAGATCTGCCCATCCGCCTTGCCGCGCGCCGCCGGCGCCGACTGGACAGGGCCACGACGCAGCAGGTGCGTCTGGGGGGGCGAACTGTGCCTGTGTGACGGCCGCCACGGGAGTGCGTGCCAGCACATGGGCATTGACGGTGGCCCGGGCCGTGGCCTTGGCCACCACGCGCCCGTAGACCGGCGGCAGCGTGACCTTGAGGACCGCGCGGCCGGTGGCGGCCAGCAGGCTGCGGACGTGAATCCGGCCCAGCACGCCCTCCACGGCCGCCCGCGCCACGGAGTCCGCCGAGAGCTTGGCGTGCACACGGCCCAGCGGGCCTGTCAGTGCAGCAGCGGGGGCCGAGTGCACCACGGCATAGGCGAGCACGCGCCCGCCCACTCGGACGCGGGCATAGCCCTTGGCGTCCACGCGGATGCGCACCACGGGGTCGGCGGACCGGCCGTTGAGTGCGAACCCGTTGAGAGCGCCCCGGTTCATGGCTTACAGCAGCTGCAGCGTGAAATCGCCCGTCAGCGCCTGGCTGTCCACCACGAACACGTCGTTGATCTGCAGCGTGCGCGGCGACGGCAGCGGCTCGGAATACATGAGCGTGGCCGTGCCATCGGTGGCCGAGTCACCTTCCATGATTCCGATGTGCGTGACCGTGACCTGGGCGCCTGTGACGGGCGGGAACTCCGCGCGCACGGCGTTGTAGGTGGCGCCGTTGTTGGGCGCGGCAAAGGCGCCCGTGGCCACGCGCTGATACCACGGTGCGGCCACCTCGGTGCCGGCGGTGAAGGCGTCGGTAGGGTCGGCCGTGAACAGGGCGAAGTAGGCGTTGCGGATGGCCGGGAAGGCCTGCTTGCGCAGCGTGGCGCTGATGATCGCGTTGGCGAGGGATGTGCTGAAACCAGCCATGACGGCTCCTATGGCTTCGAGCACTCCAGCGCCCCGATTGAAGATGCCCGCCAGGATGGCAGGCTTGGTTCACTTCTGGGCCACGGCCGTGGTGGCCGCAGCCTGGGCCTGAATGCCCAGCGCCTCGTTGTAGAGGGCGCGGTGCGCCGCCGCGATGGTGGCGTTGCCGCCGAACTCGGCGTCGATGGACCAGGCACGGAACAGCACGAAGTGCCGCAGCGCGTCCATCCAGCGCTCGGGCACGCTGGGAGTCCCGTTCTCGTCGGCCAGGTCCACGGCCGT
>NZ_BCTO01000102.1 GCF_001571325.1 Delftia tsuruhatensis NBRC 16741
AGTGGCGCAGCGCTGCTGGATCTCCACCAAGCGCGCGTTGAAGCTGCTGGCCTGGGCCGAGGCATCCGACTTGCTGTCGGTGTAGGCATCCTGTGCCTTGAAGAAGTTTTCCAGCTTGAGCCGGTACTGCACCCAGTCGGGGTGCTCGATGGCGTTGTTGTCCGCGTCAAAGTGGTACTGGGCCACGCTGGGCTCGGTCGGTTTGATGGGCGCCGTGCCCGCGCCCGCCCAGGACTTGGACAGGGCCAGGTCCGCGAATTCCTTGAGCAGCTTGTCCAGCTCGCTGCGCCAGTTGGTGCATTTGCTGCCGGGCGCCACCGAGGCCTCCACCAGGTCGGCCAGCTTGGCTGCCTGGTCGGCCGTGAGCACGGTTTCGCCAGAGCGCTCGCCGGCCGTGTCCGGAAACTCGTGCCGCTGCAGCGCCTCCACCAGCGCGGGCCTGCGGAAGGGATAGCTGTACGGCATGGCGGCCACCGGCACGGCCCAGCCGCTGGCCGTGCTGATGGCCCCGAGCCGCGTGGTGTCCATCTCGCAGGCCTTGGCGCGGGCGGCCGAGACCACGGCATAGAGATTCCCAGCCCAGGCGCCGGCCCCCACGGCGGTAGACAGGGACAGCCCGTAGTTGGATGTGGCGCCGGCATAAGCCTTGCCATTGGCATCCCAGCGGATCGCCTCCTGGTGGCCCTCGTGCTGGATCACCGTGGCCAGCAGGTCCGCGCGCACCAGCTCGGCGAAGTCGCCATACAGCCAGGTCTTGGCCTCCTCGGTCGTGAACTCGTCCACCACCTGCAGCGTGACCGTGGGTTTGACCGGGCGCACCACGCCCAGCAGCCGGTCGTTGCCGCGCACGTCCAGCGCACGCGGCGCCGCGCTGCCGTCATTGGTGGTCTGGTAGGTGCGCTCGGTGGCCTCGTCGTTGATCTGGCCCTTGACCAGGGACAGCTCCTGCACCCATGAGCGTATGGGCGCGGCCGGGTTCTGCTGCACGGCCCCGCTGGCGTCTCGCGCGAATCGGTGCAGCGTGCGGGTGCCGGCCAGACATGCCGAGTGGCGCCGGTCGGTGGCCAGCGGCCAGAACTCGGAGCTGGGCAGAAAGAGGTTGAAGTGCTCCCGGGCGAAGTTCGCGCCCAGCGCGCGGTCGGACACGCTGGGCGCCTCGCCCGGGAATGCGGACAGCTTGTAGGTGGTCATGGCCTGCAGGCTGACAGGCTTGGCACCAAATCAAACCTCGACATTCACAGCGAAGGTGAAAAGCGCATCGAGATCCGCAGACGAAAGATTAAGCAGCTCGCCCATCAGCACGATGGACGGGCTGGCTCGCCGCCACTCCGTAGCCCTGGCGAATCCTATACGGGTCGTGTAGCGCAGCGCGTCATCTTCGATGGCGTCAATGGTCGAATTGAGCGCATCTTCAGTGATGCCCCGCAGTATGTAGAGAGCCACCAGGCCCTGGGCTGGCGTACAGGACTCGGGAACTGCTGCAGGCGGCGATGGCTCCTGAGTTGCCTCGACTTCAGCGATTAGAAATTCATATTTAGCTGCCTCGCCTCCAAGGTCTGAGCGCAGATCCTGCATTTGAGAATTGGCATAGATGTGGCAACGTGCCACGTTGCCTTCTTCGTCAACCCATGTCACCTCAATCGCATGGGCGTTGTCGTAGCGAATAACGCTCTTTATCTTCATTAGATTGCTGCGCCCTTAGTAATTGCAAAATTGATTTGCACCGCATGTGCCAAGGCAGACGATGAAATATTCTTCAAGCAAATATAAAATGAACCATCGTTATAGGCAACAGCCCAAACATTATAAAACGATGCATCGACTATTCCGCTGCTATTAGTCAATGTCAAATTGACGATATCAAGGGGACCAACCATGCTGTTATATACCAAAAAAACAGCCACGGCATTAGGCGCCAACGCTTGGTTATGCGTGGTAATCACCCCGGCAACTTTGTTGATAGCAACACTGGTAGATTTACTTGTTGGCTGGGTTACTGTGCCACCGGCACCAGGACCATAGCCAAACCCTCCATTACCAACAAGGACAGCACCACCATTGGGATTCAAAAACAGCCACTGATTCGATGCGTAATCAGAAAATATTCTCGGCTGTAGCCAGAACGCACCAGACTGGTACACTCCAAAATCCAACGCAACACTTCCTCCTTGGAAGCGCACTATGGAATTTGGATCAGCGCCACCACCACTGGGCTGCGGGCCGCCGCCGGTAAGAGACGAGTTGTTCACGGTAAACTTGGACAACGGCAAAGATGTGCCCACACCCACATTGCCGTTGGTTCGGATAATCATCCGCTCTGATCCGCTGGTGTAAAACGTCATGGGAAGGTACTGGCCATTCCCTGTAACACCGGAGTTCAGACGGACCTCTTGGCCTCCCAGAATAACCAGATCGCCAACAGACGAATTACCGGGGTCTGTCCCACCATGGGTGCGAAAGCCCGAGATTGTCCCTGTCCCAGTCGGAAGCGCACCGACGATGGTCAAAGAATTATTAATGCTCGACTGAAAGGCGAGGCGCTCAGAGAGTACGTTGCTACTGAAGTCACTGATGATTCGCTGAGATGGCGCTGGGAAAACAATAGAGCCATTCACACCGACGCGCATGCGCTCAGACCCGCCAGCATGAAAAGAAAGCGGTAAATAGGCTCCGCTCCCCCGGCGTTCAGCAGCAACACGTGCATCGGCAGTGTTCAAACCGATGCGCATCTGAAGTAAAGAGCAGTTTGCTTGATCAGTGGCAGATGAGGCCAGGTTGATCAGGGACTCACCTGCTGTTCCATTCGGTATTACTTCCAGCGCCGTCTGTTCATTAACTGCACTGGTTTGGAAAGCGAATCGATAAGCCGGAATAGGATTACTGAAATCAGCCGTCAGCCTCAAGCTATTTCCGAAGAAATTCAGACTACCTTTCATGGTGTCGCCGGACTTCTTCAACGTCGTGTCCAACGCATCTTGCAAGCCGGAGATGGAGGCTATAGCCTGCTCGCCCGTATGCGTGCTGCGGTCCCGCAGTTGGGCATCGGTCACGTTCTTGGTGGCACCTGTCGCCACACCACCGAGCTTTGCCGCGGCCTCGTCGCTGAAATCGTTGGCGCTCAAGCCCTTGCCTGGCACCTTGTCCACCTTGCCCTGCAGATCCGCCGCCGTGGCCATGGGCTGGGCAAACGTGGGGTTCGGGTACTGGCCGGCAAGCACGCCACCGGCCGCGCCGGTGGGTGCGCGCGCATCGGTCAGGCGCGGGTCGGCGGTCTGCACCACCTCGCGCATGCCCCCGGCCGTCATGCGCATCTCCAGCAAGTCACCCGAGTTGTAGGCCCGGGGCGCCGTGCCTTCCTGGCCACGCAGCACCGTGAGCCGGCATTCGCCGATCACCGAGTTGTCCACGGCGGTAACGCGCAGGATCTCGTAATCGGTTTCGAGCGATCCGCTGCGCTTGTAGGCCGTGAGCACGTACCAGCCGCCGGCGGGAGGATTCAGCAGCGTGCCGGCCGCGCCATCGGACACGCGCAGCACGCCGTAGTCCAGCTCGCTGGCCGGGGCACCTGTCTGCGGCGCCGCGCGCACGTCGGCGATGAACTGGGTTTGGAAGTTGTTCAGGAACAGCTGCGGCATTTCTATTTTTCCTTGATGGGCACGATCAGCTCCACCTCCTTGGTGCGGCCGTCGTTCGTCGTGGCGGCCACGCTGATCTGGTACTTCTGGCCGCTCAGGCCGCCCGCGTAGATCCAGACCTTCACGCGCTGGCCCACGAAGGCAAAGGACGGCGGCATGGGCATGGCCGGCTGCACCTTGAGCTGCACGGAAACAATCTCGTCGCCGGGCGGAAACCAGTCGGCGAACTCGATGTCGTAGTCCTGCGTGTCTGCAGGCTGCATGGGGGAAGTGCGGAACATGCTTTGCCCCTGGTCGGTGACGTAGAAGGTGGTCATTCCTGCGGGCACGAGGAAGGTGCGGGATTCGGGCGCCTGCTCATCGAAGGGCAGGCGCTTGTGCACGGCGGGATCGATGTCGATGAAGGCCACGCCCTGGGCCTGCAGCGGCGCGCGCACCAGGCGCTGCCCACGGGCCGTGATCGCAGCCTTTGCCTGGACCAGCGCGGCCAGACGCGCCTCGACCCTCCCCTGCGTGACGACAAAGGCCTGGCCCTTGCCGTCCACAGGCGAACGCAGCCAGCGGCGCACGTAGATGCGGCCATCGGCTGTGCCACGGGCGGTGGGCGTGGATTGCACGGGGCCACGGCGAAGCAGGCGCGCCTGGGGCTTGAAGTTGGCACGCGCGGCCGCGTCCACCCCAATGCGTGCCTGCACATGGGCGTTGACCGTGGCGCTGGCCCGGGCCTGGACGGCCACACGCCCGCGCACGGGCGGCAGCGTGACCTTGAAGATGGCGCGACCCGTGGCTGCCAGCAGGCTGCGCACATGGACCCGGCCCAGCACGCCTTCGACAGCTGCGCGCGCCACGGAATCGGCCGAGAGCTTGGCATGCACGCGGCCCAGCGGGCCGGTCAGCGCAGCAGCTGGTGCCGAGTGGACCACCGCATAGGCGAGCACTCTCCCGCCCACGCGGACGCGGGCATAGCCCTTGGCGTCCACGCGGATGCGCACCACGGGATCGGAGGCCCGCCCGTTCAGCGCAAAGCCATTGAGTGCTCCCCGGTTCATGGCTTACAGCAGCTGCAGCGTGAAGTCGCCTGTAAGGGCCTGGCTGTCCACCAAGAACACGTCGTTGATCTGCAGCGTGCGCGGCGTGGGCAGCGGCTCGGAATACATGAGCGTGGCCGTGCCATCGGTGGCCGAGTCACCCTCCATGATTCCGATGTGCGTGACCGTGACCTGGGCGCCCGTGACGGGCGGAAACTCCGCGCGCACGGCGTTGTAGGTGGCGCCGTTGTTGGGCGCGGCAAAGGCGCCCGTGGGCACGCGCTGGTACCACGGTGCAGCCACCTCGGTGCCGGCGGTGAAGGCGTCGGTGGGGTCCGCCGTGAACAGGGCGAAGAAGGTGTTGCGGATGGCCGGGAAGGCCTGCTTGCGCAGCGTGGCGCTGATGATCGCGTTGGCGAGGGAGGTCGAGAAACCAGCCATATCGGCTCCTATGGTTCCGAGCACTCCAGCGCCCCAGTGGAAATTGCCCGCAGTATAGGCAGGCTTGGTCACCACCGGGGATTTCTTGCGCTTACTTCTGCGCCACGGCCGTCGTTGCTGCTGCCTGGGCCTGAATGCCCAGCGCCTCGTTGTAGAGGGCACGGTGCGCCGCCGCGATGGTCGCGTTGCCGCCGAACTCGGCATCGATGGACCAGGCCCGGAACAGCACAAAGTGCCGCAGCGCGTCCATCCAGCGCTCAGGAACCGAGGGCGTCCCGTTCTCGTCGGCCAGGTCCACGGCCGC
>NZ_BCTO01000103.1 GCF_001571325.1 Delftia tsuruhatensis NBRC 16741
ACCGGCAGCAGCCCATATCTTCTTGAGTGTAGGAGAGCTCGGGGTTGGGGCGAGACTTGCTTTGAAGGACTGCGCCGTCGCTGGCCTCAAGTCCGAACTGAGCCGCACGCAAGCTCGGATGAGTTGCTAAGGCTTGCGCGACCGCGACAGACAATGTCAAGGGCGCCGCCGGTGCTTCGCTCGAGGCCGTTGTGAGGCTGCTTGAGCTCGTGGGTGCGGCGTGGACTAGGCCTGCCCCTACCAACATGCTGACAAGCAAGGTTTGGCAGAAGCTCGTGCGAAGCCTCTCCTTGCCACGTGTGGTTACCAAGATCATGTATGAAACTCCTGCGCAGACGGAATCCATGTTCCTGTCGGTCGCTGTAGTGCCCTGAAATATTTATGCGCAAGCGCAAGGTATGGGCGAAGGGCACTATAGAGGAGCGTTCCCGGCGGCTTCCTGATAATCAGATGACAAATTTATCATCCAAGTGCCAGGGCCCTGGGATCACAATCCGCCCCATGAGTATCCTAATAATTGAGGATGATGAAAAGTTGGTAGACCAGCTTGTCAGAGGGTTGGTCGACGAAGGGTTTGCTGTAGATTTCGCACTTGACGGGATCTCGGGACTAAATAAGGCGGCTACCCAGGATTTCGATGTAATTATTCTTGATGGCATTCTTCCTGGAATAGATGGCCTTGCTGTTCTAGCGGCCTTGAGACAATCAAAGCAAACCGCTGTTTTGATGCTTACTGCAAGAGATTCAGTTGAAGATAGAGTGACCGGCTTGAAAAGCGGTGCTGATGACTATATGGTCAAGCCGTTTGCATTTTCCGAATTGATCGCGAGAATAAGGGTATTGCTCCGCAGAAATCCTTCATTGAGCGGTGCGGCAAATGTTGCGACAATATTGAGAATGCACGACTTGGAAATAGATCTTGCCAGGCAGCGCGCATTTCGCGCGGGGAAAAGACTGGATCTAAGTGCGAAAGAGTATAGCTTGCTGATACTGTTGATGCGTAGACAAGGACAGGTTATTTCTCGAGCTGAACTAGCAGCTCAGGTCTGGTCAATAAATTTCGAGGCAGATTCAAATGTCGTCGAGGTGGCCATTAGAAGGCTAAGGATGAAAATTGATGAGCCGTTTGATAAGCCATTGCTGCATACCATTCGCGGAATGGGCTATATTTTGGAATCAAGATGATTAAACAAGGAAGAGCAAAAAAAGCAACGCGCCCTTTGTCGGCGCGTTTGTCTATTTCTCTAGCTATGCAAACTATTTTTGGGCTTGGAATAGTTTGCGTGGCTGTTTATCTTGTCATATCACAAACACTTCATATAAAGCAAACCGATGCCCTTAATGACAAGCAAATAGCACTGGAACGTTTGCTTAATGAGAGCAAACTACACATAAATTCGGAATCGCTGCAGAATTCATTGTTGGATTTTTTGAGCGGGCACGACGACTTGTCATTGGTGGTGCGAAAATATGGCGGAAATAGGGAAGTTCTTTTTGAACTGCTGCGTCACAGAGAAAACACCATCGAACGCGAGTTCTCTGTGAAATTATCAAGCCCAGGTTCTAGCCCCCAAGAAATAGCTGTAACACTGATATTGGATCGCGCCCCGGATAATATGATTTTGCGCCATTTGGCATGGACGCTTGGTATAGCAGCTATCGTTAGTACTTTGATTGTTTCTATTTCTAGCATCTGGTTGGTGAAGAAGGGGCTGTCGCCAATTAGCCTTTTGATCGCACAGACACGACAGGTATCTGCTCAAAATTTGATAAAGAGATTGGACGACAGCCAGCAGCCTCAAGAATTGATGCCCTTGATATGGCAAATTAATGACCTCTTGGATAGGTTGTCTGTTGCTTACAAGCAGATGGAATCTTTTAACGCGGACGTGGCACACGAGCTGAATACACCTTTGTCAACTCTGATAAGTAGCGCGGAGCTGGCACTACGAAAACAGAGAACTTCGGATGAACTGGTTGATGTTCTATCTTCCAATTTGGAGGATTTGCACAGAATGGCTAGCATCATTGCCGATATGCTTTTCCTCTCAAACGCAGATAGAGGGAATGGTGCTCGGCGAATGGGGGTAAGCAGTCTCGCTGAGCTCGCTCGCGAGGTTATTGAATTCCACGAAGCGTCTCTTCTGGACGCTGGTTTAGAGGTGGCCATACAGGGCGAAGCAAAAGGTATCTTGGATGCGAGCTTATTGCGTCGTGCACTTTCGAATCTTTTGGGGAATGCTACGCGATATGCCTCAAGAGGTAGCAAGATAATTGTTGATATCCGGATGATTGCGTCTGCTCGAAGCCCATCCACTATAAATGCACATCGTATCCAGTTGACAGTCACTAACGAAGGCCAGACTATAGATCCCTCTCACCTTCCAAGACTATTTGATCGATTTTACCGAGCAGATTCTTCTAGGACGCAGGCTAGAAGCAATCACGGACTAGGACTGGCAATTGTTGCTGCAATTGCTAGGTTACATCAGGGCGATGTGTTTGCAAGATCTGAGGCGGGAGTGACCAGTATCGGGTTGATATTCCCGCAGATTAGTGATGACGCGTAGGTCGTTTTTGTCAAAATATGATGCCCTGAGAGTAAGATGATCGAGATGGTGAAGAATTTTGGGGATAGAGTGTGGTGCACAATTAAGAAGCCGGAACTTGTATTTGCAATAATACTTCTTTCTGTTTTCTCTGCATTAAGTATTGGTCATGAAGGACTGAGATTGGTAAAGCTATTGGTTTTGTACCTGCCATATTGCTTTCTGATTTTTCTCTTTGCCAATAGTGGAGGTCCGTCTTGGATCGGCAAGACCTTCGTTTGGTTTGTGACCTTGGCATTTTATGTGGATGGAATCGCTCGATATTATCTGAGAGAGGCCTATGACGCCGCGCCTGATAGCGCACTTGTTTTAAATGCAGTGGCGAATACAAATCTCCGAGAGAGCATTGAGTATGCATTTGCAAATTCAGTGTTGTTGATATGCTTGGGGTTGCTGTTTTTTTTTTCTGGCGACCCTTTCTTTGGTTCTCTTGATCTCGGTTGATTCAGCGCCAAGGAGCTACTCCAAGGCTATTTGGTTCATCGTCGTCTTGCTGATGACATTTAGTCTGGTTGCCCATGTCAATAAGCCGTGGAGGAAGTTGCATCCAATAATTTTCTGGAAAAACTGGCAGGAGTCGATTTCACTTGTTCAGACAGAATGGGTAAACCAATTTGCCATCCGTGAAGAGCAGTTCACGAGAGCGAAGACACTGGCGCCAAAAGTTGAGCGCAAAGGAAGTTCCACAATTGTTCTCGTAATTGCGGATAGTATTAATAGAGATAATTTGGGGATATATGGCTACCCAAGAAATACCACGCCGATGCTCTCGCTAAAGCGGAGGGATGCGGGTAGAAATATGGTGGTATTCCGAAATTCTTGGTCATTGGATGCAAGCACAATACCCGCTTTTGAACGGATGTTTTCATTACAGGCCGCTCCTACTGATAATTCATTGCACCTTTTGGCCATGGCTCGAGCCGCGGGTTATAAGACGTGGTGGGTAAGCAATCATGATGATGTTGCAATTGAATCGCGGCATGCAAGCTATGCAGACATAGTCGAGTTGATCAACCGCACGCCTGGTCGCTCATCATCCTCATTGGATGGCGATATTCTGAATCTTTTGGAAGAAGCTCTAAAGGATGGGGCGGAGAATAAATTTATTGTTGTGCATTTGCTTGGTGCACATCCTCATTACAGTCTTCGCTACCCAAAAAATGAGAACCCTTTTGATGATACAACCGATGATGTAGATCGGGAGATGGAGGCTAAGAATAGATCATTTTGGGTGCGTGGTTTCAGGGAGCAGTATGACGCCGCAATCTTGTATCATGATTCGGTGATTGCCAAAACACTGGATCTGATGAAAATTTCAGAAAGTAGTTCAGATTATCAGGCCTGGATGTACCTATCTGATCATGGCCAAGAGGTTGGACATCTACTAAATAAGGTTGGTCACAGCCCTTCAACTGAGTCTGGCTATCGTATTCCGACCATAATTTGGCGCAATAAAATTGAGAGTGATAGTCCGGATAACCTTGGTGATAGAGGATTTAGGTCTGACTGGGCCTCTTGGACAATTGCGGATTTACTCTCGCTGCAATGGGACGGAAAAAGTAGTAAATCAAATATTCTTGCAGAAAACTATCAGTGGATTGCTCCGAAGCTTCCATTTCCGCTGACGGAGGCCACGCCCAGCATGCAGCCATGAGCGAACATGGTCGTTAGCATGACATTTTTGTCCTGCTCAGATTGGGCGTATGACTCTCGTGTGTGTGAGGTGTGTTTGAGTATGAAGCGGGCGCAGCAAAATTTCGCTCTCTTGCCTCGTTGAAATGAAAGCATTCTTCGCTAGAAACTCTTAAAATTAGCAATTTGCTAGCATGCAAATTTAAGGAAAACCATGACATCCGATTACAAGACACTTCTTCAGCAGAAGGCTGAACTTGAAGCCAAGATTGCCCAGGCTCTGGCCACAGAAAAGTCTGGCGTGGTCGCCCGCGTGCGCAGCCTGATCGCGGAATTCCACCTGACTCCAGACGATGTGTTCGGAGGCTCTAAACGCAAAGCTTCGGCTGGCGCGCCCAAGTATCGCGATCCTGGTACCGGCGCTACGTGGACGGGGCGTGGCAAGCCGCCAAACTGGATCAAGGATGCTGCGGATCGGACCTCTTTCGAGATCTGACGGGCGGCCAGGAGCGCACGAGCTTGAACGCGTAAACGCCGTGATCGACGGGGTTTGTGCCTTTGTTCGAAATGCCTTCCTGGCCAAGATGGATCGCGAGGTGCGTCGTTCGAGTTCCAGACATTTCGATGAATGGCTCTTTGCTCGATCGACATCGCGGTCGGACTTGATGTCCAGCACCGATCCTGCAGCGAAGGCCAGTGTGATGTGCGCATCAAGACTTAGTCAGCGGTGTTGGCTGCCAGTGGCCGCAGCCCGCACAAAGCCCTTGAGCTTGGGATAGAGCGAGTTCGTCGCGGATAGCACCTTCGTCGCAGTGAGTGATCAGATCAAGCATCACCGTGCAACGATCCTCCAGGCGATTGAAGGGATGTGGGCTGCTGCCGGT
>NZ_BCTO01000104.1 GCF_001571325.1 Delftia tsuruhatensis NBRC 16741
GGTGGCATCGCCTGCGGCGATCAGCCCGCTGGTGGCGCAGATTCCGACTACGGTCTCGCGCATGGCACCGATCGCCCAAGCTATTAATCAAGGAATTGATACTGGCGCATACTGTTCAGCAAAGAGTATTGATGAGTTGGTTATACAATTTGGCAAGGTCGAGAATCAAATATCCCATACTTTTCGGCATGTAGAGAGAGCTGGATTTAATCGACAGCTTGTGCAAGATGCTATAAGAGAAGATATCTTAAGAACCGCTGATTCGTTAATTGATGGTCAGTATAGTGGAAGTGTGATATTGAATGGGGCCAAGCTTGACTACAGCGCTTTTAAACTACCTAATGGAATTATAAATGTCGGAAGAATTACCCCTCCACGATAACTCAGCCCGACTTTTGCGCGCTGAAGAAAAAGCACTTTTAAGTGCCATGCTGTCTCAGCAAAAAAAAATTCCAGACGTCGAAAATAGAATTGCTTTAGCCAGAGTTTACGACATGTCAGATGGCGGTATGGGAAGTATAAAATTCGTTGGATCCGATGAAAATACTTTGGGTGAAAATCTGGCTGAAGCAAGTTATTTTGATGATGATGGTGTTCAGGTGATAATTACGGTATATGGAGACGAAGCAGGTAATCTGTATGAGGTTGATTTTTGGAGGGTTGATTTTTTGCCCCTCAAAAAATATCCACAACCAGACTCTTTGAAATTAGTTGGTTGAATTCGGGTTGCGTAAATTATCTAATAGGGTTCAATACTTGCAATTTTGTAAAAATCAACAATGATCTCATCTAAGAGGGGGTAACGCTACTGATTCACGAAATGCGCTGAGACGGTTGCTGCTGCCAAATTCAGTAGCGCGTCTTGAATATCTAGTCCTCGCTCAAGGCAGATACGAAGCCTTCCAAGGTCTGCAAACCTGCCGTGCGGGACATCGGACCACCTGACCCCCAGGCGGCTGACCAACCGGCACGGGCAGGTGGCTTGGCAGTGGCTGATCTCGGGATTTGGTGAGGTGCGGCCCACCACGGGCGAACGCGGCTATGGACAGACGGTCAGCGGGCCCAGCTACGCGCAGGCCGTGAAGTTCGACTTGCGGTACCCGGGGCAGGTGTTTGATGAAGAGACGGGGCTGTCGTACAACCTGCACAGGTACTACGATGCGGCGACGGGTCGGTACATGCAGGCGGATCCGATTGGGTTGGCGGGGATAATCGGTTTGGGTATGTGGGACGCAACTCACGATTATACGTTGATCTGCTTAAATTATGTATTTGAAAAAATATTGTGGATTAATTTCAAAACTTGCCTGTATCTACGTTTGCATCCGCCGCAAATTGCTACTTGCTTGGGTAGAAGCGGCTACAGTAGTCATGAATTTAACTCTTCAAGAGTAAGTAATTTATGAGGTCGGTCTGAAGATTTCTGCCTCGTATGTGCGATGTACAACGTTTCCTCCCGTTGAGCGAGCGGCGGCGATAGTTGATGAGCTTGGCTGGCGGTATGCTCTAGCCGCTGAGGCTAGAGGTTATGAGTAAATAGGGTGTATGAAGATTATTAATTGTCTAGCGATGCGTATAAATTGTGGGATTGCGTTGTGAAAAATATTGTCCTGTTTCATCTGTGCTTTGTATTTTTATATCTTTTAACGCCTAAAGTACATGCGCAAGTAACATATCAAAGTGTTTGTGTTGAAAATAGGCAAAATTCGGATGGCGTGAATGTGTGTAAGCTATCGCCAATATATACATCTGAATGGACCCAAGCAGGTAGGAATGGCGTGCGTGGATCTGTTTCGGAAGTAATTGATGAAGAAATAAAGAGATTGACGGATCCTCCTAGTGCTATTTGTAATCTTAAGTACGAGGTAATGCCCGCAGAGGTAATTGCAACTGATGGTTTTATTCATTCGGAACAGCCTATTGAAATGAAAACGCTGGTTCTCTATGATTACTCTGTGCGAGGTCCTGCTGGAGAGTGCAATGACACTCGTTACAAAGGCGGGTTTAGCGTGATAAGCCGGAGAACGGCAGATTGTTCAAGCCAACAGTCAGGCGATTTGATCTGGCAGAGTAAGTGGTTTTCTGATATCAGAAGCAAAGCCTGTGTTCGCCAAGAAGACTTTTCCCTGCATTCATCTGCTACAGAAGGGCATTGTGCTGCGAGCCTATATGGATTTCCTGGTGGAGCTTTTCCAACTTACATTGGTAACCCTGTAGAGGTGTCAACGGGGAATAAGGTGGAATATGAACTGGAATTTTCTGACGAGAGACCTGCTCCTCTGAGTATTAGCCGATTGTATAACAGCGCTTGGGCAAATGGGCGTGCACCACATCCGCCGTCATCATTCGGACTTGGTTGGTCTCATAGTCACGAAATATGGTTGGATTTCGATAGGAATAATGTCAACCCTTTGACAGGTGATCGTTCGGTAAAACTAAAATCTGGAGATCATGAGTCTGTCTCGATAAATACAAGTTTTGGCGATGTTGCTGTATTTCATAGATTTATCCCTGAGTCCACATCTGGTGGAGCTGGTGGTAGCTATATTCCTGGAGCTTTTGTTGGGGACCTTAAAGCAAGAGTTTTTTTAAGAATAGATAATGGTTGGTTCTATAAAAATGAATACCAGGATGAGTTCTTTTTTGATAATGATGGATTTATTTCGAAAAAAACCATTTCTAATGGCGATTACTATTTGTATCATTATTCTCAGGAAAAGAAACTATCGAGAATTGAGAATAATTATTCCAGATATATCGACTTTGTATATGGGGCTGATGGTTTTTTGTCAAAAATAGTTCCAAGTCATGGAGACGAAATTTCATATCGGTATGGCGATGGCCTTCTACGATCGGTGGTTTTTATTGATGGAGCAGAGATAAAATATCTGTATGAAGATGAGAGGATGCTGACCGGGAAAATTGATGAAAATGGGGTGCGGGTGGGATTTTACTCTTATAAAGACAAGAAGGTTGTGTCATCCGCGAAGACGGCGGGGGTCGGTGAATATAAATTCACATATCAAAAACGAATTACCAGAATTACTCCTCCAGTGGGTGATCCATTCTATGTTTGGCATTCGTCACTTCCAGGCTCGAAATTGTATAGCTCAAATTCAGGGCGATTTTCCGATCTGCAAAAATTTCCAATAAAATCCGTATATTATGATAAAGATGGGTTTGTTGAAGGTTATTATGATTACCTTGGGTATGGCAGTGGGTTGTTCTGGGATAAGGGTCGTTATCTTCCAGTAGAGCTGGTGGAGGCTAAAGGCGCTGGCAAGGCTGAAAGAAAGACCAGCATTTCATGGCATCCTGTTTTGAGGGTGCCTGTTAGAATTTCGGTGGGTGGTGTTGTACGGGAAATGGAGTATGATGATCGCGGTAAATTGATAAGTCTGAACTCAAATGGCAGTGATGTATCGCGAGTATTTCAATGGGGATGGGATAATCGTGGAAATTTGCTTTCATTAAGAGACTCCATTGGTTTTATATACCGTAATGCTTACGATGAATTTAATAACAAAAAAAGCATGGAGAATTCAATCGGACATGTGACGCAATACACGGCATATGATCATCGTGGTCGATTGCTATCGTTTTTCGATCCCAATGGAAGCAGGCATGAAATTACCTATGATTTAAGGGGGCGTATTACAGGCGTTGGTTCTGCGGGTTTGTATCATAAGTATGAGTACATGAGTAATGGCAGTCTTGGCCGTGTTTGGTATGCGAATGGATATTCGGTTGATTATCGGTATGATGAGGCGCAGCGCTTGATTGGGTGGTCTGATAATCGTGGTGACTTTGGAATTTATAGGCTGGATGGTGCGGGTAATAGAGTCGAGGAGAGGGTTGGGAATGAGGTATTGGGTGCTACTTATAAGGTTGTTAGAGATATAAATAACATCAATCTTACTTCAAGCATTACAGTTGGTGATTATGCAAGGAGCGGATTCAGGTATGACGAAAATGGTGATTTGACTGCGGTCGCTGATGGTTTGGGGAAGTCTGTCAAGTTGACTCTGGATAGGTTGCGCAGAGTTGAAGCGATCACCAACGAAAGAGGGGGGAGTAGCTTCAGCTATGACTCGTCAGGTCTTATCAGCCAAGTCAAGGATTTCAAGGGTGTAGTTACAGAGTATGGCCGTGACGGCCTGGGCAATATGACCCAGGAAAAATCACCGGACATAGGTGCCAACTCCCTGACCTACGACCAGCGCGGTCTGGTCGCCACCGCCAAGGACGCCGCAGGCCGCACCCTCGCCGTGCAGCGCGACGCCCTGGGCCGTCCCACCCAA
>NZ_BCTO01000105.1 GCF_001571325.1 Delftia tsuruhatensis NBRC 16741
CGGTGGAGCGGCTCATGCGCCGCGGCATCTACAAGGGCCCGCTGGTGATGAACTGGGTGGCGATCGGCGGCGGCATGGACGCGCCCAGCATCTACAGCCTGGCCCACTTCGTGCGCGCCGTGCCCGATGGCGCCGTGCTCACCGTGGAAAGCAATGTGCGCAACGTGCTGCCCGTGAACATGATGGGCATCGCCATGGGCCTGCACGTGCGCTGCGGCACCGAGGACTGCCTGTGGAACCAGTCGCGCAGCGCCAAGGCCAGCACGGTCTCCCAGATCGAACAGCTGGTGCGCATCGCGCGCGAGTTCGGCCGCCCCATCGCCACGGCGCAACAGGCGCGCGCCATCAGCAAGATTGGCGTGTTCTACGACACCCCCGAAGAGACATTGGCGGCCAACGGCTTCGCGCCCAACCGCAACGGCGGCAACCAGGGATTTCTGCGCAAGACCGCCTGACGCACTAGGCCTCGCCAACCCGTCCCTGCCCCCGCCTGCGCCAGTCCGAGACGCTGGCGCCGAAAGCGGCCCGGAACCAGTGGCAAAAGCCGCTGGGCGCGGCAAACCCCAGCAGGCCCGCCACCTCGCCCAGGGGCTGGCCACCGTCTTGCAGATGGCGCAGCACCAGTTCCCTGCGGAGGGTGTCGAGCAGCGCCGAGAAAGTCTGCCCCTCCGCAAGCAGGCGGCGGTGCAGCGTGCGGCGGTCCATTCCCAGGTGGCGCGCCACCTGCTGGGCCGTGCAGCGGCCGCCCGGCAGCAATGCAATGATCAGCTCCCTGCAGGCCGCCTGCATGCCTTCGCCCCGGCTGCGCAGCGCCTGCTCCAGATGGCTTCGCGCAAAGCGCGCAACGCCCGAGCCCTGCGCCTGGCCGCATTCGCGCAGCAGTTGCAGGTCCGCCAGGCGGCAGACCATGCCGTTGAAAGGCTGGTCAAACAAAGGGGTCATGCCGAAGAAGGCACGGTGGGCCGATGCATCGGCCGGTGCGCGGTGTACGAAGCTGACCTGCTGCGGGCGCCACTGGGCACCGATCAGCTCGCGCAGCACGCGAAACATCACGCCCACCGCCAGCTCCATGGACTGGCGCATGGCCATGCCCGCGATGGGCACCAGGTCCTGGCGCACCAGCACCCCGGAGCCCGCGTCCTCGATGCGTACGAACATGCCTGCACTCAGCAGCTTGAGGTAGCGGCACAGCGTGTCCAGCGCCTGGCGCGGCGTGGGCTCTTGCTGCAGCACAAGGCTGATGGGGCCCAGGTGGGACAGGCTGCGCCGCGCCGCCAGGCGCAGCGCGAAATCCTGCGTTCCCGTGGTGCGCGCGGCCACCTCCAGCAGCTCGCGCACGGCATGGATGGGAATCAGCGTCTCCGGGTCGTCGAGCAGGCGCGCCGACAGTCCCGCCGCGCGCACAAGGACGGCGGGATCATGGCCCAGGCTTTTCACCAGGTCGGCATAGCCATGCAGGCTGGCACTGCGGATCAGACCGCATGTGACGGGCCTGCGGCCTGCGGCCGCGGTGCCGATGGCATGGAGCGCAGGGGTCTGCATGGCAGGTCCATTTCAGGGAATCAGCACCGTCGCGCCCGTGGTGCGGCGCGACTCCAGCGCCCGGTGCGCCTGGGCCGCATCGGCCAGCGCAAAGCTTTGCTGGGGCTCGCTGGCGATGCGCCCGGCCAGCACATGGTCGAACAGCTCGCGCGCCATCTCCAGCATGTGGGCGCGCGGCTGGATGTAGTGCACCATGGCGGGCCGCGTCATCCAGATCGAACCCTTGGCGGCCAGCAGCTGGGAGTCCACCACCACCGAGCCCGACGAGGTGCCGTTGCTGACCAGCCGGCCGCGCGGCTGCAGGCAGTCCAGCGAATCCATGAGCGTGTCCTTGCCCACCGAGTCATAGACCACGGGCACGCCCTTGCCGCCCGTGATCTCCATCACGCGGTCCACGATGCGCTCGCGCGAGGTCACGATGACGTGGGCGCAGCCGTTGGCGCGCGCGGCGGCGGCCTTCTCGTCGGTGCTCACCGTGCCGATCATGGTCACGCCCAGGGCACGCGCCCACTGGCAGGCGATCAGCCCCACGCCGCCGGCCGCCGCGTGGTAGAGGATGGTTTCGCCCCCTGCAGCGGATGGACCTGGCGGAACAGGTACTGCGCCGTCATGCCCTTCATCATCAGCGTGGCCGCCGTGCGGTCGCTGATGCCGTCGGGCAGCGGGATCAGCACATCGGCCGGCATCACGCGCACATCGCTGTAGGCGCCCTGCGGGCCCATCAGGTAGCCCACGCGGTCGCCGGGCCGCACTTCGGTCACGCCCTCCCCCACGGCCTCGACCACGCCCACGGCGTCCGAGCCCAGGCCGTTGGGCAGGGCCAGCGGATAGCGGCCCGTGCGGAAATAGATGTCGATGAAGTTGACGGCGATGAAGCTGTGGCGCACGCGCGCCTGGCCGGGTCCCGGCGCGCCGGCCTCGGCATGCTCCAGCCTGAGCACCTCGGGGCCGCCGGTGGTATGAAAGCGTATGGCCTTTGCCATGGAGTCTCCTTGTGTAGCGCCTGCGTGAGGCGCCCTGCATCAGTTGAGCCGGATGTCGAAGTTCCGGACGATCTCGGCATTGCGCTCGAACTCGGCGCGCAGGTCGGTGGACATCTGCTCCAGCGAGCGATCGCCTCCGACGGGCTCGAAGCCCGTGCCCGCATAGCGTTCGCGCACGGCCTTGCGGGCGTTGACCCGGGCCAGCGCGCCGTGGATCTTCTCCAGCAGCGGGCGCGGCGTCTGCGCCGAGGCGAACACGCCGCTCCAGTTGCTGAAATCCACCTCGGGGTAGCCCAGCTCGGCCAGCGTGGGCACCTGCGGGTAGTCGGGCAGCCGGCTCTTGTAGGCCACGGCCAGCAGCCTGACCTTGCCGCCAGCGATCAGCGGCTTGGAGGTGACCGATCCGTCGAACATCAGCGGGATCTGGTTGCCCATGACCTGGGCCAGCGCGGGCGCCGAGCCCGGGAAGGCCACATGCTCCATGTCCAGGTGGGCCCTTCTGTTGAGGATGGCGCCCGCGTACTGCGAGGCCGTGCCCTGGCTGTACGAGGCGAACGACAGCGTGCCCGGGTGGGCCTTCACGTAGGCGATGGCCTCGGCCCCGTCGCGCGCGGGAAACTGCGGCGAGGCGATGAACAGCATCACCGAGCGCGCCATCTGCGCCACGGGCCGCACGTCCTTCATGGGGTCGAAGCCGACCTTGAGCACATGGGGCACCTCGGTGAGGATGTTGGTCACCGTCACCAGCAGCGTGCTGCCGTCGGCCGGCTGGGACAGCATGTGCTTGACGGCGATGGCGCCACCGGCACCGGGCCGGTTCTCGACGATGACGGGCTGGCGTATCTCCTGCGCCAGCTGATCGCTGATGATGCGCGCGAACACATCGATGGTGCCGCCGGGCGGCGCCGGCACGATGAGCCGGACCGGCTTGTCGCCGAAGGCGTGGGCGCCACCGGCCAGCAGCGAGGCGGCCAGGGCGATGGCAGTCCAGGGGGGCATGCGTTGCATCATGGGCTCCCGGTTCAGGCGGCCTTGCGCAGAAACCCCTGCTGGGCGCCGTTGCGGTTGGGCGCGAAGCCGTTGGCCGCCAGCGTCTCTTCCACGGTGCCGTAGAACTGGCCGATCCGGCAGATCTCCCGAGCCTGCTGCGCCGTGGCGATGGGGCGGCCGAACTCGACTGCGATGCGCACCAGCTGCTCGATCTGCGCCACCGTGCCCATCTTGGCCGTGCGGCGCTGGTTCCAGAGGTTGTCCTCGGTGCCGCAGCGCACGTGCAGCCCCATGGCAATGCCCATCATGTTCACGGGCAGCACGTTAAGCACCGAGCTTTCCACGGTGAGCACGGCGCCGTCGGGCACGGCGCGCACGAAGTTGGCCAGGCTGTAGATGCTGGGCGCATCCATGCCGCCGCCAATCGCCACCCAGTTCATCACCAGCGGGCCCTTGTAGATGCCGCGGCGCATGAGCCGCTCCACGG
>NZ_BCTO01000106.1 GCF_001571325.1 Delftia tsuruhatensis NBRC 16741
TCCAGCTTGGCCGCCCAGGTGACTAGCCCCCGTTGGTCGGTCAGGGCCATGGGCGTGCCCAGATGGTCGCAGTGGTAGTGGTGGATGGCGATGCGGGCGTGCTGTTCTTTTTCCTGTTTCTGCAGTTGGGTCTGCATGCCGGTGAGCAGGCGGGCCGTGCCCTCGGCCTGTTCGCCCAGCATGGCCTGGGCGCCGGACGGCAGGCCGTGGTCCAGGGTGTGGCGCAGGTGGCGGGCCGCGTCTTGCTGCATGTCGCGCGGCATGGCGTCGAGCATGGTTTGCATCAGGGCCAGGGCCGGCGTGTGGTTGGGGTCGTCCTGGTCGGGCAGGCCTGCGGCGATGGCTTGCACCAGCAGGTGGGGCTCGTCTTGGGGGTCGCCGCTGGCCGTGGTGCTCAGGCGCACCAGGGGCGTGAAGCTGCCGGGCTCGTAGATGGTGTGTTCTATGTGGCGCGTGTCGCTGCCGTGCTGCAGGCGCTCGGTGTGGATGAGGCGGTCGCCGTCCCAGCCGTAGTAGTGGGTGCGGGTGGGGGTGGTGGAGTCCGCGCTTTCGACCTGCTGCTTCAGGCGCCTGCCCAGGGCGTCGTAGGTGTAGCGGCTGTGGTGGCGCAACTGCTCGGCGTTGCCCTGGATCTGGCTGCTGCGCACGGCGATGAGCTGGTGTGCTCCGTCGTAGTGCAGTTGCTGCTGGCTGTGGTCTGCATGCATTTGCGCGATGCGGTTGCCGCAGGGGTCGTAGCGCCAGACGCGGTCTTCGCTGAAGCCGATGCGGTTGTCTTCCCAGCGCTGCACGGGGCCTTGCCGCTGGCCTGCAAGGTGGCCCAGGCCCATGAGGTTGAAGTCGGTGTGCCGCCAGTGGGCGTGGACCTGGGCGGCCCAGCTGTCCTGGGTGTTCGTCTGGCCCGGTGCACCGGGTGCACCGAGTGCTGGCAGGCGGTTGCCGGCAGGGTCGATCTGCCAGCGGGCGGTGGTCTGGGGGTCCTGGCTGTCGGTGGCCGCCCTGAGGCGCCCGGCGCTGTCGTAGCCGTAGCGCAGCAGTTGTGCGGCCTGGCCCGGGGCGCCGGCCTGTTCGATGGCAACGAGCTGGCCCAGGCTGTCGTAGTGGTAGCGGCGGCCAAGGATCTGGCCGATGAGGGGCTGGACGAGGTGTTCCCTGCCTTCCATGCTTTGCAGGCCTGTGGTGCCCAGGGCCGTGAGGCGGCCCATGCTGTCCCATTGGCGTTGCACCTGCAGGGGGTGGTGTGCGTCTGCGTCTGCTTCTGCTGCGGGAGTGGGTGGGTGCAGGCTGCGGCGGACTTCGCGGTGCAGGGCGTCGCGTTCGAAGTCGATGAGGCCGGCGCCGTTGAGCTGCAGTCCGTGCACATGGCCTGAGCCGTAGGTGAGCCAGGCGATCTTTCCCAGGCCTTGCAGCTGGCTGTGCTGGCGTGCGCCCAGCGCGTCCAGGCTGTGGGCGATGCGGTGTTCGTATTCGATCTGGTCTGCGCCGCCGTCCTTGCCTGGGCGGTACAGCTGCTGCACTTCTGCGGTGATGCGGCCCAGGGCATCGCGTTCCAGTGCTATGCGGCTTTGCAGTTGGATGGTGTTCTCTGCGGTGTTCTCGACGGTGTGCTGCCAGACGCTGGCGGTCATGAGGCGTCCGGCCGCATCCCATTCGTAGCGGTGGGTCTGGGCCGGCGCATGGGCCGTGGCGGGCAGCTGACGTTCGACCAATCTGCCGCCTTCGTCCCAGCGGTAGTGGCTGCTGCTTTGCCGTGCAGCGTTGCCGTCCGTGGCTTCCATGAGCTGGCCTGCCGCATCCCAGCGGTAGCGCTGCAGCCGCTGGTCAAACCCTTCTTCCTGCACGAGCCGGTCCAGCGCGTCCCAGGCAAAGCGGCTTTGCGCACCGTTTTCGTTGACGAGACGCGTGAGGCGGCCGGCGCTGTCGTATTCGAAGGCCAGGGTGAGGCCGCCATGTGTTCGCTGGACCAGCCTGCCCCAGAGGTCGTAGCGCAGGTGGATGCTGGGGTCGGCGGCCGGTGCAGCAGGGCTTTGCCCCCCCATGAGAGGGGTGAGCGGGGGCTGGGCCGGTTCGATGCGCGTGAGGTGGCCTGCGCTGTCGTAGTGGTAGCGCTCGATCTGACCGTTGGGCAGTTCGCTGGCCACGATGCGGCCCTGGCCGTCGCGCTGGTGGCGTTGGCGCTGGCCCAGGGCGTTGCCCACTTCGATGAGCGCACCCCAGCGGTCGTAGTGGTAGTGCGTGCTGTGGCCCGAGCAGTCGGTGTAGCTGAGCAGTTGGCCCGCGTCGCTCCAGGCCAGCTGTTTGCTGCCGCCCTGGGCGTCTTCGATGCGCCGGGGGCTGTCGCAGGTGAGCGGCGCTTCCTGGGGGTCGGGGTAGTGGTAGCGCTCGGTGCTGCCGTCGGCCTGGGTGATCTGGGTGAGGCGTCCCCAGGCGTCGTATTGGTAGCCGGTGGTGGCGCCTGCCGGGTCCGTGGAGGCGAGCAGGCGGCCCGTGGCTTCGTCGTGTTCCTGCTGGGTGCTGCGCCCGTCGGGCAGTTGCACGCCGATGAGCCGGCCCTGGCCGTCGCGCCTGAGGTGGACGCTGCGGCCCAGCGGGTCGGTGCGCGAGGCCAGGCGGCCGAAGCTGTCGTAGCTTTGCAGCCAGCGGCTGCCGTCGGCCTTGTGGTGGGCGATGAGGCGCGACAGGCCCGCCGCACCTTCGAAGTAGTAGGTCTCGATGCGATCCAGGCTGTCGCTGACGCGGGTGGCCGCGCGCGGCTGGCCGTCCGGGCCCGGCGGTTGGCTGAGGTAGTCGAAGCGGTAGGACAGCCCTTCCTGGTTGCTGTGTTCGATGACGCGGGCGCCGGGCTGGGCGCTCTCGTAGCGGTAGCGGTGCCAGGGTCCGCTGGCATGGCGGTGGGCGCTGATGCGGTGGTGGTCCCATTCGAATTCGCGCACGAGCTGGCCTGCGCGGTCGTGGACGGTGATGAGATCGCCTGCACTGCTGTAGCCGTAGCGCACGAGCGTGATGGGGGTGGACAGGGGATGCAACGGGTCCTGCGTGAGGTCGACCCCGATGAGGCGCCAGCCATCGTCGGCGCCCCACAGTCCGTTCAGGCCCTGCGCGTCCTTGCCGCCGTGGATGCGCTGGTGCAGCAGGCGGTAGCGCCGGCCTGTGCCGTCGCTCAGCGAGACCAGGCGGCCTGCGGGCAGCGGTTCCGGACTGCCGTTGACGTCCGGGGCCGTGGTCTTGCCGTCGCTGTAGTGGTAGAGCTGGCGGCGTCCGAAGCGGTCGATCTGGGCCATGAGGCGCCAGGGGCCATCGACCGACTCACCGGGCGGGGGGCCAAAGCCCCAGAGGGTGTCGCCATCGCCGCTGAAGGCCAGGATGGCCTCGGGATTGCACGCCAGCGCCGCCTCCACATGCGACCAGCGCGGGTTCGCAGCCC
>NZ_BCTO01000108.1 GCF_001571325.1 Delftia tsuruhatensis NBRC 16741
AAAGCTACGCTTACCCAGTCCTACCATTTGATGATCTCCGCGACGGGGCGTTATGCCCCTAAGTTTTCAAGCGGGCACGCAACCTCCTTGGTGCAGGCCCCACCGCAGGATCATCAGATACAAAATAGCATTTAGTTAACAAAAATTAACAATTGATAGCTTCATTTCATTTATAGAAAACTATCAACTATTAGCACACTATCCAACTGAGGCGCGTCTGGTGCCAAGAATGAAAAAGCCCTGGCCGGTCTAACACAGGGATTCAGAAAAGTCAGTGTTCTTTCCCGTCTTCTACAGGCCGTAGAACGGGCGGTTGGCTTCGATGCGTGCCTGCTCGCTGGCAGGGTAGCGGCGCTCAGCCAGCAACTGCTGCAGCGCGGCACGGCCCAGGTCGCGCAGCGGGGTGTAGAAGGCGCTGACGGCCAGCTCGTCCAGTGCGCGCCAGGCATAGACCTGGGCGTCGATGAACAGGATGTCCTCCGCTGGGCGCGGCAGCGCGGCGGCCTGGCGCGCATAGAGGCAGGCCAGGGCGAACTCGGACCGCTCGCGGTGGTAGCGCGCCAGCTCGCACAGGGGCTCGGCCCGCTGCGGGCGCGCGGCATAGGCGGTGAGATAGGCCTCGCGCACGGCGGCCGGCTCGGCGCCCGAGCGCTCCAGCAGCACGCCGATCTGGAACAGCGCAAACCACTGCTCCTCGGCCCAGCCGCCCATGGCGGCGCGCTGCCGGTACCAGTGCAGGCTGGACTCGATCTGGCCCGCGTCGCGGTGGCTTTGCGCCAGATAGAACACGTTGCGGGTGTTGCCAGGCTCCTCGCGCACAGCCTTCTCGAGCACGGCGATGTCGCGTAGGTAGGTCTGCGGGTCCCTCGCCCGCGCGCCGTCGTGCGAGACATCGATGAACGGCCCCGCCAGCATCTGCCAGGGCTGGTGCGCCGGGGCGGTCAGGTACTCGTGCAGCACGCCTTCCCAGCGCCAGTCCACGCGCGTGGCGATCAGCGCATTGCGCTGGTATTCGGTGCCCGCCATGTGGCAGGACAGCATGCAGCCGTCCGCCTCCAGCGCCGGCCATGCAAAGCCTTCGGGCACGCGCAGCTGCTCGTCGGCATCGATGAACAGCAGGTAGTCGCCGTGCGGCCGCGCCAGCTCCAGCGCCTCGTTGCGGTTGTGGGCGAAGTCCACCCAGGGCCGCTCGTGCAGGCTGCCGGGTACGCCCTCCATGCAACGGCGCACCAGATCCTGCGTGCCATCGCTGGAGCCCGTGTCCACGATCACCCAATGGTCCACCCACGGCTTGACCGAGGCCAGGCAACGCGCGATCACCGGGGCCTCGTTCTTGACGATCATGTTCAGGCAGATGCGGGCGCGGAGACCTTGGTGCTGTAAAGGCGGGAGGCTAGGCATGCGTCGCGGCTGACGGCATTTATTGACAAGTCACGGTGATGGCCAGCCCGGTCGTTTTGGAGCTGAGACTTTCAACGCCGGCCAGCTCCACGGAGATGAGATCGCCAGCCACCAGGGGATCATTCCCCGTGGCACTGCACACAGGCGTGCTGGCGTTCAGCGTGCAACTGGCCAGCACGCTGGTCGCATTCTTGCGCAGGCTCACCTGCATGCTGGTCAGATTCTTGCTGTTGGTTTGTGCGGCCCAAATGGTACTCGTGGTGCAAGCAACAGGGACCAAGCGTAAGGTGTCTTGTTCAGATGCCAAGAGCGCGATGGTGTTCAGATAGGTGGGATAGGTGCTGTTGCTGTTGGTACTGCTCACGGCAAAGGTCTGGATGAACCCTCCGGAACCCGAGGGCCCTTGAGGACCTGTGGGGCCTGTGGGGCCTTGAAGTCCCGCACCTGTAGCACCCGTCACACCCTGGATGCCTTGGACTCCCTGAATGCCTTGCGGGCCCTGAGGCCCTGTGGGACCTGTGTCACCCTGGACCCCGGTCGCGCCCGTAGCCCCTGTCATGCCGGTCGGGCCCGTCGGGCCGGTTGCACCCGTGGCCCCTGTAGGTCCGGTGGGTCCAGTCGCGCCAGTGGCTCCCGTCGAACCCGTGGTGCCTGGGGTGCCCGCACCGGTGGCCCCAGTCGGACCAGTGACTCCCGTTGCGCCTGTCGGGCCAGCAACACCCGTGGCGCCGGTCACGCCTACAGGACCTGTTGCCCCCGTGGCGCCAGTCGCGCCAGTCGCGCCTGTGGCTCCCGTGGCCCCACCGCCCACGCCCGGCGCGCAATGCACCAATTGCCCCGTGGCGCCGTCAACGCACAGCAGCTGGTTGCCAGTAGCAGCATCGGCTGGCAGGGCCGGTACCAGCACTTGGCCGGTGTTCTGCACACGCAGGCGTTCTGCCCCCGCCGAATTCTTGATCACAAAATTTCCACCTGCCGGCATGGTGATGCTGACGTCTGCAGCTTGCGCTGCCGGAGCGAGGAAGCCAGCGCCCAGGCACAAAGCAAAAATCAGGCGAGAAGGTGTGGTGTTTTCTTTACGGGACATAGTTCAGCTGCCGGTGAGATAAGAGCACTTGAGCATCCTGCGCCAGACCTGCGAGCCCAGGATGCCGTGGGAAGGAATGAACAGTTCAGGATGTTGTGCGGCTACGGCGTTGGCGCCCC
>NZ_BCTO01000109.1 GCF_001571325.1 Delftia tsuruhatensis NBRC 16741
GCGCCGCCAGTGTCAGCATGGCGGGCGTGATGGCCGTGCAGCCTTCGGGGATGCCGTTGGGCGGCACCTGCACCTGGGCGGCGCTGTCCGCCTGCATCAGCTGCGCCGCAAAATCCGCCAGCTGCGGATGCTGGAACAGGCTGCGCACCGAGGCCGACAGGCCCTGCGCGCGCATGCGTTCCAGCATGCCCATGGCCAGCAGCGAGTGCCCGCCCAGCTCGAAGAAGTTGTCGCGCCGCCCCACGCGGTCCTGCCCCAGAAGCTCAGCCCATATCGCCGACAGCTGCTGCTCCACCCCGTTGTGCGGCGGCTCGTATCCACGCTGCGCCCATTCGGGCTGCGGCAGGGCCTTGCGGTCCACCTTGCCGTTGGCATTGAGCGCAAGCGCAGGCAGCACGACGATGGCCGAAGGCTGCATATAGTCCGGCAGCCGCCGGGCCAGCGCCTGGCGCAAGGTTTCGGCCAGCCCCGCATCGGCGTCCGGGCCGGCCACATAGGCGACAAGGCGTGCGCCCGCCGCGCCCGATGTGGCTTGCGCCGCGACCACCACGGCCTCGCGCACGCCGGGCTGGGCCAGCAGATGGGCCTCGATCTCGCCCAGCTCGATGCGCAGGCCGCGGATCTTCACCTGGTGGTCCAGGCGCCCCAGGTACTCGATCTGGCCGTCGACGTTCCAGCGCACCAGGTCGCCCGTGCGGTACAGCAGGCCGCCCTGCGTGTCCAGCGGGTCGGCCACAAAGCGCTCGGCCGTCAGTGCGGGGCGGTTCAGATAGCCGCGCGCCAGGCCCATGCCGCCCAGGTACAGCTCGCCGGCCACGCCCTGTGGCGCCGGCCGCATGGCGCAGTCCAGCACATAGGTGCGGATGCCGCTGATGGGCCGGCCGATGGGAACCTGGAGCCGCCCGTCGTCGCGGCAGCGCCAGTGGGTGACGTCGATGGCCGCCTCGGTAGGCCCATAGAGGTTGTAGAGACCGGCTCCGGGCAGGAGCCTGAAGACGGCGTTCTGCGCCTCGGCCGGCAGGGCCTCGCCGCTGCACAGGATGCGCCTGAGGCCCGTGCATGCCGCAACGCCCGCGTGCGCCACAAAGGCCTGCAGCATGGAAGGCACGAAGTGCACGGTGGTGACGCCATGGCCCGTGATCAGCGCCACCAGCCTTGCGGGGTCACGGTGATCGCCAGGCGCGGCCATCACCAGCCGGGCGCCGGCCATCAGGGGCCAGAAGAACTCCCAGACCGACACATCGAAGCTGAACGGTGTCTTTTGCAGCACGGCGTCCGAGGCATCGAGCGCATAGGCCTGCTGCATCCAGGCCAGCCGGTTGTGCAGGGCCGCATGCCGGTTGGCCGCGCCCTTGGGGCGGCCCGTGGAGCCCGAGGTGAAGATCACATAGGCCAGATGCTCCCCATGCACGGCAACCACGGGGTTGCGCTGAGATTCACCGGCCACATCGATGCGGTCGATGTCCAGCCACTGCAGATCCTCGCCTGCGGGCAGGCGCTCGCGCAGCGCGCTGTGGGTGAGCAGGCGCCGCACGGCGCCGTCTTCGATCATCTGCGCAAGCCGTTCGGGCGGGTGATCGGGGTCCAGGGGCACATAGGCGCCACCGGCCTTCATGATGGCCAGCAGGCCCACTACCATCTCGATGGACCGCTCCATGGCGATGCCCACCCGGGTCTCCGGCCTCACGCCCAGGGCCATCAGCCGGTGTGCCAGCTGGTTGGCGCGGCGGTTGAGCTGGTCGTAGCTCAGCACCTGATCGCCAAGGACCAGCGCCACGGCATCCGGCCGTGCCTGGACCTGGCGCTCGATCAGCTGGTGCACGGGCTGCATTCCGGGTTCGGCTCGGGCGCCCAGGCTCCAGGCCTGCAGTTGCGCCCATTCCTTGCCGTCCAGCATGTCCAGCGCCGCAGCCTCCAGGCCGGGCTCGCTTTCCAGCGCGTGGACCAGGGAGGCCACGGCCGCCGCCATGTATCCACACAGCCGTTCAGCCCCCAGAGCAGCATCGGCCTGGGCCACGATGCCAAAGCCTTCGCCCAGGTCATCGATGGACACGGTCACGGGGTAGTTGGTGCGCTCCTGCCCGCCCAGCGCCGTCATGCCTTCCCACGCGCTCGCTGCGATCCCC
>NZ_BCTO01000110.1 GCF_001571325.1 Delftia tsuruhatensis NBRC 16741
GTGACGGCGGTTTGGGTGGACCGCTTCAACGACCTCATGTACGTGGCGCGCGGCCAGGACATCCTGGAATGCTTCACGGGCGATGCCCTGCGCACGGCGCGCTGGCGCACAGGCCTGGCCACCCAGGGCCAGCAGCTGCCGCTGGCCTGGGCCAAGGTCTACGGCCTGCAGGACGCCCAGCACCCGATCACCCTGCGCCTGTGGGGCGACGGCCAACTGCAGCACACGGCCCAGTTCACCGACCTGCAGCCGCAGCGCCTGCCGCCCGGGCGCTGGCTGGAGCACCAGGTGGAGATCGAGGGCGCGGCCCGCGTCACCAGCGTGGTGCTGTGCTCGACCACGGAGGAGCTGCGCAGCGTATGACCAACCGCAAGAAGATCGACACGGGCGCGGCCCGCCTCCCGGCCCTGGCCCGGGTCAACGTCCAGGACAAGGCCCTTTCAAACTGGATGCAGGCCGTGACCGAGCACCTGGAAGTGCGCTCCGGCGCCCGGGGCAACGAGTTCGAGCGCGGCGTGACCCTGCGCGAGCTGCTGGACCTGCAGGGCTCGGTGCAGGGCGTCACCCAGCTGCTGGCCACCGACAAGACGCCGGGGGAGGGCGAGATCGTCATCGACCTGGGCGGCGGGCTGTCGGCCACGGTGGCCGTGGAGCGCTTCGCCCAATCCATCATCGAATCACGCCTGTTCAAGAGCCTGGCCAAGACCCTGGACGACCCCAGCCGCTTCGACCACCTGGCGCAGGAGATCCGCGACGAGCTGCTGCGCTCCATCGCCGACGAGGCCGCCAAGCGCGGCGCCGAGGTGCGCGAGCTGCAGACCGTGGTGCAGAGCAACGAGCGCAGCCTGGCCATGGCCGTGCGCGAGGTCACGGCCAGCCTGCGCAACGCCAGCGCAGGCCTGCGCGCCACACAGGCGGCGTTCGCGGACGGCCAGCGGGCCATGGCCACCAACGTGCTGCAGCTGCAGGCCTCCCTGGGCAACTACTACCAGGACGGCAAGCCGGGCCGCGCCATGCTGGAGCAGGAGATGACGGTGCTGGCCGGCTACAGCGAGGGGCTGCGCGCGCAGTACACGCTCAAGGTGCAGGCCGGCGGGGCCCTGGCCGGCTACGGCATCGCGGCCGAGGAGGTCAACGGCAAGACTTCCAGCGCCTTCATCATCATGGCCGACAAGTTCGCCATCGTCTCCCCCAGCTACAACGCCGGCCAGATGAGTACGCCGCGGCCCGAGGACGTGGTGTTCGGCGTCGATGGCGACGGCATCTACCTGCAGCGCAACGTCTACCTCAAGGGCAACATGCGCATCGACGGCTTGGGCAAGAAGCTCGTGGACGGCCTGCGCGGCTCGGTGCTGCTGTCGGCCAGCGGCAGCTTCTGGAGCGATGCCACCGCGCGCCAAGCCGTCTGGCAGGCCCTGGGCAACAGCGGCAGCGCGCCCAACACCAACCACCTGGTCGTGGGCGATGCCGTGACCATCAGCAACGGCGCCGGCTTCACGCAGACGCGCCACTGGATGGGCGCGGCCTGGCTGATCCCGGCCGCCGTGCTCAACGGCGATCTGCTGGTGGACGGCACGGTAGCGGCGCGCAAGGTGGACACGCGCGGCCTCACCGTGCGCGACAACGCCGGCAACGTCATCCTGGACGCCAACGGCCTGGACGCGCAATGGCTGCGCAATCTCAAGGCCGCCCAGGTCAATGGCCTGGGGCCACTGGCCACCAAGGACAAGGCCCGCATCGGCGACACCGTGGCGTTCCCGGACGGCACGACGATGAACACCAGCGACTTCATCAACCGGCTGCAGCGCATCACGTCCAACAACATCGGCGTGTTCATGGACACGGCGGCCATCGGCACGGCCTATATCGGCCAGGCGGCCATTGGCACGCTGCAAATCGCGGGCGGCTCGGTCAC
>NZ_BCTO01000111.1 GCF_001571325.1 Delftia tsuruhatensis NBRC 16741
TCATCAACGGCAACAAATACCAGCGCGAAGTGGACATGCCCGCCTTGCCCGGCGTGCTCGGCCTGGAAGTCGTGCGCCACTACAACAGCAGCTACAGCCGGGCCTACGTGCCGCCAGGCCTGCTCGGCCGCGGCTGGCTGCTCAGCTACGAGGCCCGCCTGTACGACCACCCCACCAACCTGCAGATCGTGCAGGCCGACGGCACCCGCATCATCTTCAGCAAGCTGCGCGAGCATCCCAGCCTGTGCGCCAGCGAGCAGCCGGGCAACGGCATCGTGCGCATCGAAGGCACGGATACAAAGGGCACCAAGGAAACCACGCCCGGCCAGGAACGGCACTACACCTGGCAGTGGATGGACGGGCGCGAGCTGCGCTTCAACCACCGGGGGCGCCTGACCCGCATCAGCCTGCCCTCGGGCGAACAGGTCCGCCTGGACTACAACGCCAAGGGCAACCGCCTGCTCAAGGTCACCGACCCGCAGGGGCGCAGCCTGCGCCTGCACTACGCCCAATCTTCGGGCGAGGGCAGCTTCACCGGCGTGCAGGCCATCGACACCCCGCTGGGCCGCATCGGCTACCGCCACGGCAGCGCACCGTTGCCCGGCAGCACCCAGCCCCAGGCCAAGCTGAACGCCAGCCTCGTGCAGGTCAGCCTCCCGTCGGCCGATGGCCAAGCCCCGGTCCAGCGCCACTACCACTATGAGGACCCGCGCCACCCCACCTTGCTCACGGGCATCAGCGTCCAGGGCCAGGGCAGCGACGGCAAGCCCATGGACGAGCGCATCGCCAGCTACGCCTACGGCGACACCGGCCGCGCCATCTTGAGCGTGCGCGGCCCGCCGGACAGCCAGCAGGAAAAAGTCACCCTGGACCTCAGCCAGCCCTGGAAGAACACCCTCACCAACAGCCTTGGGCAAACAACCACCTACCACTACGACACCATCGGCGGGCAATGGCGATTGCTTGAAGTGCGCGGCCCGGGCTGCGCCAGCTGCGGCCCCGGCGACATGCGCTACCGGTACGACGCGCAAGGGCGCCTGACCGAAGCCACGCGGCTCGATCCCGCAGGCCGCCCGCTGGAAGGCACGCGCACCGAGCTGGACCCCTTCGGCCGCCCGCTGGCCGTGTACCGCATTCCCTACACACAAGGCCAAGCCCGGGCCCCGCAGCTGCAGGTGCGCTACGGCTACGGCAAGGACCCCTGGAAGCAATACGCGCCCGAACTCATCGCCCGGCCCAGCGTCGTGCCCGGGCGCGAACACCAGATCCGCATCCGCTACAACAGCAGCCGCCAGCCGCTGCAGATCACCGAGACGGGCTTCAGC
Organism: Delftia tsuruhatensis NBRC 16741; assembly: GCF_001571325.1. Lineage (GTDB taxonomy): Bacteria > Pseudomonadota > Gammaproteobacteria > Burkholderiales > Burkholderiaceae_C > Comamonas > Comamonas tsuruhatensis. The sequence goes on from NZ_BCTO01000111.1 coordinate 1,326, forward strand.
CCATTGGATGCCCAGGGCCAGCCCGCAGGCAATGCGGACGGCGCCACGCCCATCGAACGCAGCACGCGCTACCGCTACACCGAGATCAACGGCCGCAGCGTGCTGGTGGACATCGACGGGCCGCTGCCCACCTCGCTGGCAGGCTATGACGACGGAAGCCCGGCGCAGAACGACCTCACGCGGCTGCGCTGGGACCGCAGCGGCAGCCACGTCACGCGCGTGCTGCAGCCCGATGGCACC
>NZ_BCTO01000112.1 GCF_001571325.1 Delftia tsuruhatensis NBRC 16741
TGGGACTTCAATCAAGAGCTTGCACCCCATCATTTAATCTTCCAGCACCGGGCAGGCGTCACACCCTATACGTCCACTTTCGTGTTTGCAGAGTGCTGTGTTTTTATTAAACAGTCGCAGCCACCGATTTTTTGCAACCGCTTTGGGCTCCCTTTGTACAAGTTCACCTACTTGCGGCATACCTTCTCCCGAAGTTACGGTATCAATTTGCCGAGTTCCTTCTCCAGAGTTCTCTCAAGCGCCTTAGAATACTCATCTCGCGCACCAGTGTCGGTTTGCGGTACGGTCGTGTGTAGCTGAAGCTTAGTGGCTTTTCCTGGAAGCAGGGTATCACTCACTTCGTCTGCAAGCAGACTCGTTATCACCCCTCATCTAAGCCCGGCGGATTTGCCTACCAGGCACGACTACAGGCTTGAACCAACATATCCAACAGTTGGCTGAGCTAACCTTCTCCGTCCCCACATCGCACTACACATCGGTACAGGAATATTGACCTGTTTCCCATCAGCTACGCATCTCTGCCTCGCCTTAGGGGCCGACTCACCCTACGCCGATGAACGTTGCGTAGGAAACCTTGCGCTTACGGCGAGGGGGCTTTTCACCCCCTTTAACGCTACTCATGTCAGCATTCGCACTTCTGATACCTCCAGCACCCGTTACCAGGCACCTTCACAGGCTTACAGAACGCTCTCCTACCACTTGCAATAAATTGCAAATCCGCAGCTTCGGTAACTGGCTTAGCCCCGTTACATCTTCCGCGCAGGACGACTCGATCAGTGAGCTATTACGCTTTCTTTAAATGATGGCTGCTTCTAAGCCAACATCCTGACTGTTTTAGCCTTCCCACTTCGTTTCCCACTTAGCCAATTTTAGGGACCTTAGCTGGCGGTCTGGGTTGTTTCCCTCTTGAGTCCGGACGTTAGCACCCGGTGCTCTGTCTCCCAAGCTGTACTCTGCGGTATTCGGAGTTTGCATAGGTTTGGTAAGTCGCCATGACCCCCTAGCCTAAACAGTGCTCTACCCCCGCAGGTAATACTTGAGGCACTACCTAAATAGTTTTCGGAGAGAACCAGCTATTTCCAAGTTTGTTTAGCCTTTCACCCCTATCCACAGCTCATCCGCTAGTTTTGCAACACTAGTCGGTTCGGACCTCCAGTACCTGTTACGGCACCTTCATCCTGGCCATGGATAGATCACTTGGTTTCGGGTCTACACCCAGCGACTGGACGCCCTATTCGGACTCGATTTCTCTACGGCTCCCCTATTCGGTTAACCTTGCCACTGAATGTAAGTCGCTGACCCATTATACAAAAGGTACGCAGTCACCCTTGCGGGCTCCTACTTTTTGTAAGCATGCGGTTTCAGGATCTATTTCACT
>NZ_BCTO01000113.1 GCF_001571325.1 Delftia tsuruhatensis NBRC 16741
ACCGGCAGCAGCCCAACACGTAACATAAAACAAGGCCCGCAATTGCGGGCCCTGCTTCCATCACAGACTAGCTTTTGCGCCTACTGCAGCCTCAAGGGCGCAACGATCGGCGAGGGAAGGCCAATCTGAGCTGCCGTAACGGGCTGCAGCAGCCAGCCGTACTGGCCCCCGGTAGAGGTTCCGCAACTCGAATTGTCAAACCCTGTGATACCTGTCGGCATAACGGCCAGGACCGTTCCGTTGGACTGAGGTGTCGCCGAGGTCACCATGAATGAGCCCAGCGAAAGCGACCATACAACCGTCTTGGCGTAGATGGAGCTTGCCGTCGTGGGACTGCCTGAATTCAAGTAACCTTCACCTGAGCAGTTGCCAGGGCCCGTGCCTTTGTAATAGATCTGAGCGTTGGGAAGCGTCCCATCCCAGGACATCACCATCAGGTGGCCCGTGCTGGTCACGAGAGTGATGTTATTCCGCGCCGCGCTCACCACCTTACCCAGGGTCACATTGTTGGCGTCAACCAAAGTCACGCCACCGCCGGCAGGACCAGCAGGCCCTGTCGCGCCCGTGGCACCGGTCTCGCCTTGAATACCCTGGGGACCCGTCGCACCCACATTGCCCGAAGCTCCTGTGGTGCCGGGGACACCCTGGACGCCTTGTATACCCTGCAAGCCCTGAGGACCCTGCGGACCTATGGCACCGGTATTGCCCGTGGGGCCGGTGGCACCCGTGGCGCCCGTCGCACCTGTTGGGCCTGTCGCTCCTGTCTCACCAGTAGCGCCCGTCTGACCCGTGGCTCCCGTCACGCCCGTGGCGCCTGTCGGCCCCGTTACGCCTGTCGCTCCAGTAACACCTGTCGAGCCCGTGGCTCCCGTCGCCCCTGCGCCTGTAGGACCCACGGGACCGATAGCCCCTGTGGCGCCCGTGGGTCCTGTTGCCCCCGTCGCACCCGTGGCTCCTGCGCCAATGCCTGGAGCGCAATGCACCAGTTGTCCCGTCACGCCATCGACACACAGCAGCTGGCTGCCAGTGGCTGTATCGGCCGGCAAAGCCGGAACCACGACTTCACCTGTGTTCTGTACACGCAGACGCTCGGCCCCTGCCGAATTTTTGATAATGAAATTTCCGCCTGGAGGCATGGTGATGCTGACATCAGCAGCGTGCGCGACAGGCGCGAGGAAGCCAGCGCTCAGGCACAAAGCAAAAATCAGGCGAGAAGGTACGTTGATTTCTTTACGGGACATAGTTCAGCTGCCGTTGAGATAAAGCACTTGGGCACCCTGCGCCAGACCTACGAGCCCAGGATGAAGAGAGAGAATGAACAGCTCAGAGTGTTGTACGGCTACGACGTTGGCGAGCC
>NZ_BCTO01000114.1 GCF_001571325.1 Delftia tsuruhatensis NBRC 16741
ATCCAGCTTGCTACCCAGGCCACTTGGCCGGTCTGGTCCGTCAGGACCATTGGCGTGCCCAGTTGGTCGCAGTGGTAGTGAGATGGCGATGCGCTGTTGCCGCTCCTGTTCCTGCAGTTTTGCCTGCATGCCGCTCAGTAGGCGTGTGGTGCCCTCGGCCTCTTCGCCCAGGATCGCCTGGACGCTGGGCTGCAGGCTGTGCTCCAGGGTGTGGCGCAGGTGGCGGGCGGCCTCTTGCTGCATGTCCCTCGGCACGTCGCTGAGGGTGGTTTGCATGAGGGCCAGGGCTGGCGCCTAGTGGTCGTCGTCGCTATCCTGCGGCATGCCCGCAGTCATGGCTTGCCCCGGCAGGTGAGGCTCGTCTTGGGGATCGCCGCTGGCCATTGTGTTCCAGGTGTTCCGCTTGGTGCAGGCTGTGATTGTTGCTGTCGAATGTGTAGCGATTTGGGCTGTGAGGGCTGTACGAGAAGACATTTCTCATTAGCTTTTTCGCCACTGATCTTTAGTTTGTGTCGACACGCTGGATGGGGTGCGTACTCCGTGCATTTCTATGAATTTCGTGCAATCCGTTAATTAATAAAACATGCCAAAAATCCGATATAACGCATTCATTTATTTTTATTTCCATCCTTCTGTAACTTATTTTTTTTATTTTTTGGAAAAATAGCAAAAATAATAAATACCACACCCAAAAATATACCACCACATTCTCCAAAAAAATCTAAAATCGGAAACGCCAACCAATAAATAAAATAGAATGGAGACGATTTTACACCTGTATGAATATTGACTCCATCGGGCAATCCAAGTGTAACAACAATAAAGAAACAACCAATTAAGAAAAGTAATTTTTTCATTATCTTCCCAGTCTAAAAATCCCTAACCCTTTCTTCCAATTATCTTTAACATCATAAGCATTGGAGAATGGATCTACTTTTGGATCAAATGGCATTTGATACGCTGGATCTCTACCTGCAGATACGCAGCGGCATCCCTGTGGAGGATCTGCAGTTGAATTTGCAGGGGGAATGAAGTCTGTGGATTTTTTTGAATCGCCAGATTTGCAAGCAAGTGAATTTTTATCAGAACAATCCCATTCAACACATGGAAGATCAAGCGGATCCCCTGGATACCCCGGATTTGGCGTTTGCGTCATGTTCGCGGCAGCCTCATATGCTGCACGACGAGGCAGATCGCTACGAGGAATAGGTCTTGGTATTTGTCCTCGTGGATAGTATGTTCCCGCCGCAGGGGGACCAATTGAGCGTAATCCCATCGGATCTATCCAATTCAATGGATTTTCAGGGTAATTGAAATGATTAGTTCCGCCTAA
>NZ_BCTO01000115.1 GCF_001571325.1 Delftia tsuruhatensis NBRC 16741
GGTACGACTCACACTCATAGGTGACACATCAGTACAAGGACATGGGTAACAGATCCAAGCTTGGCAGCTGGAGCCAACAGCAGCCAAGGAGCGATCACCATGCCCTGGAAGGAGTGCGCACCCATGGACGAGAAACTGCTCTTCATAGCCGACCATCTGCGCAGTGGCGTGCCGCTGAGCGAGCTGTGCAGGCGCTACGGCATCAGCCGCAAGACGGCCTACAAGTGGGTTGAGCGATACCGCCAACTGGGCATGGATGGATTGCAAGAACGCAGTCGCAGGCCCCACGGGAACAATCAGGCGATCAGCTATGCACAGCGCCGGGCCATCATTGAGCTGCGCACGCAGCAAAGGTCACAGATGGGGCCCAAGAAGCTGCACGCTTTGCTCCTGCAGCGCTGGGGCCCACAGGAGACACCCAGCAAAACCACCATCTACAACGTGCTGAAGGCTGAGGGGCTTGTTTGCAGCAGGCGTGTACGCAGACGCTCGGTGCCGACGGCCCAGCCCTTGCGAACGAGCAAGCAGCCCAATGGGGTGTGGAGTGCAGACTACAAAGGCCAGTTCAAGACAGCCGATGGTCACTGGTGCTATCCATTGACCATCATGGACCACGCCAGCCGTTATTTGCTGGCCGTGCATGTCTACGACAGCCCCAACTACGAGGATGCCAAACGCAGCTTCGAACAGGTGTTTCGGCAATACGGACTGCCCGAGCGCATACGCAGTGACAACGGTCCGCCGTTCGCGACTACTGGCGTGGCGGGCCTGTCACGCCTGGCGATATGGTGGATAAGGCTGGGCATCAGGCCGGAGCGCATCGAGAGGGGCAAGCCACAGCAAAACGGTCGCCACGAGCGGATGCACCGCACGCTCAAGCATGCCCTGGGCAAAGAGCCTGCGGCGGACAAAGCGGCATTGCAGATGCAGCTCGATGCCTTTGTGGAGCACTACAACCAGCAGCGCCCGCATGAGGCCTTGCAGCAAAGCATGCCGGCCCAGCACTACAGCGACTCGGTCAGGCCATACCCCTCAAGGCTACCGGAGCTGGAGTATCCGAAGCATTGGGAAAGGGTTCGGGTCAGCCACAACGGCTTGATTTACTGGCGAGCGCTGCGGGTCTACATAGGCTACCTGCTGGCGGGGCAGTGGATCGGGATGCAGGAGGTGGCCGCTGGCCAGTGGGATGTGTATCTGGGGCCGGTGCGACTGGGCTGCTTCAACGAAGAGGATGTGCGAGGACCCCAGAAGGACTATGTGAGCTTGAAGTGTTACCCATGTCTGTGAGCTGAGTTGTTACCCATGTCCTTGACACGTACA
>NZ_BCTO01000116.1 GCF_001571325.1 Delftia tsuruhatensis NBRC 16741
GCTCCACCTGGGCGCTGCCGCCCGTGGTGGCCGCTGCGTCAAAGCCCGTGCCGCGCACGGTGATGACCTTGATCTTGTCGCTGCTTTGCACCGTGGCAATGGCGTTGCCCGCGTAGATGGGGCGCTCGAACGTGTCGGCGCTGTCCACCTTGGTGATGTCGCTGATCTGGGCCACGTCCAGCTTGGCGGCCACGCGCGGCGCGGCGTTCTTGCCGCTGGCGGTGGCGGGGAACAGGATGTGGCTGTAGTTCGAGGCAATCGCCAGCACTTGCGCCGCGATGTTCTCGGCGAGGTTGTCCTTCAGCGATGCGCCATCGGCGTGGATGACCTTGGCAACGCCAGCGATCTGGGCCGCGGCCTGCGCGGCGGCGCCAGCATTCTCGCCCGCCACCAGCACATGCACGTCGCCGCCGCAGGCCAGGGCCGCAGTGACGGTGTTGAGCGTGGCGCTCTTGATGGAAGCGTTGTCGTGTTCTGCAATAACGAGGGATGTCATGTCTGCGAATTCCTTTAGATGACCTTGGCTTCGTTCTTGAGCTTGCTGACCAGGGTCGCCACATCGGGCACCTTCACGCCAGCGCCGCGCTTGGCGGGCTCGGCCACCTTGAGCGTCTTCAGGCGCGGGGCCACATCGACGCCCAGCTCTTCAGGCTTGACCGTGTCCAGCTGCTTTTTCTTGGCCTTCATGATGTTGGGCAGCGTGACGTAGCGCGGCTCGTTCAGGCGCAGGTCGGTGGTGATGACGGCCGGCAGGCTCAGGGCCAGGGTTTCCAGGCCGCCGTCCACTTCACGCGTGACATTCACCTTGTCGCCAGCGACTTCGACCTTGGAGGCGAAGGTGGCCTGGGGCAGGTCGGCCAGGGCCGCCAGCATCTGGCCGGTCTGGTTGGCATCGTCGTCGATGGCCTGCTTGCCCAGGATGATCAGGCCGGGCTGCTCCTTGTCCACCAGGGCCTTGAGCAGCTTGGCGACGGCCAGGGGCTGCAGCTCCTCGGTGGTCTCCACCAGGATGCCGCGGTCGGCACCGATGGCCATGGCCGTGCGCAGGGTTTCCTGGCACTGGGCCACGCCGCAGGAGACGGCGATGACTTCGGTGGCCACGCCCTTTTCCTTGAGGCGAACGGCTTCTTCGACGGCGATTTCGTCAAAGGGGTTCATGCTCATCTTGACGTTGGCGATGTCCACGCCCGTGCCGTCCGACTTCACGCGGACCTTCACGTTGTAGTCCA
>NZ_BCTO01000117.1 GCF_001571325.1 Delftia tsuruhatensis NBRC 16741
CTCGTTGACACCGACCTAAGCTTCTTGAGCTTGCTCGAACTGTACGGGACTGAGATATCCGAGCGTCGAATGCCGACGCGTCGGGTTGTAGAAGCACTCGATGTAGTCGAACACATCTGAGCGGGCCTGGCCTCGTGTCCTGTACACCTTACGGGCCGTGCGCTCGGTCTTCAGAGAACTGAAGAAGCTCTCCATGGCCGAGTTGTCCCAGACCTCGCCAGCCCGACTCATGCTGCAAGTGATGCCCTGTTCGTCCAGCAGCCTCTGGAAGTGCTCGCTTGTGTATTGGCTACCCTGGTCCGAGTGGTGCAGCAGTGCCACTGGCCTGCCCCGGCGCCACACAGCCATCATCAGCGCGTCCACCACGAGCTGCGAGGTCATGCTCTCCTGCATCGACCAGCCCACGATTCGACGGGAGTACAGGTCCAGTACCGCAGCTACGTAAAGCCAGCCTTCTGCCGTCCAGATATAGGTGAAGTCGGCCACCCATTTCTGGTTCGGACCATCTGCCTGGAACTGACGGTCCAGCACGTTGTCAGCCACAGCACCACGCGCGCCACGGTCCTTGGGTAGTCCACGCCTTCGCGGTCTCGCACGCAGCGCCTGCTCCCGCATGAGCCGCTCAATACGATGCAGCCCACAGGTCTGGCCTTGTTCCAGCACGTCGTGCCACACACGGCGTGCGCCGTAGGTGCGGTCGCTGCGTACAAAGCTCTGATGCACTTGCGCACCCAGCACCTCGTCGCTGAGGCTACGCCGGCTCCTGGGTCGTGTGAGCCAGGCGTAGAAGCCGCCTCGCGAGACACCGAGCGCCTCGCACATCAGATTGACCGGCCAGGCCCCTCGGTGTTTCGCCACGAAGCCGAACTTCACATCGACTCCTTCGCGAAGTAGGCCGCGGCTTTTTTCAATATGTCGCGCTCCATCTTGAGCTTGGCCACTTCCTTGTGCAGCCGTGCTATCTCAGCATCCTGCGCCTTTTGTTTGCCATTACCAGGGAACGCCTCCTGAGGCTCCTGCCTCAGCTCACGCACCCACTTGCGCAGCACGTTCTCGTGAACGTCCAAGTCTTTGGCCGCCTGGGCCACAGACACGCCACGCTCAACGACCAGTTTGACCGCCTCGAGTTTGAACTCGCGACTGAATGTCCTTCTTCTCTCCATTAACCACCTCCGGTTTCATCTGCCACCTTAACAAGGTGTCATCG
>NZ_BCTO01000118.1 GCF_001571325.1 Delftia tsuruhatensis NBRC 16741
AGGCGGTGCCGTGCTCGGGCATGAGTACAAATGCGCGGACCTGAGCGGAGGCCGGGGCGACAGCTGCAGCGTCAATCTCATTACCGGGCAATGGGCGGACTTCGCCGCATCCGATGAGCAGGGCCGAGATCTCATCAGCCTCTATGCGGCAATCCATGGCCTGAGCAACGCCAAGGCGGCGGTGCAGGTGGCGCGTGAGGAGCGGCTTGAGAGTATCGCGGGGTTGGTCAAGACGGCTGCAGGGGCAGCGGTTGTGCCTGCTGTGAATCCCCGGCCGCAGCCGGCACCTAAGCCCCAGAAGGAGCAAGAGGGATGGAGCACTGTGGTGCCCGTGCCCGCTTATGCGCCGGCGGCAACGTTCCAGCACTACCACCGCCAAGCAGACGACCTGGTGCATGTAGCCGATTACCGGCTCGGCGATGAGCGTCACGGCTATGTCGCGCGGTTCATGGCCAGCGATGGCGGCAAGGACACGCTCCCCTATACGTTCTGTCAGTCCGCACGCGATGGTGCTGGGCAGTGGAAATGGAAGCAGTGGGACGAGCCTCGGCCGCTGTACCTGCCGGGGCATGCGCTGCCAGGCGGGCGCACGGTGGTACTGGTGGAGGGCGAGGTCAAGGCCGAAGTGCTGCAGCAGCTGCTCGATCAGACCGCACCGGGCATCTATTGCGTTGCCAGTTGGCCCGGTGGCAGCAAGGCCTGGCAGAAGGCCCTGTGGGTCTGGCTTGCCGGGTGCACGGTGCTGCTGTGGCCGGACTGTGATGCGCAGCGCGAGCGGTTGATGCGGGCCGAGCAGGAGAGCGTCAAGGATGACAACGCTGCAAAGGAGGCTCTGCAGGCCCGCAAGGCCCTGCTCCCCGAGGAAAAGCAGCCGGGCATGAAAGCCATGCTGGGCATCGGCCAGATCCTGCGGGATGAACACGCATGCACGGTGCAACTGCTCCCTATCCCCAAGCCGGGCGAGAAGGTGAGCGGCTGGGACTGCAAGGATGCGATTGTCGTGGACGGTTGGACAGCAGAGGACGTGCTTGCGTTCTTCGGACGCGCGCAGCCTTTGCCCGCCTCGGCGGCTCAGGCGGATGACGCTCCTGCAGGGGCTGCAGCTGGCGACGACAAGCCGCCCAAACCCCTTGACCCCGTTGGCACGGGCGGCGGTGGGGTGATGCCGCCACTGGACCCGCCAATGGCCC
>NZ_BCTO01000119.1 GCF_001571325.1 Delftia tsuruhatensis NBRC 16741
GGGCGGGACTGTGCTCGGTCATGAGTACAAGTGCGCGGACCTGAGCGGAGGCCGGGGCGACAGCTGCAGCGTCAATCTCATCACCGGGCAATGGGCGGACTTCGCTGCATCCGATGAGCAGGGCCGAGACCTCATCAGCCTCTATGCGGCGATCCACAGCCTGAGCAACGCGAAGGCAGCGGTGCAGGTGGCGCGTGAGGAGCGGCTTGAGAGTATCGCGGGGTTGGTCAAGACGGCGGCAGGGGCAGCGGTTGTGCCGGTTGCGAACCCACGGCCGCAGCCCGCGCCCAAGCCCCAGAAAGAGCAGGAGGGATGGAGCACTGTGGTGCCCGTGCCCGCTTATGCGCCCGCTGCAACGTTCCAGCACTACCACCGGCAGGCGGATGACCTGGTGCATGTAGCCGATTACCGGCTCGGCGATGAGCGGCACGGCTATGTCGCGCGGTTCATGACCAGCGATGGCGGCAAGGACACGCTCCCCTATACGTTCTGCCAGTCCGCCCGCGATGGTGCTGGGCAGTGGAAGTGGAAGCAGTGGGATGAGCCTCGGCCGTTGTACCTGCCGGGGCATGCGTTGCCAGGCGGGCGCACGGTGGTGCTGGTGGAGGGCGAGGTCAAGGCCGAGGTGCTGCAGCAGCTGCTCGATCAGACCGCACCGGGCATCTATTGCGTTGCCAGCTGGCCCGGTGGGAGCAAGGCCTGGCAAAAGGCCCTGTGGGTCTGGCTTGCCGGGTGCACGGTGCTGCTGTGGCCGGACTGTGATGCGCAGCGCGAGCGGTTGACGCGGGCTGAGCAGGAGAGCGTCAAGGCTGACAACGCTGCAAAGGAGGCGCTGCAGGCCCGCAAGCCGCTGCTCCCGGAGGACAAGCAGCCAGGCATGAAAGCAATGCTGGGCATCGGCCAGATCCTGCGCGATGAACACGCATGCACGGTGCAACTGCTCCCTATCCCCAAGCCGGGCGAGAAGGTGAGCGGCTGGGACTGCAAGGATGCGATTGTCGAGGACGGATGGACGGCAGATGACGTGCTTGCGTTCTTCGGCCGCGCGCAGCCTTTGCCCGCACCGGCGGCTCAGGCGGATGACGCTCCTGCAGGGGCTGCAGCTGGCGACGACCAGCCGCCCAAACCCCTTGACCCAGTTGGCACGGGCGGCGGTGGGGTGATGCCGCCACTGGACCCGCCAATGGCCG
>NZ_BCTO01000120.1 GCF_001571325.1 Delftia tsuruhatensis NBRC 16741
GGCGGCCCGTGCTGCCCGTGCGTACTGTGAATTCGCGCAGGTTCGTCGTGACCAGGTAGAGCTTGCCGCGCAGCTCGTGCTGCCAGGGATCGGCAGGCAGATCGCGCGCCTTGGCTACCTCCAGCGGGCGCCCGGCCAGCGTGGCGCGCTCCAGGCGCAGCAGCTCGGCGCCCTGGGGCAGCTCGAAGGTGTATTCGGCGAAGGCCTCGCCGGTCACGTCCGTAGGCTCCAGCCACTCCTGCCAGGCGCGCGTGGCCTTGAGGAAGGTGCGCGCGGCGCGGTTCAGCGCCAGGTGGATGAGCGGGACCGGCGCCTTGGGGGCGGCCAGGACCAGTTCGGGCAGCCAACTTTCCCAGGAGGCCATGATGCGTTCAGCCGATCACTTGGGAAGCGCGCGAGGCCTTGCGCACGCGGCCAGTGGGCAACGAATCCGACTCCTGAGGCAGGCCCGTGCCGCCGTCAAAGTCGTCATTGCCCTCGTCCGGCCCCAGGCCGGGCGGAAGGACGGCGCGCGCCACAGAGGTACGGCCAGCAGCGGGAGGGCGGCGCGCTTCGCGCTCGGCGGCCAGGCGCAGGAATTTCTGCTCGGCCTCGAAGTCCTCTTCGGTCTGGAAGTTGCCAGCACGCAGGTATTGCGCATGGGCCTCGCTCTCGACCTCGCAGGCAAGAGGCTTGCCCTCGAAGACATAAGTGGTGCCCTTGATACGCACGATCAGGGTTCCGTCCTTGCGTGCGGGCAGCGAAGTGAACAGCTTCATGGTTTGGTTCTCCGGGGTTCAAAAAGCCCCGGCGGCCGATGCCACCGGGGAAAGCCCCTTGCGGGGGCGCACACATGAGCGCGCTGTCAGGCGTTCGTGTAGATCAGGTCCAGCGTGAACAGGCCGGCAGCCGTGCCTGCGCCCGAAACCTTGAGGATGATGCGTCGGTCTTCATCCTTGGTTGCGAGTTTGGCGAAGGCCGCTGGCACGAGGTGCGCGTAACCACCGGCTGCACCCACATCGTTGTCCGTCACCCAGGCGCCGCCGCCGTCGTCGGCCGCTGTGCTGATGTCGCCAGCCGCATCCGCCAGGCCAATGGAGGCCTTGAAGCCCGCGCCCAGGGCAGCAGGCACGCGGATGTACAGCGACACGGGCAGCATGCCGGCGGGCAGGATGCCGATGACGCCACGGGTACCC
>NZ_BCTO01000121.1 GCF_001571325.1 Delftia tsuruhatensis NBRC 16741
GCCGGCCCGCGCTGCCCGTGCGTACTGTGAATTCGCGCAGGTTCGTCGTGACCAGGTAGAGCTTGCCGCGCAGCTCTTGCTGCCAGGGATCGGCAGGCAGATCGCGCGCCTTGGCCACCTCCAGCGGGCGCCCGGCCAGCGTGGCGCGCTCCAGGCGCAGCAGCTCTGCGCCCTGGGGCAGCTCGAAGGTGTATTCGGCGAAGGCCTCGCCAGTCACGTCCGTGGGCTCCAGCCATTCCTGCCAGGCGCGCGTTGCCTTGAGAAAGGTGCGCGCGGCGCGGTTCAACGCCAGGTGAATGAGCGGTATCGGCGCCTTGGGGGCAGCCAGTACCAGCTCCGGCATCCAGTTCTCCCAGGAGGCCATGGTGCGATCAGCCGGTCACGTTGGAAGCGCGCGAGGCCTTGCGCACGCGGCCGGTGGGGGCCGAGTCGGATTCCTGGGGCATACCGGTGCCGCCATCCAGGTCGTCCTCATCGTCCGAGCCCACGCCGGGCGAGAAGGTGCCGCGCGAGGACGGGGCCTTGCCGTCCAGGGCCGCGCGGCGGGCTTCGCGCTCGGCGGCCAGGCGCTGGAATTTCTGCTCGGCGTCGAACTCCTCCTCGGTCTGGAAGTTGCCGGCGCGCAGATGCTCGGCATGGGCCTCGTTCTCGACGTCGCAGGCCAGCGGCTTGCCCTCGAAAATATAGGTGGCGCCCTTGATGCGCACGATCAGGGTTCCGTCCTTGCGTGCGGGCAGCGAAGTGAACAGCTTCATGGTGATGGATCTCCGGGGTTCAAAAAGCCCCGGCAGCGGATGCCACCGGGGAAAAGCCCCTTGCGGGGCGCGCACACGCTGTCAGGCGTTCGTGTAGATCAGGTCCAGGGCGAAGAGGCCTGCGGCCGTGCCCGCGCCTGTGACCTTGAGGACGATGCGGCGGTCTTCGTCCTTGGGCACCAGCTTGGCAAAGCCTGCGGGAACCAGGTGCACATAGCCGCCGGCCGCGCCCGCGTCGTTGTCCGTCACCCAGGCACCACCGCCGTCGTCGGCCGCAGCGCTGATGTCGCCGTCCGCATCCGCCAGGCCGATGGAAGCCTTGAAGCCCGCGCCCAGGGCGGCCGGCACGCGGATGTACAGCGACACGGGCAGCGTGCCAGCGGGCAGGATGCCGATGACGCCACGGGCACCG
>NZ_BCTO01000122.1 GCF_001571325.1 Delftia tsuruhatensis NBRC 16741
ACCAAGCCCCACGTCAACGTGGGCACCATCGGTCACGTGGACCACGGCAAGACGACCCTGACGGCTGCCATCGCCACCGTTCTGTCCAAGAAGTTCGGCGGCGAAGCCAAGGCTTACGACCAGATCGACGCAGCACCTGAAGAAAAGGCCCGCGGCATCACGATCAACACCGCCCACGTCGAGTACGAAACGGCCAACCGCCACTACGCTCACGTTGACTGCCCCGGCCACGCCGACTACGTCAAGAACATGATCACCGGCGCTGCTCAGATGGACGGCGCTATCCTGGTGTGCTCGGCCGCTGACGGCCCGATGCCCCAGACCCGCGAGCACATCCTGCTGGCTCGTCAGGTGGGCGTGCCCTACATCATCGTGTTCCTGAACAAGTGCGACATGGTGGACGACGAAGAGCTGCTGGAGCTGGTCGAAATGGAAGTGCGCGAGCTGCTGGCCAAGTACGACTTCCCCGGCGACGACACCCCCATCATCCGCGGCTCGGCCAAGCTGGCCCTGGAAGGTGACGCAAGCGACAAGGGCGAGCCCGCCATCCTGCGTCTGGCTGAAGCCCTGGACACCTACATCCCCACGCCCGAGCGCGCTGTGGACGGTGCCTTCGCAATGCCTGTGGAAGACGTGTTCTCGATCTCCGGCCGTGGCACCGTGGTGACCGGTCGCGTTGAGCGCGGCATCATCAAGGTCGGCGAAGAAATCGAAATCGTCGGTATCCGCGACACCCAGAAGACCATCGTCACCGGCGTGGAAATGTTCCGCAAGCTGCTGGACCAAGGCCAGGCTGGCGACAACGTGGGCCTGCTGCTGCGCGGCACCAAGCGTGAAGACGTGGAACGCGGCCAAGTGCTGTGCAAGCCCGGCTCCATCAAGCCCCACACCCACTTCACGGCTGAGGTGTACGTGCTGTCCAAGGACGAAGGTGGTCGCCACACTCCGTTCTTCAACAACTACCGTCCCCAGTTCTATTTCCGCACGACCGACGTGACCGGCTCCATCGAGCTGCCCGCCGACAAGGAAATGGTGATGCCTGGCGATAACGTGTCGATCACCGTCAAGCTGATCGCCCCCATCGCCATGGAAGAAGGTCTGCGCTTCGCTATCCGCGAAGGCGGCCGTACCGTGGGCGCTGGCGTGGTTG
>NZ_BCTO01000123.1 GCF_001571325.1 Delftia tsuruhatensis NBRC 16741
CTTGGTTGGTGAGGAGCGGCCGTGTTCCCGAAGGGCGGCGGTATCCAAGTTGGAGATTCAACTCGAGTACTCCACGGCTATCGCAGCTGACGTAGGCTACAGATTTTTTTGAAAGATTCAATCAGGGTTAATTGATGATTTTTCTTCTTTCTCCAATTTTTTCCGCTTTTTTGATTGATGATGCAGCATCGAAAGATGCCCAAATAGAGCCAAAGAGAAATGCAAGGCAACAACACAAATCAGCCCCATCAGACTCGCACCCCACCAAGGCCAAGCAGGCGAAAATATTCTATAAATCCAAATTCCAAAAAACAAATATAAACAGCCATAGAAAATAGTAAATCCCGTCATCTAATCACCTCCGGCAGCTGCACTGCTCTCCATCACTTGTCAACGTCGAAGACAAGCCTGCACCACCAATAATTCTTGGAAATAACCATCTAAATAAAGGCGTAGGTCCCGTACCAAATGTTGATCCAAGTCCCAAACCAATTCCTCCAATTTCAGGGGTTAATGCCCGCCGCCATCCAATATCTGCAACTAATGATGCACCACGAGCAACTGGGTCTAGTGATGAGTATTTCGCGTAGGATGCCGTGGTTTTTTGACCTATTTCATAAAGCAATTTCTCCCGAAGACTGAGATTAAGCCACGCAACATCAGCCTCAGCTCCTAGCATGTACCAGTTCGCAGCAGAGGAACACGAGGGAGTTAAGGCAGAACCAGCCAAACCTACTGTCGAAGGTGAAAGTGCAGCTGCTATTGCCGGCATGGTGACAAGCCTAGTCCACGCACCTGCCTGCACAGCTTGATCGAGAGTGGTTTTGTGCTTTGCACCTTCAAACGTCGTTAGGTCAAGAAATACCAATCCTTCGGGATCAATGAAATTCAATGGATTTCCACTCACATACCCAAACCGATTCCACCCACCCTCCAACCCGATCGGGTCCGCCTGCATATACCGCCCCGTCGCGGCATCGTAGTACCTGTGCAGGTTGTAC
>NZ_BCTO01000124.1 GCF_001571325.1 Delftia tsuruhatensis NBRC 16741
TCCAGCAGCAAGGTGGCCTCTTCCTGCAGGCGGATGCTGAGCTCCTGCAGCAGGTGCCAGCCATGGCCCAGCAGGCCGCAGGCCGCGCCGTGCTCGGGGTTGACGTAGCTGCTGTACTGGCGCTGCCAGGCCACGGGCAGCGCAGCCGATGGCAGGGCGAAGTCCAGGTCTTGTGCGCCCAGCAGGACCTTGGCGCCCAGCTGGGGGTTGACGGGGGAGCTGACGGTGATGCCGCCCGGGCAGACGGAGCAGGCCAGGCCCCCCTGGCTGCCGATGAGCACGGTGCGCGAGCCGGTGACGATCTTGCCCTTGACGACGCTGTCGGTGATGCGGGCTGCGGGTTGGCCACTCATGCGAGGCTGCTCCTGGAGAGGTGAGAGAGAACGGGACGGCGGATGCGGAAGATGCGGGGAATGCAGGGGCTGCAGGACATGCGGGCCTCAGCAGTTGAGCCGGTCCATGGGCGAGAGGATCTGGATGTCGCCGGGCGTGATGCGGATGGTGCTTTTGCCGCAGGTCAGCAGGATTTCCTGCTGGGCTTCGAGCCGGATCTTGGCGGCATTGAGCTGGATGCTTTGCCCATCCATGGTGAGCTGCGAGGCCTTGCCACCTCCGCCTGCGCCACCACCACCGCCGCCATCGCCCCCACCGGGCGCCGTGATGTTCATGGCCATGCCGCCACCGGCGCCACCTCCCGCGCCACCGCCACCTCCGCCACCACCGCCCACGGTCAGCGAGTACTGCGAGCCCACTTCGGTGCTTTGCTTGCTGCCGACCTTGACCTGGCGCTCCTGCCCCACGGTGAGGCTCTGGTTCATGCCCACATGGGTCTGCATGGCCACGCCGATGTTTTCCATGTAGTTGACGCCGATGTTCATCATCTTCATCCCACCCACGTTCTGCATGTAGGCCATGCCTATGGTCTGGGTCTTGAGCAGGCCGACCGTGACGTGCCAGTTCTGGCCTATCTTGTCGGTCTCGGTCTTGCCG
>NZ_BCTO01000125.1 GCF_001571325.1 Delftia tsuruhatensis NBRC 16741
GCTGCGCGACGGCCGGCTCGTGGGCTTCGCGGGCAGCGCCGTGGACGTGACGGCCCGCTGGAAGGCACAGCAGGAGCTGCAGACCCAGCTGGCCTTCCAGCACCTGCTGTTCGAGACCACGCCCCTGCCCATGCTGGTCACCGACGCGGACCACCGCGTGGTACTGGTCAACAAGGCCTGGGAGGACTTCTTCGGCCGCGGCCGCTATGCCGTGCTCGGCCACGAGATCAAGGGACTGCACTCGCGCGACGATGCCCTGCTGCAGATACGCAGCAACCAGGTCGTGATGCGCTCGGGCCAGCGCATGGTGCTGGAGGCCCGGCTGCCCCACGTGGACGGCAGCTACCGCGACGTGCAGATCTCCAAGGCGGCGGTCAAGGATGCCCAGGGGCAGACCACCGGCGTGCTCAGCATCTTTGTGGATGTGAGCGAATTCCGCGCGGCCGAGCATGCCACGCGCGAGGCCCGCGACGCGGCCGAGGAGGCCTTCCGCGTGAAGTCGGAATTCGTCGCCAACATGAGCCATGAGCTGCGCACCCCGCTGCAGTCCATCATGGGCTTTGCCGAGCTGGGAAGCCTGCGCTCGCGCGGCAATCCCGCCATGGCCGACATGTTCAACGACATCCATGCGGCGGGCCAGCGCATGCTGGCCCTGGTCAATGACCTGCTCGATGTGGCCAAGCTGGACAGCGCCGTGGGAACCATCCACCTGGAGCGCACGGATCTGCGCAGCCTGATCCGGCCGGTCGTGCGCGAGCTGGAGCCGCAGCAGCAGCACAAGCTCATCGACCTGCGGCTCGAACTCGACGACGCCCCGCTGATCGCCAAGGCCGACCCCGTGCGCTTCCAGCAGGTGGTGCGCAATGTGCTGGCCAATGCCATCAAGTTCTCGCCCATCGGCGGGCGCATCGATGTGCAGGGCCGCATCGACGGGCAGGGCGACATCTGCATCGCCTTCTCCGACCAGGGCCCGGGCATTCCGCC
>NZ_BCTO01000126.1 GCF_001571325.1 Delftia tsuruhatensis NBRC 16741
AGGTGGTAGCTCAGGCCCGTGATCAGGTACTGCCGGTTCTGGTCCCCGCGCGGGTAGTTGTAGAGGCTGAAGGTGTAGCCCGTGGCCAGCGCCCGGTGGCAGGACTGGCCCCGCACCCGGCTGTGGCCCGTGAGGCCTTGCTTCAGGCGCACGCGGATGTAGGCATCTCCGTCGCCGTACTCCGTGTAGCCGCCCGGCCATTCGTAGGTTTCATGGCCATCGTGCGCATGGCCCGGTGGATCGCGGCGCATGTGGGACAGTTCGGCCCGGGGCTTTTTGAAGTCGTAGTCGTCGATGTAATGGCGGCCCGGCTTGATTTCCTGCTCCAGCTGCCAGGCGTGGATGTTTTCCTGATCGCCCGCGGCGGCTTTTTCCGGGGGATAGAAGGGAATGGATTCGCCACCGGGCAATGCGCCGTGCGAGGCAATGATGTCGTCGCACAGCACCAGGGTGTGCCGGCCCGATGCGTGCTCGAAGAAATAGTAGATGCCTTCGTGCTCCATCAATCGCGAGACGAAGTCGCAATCGCTTTCGTTGTATTGCACGCAGTAATCCCAACTGCGATAGGCGCGCGTGAGTTTCCTTTGCATTGGATGGCCATAGACGCCCAATACCTGCTCGACGATGTCGGGCACGTTGAGGTTCTGGAAGATGCGAAAGTCGCTCTTGCGCGTGGCCAGCCACAGCCAGGGGCTCAGCCGCGCCTTGTAGGCGTAGTGGCGGTGGTCCTGGCCCTGCATGCCAAAGCGGGTGACGATGCCGTCGATGAAGCGCCTGCCGCCGCCCTGGGTTTCTATTTCTATGGTGGCGTTTTTGCCCAATAGGGCCTTGGGATCGATGCTTTCGCTTTCGCTGAGCATTTCCACATCGAGGCTGAAGAGCTGGCTGATGTTTTCCTGGCCGCGCAATTCACGGAAATGCA
>NZ_BCTO01000127.1 GCF_001571325.1 Delftia tsuruhatensis NBRC 16741
TGGATTCAACCGGTCAACGCAACACACTCATCAAACATTTCAGCAGGTGTTCTGAACCCCAGCGTCTTCCTGGGACGCTGGTTCAACTGCCTTGCAATCGCATCCAAGCTCTCCTGTGAGTAGCCCGACAGATCCAGGCCTTTGGGAAGGTACTGCCTGAGTAACCCGTTCGTGTTCTCGTTGGTGCCCCGTTGCCATGGATGGTGCGGGTCGCAGAAGTAGACCTGGATGTCGGTCGCCAACGTGAAGCGCTTGTGCCCCGCCATTTCCGAGCCGCGATCCCAGGTCAAGGAGCGGTAGAGCTCATGCGGCAGGCTCCTGGCATGTCTGGCTAGGGCCGCAGCCACGGTGTACGAGTCTTTGTCCACCAGCTTGACCAGCATCACATAGCGCGTGTGTCGCTCCACCAAGGTCGCGATCTGGCTATGAGCATCGCCGAACAGCAAGTCTCCTTCCCAATGCCCTGGCACGGCCCGATCTTCTATACAGGCCGGACGTTCGCTGATGGGGACGGCACCGACGATTCGGCCATGGATACTGGTCTTTTGCGTGTAGTGCCGTGAACGACGCATGCCTCTGGTGCGCCGCAAATGCTCCAGAAGCTCCTTCTTCAAAGCGCCCCGCGTCTGGACAAAGAGCGTGCGATAGATGGCTTCGTGGGACACCTGCATGCTCCTTTGCTCTGGGTAGGTCCGTTTGAGCCAACCGGCGATCTGCTCAGGCGACCATCGATGCTGCAGTTTGCCAGCCACGATCTGCGCCAGGGCTGGATTGCTCGCCAGCTTGCAAGGCTTGGGGCGGTGCGCACGCTCCCAGGCTGCTTCATCGGCGCGCGCAGCCCTGTAGCAACTCTTGCCACCGTTGCGGTGAA
>NZ_BCTO01000128.1 GCF_001571325.1 Delftia tsuruhatensis NBRC 16741
CTCTTCAGTGGATGCTTCAAATGTTGCAAATATTCCACGCTTGGCAAGGCAACTCACAAATGAGTCAGCTAGATCTCCATTTCTACCAAATGGAGCTTTGACAAAAGAAGCTCTTGCGCGATCAAGGGCAATGCCAAACCTTGGTCCTGGGCAGCTTAGTAACCCAGCTATACCCGCAGGCTATGGAAAATACACCACAGAAACATTTCAAAGTCTCGCAGGAGACTATCAAATGCATTTCTATATGAATCCTGGAACTGGTGAAGTGTTTTATGGCTTGGATTATAAAGCTATATTTAATAATTATTTTGGAGCATTAAAATGAAGGTTCAATGTATTAAATTGCTCGACACTGAGGGAAATGAGGTTTTGTCCTCGCCTTGGTTGAAGCTAAACTCTGTTTATCAGGTTTTGTCAATTTTTATTGATCCGCATGGTCGACGTAGTTTTAATATTGTAACTTCTGAGAATAATGGAGGACGTCCTATATTTGGTAGTTATCAAGCAGAGTGCTTTAAGATTATTAGCACTGTTGTTCCAACAAATTGGACTGTATGGATTCATGAGAGCTCTGCTATAGGAATTTCGCCAAAGGCCTGGCAAGAGGCTGGATTTCTTGATTCTCTTTTAGAGCAAGAACAATTTGCATGGGATATTTTTGAGCAAGAACGCCGCTTAATAATGTCTGAAGAGCCGTAGCAGAGGCGGTGTGATGCTGGGCCAGCAAGTTACCCGCGCAGCGTTGACAGAATAGCCCCCGGCCAGTGGTCCCATGCCCATTGCGGCAGAAATCAACGGCCGCCTATACGCCATCCACACGGACCACCTGAACACCCCCAGGCGCCA
>NZ_BCTO01000129.1 GCF_001571325.1 Delftia tsuruhatensis NBRC 16741
ACTGCGTGGTCTGCCACTGCCAGGGGCTGGCCGAAGCGCGAGCGCACCAGCTCGGAGCCGCCGGGGGTGATGGGGGCCTGGTGGCCTGCAGCCACGGCACTGAGTTGCTTGAAAGCCATGAATGACTCCTTCTATTCGGTGGGGTGGATCAGCGCGACGCAGCGGCCGTGTCGATGCCGTAGACGCCGTGGTCCTGCTTCTCGCCCTCGATCTCGAAGACCGACTTCTTGACGCCGAAGATGGACGACGTGGTGATCACGACCTGGTTGCCGTTGTCGCGGGTTTCCTCATGCCAGCCGTAGCGCATGCCCGTGCCCGGCGAGCCGAAGGCCATCACGCCGGCCTGCGCACCCATGAACAGCGCACGCGCCGTCTCCAGGTCGCCCGTGGCACCGTGGGTGTTGTGGCGAATCACGTTGCGGTGCGAGTGCAGCACCACGTTGCGGTACATGCCCAGCGCGCTCTTGAACAGCGGCGACTTGAAGCCCACAGCAGCGGCCGCGGCCTTTTGCAGCTCCAGCCAGCCGCCCGTGCCGGTTTCCTTGCGCAGGTCGTCTTCCTGGAAGGTGTGCATGACCATGACGAACACTTCCTCGCCATCGACCACGCAGGGCTGCATGACGGGGATGTTGGTGGCGCCGCCACCCTGGCTGTCCGCGCGAACGCGGGCACGGTCCACCACGGCCAGCGACATCTTGTCGGTGGCATCCAGGTTGGCCACCGCCGTGGCATCGCCGCCGAACAGGTGCTGGTTGGGCGT
>NZ_BCTO01000130.1 GCF_001571325.1 Delftia tsuruhatensis NBRC 16741
GGACGCGGGCACATGGTAGAAGCGGTGGTTGACCTTGGGCAGCGGCGCGGGGCCATCCACATCGGCCATGGCGCCGCGCGCGATCAGCCACATCACCAGCTCGATGCCTTCGGAGCCGGCCTCGCGCACGTAGTCGATATGCGGCATCTTGGCCAGGCCGGCAGGGTTCTCGATCAGCAGGTCCAGGAAGCGGTTGTCCCACTCCTTGTTGATCAGGCCCGCACGCGCGCCCTGCAGCTGGTGGCTCATGCCGCCCGTGCCCCAGATCTGCACGTTCAGGTCTTCGTCGAAGCTTTCCACGGCGCGGCGGATGGCCCGGCCCAGGTTGAAGCAGCGCTGGCCCGACGGCACGGGGTACTGCACCACGTTGACGGCAAACGGAATCACCGGGCAGGGCCAGGCGCCCGTGCGCGCGTCCTGCTCGCCGCACATCAGCGACAGCGGCACGGTCAGGCCGTGGTCCACGTCCATCTTGTTGACGATGGTCAGGTCGAAGTCCTGCTGGATCACCGACTGCGCAATGTGGCTGGCCAGTTCCGGATGGCCGATGACCTTGGGCACGGGGCGCGGGCCCCAGCCTTCGTCGGCGGGCTGGTATTCCGCGGCCGTGCCGATGGCAAACGTCGGGATGAAGTCCAGGCTGAACGCGGTCGCGTGGTCGTTGTAGACCAGGAAGATCACGTCGGGCTTGTTGTCCTTGAGCCATTGGCGCGAGTGCTCGAAGCCCTTGAACAGCGGCTGCCAATAGGGGTCGCCCA
>NZ_BCTO01000131.1 GCF_001571325.1 Delftia tsuruhatensis NBRC 16741
CTGGTGTCCAGCATCCAGACCCAGCTGGCCAGCCAGTACATCGCGGCCACGGGCGACACGGCCGTGATCGGCACCTGGCTGGACCAGCTGGGCGGCGTGGCCGACCTGGCGGGCAAGACCGTGGAGCGCGTGGTGGACTCGCGCTTTTACGTCGTGGCCTTTGTGACCGACTGGGGCGAGGAGTCCGAGCCGTCGCCCATCTCCGAGATGCTGGAGGTGGACCAGAATGACACCGTGACCATCCAGCGGCCCCAGGCCATGACGGGCGAGCAGCATGCCGCGCGCCACGTCGTGAAGTGGCGCATCTACCGCAGCAACGCCTCGGCCGCAGCGGCGGCCTGGCAACTGGTGCAGGAGCTGCAGATCTCCGTGGCCAGCTTCCTCGATGACAAGAAGGGCGAGGAGCTGGACAGCCTGCAGCCGCAGTTCACCTGGGCCGCGCCCCCGTACCGCATGGACGGCCAGTACGAGGGCGACAACAAGCCCAGCGTGGGCGCCAACCCCTACCTGCGCGGGCTCACGGGCATGCCCAACGGCATCATGGCCGGCTTCATCGACAACACCGTGGCGTTCTGCGAGCCCTATGTGCCCTACGCCTGGCCCGTGGACTACCAGGTCACGACCGAGTGGCCCATCGTGGGCATGGCCGTGTTCGACCAGACGCTGTTCGTGGGCACGGCCGGCAATCCGTACTTCGTGACGGGCGCGCACTCGGCGCAGATGTCGGCCATCAAGCT
>NZ_BCTO01000132.1 GCF_001571325.1 Delftia tsuruhatensis NBRC 16741
GACACCCACCATGGCGCGCACCTTGGTGCCGGCGGCCACGGGCGGATAGACCAGGAATTCCTGCGGCGTGCCCAGGTCGTGCATGTAGTGCTGCACCTCCCGGCCCGGGGAGCCAGAGCGCCAGGCGCCGGCCACGGCGTCCAGCACCCACAGGTCGGTCTTGGTGATGCGCCGCTGCGTGGCGTTGGCGTTGTTGGTGATGTCGATCAGCGTGAGCACGTCGGCCGGCAGCTCCTGCCGCCACCCGGCGGCCAGCACCAGGTCGCGCGGCTGGGCCATCTGGTCGGGCCGCTGCTCGGCAAAGGCACGCTGCGCGGCGTTGAACCAGTCCAGCAGATCCGCGCGGGTCCAGCGGATGTGCCCCTTGTCCTGCAGGTCGCGCGCTGCATCGTCCAGCAGCTGGGCCACGGTCAAAGCCATGACGCCCTCCCCCGCGAGCCGCGGCTGGTGTTGGAGCGCCACACGTCGGCCGTGGCGTCATCCATGGCGCGCTGGAAGAACGCCAGGGCCACGCCGGCCTGGTCGGGCTTGTAGTAGTCCGTGCCCTCGGTGGCCAGCAGCTCGGCCTTGGCGCCCTCGCGGATCGCCTCATGGTAGAGCGAGGCCACCTCGTCGGGCACGCTGTTGCCGCGCAGGGACGGCATCAGCGAGGCGTAGACCTGCA
>NZ_BCTO01000133.1 GCF_001571325.1 Delftia tsuruhatensis NBRC 16741
CTCGACCAATGACAAGAAGTACCTGCGCGACCGCACGGGCAATCGGCGGTTCTGGCCCATCCCGGTGCGCCACGTCATCAAGACGGAGTGGCTTGAGCGCATGCGGGGCCAGCTGATGGCCGAGGCATATGCGCTGTATCAGCAGGGCGGAATCGTCTACACGCCCTCTGAGGACGAGGAAAAGCGCCTGTTCGTGCCCATGCAGGAAAGCCGCCTGCAGGAGTCTGCGGTGGATGGCGAGCTGTTCAAGCTGCTGACCCGGGAAGCCGGGATGAATGCCCAGTTCATCAACGCCCATGCAGAGCGTGTGCCCATCAACGCATTGATAAAGGCCCTTGGCGTGGACATCGGCAAGGCCACGCCGGCGCTCAAGGGCCAGGTTGAGGCCTGGCTTGAGAGCAACGGGTGGGAGTTCAAGGGCAGGCAGCGTGTCAATGGAGCGCTGGAGTCGGGCGTGTATTTCCGCCCTGCTGTCTGGCCGCCCGAGCTGGAGGCAGTGGCCGAGGACTGGACCCGGCAAGACGATGCCAGGCCCGAGCCCGAGGGATCGCGTCCTGACGACCTGCCGCCCCTGCCTGCCGGGCTGGGCGATCAGTCCTCCGCGTGGCCTGGTGACTATGAGCCCTTCTGATTTCGTTCGCAACAA
>NZ_BCTO01000134.1 GCF_001571325.1 Delftia tsuruhatensis NBRC 16741
TGGTTGCGAACGAAATCAGAAGGGCTCATAGTCACCAGGCCACTCGGAGGACTGATCGCCCAGCCCGGCGGGCAGGGGCGGCAGGTCGTCAGGACGCGATTCCTCGGGCTCGGGCCTGGCATCGTCTTGCCGGGTCCAGTCCTCGGCCACCTCATCCAGCTCGGGCGGCCAGACCGCAGGGCGGAAGTACACGCCCGACTCCAGCGCGCCATTGACACGCTGCCTACCCTTGAACTCCCACCCGTTGCTTTCAAGCCAGGCCTCAACCTGACCCTTGAGCGCCGGCGTGGCCTTGCCGATGTCCACGCCAAGGGCCTTGATCAGTGCGTTGATAGGCACACGCTCTGCATTGACGTTGATGAACTGGGCATTCATGCCGGCTTCCCGGGTCAGCAGCTTGAACAGCTCACCATCTACCGCAGACTCCTGCAGGCGGCTTTCCTGCATGGGAACGAAAAGCCGATCTTCTTCTTCCTTCGAGGGCGTATAGACAATGCCGCCCTGCTGATACAGCGCATATGCCTCAGCCATCAGCTGGCCCCGCATGCGCTCCAGCCACTCGGTCTTGATGACGTGGCGCACCGGGATAGGCCAGAACCGCCGGTTGCCCGAGCGGTCGCGCAGGTACTTCTTGTCATTGGTCGA
>NZ_BCTO01000135.1 GCF_001571325.1 Delftia tsuruhatensis NBRC 16741
CTGTAAGAGCCTGACGATGACCTACTTTCACACGGGAACCCGCACTATCATCGGCGCAAAGTCGTTTCACTGTCCTGTTCGGGATGGGAAGGAGTGGTACCAACTTGCTATGGTCATCAGGCATAACTTGTTGTCATGCTGCTCTTGCGAGCAACACAACGAATTCATAGAGTCTGTAATCAGCTTTGTATTTTGACTGCGCCTTACTTGGCATAACCACCTTGATGATCAACGTCATCAAAGTTATAGGGTCAAGCCTCACGAGCAATTAGTACTGGTTAGCTTAACGCATTACTGCGCTTCCACACCCAGCCTATCAACGTCCTGGTCTTGAACGACTCTTCAGGGGGCTCAAGGCCCCGGCAGATCTCATCTTGAAACGAGTTTCCCGCTTAGATGCTTTCAGCGGTTATCTCTTCCACACTTAGCTACTCGGCAATGCCACTGGCGTGACAACCGATACACCAGAGGTGTGTCCACTCCGGTCCTCTCGTACTAGGAGCAGGCTTCCTCAAATCTGCAGCGCCCACGGAAGATAGGGACCAAACTGTCTCACGACGTTTTAAACCCAGCTCACGTACCTCTTTAAATGGCGAACAGCCATACCCTTGGGACCGACTACAGCCCCAGGATGA
>NZ_BCTO01000136.1 GCF_001571325.1 Delftia tsuruhatensis NBRC 16741
CTGGCCCGCTTTCCCTTCACCACCAAGAAGGACCTGCGCGAGAACTATCCGTTCGGCATGTTCGCCGTGCCGCGCCAGAAGGTGGCGCGCGTGCATGCCTCCTCGGGCACCACGGGCAAGCCCACGGTGGTGGGCTACACGTTGAATGACATCGACAACTGGGCGAACCTGGTGGCGCGCTCCATCCGCGCGGCGGGCGGGCGGCCCGGCGACATGGTGCATGTGGCTTATGGCTATGGCCTGTTCACGGGCGGGCTGGGCGCGCACTACGGAGCAGAGCGCGCGGGCTGCACCGTGGTGCCCATGTCGGGCGGGCAGACCGAAAAGCAGGTGCAGCTGATCCAGGATTTCCGGCCCGACATCATCATGGTCACGCCCAGCTACATGCAGGTGATCGTGGAGGAGATGCAGCGCCAGGGGATGGACCCGCGCGAGAGCTCTTTGCGGATCGGCATCTTCGGCGCCGAGCCCTGGACCGAGGCCATGCGCCGCGAGATCGAGGGCAAGGCGGGGCTGGATGCCGTGGACATCTACGGCCTGTCCGAAGTCATGGGCCCGGGCGTGGCCAGCGAATGCG